>CAWEGQ010000001.1:0-489960 GCA_963808605.1 uncultured Solirubrobacterales bacterium
ATGTTATGTCGTTTTTGGTTCAGAGTCTCGTATTGCTGGGTCTTGATGGCTGCAAGCCGGTGTTGCCCATCTAGGGCGTAGTACTGCTGTGAGCCATCGAATGCGAGGACGCCGAACGACTTGTTGAAACGCTCGTCGGACGCGAGGACCTGGAATTTGGGGTCCCCCTCGATAAACACCGGAAAGAACTTTGGATTGCCGCCCATGGCGGCGACCACGATCGAGGCAAAGAAACGGTCCGGTTGACGCTGTAGGTAGGTCACAAGATCCTTCTTCACATGCCCCGTATTCAGGACGCGCTGAATCGCCTCGTCCAGGGTGCGGTCGTCGTAACGTCGTGTGCAAACTGCCGCTCTCTGTTGAGTTCCCGCATGTTCATCTTCACGAGGTAATAATTCCATCGCCCCATCTGTGCGACCATGGCTGGATATACGTTCACGTTTGTCCCGATGCGAGCTCTAACCCCCGGCGGCGACGGGGGAACCCACTTTGCTTTGATGCAGCGACTCGATTGGCGGTCGGCCCGAGGCATTCAATCAGCATGGCTTCCAACCGGTCGAGATGCTCGAGGCTGACCGTGCAGAACCAGAAGTGGAGCGTCTTAAAGCAGCGCGTGGCGCGTGCAACCTCTGACTTGGCCGCTGAAGATGCTGCCGGAACCGAGTTCTGAGATTCACGGTCTGCCCCACGTACAGGGCGTTGTAGAGCCGGTCTGGTAGATCTGTCGAACGCCTTCACGCTGGCGAGCATATAGACGCCTGATGCGTCTGGGACGAGATTCCGGTGCAGCAGCCGAAAAGGAGCTCGATGCCAGGCGTGCTCGTGTTCCGGCATCGCGAGGGCCTGCCAGGCAAGTGGATCGAGACTCCAGCCGTACCGCATCTCGGTCGAACCGAACTTACTCGCTAGCGAGCGAACCGGAAGTGATGTGTCTGCTAGACGTGGCAGACCTGGCAGGGGGCGTGCCGTCTTCGTCGTCGAGCACGTCGCCAGGACTCACGAGCGGCCGGTTCGGAGCGGCCCGCTGCTCGCGGGCCATCGCCTCCTCGATGCTGGCGATGATCTCGTCTCGGCGCGCGATGAGCTCGCGAAGGCTCTCCCTGCGACCACGTGAACTGGCGCTCCTTCCATCGCCTGGGCCTCGTAGTTGACCTTGTCCTCGTACGCGACTGCTTGCTCGAAGAGGTCCGGGTGCTCGTCGGCGAGGCGCAACCCATTCGTACTTGCGCTGGAAGAAGCAGAAGAAGCAGCCCGACCGGGTCCGCCACTCGTAGTAGTCGGCAGGCCGACGCCGGCTTCGTCGAGGATGCGCAGGATGTCGTCCTTGTCGATGCCGTCCTCCTTGAACGGGAAGACCGCGGTGATGTTGGGCTTGTGCGAGACGTAGCCATCGCGGTTCTCGTCGGCGCGGATGCCGACGTAGCGTGATCGGTCTCGTCGTCGCCGATCCACGCCTCGAGCGGCTTGATCTTCAGGTTCTTCGTGCACCAGCGCATCTGCGGGCTGACGGCAGCGCGCCCCGTAGACCTGCAGCCAGTGGTCGAAGTCGCGCTCGGCGTTGAGCCGAGCGATCGGCTTGCCGAGCACGGCCTCGAGCCGCTGGAGGTACTCGTAGGTCTCGGGGAGCTCGCGTCCGGTGTCGCAGAAGAAGTACTCCATCTCGGGCACGCGGTCGCGCATGTAGATCGCGAGCGCGGCGCTGTCCTTGCCGCCGGAGATCCCGAGGACGTGTCGGACACGCGCTGTGTCTCAGAAACGTGTTGATCATTTCACATTCGCCGGCCGTAGGTTCGTCGCGGATGTCGGCTTGATCGTTGTAGCGGTTCCGGTCGGCCAGAACCCGCTCGACAAGAAGCGCAAGCAGGCCTTCGGCGGCGTCTGGGCCTCCAATGCGTCGCGCCTGCCGAGAGCGTCGTCGAGCACGCTGGTCGAGCGCGACGACGCGAGCATCTTCTAGCCAAACGAGTTGGCTCTTCTCGGTTCCGTCTGGCTGCGTCACGCGTCACGCGGCGCGCGGAGAAGCCGTCCTGCGGACGGTCGCCATCTGGAGATGAGGAGCTCGAGCCGGCGGAACGGCCGGGCGAGTTCGAGCGCTGCAGATTCGAAGACCGCGAGGTCCGTGTCGGACCAGCTCGCTGGCGGCTTCTGCGCGAGGACGGTCGCGATCGCCTCGAGCCACTCGCGATCCTCGAGCTCTTCGTCGCGGCCATCAGCAGAAATGCGCGAAGGCGGCGATCGATGACGTGCTCGATCAGATGCCTTGACCGCGAACGCAGCTCCTCTCGCAGTGCGTGATCGGGCCCTCGCGTGTCGAACGCGGTGCTCAGCGTCGCGGCGATCCGTTCGAGCAGCGCGTCGTAGGCGCCGGTGAGCTCGTCGAGTCGCCCCGTCGAGGCCAAGGACGCAGATGTACGCCGGCGCCGTTTTCCTCGGACAGTCGGTTAGACCGCAAGCCGCCGGCAGCGTGCGTGAACAGCAGCTCGTCTGGCTCTGAGGTTGTCTCGCCAAAGCATCGCGCACCCGCTGCGCGGTCGGGCTGAGCGAGCCGGTCTTTCGCGCTGTATTCGGGCAGGGCCTGAAGAAGGGAGACGAGCGGTCGAACAACGGCAAGCGTCGTTGGATTGCGGACGTTAGCGGAAGCGCTGCCGGGCGATCCGAGCGGAGATCCTGAAGATCGCGGTATACGCGGCCCGGACGCCCACCATCGAGGCCCGCTTGAGCGAGAACCGCTCCGGCGTCTTGATGAGTCGCTCGAAATGCTCGGGACCGAGCCGAGGCAGGAACGAGCCTTCTTCGAAGACGAACATGTCGTCGGAGCGATGAATAAGAGCGGCGGCGATCAGCAGCGGGGATCGGCCCTTCCTTCATCCCATACGGCGGCGCCATCAGCTGGGCGTAGAGCTGGTCGACGCTGCCGGGCGCTCGGTGGCCGCATCGAGGAACGAGTTGATGGCTTCCCAGGCGGGCCGTAGTCCGCGTCCTCGTTGCGGCGGCCCGAGGCCCAGAGACTTCCCGCCTCGTTCGCGATGTAGACCTGATGCCGCGAGAACCGACTCGTACATCGCGCGGTCCGGGCCGAACCCGGAGATATCCGAGCGCCGGCGCGTCTCGCAGCTTAGAACATCCGCTCCAACAGCTCGCGTCGCGTCTTAGCGCCCTGCGAGGTGAGCTCTCGACGGTTGAGCATCTCGTTGCGGATCGACGGCGAGCGATGGTAGGTCTCGTCGCAGAGACGTGAAAGCAGGTCGGAAAGCTCGCGATCGAGTCTTGATCACGACGCGGCGGCCAGCCGCGAAACAGGTGTACCCGGGTGCGGCTCGGATCGAAGCGCAGCCTCGACGCGCTCACCGAGCGCGACCTGCGCGAGGGCGGCGCGGTGACGGATCTCCGTACGAGCGACGACGTCGCGAGGTCGCTGGTCCGCTCCAGCACCCGATCGCGCCGCAGCGGCATCGATTGCGGCTTCGGTCATGTCGGCGACGGTGATGGCTCGCGACGGACGACCAGCGGCCGGCCTCGTCCGTCAGCGCGCAGGCACCTGCGAAGGCATGGCCTGTCATGCGCGAGCACGTACAGCAGCAGGCCATCGGAATCCGCGTGTTCGCAAGCCGGCGGGTCGTCGGAAACTCTCGCTCGTAGCGCGCCTCGAAGTAGCGCAGCACTTCGATGCGTTGGCTGTGACGGCGAGCTACCACGCGGCCGGGGCGGAACGGCGGCAGCGATCTGCTCGATGGGCAATCCGTGGATGGCGACGTCCTGTGCGATCTGCTTCCGTTGTTCGGCGATGCGCCTGACCACGTCAAAGTCCGATCCCTGCCAGACCCGGTATTCGCCGGCGAACTCGCGGTAGGTGAGAGGCCCGCCACGCTCGAGCTCTCAAGCGCTACGTACCTCATCGAGTTTCGATCGGCTTTTCGGGATGGTCCGCGCGACCGCCTGAACGAGGAGATCCTCGTTGGCAGCAAAACTCCCCGTAGCCCACAAGATTGAGCACCCCGATCGCTTTCAGGCAATCGCGCTCAAGCGTCGGCTGACCTCGGTGGCCTCAGCTGATTCGTCCGCGGATCTCGCGGAGCCGGGCTGCGTCCTCGCCAACGAGCGCGAGCGACGCTGCCCCGTCTACGTAGTAGTCATAGATCGTCGGGAGACGCACGAACCTTGGCCGCGCGTCGACGCTCGTCGCTGCGTAGAAAGCTGGGCAGCGCGTCGGGCGCCTCGCTGGTCAGAAATGCCATCATCGATCGATCGTGCTGGCCAAAGCGGCCCGCGAGCTCGACCAATGCGGGGATCGACGTCGGATGAAGTGGGTACCCGGCCGGGGCCGGCCCGAGCGCATCGAGCGTTGGCCGAAGCTCTGGGGCGATCGCGAGTAGGTCGCGCGTCGCAAGCTCCATAGCGGCCTTGACAGCGGGCGTGGCTGCCCAGAAAGGAGCGAGCCGCCGATGAGTTTGGCTGCGTGGCCAGAGCCGCCGGCGAATGCGACGTCTTCGAACCGACCCTGGATCTTTCGCCACTCCCGGCGACGCGCCGGCAGAGAGCCCGGTTGCATAGTCCTCGAACGCAAGGTGCTGCGAGAGCGATGAAGAAGCCTGGAAGCATCCCCGCGCTCGAGGAGAATCGCTCGGCGATCTGCTGCAGCAGATAGAGATCTGCTTCGCGTGACGCATCTGCCGCGTACTCAAGCGCCTTGCCGAGCTCATCGATCACAAGCAGCACGGGAGCGACCGACGATCAGGTCCTCGAGCGCGTCGAGCACCCAGCGCGGATCGGGATGCTCGCCGCGCTGGATGCCGACCGCGGCTGAATGGAGATCGTGGAGGACGTCCGGGCGCCGACCACGCCGACCGCCCCAGTAATCCTCGGCCCCGCGATACAGCGCGCGAGCGACGGTCGAGCTCACAGGCTCGCGCTCGGCGGTCACCGCCGCCCGGATGAAGCCAGTTCGGCAACATCGACTACCCGTCGCGGATGCACAAGTTGCGCTAGCGACTCGGGCTCGCAGCTTCGAGAAGGGCTCGAGCGCGCCGCTGCAGCGTCGTCTCGGCGCGGCCAACAAGCGCGCAGAAGAAATGAGCAAATGAAGACTTGCCAGCGCCGTAGGGACCGGTGACCGACCAAGCACGACCGGCGGGCTCGAGGTTCGCACGCGGCCAAGAGGCGGCGCAGGACGTCCAGCACCTGCTCGGTCGCGATGAAGCCATCCAGCGGTGAAGAGCTATCAAGCTCCCGCTCCACGTTGACCGACCGCACGTTGCGGTGCTCGATGATCACAACGTCTGCGAGCGACATCATGCGGCGGCCTTGCGATGGACTGTCGTTCCGCGTGAGGATCGAAGGGCGTAGTAATCGTCGAGGATGCGCGTCGGCTGTCCATCGAGTGAATCATCGAAAACCAGCTGTCTGGTGCCAGCGGCCTGCGTCAGCTGTAGGCCTGCGTACGTTGTGGCGAAAGAATCGAGCACCTCTGCAAGGACAGCTTCTGTCAATTGAAAAGCTCGTCCTGGGCTTCCCGGCGCGTGTGTCAGGCGTGACAGTGTCATAATCCGAGCGCTCGTCCGCTGCTGAACGGCGAAGTCGATGCAGGCATAAGCGACGATGTGCGCCGAGAGCGATCGTTTCGGTCCGACGTTGAGCACGAAATGTCGCCGCGTGCCCTGGAGGACTCGGATAAGTTCGAGGTCGACAAAAGGTGAATCGATCGTGTCCTCGGCAAGGTCGCGGCCGGTGGTAACGCTCGCATACATGCGCAGCAGGCACCGCGCGTCCTTCAGCAGCGAGTTGTGCGCGACCTTACCCCACTCGGGATGATCGTCGCAAAACAGCCGTAGCTGAGAGACAAGCGCCTCGTCCGTGAAGTCGTTGGCACGGAACCTGTTGAAGATCGCAAACCAGGCTGGCGCCGCGCACGGGGAGCGCAAAAGCTGCCAATGCAGAAGCCAGAGTGACGCGGGATCCTCGAGGTACGGGTCCCAGCCCTCGTCGTCGAGTAGAGCGTCGACCGAACGCGTCGGGTGCGAGTTGCGAAGACGAGTGTTCTCCGGATTCGGGCGCTCCTCGAGCACCTTGTACGCGCTGCACCAATACCGGATCGCGCGGACCATGTTCTTGCCCACACCAAGCTGCGTGGTCGCGTCGGGTTGCAGGAAGAACGAGGGGTCTTGCCTCGCGGCATCAAAGCCCTTCTTGAGCCAGCCATAGCGAGGATGGAACGTCTCGTGGCGAGCGAAGCTCGGGCACAAGAGCGATGCCTTCGCTGTGCTCATGGGTGTCGAGCAGCCGTTCGGTCACGCGACAGCCATTCGGACAGTCGTGCCGGAGGAGCCCGTAGCTGCGCGTACGCGAGCCGACCGCTTCGAAGGATCAGCCATGGCCGCGCGCTGAACCTGCCTCATCGGTGGTAAAGCGGCCGATGCTCAGACGCAGCGACGCTCGGCGTGCTCGCAGGCATTCCGATCGCGCGTAAGACGTGAGAGGGTCCGGGTGCGGCCGACGAGCAGGCGCTACCCGAGGCCATCGCGACGCTCGGGAGTATTGGCCATTACCGCGTCGGCGTCGGCCCCCGGGAAAGTAACGTGGAGCGCGCCTGGGAGGCGGTCGAGCCGCACGTGCGGCCGTTACTCGCGCATGTCTGGGCTACCGTCGCGAAGCACGTCGCGGAGTCGGTCTCGCTGCGCGGGCAACCCGGTCGGCTCGTCGGTCATCTCCGCGTCGCGCGACTCGCATGCGCCGCTCCAAGCCCGACGATGCCCGGGGTGTTCAGCGTTCCGCTGCGCAGTCCATTCTCCTGTCCCCCACCATGCAGTTGCGGTTGAAGCCGTCGTCTGGCTTCGCGCTCACGTACAGCGCGCCGACGCCTTGAGGACCGTAGAGCTTGTGCCCGGACAACGAGAGCAGGTCCACGCCGAGCCGCTGGACATCCGATTGATCTTGCCGGCCGCCTGTGTCGCGTCCGTGTGCACGAGCACGCCATACTCGCTAGCAATTGCGCTGACGCTCTCTATCGGATGGAGCGTCCCAATCTCGTTGTTCGCCACCATGAGCGAGACCAGGACGGTGTCGCTCCGAAAGCTGCTGCGCAGATCGTCAAGGTCGATCTGTCCAGCGTCGTCCACGCCGAGATATGTGACGGCTCCAACCCGTCTGTTCGAGCGCGCGGAGGGGCTCAGGACGGCTGGGTGCTCGGTGGTGCAGGAGATGATGTGGCCCGGTCGATCATGCGCCGCGGCTAGTCCGCGAAGCGCAAGGTTGTTCGCTTCTGTCGCGCCGCTCGTGAAGATGATCTCCGCGGGCCGTGCGCCCAACGAGCGCTGCGACCTGGCCTCGAGCTCGCTCGACTCGCGGCCGCGGCCCGTCGCCCGGGCTCATGCTGAACGCTCGACGCGTTCCCATATCTCCCGCGGAGAAACGGGAGCATGACGTCGAGCACCCGGGGGATCGACGGGCGTGCTGGCCTGGTAGTCAAGGTAGATCGGTCGAGGACGCGACAGAGCGCGTCTCAAGTATGATCGGCTCTGGATAGCCGGACGCGTGCATGGCCCGGACGCTGCGCCACTGAGCTGTCCGCTGGGCACGCGCGATGTCCTTCAACGCCACGCCGCTCCAACGAGTCCTGCCACCCTGCCGCGTGCCGATCCGCTCCGGCTCTCGGTAAAGGCCGGCCCGCGCCTCAGCCTGCGTGAGCCGCTCGAATCGCCGCGAGACCGGGTAGTCCGGGCCGACAAACAGCTCTTTGCGATGGAGGATTGGGGGATTTGCGAGCTCGCGATAGTCGCGGTGGTCGAGTTCGCAGCGACTGCAGGTCGACGGTGTAGGCGGACTGTAGCGCAGGATGGGATCTCGTCGAAGTCCGGATACGCGAGGTACGAGATCACCGGACGGTCTCGTCCGGAACTTCATGAGCGTCGTCTCGTCGACCGTCCCGAGCACGGCCCGCCCGCAGCCATCGAGGACACGCAGCACGGGAACGAGTTCGTCCGACGGCTGAGGTGTGGACGTAGAGCGCGTCGCGGGTCCGCTTACCGACGGGGCCGCATCGATCGCGCGCCTCGCTGACCCGGTCCTCGTCGGCGATCGCGAACAGCAGACGGTCGGCTTCAGGTCGCAGCCGGCCTTGTAGCTCCCGAAGAAGTCCTTGATGTCGTGCTGGAGTCGGTCGGCAGAGCTCTGACGCGCGGTCGCCGGCCAAACCGCGACAGGGCCAGGTAGACGAGCAGGTCGTCGCTTCGGGCGAGGCGAATGCGATCCCAGCGTCTCATCGCCGGTGACCCGGCGAATGAACAGCGAAAGCGTTGCGGACTGACCCGAGCTGCCTGCTCAAGCTCGGCGAACGCGACACGCTGCTCCGTGCGTGGAAGCCGACCTCGGTTCCTCGACGAACGCGACGAGCGGCGTGAGAAGCTCCTCGTGCTCGGCAAAGATCAACGCGTGAGCGCGGCTAGGAGCGTGCGACGAACGCGGCGGGCCAAGAAACCTCTGCTCGTCTCGGTCGGATCACGAAAGACGTCAAGAAGATTCCAGGGGCGGCGGCAACCGTTGCTCGTCCGAGCGGCCGTCTCGATGAACTGCGGAGTTCGAGCCGCGAGAAGAACTTCTGGAAGGTGCCCGGCTTGACGTCAGCTAGCCATCGCCGTGAGCTCGGCGGCGTCGAACGCCTTCGCTGCCTCGCTTCTCCAGCCGGGCCGAAACGATCAGCGCTCGCCGGTCAGCCTCCAGGCCGACTCAGACGTCCGCCGCGTTCGGGCGGGTCCTCGATGACATTGATGACGTAGCCGAGGTTGACACGTCGGCGGTTCGCTGACCGGCGTCCGGGCGGTACACGGGGTCATAGCCCTCGGCAGGACGATGCCCAGGCGTTGACGAGCCGCGCGACGTCCCCGCCCCGACCGCATCCATAGTCGAGGACCGCCGTCTCGGGAGTTAATGACGCCGTCCTCGAGCGCACGGGCGACCGGACGCGAAAGCATGCTTCGCGTCATCGCCGTCTTGTGCCGTGCACGACCGTCGCCATGCTGCCAACGATACGGAACGTTCAGACGGAGAGGGAAGATAGCCGTGTGCCTCTGTCCATCGGGACATGCGTAGTCCAGCTAGGAGACCACCTGCCCGATGTCCTACTTTGGGCGGAGCGCGACCCTGGACGCGCAGCGCGCCGGCAAACCGGTGCTGATCACGCCGCGGCTTGGCCAGTCAAGCTTCCGACTCGCCGTACTCGATGCCTACGGGCAGCAGTGCGCTGTGACCACGGAACATTCGCTGCCGGTGATCGATGCTGCGCACATCCGACCCTGGGCGGTGGGCGGAACACATTCGATCCCGAACGGCATTCCGCTCAGACGTGACCTGCACCGGCTCTTCGATCTCGGGTACGTGACGGTCAGTCCGAACCTGCGGCTGGCCGTGAGCGGCAAGCTTCGTGACGAATACGCCAACGGTCGGGTGTACTACGAGCTGGAAGGGCGCGAGATCCGGCTCCCCAAAATCGACGCCCTCCGTCCTGACAGCGACGCTCTGTCCTGGCACGAAGCCGAAGTGTTTCTCGGTCGGTGACGGGGTCGAGACGGCTACCGCTTGGCTCCAGCACGTGGGCCGGAGGCGACCGAGCCACCGAACGCTTCGGCGACGAGCTGGGCGTCCTCGTCGCGCGGTCGTAGTGCAGGTACTTCATCGTCGTCTGGATGTCGGCGTGTCCCATCCACTCCTGCACGCGGCGGATGTCCGCCTCGCGGATCATCCGGGTTCCGAACGTGTGCCTCAGATCGTGGAACCGAAGTCGGCGCAGGCCCCCGGCCTGCGAGCGCCTTCTCGTAACGCGAGCTGAGCGCGTCGGGGTTGAGCGGCATTCCTGATTCGCCGGCGAACACGAAGTCGTCATCCCCGGTGAACCGCTGCCGCTCGTCCGATCCGCGCGAGCGCCGCCGCGACGTCGGGCGCCATCGGTACCGCCCGGACCTTTCCTGACTTCGGCGTCGTCAGCTTGCCGGCCGCGTAGCTCGCCCGCACCCGGATCGTCGAGGCGTCGAAGTCGATATCGCGCCAGCGGAGCCCGAGCAACTCGCCGCGCCGCAGGCCGGTGAACGCGGCCGTGAGGAAGATCGCTCCGTCGATTTCCGACGCGGCGGCCCGCACCAGGCTCCAGACCTCCTCGGGCGAGAACACCTCGATGTCGCCGCTGCGCCGCACGCGATAGCGGTCGACGTTGGCGAGCGGGTTGCGCGGCAGCCCGTAGAGCTTCACCGCCCGCCGGAAGATCGCGTGCATCAGCACGAGCTGGTGGTTCTTCGTCTTGTTCGACAGCGTCGCCCGCCCGCGCGGCTCCCGGACAGGCCGGAGCGCCAGCGCTCGATCTCGCGCTCGGTGATGTCCTCGATCCGCATCGAGCCGAACGCCGGCAGCAGGTGGGCGTTGAGCTGCGAGCGGTAGCCGCGGATCGTCGACGGCTTGCAGCCGCGGTCTTCCTCGGCGTAGCGCAGGTATTCCTCGGCGGCCTCGGCGAACGTCGACGCCGATCGTCGGCGTCGGCTGAGGCGCGAGCGGCGCGCTCGGCGTCCTCGAGCAGCCGGTCGCGCAGCCAATCTTCAGCGAGTGCGCTTCGTGTAGTAGCCCTCCGGCGGCCGTCCGCGGCCCGCCCAGGCGGGCCCGATCAGCTTCTGATGCTGCCGGCCGGAGGGCTCCCGGTAGTAGGCGTACCAGACCGGTCCGCGCTTGCGCTCGACCTGCAGAACCTGTCCCGAACCCCATCGCATCGAGGCGCCAACTCTAGCGCATCCTTGTTAGATGGTTGTTACATGTTTGCGGACTCAACCAAAATCAGGGCAAAGAAAAAGCCCGCATTTCCGGGGCTTTTCTTATAGCGGGGGCGGGATTCGAACCCGCGACCTTCGGGTTATGAGCCCGACGAGCTACCAGACTGCTCCACCCCGCGGCGGACTGAGGAATATAGCAATGGGCAGCCATTGCCGGGAATCTCGACCCGTGGCTAACGCGGCGCTAATGGCGCGAGGACGGCGGTCTTAGCCGACAGGCGCGAAAGGGGGGAGAAAACTCGGCTGCTGTGGGCTCTGCTCGTGGGTATGGGATCTCGCGCTAACGAGCGTCACCGGGAGCGATTCGCGGACCCGGGCGGGCATGTGGCTGACGATGGGCTGGGACCTAACGGGCCGACACACCGCCCCGAGGTCATCAAGACCGGGGAATTCAGGGCTTGGTCCAGGAAGCTCGATCCGGAGCTCCGGTCGCAGGTTGGGGGCGCCATCACGCGCATCGTCGATGGCGGCCCAACACTCGGGCGGCCGCACGTCGACGTCATTCACGGATCGCGCCTCCGGAAGCTGAAAGAAGCGCGAATCGATCGGAGCACGAGGGTGCTGTTCGCTTTCGATTCAAACCAGAACGCTGTCATGCTGCTCGGCGGCGACAAGGCGGGTAAGTGGAACCGCTGGTATCCGCACAAGATCAAGCTCGCGGAGCGCCTCTATGCCGATCACGAGCGCAGTATCGGAAAGGAGCCTCGTTGTCTGAGCCAACGGGCAGCCGCAAGAACGTCCCAGGAGCGGGGCCGGTGAACGAGAAGAGGGCCGAAATCTACGCGCGGCTGATGGAAGCGCAGGAGCGAATCGCCCACAGGCTCTATGAACGGGGGGTAAGCCATGATCTGGTATTGACGGCGCTCGATGCCGTGGATGAACGGTTATCCGAGGATGAGCGACGCGACGACCTCTACGTCTCGGCGCTCGCCCACTACGTCGAGGCCCTCGGCGGTCGACTCGAGATCCGTGCCGTAGTGGGCGACGACGAGATCCTCGTTCGGCAGGAGCCCGAAGAGCGGTCAAATCGCCGGCTTGGAGGACTTCGGGCGGGAATCGACGCAGATCGTCCGTAGCACCACATCGGCTCGAGAGCGCGACAGGACGATGGAACTCCCTACGTGTGGGCCTTACGAGTTGCCCAACCCCTCCATCAGCCAGGCAGCCGCGTCGAGCAACGTGGTGTCGGCGCCCGGGGCGCCGACCAGCTGAAGTCCCGCGGGAAGACCGGCCTCCGTCCAGGCCAGCGGCAGCGAAATGCAGGGCGCGCCGATCAGCGTCCAGACGCGGCAGAACAAAGGATCGCCGGTGAACTCGAGCCCGACCGGCGGGACGCCGTCGGCACTCGGAGTGAGGACGCCATCGAACCCTTCTAGCGCGTGGGCCAGGGGCAGGCCGAGGGCCGCGGCCGTCTCGGTCGCGGCGGCGTAGCGCCCAGGGGGGATCGCGGCACCCTCGATCAGCGCCGCGCGCAACTCGTCGCTCAGCAACTCGGGCGTGGAATCGAGCTCTGGGGCGAGCGAGACCGCTGACTCGGCCATTTGAATCGTCGTCTGGGCCTGCACCAGCGCCTCGAAGCCCTCGGGCAGCGAGACGTCTTCGATCGCCACCCCGGCCGAGCGAGCCGATGCGAGCCAGCTCTCCGTGGCGCTCGCGCGTCTCCGCGGAGACGTCCGACCACAGCGGCGTACGCGCAAATCCGAGCCGCGGCGGCGAATGGTCCGGAGGAGAGCGGCGCTCGAGCCAGCCGTCCCCCAACACGCCGGACACCAGCGCGAGGTCGCGGACGCTGCGGGCGAACATCCCGACCGTGTCGAGCGAGCCGGCCAGTGGCTTGACGCCGTCGCGCGAGAACGCGCCGAACGTCGGCTTGTAGCCCAGCACGCCGCAATAGGACGCGGGTCGGTTGATCGAGCCGGCGGTCTGGGTGCCGGTGGCCAGCGGGATCGTGCCCGCGGCGACGCCGGCGGCCGAGCCGCTCGAGGAGCCGCCGGGCGTGCGCGCGCGGTCGAGCGGGTTGAGCGTGTCGGGTGGCGTCATCCAGGCGAACTCCGCGCATTTGACCTTGCCGGCGATAAGGGCGCCCGCGCCGCGCAGGCGGGCGACCGCCGTGGCGTCGACGTCCGGGTGTGCTCCGGCATAGATCCTGGATCCGTACTCGGTGGGCAGGTCCTGCGTGTCGAAGTTGTCCTTGATCGCGATCGGCACTCCGAACAGCGGAAGCGCGTCGCGAGTGGCAGAGGGCAGCCCATCGAGGGCCGCGGCCGTGGCTCGCACAAGTTCAGGATCGAGCGCCGCCCAGACGTGGAGATCGTCGCCTCCGACCGCGGTCAGGAACGCATCGGCGACCTCGACGCAGGAGAGCTCGTGGGCGGCCAGCCGGGTCCGGATCTCCACCGCGTCGATCCCGTCGAGCAGCTGCGTTGGCCCAACGGGCGGGCGGATGCTCACCGCACGAGGTCCAGCGCCCGCGGCGCGGCGGCCAGGATTCTCTTCCACCCGGCGGCTCGTGGCTCGATCCCGACCATCGGCAGAGCTTTCCACAACGTCACAGGACCGGCGCACATTTGGCGCGGAATTGGCACGAATGACGTCTAGATCCGTTACACGATTCGGCGGATCCTGTGGACATGGCGACGTTGAAGCAGAAGCTAATGGCCGAGTGCAGAGTGCGGGAGATGATCGAGGACGAGGGCGTGCCCTCGCCCGATCGCATCGAGTACGGCCATGGCTGCATCCGGGTGTTCTGGATGGAGCCGAAGGTGGTGCTGATCGTGGACATCGACGATCCCGGACCGGAGCCGGATGAGGCCGAGCTGGTCGACCTCGTGGACCTTTCACCTTGGGACGGTGACATCAGAGGCGGCGCCTCGAGCCCGGAGGGGTGGTGAGAAAAATGTGAGTACACCTACTTCTAGTACATACGTTTAATCGCGAGAGGTCGGCCTTCTCTCTCGGGTACTTCCGAAAGCAGCGCCCGCTCAATGACCGCCAGTCGGAGCGGCGGGTGCGTTTCCTACCACGGAGGTGAGTGAGAGATGGCCGCGACCACTGAGCGCGGGTCGACTGCCCGTGCCTCGTCACGGAATAAGTCGTCCTCGAACGGGTCCTCGGGATCTTCGAGTTCCAGATCTGCGACACGAGGCAGAGCAGCCGGTTCGACTGCTCGTAAATCGTCCAACGGCAACGGCAACGGAAGCGATCCGTCCGCGACCGAGGAGACCAGCGCGAGCCGGTCGCGGAGTGCATCCGGGCGTGCCTCGAAGGCAAGCGGGAGCGCGTCGAAGTCCAGCGGAAGCGGGACCAAGGCCAGCGGAAGCGGTTCCAAGACCAGCGGGCGCGCCGCGAAGGCCAGCGGCAGCGCGGCGAAGTCGTCGGGACGTCGCGCCAAGTCCGCGAGCAAAGCCGCATCGGGCGGCGCCCAGGCTGCGGCGAACACGGTGAAGTCCGCCACGAGTCGCGCGACCGGCAACGACAAGTCCTCGGTCCTCGAGACGGTGACGCATGTCGCCATCCCGGCGGTCACGGGTGCTCTCGGTATCGCCGGCGGCGTGGTGCTCGCGCGGACGAAGCTGCAGCGCAATCGGAAGATCCTCGGCGTGCCCGTGCCGGGCGTGAAGGTGGATCTGTCGAATATGAGCAAGTCGATCGGGGAGGCTGGCCGGCAGTTTGGTCACCTGGCCCGCGAGGTGCAGGCCGCGCGTGAGAAGGCGGAGAAGCTCAGCCGCGCGATCGGCTAAGGCGCATGGCTGAGACAGCAACACGCCGCCGCAATGGCGGGGCGCCGACGACGCCGGCGCCGACCAAGGCCAAGACAAAGCCGAGCCAGAGCTCGGCCGCGACCAAGGCCAACGCGAAGCCGAGCCAACGATCGGCTGCGACCAAGGCCAAGGCAAAGCCGAGCCAGCGCTCCGCTGCGACGAAGGCCAACGCAAAGCCGAGCCAAAGCTCAGCTGCGACCAAGGCCAAGGCAAAGCCGAGCCAAAGCTCAGCTGCGACCAAGGCCAAGGCAAAGCCAAGCCAAAGATCAGCTGCGACCAAGGCCGAGGCGAAGCCGAGCCAGAGCTCAGCTTCAACCAAGGCCAACGCGAAGCCAAGCCAGAGCTCCGCTGCGACCAAGGCCAACGCGAAGCCGAGCCAACGCTCGGCTCCGGCCAAGGCCAAGGCCGCGGCGAAGTCGACCACGACGAAGGCTCCGGCCAAGGCGAAGGCGTCCGCCACCAAGGCGAAGGCTGCCTCGACGGCCAGTTCGCGGAGGAAGCCGGCGGCAGCGACGCGCCGAACCGCCCGCAACGCCGTTGCGAAGGCCAAGGACGTCGTCGAGGAGGCGACCCCATTGCCACGTAAACCGAAAAAGATGGCCCGCAAGCTCGCGATGACGGCGATCAAGAAGATGGCCGGACGCGTGCTCGAGTCGGGTGCGGAGCTGATCCGCCATGCCGCCGATCGGGCCGCAGCAACCGGCGGTGAGGTCGTGGAGAAGACCGCGAGCAAACGCTTGCCGATTCAGCAGTCGGTCGATGTGGCGGTGCCGCTCCGGGTCGTGTGGGACGAGTGGATGGCGTTCGACGTGGTTCCCGAGGGCATTCACAACGCGGTCGAGATCGAGCGCGAGGACAACGTCCTGTTGGGGCGGACCGACGGAGTTCGCTCGACGGACTGGGCGGCCGAGGTCCTGGACGAACGGGAACGGCAGAGCTTCGCCTGGCAGTCGTATGAGGGCTCGGACTGTGCCGGCCTGATCACGTTCCACGAGCTCAGCGACCGGTTGACCCGGGTCGAGCTGAACCTGGACGTGGTGCCGACCAGCGTGCCCGAGACGTTTGAGCTGGCCGTGCATCTGGCCGATCGCCGAGCCGAGAAGGAGCTTCGGCGGTTCAAGGCCCGCCTGGAGTTGATCAACCCCGACTTGTATGAAGACGACGAGGACGAGGCCGGCGGCGACGGTGAAAACGAGGACCCGGACGGCGAAGTGGCCGCCGACGAGCCCGAGCACCGGGACGACGAAGTCGACGCCGACGAGCCCGAGGACTGGGACGACGAAGTGGACGCCGAAGAGCCCGAGGACGGGGACGACGACGAGCCCCGGGACTCCGAAGCGGAAGACCAACCGCAGGACGACATGGACGAACAGGAAGAGGCCGCCTAGCCCCGGCTAGACGACCCTCGACCGCTCGACAACTGGAACGGAGGCTGGACACACATGGCAACCATGGCAATGCAGCGCGGCGGAGGCGGGGGCGGTTACGTTCAGCGCTCGAGCTCCGCCGGGCTCTACGAGATCCTCGACCTGCTGCTCGACAAGGGGCTCGTCGTCGACGTGTTCCTGCGGGTCTCGCTGGTGGGAATCGAGTTGCTGACGGTCGATGCGCGGATCGTGATCGCCAGTGTCGACACGTACCTACGCTTTGCCGAGGCGGTCAACCGCCTCGACCTCACCGAGAGCGGCGGCCAGGGCCTCCCCGAGATCATGGAGAACATCGGAGAGAACGGCGCCGCCAGCAAGACCAAGGGCGTGCTGGAAGGCGCCAAGGAGAAGCTGTTCGGCGAGGATGACGACGACGAGGAGAACGGCTCGGGCAACGGCCGCAGCCGCAGTGGGAGCTCCCGGCGCTCGAGCAGCTCGAGTAAGTCCGGCTCGCGTTCGCGTCAGCCCGCCAGCACCCGCGGGCGCTCCTGAACATGGGCTCACCTGCCACCACCTACGTCTACGGCGTCCGCGCCGACGGCCAGACGTTGCCGAACATCACCGGCATCGACGGCGCGCCGCTGCAGGAGATCGTCAGTGACGGGATCGCGGCGCTGGTCAGTGACCTCTCGGATCGCGAGCTCCGGCTCGGCCGAGAGGAGATGACCGCCCACGCGCGCGTGCTGGAGGAGGCCCTCCAGCACGGCACCGTGCTGCCGATGCGCTTCGGCGTGGTGATGGCGGGCGAGCCGGCGGTAACAAGTCATCTCCTCGGCGCGCACCGTGACGAGCTCGAGCAGCAGCTGGCCGAGCTGAATGGAAAAGTCGAGCTGCGGCTGCGGGCGGTCTACGACGAGGACGCCCTGATGCGCGAGGTGGTGCAGGAGGACCAAGACATCGCGCGGTTGCGGTCATCGCTGCGCGGCGCCTCGGAGGACGCCACCTACTACGGGCGCATCCAGCTCGGCGAGATGGTGGCCCGGGCGGTGGAGCGTAAGCGCGAAGTCGACGCGGCGCAGATCCTGGATGCGCTGGCCCCGCTGGCGGTGGCCAGCCAGGTCGCCGAGGCCGGGCACGAGCGGATCGTGGTCAGCGCCTCGTTCCTGGTGGAGCGAGACCGGATGACCGCGTTCGACGAGGCCGTGGACGAGATCGGCCGCGCTCAGGATGGCCGGATGCGCCTCAAGTACACCGGTCCGCTACCGCCGCACTCGTTCGTCGAGCTGCACGCCAACACGGAGGCCTGAAGCGAAATGGGTCTGTTCACCGGACTGCTGACGCTCCCGCTGGCCCCCGTGCGCGGCGTGGCCTGGGTGGCCGAGCAGGTGGCCTCGGAAGCCGAACGGCAGCTCTACGACGAGGACCGGATCCGGGCCGAGCTGATGCAGCTCGAGCTCGACGCCGAGGACGGAAAGCTCGACGAGGAGGAGCGCCATCGCCAAGAGGACGAACTGTTCGAACGCCTGGCGATGGCCCAGGCGCTCCGATCCGACGGAAGGGAGATGAGCGCGGATGGCTGAGCAACGCAGCAGTAGCCGGCGCAGCAGCAGGAGCTCGAACGGCTCCAACGGCTCGAGCGGTTCAAACGGGTCCAAGCGGCAAGGCCTGTCGGCCCGAGCGGCAGTGGAAGCCGTGCGCGAGGACTTTCCGGCACTGCTCGGCCGTCCGGTCGAGTCGGTGCTGGGAGTCCAGCGCGGCGAGGACGGCGGCTGGCTGGTGATGGTGCAGGCGGTCGAGCTGGAGCGCATCCCCCGCTCCACCGACGTGCTGGGCGCCTATGCCGTGGAGCTCGATGAGGACGGCGAGCTGGTCGGCTACAGCCGGCAGCGGCGCTACCACCGCGGCCAGCCCGACGAGGATTAGTCGTGGCCGGTCTCGACCCAGGACCCGCACACCGGCTGCCGCAGACCTACGGCCGGGCCGATCTCCGGCCCCGCGACGGAGGTCCGGCGAACCTGGCCGACATTCTCGAGCGCGTGCTCGACAAGGGCATCGTGATCGCGGGCGACATCCAGATCAACCTGCTGGACATCGAGCTGCTGACGATCAAGCTGCGGCTGCTCGTCGCTTCGGTCGACCGGGCGAGGGAGATGGGGATCAACTGGTGGGAGTCCGATCCGACGCTGTCCGGGGGAGCCAAGGAGCTCGAGGAGGAGAACCGCGACCTGCGGGCTCGCCTGGACCGATTGGAACGAGCAATCGAGACGCGCAGCAACGGCGATGACGGAAGCTGAGCGTCGCCTCCAAGCCGCGATGGCGCAGGTCACCGGCGATGACGTCGCGGAATTGATCGCCGCCGCCCGAGTCGAGGCCCGCGAGCGTGTGCGCGCGGTGCTGGTGCAGGCCATGACCGAGGCAATGCTGGACCGTGCGCGCGAGCTGGGGGCGTCAGCGCGCACCGGCGGGGGGCCGGACACGAGCGCCGGCTCCCCCGCCGCGGAACCGACCCCGGAGCCCACCGGCTTCTACGTGTACTGCGTGGTCGCCGCCGACACCGAGATCCCCGCCGGACTGGAGGGAATCGATTCGCAGCACTCCCCCACGCTGCTCCGTCACGAGGGGCTGGCCGCGGTGGTGAGCCGGGTTCCGCTGGCGGACTTCGACGAGGACCGCTTGCGTGAACGGCTGTCCAGCATGGACCGGTTGGAGCCGATGGCGCGGACCCACGAGCACGTGCTCGACACGATCGGCAAGCACACCACTCTGATCCCGATGCGGCTGTGCTCGGTCTACCGCAACGCGCGGGGAGTGATCGAGATGCTGAGCCGCGAGGGGCCGGCGCTCCAGGACGCACTCGAGCACCTCGAGGGCAAGACCGAGTGGGGCGTGAAGGTGTTCGCGCTCGCAGACAAGGCGAACGCCGGCGATCACGCCAGCGAAGCGGCGTCAGAAGACGTCTCGGACTCGTCCGAAGCGGGCTCGGACTCCGGCACCGGCTACATGCGCCGGCGACAGGGCGAGCGCGACCAGCGCCGGGACATCGACCAGGACAGGTACGAAACCTGCGTGACGATTCACGCCCGGCTGGCCGAGCTGGCCTCCGCCGCGCTCACCTCCGCACCGCAGCGGCCGGAGGTCAGCGGGCATCCCGGGCAGATGCTGCTGAACGGCGTCTACCTGATCGAGAACCACCAGCGAGATGCCTTCCTGGCGCTGGTGGACGAGCTCCAAGGCGAGCACGCGTCCGACGGTCTGGAGCTCCAGGCCTCGGGGCCGTGGCCGGCCTACAACTTCGTTCCCGGCACGATCGGGGCGGCCTGGTGAATCAGACACTGGTCCCCGCTCCCCCCACCAACATCGCGCTGATCGACATGCTCGACCGGCTGCTACAGGGCGGCATCGTGATCCAGGGCGACGTGACGCTGGCCGCGGCGAATATCGACCTGGTCAAGCTCGATCTGCGGATCCTGATCGGCGCGATCGACAAGGTGAGGAGCCGATGAGCGTCCTGCTCTACGCAGTGGTCGACGCGGGGTCATCGCCGGGGAACGGGCACGGGCTCGAGCAACGCCCGCTGCGCGCGGTCACGCACGCGAACCTGCGGGCGGTGGTCAGCGACCACGACGGGAGTCCGCAGGCCGACGAGGCGACCCTGGTGGCCTACTCGCAAGTGGTCGATCGACTGATGCGGGGCGGGGCGCTGCTGCCGGCACGGTTCGGCACAACCGCCTCCTCCGATCAGGAGATCCAGGCCATGCTGTTCGAGCGCCGGGAGGAGCTGACCGAGGGCCTGGATCGCGTCCGGGGTGCCGTCGAATTCGCGGTCCGCGCGCGCAGCCCGAGCGCCTCTGGAGGGCTCGGGGTTGTCGAGCCTGCGACCCCCGCCGCGGCGGAGCCGGCGCAGGACGACGCCGATAATCCGGGCACCGCCTATCTGCTCCGGCGTCTGGGGCAGGAGCAGCACGCGCGCGAGCTCTCGGGGCGGGTTGCGGCGGCGGCCGGTGAGCTGATCCGGGCGAGCATCCACCGGCCGCATCAGGCCGTGGCCTACCTGGTCGAGCAGTCCCACGCCGACGAGTTCGCCCGGCGGACCCGGGCCCTCGGGCTGACGGTCACCGGTCCGTGGCCCCCCTACAGCTTCGCCCGGCCGACGCGATGAGCACCCGCGTCAGCACCGATCCGGAACAGCTCGAGAAGGGCCTGGCGCATCTCGTGCTGACCCTGGTCGAGCTGTTGCGCCAGCTGATGGAGCGCCAGGCGCTGCACCGGATCGAGGGCGGAAGCCTGACCGCCGAGGAGATCGAGCGGCTCGGGCGGACGTTCATGGCGCTGGCCGACCGGATGGAGGAGCTGAAGGCCGCCTTCGGACTCGAGGGCGAGGAACTGAACCTGAACCTGGGTCCCCTCGGGGACCTGATGTAACGGAAGGAGTTAGGCATGGCCGCAACAACCTCACAGGAGCGCCTCTACGAGATGCTGATGGAGCGGGTGAGCAGCGACCGCTACCCCAGCCACCAGCTGCTCGATCGGCTCGAGGAGTCGCTGTGGACGTCCGAGCAGGTGATCGGCTACGTCAACATGCTGCTCGAGAAGATCGACGAGGCCTGGTACCCGAGCGGGCAACTGCTCGACCGGGTGCAGCGAATGATGGCGCTGACCGCCGTCGCGGCGCGGAGCTCGCTCTGATGGGTACCAAAGCGATCCGCACCGTCGGCAAGGCAGTCACCGATAAGGCTATGGGTCTCGGGCCGGGCCCGGTCAGGGCGGCCGTGGCCGCCAGCATCACCGGCGCCGCCACCGCGGTGCTCACCTACAAGGTGCTGCGGAGCGACATGCTCGAGGGGTCGGGCAAGTAATCGACGGGGAGCGAGGGCCCGGGGCTATTGCCCCGCGGCCCGCCGGTACCGGCTCACGGCCAGGGGCGCGAACACGGCGAAGATGACGAGCGCCCAGACGACCGAACCCCAGACATAGTTGCCGGCGGACGGGTAGCCGACCCACAGGTAGCGCATCGCGTCGACGATCACCGTGAACGGGTTGACCTGGGCGAAGGCCTTGAGCACCGAGGGGAACGTGTTCACCGGGACGAACGCCGAGGAGAGGAAGGTCAGCGGGAAGACGGCGATGAAGCCGACCGAGTTCGCCGACTCGGGCGAGGAAACCAGCAGGCCGACCCATGCGAACACCCAGGAGAAGGCGTAGCCGAACAGGAGCAGGAGCCCGAAGCCGGCGATCACGTGCAGGACGGGAGCGTTGAACGAGAAGCCGATGATCAGCCCGGTGATCAGCAGGACGGCGACCGAGAGGGAGTTGGTGACGATGTCCGCGAAGGTGCGGCCGGCCAGGACGGCCGGGCGGGCCATGGGCAGCGAGCGGAAGCGGTCGATCAGGCCCTTGTGCACGTCCTCGTTGAGGCCCAGCGCGGTGACGAAACCGCCGAAGGCGATGTTCTGGACGATGATCCCGGGGATCAGGAAGTCGACGTAGCCGTTGTAGTGCGGGGTGCGAATCGCGCCGCCGAAGACGTAGCGGAACAGCAGCACGAACATGATCGGCTGCACGGTGAAGGCCAGCAGCAGGTCGGGCGCGCGGGGCAGGCGGATCAGGTTGCGCTCGGCGATGATCAGCGTGTCGGTGACCAGTCTTCTCATGCCGCCTCGGCCTCCTCGTCGCCCTTGGGCTCCTCGGCGGCGTGGCCGGTGAGCGTGAGGAATACGTCGTCAAGGGTGGGGCGGCGCAGGACCAGATCGTCGACGCCGAGGCCGGCCTCGGTCAGCAGCTGGACGGCCTGGGCGATGGTGCCGCTGCGCTGGCGGACGCTGAGCTTGACCAGCCCGTCCTCGGTGACGGGAGGATCGTCGGACATCGGGGCGAGCGCTCTGACCGCTGCGTCGCAATCGCTGCCCTCGTCGAGCCTGACCTCGAGCCGCACTCCGCCGACCTGGTCCTTGAGCTCGTCGGAGGTGCCCTCGGCGATCACCTTGCCGTGGTCGATCACCGCGATCTGGTCGGCCAGGCGGTCGGCCTCGTCGAGGTACTGGGTGGTCAGCAGCACGGTGGTGCCCTCGCCGACCAGATCCTCGATCACCTCCCACAGGCTGAGGCGGCTGCGGGGGTCGAGGCCGGTCGTGGGCTCGTCGAGGAACAGCACCGGCGGCTTGGCCACCAGTGCGTCGGCCAGGTCCAGCCGGCGGCGCATGCCGCCCGAATAGGTCTTCACGGGCCGTTTGGCCGCGTCCACCAGATCAAAGCGCTCGAGCAGCTCCATCCCCCGGGTCTTGGCGGTGCGGCGGTTCTCGCCGTAGAGGCGTCCGACCATGGTCAGGTTCTCCAGACCGGTGAGGTTCTCGTCGACGGCCGCGTACTGGCCGGCCAGCCCGATCTGATGGCGGAGGGCGGCGGCGTCTTTGACGACATCGAGGCCGACCACCGTGGCCGTGCCGGCGTCGGGTTCGAGCAGCGTGGTGAGGATCCTCACGACGGTGGTCTTGCCCGCTCCGTTGGGGCCGAGCAGGCCGAGCACGGTGCCGCGCGCCGCCTCGAGATCGACCCCGCAGAGGGCCTTGACCTTGCCGTAGGACTTGACCAGGCCGTGGACGCTGATCGCCACTTCCGGATCCGCGGCGGACGACTGTCCGCCCGGTGATGATGTTCGTAGCCCTGGCTCCACGCCTACCCACAGTACGCAATCTGCGCCCCGAGTTCAGTCCCGCGCCCGACACTAGACTCACCACCCCGCAGAGAAGTAGGATGACGCGCCAGTGAGCCAGCCGGAGGGGAGCGTTTCAGTCGCCGACGTCGTCGGGCGGACGATCGCCGCGCAGGGCGTCAAGGACGCGTTCGGGATCCTCGGCAGCGGCAACCTGGTCGTCACCAACGCGCTCTGCGCGGGGGGCGCGAGGTTCCACCACGCGCGCCACGAGGGCGGCGCGATCTGCATGGCCGATGGCTACGCCCGGGTCACCGGCCGGGTCGGCATCTGCAGCGTGCACCAGGGCCCGGGGCTGACCAACACGATGACCGGACTGACCGAGGCGGCCAAAAGCCGCACCCCGATCGTGGTGCTGGCCGGGGAGACGCCGGCCGCCGCGCTGAACTCGAACTTCAGAATTGATCAGCACGATCTGGTCGAGTCGGTCGGGGCGATCGCCGATCGCGTTCACGGCGCTCAGAGCGCAGCCGACGATGCCCTGCGGGCCTACCAGCGCGCGCAGATCGAGCGCCGACCGGTGGTGCTGATGCTGCCGATCGACCTGCAGACGCACCCCGCGGGCGCCAGCGAGCCGACCCAGCCCCCGCCGCCGGACCTGCCCCCGCCGGAACCCAACCCCGGCGCGATCAGAACGGTCGCCGACCTGCTGATGACCGCGGAGCGACCCGCGATCATCGCCGGCCGCGGTGCGGTGCCGGCCGGCGCCTGCTCAGGCGGCTCAGCCCTAGCCGGAGCGCCGACCGGAGCGGCCGAACAACTCGAGCGCCTCGGCCAGATCATCGGCGCCGTCCTGGCCACCTCGGCCCCGGCCAACGGGCTGTTCGCCGGTCTCCCCTACGCGCTCGGCATCAGCGGGGGCTTCGCGGCGCCGTTCGCGGCCGAACTGCTCCCCCAGGCCGACGTCGTGCTGGTATTCGGAGCCTCGGTCAACCACTGGACGACCAAGCACGGGGCGCTGATCAACCCGGCCGCCCAGGTCGTGCAGATCGACGTAGACCCGCGGGCGATCGGGCGCAACCGCCCGGCCGACGTCGCGGTGATCGGCGACGCGCGCGCGGCGGCGACCGCGCTGGCCGACGAACTCGAGCGCCGGAGCCACGCCAACCCGGGGTTCCGCACGCCGGAGGTGGCCACCCAGATCGCCGCCCGGCGCTGGCCCCACATCACCTACCAGGATGCGGGGACTGACGAGTTCATCGACCCGCGCACGCTCAGCATCGCCTTGGATCTGCTGCTGCCCAAGGACCGGATCGTGGCGGTCGACTCGGGGCACTTCCTCGGCTACCCCTCGATGTATCTCGAGGTGCCGGACGCGCGCAGCTGGGTCTTCCCCAACGGCTTCCAGGCGGTCGGGCTCGGCCTGGGCAACGCGATCGGCGCCGCGATCGCCCACCCGACCCGCACCACGGTGGCGGCGATCGGCGACGGCGGCGCGTTCATGGCGCTGGAGGAGATCGAGACGGCGGCCCGGCTGCGCCTCGGCAACCTGGTCGTGGTGATCTACGACGACGCGGCCTATGGCGCCGAGGTCCACCACTTCGAGCCGATGGGCCACGACGTCTCGCTGGTCCGTTTTCCCGAGGCCGACCTGGCCGCGATCGCCCGGGCGGCCGGGGCGAAGGCGGCAACGGTCCGCAAGCCAGAGGACCTGAGAATTGTGACCGAGTGGCTGGCCGAGCAGCGCGGCCACCCGCTGGTCCTCGACGCCAAGGTCAACCCGACGGTCTGCGCGGAATGGCTCGAGGAGGCCTTCCGCGCCGGCTGATTTGAATATCTCTCTCACTACGCAAGGAGCCCCATGTCCAGCACCGACACCAGCCAAGTTGCCAGCCTCCTGGCCGGTCTGGCCGACGGCTCGGTCGAGATCGTCGACCTGACCCAGCCGCTGAGCGAGACGACGCCGGTGATCCAGCTGCCGCCGCCGTTCGCCAACACGCCCCTGCTGTCCCGCCGCGAGCTCAGCCACTACGACGACAACGGGCCGGCCTGGGCGTGGTCCGTGCTCGAGCTCGGCGAGCACACCGGCACCCACCTGGACGCGCCGATCCACTGGATCACCGGCCAGGACGGCCAGGACGTGGCCTCGATCGAGCCGGCCAAGCTGGTCGGGCCCGCCTGCGTGATCGACAAGACGGCGGAGACCGAGGCGGACCACGGCTACCTGCTGACGGTGGCCGACCTCGAGGCCTGGGAGGCCGAGCACGGCCAGATCCCCGACGGCGCCTGGGTGCTGCTGCGGACCGGCTGGGGCTCGCGCGCCCAGGACGCGGAGGCGTTCCTCAACGTGGGCGAGCAGGGTCCGGAGACGCCGGGGCCGGACGTCGAGGCGTCCCGGTGGCTGGCCGGCGAGCGCGGGATCTCCGGGTTCGGGGTCGAGACGGTGGGCATCGACGCCGGCTCGGCCGGTGGAATGGAGCCGCCGTTCCCGGTGCACAACTTCCTGCTCGGGGCGGGCCGGTTCGGCCTCACGCAGCTGGCCAATCTCGAGCGGCTGCCGATCACCGGCGCGCTGATCGTGGTCTCGCCGCTGAAGCTGGTCGGCGGCACCGGCAGCCCGAGCCGGGTGTTCGCGTTCGTGCCGAAGGGCTAGGCGCCGACGGAGCCCGCGCGGGGCTAGGCGCCCGACCGCGCGGCCGCGCCGCTCCCGGCCACCGACTCGAAGTGGCGCTGGGAGGGCTTGGCCAACCCGTTGAACACGGAGTGGAAGGTCTTGACCGCCTGCCCGCGCGGGCGGGACAGCGGCGCGAGCTCTTCGGGCAGCTCGGGGTCGAGCGGCGGGAACCCGCGGAACAGATGGACCAGCCGGGTGCGGACCAGAAACGCATCGGAATCGGACAGACCCGATCGCGCCGCCCGCTTCACGTAGGGGGAGAACTCGGTGGCGAAGGCTGCGTAGCGATCGACCAGGCCGGTCAGGTCCCAGGCCCGCCCGACCAGCGCCGGCAGCCCGCTCCCATCCCCCACCCGGGCCAGAAACACGGTGGCAAAGGCCGCGACCCCCAGGTCGGCCACCAGCTGAGACACCTCGGCCTGGTGGTCGTGGGGCGAGACCCAGACGCTGTCCTGGACCGAGCCGAAGCCGAGGAAGCGCAGCCGCCGGGCCAGCCGGGAGCGCTCGAGCCGGCGGTCCTCGGGGATCTGGTGCCACAGCGCGGTCCAGGTGCCGCCGTCGTCGCGGGGATCACCGAGGCGTGAAGATGCGCCCGTCGCCCTCGGCCAGCAGGCGATCGCACCGCTCGGTGATCCGGTAGTGGACGAGGCGGCCGGAGCGCAGACGCTCGAGCAGGCCGCGGTTGACCAATCGAGTGCAGGAGACCCGGGCCGCGCCCTCGGAGAACCCCAGCTCGCCGAGCAGGGTGACCAGGCCGCCCGACCACACGGTGTCGGACCCGCGCGGGCGCACGTAGGTCCCCAGCAGCGTGATCACCAGGTCCTGCGGCGCGAGCGGTTCGCTGGCCGACAGCGCTCCCGGCGCACCCGCCGACAGCGCCCCTGACGCGGTCACGACCGTGGCTCAGCCGCCAGCGCCACCACGGGCGGATCGAAGCTCCGCTCGAGCTCCTTGCGCACCCCGTCCCCCCGCCCGGCCGGCGGCTTGCGCGACCCCGGCTGGTACTGCGGCACCCAGGTCACCCCGGCGTAATCCTGCTCGGCGGCGGCGTGGAGGGTCCAGTGCGGGTTGTAGAGGTGGGGCCGGGCCAGCGCGCACATGTCGGCCCAGCCGGCCAGGATGATCGTGTTGACGTCGTCGTAGCTGGAGATCGCCCCGACGGCGATCGTCGCGATCCCCGCCTCGTTGCGGACCCGGTCGGCGAACGGGGTCTGGAAGCTGCGCCCGAAGGCCGGCTTCTCCATCGGCGAGACCTGCCCGGAGGACACGTCGACGATGTCGCAGCCGTGCTCGCGGAGCATCCCGGCGAAGGCCACGGCCTGGTCGGGATCGAAGCCGCCCTCCACCCAGTCGGTGGCCGAGATCCGCACGCTCATCGGCTTCTCGGCCGGCCAGACCGCCCGGCAGGCGTCGAACACCTCGAGCGGGAACCGGGCCCGCCCCTCCAAGGAACCGCCATAGGCGTCGGTGCGCAGGTTGGCCAGCGGAGAGAGGAACGAGGAGAGCAGGTAGCCGTGGGCGCAGTGCAGCTCGAGCAGGTCGAAGCCGGCCTCGGCGGCCGCCGACGCCGACGAGACGAACTGCGCCAGAACAGCCTCCATGTCGGACGAAGTCATTTCGAGGGGAACCTGGTTGCGCGCCGAGTAGGGCACCGCCGAGGGCCCGAGCACCTGCCAGTTGCCGTCGTCCAGAGGCTCGTCCATCCCCTCCCACATCAGCTTGGTCGAGCCCTTGCGCCCCGAGTGCCCGATCTGCGCTCCGATCGCGCAACCACCATAGGAATGCGCGAACGAGACGATCCGCCGCCAGGCCTCGACGTGCTCGTCGCGATACAGGCCCGCGCACCCCGGGGTGATCCGCCCGATGTCGGACACGCAGATCATCTCGCTCATCACCAGCGCGGCGCCGCCCAGCGAGCGGGCGCCGAGGTGCACGAGGTGGAAGTCGCCGGGCGTGCCGTCGACCGCGGAGTACATGTCCATCGGCGAGACGAGCACCCGGTTGGGCAACTCGAGCGAGCGCAGCCGCAGCGGCATGAACATCGGCGGGCGCGGTGGCACCCGGTGCGCGCCGGCGAACGCCTCGTCGATCTCGGCCACGAACTCGGGGTCGCGCACGCGCAGGTTCTCGTAGGTGACCCGGCGGCTGCGGGTGAGCAGGTTGAAGGCGAACTGCAGCCGCGACTGACCGGCGTAGCGGCCGATCCCCTCGAACCACTCGAGCGAGCCCTGCGCCGCGCGCTGGGTGCTCTGCACCGCGGGGCGGCGCTCGTCCTCGTAGGCGGCGGTGGCGGCCGCCACGTCCTCGCCGTGGGTCCGGAACGCCCAGGCCAGCGCGACCGCGTCCTCCATGGCCAGCTTGGTGCCCGAGCCGATCGAGAAGTGGGCGGTGTGCGCGGCGTCGCCCAGCAGCACGATGTTGTCGGTGCACCAGCGGCGGTTGCGCACCGTGACGAAGTTGATCCACTTGGAGTTGTTGGCGATCAGCTGGTGCCCGGCCAGATCGTCGGCGAACAGGTGCCGGCAGAACTCCACGCCGGCCTCGTCGCTCTCCCCCGGCCTGAACGAAGCCGCCGATTCCAGGCCCGCGCGCCGCCAGACGTCCTCGTGGGTCTCGACGATGAACGTGCTCATGTGATCGTCGTAGGGATAGCCGTGGGCCTGGAACACCCCGTGCGGCGTCTCGGCGATGTAGAACTTGAACGCGTCGAAGACCAGGTCGGTGCCGAGCCACATGTAGCGGCAGCGGCGCGGCTCGAGCGTGGGCAGGAAGTCGCGCTTGCGCGCCGCGCGCACCGCGCTGGAGGCCCCGTCGGCGCCGACGATCAGGTCGGCCCAGCCGAGCTCGTCCAACCCGGGCGCCTCGCACTCGAAGCGCAGCTCGACGCCCAGATCGAGGGCTCGCTGCTGCAGCAGGCCGAGCAGCTCGCGGCGTCCCAGGGCCGAGAATCCGTGCCCGCCGGAGCGGGTCACCTCGCCTCGGCGGTGGATGTCGATGTCGCTCCAGCGCGCGAACCGGGCGACGATCTCCGCGTAGCTCTCGGGGTCCGCGTGCTCGAACACGGTCAGCGTCTCGTCGGAGAACACCACCCCGAACCCGAAGGCGTCGGTGGCCGCGTTGCGCTCGAACACGGTGATCTGGCAATCCGGCGCGACCTTGCGCATCAGGATCGAGAAGTAGAGCCCCGAGGGTCCGCCTCCGACGACGGCAATGCGCATCGACTACACCCCGAGGTCGCTGAGGTGCTCGTAGCGGAGGGCGAGCCCGTTGACCGCGTTGTGCATCAGCGCCAGCGCGGCCCGCACGTTGGCGGCGGCGACGGGCGGGAGATCCTCGGCGCACAGCGCCTTGAGCTCCTCGTAGACGGCGAGCAGCCGCTCCTCGGAGGCGGTCATCTCCTCGCCGAGCAGGTCGCGGGTCATCCCCGCGCTCCGATCGGCGCGTCACGCAGGTCGATCGTCCGCTTGGCCTTCAGCTCGAACCGGGGCAGCTCGCCCTCTCCGGCTCGCTCGACCCGGAAGTTCAGTCCCTCGTGGGCGTCGGCCAGCCGTCCGTGCAGGGCCTCCGAGAGCGGGTCCCAGTCGGCCCGCCAGTCGGGCTTCATCTCCACCCGCAGGGTGATCTCGTCGCGCACGCCCTCGCGGGTGATCAGCGTCTGGAACTCGTCGACCCCGTCGAACTCGCGGACGATCGCCTCTATCGCCCTCGGGTAGACGTTGGTGCCGCGGATGATCTTCATGTCGTCGACCCGGCCGAGGATCCCGCCCTCGTAGATGTCGAAGCCGCGGCCGCAGGCGCAGGTGGCGGCGGGGACGCGGCAGACCAGGTCGCCGGTGCGGTAGCGCAGCAGTGGGATCGACCCGCGCCCGAACGAGGTGACCACGCGCTCCCCCCGCTGCCCGTACTCCACCGGCTCCAGCGAGGCCGGGTCGAGCACCTCCTCGATCACGTGGTCCTCGATGATGTGCGTTCCCCCGGGCTGGTGGGAGCACTCGAACACCATGATCGTCCCGATCTCGGTCATGCCCGCGGTGTCGAACGCCTGCGCGCCCCACTGCTCCTGGATCAGCGCCTTGGTCTGCGGGATCGAGCCGGCGGGCTCGCCGGACAGGATCACCCGCGAGACCGCCGAGCCGGGCAGATCGATGCCGAGTGCCTGCGCCTCTTGGGCCAGGCGGAGCGCGTAGGTCGGGGTCGAGGCGACCACGGTGGCGCCGAAGTCGACGATCTGGCGCACGCGGGCCTCGGTGGTCTGCGCGCCGCCGGGCACGTTGAGGACGCCGACCTTCTCCATCGCGTAGTGCAGTCCCCAGAAGCCGATGAACGACCCGTAGCCGAAGGCGATATAGGCGGTGTCGGTGGGCCGGACGCCGCAGCCCCAGATCGCGTAGCCCCACATCTCGGCGATCCAGGCCCAGTCCTTGCGCGAGTCGAGCGCCCGCAGCGGCCCGCGGCCGGTGGTCCCCGAGGTGGTGTGGACCCGGATCGCGCCGGCGCCGTCGATCGCCGGAATTTCCCCGTAGGGCGGGAACGCCGCCTGTGAGTTCATCCACTCGTCGCGGGTGAGGATGGGAATCCGCTGCAGGTCGTCCAGCGTTTTCAGCGACTCCGGCTCGAAACCGGCCGAAGCGAACGAGCGGGCGTACCACGGGCTCCGCGCGGCCGCCCATTCGCACTGGACGCGCAGCTTGGCCAGTTGGAGCGCCGCCAGCCGCTCGCGGGCGAGCGTCTCGGTCTTCGGGTTCCAGTACGGGCTGTCCGTGGCCTGATTCCTCCTGGCCGGAACGATATCTAACATTGCTCCGGACTTCTATGTCGAGTATCGTCGCGACGGCATGACTCCCTTCCGTGCCTCGGCTCCGCTGACGCAGGATTGGCAGCACTTCGACTTCGCGCTGGACGACGGCGTCGCCACCGTCACGCTGAACCGGCCGGACAAGCTGAACGCGCTCACGTTCGAGGCCTACGCCGACCTGCGGGACCTGCTGGCCGAGCTCCCCCATCGTGGCGACGCCCGCGTGCTGGTGATCACCGGGGCGGGGCGCGGGTTCTGCTCGGGCGGGGACGTCGAGGAGATCATCGGGGAGCTCCAGAAGATGGAGGTGGCCGAGCTCTTGGCCTTCACCCGGATGACCGGGGCGGTGGTCAAGGCGCTACGCGAGTGCACGCTGCCGGTGATCGCGGCGGTCAACGGGATCGCCGCGGGGGCCGGCTCGGTGATCGCCCTGGCCGCGGACTTCCGCCTGCTGGCCGAGTCGGCCAGCTTCGCCTTCCTGTTCACCCGCGTGGGGCTGGCCGGTGCCGACATGGGCGCGGCGTATCTGCTGCCCAGAATCGTGGGGCTGGGCCGGGCCACGGAGCTGCTGATCCTGGGCGACAAGCTGCCGGCAGCGCGCGCGTTCGAGATCGGGCTGGCCACCGAGGTGGTACCGGACGCAGAGCTGAAGGCGAAGGCCACGGCGCTGGCCCGGCGGCTGGCCGACGGCCCGGTGTTCGCCCACTCGGCCACCAAGATCCTGCTGACCCGCGAGCAGGATGTCGACCTGGGCAGCGCGATCGAGCTCGAGGCGATGACCCAGGCGCTGCTGATGAACAGCGCCGATCACGCCGAGTTCTACGCGGCCTGGCGCGAGGGGCGCTCCCCGGACTGGAAGGGCCGCTGAGATGAGCGAGGACCAAAGCGAGCGTGGCAGCAAGCAGCGAAGCGACCGGTCCACCCCCATCGGATCGTCAATCCGCCCGAGCTGCCGGACCCGCCCGGCTTCTCCCACGCCGTGGTGGCCGGCGGCGCGATCTACCTGGCCGGGCAGATCGGCGCCGGCGAGACGATCGTCGAGCAGTTCGATGCCGCCGCCGCCAACCTGGTGATCGCGCTCAAGGCCGCCGGGGGTGAACCGACCGACCTGGTCTCGCTGCAGGTGTTCGTCACCGACGTGGCCGAGTACAAGGCTTCGCTGATGCCGCTGGGCCGGGCCTGGCGCCAGCACTTCGGCCGCCACTACCCGGCGATGGGCCTGTTCGGGGTGACCGCTCTGTTCGAACCTGACGCGAAGGTGGAGTTGATGGGAATCGCGGTTCCGGCGCGGTGAGCCGCACGGTGGTGGTGACCGGCGGCGCCAAGGGCATCGGCCGGGCGATCGTCGAGCGCTTCGCCGCGCTGGGCGACGAGGTGATCGCGCTCGGGCGGGACGGGGCCGCGCTGGCGAGACTCGAGGCGGAGCTGGCCGCGGATGGGAGCCCGGACCGAACCCCGGTCCGCGCAATCGCCTGCGACGTCACCGACGAGCCGGCGGTCACCGCCACCTTCGAGCAGATCGGCGCGGTCGACGTACTAATAAACAACGCCGGGATGGCCGAGAGCGCGCCACTGCACAAGACGACGCTGGATTCCTGGGCGCGGCACTTCGACGTCAACGTCACGGGCGCGTTCCTGTGTATGCGCGCGGTGGTGCCGGGCATGCGCGAGCGGCGGAGCGGCGCGATCGTCACCGTGGCCTCGACCGCCGGCCGCGTCGGGGCGCCGTACACCAGCGCCTACACCGCCTCCAAGCACGCGGCGGTCGGCCTGGTCCGCGCCGTGGCCAGCGAGCTGGCCGGCACCGGGGTGCGGGTCAACGCGGTCTGCCCCACGTTCGTGCGCACCGAGCTGACCGCGCGGTCGATCGCCAAGATTGTGGAGGCGACCGGCCGCAGCGCGGCCGAGGCCGAGCGGACGCTGGCCGACATGTCCCCGCTGGGCCGACTGCTCGAGCCTGAAGAAGTAGCCGACGCCGTGGTGTACCTCGCCTCCGATGCGGCCGCAGCGATCAGCGGGCAGGCGCTGGTGATCGACGGCGGCGCAGTCCAGGCCTGAGGACCGCCGGCCTCAGGGGTCGAGGCGCTCGGGCAGGCCGAACTGCGACAGAAGACCGTTGTCGTGGAAGCGGGTGACCGAGGCGATCCCGCCGTCCCGGACGCCCACCACGAAGATGCCGTCAAGGTGCCAGCCGTCGGCGCGCTGCAGGTAATAGCCGAACGCCGGCTGAAGATTGGCCCCGGTGGCCACGAAGCGCCAGGCTGTTCCCTTCCGGCCCGCATGGCGCTCGCGCAGGAAACGAGCGATCGCGGCGCGGCCCTGATGCCATTCGGGCTGGGGCGGCATGCTGACCACGGCGTCCTCGGTCAGCAGCGCCACCACGGCGTCGATGTCGTCGTTCTGAAACGCCTCGGCGAAGCGGCCGATCAGGTCGGAGTCGGCGCTCGAGGCGGGCACCGACAGGCGATCGCGAAGGCCGGACGCCGGGCACCCGCTGCTCGAGCGCACCGCGGGCCCGCTGCAGCGCGCTGTTGACCGACGGCGGGGCTGGTGCCCAGCATCTCGGCCACCTCGTCGGCGTGAAAGCCGAGCACGTCGCGCAGGACCAGCACCGCCCGCTGCTGGGGGGCCAGGTACTGCAGCCCGGAGACGAAGGCGAGCGCCACGCTCTCCTTGGCCTCGTAGCGCGCCTCGGGTCCGGGCGCGAGGTCGGCCACCCCCTCGATCAGCAGGTCCGGGTAGGGCTCCAGCCAGGCGATCTCGGCAAAGCTCTCGGACAAGCCGCCGGCCCCGGCCGGGAACCCGGCCGCCTGCGGTCGCCGCACGCGGTCGCGCAGCGCGTTCAGGCAACGATTGGTGGCGATCGTGTAGAGCCAGGCCCGCAGCGACGACCGTCCCTCGAAGCGCTCTAGACCCCGCCAGGCCGCCAGCAGCGTCTCCTGAAGCAGGTCCTCGGCGTCCTGGAACGAGCCGAGGATCCGGTAGCAGTGGAGCTGCAGCTCGCGCCGGTAGGGATCGGTCAGCTCCGCGAACGCGTTCTCGTCGCCGCGCTGAGCTCGAGCCAATCGGTTCTGTTGATCGCTGGTGGAAATAGACACCCAATCGGAAGGACACCAGGTCGTCCGGAAACTCATCGCACAGTTTGTCCCCTGGGCCGGGGTCTGATCGTCCGAGAGTCAAATCAGCCCCGATCCAGGAGGAACCGATGACCGAGAAGATCCCACGAAACCGCGCCACCGCCGAACGGTGGGTGCTGGTGCTGAGCGCGATCGCGTCGCTGATGGTGGCGCTCGATGCGCTGGTGGTGGCCACTGCGCTGAATGCGATCCACCGCCACCTCGGCGCCTCGATCAGCGAGCTGGAATGGACGGTCAACGCCTACGGCCTCAGCTTTGCGGTGCTGCTGATCACCGGCTCCGCGCTGGGCGACCGGCTCGGGCGCCGGCGGATGTTCGCAGCCGGCCTGGGGCTGTTCGTGGCGGCCTCCGCCGCCTGCGCGCTCGCCCCCAGCGTGGGCTGGCTGATCGCCGCCCGGGCGGTTCAGGGCGCCGGCGCGGCGCTGGTGGCCCCGCTGTCGCTGTCGCTGCTGAGCGCAACGTTCCCGCCCGAGCGCCGGGGTCGCGCGCTGGGGATCTACAGCGGCATCACCGGGATCGCCGTGCTCGGCGGACCGGTGATCGGCGGCGCGGTCACCCAGGGCCTGGCCTGGCAGTGGATCTTCTGGCTGAACGTCCCGATCGGCCTGATCGCGATCCCGCTGGTGCTGACCCGCATGCCTGAGAGCTTCGGCCCGCGCGGGCGCTTCGATACCCGCGGGCTGGCCCTGGTCACCGCCGGCACGTTCGGGATCGTGTGGGCGCTGGTCCGCGGCAACACCGCGGGTTGGGGCAGCGTCGAGGTGCTGGGCACGCTGATCGCCGGAGTCGCCCTGATCGTTGGCTTCGTCCTATTCGAGTTGCGCACAGAAAGCCCGATGCTGCCGATGCGCCTGTTCGCCTCCCGAGGATTCTCGGCCGGCAACGCCTCGACCTTCCTGCTCGCCGCTTCCCTGTTCAGCGCGGTGTTCTTCATGGCCCAGTACCAGCAGATCTCGCTCGGACAGGGACCGCTGGACGCCGGGCTGCGGCTGCTGCCCTGGACGGGCACGCTGTTCGTGGTGGCGCCGATCGCCGGCGCGTTGACCGAGCGCATCGGAGCGCGGGTGCTGGTGGGCGCCGGCCTGCTGCTGGTGACGGCCGGGATGGGCTGGATCGCGCTGATCGCGACTCCCCGGCTGGCCTACTGGGAGCTGGTGGCCCCGCTGGTGATCGCCGGCGCCGGCGTGTCGATGGCGATCCCGGCGGCCCAGACGGCGATCATGGGCTCGGTCGCGGCGGACGATCTCGGCCGGGCGTCTGGCACGGCGACGATGATGCGGCAGCTGGGGGGCGTGTTCGGACTGGCGATCGCGGCGTCGGTGTTCGCGGGGAGCGGCAGCTACGCCTCGCCGGCTGGGTTCGGCGACGGCTTCGTGCCGGCGATCGCCGTCTCGGCCGCGTTCGCGCTGGCCGGAGCGATCGCCGGAGTCGCGCTGCCGCGACGTCGCGCGGCGAGCGTCGGGGCAGCGGCGGCGCAGCTGAACACCAGCGCGTTGGCGGTCGAAGCGAGCGCGTAGCACCAGCCCAGGGCCGAGGCTGGTCTGATTTCCTGACGTATGGTCAGGAAATTCGACCAGCCTCGGCTCCGGTCAGGCGGCGGCGCCCAGTAGCAGGTCGCGGAGGGCCTGCACGCCGTCCCAGACGTCGACGAAGCGGGTGGTCAGGGGCGCGAGGCCGAAGCGGATCACGTCGGGGTGGCGGAAGTCGGGGATCACGCCGCGCTCGATCAGCCCCGCGCACAGGCGCTCAGCTGATGGGTGGGCGAGCGCGACGTGGGCTCCGCGTCGAGCGGGGTCTCGGGGTGAGGCCACCGAGACCCCCAGCGGCGCCAGCACGGCGTCGGCCAGCGAGATCGCGTAGTCGGTCAGCGCGATGCCCTTGGCCCGGATCGCCCCGATCCCGGCCTCCTCCACCAGCGCGATCCCCTCGTCGACCGCGCTCAGCGCCAGCACCGGCGGCGTGCCGGACAAGAACCCGCGCACGCCGGAAGCCGGGACATAACCCGGGGCCATGGCAAAGGGGTCGAGGCGGCCCAGCCAGCCCCAGATCGGCTGGCGCAACGCGCCCTGGTGCGAAGAGCGCACGTACATGAACGCGGGAGCGCCCGGCCCGCCGTGAAGGTACTTGTAGGTGCAGCCCACGGCCAGATCGGCGCCGTCGGCGTCGAGCGCGACCGGGACCGAGCCGGCGCTGTGGCTGAGATCCCAGAGCACCAGGGCGCCAGCGTCACGAGCGAGCGCAGAGATAGCGGCCATGTCGGCGATGTGCGCCGAGCGATAGGACACGTGCGAGAACGTGACCAGGGCGGTCCGCTGCGACAGAAGGGCCGCCACAGCTTCGGGCGTCGGCCCGGCCCAGGGTTCGCCACGCAACCAAACCACGTCACATCCACGGGAGCGGGCCAGCCCCTCCAGCACGTACCGGTCGGTGGGGAAGTTGTCGAGGTCGGTGATGATCTGATCGCGCCCAGGCCGGGCGTCGAGGGCGGCGCTGACCAGCTTGTAGAAGCACACGGTCGTCGAGTCGCCGACCACGACCTGGCCGGGGGCGGTGCCCAGCGCGGCCTCCCCCAGGCGGTCGCCGACGGAGACCGGCAGGTCCATCCAGCCCTCCTCCCAGCCTCGAATCATCCGTCGCCCCCACTGCTCCTCCAACACCTCAGACAGCCGGGTCGCCGTCGCCAACGGCAACGCGCCGAGCGAGTTACCGTCGAGATAGACGACCTCGTCGGGGAGCAAGAAGCGCGAGCGAAAGCCCCGGAGCGGGTCGGCCGCGTCGAGCTCGAGCGCACTTTCTTGACTTTTGATCATTGATTCCGATACTACGTCGCGCATGGACTCGCACCTCGCCGTGCTGGCCACGGAGGGCAGCGCTCGGGGGCACCGGACGCTGGCCGAAAAAGCGTTCGAAACACTGCACACGGCAATCGTCACCGGGCAGCTGCGACCCGGCGTTCGGCTGCCGATCGAGGACCTGGCCGACGTGCTGGAGATGAGCCCGATGCCGATCCGCGAGGCGGTCCGCCGGCTCGACGCCGACGGGCTGGTGGAGAACATCCCCCACCGCGGGGCGCGGGTGACCGCGCTGTCGCTGACCGACCTCGAGGAGGTCTACGAGGCGCGGCTGGCGCTCGAGTCGCTGGCCATTCGCCGCGCCGCCGAGCGCTTCAACGCCGCGCACGCGGACACCGCCGGGGTGCGGCTGGACGCGCTCGAGCGGATGTCCGACGACACCTCGGCCTCCACCTCGGTCGCCCACGCCGCCTTTCACTTCGCGCTGTACTCCGCCGCCGACTCGGCCTGGCTGCTGCGACTGATCCGCCCGGTGTGGGAGACCAGCGAGCGCTACTGCCTGGAGTTCCCCCAGTGCCGGCGGCTGGCCGCGCGGTCCGGCGAGCACCGGGCGATGCTCGACGCCTGCATCGCCCACGACGGCGACCGCGCCGCGCTGGCCCTGCACGACCATCTGACCACGACCGCGAAGCTGATCGCCGAGGCGATGGGCGCCCCGGACTAGGACGCGAAGTCCGGCATCGCGTCGCGGGCCTCATCGGCCCGGCCCTTCGGCTCCTCCCAGTCCTCTTGGCGCCCGAGCGCCGTCTCGTCGAGCAGGTAGTAGGACCCGCCGATCGTCTCGAGGCCGCGGGCGTAGACCGAGTAGGTGTGGAACACCCGGGCGCCGTCGCGGAGAAAGTGGCTGCGGCCGGGCCACTCGCCGACCATCTCGAACGGCGCGCCCCGGCTGGCGTGCTCGTCCGCGGTGCGGTAGTTGTACTCGGGGGGCGCGACCGAATCGTCGAGGGTCACGCCGAAGTCGTAGTTGAAGTCGCTGCCGTAGGAGGAATACCAGGGGAAGGTCCAGCCGCGCTTGGCCTTGTAGCCCTCGATCTTCTCGATCGGCGCCCGGGAGACGTAGACCAGGCGGGTATCGCGGACCTCGAGATGCTCGCGTAGGCCCGGGGCGATCTCGTCGGCCCCGGCCGTGCAGCTGGAGCAACCGTCCTCCCAGCTCGGGTCGAACATGAAGTGCGCCACGATCAGCTGGCGCCGGCCGGCGAACAGCTGAATCAGCCGGGCCGGGCCATCGGGGCCCTCGAACTCGTACTCCTTGTCGATCGCCACCATCGGCAGCCGGCGCCGCGCCGCGCTGAGCTCGTCGCGCTGATGCGTGAACGCCTTCTCGCGGGCCAGCAGCTCACGCCGGGCGGTCAGCCACTCTTCTCTGGTCACTACCTCGGGCAGACTCACTAAAAATCGCCTCCAGAAATCGCTCTATTTCTGAAGGTAGACCTCCGCGGGCCAGAGACTCATCGGTCAGCCCAGGTAGGCGCGCTTCAGATCCTCGCTGCCCAGCAATTCCTGGGCGGCGCCCGAGAGCACGATCTCGCCGGTCGAGAGCACGTAGCCGCGATCGGCGATCGACAGCGCCATCGTGGCGTTCTGCTCGACCATCAGCACGGCCACCCCGGACTCGTGCACCTCCTTGATGATCCGGAAGTTCTGCTGGACCAGCGCCGGCGAGAGGCCCATCGAGGGCTCGTCCATCAGCAGCAGGCGGGGGCGGGACATCAGCGCGCGGCCCATCGCCACCATCTGCTGCTCGCCGCCGGAGAGGGTGCCGGCCAGCTGCTCGCGGCGCTCGTAGAGCCGCGGAAACAGGGTGTGGACGCGCTCGAGGTCGGCCTCGAAGGTGGAGTCGTCCTGGAGCACGGCGCCGAGCTCGAGGTTCTCCCGCACCGACATCGCGCCGAACAGCCGCCGGTTCTCGGGCACGATCGCCAGCCCGCGGCGGATCCGGGCCGGCACCGGCAGCTGCGTCACGTCCTCGTCGTCGATCATCACCCGCCCGGCCCGGGGGCGGACGACGCCGAGAATCGTCTTCAGCGTGGTCGATTTGCCCGAGGCGTTGCCGCCGAGCAGGCAGACCAGCTCGCCGGCCCCGACCTGCAACGAGATCCCCTCGAGGATCCGCATCTGCGCGTAGTAGGTGGTGACCGACTCGAGGCTCAGCAGCATCGGCGCATCAGTCCTCGGCCAGGGCCTCCGGATTGCGCCCCAGATACGCCTCGACCACCGCCGGGTGGTCGGCCACCGCCTGGAAGCCGCCCTCGGCCACCTTGATGCCGTGGTCGAGCGCGACCACGCGGTCCGAGCACCCTTCAACGACATGCATGTCGTGCTCGATCACCAGGATGGCCACGCCGAGCTCGTCGCGCAGGCGCCCGATCAGCTCGGTCACCTCGTGGGTCTCCTTGGGGTTCATCCCGGCGGCGGGCTCATCGAGCAGCAGCAGCCGCGGCCGGGTGGCCAGCGCGCGGGCGATCTCCAGGCGCCGGCGGTTGGCGTACGAGAGGCTGTAAGCGGGCTGGTCCCAGCGGTAGCCGGCCAGGCGCTGGCCGAAGAACGACAGCACCTCCTCGGCCAGGGCGCGGGTCTCGCGCTCCTCGCGGCGGGCCCGGGGCAGGCGGAGGATCGACTCCCACGGCATCGCCTTGGTGTTCCCGTAGGTGGCGGCCATCACGTTCTCGATCACCGACATGTTCAGGAACAGCCGCAGGCTCTGGAAGGTGCGGGCGATGCCGGCCCCGGTGATCTTGTGCGGGCTGCGCCCGGCGATCGAGTCACCGCCGAGCCGCACATCGCCGGAGCTCGGCTTGTAGACGCCGGTGATCACGTTGAACACCGTCGTCTTGCCGGCCCCGTTGGGCCCGATCACGCTGACCACCTCGCGCTCGCCGACGCTCAGCTCGAGCTCGGACAGCGCCGCCAGCCCACCGAAGGACACCGAGACCTGGTCGAGCTCGAGCAGCGCGGTCATACGACCTCGACCCGCCGGGAGCCCAGCAGCCCCTGGGGCCGCGCGTTCATCATCACGATCAGGATCGCGCCGATCAGGATCTGGCGGGTGATCGAGGGCTCGGCCACCAGCCGCGCCTCCCACACGCAGGTGGCCAGGTACAGGGTCACCGGGATCAGTAGCGTGCGCTTCAGGCCGCGCAGCTGCACCAGCGCGATCACCAGGCAGATCAGCGCGACGAAGCCGATGTTGCCGAAGCTCTTCGGGTTGGCCGGGACGATCACCCAGTGGCGGACCACGTCGGCGATCCAGCCCGTCGACTGCGGCCCGCCCGCGGTGGCGGTGGAGCTGATCGCGCCCACGATCGCGTGGGCCACCAGCCCGAACACCACCGTCCCGGCGGCGACGGCCGCCAGCTTGACCCACGGCCGCAGCTTGACGATCAGCGTCAGCAGGATCAGCCCGTAGAAGATGTAGCCCGCCTCGGTGCCGCTGCGCAGGAAGCCGTCGAGGGTGATCGAGACGACCAGGCCGCCCAGCACCGCGCCGCCGATGCTGCCGGCCCCGCCGAGGATCAGCCCGGCGTAGATCAGGATCAGCACCGGCGTCTCGAAGTCGGTGGGGAACACGCTGATCTGCTGGGCGGCGAAGATCGAGCCGGCCAGCGCGGCGATCACCGCGCCGAAGCTGAAGGCCATCAGCTTCACCCGGTTGACCGGGATGGTCATCATCCCCGCCGCCAGCGGATCCTCGCGGACCGCGCGCCAGGCCCGGCCGGTGCGCGAGGTGTCGAGCAGGTGCAGCACGGCCATCGTGATCACCAGCAGGATCAGCAGCAGGTAGAAGTAGCCGCGGTTGGTGATGATCTGCGAGCCGAAGCCCTTGATCGGGTCGATCCCCACGATCCCGTTGGCACCGCCGAGCTTCGACGGCGCGACGTTGGTGGTGAACTCCACGAACGCCTCGCCGAAGAACAGCGTGACGATCGCCAGGTAGTCGCCGATCAGTCTTCGCGACGGCAGGCCGACCAGCACGCCGAGCACGGCGGCGGCCACCATCACGATCGGGATCGAGGCGTAGGCGGGCAGGTGAATCCCGGCGGTCGAGAGCTGGTTGGAGGAGAGCAGCGCGAAGCCGTACGCGCCGAAGCCGTAGAAGGCGATGTAGCCGAGATCGAGCAGGCCGGCCCAGCCCACCGAGACGTTCAGGCCGACCGCCAGCATGGCGAGCAGGAGAGCGTTGATACCGACCTGGAGCTGGAAGTCGTTGACGGTCAGCAGCGGCACGACGGCGCCCAGCAGCGCGGCCAGCCCGAGCCGTGGCCACCAGCCCACGCGCTCGAACCGGCGCTGGAACTGGCCCAGGGGCCCGGGCGCGTAGTCGCGGCGGCCGGCCGAGCGGGCGACCCACTCGTCGGCGCCGATCGAGGGGTCCTGCGGGGAGGGGGGGCCGACCGCGCTCATACCTTCTGCAGCTGGGCTCGGCCGAGCAGCCCGCTCGGGCGCAGGAGCATCACGCCGATCAGGATCCCGAACACGATCAGGTTGGTGTAGGTCGAGGAGACGTAGCCGGTGATGAACGACTCGGCGATGCCGATCAGCAGGCCGCCGAGCATCGCGCCGGGGATCGAGCCGATCCCGCCGACCACCGCCGCGGTGAACGCCTTCAGGCCGGCCACGAAGCCGATCAGGTTGGTCACCTGGTTGAACACCAGCCCGGCCATCACGCCGGCCACGCCGGCCAGCGCCGAGCCGAGGAAGAAGGTCATGGCGATCGTGTAGTCGACGTTGATGCCGAGCATCTCCGCGGCCTCGCGATCGGCCGCCACCGCGCGCATCTGCTTACCCAGCGTGGTCTTGTTGACCAGCAGGCGCAGCGCGATCATCAGCACCGCGCTGAGGACGATCACCATGATCCGGACCACGTCGATCTGGAGCACCCCGAGGTGGATCCCGTTGCCCAGGGAAATGAACTCCGGCGTGTTGTAGACCCGGGTCTGGGCGCCGAACAGCAGCAGCACGGTGTTCTCCAGGAAGAACGAGACGCCGAGCGCGGTGATCAGCGGCGCGATCCGGGGCGCGTCGCGCAGCGGCCGGTAGGCGAAGCGCTCGATCGCCACCCCGAGCGCGCCGACCCCGCCCCCGGCCAGCACGAACATGATCAGCAGCAGCAGCGGGATCGGGATCGAGACCGCGGCAGGTCCGCCGAACCACTGGATCACGAAGTAGCCGATGTACGCCCCGACCATGTACAGGTCGCCGTGGGCGAAGTTCAGCAGCTTGAGAACGCCATAGACCATCGAATAGCCCAGCGCGATCAGCGCGTACAGGCTTCCCGTGGTGACCCCATCGACCAGTGTCTGGACGAACCGATGCATGCCTTTGCGAGTCCTTCGCCGTTCGAATGCCGCTCGGCGGCGCGCGCCGGGTCAGGCGCGCGCCGCCAGGCGACCTGCTGGCTAGCTAGTTCCGCTCACGCGCTCGGGACCAGCTTGTACTTGCCCTTCGCGTCGATCTTGAACAGGAAGAACTTCCCGTTGACCAGGTCCCCGTGGGCGTCGAACTTGATCGGCTGCCCGAGGATCGAGGTCGGCTCGTCCGTGGTCTTGATCGCCGCCAGCACGTTGCTGCGGCTCGGCGTCTGCCCGGCCTTGCAGACCGAGGCGATCGCCTCATCGACCACGTGCTGCGCCGCGAACACCGGCGGCCCGAACGTGCCGAAGCTCCCGAACCTGACCTTGGCCGCACCGGCCAGCGCCGCGTCGGACGGGATCCCGGTGATGTCCGGCCCGAACGAGGACACGTACGAGCCGGCGATGCTGAATGTGCCCGGCGAGAACAGACCGTCGGTGCCGAAGATCACCGCGTTCTTGTGCTGTTCTGTCAAGTTACGACCGAGCTGCTGGGCGTTGGCCGCGACCTGCCACGGGAGCACCACGACAGTGGTGGCCGGCGTGAGCTTGCTGATCAGTGACGAGAAGTCAGTCAGCTTCTGGCTGACCGACTCGTGGTCGACCTTGATCCCGGCCGACTTGAACACCGGGGTCATCGCCGCCACCAGGCCGGTCGAGTAGGCCTCCTGGTCATCCACGATCATCAGCGACTTCGGGTGCAGCGTGCTGACGATGTAGTGCGCATCCTGCGGCCCCTGGACGCTGTCCTTGGAGACCACGCGGAAGAACGTCGGGAACTTCCCGGTGGTCAGCGCGGCGGAGGTGGCCGAGCCGGTGATGAACGGGAGCCCGGCACGGGCCATCAGGGGACCCACGGCCAGGACCTCCTGGCTGCCGGCGGGACCGACCACGGCGACGAGCTTCGAGTTCGCGATGAACTGCTGGGTCACCGTCGTGGCCTGGGCGGGCATCAGCTGGGTGTCGCCCTGGACGATGTTGATGTTGGTCTTGTTTGCCGCGTTGTCCATCGATGCCGCGAGCTGCGCGAAGTGCAGCTGCTCGGTGCCCAGCATGGCCACCGGGCCGGTGATCGGGCCTTCGAAGCCGACCGACGCGGTGCAAGTCTTGGTGCTCGAGCCGGTGCTCGCCGCCTTCGACGTGCCGATGCTGGTGCTGCTGCTACTGCTGCTGCTGCTGCCGCAGCCGGCCACGACCAGCGCACACAGCGCCAGCAGGGCAATGGTGATGCGTAACTTCACGGTCTGACTCCTCCTCTGGAGATACAGGGGTCTGCGTTCAAGGACTGGGTGCGGGGGCGTAGGCGGGGGTGCCGTCCGGGTAGTACGCCTCCGCGGGCGAGCCGGCGGGACGGAACACCGCCACCACCCGCATCACCTCGGCGCCGGTGTTGTGCAGGCAATGCACGGTGCGGGCCGGCAGCTGGATGCACGAGCCCGGCCCGAGCGGCGACTGCGCGCCCTCGGCCTCGAACACGCCCTCGCCGTCGATCACGTAGATGACCTCGTCGTAGGTGTGGAAGTGCTCCGGCGCGCGGGCGGTGGGGATGTAGCCGACGAAGTGCGTGGCCGATTGGAGGCCCGAGCGCGGGTCGGCCAGGATCCGGAACTCGCGGTCGGTGGTGGCGGCCTCGGCGGTCTGGTCCGAGACACGGCTGATCACGGCGCGGCGGGGAATATCGGTGGCGGGGGACTGGGCGTCTCCGGCGGGGGCACTGCCCTGGTCGGGGATCCAGACGGTGATGATCCGGGCGATCTCGGCGCCGCGGTTGCTGAGCTGATAGCGCTGCCGGGAGGGAATGTACGCCCCCGCCTCGGGCTCGAGCGCGCTGACCGCGCCGGCCACGCGCAGCCACACCTCGCCGGTCAGCACGAACAGGACCTGCTCGCCCGAGCCGGTCTCGAAGCTGAGCGAGCCCCCGGGCGGGCAGACCAGCAGCGCCTGCTCGAGGCCGGGGAAGCCGGTGTGCTCGCCCAGCATCGGCTGGACGGTGGCGCCGGTTCGCCCGGAGCTCGACCCCGAGGAATCGGAATCCACCACGCGGGCGTGTGCCGTCATCGAGGCCATTGCGTCTGCGAGATTCGGGGCGAGGGGGTCACGACCTGCAAACGCGGTCAGCTTCCGGCAAGGGTCGCCTCGATGGTGATCTGCGTTCCGGACAGTGCCCGAGACACCGGACAGGTGGCCTTCGCCTCCTCGGCCAGCCGGGCGAACGTCTCGGCATCGACGCCGGGGACATCGCCGACGGTCTTGATCGCGATCTGGGTGATCGCGAAGCCCTGCTCCTGCTGCTCGAGCCTGACGCTGGCGGTGGTGCTGAGGTCGGCGGGAGGATGCCCGGCCTCGCTCAGCAGGCTGGCCAGCGACATCGTGAAGCAGCCCGCCTCGCCGGCGCCGATCAGCTCCTCCGGGTTGGTCGCGCGCTCGACATCCTCGACCCGGGCCTTCAGCGTGAACGGCCCCTCGAAGGCGCCGCTGCCCAGGGCGATCCGGCCGCCGCCGTCGGGAACGCTTCCCTGCCAGCTGGCCTGCGCCCTGCGCGTGACGCGGATGCTCACATGCCCTCCATGAAGTCGGTGCTGCCCCAGATTGATTCTGTAATCTGATCAAATCACCGCGAGGGGGTCCGGTGCAACCCGGTAGCTTGCGATCCGGTTAGCCCGGACTTTTGTAAGCGAGTTGTCATGCGGCCGCTGGCCCGGTCCCGGCGCCGCCGCCCATGGAGGAGGAGCTGCCGATGGCCGAAGTGCTGAGCGATACCAGCCGCATCGATGCGCTGCGAGGCCGCTTTTCCTCGCTGCAGACCGGATTCGCGTTCATGGACGCTCCCGGCGGCACACAGGTCCCCGACGAGGTCGGCCAGGCGATCGCCCGGGCCCTCCGCGAGGCCAGCGCCAACATGGGCGCGGTCTACGCCACCAGCCACCGGGTCGCGGCGATCGTCGCCGAGGCCGAGGCCAAGGCCGCCCGATTCCTCGGCTGCGATTCCCAGGAGATCATCTTCGGCGCCAACATGACCTCGCTGAACTTCACGCTCTCACGCACCGCCGGGCGGCAGTTCGCCGCCGGCGACGAGATCCTGGTCTCGGCGCTCGACCACGACGGCGGCGTCGCGCCCTGGCTCGAGCTCGCGCATGACAAGGACCTCGTGGTCAAGACGATCGAGGTGCGCGACGACATGACGCTCGATTACGACGACCTCGCCGCCAAGCTCTCGCCCCGCACGCGGGTGGTGGCGTTCGCCTGGGCGTCGAACGCGATCGGCACGGTCACCGACGCCGCCAGGGTCGCCGCGATGGCCCACGACGCCGGCGCGCTGGCCTGGGTCGACGCCGTCCACTACGCCGCCCACGAGCCGATCGACGTCCGGGCGATCGATGCCGACGTGCTGATCTGCTCGCCCTACAAGTTCTGCGGACCGCATCTGGGGATGGCGTACGGGCGGGCGTCTCTGCTCGAGTCCTGGCGCCCTTACAAGGTGCGCCCGGCCCCCACGTCTCCCCTCGGTCGCCGGTTCGAGACCGGCACCCTCCCCTACGAGCTGCTGGCCGGCTTCAACGCCACGATCGACTACCTCGACTCGATCGGCGGGTTCGCGACGATCGTCCCCTACGAGCGCTCGCTCGGCGATCGCTTCCTGGCCTCGATCTCCGATGCCGTCACCGTCTACGGGCTCCCGGGCATGGAGGGCCGCGTGCCGACCTTCCTGGTCAACGTCGAGGGCGTGCCGGCGGCTGACATCGCGGTCAGCTGCGCCGAGCGCCAGATCGGCGTCTGGGCCCACGACTCCTGGTACTCGCTGGGGCTGTACAAGCGCCTCGGCTACGAGCAGGACGCCGTCCGGATCGGCTTCATCCACTACAACACGACCGACGAGGTCGACCGGCTGGTGGCGGCCCTCGAGGCCGCCCGCTCGCGCTGACCCGCGTGGAAGTCACCGTAAACGTGGGCGACGATCAGGTCGCCGCGGTCGAGTTCGACAACCCGCCGCACAACCACTTCGACATGGCGATGCTGGGCACGCTGGCCGATGTCTACGAGCGGCTCGAGCGTGATGGCGCCTGCCGGGCGATCTTGTTGTGCTCGACGGGTCGTCACTTCTGCGCCGGGGCCGACTTCGGCGTCGGGGGCAGCGGCGACGGGGGCGGCGGCGGGGGCGATGGTGGCGACGGGGTGCTGGCCGTGCGCGCGATCTACGAGCAGGGCTACCGCCTGTTCGCCGCCGGACTGCCCGTGGTGGCCGCGGTCCAGGGCGCCGCGGTCGGGGGCGGGCTCGGGCTGGCGCTGTCGGCCGACTTCCGGGTGGCCGCCGCGCCGACCCGGTTTCAGGCCAACTTCGCCCGGCTGGGGATCCATCACGGCTTCGGCCTGACCGTGACCCTGCCCCGGGTGATCGGCGAGCAGCGGGCGGCGGAGCTGCTCTACACCGGCCGGCCGATCAAGGGCGAGGAGGCGCTGGCAATCGGCCTGTGCGACCGGCTCGCGCCGCCCGACGAGCCGGACGAGCTACGCGCTCACGCCCGCGCGTTCGCTGCCGAGATCGCGTCCTGCGCCCCCCTCGCCGTCCGCTCGATGCGGGCCACGATGCGCGGTGACCTGGCCGAACGCGTCCGCGCCGCCACCGAGCGCGAGGCGACCGAGCAGGTGAAGCTGTTCGCCACCGAGGACTTCCGCGAGGGCGTCAGCGCCACCAGCGAGCGGCGGCCGCCGCGGTTCAGCGGCCGCTGATCTGCAGGAGCGCTCGGCCTCAGCGGCCGCTGAGCTCTCCGCGCAGGACCTTGCCGAGGGCGTTGCGGGGCAGTTCGTCCGCGAACTCGAACCGCTTGGGCACCTTGTAGGACACCAGCCCGCCGGCGGCGTGCTCGCGCAGCGCCTCGGCGCTGACCGCGCGCTCGGCCACGACCACGGCGGTCACCTCCTCGCCCCAGGCGTCGCTGGGCCGGCCGACCACCGCGACCTCTTTGACGTCCGGGTGGGTGAGCAGATGCTCCTCGACCTCGCGGGGATATACGTTGAACCCGCCGGTGATGATCAGCTCCTTGCTGCGGCCGATGATCCTCAGGTAGCCGGCCTCGTCGAGCTCCCCGAGGTCGCCGGTGCGGAACCAGCCGTCGCCGGTGAACGCCTCGGCCGTCGCGTCGGGCTGCTCGTAGTACTCGGTGATCACGTTGGGTCCGCGCACCTGGATCTCGTCGTCGTCGCCGATCCGCACCTCGACCCCGGGAAACGGCAGGCCGACGGTGCCCGGCCGGCGCGGGCCGTCGTAGGGGTTCGAGGTCAGCATGATCGTCTCGGTCATCCCGTAGCGCTCGAGCGGGATCTGGCCGGCGGCGGCGCCGATCGCCTCGGCCACGGACGGCGGCAGCGGGCGCCGACCCGGAGACGAGCAGCCGGAACGCTTGCAGACGATCGACTCGATCCGACGCCGCCAGGCGCTGGTACATGGTGGGCACGCCGAAGAACATGCTCGCCCCGTCGCCCGCCCGCTCGAACACGTCGTCGCGATCGAACCGCGGGCGCAGCTCCACCGCCGCGCCCGCGCACAGCGTGCCGATCAGGCCGACGCCCAGGCCGTGCACGTGAAACAGCGGGAGGGTCAGCAACAGGCGGTCCTCCGGGGTCCAGCGCCAGGCCAGCTGAACCGCGGTCGCGCTGGCCAGCAGGTTGCCGTGGGTCAGCCGCGCGCCCTTGGGCTTGCCCGTCGTCCCCGAGGTGTAGATCAGCAGCGCGGGGTCATCGGTCCGGGCGCGATCGATCTCCGCGTCGAGGTCCGCAGCGCCGTCGGGGAGCCCGACGTCGAGCCCTACGACGTTGATCTCTCGCTCCGAGGCGTCGGCGATCCAGCCGGCGAGCGCGGGGTCATCGACGGCGGCGCCGGCGGGCGCGGCGTCACGGACGATCCGCTCGACCTCGGCTCGGGTGTAGGCGGTGTTCAGAGGCACGACCGTGAGCCCGGCCCTCAGCGCGCCCACAAAGGCGATCACCAGCTCGGCCGAGGTCTGCCCAGACAGTGCAAACCGGTCTCCGGACTGCAACCCCGCAGCGAGCAATCGCCGAGCGACCGCTCGGGAGGCCGACTCCAGCTCGTCGCTGCTCAGCCATCGATCGTCGACATCGCGCAGCTGCGGCCAGGACGGGCGCTCGGACCACAGCCGCGTCCAGCGACCCGGCAGGCTGCCGTCCCGCAATAGACCGAGATCGTCGGGGTCGCCGCCGGGCGGCAGGTGTATCGACCAGCCATCGCCGGGCATTACTAGATGATTGGCAACTTGGGTTGAATTATTCAACCCAAACTGCCAGCCCGACGTCTCAATCGCCCCCCGAGGCTGCTCGTTCGGCGTCGAACAACTCGACCAGCCGGCTCCGCGTCTCCCACAGCCGGGGCAGCTGGCGCTGGGCGATCAGCTTGCCGAGCACCTGCACGGGTGTGCCCTGGGTGCCGATCGAATCCTCCCCCAGCGCGCGGGCCACGGTGGCGTAGTGACGAAAGCGCCACAGCCAGATCCGCTCGTCCCAGTCGGTCAGCAGCTCGGCCAGCTGATACAGCTGCTCGTGCGAGCGCCCTTCACGGTAGAGCTCGCTCAACGACAGTCCCGCCGCCACCAGCAACGCGTCGAACGCCGCCCAGATCCGCCGCGTGGCGGCCGGGAGGCGGCGGAAGCCGGGCGAGTCGAAGCCGCTGCCGTGCCCGAGGACGACCCTGATCTCCTGGTACTCCCACGGGTCCATCTGGTTCAGCATGTCGAGCTGGTCGGTGATGTAGCGCAGGCAGAGGACCGCGCGCCGCAGCATCCGCAACGCCGGCTCGACGTCGCCCGCCTCGAGCAACGCCGCCGCATCGTCGACCTCGGTGCCGGCCAGCTTCAGCCACAGCTCCGAGGACTGGTGCACGGTCTGGAACAGCAGCTCGTCGCGGTGCACCCGCTCTTCGGCGGTCTTCTGCAGGGCCAGCAGCTCGTCGGTGCGCAGGTAGCGCTCGTAGTCGCTCGCCCCCTCTCCGGGGAGCACCGGCTTCTCGAAATCAGTCACCATCAACCTCCAGTCACGGCTAAGCGGCCCCGAGGATCTCCGCGAGTTTCTTCAGGTTGATGTTCCCACCCGACACGATGCAGACCACCTTGCCGGTCCCCGCCCGCCCGGCCAGGGCCGCGGCCGGGGCCAGCGCACCGGCCCCTTCGGCGATCACCCGCACCCTCTCGGCCAGCAGCCGAACCGCCGCCTCGGCGTCGCCGACGCTCACCGCGAACGCGTCGTCGACCAGCGGCGCCACCAGCGGCCACATCGAGTCGAGCACCCGGCGGCTGCCGGAACCGTCGACGAACGAGGGCTCGTAGGCGACGTCGGCCGGGCCGCCGGCGGCCAGCGCGGCCACCAGCGCCGCCCCCGTCGCAGGCTCGGCGGTGTAGATCTTGGTGGCCGGGGACAGCGCCTTCAACGCGCTGGCGATCCCCACGGTCAGGCCGCCCCCGCCGTAGGGGATCACCACCGCGTCGGGATCGGGCAGGTCCTCGAGGATCTCCAGCCCGATCGTTCCGTTGCCGGCCATCACCCCGGCGTCCTGGACCGGGTGCACGAACAGGCCCTCGACCCCGGGGACCGAACTGGTGATGATCGCCTGCCACCAGTCGTCGTAGGGCATTCGCAGCACCTGGCCGCCGAGCCGCTCGATCGCGGCGAGCTTCGCCTCCGGCGCGTGGTCGGGCACGGCGATCGTGGCCGGCACGCCGAGCTCGCGCGCGGCCCAGGCCACCCCCTGGGCCATGTTCCCGGCGCTGGCGGTGACCAGCCCCCGGGCGCTCTCTTCCGGCGGCGCGAGGCGCACGGCGTTGATCGCCCCGCGGATCTTGAACGAGTTGACCGGCTGCAGCGACTCGAGCTTGAGGTAGATCTCGGCCGGCCCATCGACGTACCAGCGGACCAGCGGCGTCCGCACCGCCACCCCGCGGATCCGCTCGCGCGCCTTCTGAATCTCGGCCAGCGCGATCACAGCTCGACCTCCACGCCGAGCCCGGAGCGCCGGGCCTCGGCCACCGCGACCTGGGCCGCCGCCAGATCCTCGACGGCCAGGCCGAGCGAGCGGAACAGCGTCAGCTCGTCCTCGGACTCCCGGCCCGGACGCAGCCCGGCCAGCACCTCGCCCAGCTCGGCCCGGACGTGATCCTCCCCGGAGATCACGCCCTCCCGGACCGCCAGCTGGAATTCCCCGGCCTCATTCCGCAGCGACTCGCGGCTGTCGCAGAACAGCGCGGCGGCCGCGACCGTCTCGACGTCGAGCTCGCGTGCGGCCGGCATGCTCGCCCCGACCGCGTTGACGTGGGCGCCCGGGGCCAGCCATTCGCGGCGCAGCACCGGCTCGCGAGAGCTCGTGGCCAGCACCACCACGTCGGCGCCGCGCACCGCCTCCTCGGCGCTCGCTGCGGCCAGCACCTCCGGCGGTCCGCCCCCAAATACGGCCCACGGCCCGCTGCACCAGCTCGTCGACATGCAGAGAGTTGGGCGAATAGACCCGGATCCGCTCGAACGGCCGCACCCGGGCCAGGGCGTGGAGATGGGCCTCCCCCTGGACGCCCGAACCGAGGATCCCCAGCTCCCGCGCATCGGCCCGGGCCAGCTCTCGCGTGGCCACCGCGCTGACCGCCGCGGTCCTGATCCTGGTGATCGCGGAGGCATCGAGGATCGCCGTGGGGACGCCGGTGTGGGGGTCGAACAGGGTCACCGTCCCCTGGTGGGAGTCGAGGCCGCGGGCCGGGTTGCCGGGCATGATGCAGATCGCCTTGAGCGCGAACGCGGGGTGGTCTCCCCCGCGCCAGGCCGGCATCAGGCCCATGAAGCCCTCGGCGTCGGGTGGCGCCATCACCGTGCGCAGCGGCATGTGCGTCCGCTCCGCCGCGTGAGCGGCCAGCACCTCGGCCATCGCCTCCGCGCAGTCGGCGGGCGACAGCGCCCTCAGCACGTCGGCGTGACTCAAAACCAACACCTCCATCAGGCGAACACCTCCCCGATCTGGTCGCGCGCGGCGGCGTCCAGCGGGCTGGCCAGCGCCTCGCGGACGGGTTGCAGGTGCTCGGGCCGGCCCGGCCCGACGACGATCTGGGCGACGCGCTGGTCGGCCAGCAGCCAGGCCAGCGCGACCCCGGCCATCGAGACGCCGCGCGACCCGGCGATCGCCTCCAGGCGCTCGAGCCGGTCGAAGGTCGAGTCGGCCACCAGCCCGGCGTACGGCTCGGGGCGCTGGGTCATCCGCGAGGCGGCCGGGAACGGCTCCCCGCGCCGGTACTTGCCGGTCAGCCAGCCGCCGCCGAGCGGGCTGAAAGCCAGATAGGCCACGCCGCGGCTGGCGCACAGCGGCAGCAGCTCGGCCTCGTCGCCGCGGTCGAGCAGCGAGTGCGCGTTCTGCACGGCGACCGGCGTCCCGGCCGCAAGCGCATCAGACAGCTGGGCCGGGCCGAAGTTGCTGACCCCATAGGCCCGGATCCGACCCTCGCCAACCAACGAGTCGAACGCCCCCAGGGTCTCGCCAACCGAAACGACCGGGTCGTAATCATGCGCCAGAAACAGCTCGACCGACTCCACGCCCAGGCGTTCCAGGCTCGACGCCAGCTGCCGGAAGATCCGCTCGGGCGCCAGGCCCTGGTCGGCGCCCTCCTCCATCGGGTTGAAGGTCTTGGTGGTCAGCGACGGCCGCACGCCCCGGTCGCGCATCCACTCGCCGATCATCCGCTCGCTGCGCCCCCCGCCATAGGCGTCGGCGGTGTCGAACCAGGTGATCCCCATCTCCCAGGCGGCGTCCATCACCGCGCCGGCCTGCCCGGCATCGAGCCCCTGGCCGAAGAACGCCGGCGCGGACCCGATGCCGCCGAAGTTGCCGCACCCGAGGGCGATCCGCGGCAGCCGCACTCCCGAGTCGCCGAGCTCGCGCTCCTCAATGCCGCTCACGCTGACATTCGATCAGACTGTCCACTCCGATGTCGACCCCGGACGCCCAGCAGCTGCGTGATCTGATGCCGTTCGCGGCGCTGATCGGGGTGGAGCTGCTGGAGGCGGGCCCGGAGCTGGTCCTGGGACGCCTCGATTACGCCCCCGAGCGCACCACCAGCGCCGGCCTGATCCACGGCGGCGCGCTGATGGCCCTGGCCGACAGCTGCGGCGGCGTGTGCGCATTCCTCAACCTGCCCGCGGGGGCGACCGGGACGGCGACGATCGAGTCCAAGACGAACTTCCTCCGCGGTGTCCGTGACAGCGGCGTCACCGCGACCACGCGGCCGCTCCACGCCGGGCGGTCGTTCATCGTGATCGAGACCGAGCTCACCCGCGACGACGGCAAGCTGGCCGCCAAGGTCACCCAGACTCAGACGTTCAGCTACCCGCGTTAGCGCTCGCCGCCGCGGCGCCGCCGAGGACGGCTTCGAGCAGCCCCGGGAAGCGCGCCTCGAGCTCCGACCGGCGCAGCGAGTTCAGCCGGGTCTTGCCCTCGAGCCTGACCCGGATCACGCCGGCCTCGCGCAGCACCCGGAAGTGATGGGTGCAGGTCGACTTGACCACCGGCAGGTCGATACTGCTGCAGGTCCGCTCGCCGCCGGGGGCCAGCGCGGCCACGATCATCAGGCGGACCGGGTCGCTGAGGGCGTGCAGCACGGCGGCCAGCTCGATCTCGGCCGCCGCGGGATGCGGCGGCGCGGAGTCACCGGGATCCTGGGGCGTCGGCGCGGCCTGGGTGGCTGATGCGGTCATGACCTAATAGTACGACAACCATCGAACTTGATATTCTGTTCGAAAGGTATCGTACTGTCGCACCCAGGAGTCCCATGTCAGACACCCCGACGAAGCCCAAGAACCGGCACCTAACCGCCACCCTGATCCTGTGCTGCCTGGCGCAGTTCATGGTTATCCTCGACGTCTCGGTGGTCAATGTCGCCCTGCCGTCGATCCACAAGGCGCTGGGCTTCTCCGAGAGCGGCCTGCAGTGGGTGGTCAACGCCTACACGGTGACCTTCGCCGGCTTCCTGCTCCTGGGCGGCCGTGCCGCGGACCTGCTGGGACGGCGGGTCGTGTTCGTCTCCGGCCTGTTGCTGTTCTCGGCGGCGTCGCTGGCCGGCGGTCTGGCCACCAGCCAGGGCATGCTGATCGGCGCCCGTCTGGTGCAGGGACTCGGCGGGGCGATCATCGCGCCGGCCTCGCTCTCGATCCTCACCACCACCTTCACCGAGACCAAGGAGCGCAACCGCGCCGTCGGGATCTGGGGCGCCATGGGCGGCGCGGGCGGGGCGGCCGGCGTGATCCTCGGTGGCGTCCTCACCGACGCCCTGAACTGGCGCTGGATCCTCTTCATCAACGTGCCGATCGGCTTGCTGGCGGCGCTCTACACCCAGCGCGTGATCGCCGAGGGCCGCGATCGCGAGCGTCACCGCGGCGCGGATCTCCCGGGCGCATTCACCGCGACGCTCGGCCTCTCGCTACTGGTCTTCGGGATCGTCCGCACCGACACCACCGGCTGGGGCGACGCTTCGACCTTGGCGCTGATCGGGGCGGGCATCGCGCTGCTGGCCGGGTTCGTCCTGATCGAGGGCAAGTTCGCCAAGGCGCCGCTGATGCCGCTGCGGATCTATCGCTCCCGCACCCTCAGCGCGGCCAACGTCACAGTCGTGCTGGTCGGCGCGGCGACGTTCGGGATGTGGTTCTTCCTCACTCTGTACCTGCAGCAGGTGCTCGGCTACTCGCCGCTGAAGGCCGGGTTCGCCTTCCTGCCGATGACGATCTGCATCATCGCCGGCTCGACGATCGTCTCGCGCATCGTCCAAAGGATCGGCCCGAAGCGATTGCTGGTGGCGGGAATGACCTCCCAGGCGCTCGGGCTGCTCCTGTTCACGCGCCTCCCCGTCCACGGCAGCTACGTCAGCGACGTGCTGCCCGGCAGCCTGCTGATCGCGATCGGCATCGGCTTCGCCTTCGTGACCGGCACGATCTCGGCGGTGGCCGGGGTCAAGCCGCAGGAGGCCGGACTGGCCTCCGGGCTGGTCAACACGTCGCGGATGTTCGGCGGCGCGCTCGGTCTGGCCATCCTGGCCACGATCGCCGCCTCGCGCACCACCAGCGACCTGCATCACGCCGGGACCAGCCAGCTGGCGGCGCTGACCAGCGGCTTCCACCTGGCCTTCGCCGTCGGGGCGGCGTTCGCCATCGTCGGCGCGCTGGTCGCATTGATCGGGCTGCCCCGCCGTGTCCCCACCCGCGTGGCGATGCCACAGGGCCAGCCGGTCGCCGAAACCGGCCACTAGGCGCAGTCCCAGCCACACCCGCGAAAATGCGCGCGATGGCGCGCTGCTTCGTCACCCGACGACTGCCCGGGCCGGCGCTGGATCGGCTGGCCGAGGTCCACCAGGTCGAGGTCTGGGCGGGCCGGCTGCCGCCCTCCCCGGAGGAGTTGCGCGCCGCCACGGCCGAGGCCGACGGGCTGCTGTCGCTGCTGACCGACCGGGTCGACGCCGAGCTGCTGCGGGCCAGCCCGCGGCTGCGGGCGATCTCCAACTACGCAGTCGGGGTCGACAACATCGATCTCGAGGCGGCCCGCGCGCGGGGCATCCCGGTCGGCAACACCCCGGACGTGCTGACCGAGGCGACCGCGGACCTGACCTTCGCGCTGCTGCTGGCCGCCGCGCGCCGCCTGCCCGAGGCGATGCTGGCCGCCTCCGGCGGCGAGTGGGTGACCTGGGAGCCCGGATCCTGGCTCGGCGCCGACGTTCATGGCGCGACCCTGGGGATCATCGGCATGGGCCGGATCGGTCGGGCGGTGGCGCGGCGCGCCGCCGGGTTCGAGATGGACGTGATCGCAGCCAGCGCCCGCGGCGGCGGCGGCCCGCCGCTGGCCGACCTACTGGGCCGCGCCGACTTCGTCTCGCTGCACTGTGCGCTCACCCCCGAGACCCACCATCTGATCGACGCCGCCGCGCTGGAGGCGATGAGGTCCGACGCGATCCTGATCAACACGGCGCGCGGTCCGATCGTCGACCAGGTCGCGCTGACCCAGGCGCTGCACGACGGCGCGATCGCGGGGGCGGCGCTGGACGTCACCGACCCCGAACCGCCGGCCCCGGATGACCCGCTGCTCGACGCGCCGAACCTGATCCTCACCCCCCACGTCGGCTCGGCGACCACGAGCGCGCGGCAGCGGATGGCCGAGCTCGCGGTCGACAACCTGCTGGCCGGGCTCGATGGGCGGCCGATGCCCCACCCGGTGCCGTAGGTGAGAGCGGACGGCGGTCAGCGCCGCGTCGCGGTGGTCGACATCGGCACCAACTCGACCCGGCTGCTGGTGGCCGAGCTGGCCGACGGGCGGGTCACCGACGAGCTCGAGCGCCGCACCGAGGTCACCCGCCTGGGCGCCGGGGTCGACGCCGGCGGCGCCCTCAGCCCGGAGGCGATGCAGCGGGTATTCGCCACGCTCGAGCAGTACCGGACCGCGATCGACTCACGCCACGTCGACCGGGCGATCGCGGTGCTGACCAGCGCGGTCCGCGACGCGGCCAACGGCGAGGAGTTTCGCCAGACCGTCCAAGATCGTTTCGGGCTGGAGGCCCACATCCTGTCGGGCGACCAGGAGGCGCGCTTGACCTTCCTCGGAGCGACCAGCGATCGCGACCCCGCCGATGCCCGCCCGACCCTGGTGATCGATATCGGCGGCGGCTCGACCGAGCTGGTGATCGGCTCCGGCCAACAGGTCGATTTTCACGTCTCGACCCAGGCCGGTGTCGTGCGTCAATCCGAGCGCCACATCCACGAGGATCCGCCGTCCGCGGCCGAGCTGCAAGCGGTGGCGCAGGACGTGCGCGCGATCATCTCCGCGGCGGTCCCGGTGGCATGGCGGTCCGCGGTGGCCCACGCGATCGCCGTGGCCGGGACGCCGACCTCGCTGGCGGCGATCGCCCAGGCGCTCGACCCCTACGACTCCGAGCGCGTCCACGGATACGTGGTCAGCGAGGCCGAGCGCAAGCGGATCCTCGCCCGGCTCGCGGCCATCCCCCGGTCCGAACGCGAGCTCGTTCCCGGGCTGCACCCAGCCCGGGCTCCGACGATCCTGCCGGGCATCGTGATCCTGGGCGAAGTGATGGCCTTGTTCGGGCTCGAGCGGGTCGAGGTGTCAGAACACGACATCCTCCGCGGGGCCGCGCTTGGCCTTTGAGCGGAAAAGTGGTTGGATACCCGCTGCGGCCGTGTCTGCAGCCGCCGGGCAATACTGCTTTAGGGGGTCTCAGGGGCCCTGAGGAGGAACATAGGGTGCGCTCAGAACGTCGTCGATCTGTCCTGATCTGCGGGCTTGCCGTGCTGGCATTTGCCGCGTTCGGGATCGGCAGTGCGCTGGCCAGTGGGAAGCATCGTTCAGGTCCGTTCGCGCGCGGGCATCATTTCGGGCTCTCGGCGAAGCAGGTCATCGCCACCAGCCGGAAGGTCTCCTCGCGGGTGATCGTGGTCCTGCGTAATCAGTTGAGCTCGACTCCGGCCAACCGGAGCCACATCAAGCGGCGGATCCAGGCCGAGGCCAGCGCCAACGCCAGCATCCTGGCCCAGGTTCAGCGCTCCGGCGGCAGCGTCTACCGGCAGTTCCATGGCCTCAACGCGTTCGCCGCGTCGGTTTCCAAGACCGAGCGGGCCCAGCTCGCCAGGAGCTCTCAGGTCGCCCAGGTGGTTCCCGACACGGTCGTGACCCTGCCCAGCCTCGACGGCAGCGTGGCCAACCCGCACGCCGCCGGCTCGGCTCCGCAGGCCACGGAAATCTGCCCGGCCAATCCGGCCAAGCCACTGCTCGAGCCGGAGGCGCTGCAGAGCACCCACACCGCGTTCTCCGATCCGGGAACGCCCCAGGCACAGAACCTGACCACGGGCAAGGGCGTCAAGGTGGCGTTCTTCGCCGACGGTCTTGACATCAACAACCCCGATTTCATCCGCCCTGACGGTTCGCATGTCTTCATCGACTACAAGGACTTCAGCGGTGACGGCCCGAACGCGCCGACGGGGGCCGCGGAAGCGTTCGGCGACGCCAGCTCGATCGCCGCGCAGGGCCGCGAGACCTACGACATCTCGCAGTTCGTCAACCCGGCTCACCCGCTGCCGGCAGGCTGCAACATCACGGTGCGGGGCATCGCCCCGGGCGCCTCGCTGATCGGCATGAAGGTGTTCGGCAACGCCAACAGCTCGTTCAATTCGGTGATCCTCCAGGGTCTCGACTACGCGCTGACGGTTGACCATCCCGACGTGTTCAGCGAGTCCTTCGGCGGTTATCCGATCCCGGACAGCACCCAGGATCTGACCCGGCAGTTCAACGAGCAGGCCGTGGCCGCCGGCGCCACCGTGGTCGAGAGCACCGGGGACTCGGGCGTGACGGCTAGCCCGAGCTCTGCCTCGAGCGATCCTCAGGTGATCGCCGCGGGGGCGAGCACCACCTTCCAGAACTACGCCCAGGGCACGCAGTACGGCTATCAGTTCGCCAATGGATGGCTGAGCAACAACATCTCGGCAATCGAGTCGGCCGGGTTCACCCAGGCCGGGCGCGTGCTCGACCTGGTCGCTCCGGGCGAGGCCAACTGGGCGCTGTGCTCGGCCCACGTCGAGATCTACCTCGAATGCGTCAACTTCGCGGGACAGCCGACGAATCTCCAGAGTTTCGGCGGCACCAGCGAATCGGCGCCGTTCATCGCCGGCGGCGCGGCTCTGGTCATCTCGGCCTACCGCGAGGCGCACGGCGGCGCCACCCCGTCGCCGGCGCTGGTTCGCCAACTGCTGACCAGCACGGCCACCGACCTCCACGCCCCCAGCTCGGAGCAGGGCTCCGGCGAGATGAACACGCTCGGAGCGGTTCAGGCCGCCGAGTCGGTCGGACATCCGAGCACTGCCCTCGGGCAGAACCTGCTGTTCGGCTCGACCCAGCTCGATCTGGCCGGTCAGGCGGGCAGCTCGTTCAGCCAGTCGGTGCAGGTCACCAACGTGGGCAAGTCCGCCCAGACGATCAGTGCGCACGCCCGCCAGATCGGGGCGCAGCTGTCCAACGAGACCGGCCGCGTCGTGCTCGGCGACACCTCGAGCCCGAGGTTCGTCGATCAGTTCGGCAACGCGGTTCCGTACGAGAAGATCCACTTCACCGTCCCGGCCGGGGCCGACCGTCTGGTCGCCTACAACTCCTGGCCGAGCACGTTGTCGCGGATCGACATGACGCTGATCGATCCGAACGGCAAGTTTGCCGCCACCTCCCGCGCGCAGGGCGACGGCAACCACGCTCAGGTGGATGTGGCCGATCCGGTCGCGGGCACCTGGACGGGGATCATCTTCCGCCGCGACGGATCGTTCTTCGGTCCGGTGCTGTGGCAGGCGACCTCGCAGAAGTTCACGGGCGTCGACACGGTCACCCCCGCGTCGAGCACGCTCGCCCCGGGCCAGACCGAGTCGGTCACGGTCCAGGGCAGCTTCCCGAGCGCGGGTGGCGATTCGAGTCAGGACCTGGTGATCGGTTCGTCGGTCGTGCCGATCGCCGTGCGTTCGCTGGTTCCGCTCACCAGTAGCGGCGGAGATTTCTCCGGCAATCTGGTCGGCGGCAACGGACGCAACGGGTTCTTCCAGCCCGGTCAAATCGACACCTACGAGTTCGACGTGCCGAGGGGCCAGAGCGCTCTCACGGTGGGGCTGACGTTCGCCAACGATCCGGGCACCGAGATCTTCGGCAGCCTGATCGCCCCGAACGGGCTGACCGTCACCGGCGCCGACAACGCCCACAGCAACAGTGCCGACAACACCACCTACACCAACGGCCTGCAGGCGTACGCACGGTCGCCGCAGGCGGGCCGCTGGCGGTTCGTGGTGGACATCATCAACCCGGTCGGCGGGCAGGTCCTGTCGGCCCCATACCACGGACACATTGGCCTCACGCCACCGCCGGTTCATGTCGTCGGTCTGCCGAACAGCGCGAATACGGTGCTGCCGGCCGGCCAGACGACGAGCGCCAAGGTGGAGATGACCAACAACGGCGTCGGGTCCGAGGACGTCTTCCTCGACCCGCGGACGACGCAGCGCCAGCAGTTCGTGTTGCTGTCGCTCAACCAGACCGCGGATCTGCCGTTGCCGCTCCCGTCCGGCACAACCCCGCCGCTGTTCCTGGTGCCCACCGAGTCGAACGCCGTATTCGCGGCCGCACAAGCAACCAAGCCGGTCACGTTCGACTTCGGCTACGGCGACCCGGACATAGCGGCCAAGAGCGACGGCAACTTCGCCTCCGGGTTCTTCTCCGGGCCGGCCACGGCGGGAGTCTGGGACATCGCCCCGGACCCGGTCGGGCCGTTCAACCAGCCGACCGAGCCGGGGCGGGTCAGTGTCGGCATGGCCGTGGAGACGCTCGGCTTCGATACGACCGTGGCGTCCTCCACCGGGGACCTCGAGCAGGAGACGGTCAATCCCGGGGCGGCCGGTTTCAGCCCGCTCGCCCTCAGTCCGGGCCAGAGCGGCGTGATGAACCTGGCGATCACGCCCGACGGGAAGAAGGGCACGACGGTCAAGGGCACGCTGTACGTCGACGTGTTCGACAACCGCCTCGACCTCACCGGCGAGGTCGTCGCGGTGCCCTACGAGTACACGATCGGCGCGAAGTAGTCGCCTCTGGCGACTTCCGTAGCGCGAACACACGCGGCGGCGGGCTCCTCCGGGGGCCCGCCGTCGTTAAGCGCCCGGTCACCGGCGCCGAATTCAGGTTCGCGAGGCGGTGAGCCGGAGGCTGATGTCGGCGCACTCCGCGCAGACCGTCTCGGGCACGATCCCGATCCGCATCAGCAGGCCGAACACCTTGCAACCGAGGCAGTAGCCGACGATCGACTCGAGTCCGGCGGCCGGCAGGAAGAGCAGCAGCACGACGTCCGCGGCCGTATGGTCGCCCACCAGCGCGAGCACCAGGGCCGCCGTCGACATCACCGCGCCCATCCCCTGGGCGAACCGCTTGGGCGGCCCGGGCACCGGGCGCTTCTCGCCCAGGCGCGGCGCGATCACGTTCTGGGCCGTCCAGCCGAGTGGGCTCAGCGTCGGCCCGGTGAGCACGCGAGCCCAGAACCCGTAGGCCAGCGGGACCAGCAGCCAGTACCACGTGGTCAGCAGCGTCACGATGACCGTGACGAGCACGGCGCCGGCCACCACGCGCGCCGCCTTCTCGTTTACGGGGTTGGGAAACGAAAATAGCTCCCGCATGCCATCAATGTTAGCCACTTTAGATCCAAGTCAACTGATTAAGTTGAGTTTCGTGAGACGGGTGACCGGCCCGCTCGCTGCCGTCGCCGTCGGCGCCGTGCTGCTGTCGGGCTGCGGCGGTTCGAAGAGCAGCTCCGCGGCGGGCTCGAGGCTTCCCGCGGACTACGTGCCGATCGCCGTCGGCCGGGGCCCGCTTTACCGGCCGGGGCTCTCCTCTGCGGCCGTGCGGTCCGGCCGCCCGGTCGACGGCCTTCGCTGTAGACGCCGGGCCGGCCGGCGCTTCGGCGCCCACCTCGAGGTGTTCGCCCATCAGCGTGTGGTGGCAATCCCCGCCGGGATCGGCCTGGCCCCGCCGCTGGCCCGGCTCGGGGCGAGCGTGGTCCGGGCCCGCTGCTACTACGCCGCCCTCACCACGGATCCCACCGGGGTGATCCAGGTGCGAGCGAGATCGCCGATCACTCTGGGCGCCCTGTTCGACCTGTGGGGTCAGCCGCTGGGGCGGCGCGAGGTGGCGAGCTTCAAGGCCCCCAAGGGCTCGGCGGTGGTCGCCTTCGTCGACGGACGCCGCTGGAGGTCCGATCCCCGCCGGATCAGACTGCTGCGCCACGCGCGGATCACGCTCGAGATCGCCAGCCACGTCCTCCCGCACCGCGTCTACCTGTTCCCGCCCGGCCTCTGAGTACGGCGCTCTGAGCGCGGTGCCCCCGAAGCTCCTAAGTCCGGCTTAACCACGGGTTTCTATGATCGAGGCCGTGACCCGGTGCAGCGCAACCGCAGTCGCCACCCTCGTCCTCGGAGCCGCCGTGGGTGGCTGCGGCGGCGGGCACCAGGCGACGTCGGCTTCCCGGTCCTCGCAACCGGCGACCAAGGTCGCCCACTCGCCGGCCACCAAGCAGCCCATTAAGCCGCGCCGTTCCCGGCCGCGTCATCCGCGACGGCATCTCCTGAACGGCGGCGCGCCGATCCTTTCCCAGGTGCACCGCGGCCACCCGGGGCGGGGCGGGAAGAGCCGATCCGGCCAGCGGCGGCGGGTGGCATCTGCCCCCACGGCCAAGGCGCTCCTGCGAACCCTGCCCGGCGGCTAACCCTGATCATCTCTGACAACACCTGTCTAGGCCTCAAACCGCCAAACTGGACGGATGTACGATTGCCGCGAGGGCGTCCAGGGGCCATGATTGTCGCGGGCTGAGAACGCTTCGGCGCTCAAAGTCCAACACATAGGCTCGGGCGAAGCCGCAGACATCGGCGCCTCCCGCCGTCCGAGCCACTTAATCGGCCCTTTCTGGCACGTACCCCTGCCCGTCCCGATTGGGCCAAACCTGGATCGGAAGTCGCCCGCAAATTGCGGGCGACTTTCGTTAACGGCCTGATCGCCCGGGGGGCGACCAGGCTTAAGAGAATCGCCTTGGGGGCGATTCTCTCGCGTGCCTGCGGGACGAAGGACCGTCAGGCCAGGTTGGACCGGCGGGGATAGGCGATGCTGGGGTCGGTCAGAACGTTGATCAGTGACGGCTGGCCGGACTCGAGCGATCGCTCGAAGGCGCCGCGGAGCTGCCCGGGCTCGCGGACGAGCTCGCCGTGGCCGCCGAGGGCCTCGACCACTAGGTCATACCGGGTCTCGGGCGTCAGGTCGGCCACCACCGAGTAGCCGTAGATCGCCTCCATCGGGTGCTTCTCGAGCGCCCAGATGCCGTTGTTGCCGACCAGGCCGAGAACGGCGACGTTGTGGCGCACGAGCGTGTCGAAATCCATCCCGGAGAAGCCGAACGCGCCGTCGCCCAGCAGCAGCACGACCTGGCGGCCCGGGTGGGCGAGCTTGGCGGCCAGGGCGTAGCCCGGCCCCGACCCGAGACATCCGTAAGGCCCGGGATCAAGCCAGCAGCCCGGCTCGTAGGAGTCGATCAGCCGTCCCGCGTAGGAGACGAAGTCGCCGCCGTCGCCGATCACGATCGCGTCGCGGTCGAGCAGCTGCGCCAGCTCCCCGTAGACCCGCATCGGATGCAGCGGAGCGCGCGGGTCGGCCAACTCGGCGGCCTCCGCTCCGCGCTTCTCGGTCTCGGACTCGCGCAGTGACCGCAACCAGCCGGAGTGATCGCCACCCCCCGAGGCGCCACGGCGGAGCGCCTCGAGCGTGGCCGGCAACGCCCCATAGAGCTCGCCCGCCACCGGGCGCGGATGGTCGCGCACCGGCTCGGCGACGTCGATCGCCACGATCTCGGCGTCGGGGGCGAAGGCGGCGCCGAAGCCGAGCCGGAAATCCAGCGGCACGCCGATCACCAGCGCCACGTCGGCCTGTTTCAGCGCGCTCCCGCGAACCCGGGAGAAGAACAGCTCGTGGTCGGCGGGCAGGCAACCGCGGGCCAGTCCGTTGAGGAACACGGGGATCTGCAGCTCCTCGGCCAGTGCCCGCAGCGCGGTCTCCCCCCGTCCCCAGTACAGGCCGGTGCCGGCCATGATCACGGGACGCTCGGCGTCGCGGAGCACCGTCACCGCTCGGTCGATCGCCGACGCTTCCGCGCCGGGGCCCGTCCACGGCTGCGGCGGGCCGGCCGCCCCGACGCCCTCGGGCTCGGGGGCGCTGCCGAACACCTGGTCCAGCGGGAAGTCGAGGAACGTCGGACCCGAGTGCGGCGTCTGGGCGACCCGGATCGCCTCGTCGACCAGGCCGGGGATCTCGGCGGTACCGTCCGGGGTCGCGGCGAGCTTGACCAGCGGCCGCACGAACGGAACGTGGTCGATCTCCTGCAGCGAGCCCTGACCCCAGCGTGCCTGCGGCGCGCGGCCGCCCAACGCCAGGACGGGCGAATGATTCTGGCCCGCCGAGGCGAGCGCGCTCATCCCGTTGGTGACGCCGGGGCCGGCGGTCAGCGCGCAGACGCCGATCGAGCGCGTGACCTTGGCCCAGCCCTCGGCGGCGAACGCCGCCGTCTGCTCGTGGCGGACGTCGACCAGATCGATCCCCTCGGCCCGGCAGCCGTCGTAGATCGAGAACAGGTGACCGCCCGACAACGTGAACAGCTTGGTCACGCCGTGCGCCTTCAGGCGCCTGGCGATCAGGCGCCCGCCGTGCAGCTCGGTGGCCGCTTCGGTTGCCACGGGCTGCACGCTAACACGCCGGCCTCGGAGGCTCAGGCGTCGGCCTGCGGCGGCACGCGCAGCGCGTTGAGGACCGCCCCGCCGAGGATGATCAGGGCCAACACGTAGAACCAGGCGAGCACGATCAGGATGAACACGACGGTGCCCTCGAACCGGGCGATCGTCGAGATGTTGGAGAGGTAGGCCGGGAACGCGTAGTCGACCAGGCCGATCACGACGCTCGCCGCCAGCGCCCCCGGCCACACGGCCCGCCACGGCACCGGGCAGTTCGGCACTCGCGCATAGATCAGCGCGAGGCAACCGAACAGGAGCGTCAGGCTGATCGCCAGCGAGGCCACGTAGACGAACGCGGCCACATGGGCGAGGTCGAACGGGAGGTCACTGGCGCCGGCCTTGAGGATGCTCTGCGCGGTCGGAACTGTGACGGTGGCCACCATGAACACGATCACCACGCCAACCATCACGATTCCGAAGCGCTTCTGCTCGAGCCAGCTCCGAGAGGGGCACCTGTAGATCCGGCTGAAGGAGGTGTCGAGCGCGCCCCAGAACGACGAGGCCAGCCACAGGCTGGCCACCAGCGCCAGCAGTCCGGTGCTGGTCGTGGAGCCCTGGACCTGGTGCAGGAGCGAGCTCAGCGTGTGCGCAGCCGCCCCGGGGAAGACCTCGTGCAGATCCTGGAGCACGCTGGTCTGAACCGCGGTGCTGGAGAGCACCTGACCGGCGATGAACAGGCCAAGGAGGGCCACCGGGATCACCCCGAGCAGCATGCTGTAGGCGACCATCGACGAGAGACCGGTGATGTTGGCGTCCCAGGCGAGGCGCCAGAAGCGCTTGACCACGCCGCCGGCGCGCCGCGTCAATCGGACACCGGCGTGCGCGCCGCGCCGGCCACGGTGTCGGAACGGATTGCGGCCCGGGGCGCCCACAGTCGGACCGGCACCGATTTGCCCTTCAGGGGCACCGGCGGTCGCTCTTCGAACTCGAACACGTCGTGGCACAGCCGCTCCCGAGTCAGTTCGGTGATCAGCACGTCGTCGCCTGTTTCGCGGGTCGCGGCCTCAACCCTTGCCGCGGTGTTGACAGTGTCGCCGATCACCGTGAACTCAACCCGGCCTCCGCCCCCCACGGTCCCGGAGACGACACTGCCGGAATTGACCCCGATCCCGACCCCGACCTGACCACCGTAGCGCTCGCGGACGAGATCGACCACCTCCATCGCCGCCCGGACGGCGCGGTCGGCGTGGTCGGTGACGTGATCGGGCGCGCCGAACACGCCCAGCAGTCCGTCCCCGATGAACTTGTTGGCGTGGCCGCCGTTGCGCAGCAGCACCGGCACGACGAGCTCCCAGAAGCCGTTCAGGAGCGAGACGACCTCGGTGGGCGACGCGCGCTCGGCGAACGCGGTGAAATCGCGGATGTCCAGGAACAGGATGGTGACGTCGACCTCTTCGCCGCCCAGCTCGGCGCCCTCGCGCAGGACGCGCTCGGCCAGGCCCGGATCGACGTAGGCCCCAAACGCGGCGCGCAGCCGCTCGCGCTCGTCGAGGCCCTCGACCATCGTGTTGAACGACTGCGCCAGCCGGCCGGTCTCGTCGGTCGCCACCACCGGCACCCGCGCCGAGAAGTCGCCCGCCCGCACCTGCTCGGTGGCGCGGCGCAGCTCACCCAGCGAGGTTCCCAGCGTCCGCACCGCCAGCACCACCAGCTCGAGCGAGACGGTCAGGGCGACGGCGACGGCGATCAGCCAGGAGGCGCCGAGGTCGTCCAGGCTGGCGTGGTGGCGCCCGCTCTGCCCGGCCGCCGACAGGCCGGCCACCACGATCGCCGTGATGACGTTGATGACCGGGGCGGCGGCGAACAGGCGCCAGCGCAGCGGCAGGCCCGGCGCGTCGATCGTGAAGTCCGACGGGAGGCCCTTGGCCACCTCCTCGATCACCGGGCGCGAGACGATCTCCATGGTGAAGTAGCGGATGATCAGGCTGCAGGCCATCACCGACGTGCCCACCAGCGCCAGGATCAGGAACGAATACCACCTCAGGTGCAGCTGCCAGGTGGTGAAGGCGACGAACGGTAGGTAGGCGAACAGCACCGGGTACTTGCCCATGCGCCTGAGATAGGTGAGTGGCAGCGTGGCCAGCGCCGTCCAGGCGGCGATCGTCGAGGCCTCGTCGCGCGCGCCCCGCTCCCAGGCCCAGACCGGGCGCCAGATCCGCCGCGTCAGCTTGATCGCGATCGCGTTGTCGATCCCCACCAGGGCCTGCGAGACCCCGACCAGCAGCCAGAAGTCGTCGGTCGACATCGGCTGGTAGAGCGCCAGCAGTCCGAGGCCGCCGAACACCACCAGGTGGGCGAGGCCGAACTGCGCCCATACCAGCGCATACGAGTTGCGCCGCGCGATCGCACGTACCCCCCGGTCGAGCGGATCCTTCATGCCGAGCAGTCTGGCAGGGTGCAGACGGCACGGATCGAGCGGCCCGCCCCCGCGGCCGCTCACCCCGTGCCCCGGCGGTCGCCAAACTTCGCCCCGGCGACCGCACGCTTACCGCTCAGCCCAGGCTCAACCTGCCGGCGCCAGCGGACGTTCGTACATTGTTTGAGCTCGCATCAGCGCGGACGCCTCGGCTACGCCGCGCTCGCCCTCAAACCACCGCCGCTCGACGCGAATCGCCGGAAGCGTGGCGACGCCGCGGGAGAGCAATCCGCGAGCGGTCGCCTGCAGCCCCGCGTCCCGGGCGGGGTCAGCCGCCGCCGCCAGGCAGTCGTCGACGCGAAGCCCGGCCGCCTCGGCCGCCGCGGCCAGAATCTCGAGATCGGCGAGATCGAACCCGCCGCAGAAGGCGAGTCGTGAGGCGGCCAGCGCGAAGCGGGCGCCCTCGCCCCGCTCGGCGGCGAATCCGGCCGCCCGCAGCGCCTCGGTGCAATCCGTCGGGAAGGGGTCGGGCCAGATCAGCGGCAGCCGCAGTTCGATCGCCCGCCGCTCGGCCCGGGCGATCACCTCCTCGGTGAACACGGGCGTGGCGTCGCCCAGTGCGGAGCCCGAGGTCGGTGTCCATTCGACGTCGCCGAGGATCCGCTCGACCCGCTCAGCGGCGAGGTAGGAAAACGGACAGGCCAGGTCGAAGAAGAACGCCGTCGGCGCACTGGCCGAGGCACGCGATCGATCAGCCAGACGATCGGCGAGAAAGATGACGTTTCCCATGTGTAGGCCATAACGTCATCAGGCGCGGAAACTCGCGCAAACTTCGCGGGTCGGTTTGTGCAAATCGTATAACTCGTCCTGGCGTCCGTTAGACTCAAAGTTGGTAGGTAGGCCAACACCCGTCCAAGTTGAGGGATTCATGCCCCAGTTACCGCCGCCCAAGAGGCATCCTTATGACCAGTGGTCGCCCGATGCGCGTGCGCTCGACCTAGTCGGCGACAAGTGGACGCTGCTGATCGTCCGCGATCTAGCTTCCGGCCCCCGGCGCTTCGTCGAGCTCCAACGCGTGCTCCCGGGGATCTCGACGGAGCAGCTGCGCTCGCGGCTGAACCGGATGGTCGCCGACGGGATGCTCACCCGTAAGCGCTATCGCGAGGTCCCGCCCCGTGTCGACTACGCCCTCACCGACCGCGCCGCGGAGCTGATGCCGATCCTGGGCGCGCTGGCCCGATGGGGATTCGAGTGGGCCTGGGGTGCGCCGCGGCCGGCCGAACGCGTCGATGTCGGGGCGATCTTCCGGCTCGTTCCGGGACTGATCGACGCCGCCGGCGTGACCGGGACGATCGGCCTGACCGTGACCGACGCCAAGCGCGATGGCGGCCCCGCCTCCTACGCCGTCTCGTTCACGGATGGCGCCGGCCAGATCGAGGAGGTCGTCCTGGAGGCTCCCGACGCGACCGTCAGCGGCGACACCGCCGCCTGGGTCAGCGCGTTGGCTCCCAGTCAGGACCGCCATGGACTGGCGGTAACCGGCCAGAGCAAGCTCGCCGACGTGCTGCTCGACGGGCTTTCGCTGAGCAGCGAGTCGAGCGCCGCGCGCTCGGCCACAGCCGTCGCCTGATCGTCGGACCACGGCCAACCCGCCGCGCGGCTTGAACCCGCCGCGCGGCCTCAGCGCGCCGGGCGGCCTCAGCGCGCCGCGCGACCTCAGCGCGCCGCGCGACCTCAGACACCGTCGGGCCGCAGCGCGCGGTGCGGGCCTCAGCGGGACGAGTACCTTGCGGCGGTGATCTGGGGGATCTGATACTGCGACGGGGCGCCCGGCAGCTTGGGCTGGACCCAGCAAGGCGGGCGGCCGACCGCCGTGATCCCTCCGAGCGCGCCCGGCCCACTGGCGCCGACTGATCCATCGCCCGGAGCGCCGGTGTTCTTGCAATCGAACGCGGCGGGGATGTCGTGCGTGAGGTTGGCGGGGTCGCCCAGCCACAGCGGGCTGGGGTAGGTGTTGCCGCGGTTGTAGTGATCGCGCGTGGTCGAGATCGACAGCGTCTCGGTCCCCACCGGCGAGTACTGACGCAGATAGTGGCCCGTGCTGCCCCCGCCGAACGCGATCGTCTTGGCGGCCAGCCCGGCGGCACCGGCGGAGATGAAGTCGGAGAGCAGCTGCTGGTGCAGCGCCAGCCAGTTGATGATCGGGTTGAGCTCGGACAGGAACGGACCGACGGACGCCAGCAGCGGCTTGGCGCCGGTCAGCACGTCGCGGATTCCCGGCAGGCCCGTCCTCGAGACGGCGATCAGCGGGCCGAGCTTGACAAACAGTCGCCGCAGGTCGGGGGACAGCGCGCGGACGTCGGCCAGCGTCGGCTTCAGGTCCGCCGCCACCGGCTCGAGCTCCTTGAGCAGCGGATCGGTGTTGGTCGAGAACGCCTGCAGCCGCGTCATCGTGGCCTTCGTCTCGTTGAGGAAGGTCGGGAACACGTGGAAGGTGTCGGCGAGCGCGTTGTTGTTGGCCGCCGTCGTGGCGAAGGTCGTCTCGCCGGTGGTGATCAGGTTGCGCAGGGCGGACTGGTTGCGGCTGAGCGCCGCGAACACGGTCCCGCCGTTCTGGACGAGGTTGACCACCGCACCGTGCTGGACGTCGAGCACCTGGAGGATGTCGCTGGCGTCGGCAGCGAAGGTCGGGAGGTTGCCCAACACGTCGTTGAGGTTCTGAGCATTGCCGTTCAGCGCCTTGGCCAGCTCCTGCTGCCACTGCCGGAACGCCGCCCGCGTCTTCGGATCCAGCGCATTGAAGACCTGGTCGAGCTGGACCGCGGTCTGGACCTGACCCCGAGCCAGGAGCCCGCCGTCGGGCACGGCCTTGCTGTTGGGGCTGCCGGGCGTCAGCTCGACGTAGGTCTCGCCCAGGATCGTCTTCTGGCGCAGGATCGCCCGAGCGTCCACGTGCAGCGGGGCGAACTTCTTCTGCATCTGGATAGTGGCGATCGTCCGGTTGCCCTGGGGGTCGAGCGACTTGCCGATCACCTGCCCGACCGAGACGCCCGCGATCCGGACGTCGGCCTGGGTGGCGAGCTGGTCGGCGTAGGGGAACGAGATCCGGACCTCGTAGCCCTGGGGGTTGAACGGCAGCGTGCCGCCGAAGGACAGCCACAGGAACAGCAGCAGACCGGCACATGAGAGCGCGAACAGCACCATCGTGACGATCCGAGTGACTGAGGGGGAGCGCGTTTCCATCAGTTCGTCGGCAGCTTCGGGAGGAACGGGACGTTGCTGCCCGCGGCCGCCGCCGTGCTGTGAGCGGCGCGCCCGGTCAGCTTGCCCTGCTGGTAGAGCCGGAAGGCGCTCGCGTCAGCGGCCGCCTGCTTCGGGCAGAGCCCGAGGTTGGTGAGGATCGGCGTCAGGTTGAGCACAAGCTCCGAGCCGGCGACCGAGTTGGCGACCTGCGCCAGCGTGGCGCAGCTGGCCTGTAGGAACAGCTGGCGGTAGTCGCCGTTGCCGTCTTGCAGGGCAAACAGCGAGCGGGCGTTGTGATCGGCCCAGGCCAGCCACCACAGGTAACCGTGGATCGCGTTGCCCGGGTTGTAGCCGAGCAGGTTGACGAAGTGGTTGAGGACCGTGAACACGGTGCCCAGGTTCGGCGTCGCCTTGGCCAGGTTGACCGCGGCGGGCTTGAGGTTGCGCACGACCGGCCGGGCGGCGACCACGAACGGACGGATCTGGTTCTGGATGATCGGGGCGCTCGGCCGGGCCAGCGCGGCCAGCGCCTGGTTGGCCTGCGGCAGCGCCCGGGCCGCGGGCAGCAGGTTGGTGGCGGTCGGGCCGAGCTCGGTGGCGAACGTCCGGACCTTGGCCAGCGTCGCCGTGGTCTGCTGGAGCGTGGCCGGCAGGTCAGCCACCGCGCGGCTGACGTTCGCGTCCTGGGAGGCGAACGCCCGGAACACCTTCGAGCTGGCGTCGACCAGCGAGACGATCTGGTTCTGCTTGGCGCCCAGCGCCGTGTTCAGCCGTTGCAGCGAGTTGACCAGCCGGCGGAGGTTGGCCCCGCGGACGGCCACCGCGCTGTTGAGCCGGGCGAGATCCCGATGGGTGGGCTCGAACCGCTCGAGCACCTGGGCCAGCTCGCTGCCGCCCTTGCCCTGCAGGCCATGACCGGCGCCGTTGACCAGCAGATCGAGATACGCGCGCGAGTCGGCGTCCAGCGAAGCCAGGACCTCGTCTAGGTTGACGTCCGGAGCCGTGTTGGCCACCGGGATCGTGTATCCGGGTTTGGCGATCGGAGCCTTCGGGGATCCCGGGTCGACCTCGATGAACATGTCCTTGAGACCGGTCCGCGGGCGCAGCAGGGCGGTGGCGTCCTGGTGGATCACGTGCTTGTACTTCTCATCGATGTCCATGGTCACCACGGCCAGGCCGTTCTTCAGCGCGACCCCGCCGATATCGCCGATCTGCACGCCGGAGATCCGTACCGACTGACCCTGACCGGGCGTCACCGCCTGGGCGGTCTGGAATTCGGCTTTGATGGCGAACGGCGATGACTCGATGAACGGGAAGCGCAGGCGCTCATGGCTGAGCACGTAGCCCGACACGGCCACCGAGAGCACGAGCAAGGCCAGGATCGCCAGGAAGTCGGTGCTGTGGTTCTTGATCGCGCGTTTCATCTACTTCAGCGCCTTCTTGACGGCGGAGGAGAGGGTGACCGCGGTGCCCTGCTGCTTGGCGATGTCCTTGAGCAGCGTGACCGTCGACTCCGCCGCCGACTTCCACCGCAGCGAGGCCCCGGGCGCGGACAGGTCGGTCGCCGCCTGCGCCAGCGGCGGCCCGGCGGGGGCGGAGAGATCGGTGATCGGCGCCTGCGTCTCGCACGGAACGCCCGACTGCAGCGGCGGGCGGGTGCCGCCCGGGGGCAGCTGCGGCTGCACGGAGGTGATCGGCGCGAGCGCCTGGCCGAACAGCCCGGGCTGCAGCGAATAGGTCAGGCTGCCGCCGTTGCCGAGCACGCGGATGTACGGGCCGTTGGCATCGAACGTCCGTGACTCGCCGGCCAGGCCGGGCAGGAAGTCGACCGCCTCCACGTAGGCCTGGCGCAGCGGGAAGCCCGGGGTCCCGCTGAGCGTGTGGTCGTTGAGGGTCAGCTGCGACCACGGGTAGATGACGTTGGCCACGCAACTGGCCGCCGGCCGCACGCCGTTCTCCATCAAGGGGATCGTGCCCTTGGCCAGCTTGGCCAGCGCGGGCACGGTGACCGACAGGTCGGCGGTCAGACCACGCAGCTCGGCGGGTTGCACGAGCTGGCGCAGCTGGTTGATGAACGGCAGGCTCACCGTGATCGCCGGGCCGGCCGAGACCACGCCTGGCTTCAGGGCCCGCGCCAGCGCTCGCAGCGGCGGGAACGCGGCGTTCAGCGCGTTGAAGGCCGGGATCGCGGTGGCCAGCGTCACGGGAAGGTCGGCCACGGCGTTGGCCAGCGCCGTGTTCTGCCGCGCGAATGAGTTGGCCGTCGTGTTGAAATCGGTGATCAGGTTCTCCAGGTTCTGCGGGTGCGCGTCGAACGCGCCGGAGACCGTGCCCATCTGGGCGACCCAGTTCGAGAGGTCGTGAGGCTGGATCCCCAGGGCATCGTGCGAGACGATCGCCGTGTACTTATAGGCGGGCAGCCAGTACTGGATCGAGCGGTTGTAGGAGGGACCGGACTGATCCACCGCCTTGCCGTACTGGTCGAGCAGGGTCTGCAGGTTCTGCCGGGTGTTCGCCTGCAGCGAGCCCAGGACCTGGTCGAGCTGGACGGGCTCGGTCCCCTGCTGGATCGGGAAGGTGTGGCCACCCGAGACGGTCGGCAGCGACGGGCTGCCCGGATGGACATCGACGAAGAAGTTGCCCTCCAGGAAGATCCGCGGCCGGATCGCGAACGTCGCGTCCTGGTGGATCGGCAGCCCGTTGTCCTCGATCTGCATGGTCACATCGGCGGCCTGGCACTTGTCGGTCTGTCCCTTGGTGCAACCGGGTGCGCTGGAGACGCCGGTGACCTTGCCGACGTTGACGCCGGCGATCCGCACCAGCGAATCGGGATTCAGCCCGTTGGCGTTGGGGAACACCGCGTGGATCGTGAAGTGGCTGGCCAGCGGGTTGGCGAACTTGGTGTAGGCGCCGTAGGAGATCAGGATCAGGAACACGACCCCGAGCGCGCCGGCCATGAACGGCGAGACGCGCTGGCTCTTCCTGCGCTTGCGTCGGCGTCCGAGTCTCATGGATTGGCGGGGTTGGACGCGGTTTGCGGGCCGGTCTGCGGGTTGCGGCTGAACGTCTCGCCGGCGGGCACGCGGGCCCGGCCGGTGAAGGTCGGTCCCTGGTCGCCGGGGGTGTGCTGGTCGGTGTCCAGGTTGCGGCCCTGCGGGTCGAAGTAGTTGAGCTTCTTCGGGTAGCCGCGCTGGCCAGTCTCACAGTCGGCGTTGCCCTTGTTGTCGATCGCCGCGCCGTACACCGGTCCGTGCAGGTACTCGTTGCCGCCGAGCGGCGTGTCGAGCGAGCCCCCGTTGACCGGCGCTGTCGCCCCTGCCGCGCCGACGTTGTTTTGCTGCAACGGATTGGTCTGATTGAGCAGGGCGCGCTGGGCGTAGCCGAACGAGGTCACCTCGTCGATGTCGCCGGCCAGATAGGTCCACCAGTAGTTCCAGTCGTTGCAGACCGTCACGAAAGGACCGAGGTAGCGGACGGCGGGATTGAGGGTCGACACGGTGCTGGTCAGTGCGTTGAGCGCGTAGTCGGTGCCCGGCGCCTGGGCCAGCGACTTCAGGGCCACCATCACCGACTGCAGCCGGGAGTTGAGGGCCGGCGTGCGAGCCAGCGTGTGCGTGCCCGCCTCGATCGCCGGGTTGATGTCCGGCAGCGCGGCCTTCAACTCGGAGGTCGCGGGAGTCAGGTTGTGCCCGAGCGTGGTCAGGTCGACCAGGAACGGTTGCTGCACGCGCAGCGAATCGGTCGAGACCTGGAGGGTCGAGGGAGACTCGGAGATGGTCGACTCGAGCGCCTTTGGATCACGCGAGACCGCCTCGAACGTGGTGGCCATGTCGGTGAACAGCCGCGCCCCGGTGGCGGCCACCGGCGAGACGGTGCCCATGAAGGTGTTCAGCGTGGTGAAGAACCGGGTGAGCTGAGTGTTCGGGTCGGCCAGGTAGTGGGCCACGGGCTGCAGATGCGCGAGCAGCGAGGGCAGGCTGGCAATCGTGTCATTGAGCGAGGAACCCCGGCCGGCGAGGGTGTCGCCCGCCCCGACCAGACCCCGCTGGATCGCGGTACGCGTCTTCGGGTCGAACGTGTCGAACACGTCGTCGATCTGGACCGGGACGTTGGTGTGCGAGATCGGCAGGATCCCGCCGTCCTGGATGACCTGCCGTGACTTTCCCTTGGTCAGGTCGATGAACTTCAGACCGAGGACCGAGCGCGGGCGGATCGAGACGGTGGAGTCGGCCGGGACCTTGCCGTTGGACTTGTCGAGCTTAAGCGTGAGCTGGGCGCCGACCTGCCCGCCGCTCAGGCGCACGGGCGTCATCGCCGAGACCAGCCCGATCCGGAAACCACCCTCGATCACGTCGTTGCCCACCACCAGGTCGGAGCCGTCGCCGATATCGACCTTGAGCTCGCGGGTCGGCACGAACGGGAGACCCTGGTTGGCGCTGTAGGCCAGGAACACCGCGACCACGATGGCCAGCACGGTGACGGCGCCGACGAGCACCGGGCTGGTGAAGGGATGCGGGCTGCGTCTCACGGTGAGAGCAGGTAGTTGAGGAGTTTTTGAGTCTGGTTACCCGGCGAAGAGGTGGCAGGCGCGGCGGAAGCCGTATTCCCGCCGACGCTGGTCGAGCCCGTGGAGCCGGTCGTGGAGCCGGCCGTGGCGCCGCCGAGCAGCGCGAGGATCTGGCCGACCGTCTTCTGGAGACTGGTCGTGCCGGCGCCGACCAGCCCGGTCGCCGTGCCCTGGCCCGCGCCCGGAGACGACCCGGACGAAGTCGTGCCGGCCGCCGTGGGGTTCGACGCTGCGCCTTGGCGCTTGGCGGCCTTGGCCCCCGTCGCGGTGCGCCGAGCGCGCGCGGCGCTCGCGGACGAGGAGCTGACGTCGGCCGCCGGCAGCTTGCAGGCGGTGGCGGCCGGCCCGGTCTGACCGGGGGCCACCCCACCCGGGTCGGGCACGCAGGCGCTCGGGTTGGAAGGGTCGGGTTCATTGACCCCGGGTTGGTTGGGGCCGAGCCCGGCGTAGCACTGGCGGTATTGCGAGCCGAACAGCTTGAGGTTCGTGGCGATCGTGCCCGGGGTCGCGTACGGCGTGCACTGCGCGCTGACGAAAGCGTCGACCGCGAGTTGGTGGCCGAGCGGCCCGTAGGTGTTCGTGGCCGCCGCCAGGTTGAAGGCGAACTGGAGCAGCGCCTCGAGCCCGGTATAGCCCTTGCCGCCGGGCGAGCGCGGGTTGGTCTCGACCGCCCGCGACCGGTTGTCGAGGTCGGGCAGGATGATCGACAGGTTCTTCGCCAGCTCGGGCGTCTGGGCGGCGAACTTGTTCAGGTCGCTGATCGTGGGGCCGGCGGCCTGTATCGCGGTCTTGCCGGTGACCGACGCCTGACCCAGCGACTTGATCGCCGGCCGGGCCGCGCGGGAGAAGCCGGGGAGATCGGTGAACAGCCGATTGATCTGCGTGGCGGACGAGTTGAGGTTGGCCAGCACCGGCTGATTGGCGTCGGTCGCCGCGCCGAGCCGCTGCAGTGCGGGCTTCAGCTGCTCGAGGAAGCCGGGGAGCCGCTGCAGCGTCGAGGCCAGATTTGCCTGCTGGGTGGCCGTGTCGGTGGCTGCGTTGTTCGCCTCGACGATGAAGCGCTGCACCTGGGCGCTGTTATTGGCCAGCGCGGTGATCACCGAATCGGAGTTGACGGTCAGCTGCTGCAGCGTGTGCGAGTCGTTGCCCAGCAGGTTCAGCAGGTTGTCGGTCTCGGTCAGCGCGGGGACCGCCCGGGCCAGCGCGGCTTGGAGGTCGCCCGAACGCCCGGCCACCGCGGCCCCCAGCTCGTTGATGATCAGCGACAGCCGCTCGCGGTAGGGCATCCGCAACACGTTCTGGAGCAGATCGGCCGGGATCGTCGACTGCGTCTGGGTTACGGGGATCGTGGCTCCCGATTTGAGGGCCCGGCCGGCGTGGCCCGGGTCGCAGGAGATGTAGTACTCACCGATCAGCGATTGCGGCCGGGACTGGCAGAACGCGTCGGAGTGGAACGAGCCGAAGCCGCTCTGGCTCACGTCGATGGTGACCACCGCGTGCAGCGTCTTCTGGTCGAGGTCGATCGACTTGATGGTGCCCGCCGTCACCCCCGCGACCTTGAAGCTCGCGCCGTTGACCAATCCGAAGGCGTTGTCCAGCTGGATCTTGTAGGTCGGGTCGCTGTTGCCGCCGCCGCTGCTGCTGACCAGCAGCACGACCACGGCGCCCAGCACCAGCACCACCGCGAGGCCCGTCAGGATTCGCTTCATGGGCCGGTCGGAACCTCGTTCTGACTGCAGGGATATCCGCTCTCGGGGTAGTAGATCGCGCCCCGTTCCATCGAGCCCGGACAGCGGTCTCCCTGCCCGGTGGTGACCAGCCCGCCCTGGCCGTTCGTGCCGAAGGCCAACAGGTTGCGCAGCGCCGCGGTGAGGAACGAGGGCAGCAGGTTCAGCACTCCGTTGTTGACCGAGCCCACCCCCACGATCGGAGCGACGCGACTGTAGGCACCGTTGGCGTCATAGCCGCCGGGATGCGAGAACCCCTCGAACCAGCCGGTCAGGTCGACCGCGTACGGGCGGGCGATGGCCAGCTCGGGGGTCGACAGGTTGAGCGCCTTGGTCGATTGCGGGAATGCGCCCAGCCGCTGCTTGCCATTGGCCGTGATGTTGTGGACGGTGGCCGCCGCCAGCGGCTGGCCCAGCGCGGTCAGTTCGGTCAGGTCGTTGGCCGCTCCCGGGCGGCTGACGATGTTGGCCAGGTCTTTGACCGTGGGGACCGATTGCACGGCCAGCGGCTTCAGGGCGGTGAGCAGCTGCTGGAGCTTGGGCGCCACCGGCTTGGACGCATTGACCAATGGCGTCAGGTCGTCGAGCGCGCTGCGGAGGTTCACGAACGTGGTGTTGGCCAACCGCATGAACGGGGGCAGACGCTGAATCGACTGGCCGAGCGCGACATGCTGAGAGGCCAGCGCTTCCGTCGTGGTGGCCAGGTGCTGGACCAGGCCGCTGAGGTCGGACTGGCGGGTGGCGATATCGGAGACCAGGTGGCCGGACTTGACGATGAAGCCCGTGAACTTCGCGGTGTCGCGGTTGAGCTCCGAGAACAGCATGCTGGTGGAGGCGATCGCCGGGTTCAGGTATTCGAAGGCAGCCTGCGCGGCATCGCCCTGACCGGCATACTGCCGGGCCGAGCCCTGGATGAACTGCTGCAGGCCCTTGCGCGTCGGCGCGTCGAGCGTGTTGAAGAGCTGATCGAGGTCGACCGCGCTGGTCGTGTAGGTCGTGCCGATCACCCCGCCGCTGTGGATCTGGTCGGCGCCGGCCGGTCCGAGGCGCAGATCGACGTAGCGGTTGGCGATCCCGGACAGCGAGGCCTGGCGGACCGTGGCCTGCGTCCCGACCCGCAGCGGCTCGTAGACCTTTTTGGTGATGTCGAGCGTCAGCTGCGCTTGACCCTGGGGGGTCAGCGTGATGTCAGACACCGTGCCGATGGTGTTGCCGGCCACCTCCACGAGGTCGCCGCTGACGATCTGGCTGGCGTTCTGGAAGATCGCCCGAACCTTGTAGTCCGAGCCGCCCTGGAACAGGATCAGGAACACCGCCCCGACCGCTATGACGATCGCAGCGAGCGCGGCCACGCGGCCGATCAATGTTGAGTTGCGCACCGCTGCGACCTTCTCCTAGCCAAGCAGTACTCCTCCCGCTTCCCAGCCAAGCAGTACTCCTCCCGCGCCGGGGGTCCTGGGTCACCAAGGCGCGGACGCGACGCTAGCAAGGGGTTCGTCGCGGTGTCAATTTTCAACCGTATCCGTAAAACCACAAATCTGACCAACGTCGGAATCCATTCTCGTCGGCCTGGCCAGTATCCACTCTCGCGACCCGGTCAGTATTCCACCCGGCACCTCGTCGATACCCGGGGCGGGAATCGAACCCGCAGTGCCCTTGCGGGCAGCGCTTTTTAAGAGCGCCGACTTTGCCAATTTGTCTACCCGGGCGGGGCCGCGGCGTAACCGCTTCCGCGCTCGGATCATAGACCGGGCCGGGGCGTCGAATCCGGCCCCGAGACGAAGCACCCGGATTCGCGCAACTATCGCGCTGATAGCGTGTTTAGGCCGTCGATTCTGGACGCGGCCGGATGGAAGTCTCAGCCCTCAAATTCTCAGGAGGCATCGGCCTCCACGGTCGGTCGCCATTGCTGCGATTGCAATCCGACGAGCGCCTGGTCGCGCTGGTCAGACGGGGCAGTTCCCCAGCGTTTGAAATGCTCGTCTCGCGCTACGAATCGCGGCTGCTGGCGTTCTGCCGCCACCTGCTCGGGTCGCGCGAGGATGCGGAGGATGTCCTGCAGGAGGTCATGGCGGCCGCCTACAAGGCGATCCTGGCCGATGACCGGCCGATCAACGTGCGGCCGTGGCTCTACCGGATCGCCCGTAACCGCAGCCTCAACCACCTCCGCCGCACCTCCGCGGTGGGCGTCGACTCGATGGACATCCACCTCTCCGAGCACGGCGCCAGCACGGCGGACAAGGCACACCAGCGCGAGGACTTCCGGCTGCTGGTCGGCGACATCCGGGAGCTTCCCGAGACCCAGCGCACCGCCTTGGTGCTGCGGGAGATGGACGCGCTCTCCTACGAGCAGATCGCTGAGGCGATGGAGACCACGGTCCCGAGCGTCAAGTCGCTGCTCGTGCGCGCGCGAGTCTCGCTGGCCGAGGCGGCCGAGGCTCGCCTGCTCAGCTGCGACGAGGTCCGGGACGAGCTCGGCGAGGTGGCCGAGGGGCTGAAGCGCAAGCCGAGCCCGGCGGTCCGCCGTCATCTCAAGGCCTGCAAGCGCTGCGATGCCTTCCGCGTGCAGCTGAAGGAGACCAACCGGGCGCTGGCCGCGATCCTGCCGCTCGGCCCGCTGGTCGTGTTGAAGAAGCTCGCGTTCACGCACCTCGGCCACCACGCCGGCTCCGGGGCGGCGGCGGCGGGGTCGGGCGCGACCGCCGCCGGCTCGGGTGCCGGAGTCGCCGGCGGTACGGCCGCCGGAACGGGGATCGTGGCCGGATCGACCGCGAGCGGGTTCGTCTCGGCCGGTCTCGGCGCGATCGCCTCCAAGGCGGCCATCGGCTTCGCCGCCGCGGCCGTCGTGACCGCGGGCGCCGTCGAGGTCGACCACACGAGCCGGCCGGCCAGGCATCACGCCACTCCGATCGCCACGGTCACCTACCGGCCGCACACGACCTCGGCGGCCACCCACGTCGCGCCCGCCATCCGGCCGTTGCACTACGCCCCGACCGCGGTGATCAAGCGCCACGTCAAGCCACACAAGCCCGCGAAGGCGATCCTGGTGGCGGCGGTCAGCAAGACGGCGAACAAGCCGGCGGCGGCCAAGACGGTGAGCACGCCGACCGCGCCGGTGAGCCCCGCGGCCACGACGCCCGCCCCGGCCAGCACCACCCCGCCGCCCGGGCGCACCCAGACCGAGACCGTCCCGACCGTGCTCACCCCGCCGCAGCCCACCGACCTGACTCCGATCATCACCACCACCCCGGCCGTCACGGCGACCCCCCCGGCCACCGCGCCGACCACGACCACTCAGTCCCCCCCGCCGTCCGCGACCTCGACCACGCCGGTGCCCCCCACCGGGACCGGGCCGGTCGGCACCCCGCCCCCCGTCGGCGGCCCGCCGACTACCCCCACCGGCCCCGGTGCGACCGGTACCCCGCCTTCCGGCGGCCCGGCCACTTCGTAGAGCGGCTGCTTGATCGACTTCGAGCACTTCCTGTCCGTCGACATGCGGGTCGGGCGGATCGTCGAGGTCGAGGAGTTTCCCGAGGCCCGTAAGCCGGCCTGGAAGCTGACCATCGACTTCGGACCGGAGCTGGGGACCCGGCGCTCGTCGGCCCAGATCGTCCACTACCCCCGCGAGGCGCTGCTGGACACGCTGATCGTCGGGGTGGTCAACTTCCCGCCGCGGCGGATCGGGCCGTTCTCCTCCGAGGTGCTGGTGCTGGGCGCGCTCGACGACGAGCTCGGCGTGGTCCTGCTCCGCCCGGATGCCGACGCGGCGCCGGGGTCGCGGATCGGCTGAGCCTGATCCGCTCTAGCCCGCGGGCTAGCGCGGCGTTCCACTAGGGGCCCGGCTCGCCGCCGATCGTCAGCGCGCCCCGCGCGGCGCCGTCGATCTCCAGCGGGTAGCTCCCGGCGCGCAGCCCTGGGATCAGGACGGTGGCGTGCCCGTGGGCGGCGACCGCGAGCTTGTGCGGCGTCGGCGTGCGCAGCAGCACCTGGTGGGCCTGGCCGTCATGGGAGACGATCGTGAGCTGGACGGCGAGGAAGGCCGGCGCGGAGACCGTCGACGGCGACACCTGACCGCCGGAGGCGATCGTGAAGGTCGCGGGCACGCGGGCGTTGGTGCTCCCGCCCCCGGAGCCTCCGCCTGACCCGCTTGTGCCGCTTCCGCCCGAGCCGCTTCCGCCTGAGCCGCCTGCGCCCGAGCCGCTCGGTAGCCCGGCGCCTCCGGTCGGATTGGACGTGGTGTTCGTCTTGGCGATCGGCGTGGTGCCCGACTTCTTGGTGGATGTCGGCGTGCCGGGCGTTGTCTGAGTGCTGGTCGGCGATGTCGCCGAGGTGGCCGTTTGCGGCGTGGTCGGCGTCTTCGCGGTCGTGCTCGGGGCAGCGTGCTTCGAGCTTCCGCACCCGGCGAGCAGCACCAGCCCGACGACCGCGGCCAGGGCTAATGCCCTCGGACTAAAAGATCGCTGCATTACGGCCGATATTGATCTTGTCGATGAGGCAAACCCATGAGACCCGCTGGCGGACACTACAAGAGCAAGATCGTCGAGTACGACTCGATCCGCCGCCGCCTGTGGATCCTCGGACAGCGCTGTCACCACGGCGCCACCGGTAGCCTCGTCGCCGCGGTCGCCTGCGCCGGGCTGGTCGTCGAGCCCGCCGCCGCCCCCACCCCGCTGAAGCCCCGTTCGCTCGTCGCGCTCGCGGCCACCGGCAGCGCGTTGATGCTGCACGACTGGAAGGACCGGTCGATCTGGTTTGTGCCCGGGCGGGGGAATCAGCCCTGATTTCAGCCGTGGCTCAGGCGTGGCAGCGTTGTTGGGTGCGGGTCGGGTCGGGGATGGTGGGTTGGTGTTGGTCGAACGACATCACTGAGGAGAAGGTGGAGTCGCTTTCTTCACGTTTCCGAGGCCTCGGGAGGGGCCTTGGTAAGAAACGTCTACAGGGCAGACGTAACCTACCGACACCCCCCGCCGGGGGACTCGATCCGCGGTCGGCACCCCGACCTGCCTCCCCTTCATCGATGCAGTTCACTTTCGGCGACGACCTACCCCCCGGCCGGCGCGCGCGAGTAGACGCCCATGAGTTCGTCGTAGTACCGGTCCTCGCCGAAGCGAGCCCGCGCGTCGGCGAGCCCCGCGGACCCGGCGTGCCGGCGCGCCTCGGGATCGCCCCATAGCCCAGCCAAGGCGTCGGTCCAGGCCGCCACGTCCCCCGGAGGCAGCGCGGAGGCAGGACCGACCAGCTCCGGCAGCCCGCCCAGCGAGCTGGCCAGGACCGGGAGGCCGGCGGCGAGCGCCTCGAGCACCGAATACGGGCACGGCTCCTCCCACCGCGAAGGCGCGAGCGCGACGGCGGCGCCGTCCCGGAGGGCGGCCAGCGCCGGCGCCGGCACCCAGCCTTCGAAGCGCACGTCTCCCCCGGCCGCCAGCGCCCTGAGGCGGGGCTCGTCGGGCCCGCTGCCGGCCACGACCAGGGGGACGCCGGCCGCTCGGGACGCCGCGATCGCCATGTCGAACCCCTTCTCGGGCACCAGCCGGCCGGCCACCAGCGCGTAGCTCCCCTCGTGAGCGCGGGTGGCGGCGGCGAAGCGATCGTCGGCGACGAAGTTGGGCAGTACCTCGGTGCGCCCCTCCACCGGCAGCCCCAGCTCCTGCAGCCGCGCGCGGTGCGCGCCGCTCAGCGTGACGAAACGATCGACATGCTCGAAGAGGCGAGGCTGCTGAACCCGCAGGCCGGCCGCATAGACGGCCGCCTCGCCGAGTGAGCCGCGGCAGCGCAGGCGCAACCCGGGCAGCGTGTCGGCGCCGCGGCAGCGGAAGCACGGGCGCTCGTCGCGGTAGGCCACCCCGATCGCGCAGAACAGGCGGAAGTTGTGCAGATGGAGGACGGTCCGGGCGCCGGCTGCCCGGGCGGCGGCCAGCGCGCGCCAGCCGAACAGCGGGTGCAGGTTGTGGGCGTGGACGATCTCGGCGCGCATCCGCCGCACCGTGTCGGCGACCTCCTCGGGCTGGACGCCCCCTGCGAGCAGCGACCGCGCCGCGGTCAGCGAACCGGCGGCCGCGCTCGAGCGCTCGAGCACGTGCACCGCGTGACCGCGGCGCGTCAGCAGCGCGGCGATCTCGGCGACGGCTCGCTCCTCGCCCCCCTCCGCCCGGTAGCGGTTGTGCAACAGCAGGACTCGCATCTGTGCGGGCGATTCTGGCAACGTTGAACTTCACCACCGATGGCGATCGCGCTGCTGACCACCTACCTCGCCGGTTACCGCATCCCGCTGTACGAGCGCCTGGCCCAGCGTCACGGGGTCGAGGTGCTCTGTTATGGGGGTGGCGAGCGCTACGTCCCGGCCTGGTTCGCCGACCTCGACGAGCAGATCGCCGCCGCTCCGTTTCCGGCGCGGCGGATCGCCGGCCCGCGCGAGGCGTTCGCCGCGGCCCGCCGGTACGACGCCGCGATCGCCCCGTTCGCCGGCGGCGCGATCCTGCCCGCCGCCTATGCCGGAGCACGCGCCGGGGGCAACCCGTTCGTGCTGTGGGCTTCGGTGTGGGCGCAGCCCCGCTCGCTCAGCCATGCGATCGCGCTCCCGGTCACCCGTCGCATCTACCGCCACGCCGACGCGGTGGTGGCTTATGGCGAGCATGTCCGCCGGTTCGTGGCGGGGATCCGGGGCAGCGACCGCGACGTGTTCGTCGCGCCGCAGTCGGTCGAGCCGGAGCTGTTCGCGCGCGAAGTCGCCCCGGCCGAGGTGCAGCGGTTCCGGCGCCGGCACGGGCTGTCGGCCGGCCCGCTCGTGCTCTACGCGGGCCGCCTGGTGCCCGAGAAGGGCGTGGGGGTGCTGCTCGACGCCTGGAGGCGGGTTGACTCCCCGGGCACGCTGGTGTTCGTCGGCGACGGCCCGCTGGCCGCCCGCTGCGCCGTCGCCCCCGGCACCCGGATGCTCGGCCCGCTCCCCCGCGCCGAGCTCCCGGTGGCCTACCGAGCGGCCAAGCTCGCGCTGTTGCCGTCGATTCCGACGCCGCGGTTCCGCGAGCCGTGGGGCCTGGTCTGTAACGAGGCGATGCACCAGGCCCGGCCGATGGTGGCCAGCTCCGCCGTGGGCGCGGTGGCCGGCGGCTTGGTGCGCGACGGCGAGACCGGCCTGGTGGTCGCGCCCGGTGACGCTGCCGCGCTGGGCGCGGCGATCACGCGTCTGCTGGAGGACGAGCTGCTGCGGCGCCGGCTCGGTGCCGCCGCCAAGGCCGCCGTCGCGTCCTACACCTACGACGCGATGCTCGAGGGGTTCTCCCGAGCCCTGGCGGTGGCGATCAGCCCGTCGCCCACCGGCCCCTGAAGGATTCGGTGGCTGGCCCGGAGCAGCGGGTTGAACAGCAGGCGTCCGACCGGCGAGGCGACCGGGGCCAGGCACGAGGCCAGCCACTCCGGCTCATAGCCGGCGCCCGCCAGCGTGCGGTTCAGCGTGCGCGGGCCGTAGTAGACCCGGTGGTCCGGGTGCACCGACTCGCGGCCGGCCAGCGCGCGCAGCCCGATCTTGGGGCTGCAGGCGTTCGGCACGGTGACGCACAGCCGCCCACCGGGCGATAGCAGCGCCCCACAGCCACGCAGGAACGTGTCGACGTCCGGGACGTGCTCGATCACCTCTCCCGCGATCACCAGCCCGTAGCGTCCGCGCTCGGACTCCGGAACCCCCGCGGCGACATCGGCCAGCACGAACCGCTCGCCGGGCAGGGCCTCGCGCAGCAGCTCGAGCGCCGGCCCGTCGACGTCGATCCCGGTCACCCGGCCGCGGCGCACCAGCCGGGCGTGCAGCAGGACGCCGGACTGCAGCTGCTCGGCGGTGTAAGGGCTGTCGGCGCAGCCGAGGTGGGCGACTTCAACGCCGCCGGCGTCGGCGACCAACTGCTCGAGCCAGGCCAGGCGGTCGCGGACCAGCGGCATCCGCAACCGCTGGCCGTCATGCATCTCGGCCGAGCAATTACTCATCGGACGGGGGCCGCGATGTTCGCCGCCAGGCGAACTCGCAATGCCGGCGAAGCCGGCACGCTCACTGTCCGACGGAGAACAGCGCCTCGAGGTCGTGGCGCGAGTAGACCTCGAAGGCGACCATCGTCGAGGTTCGCATCACGCCCTTGAGCTGCGAGATGATCCCGGTCACCACCTGCGCGAGCATCTCCTGCTGGCGCAGGCGGAGGATCGCCACGAAGTCCCACTCGCCGGTGACCGAATAGGCCTCGGCGACACCGTCGATATCGGCGAGCTCGCCGCCGAGCGTGCCCAGCGCAGAGCGGTCGGCTTGGATCAGAACGATCGCGTGGGTCACGCCTGGTGGCTCTGGCCGGGGTCGAGGATCACTACCGAGGAGGGGGCCGAGGACTCGACCGCAGCCTTGAACGCCTGCGCGTCGGTCTCGATCAGCGGGAAGGTGTCGTAGTGGCAGGGGATCACCGTCTTGGCCCCGACCAGCTGGGCGGCATCGACCGCGTCGGTGCTGTCCATCGTGAAGTGCCCGCCGATGCACATCAGCGCGACGTCGATCGGCGCTCGCTTTCCGACCAGCTGCAGGTCGGAGAACAGGCAGGTGTCGCCGAGGTGGTAGACGATCGTGTCCATGAAGTTGATCAGCAAGCCCGCCGGGGTGTTGACCGTGCCCTTGGGGGTCGTCGAAGTGTGCCAGGCCGGCACCAGCTTGACCCAGCCCCAGTCGAACTTGACCGTGCCGCCGAGATTCGGGTTGTGGACCTCGATGCCCTCTTCCCCGAGCTCGCCGGCCAGCTCGGTGATCGCGGCGACCGGCGCTCCGGTCCGCTTGGCGATCGCCACCGTGTCGCCGACGTGGTCACCGTGTCCGTGGGTGAGCAGGATCGTGGTCGCCGACACGTCGTCGGCGGAGATCGCGGCCTTCGGATTCCCGGACAGGAACGGATCGATCAGGACCGTCGTGCTGCCGTCCGAGAGCGTGAAGCAGGCGTGTCCCAGAAAAGTCACATCCATCTTGGCTCAGTCCTCCTGTGGGGTTGGGGCGTCGGGTGCTTTGCCGAGCTCGCGTGAGAGCTCGAAGCCCACCGCGACGCCGACCAGCATGCCGAGCCGAGTCTCCTCGGCCAGCAACGTCCGGATCGAGCGCAGGCGCTCCTGAGGATCGCCGGCTTCCACCGCCTCGCGCACGGCTTGATCGTGGCCGAGGTCGAACCAGCCGCCTTCAGCGATCGCCGCCGCCAGAACCAGCTGGAGCGTGGGCGCCGCCCGCGTCACCAGGTCCTGGGCGTCCCGCAACCGTTCCGGGTTGTTGATCGCGGCGATCGCGGCGTCTAGTTCAGCATCGGTGGGGGCGCGATCCGTCACTTCTGAATGAGTGATCATACGTGTGTGGTCGTCTCGTTGACATCGCTGTCGCACGGCGCCGGTTGCGGGTGCAAGCTGCCGGCGGCGGCGATCGGACCGTTGCTGGCCCGGCTCGAGTTCAGGCCCGACCCGAACGTGATCGTCGGCTTTCAGACCTCGGATGACGCGGGCGTCTACCGCCTGAGCGACGACCTCGCGCTGGTCCACACCGTCGATTTCTTCACCCCTATCGTCGACGATCCCTTCGACTTCGGCCGGATCGCCGCGGCCAACGCGCTGTCGGACATCTACGCGATGGGCGCCACGCCGGTGAGCGCGCTCAACCTGGTCGCGTTCTCGCTGGCCGAGCTCGGCGAGGACGTGCTCGTGCAGATCCTGCGGGGCGGCGCGGCGGTGGCCGACGAAGCCGGCGTGGCGATCCTGGGGGGTCACTCGATCGAGGATCCCGAGCCGAAGTTCGGGATGGCGGTGACCGGCGTGGTCCATCCCGATCGGGTGCTCACCAACGCCGGCGGCCGCCCCGGCGACGCGCTGGTGCTGACCAAGCCGCTCGGCGCCGGCGCGGTATCGACCGCGATCAAGCGCGGGATCCCCGGCGCGCCCCTGGCGGCGGCGGTCGGCGTGATGACCACGCTCAACCGCGATGCCGCGACGGCGGCGCGCGACGCCGGGGCCCACGCGCTCACCGACGTGACGGGCTTCGGGCTGCTCGGTCATCTGCACGAGCTGGCGTTGGCCAGCGGGCTGGCGGCCGAGCTCGACGCGGCGTCGGTGCCGGCGATCGAGGGGGTGCTCGAGCTGCTGGCCGATCCCGCCGAGGGCGCCGTGGCCGGAGGCTCGCGCCGGAACCGCGCCCACGCCGAGAGCTTCAGCACGTTCGCCGCCGCGGTCCCCCTCGAGCGGCGCTGGCTGGTGTGCGACGCGATGACCTCGGGCGGCCTCCTGGCCGCGGTCGCGCCCGAGCGGGCGGACGAGATCCCCGGTGCCCGGATCGGCCGGCTGGTGCAGGGGGCCGCCGGGACGATCTCCGTCGGCTGAGTGATCGCGGCGCAGCCCGGCGGGCTATTGCGGGCGCAGCTTGGCCAGCGGGTAGCCGATCAGCAGACCGGCCAGCACGCCCACGCCGTCGGAGATCCAGCTCGCCTCGGGTAGGGCGAGCGGCATCAGTGCGACCACGGCGGCCAGCACCCCCGCGCCGATCAGGTCGCCTTCGACCTCCTGGGCCCGGCGCAGGGTGAGCAGATCCGGAACCGCCCAGGCCACCAGCAGGGCGAGCGCCGCGCCGTTGGCGCCGAGGAACACCGGGAGGTCAGAGGCGGCGGCCGCCGCGGCGGTCCCGCCGACGCCGCCGAGCAGGAACAGCAGCAGCACCACGATCGGTCCGTGCCGGCGCTCGTTCAACCATCCGAACAGACCGATCGCCGTCAGCGTCACGAACGCGTAGCCGGTGTTGTCGTAGACGAACGGCGCGGTGAACAGACGCCACCAATGCGATCCGGGCTTGCCCACGACCGCGATGTCGCTGAGGTTCAGCAGCGACGTCCGCCAGATCAGGCAGCCGACCAGCGAAACCACGACCAGCAGGATCGTCGCGTAGGGGTGCGAATCCGGGCGGATCCCCGGCATCTCTCCCCGGCGCAGCCGCGGGAGCGCCGGCGCGGGGCTGCGTCGCCGGCGCTTCTCGGCCACCCGGCCGTGCCGATCGATCTTCGGGGCCCGCTTGCGCAGCCGATTACCGCAGTACGGGCACTCGGTGATGTACGGGCTTACCTCCGAACCGCAGCTCTTGCAGACGACAAAGAGATCGGGACCACCTGCGCTCACGCTCCGATTGTAGAGGGGCCAGAAAGCCCGACGGCGGCTACTTTTCGGCGCGTGGCGGCTGGAGGTGTCTAGACCGCAGTCGCGGCGACAATCTCGCTCGGAGATCGTCCGCAGCGCTTCAGTTCTACACAGCCGTTGCGGCGACAATCTCGCTCGGAGATCGTCCGCAGCGCTTCAGTTCTACACAGCCGTTGCGGCGACGATCTCCGCAGTGACTTCGCGCAAATCGTGGTTCGCTTCGTACACCACGACCTGCCGGGCGGCCCCGTTCCCGCGCTCGAGCAGGTCCTCGACCCCGGCCAGATCGTCGAGCGAACCGAGATCCTCGCAGTGCTCGCGCATCCGGTCGACCAGGCGCCGGGCCAGGGCGCGCATCGAGACCCGGTCCGAGCTCGGCAGGTCGACGATCTCCCCCTCGAGCCCATGGCGCGCGGCCAGCCATTTGTTCTCGTCGAGCATCTCGTAGGGATAGCTCGAGAGCTCCCGGCCCTCGTCGAAGTGCTGGCACAGCTCGCGGACGAGCGCCTGCACAAGGGCGGCGAGACCGAGCGTGTGCTCGATATGGGTCTGGGAGTCCATCACGCGGATCTCGACCGTCCCGAACATCGGATGTGGCCGGACGTCGTGCCACAGGTAGGTGTAGTCGGCGATCACCTTGGCGTCGATCATGAACTGGATTCGCCGCTGGTAGTCCTCCCAGTTGTCGTAGGTCGGCGGGACCCCCACCCGCGGGAAGGCGCGGAAGATCGGCGTGCGGGTCGAGGCCAGCCCGGTGACGTCGGCGCGCCAGAAGGGAGAGTTGGCCGACAGCCCGAGCAGCACCGGGATGTGGACCCGCATCCCGTTGGCCACGTGGATCGCCTTGTCGGGGTCATCGACGCCGACGTGAACGTGGACGCCGAAGATCAGCTCCTGGCGAGCCACGAACCGCAGTGCCGAGATCAGGTCGCGGTAGCGGGGACGGGCCACGATCCGCTGGTCCTCCCACATCGCGAAGGGATGGGTGCCGGCCGATCCGATCGCCAGGCCCTTGCTGGCCGCCGTCTGCGTCACCTGCTGGCGCAGCGCCTTCAGCTGATCCCCCGCCTGGGCCAGGTTCTGGCAGGGGTCGGTCGAGATCTCGAGTACGGACTCCATCAGCTCGGGCTTGATCTCGCCCGAGGGAGCCGGTTCCAGCATGGTCTCGATCGCGTTGACCAGCTCCAGCGTCTTGGCATCGAGGATCATCAGCTCCTCTTCGATCCCGATCGTGTACGCCGGCCCGGTGAACTTGTGCTGCACGCGCGGGAGCCTAACGGCGAGCGGGGACCTTCGCACCCCGCGCATGCTCACGCCCGGCTCTCGGTCCGGGCCCTAGACTGGATGAGCACGTTTGCCAGCTAAAAGGACGGGATTTGATGGCCCTGGGATACGACGGAAAGCTCTACATCCTCGCGTTCGACCACCGCGGGTCGTTCCAGAAGAAGATGTTCGGGATCGAGGGCGAGCCGACCCCCGAGCAGACCGAGACGATTGCCGACGCCAAACGGCTGATTTTCGAGGGGATGCTCGAAGCGGTCCGCCGTGGGGCCGACCCCAGCGCGACCGGCGTCCTGGTCGACGAGCAGTTTGGCTCTGACATCCCGCAGCGCGCCCCCGAGGAGGGCCTCAAGCTGGCCATGCCGGTCGAGAAGTCCGGTCAGAACGAATTCGATTTCGAGTACGGCGAGGACTTCGGCGCCCACATCCTCAAGTACGACCCCGATTTCTCCAAGGTGCTGGTTCGATTCAACTCCGAGGACGACCCGGAGCTGAACCAGCGCCAGCTTGAAAAGCTGAAGACCCTGGCCGACTGGCTCCACGAAAACGATCGCAAGTTCCTGTTCGAGCTGCTGGTTCCGGCCACCGAGGAGCAACTGGCCAAGGTCGGCGGCGACACCGACCGCTACGACGCCGAGCTCCGTCCCGAGCTGATGCGCCGGGCCATCGCCGACATCCAGGACTTCGGGATCGAGGTGGACATCTGGAAGATCGAGGGCGTCGACGAGCAGTCCGACGCGGCGATGCTGGCCGAACAGGCGCGCTCCGGCGAGGGCCGGGCCGGCGTCACCTGCGTCCTACTCGGACGGGGCGCATCGACCGAGAAAGTGGAGCAATGGCTCGAGGAGGCGGCGCCGGTCGAGGGGTTCATCGGCTTCGCGATCGGGCGTTCGATCTGGTGGGACGCACTCAAGGCGTTCCTCGCGGAGGAGCTGCAGCGCGGCGCCGCGGCCACCCAGATCGCCGACAAGTACCTCCACTTCGTCGAGGTCTACGAAGCCCAGAAGGTTCATTAGCCGACGATCATCGGGACATAACTCGGGGCGCGAGGCTTGGTAGGCTCGCTGGCGATGGCCTTGAAGATGCGCCAAAGCCTCGCGCAGCTCGAGCAGGAGTTCCGGCACGAGACCCAGCGCGACCGCAGCCGCCGGGAGCATCTGCGCAAGCACGCTGTCCGGCGCTCGCGGGTCCGCACCCACGAGCGCGAGAAGAAGCGCAGCTCAGTGCGGTTCTGGATCCTCGTGCTGTCGCTGATCGCCACCGCCGTGATCGTCACGGTGGCGATGTTCGAGACGCTGTACTACCTGCTCGGCTGACCCCGCTCAGCCAGGCGGGCGGGACGAACCGCCGATACGCCTGGTCTAGCTGTCGGCGCTGAGACCGCGAAGCGCGGCGTCGACTTCCTCGCGCGCACCCTTGGCCTGCCCGACGCGCTCCTGCTGGATCTCGAGGTAGACCTCTTTCCGAAACACCGGAATGTCCCGAGGTGCCTGAATGCCGATCCGTACCTTCTCACCCATGATCGCCAGAACCGACACCTCGATGTCGTCTCCGATCATGATGCTCTGGTTTGACTTGCGGGTGAGTACCAACATCGTTTGCCTCCCTGCTCGGCTGGCGGTCTTCTACTAGACAAGACCCACGGCGCCATCTTGCAGCAGATGACTGGTTTCCGGCGAGTCTGAGCATACCGGGCAGGCTCAGTTTTTGCGAACGTTTGCGGCGGTGCGATCCGGGTCGATCCGGCGCCCGCCGGTCTCCGGGGCAGGCGGAGGCAGGAAAGCCCTCCAACCGGCGCCTGTAATAGTCTCCGCGGATGCCACGTAGATCGTTGCGGCCCGAATTGAACCGCATCCGAGGCTGGGTCCGTCAAGGACGGACCGACGCCTGGATCGCCCATCAGCTCGAGGTAACCGTTCAGCAGATACAAGCGTTCAAGCGCGAGCAGGGTCTCGAGCCCGACGGCGAGCCCGAAGGCGCCGCCGCCGCCGACTTCGACGGCGAGATCGATCTTCGAGCCGAGGATGACGCGCTCATCGCCGCAGAGCTCGAAGCCGCCGAAGCCGAGCGGGCCGAGGCTGGGGACGAGGACGAGCCGGATTCCGAAGATGAGGACGAGGAGAAGCCGGCCCGGCGGCGGCGCGGAAGGCGCGGCGGCCGGAGCGGAACTCGCACGCGCCGCAAGGCGTCCGACACGCTCGAAGCGACCTTCGATCACGGCGAGGAGGGCTACGGACTGTGGCTCGACCCCGCCGTGCAAGACGACCCGGTGTACGCCGAGTACTGGGCGGGACACCGTCCGGTCGAGGTATCGATCGAGGAGGACCAGATCGTGATCCGGCGAGCCGGAGGGGACGACTCAGAGTCGGACTCGGACTCAGACTCAGACGATTAGTTCAAGAATCCTCGGAGTCTCCGAGCCGCCTTCCACCGCCGAAATCGACCGCCTCCCTGAGGTAGCGGGCGAAGGCCGCGCCAGCGACGGTCGTCATGTCCCACGCCGCCGGATGGTTCGGCGCGGCGCGCACGGCGATCTCAAAGCACCAGTCGGTTCCCTGCTCGAGGTACATGCGCGCCAGTTCGTCGGACGAGAACGGGCCACCGAGGCGACGGCGGAGCTCGTCCACCAGGCGGTCGGTGACTCGCTCCAGTGCCGCTCGGTCCTCGGGCTCGGCCGCGAGCAACCGTCGCTGACCCTCCTGCCAGAGGCCGAGAACCTGGTCGAGCTCCACGGCCCCGTAGCTCACGGGGCCGGGCGGGTCAGGGGTTCCGGCGGCCGGTGACCACGTAGGGACGCTCGCCCACCCGCACCATGCCGAGCACGCGTGCGTCGCGCTGAATCGTGGCCGGGTTGCCCAGCGCATCGCGCTGCTTGATCAGCGACGCGTTGGACTTCTCCAGCTGGCGGACGATCGCCAGCTGCTGCTGAGCCTGTGAGTGCGTGGAGAGCAACTCGAGCGCATGCTGGACGTAGAGCGCGCCGACCACTCCCAGCACGAGCAAAAGGCCGATGCGGCCGACGCGCTCCCAGCGGACCCGGGCGATCGGACGTCGCGACGGTACGCGGCGCGGACGCGGCGGCGGCGTCTTGTCGGGGCGAGCCTTCCTGGCCGGCGTAGCTGCAGAACGAGCGGGGGACATCCCGTGAGCGCTTCGTTCGACACGGGAGCATTCCTTCCTGCTGCAAGCGTTCGCCCGCGATCCGGCGACTCGAGCCTGGCGGCGCGATCGGCGGGCGGGCGTTCTTCACGACCGGAAGGCTCTCCGTCCCGGGAAGTCGGCGTCGGGGCCGAGCGCCTCCTCGATCCGCAGCAACTGGTTGTACTTGGCCACGCGATCGGTCCGTGACGGCGCTCCGGTCTTGATCTGTCCGCAGCCCGTCGAGACGGCGAGGTCGGCGATCGTCACGTCCTCGGTCTCGCCCGAGCGATGGGACATCACCGCCGAATATCCGCTCTCCCGCGCCATCCGGACCGCGGCCAGCGTCTCGGTCAGGGTGCCGATCTGGTTGACCTTGATCAGGATGGAATTGGCCACGCCGTTCTCGATCCCGCGCTTGAGGCGTTCGGTGTTGGTCACGAACAGGTCGTCGCCCACCAGCTGCATGCGGTTGCCGAGGCGGTCGGTGAGGGTGCTCCAGCCGGCCCAGTCCTCTTCGCCCATCCCGTCCTCGATCGAGATGATCGGGTAGCGGCCCGCGAGCTCGGCCCAGTAATCGGTCAGGGCGTCGGCCGTAAGCGTCCGGTCCTCGTGCTCGAGCACGTACACGCCGTCCTTGTAGAGCTCGGAGACCGCCGGGTCGAGCGCGACCGCGACCTGATCTCCCGGGACGTAGCCCGCCGCTCGGATACCGGCCATCAACATCTCCAGCGCCTGTTCGTTGGAGCTCAGATCGGGGGCGAATCCTCCCTCGTCGCCGACCGCGGTCGACAGACCCTTCTCGTGGAGCGTCCGCTTGAGGTTGTGGAACACCTCGGCGCCGATCTGGAGCGCCTCGCGGAACGTCCGAGCCCCGACCGGGACGATCATGAATTCCTGGAAGTCGACGCGGTTGTCGGCGTGGGCGCCGCCGTTGAGCACGTTCATCATCGGCACCGGTAGGACGTGGGCCGACTCGCCTCCCAGGTATCGCCACAGCGGCAGGCGCTCCTCGGCCGCGGCGGCATGGGCGGCGGCCAGCGACACGGCCAGGATCGCGTTGGCGCCGAGCCGGGATTTGTTGGGCGTGCCGTCAAGGCTGATCAGGGTGCGGTCCAGGGCCGCCTGGGCGGAGGCGTCCTGACCGCGGATCGCGGTGGCGATCTCCCCGTTCACGTTCTCGACCGCCCGGCTGACGCCCTTGCCCATCCAGTCCGAACCACCATCACGCAGCTCGGTCGCCTCGAACTCCCCGGTCGAGGCGCCGGAGGGAACCGCCGCTCGTCCCCAGGCGCCGGACCGCACGCTGAGCTCGACCTCAACTGTCGGATTGCCTCGACTGTCGAGGATCTGGCGTGCGTGCACGTGCTCGATCTGGCTCATTTCGCTTGTGAATCTCCTTCGGTCAGTCGCGCCCGCGCGTAGTAGACGAGTTGCTCGTCGGGTCCGAGATCGTTCCAGCTTCTGTCCTCGGATGCGGCCAGCTCCGATCCCGCGCTGACGCGGCGGCGAAATCGATCGGCCGCGGCGCGCAGCGCCAGCTCCGGATCGACGTGGAGCTTGCGCGCCACGTTGACCGTCGCGAACAGGACATCGCCGAGCTCGTGGAAGCGCTCGTCGGCCGTCGCGGCCGCCTCCAGCTCGTCGAGCTCGTCGCGGGTCGACTGCAACGGGCCCTCGACGCCGGGGAAGTCAAAGCCGCTGGAGGCGGCCCGGCGCTGGACCTTGCGGGCGTAGAGCGGCGCCGGCAGGTTCTCCGGTACCTCGCCGAAGATCCCGGACTCGCGGCCCGGCTCCCGCTGTTTGATCTGGTCCCAGTTGCGCAGCACCTCGCCGGCCGTCTCGGCCTCCACGTCTCCGAACACGTGCGGGTGCCGGCGGATCAGCTTCTCGGTGCAGTGTGCGGCCACCGCGGCGAGATCGCCCGCCCCGCGCTCCTCCAGCAGCAGGGCGAGGAAGTGGACCTGGAAGAGGACGTCCCCGAGCTCGTCGATCAGCTTGGCGTCGTCCCGGCGGTGCGCGGCGTCGGCCAGCTCGTAGGCCTCCTCCAGCGTGTGCGGGACGATCGTCCGCTCATCCTGCTCGCGATCCCACGGGCATTCGCGCCGGAGCCGGCGCGTGATCTCGTCGAGGCGCAGCAGCGCGGCCTGGATCTCCGGGGGTCCGGAGCTCACGCGGGCTACGGGGTGGTGGTCGTCGGCGTCGCCGGAGCCGTCGCGGTCCCGGTCGACGTCGGCGGGGCCGTCGCGGTCCCGGTCGACGTCGGGGCGGCCGTGGCCGGCGCGGTGGTCGTCGAGGTCTTCGGCGCCTTGTAGCCCTGGCAATCGGCCATCAGGTACGCGTGGCGGCAGGTCGTCTTGGAGAACCAGTGGCTCTTGGCCACCTTGTCGACCGCATTCTGCGCCGCCGTCTGGGACTGAGTGGTGAGCAGCTGCTTGATCGCCGGGGTGGCCTGCGCGAGCGTCTGATGGGTGGCCGCCTTGATCTTGATCACCTCGAAGATGTAGTAGCCGAAGCTGCCATGGATCGGACCGAGGACCTTGTTGACCGGGGCCGTGAACGCCGCCGTATCCAGGGCGTGCTCCTCCTGGCCCTTGGTCACGCCGGAGAGCAGGCCGCCGTGGCCCTTGGTCGCCGCGTCGACCGAGTACTTCTTGGCCACCGCGGTCCAGCTCTGACCCTTGGCCAGCGCCGCCTTGGCCACGTTCGCGGTGGCGGCGCTATTGGTCCTGACGATCCGGATGTCGCGTGACTCCGGAGTCCCGAACTGGGTCTGATGAGACGCGTAGTAGGCGGCGATCGCCGCCGGGGTCACCGTCGAGTTGTGCTTGGCCAGCAGCTGCTTGAAGATCTGGTTGATCCGAACCCGGTAGATGATGTCCTGCATCGTCTGCCCGGTCTGGCCGAGGAAGGTGTTGAACGCCGAGGCGGTCGGGAACTGCTGCTTCTTGGCCGTCGCGAACGCGGTCTGGACCTGCTGGTCGGTCACCTTGATGTGCAGCTTGGCCGCGTCGGCCTGGTACCAGTAGGCCTTGATCAGGAAGTCCATCACCTGGCTGCTGAGCGAGGTGAACAGCTGGCTGCAGTCCTTGACGATCGTCTTGTCCGGCGTCTTGGCCAGCGTCGGGATCTGCTTGCGAACCTGGGCCAGGCAGCCCTTGAAGCTGGGCGGGTCGGTCGGCACGATCACCGGCGCGCCGGGGCTCTGGGCGGCATTCCCCTTCGCGGCCACGAACATCCAGTGGTTGAACGCCCGGGCGCTGATCGGGTTGCCGGCGACGTCGGCGACCGAGTTGCCGGGGACGCCGCTGCCGCAGGCCGAAATGCCGATCGCGACCACAAAAAAGGCGCCGAGCGCCAGGATGTACTTCGAGAACCTCATGGATCGGCGGTGATGGTAGCGAGGTGACGCACGGGGTGGCGCACCGGACGCGAATCCTTATGAAGCTCTGAAGTTCGCGTTCGCTTTTGGCACGGCGCGTCACCCACGTGTGACGTTTTTCTTGCCACGGTGACGTTGTGCCCGACTCGGATGCCTTTTCCTAGAACATGTCTGGGAAAAGGCATCCGAGTGGGGACGGGAGCGGCCTGTTCATCGATGCCGTTATCGCTCGGATCGCCGCCCAGCAGTTCGGGGTGATCTCGCTCGCCCAGCTCATGGAGCTTGGTCTCTCGCCGGCGCAGGTCGAATACCGGGTCCGCCTCGGGCGGCTGCACCCGTTGTACCCGGGCGTTTACGCGGTGGGGCACGCTCGGATCGTCCCGCATGGTCGGCTGCTCGCGGCGCTGTTCGCGGTCCGCCCGGATCCGTTCCTCAGTCATCGCACGGCGGCGGGGGTGTGGGGGCTGCGGGAAATCAACACCCGGCAGATCGAACTGACCGTGGTGTCGACGGGCGGTCGCCCGCGACCGGGGTTGACGGTGCACCGGATCAAGCGGCCTCCAGCGCCGGAGGAGATCGTGGATCGCAACGGACTCCGAGTCAGCTCGGTCCCGAGGATGCTGATCGAGCTCGCCCCGCGCGAGCATCCGCGGGAGCTCGATCGGCTGATCACGCAGGCGGTGCGCAAGCGCATCTTCGACCTCGAGGCGATGGAAGCCGCGCTCGGGCGGTACGCGCGCCGTCCAGGGGTGGGCAAGCTCAAGGCGGCGCTGGCGGCCTACCGACCCAAGCCCGAACGCGCCTCAGGGTTCGAAATCGCCTTCGACGAATTCCTGACCGAGCACCCAGAGATCCCCGATCCGGTGCGAAATGTGTACTTCGGCATCTGGGAGGTCGACTGTTACTGGCCGGAGCACAAGCTCGCGATCGAGCTCGACGGACGGGACTGGCACACCGCCGTGCGCGACGCCGAAAAGGACCGGATCAAGGACACCAAGCTGCAGCGCGAGGGGATCCTGGTGATGCGGATCTCCGAATTGCGCTTCGAGCACGATCGACGCGGGATCCTCGAGGACGTCTACGGGTTCCTGGAAATCGAGCCGCCAAAGCGGCCCCGTCTCAAGCCGCCTCGCGGGTGACGGCGAGGAGCACGTCGGCGGCGCGGACCACGGCGGGGAACTGCCGTGCGGGGTCGTCGGGCACGCGCATCGACAACTGCGACTTGCCCGACTCGTAGAGCGCCTCGGGGATCTCGGCCCGGATCCGCTTGGCGCGGACCGAGTCGAGGTCGACCGGGGTCACGGCGAGCCGACCGCCGCGGAACGAGACGGCGGTGGCGCCGGCCTGGCCGAGCTTGATCCGGGCCTGCTGGAGCAGGATCAGGTTCTCCATCGGCTGGGGTAGTTCGCCGAAGCGATCCTCGAGCTCCTCGCGCAGCAGCACCAGATCGGCCACCTCGCGAGAGGAGGCGATCCGGCGGTGGACGTCGACCTTGGCCTGCTCGTAGGGGATGTAGTCCGCCGGCACGTAAGCGTCGACGTTGACGTCGAGCCGCACGGGCTCCCAATCATCCGAGGCGCCAGTCCCGTCCTCGTCCGCGGCCGAAGCCGCCTCCACCGCCTCGTCGAGCATCTGCATGTAGAGCTCGAAGCCGAGCGCCGCGACGTGGCCGGACTGCTCGTCCCCGAGCAGGTTGCCCGCGCCCCGGATCTCCAGGTCGCGCATGGCGATCTTGAACCCCGCCCCCAGCTCCGTGTAGTCCGACAGCGCCGAGAGCCGCTGGGCGGCGTCGGGGGTCAGCGCGGCGGCGCTGGGATACAGCAGATAGGCGTAGGCCCGCTCTCGGGAGCGCCCGACCCGCCCGCGGATCTGGTAGAGCTGGGACAGGCCGAACACATCGGAGCGCTCGACGATCAGCGTGTTGGCCTGGGGAATGTCGATCCCCGACTCGATGATGCTCGTGCAGACCAGCACGTCCGCGTCGCCGCGCAGGAACCGCAGCATCCGGTCCTCCAGGGTCTTCTCGTCCATCTGACCGTGGGCGACCTCGAAGCGCATCGAGGGGCACAGCCCGCGCAGCCGCTCGGCGGTCTCGTCGATCGTGTCGACCCGGTTGTGCAGGAAGAAGGCCTGTCCCCCGCGGTTGTGCTCGCGCTCGAGCGCCCCGCGGACCAGCTCCTCGTCGTATTCGCCGACGTAGCTCTTGATCGGCCGCCGCCCCTCAGGGGGGGTCTCGATCACGCTGATGTCGCGGATCCCGGCCAGCGAGATCTGCAGCGTGCGGGGGATCGGGGTGGCGCTCATGGCGATCACGTCGACCTTCAGCTTGAGCTGGCGCAGCAGCTCCTTCTGCTTGACTCCGAATCGCTGCTCCTCGTCGACGATCAGCAGGCCCAGATCGCGAGCCCGGACATCGCGGGAGAGCAGGCGGTGCGTGCCGATCAGGATGTCCACCTCGCCGCGGCTGAACCGGGCGACCGCCGCGCGCTGCTCGGCCGCCGGGCGGAACCTCGAGACGTGCTCGATCGACACCGGGTAATCCTTCAGCCGCTCGGTGAAGGTGCCGTAGTGCTGCTGGGCCAGGATCGTGGTCGGCACCAGCATCATCACCTGCTTGCCGTCCTGCACCGCCTTGAACGCGGCCCGCAGCGCAACCTCGGTCTTGCCGTAGCCGACGTCGCCGCAGATCAGGCGGTCCATCGGGCGGGGCGCCTCCATGTCGGCCTTGACGAACTCGATCGCGTCGCGCTGGTCGGGCGTCTCGGTGAACGGGAACGCGTCCTCGAACTCGCGCTGCCAGTCGGTATCCGGCGGGAAGGCGTGGCCCTCGCGGCGCTTGCGCTCGGCGAACAGCTGCAGGAGCTCGCCGGCCAGCTCCTGGGCGGCGTGTCGGGCCCGCGCCTTGAGCGTCTCCCAGCGGGTGCCGCCCAGCTTCGACAGCGGCGGGTGCTCGCCGCCGGCGCCGACGTAGCGGCTGATCTTGGCCAGCTGGTCGACCGGTACGAACACGCGGTCTGAGCCCGCGTATTCGAGGTACAGGTAGTCGCGGGTCACCCCGGCCACCGTCTTGGTGTCGAATCCGGCGAACCGGGCGATCCCGTGGTCCTCGTGCACGACGAAGTCGCCCGTGCGCAGGTCGGCGAAGCTGCGCAAGACGCCGCGGCGGTGCGAGCGGTCCCGGCGGTCCGGCGCGCGCCGGCGGCGGAACAGCCGGTGGTCGGGGATCACCGCGAGATGGAACTGGGGGGCGATGAAGCCCTGGGCGAGCCGGGCCTGGGCGAAGGTGATCGCGCCGGCCGCCCGCGCGACCTCAGGATCCTCACCCAGCCAGCGCACCTTCAGCCGCCCGAGGTTGTAGGCCGCGCGCTCCCCCTCTCCCCGCTGCGGGAACGTCACGATCGTCCGGTAGCCCGAACGCGCCAGCTTCTCCAGCTCGGGCTCGGCCTCCTTCAGCCCGCGCGCGGCGATGTCGGCCGCTTGGGCGCGGAACGAGAAAGGCTGGTCCTGATCGATGCTGGACAGGCGCACCCGCGCACGCTTGTCGAGCTCGGCGCCGATCGCCTCGGGCGGGACGTAGAGATGGTGGGCGTCCTTGTCGTGGAAGGCCGCGCAGACGTCCTGCCAGTGATCGGCCAGCGCCGGCGCGACGTCCTCCTCACCGGCGATCAGGATCGCGGCGTCGGCGGGCGCCAGCTCGAGCAGCGAGCGGAAGTCCTCGACCGGCAGCAGCTCGGCGATGTCGGGCATCTCGCTGCGCTCGCTCCCGGTTTCCATCTCGAGCGCGGCGATCTCGGCCAGCTCCCGGTGCTCCAGGGCGAGCTCGGCCGCCGGCGCGACCTCGACATGGTCGGCGTCGCCCAGGGAGCGCTGGGAGAAGGTCGAGAACCAGCGCAGCGATTCGATCTCGTCGCCGAACAGGTCGACGCGGACGGCGCGGTCCTCGGTGGCCGGGAACAGGTCGAGCAGTCCGCCGCGGATCGCGAACTGGCCGCGGTCCTCGACCTGGTCGACGCGCTCGTAGCCCGCCGCGACCAGATCCATGGCCGTCTCGTCCAGGTCCATGAGCTCGCCGACGCGCAGCTCGAACCCGTGCGGGCGCATCGCCGGATCCGGCACCTTCTCCGACAGCGCGACGGCGCTGACCACGACCACGGGCGCCGATCCGGGCTCCAGCAGCGCGTCGAGCGCCGCGATCCGCCGCCCGACCAGGTGGGCCGGCGGGGCCAGGTGCGACTCGTAGGTGACGCCGCGGCTGGGGTAGTAGCGAACCATCCGCGGCTCGAGCCAGGTGCGCAGGCCGGCCGCCAGATCGCGGGCGGCGCGATCGTCGCCGGCCACCACGATCGCCGCCCGATCGGGGTCGCGGTCGACCAGCGCGGCCACCAGGTAGGGGCGCAGCGACTGGGAGACGAACGCGCGGCCACCATCGCGCGCCAACACGGTGGTCTGGGGATCGTCTTCTGTATGGGCGAGGAGAGTGCGGAGCATCGGGACGGCGGCCAATTCCAGTGTAGGCCGGGCCGAGGCTACGTCTGGGAGATCAGCTCCTCGGTGGCGTCAGCGGCCCGCTCGACCAGCTCCTGCACCTCGGCCCGGGGCTCGCCGAAGCGCCCGAGCACGTAGGCGGCCACCCGGTCCGGGTCCGTCGTCGGCGGCCGGCCGACCCCCACCCTGACCCGGGCGAAGTCCGGCGAGCCGAGCCCCTGCCTGAGCGACTTGAGGCCGTTGTGGCCGGCCAGCCCACCGCCGGTGCGCACGCGGATTTCCCCGAACGGCAGGTCGATCTCGTCGTGCAGCACGACCACGTGGTCGAGATCGACCTTGAGCTCCCCGCGGGCCGGCCCGACCGATTGCCCGGCGTCGTTCATGTAGGTCTGCGGGCGCAGGATCGCCACCCGCGGACCGCCGGGGCCGGTGCGGCCCTCGCTCAGCAGCCCTCGGTACCGCGACTTGGGCTTGGGCAGCTCCCAGCGGCGCTCGAGCAGCTCGGCGATCTGAAAACCGATGTTGTGGCGAGTCGCCGCGTATTCCGCTCCGGGGTTGCCCAGGCCGACGAGCAGCCAGTCCACGGGAGCACTGCGCCGGCGACCGGGCAGCGGCACGGGGTCCGTCCGCTACTCGGAGGAGTCGCTGCCGCCGTCGCCGTCTGACGACGACTCGGCTTCGCCCTCGGCCGCGCCCTCTTCGCCGACGACCTCGGTCTCCGCCTCGATCTCGGTGTCGTCCTCGACCTGAAGGCGAGGGGCGCTGAGGGTGGCGATCACCGTGTCGGGCTCGCCGATGATCGTGACGCCGTCCGGCGCGCTCAGCGCCTCCAAAGCCAGCGTGTCACCGATCTCCATCGTCGAGACATCGTGCTCGAGCGTGTCGGGAATCGAGGTCGGGAGCGCTTCGACGGTCAGCTCGCGGGTGATCAGCTCGAGCACGCCGCCCTCCTTGACCCCGGGTGAATCATCGCCGCCGACCAGCTCGAGGATCACCGTGGCCTGGATGGCCGTGTTGAGGTTGACCCGCAGGAGGTCGATGTGCATCGTTCTGGCGTGGACCGGGTGGCGGACCAGCTCCTTGACCACGACTGGGGTGGCCGTATCGCCGTCGATGGCCAGATCCAGCACGGCACCGGCGTTGGCCAGGGCGAGCCGCAGCTCGCGCTCCTGCACCTGAAACGGGATCGGATCCTCGCCGCCGCCGTAGACGATGCCGGGAATGTTGCCTTCCCGGCGCAGTCGGCGCACGGCGCGCGAGCCGGAGGGCTCGCGGCGGGCGACCGTCAGGGCTGTCGTTTCGGAGCGGGCCATCAGCGGCAATCGATGGTAGCGAGCGACGCCTGCTGGGGCAGGCTCCTTCAAACCGATGGGCCGGCACGATATTCTTGTGCCATGTCGGGCGAGGCTCAGCTGCTGCTGTGGATCGCCGGAGTTCACCTCCTCGGTCTGCTGTGCGTCGCTGCCCTGATGATCCCTGCGCTGCGCGAGCCCCCGGATTCGCCGCCGCGTCCGCCGGACGAGGGTTCCGACGATGGCTGGGGCAACTACCCCCGCAAGCCGCTGCACCCGCATGACGTCCCCGGCGGCGGGTTGCCGTTGCCCGATGCCACCCCGGCGCGCGTGCGGCTGCGCGACCACCGGCCGCTGCACGAGCGCCTCCCCAGTCGCGAGCGGCGCCCCTCGCGCGAGCCCAGCCGCCAGCCGCATCCGGTGCGGGTGCCGCACACGCACGTCGGACGCGTGCGCCCGCCGCATTAGCCCTCCCTGCCAAGGGGCCTGAGCTGCCGGGCCGACTAATACTTAGCCGGGCAGGCGGTGTCGCTCTTGATCCGCTTGCCGAGCTCCAACAGCCGGATCCGCAGGCCCGAGAGCGCGTTACCGGCTCGCTGAACCCTCACGCACTGCACGACGGGCAGCGAATTGCCGGCGTTCCAGGCCACGCGCGCGGTGCCGGTGGTGCCGCTCAGCGAGAACCCGGCCGACGGATTGATCAGGATTATCGAGACCCGGCCGGGAAGCCTGAGCTTGCCTGCGTCGTAGGCCACGCGCTGCCGGCAGGCCGGATCGCCGCAGTGATAGAGCTGCCGGATCATCCCGGCCTGATCGCCCCTGGCCTCGGCCTGGATCAGCGAGGTGATCGCCGAGCGCTCCGCGCCGTCGATGCTGAAGACCCGCGCCAGGATCGCGCTGACCAGGAGGAACACCACCAGGCACACGGCGATCAGCGCGATGAGATAGGACCGGCGCACAGCGCGCCACGGTAGCCAACTGGGCTGGTGCGGCGTTCCGGCTTGTGTCCTGAGTCGGAAATTCGGGAGCGGTCTCGCGAGTGGCTGGGCGTGTGTGGGGCCGCACGTCTCGCTAGGCAGGCACTGGTTGTGCCTGCCGCGAGACGGGTGGGTCCACGCGCGTCCAGACGCCGCGAGGCGGCCGCGAATTTTTGAATCAGGGCACTAGGAGTCGCTGAGCTCCAGGAAGCGGTCGACCGAGGCCTCCTGATGCTCGAGTCGCTCGGCGAAGGCGCGGGCGTGCTCGGCCGACAGGGTGAGGAAGTCCTCGACACACCGCTCCGGGTCATCGGCGAGCTGGTAGACCCGGGTGAAGTCCTGCTGGGCGCAGGCGATCCCCAGCGGGGGCCGGCCCTCGGCCAGGGTGCGTGCGCTGCAGACGGGGGTGACCACCAGCCTCGAGTCGGGTGCGATCAAGGCGGTGGGCAGGAGGCGGTGAGCCGGGAGCCGCACCGACAGCTCGACCGAGCGATCGATCGTCACGGTGCTGCCCACCAGGGCGCTCAGCGGCTCGCGCCAGACGTCGAGCACGATGTCCGCTCCCACCAGCGCGTCGCGCAGCGCGGTGGCCTGCTGGACGTAGAGCTGCTCGGCCTCCCGGCGATCGCCGGCGTCGGCCAGATCGAGATCACATGGCACCCGCAGGAGCTCGCCGGCCGAGATCGTCATGCCGGCGCCGAGACTGCCGGCGGCGATGTAGGTCTGCAGCGTCCCCAGGTCCCGGCGCGCGTGGAAGATCACGGTCACGGCGTCGCTGACCGGCAGCCCGTCGACCCTCAGTGAGACCGTCACCGCCGAGGCGTCATCGAGCAGCGCCCTGCGAAGCAGCTCGTCCGCCGCGCCACCGTCCGGGGTGTGATCCTCGTCGAGCATCGCTCCTGCTCCTTCAGATCGGCTTAATTGCCCTATCTATTTACCCACACGCGGAGGCGTTAGACCACCGCCAAGTGGAGCATCGGTAACTCGGAGTACTGGCCATCGGGCGTATGTGGGTAGATTCCCGGCAGGATGAAGATCTTCTACAAGCCATTCGGCATCATTTCCGGGGTCGTCGGCGCCAAGCTCGGACAGCGCGCGTTCAGCAGTGTCTGGCAGCACATCGAGCCCGCCCCGCCCCCGGACGCCACCGCCGGCGACGCCAGCCTGCCCAAGGTGGTGGCCGCCGCCGCGCTGGAGGCGGCCACGATGGCCGCGATCGCGGCGATCGTCGACCGGGCCAGCGCCAGCGCCTTCCACTACCTGTTCGGCGCCTGGCCGGGCAAGAGCCGGAAGGCCAAGGCCGAAGCCGGCGACACCAGCGTCGACGTCAACTAGCCTGCAGCACCCACGGCGCCAGACCTTCCCGGGCCCAGTCCGGGATCGGCGCCTTCCCCAAGCTGTCGCGGTCGACGAACACGTGCGTCATCTCGCCCAGCGCCACGTCCTCCTCCCCACGCCGGACGCGGTGACTCGTGGTCACGCTGCTCGTCCCGAGCTTGGCCACCCCAATCCCGAGCGTCAGCTCGTCGTCGGAGCGCGCCGGGCGCACGAACCGCACGCTGGCCGCGGCGACGACCAGATCGAACCCGCGGTCGAGCATCACCTGGTAGCTCCCGAACGCCGCGCGCCAGAGCTCGGTGATGCTGATGTCGAAGTAGGCGAGGTAATTGGCGTTGAAGACCACGCCCTGCATGTCGCACTCGGCGTAGCGGACGCGGATCGGGTACTCGAATGGCTGTCCCACCGGCTCAGCCACCCCCGCGGAGCACGAACCCGCGCTCGGCCAGGTCGGCCAGCGCGTCCTCAAAGGCGGCGAAGTCCCGGGCCAGCAACGCGTCGATAGGGCGACCGTGGGCTCCGCGGGCCCGAACCCAGCGTCGCAGGACGGCCGCGCCCGCCCGCTCCCGCGCCTCGTCGAGCAGCGAGAGCAGGATCGGCAGCTCGGTGCGATGGGCTAGCTGTCCCGACAGCAGCGTCAGCGGGTCGACGTCGAGCGTCCGGCACAGCTCGTCCTCGCTGAGGCCGAGCAACTCCATCAGCGCCGCCGCGCGCTCGCTCTGATTCAAAACAGCTGGTTCTCGCCGCCGAACACGTCGCTCACCGAGCCGTCGGTGAAGATCTGACGGATCGAGTTGGTGAGCAGGTCGGCGCAGGACAGCACTCGCACGTTCTCCGGGCGGCCGGCTCGCGGCGGGATCGTGTCGGTCACCACGATCTGCTCGAAGCGGGCCGCCGCGAGGTTCTCCCAGGCGTTGCCCGAGAACACGCCGTGCGTGGCGGCCGCGTAGACGCGCCGGGCGCCGGCGTCATGGACGGCCTCGGCCGCGGCCTTGAGCGTGCCGGCGGTGTCGATGATGTCGTCGACGATCACCGCGGTCTTGCCGGCCACCTCGCCGATCACGTAGTTGATCTCGGCCACCTGCTGGGCCGGACGCTCCTTGTTGAGGATGGCCAGGTCCGCGCCGATCCGCGAGGCGAAGCGCTTGTTCAGCTTGACCCGGCCGGCGTCCGGCGCGACCACGACGAGATCCTCGAGCCCGAGGTCGGCGAAGTACTGAGTCAGCATGAACAGGGCGGTCATGTGATCGCACGGCTTCTGGAAGAAGCCCTGGATCTGGCCGGAATGGAGGTCCATCGTGAGGATCCGGTCGATCCCGGAGGACTCGAGCATCCGGGCCACCAGGCGCGCGGTGATCGGCTCGCGCGGCGCCGACTTCTTGTCCTGGCGCGAGTAGCCGTACCACGGAGTCACGGCGATCACCCGGTGGGCGGAGCCGCCGACGGCCGCGTCGGTCATGGCCAGCAGCTCCATCAGGGCGTCGTTGGCGCCGAGCCCCGTCGTCTCATTCGCGCACGTCGGTTGCACGATGAACACGTCGGCGCCACGCACCGACTCCTCGAAGCGGCAGTAGATCTCGCCGTTGGAGAACGTCTTCAGCGTCATCGGGCTGATTCCGACGTCCAGCTTGGCGGCGATCCGGGCGGCCAGCTCGGGGTTGGCCCGGCCCGTGACCAGCATCAGCCGCTTGTCGTAATCGAGACGCATGTCACTGCGGACGGGACGCGACTGGAGCATGCTCATCCTGCCTCGAGTGTAAGCCCGGCACTAGACGAGATCGCCCACACAGGTGGCGCATCATCCGCCGGCATCGTCTCGGGCCGCGGCCTGCTCGCGCTGGCGGCGTTGCTCGGCATAGCCCTCGATATTGCGCTGATGGGCCCGGGCCACGCCGAGCGCACCGTCGGGGATGTTCTTGCTGATCACCGATCCGGCGCCGGTATAGGAGTCATCGCCGATCTGCACCGGGGCGATGAACGCCGTGTCGACGCTGACCTTGACCCGGGCCCCGATCGTGGTCCGGTGCTTGCGATAGCCGTCGTAGTTGGCGGTGATCGTGCCGGCGCCGATGTTCGATTGCTCCCCGATGTCGGTATCGCCGATGTAGGACAGGTGGGGCACCTTCGAGCCGGGACCGATGGTCGAGTTCTTGACCTCGACGAAGGTGCCGACCTTCGAGCCTTCGAGCAGCCGAGTGCCCGGGCGCAGATAGGCGAACGGTCCGACGCTGACCCCGTCCCCCACCTCCGCCTCCTTGACGTAGGCATGGAGGACGGTCGCGCCGTCGCCGACGCGGGCGTCGATCAGCGTCGCGTGCGGACCGATCATCGAGCCCGCTCCGATCGTGGTCGCGCCGCGGAGGCTGGTGAACGGGGCGACCTCGGTGTCGGCGCCGATCTCCACATCGAAATCGATGACCGTGGCCAGCGGGTCGACGATCGTCACGCCGGCGAGCATGTGCCGCTCGTGGATCCGGCGCTGGGCCACCGCCCGGACCTCGGCGAGCGCTTTGCGGTCGTTGACTCCCAGCGTCTCCGTCGGATCCGCAAGCTCGAAAGCCACCACCGTGCGCTCGTCCTGGCGGAGGATCGGCAGGACGTCGGGGAGGTACAGCTCGCCTTGGGCGTTGTCGGAGCGCACGCGCCCCAGCGCGTTCACCAGTTCGCCGCCGTCGAAGGCGAAGATCCCGGTGTTGATCTCGCGGATCCGGAGCTCCTGCTCGGTGGCGTCGCCCGTCGCCTTGGTCTCGACCACCCGCTCGACGGTCCCGTCGGGCGCGCGCACGACCCGGCCGTAGCCGGTGGGATCGTCGAGCACGGCGGTGAGCATCGTCGCGGCGGCGCCCTGGCGCTCGTGTTCCTCGGTCAGGGCGAGCAGGGTCTCGGTCCGGATCAGGGGAACGTCCCCGGCCAGCACGATCACGGTCTGGTCCGGCTGGATCTCCGCGGCGGCCGCCTTGACGGCGTCGGCGGTGCCGCGCGGCTCGGGTTGCACGACGATCGTGGCCTGGTCGCCGAACGCCTGGGTCAGCCTGCGTTCGGGGCCGTCGACCAGCACGACCTTCGCCGCGCCGGCCGCCCGGGCGGCCGCGACCGGCCAGGCCAGCAGCGGGCGCCCGCAGAGCGAATGCAACAGCTTCGGTGTGGCCGACCGCATCCGAGTTCCCTGACCGGCGGCGAGGATCACGACTACAGGAGCGGTCACGAGGTCCAGATCGTAGGCGATCCGTCGGACTGGAGTCTCGATGCTAGATTCGCGCCTCGGTGGAATTCCGCCGCAGCGCTGGGGGGTCGTCCAACCGGCCAGGACACCGGGTTTTGGTCCCGGGAATCGGGGTTCGAGTCCTCGCCCCCCAGCCTGATCGTCGCCTGCCGCGGCTTCAGTGGACTGTGGTCATCGCGGCCGGGACACCGAGATGGAACCCCTGGGCGAAGTCGACGCCGTAGCCGGCGAGGAGCTCGAGGGTCGCGGCGTCCTCGACGCCCTCGGCGATCGTCCGCAAGCCGAGCCCTTGGGCCAGCGCGATGATCGACCGGACGAGGTGCTGGTTGGTCTCGCTGGAGGTGAGGTCACGGATGAACTCGATGTCGATCTTGAGATATTGGACCGGCAGCACCCGCAGGTAGCTGAGGCTGGCGAACCCGGTGCCGAAGTCGTCGAGCGCGAGCCCGCAGCCGATCGCCGCGAGCTCGGTGGCGAACCGCTGCCCGGCGCCGACGTCGGCCATCAGCGCGGTCTCGGTCAGCTCGATCGTCATCAGGCTCGGGTCGGCGCCGGTGCGCTCGAGCTCGGACTCGACGTGGTCGAGCATCCGGGGGCCGAGAGAACGCGCCGAGAGGTTGACCTGGACCCGGCGTCCACGGGCTGCGACCTCGATGCCCTGGGTGATCGCCCAGCGATCGATCTCGGTGATCAGGCCGTACTGCTCGGCGGCGGGCAGGAAGTCCCGCGGCACGACGATCTCGCCGCCGGGGCTGATCATCCGTACGAGCAGCTCTTCGCGCTCCGACCCTCCGCTGATCGGCACGATCGGCTGCGAGTACATCACCAGGCGGTCCTCGTCGAGCGCCTCGCGCGTCCGGGACAGGGAGTTCAGCGCGTCGAGCTCGCGCTCGGCGGCTACCGGCGCGGCGCCCGCGGGCTGGAGGCGGAGCATGCTCAGCCTGCCCTCGTCGTCGCGCGCGTAGAGACCCCCGACCATCGTCTCGGTGATCATCCGGGTCAGCTCCTCGGCCTCGTAGCGGGCCGTCATGTCGATCATCAGGCAACCGATCCCGATGATCTCCGCGTCGATCGTGATCGGATACAGGCTGGCCACCCAGCGGCCGATCAACCCGGCCGAGCCGGTTCCGACCAGCTCGACGTTGACCACCGGCGCCCCGGTGTCGAGGACCTCCCAGGCCGGCAGTTGCAGCTGACTCCAGAGCGCCGGGGCCACCTCGGACAGCGACCGGCCGATGTGTTCCTCGACGGCCAAGCGGTTGACCTGGGCGAGCGCGTCGTTGACCCGGAGGAAACGGAAGTCGCGGTCGAAGCAGGCGAAGCCGAGCACCGCGCTGGATTGCAGCGCCTCGAACAGGGCCGCGATGCCCGCGCCGGACTCCTCGGCATCCTGTAGGTCACGCGCGACCTCGTCCTCCTCGCCGAGGCGCTCGCGCAGCTCGCGCACCGTTCCGATCAGCCGGATCGCCAGCCCACGCAGCTGGTCGACCTCGGTCGAGTCCACCATCGCTTGCAGGGCATTCGTGTCCACATAGGGATCTTCGGTCGCCCGGGACCGCCCTGCCTGGGCCGATCGTCTCTATCGCCCGCGCGTTCTACGGAAATCTGCCTACGGGTTTTTACGGACTACCGCTAGGTGATCAGCCCCCGGCGCATCGCCTCGGCGACGGCCCCCGGACGATCGGACACCTCCAGGTTGGCGTACGCGCTCTCGAAGTGGCGCTTGACCGTCGCCGGGCTGAGGTGCAGCCGGGCGGCGATGTCCAGGCCCGAGCGGCCGCGGGCGGCCAGTTGGAGCACCTCGCGCTCGCGGGCGGTGAGAACGGGCCGGCTCAGCTCGCCGCGGCGGTGGCCGATGAACTGGCCGATCTCGCAGCCGATGGCGCCGAGCGCGGGGAGCAGTTGGTCCGTCGCCTCGAACCGCTCGAACGACAGCAACTCGATGACCGCCAGGGTGGCCCCACTCGAGACGACCGGAACGGCGAGCGCTCCCTGGATGCCCGCTCGGCGAATCGCCTCTCCCCGATCCGGCGGCGCGCCCCGGGTGGGGTCTGATGCGATCACCGGCTCGCGCGAGGCGAACGCCCGGCCGATGCTGGGCGAACCCAGGCCGGGATGCCAGCGACGGGTGAGGTCGACCACGGGCGCGAGCGCATGCGACGCCGTGTGCCAGATCGCTCGGGCCGCGAACGAGGATCCGTCCGGCACCCAGAACGCGCCAAAGGCCAGCTCCATCGCGCCGGCCAGCGCCTCGAGCAGGTCGCTGGCCCCCGGCTCGAACGCGGTCCACCGCTCGAGCGAACGCGTGACCGCGGAGCGCGCCACGAGCATCCGCTCGAGCCGGCGCTCGGACGGGCTCGCCTGGACAGCCTCTACCTCCCGCACCCGGGATACGTTCCCACTGAACCGCCCGGTTCGCAAGGGGGCCGCGACTTCTACCAGCACGGGTAGGCCGCCCAGGGGTCGGGCGGATCAGTCGAGCCTGGCCCGTCTGAGCACCTTGGCCACCAGCTCGGGCAGCGTCGGGTCGGCCAGCGCCGCGCGGATGTCGGCGGGGCGATGCAGAGCGCGCTCGGCGCGGAGGATGCCGACCTCGAGTCCGGCGTCGCGGGCCGCCGCGAGTCCCATCGTCATCACATCGGCGCTGCGCCACTTCAGCTCGGGCAGCCCGAACAGACGGGGCAGCGGGCGCGGGATCGCCACCAGGTAGAAACCACCGTCGAAGGCCGGACCGAGCACTACGTCGCAGCCGGCCTGCAGATCGTCGAGGGCCGCCTCGGCGTGTTCTCGGCGCAGCCGCGGCAGGTCCGGCCAGACGATGATCAGCGGCCCGCTGAAGCGGGCAAACACGCGGGCCGCGGCGTCGGCCACGCGCCCGGCGATCCCGTCGCCGTTCTGCGGGAAGAGCACCGCGTCGGGTCCGACCAGCGGGCGCAGTTCGCGCCCGGCGTCCGGAGGGTCGTGGGCCACGTGGACGACCCCACCGGTGATCTCGCGCCCCCACGCGGCGGCCTGGACGATCAGCGCGGACTGGAGCGAGACGCAGCCATCGGCCCCGAGCACCGGCTCCAGCGCCCGCCGGACCTCCCCGCGGCGGGGGGCCCGGGCCATGACGATCACCGCCGGCCCGGCAACACTCATCCCGCCTCGAAGCGGTAGACGGTTCCAGCCGGGGTGGGCGGCGCGCCGGCCAGCGCCGGCAGGGCACCCCTGAGCACGTCGGCGAAGCTCGCGGTGCTCCGGCCCATCAACTCGATCAGCGTGGACACCGGCGTCGGCTCGCCCGGAGTCACCTCGTTGGCGTAGTCGGTGGCGAACCCGATCAAGCCGTAGGGCAACTCGAGCTCGCCGCACAGCACGGTCTCCGGGCCCGCCGTCTGGCTGACCGCCGTGACCCCGCACGCGGCGAGCTGGGCGATCTCGGCCGGGGTGTTGAAGCGGGGCCCATCGACGTGCCCGTAGATCCCGCCGTCACGGGCCGGCTGTCCGGCCTGCGCCGCCGCGCTGAGCAGCGCCGCCCGGATGCCGTCGGAGAACGGGCCTCCATGGAGGATCCAGTGTGCGCGCCGCGGGTCGCCCGGCTCGATGAAGAAGGTGCAGATGCTGCCGTCGGGCAGGCGATTGACCGGGAAGTGAAGGTCGTCGAAGACGATCAGCGAGCCGAGCTGCACCGCCGGGTCGACCGCCCCGCAGGCCGTGCACCCGATCACCGCGTCCGCCCCGAGCTCGTTCAGCGCCCAGATGTTGGCGCGGTGGTTGACGCCGCTGGACAGGATCGCGTGGCCGGCCCGGTGGCGGGAGACATGCAGGACGGCGACCCCGGCGAAGGACCCGCGGGTGACCGGCGCCTCGCCGAACGGAGTCTCGACCACAACCGCTTCGGCATCCACGAACTCGGGAAGTGAGTAGGTGCCCGAACCGGTGATGATCCCGACCGACATGGCGCGCGATCCTACTGCCTTCGGCGCCCGCTCAAGGGCGCTGGAGCGGCTACGCCTAGGTCGCGGCGACCCTCGGCGCTGGGTTCTCGTGGCGCTCGAGCCACTGATCGAAGGCCTTGGCCTTCTGGGTGTCCTCGTACACCTCGTAGCGCTTGAGCTTGCCCCAGCGGATCAGGCCCCAGATCACGTAGCGGTTCTCGTAGACCCGCTCGCCGTCGGGTCCGTCGAGGTGGTCGTGCCCGCGGATGCAGACCGTGGTGTGCCAGGGGAAGCCCTTGAGGATCACCTCGTCGGCGAAGATCTGGAGGCCGACGCGGGTGAAGCGCTCGAGCCACGCCCGGACCTCGCGCTTGCCCCTGATCACCCCGGACCAGGAGTTGTCGCCGGGAAACGTGAGCTCCACGTCGCGTGCGTCCATCAGCAGTGACGGCTTGACGTTGCCGGCGTTGAGATGGCGCATCGTGTAGCCCAGCAACTTCTTCCCCAGCCAGCTCTGCATGCTGATCGCCTCCGCTTCCTCTAGATTGATCGCTCTAGCGATACGATATCCGGAGGTACCGGACATGTCCAGCACGCGAGACCGAATCCTCGACGCCAGCGCCGAGCTGTTCCGTCGCCAGGGCTACGCGGCGACCGGGGTGAAGCAGATCGTCACCGCCGCCCAAGCCCCGTTCGGCTCGCTCTACCATTTCTTCCCCGGCGGCAAGGAGCAACTCGGGGCCGAGGCGATCCGGGTCTCCGGCGCGATCTATGCCCAGCTGATCCCCGCGGTGCTCGACCAAGCGCCCGATCCCGTGACCGGCGTGCGGAACTTCTTCGCCGGCGCGGCCCTTCACCTGGTCGAGACCGACTACGCCGACGCCTGCCCGATCGCCACGGTCGCGCTCGAGGTCTCGAGCTCGAGTGAGCCGCTGCGCGAAGCCTGCGCGGAGGTTTTCGAGGGCTGGATCGCCGACGGCGCCGCGCGCCATGTCAGCGCCGGGATCGACCCGGACAAAGCTCGTGAGCTGACGATCGGGATGCTGGCCGCGCTGGAAGGCGCGTTCGTGCTGGCCCGCGCCTCGCGGAGCACCGAGCCGCTGGCCGTCGCCGGCGAGCTCGTGGCCGGCGCCGTCCAGGCGGCTCTCGACGCGGCCTAGCGGGGGACCCGGCCGCCCTCGGCGCCCGGCTCGCTGGCCGGTCCCCGGGGCGCCGCGATTCCGAGCACCCGCATCGCCTTCAGCCCCAGCGAGAGCTTCTCGCGCCCGTCGGTGGAGGAGACGTCGAGCCCGGTCAGCTCGCGCACCCGCTCGAAGCGGTAGCGGACCGTGTGCCGGTGGGTGATCAGGCGAGCCGCCGTGGCGTTGACGTTGGCGTCGCACTCCAGGAACGTCGAGAGCGTCCCCAGCAGGTCGGTCTCGTACTGCTCGTCGTAGGCGACCAGCGGGCGCACCGTCTCCTCGTAGAAGCGCTTGAGCTCGGCCGGGTCGTTCATGTGCGGGAGCAGCAGCTGGTAGGTGCCGGTCTCGTCGTAGGCGAGCTCCGAGCGCTCGCCGTCGCCCTCGACGACGTTGACCGCGAGCAGCGCCTCATTGCCGGCGCGGTGCAGGTCGAGCGGGTTCTCGGCGCGACGGCTGCGCCCGATGGCAAAGGTGAAGCCGGCCAGGCCCGACTCGAGCTCGCGCAGGATCGCCGAAGACACGCGCCGGCTGGTCTCGCCATCGGCGTCGGGAACCAGCACCACGACCAGTCCGGGCTCGTCCTCGGTGGCCGCGGCGATCGAGCCGGGGGCGATCGAGCGGGCCCCGCGCGAGGCCACCGCGAGCAGGCGTCGCCGCCAGTCGTCGTCGGTCGGATTGCGGGCGTGGGCGCGGACCACCACCACGCTGCCCCCGGCGGCCAGGTCGGAGCCGAGCTCCTTGCCGCGGGCGACCAGGTCCTCGCGATCGTCGATCCGGCGCTCCAGCACGGCGCGCTGGAAGCTGACCGCCGCCTCCTCGGAGGCCCGCTCCGGGGCCCGGACGCGCTCCACCTCGGAGGCGATCAGCGTGCTGACCAGGCGCAGCATCGATGCGTCCGGGGCGTGCTCGCGGCTGCGCATCCGCAGCTGTCCGACCGTCACGTCGGCAACCTTCAGCTCGATCGACGTGACATCCTGGGTGTCGCGCATCAGCGAGCGCTCATCGGCCGGCGAGCGAGCGGCGACGGCCAGGATCGTGGCCGACCGGTCGATCAGGATCAGGCTCGCGTCGAGCGCGCGGGCGGCCGCGCGGAGAACCTCGGGCAGGCCGACGCCCGACTCGACCGCGTCGGTGATGGCGGCCAGCGCGCCGAGGTCGGGAGCGCTGGCCCGCGCCGTCTCGGGCCTGGGAGCGTGCTCGCTCAGGTCAATCACTCCCGGATCCCACGGGTTAGAAGACCCGGGGCCACTCGAACACGATCAGCGCCCCGAGCAGCACGCCGACGCCAACCAGCGCGGCCAGCACGTAGAACGAGAGGATGACCACGGCGACCCGCTCGAGCGGGCGGCGGTAGGCGGTCACGGCCGGCGCCATTACAAACGCGGCGAACGCCGCCAGGCCGAACACGCCGAGGCAGGCCCCCACCAGGTACGTGATGTCTTGATTGCTCATCGATCGTCGAACAATTGTGCCGGATGGCGGGGATGGCCGGGATGGCGGCCTTTCGCGGCGCGCTCAGCCGCGCACGACGCGCCCGGCCGACGCCTCGACCGGCACCGCCGCCGTGGCCCCTGGGAACCGGCAGGCCAGCTCGGTGGCCGCGTCGGCCGCCGCCAGCAATGCCTCCTCACCCCACCACAGCCCGGCGCAGGTCGGTCCCGACCCGCACACGAACGCGTTTTGCGCTCCCGCGGCGCGCAACTGCGCCAGCGCGTCGTCGATCCGCGGGCAGAGCGAGCGGGCGGCCGGCTCGAGCTCGTTGACGATCAGCTCCGGGGCCAGGACCGATCCGGGCGCCAGCCCGGCCGTCAGCTCGGCGCCGCGAGCCGCCAGGCTGGCGTCGTCGCGCGGCAGCCCGAGTCGATCGGCCTCGCCGAACACCTTCGGGGTGGAGAGCGAGAACGGCAGCGGCACGATCACCACTGCGTGGGCGGCGATCGGCGCGACCGGCTCCACGATTTCGCCCGCGCCGGTGCCGAGTGCGAGACCCGGAGTCAGCTGGCCGGGCACGTCGGCGCCGAGCAGGACCGCCAGCTCTGAGATCCAGCCTTCATCGGTACCACCCAGGTGCCCGACCAGCCTGAGCGCCGCCGCCGCGTCGGCCGATCCGCCGCCCATGCCGGCCGCCACCGGCACACGCTTGGTGATCTCGATCCGCACCGGTGGGCCGTCCCAGCCTCGATCGCGGAGTCCCTGGAGGGCCAGCGAGACCAGGTTCTGGCCGGTGACGCCCGGGCAGGCGACCTGATCCTCGCCGCCCTCCTGCTCTAGCGTGGTCAGGCACAGCTCATCGGCGAGCGAGACGGATTCGAACAGCGTCACCAGCCGGTGGCGGCCGTCGCTCCGCACCGGGCCCAGCAGCAGCGCGAGGTTGATCTTCCCCGGCGCGAGTGCCCGCAGCTTTACGGCCACAGCCGGGCCGCCAGCTCGCGAAACTCCTGCGGCGAGAGCCGCTCGGCGCGGGCGTCCGCGGGCTGTCCGAGCTCGAGCAGCGCGGCCCGGGCTCGCTCGCGAATCCCCGGTTCGGCGCCGCCGGCCAGCGCCAGCGAGCCGGGCAGCGCCTTGCGGCGGTGGGCAAACGCGTCGTGCACGAGCCGGCGCAGCCGGGCGTCCGGAGCCGCCCCGTGCCGGCGGAGCCCGACCAGCACGGAGTCGACGTTGGGGACCGGGCGAAACACGGTGCGGCTGACCGCCCGCAGCACCTTGACGTCGGTCGAGAGCTGGGCCAGCACCGACGGGACACCGTAGGCCGAGGTTCCCGGTGAGGCGGCAAACCGCTCCCCCACCTCGCGCTGGACCATCACCACCCAGCTGGTGACCGACGGCAGCAGCTCGATCGTCCGCAGGATCACCGTGGCCGCGACGCCGTAGGGCAAGTTGGCGACCACCTTCGACGGGACGGGCTGGAGCGAGCCGAAATCGAACGTCACGGCGTCGGCGAACCACAGGCTGGCGTTCTGGAACGGGGCCAGCGTCTCACGCAGCCGGTCCTCGAGCCGGCCGTCGATCTCGACCACGTGGAGATGACGAGCCTCCGGCGCGAGCCGCTCGGAGAGCACGCCCAGCCCCCCGCCGACCTCGAGCACAACGTCGTCGGACGCGAGCTCGGCCAACCGGGCGATCACGTCGAGGATGTTGCGGTCGACCAGGAAGTTCTGACCCAGGTCCCGGGTCCGTGACCTGGGGGCTCTCACCATCCGAACACCGCGGCGGCGGCTCGGTCGATCGAGCGCTCGAGGTCCTGGTACTCGACCCGGCGCTCGACGGCCAGCACGTGCGCCGTGCTGACCACGTTGGCCGGCTGATTCGGCTTTCCCCGCACCACCTGCGGGGACAGGTAGGGCGCGTCGGTCTCCACCAACAGCCGATCGGCGGGCACTCGCAGGGCCGCGTCGCGCAGATCCTGAGCCTTCGGGTAGGTGACGTTCCCGGCGAACGAGATCCACCAATCGTCGTGCCGCAGGCATTCCTCGATCCGGCCGGCCATCGAGAAGCAGTGGAGGATCACCCGGACCCCGGCGGCGCGCCGGCTGAGCGTCGCGATCGTGTCGTCGTCGGCGCCGCGGGTGTGGATCACCAGCGGCTTGCCGGTCGACCGCGCCAGCTCGATCTGGGCATGGAAGGCCCGTTCCTGGTCCGGCCGCGGGGCGTAGTCGCGATAGAAGTCCAGTCCGGTCTCGCCGATCGCCACGCATTTCTCGTGGGCGGCCAGCGCCTGCAACTCGGCCAGGTCGGCATCGTCGAAGCCGCCGGCCTCGTTCGGGTGACGACCGATCGCCGCGTACACCTGCGGGAATGCCTCGGCGGCGGCCAGCGCGGCGCGGCAGGTAGCTCCGTCGGTCCCCACCGTGACGATCCGGTCCACTCCGGCCCGCTCGGCCGCGGCGACCAGCTCCGCGTCCGGCGGTTCGCAGAGATGCAGATGGGTGTGGCTGTCGATCACAGCCGCATCCTCAGCGTTTCGGGTACAGGGGCTCGAGCGCGCCGACGTGCGCGCCCGACCCTCGTGAGGCGAACGTGGCCGCCGCGTAGTCGATCTCCGGCGCGGACATCACCTCCAGCAGCCGCACGGTGCTCTCCGGCATGTACGGATGCAGCAGCACGCTGAGCGAACGGACGCCCTCGGCCAGCGAGGCGAGCGTCCGGTCGAGGTCACCGGCGCGGGCCGGATCCTTGGCCAGCTGCCACGGCGCGGACTCCTCGACGTAGCGGTTCAGCCGGCGCACCCGCTGCCAGATCAGCTCGAGCGCCTGGGTGGCCTCGGCGCGGTCAAGTAGCGCCGCCACCTCCGCCGGCAACTGCGCGAAGTCCTCGGCGATCTGCCCATCGGTGGCCGCCTCGGGCACGACGCCGTCGCGATAGCGGTTGATCATCGCCACGGTGCGGCTGGCCAGGTTGCCGTACTCGTTGGCCAGCTCTGAGTCGTAGCGCGAGGTGACAGCGTCCATCCCGACCGCGCCGTCACCCCCGAAGGCGACGTCGCGCATCAGGTAGAAGCGCAGGGCATCGGTGCCGAACTGCTCCATCACCTCGAACGGGTCGAGCACGTTGCCCAGCGACTTGCTCATCTTGCGCCCGTCGGCGCCGAGCAGGAAGCCGTGGACGAAGACGTGCTCGGGCACCGGCAGGTCGGCGGCGATCAGCAACGCCGGCCAGAACACGGTGTGGAACTTGAGGATGTCCTTGCCGATGATGTGAAAGGTGGCCGGCCAGAAACGGTCGGTCAGGTCCTCGCCAGGGCGGGCGTATGACAAAGCCGTGTAGTAGTTCAGCAGCGCGTCGAACCACACGTAGAAGACGTGACTGGGATCCCAGGGCACGGTCACGCCCCACTTGAGCCGCCCGCGAGACAGCGATACGTCCTGGAGACCTTGCGCGATGAACGACCTCGCCTCGCGGAAGTGGCGAGCGGGCATCACGAAGTCTGGCTGCTCGGCGTAGAGCCGCTCGAGCGGCTCCTGGAAGGTCGAGAGCCGGAAGAACCAGTTCTCTTCCTGCTCGCGGGTCAACTCGATCTCGTGGATCGGGCAGCGATTGCCCTCGAGGATCTCGTTTTCGACCTTGAAGTCGGCGCAGCGCGGGCAGTACCAGCCCTCGTACATGCCCTTGTACACGTGCCCGTTGTCGTACACCCGCTGGAGGACCTCCTGAACCTTCAGCTTGTGCTGCTCGTCCGACGTGCGGATGAAGAAGTCGTTGGAGACGTTCAGGACCGGCATCAGCGCCTTGAAACGCTCCGCGTTGCGGTCGGCCAGCTCCTTCGGCTCCAGCCCGAGCGCTCGGGCGGCATCGGCGACCGGCTCGCCGTGCTCGTCCGTCCCGGTGAGGAAGAACACATCCTCGCCGCGCTGGCGCATGTGCCGCGCGAGCACGTCGGCGGCGATCGACGTGTACGCGTGGCCGAGGTGCGGCTGCGCGTTGACGTAGTAGATCGGGGTGGTGATGTAGAAGGACACGGGCCTGACGTCAAGGCTAGCCGCGCGCGGCCTATGTGAACGGTGCGCTACGAAGGATCGTCGGCCATCAGGGCCTTGTACAGCGCGTTGGCGCCCGTGCCGGTCAACTCGCTGACGACAGCGGCCGCCGCGCGGGGTTTGGCGCCGGCGTCGACCAGCCGGCGCAGCGCCGCCACGCCGGTGGCCAGATCGCCGACCGCCTCGCGGGCCGGCCCGACCACCAGCACCACCTCGCCCTTCGGCGGCTCGGAGGCATACCGGGCGGCCAGCTCGGAGGCGGTCCCGCGGATGACCTCCTCGTGGATCTTCGTCAGCTCGCGGCAGACCGCGACCTGGCGCTCGGGATCGAGCGCGGCCAGGGTGGCCAGCGACGAGGCCACCCGCCGCGGCGACTCGAACGCGACCAGCGTCTCGGTGAAGCCGAACGTTCGCTCCAACTCACCGCGCTTGCGCGGGAGGAAGCCGGCGAAGCGCCAGCGATCGGCCGGGAGCGCGCTGGCCACCAGCGCCGCCAGCGCCGCCGAGGGACCGGGTAGGACCTCGACCGCCAGGCCGGCGGCGACGCACGCCCGCACCAGCACGAAACCGGGGTCGGAGACCAGCGGCATGCCGGCGTCGGACACCAGTGCGACCACCGAGCCGGCTTGCATCTGGGCCACCAGCTCGTGGGCGCGTTCGGTCTCGTTGTGCTCGTGGTAGCTGACCAGCTTGGCCCGGACCCCGTAGCGGTCGAGCAGGACGCGCGTGCGGCGCGTGTCCTCGCAGGCCACGACGTCGGCCTCACGCAGGGCGGCGAGCACGCGCAGCGTGATGTCCTCGAGGTTCCCGATCGGCGTCGGGCAGACGATCAGCCTTCCTGTCATATCACTCCCTGGGCCTCGAGTTGGTCGAAGGCGAGCGCTGCGGCGCCGATCAGCCCCGCCTCCACGCCAAACCGCGCGGCGACGATCCGGACCTCGTCGCGCGAGGGGATCAGGGCGCGCTCGGCCACGGTGGCGCGGGCCGGAGCCAGTAGGAACTCGCCGGCCGCGATCACCCCACCGCCGATCACCACCACTTCGGGGTTGAAGATGTTGACGAAGCTGGAGATCGCCACGCCGAGTCGGCTCCCGATTAAGGCCAGCACCTCGATCGCCGCCGGATCGCCGTCGTGCGCGAGCTCGGTGACCAGCGGGCCGGCCGGCTCGCGCCCGTCTCGCACGGCCCGGCCCAGGCCGGAACCGGGGCGCTCGCGGGCGATCCGCCGGGCCTCGCGGGCCAGCGCCGTCCCGGAGGCCAGCGCCTCGACGCAACCTCGATTCGGGCAGTTGCCCTGGCAGCGCGGCCCGTTCATGTCGATCACCACGTGGCCGAGCTCGCCGGCGGCGCCCATCGCGCCTCGGTAGAGCTCGTCGCGGAGGATCAGACCGCCGCCGATCCCGGTGCCGATGGTCAGCATCACCGCCTCGCGGCAGCCGCGGGCGGCGCCAGCCCGGTGCTCGGCCAGCAGTGCGAGGTTCGCGTCGTTATCGACGTAGACCGGCAGCCCGAGGCGTTCGCCCATCACGTCGGCGAAGGGGATGTTGGCCAGCGGCAGGTTGACCGCGATCACCGCGATCCCCGTGCGCTGATCGATCAGGCTGGGGATCCCGAAGCCGACCGCCTCGACCTCGCCGCCCGCCGATTCACGGACCTCCTCGACCAGGTCAACCACGGTCTGAAGCAACGTCGCCTGGTCGAGACCCGCTACCGTCCGCTGCGCGCGATGATGGACCGCGAGGTCAGCATCGACCGCGCCGGCCAGTAGCTTCGTCCCGCCCATGTCGACACCTATGGTGCGCCGGGCAGGCATGGAGCGTCACTATATGCACAGCCTGGATGTCCCACGATTCCGACAACCGGGCGCAGTCCCAAGACCCGCCTTATCGGGTCTACGGCGGGCAGGAACGCTCCCGCCCAAGCGAGGACGAGCGCCCATACCGCACATATAGGTCGAGCCCACGCGGGCTCCTGTCCCGCCTGCGCGGGGAAGACGACGTCGCCCTCCCCCAGCGCCCCGACGGGGAGCCTCCGGGCGGGAAACCGCGCCGGCGCTGGCGCGGCGGCGGCGGTGGCGGTGGCGGGTGGAGCTGGCGGCGCGGTCTGAAATACCTGGCGCTGGCGATCGGCGCCTGGCTGTTGCTGTCGTTGGTGCTGTTCCTGATCAGCGCCCAGATCAATCAGGGCAACCTCCCCGCCTCGGCCGAGGCGGCGCTCGCGTCGGGCGGGAACATGATCACCTCGACCGACACCGTCCTCATCATCGGCACCGACCAGCGACCTTCAGGCTCGAAGGAGCCCGGGGCCAACACCAGCGACACCGGCAGCCGCTCGGACACGCTGATGCTGTGGCGGGTCGGCGGCGGGGTCTCCCGGCGGCTGTCGATTCCGCGCGACACCGCGGCCGACATCCCCGGCCACGGGGTGACCAAGATCAACGCCGCCTACGCCTACGGCGGCCCGGCTCTGGCGATCAAGACGGTCGAGCGGTTCACCGGGGTCCAGATCAACCATCTGATCGTGGTCAACCTGGCCAACTTCCCCAAGTTCATCGACGATGTCGGCGGAGTCACCGTGACCACCGGCCGGGTCTGCTCGCAGATCAGCGGAGGAGTCAAGAACGGCGGCTTCACGCTGAACCTCCGGCCCGGGACGCACCACCTCGACGGCCGCGACGCCCTGACGCTGGCGCGAACCCGGGAGAACACCTGCAACCCGGCCGAGAACGACCTCACGCGGGAGAAGCGACAGCAGCAGATCCTCAACGGGATCAAGTCTCAGCTGTTCAGCCTGCACACCTTCTTCCATCTGCCCTGGGTGGCCTGGGACGCGCCCGGCGTCATGCGGACCGATATGGGCGGCTTCACGCTGCTGTCGATGTTCGCGGCATCCGAATTCGGCGGCTCCGCGCCGGTCGACGTGCTCAAGCCGACCGGTTCCGAGGTGCTGCCGGGAGGCGGCGACGCGCTGGTCGTCTCGCCCTCGACGGTCCACTCCGCCGTGGCCAAGCTGATCCACGGTTGATCCGCACCACAAAGTTCGCCGCTAATCGCCCCACAGCGACCGCAAAGTCTGATAGAAACGCATTGATCCAGAAAGGCGGGTCTCGTGAGGTCCAGGTCAACTCTGTTCTTTGACATCGGCTGCTGCGTCCGTGACGGCCGTGCTGGCGATGTCTGTCGATACCCGCGGCTGCCGCTGACCGAGACTGCAAGCCTCGGCGCGGCTGACTACTGCCCGAACCCGGTCGTCCACACCCTGCCGGCCCGCGAGATCACGGAGCACACGGCCGTCCTGCGGGGCGAGGTCAACCCCAACGGCGCCATCGCGACCTGCTTCTTCGAATACGGCAAGACCAAGAGCTACGGCTCCGTTACGCCGAACCAGCACATCGCCGCCGGCATGAAGACCGTGCAGCTCACGGCCAAGATCACCGGCTTGCAGGCAAGACACCGACTATCACTTCCAGCTCGTCTGCAAGAGCGGCGGCCACACCGTGCTCGGCGGCGACCGGGAGTTCCGCACGAGTGGCGGCCACCATCGCTCGCCGGAGCCGGCAAACCGCCGTCGTAGCTAGCTGCCTAGCTGCCAGCCGAAGCCAGCCGCCTCTGGCACGACTGCGGCGCCGTTAGTTCGACCCGACTTCGACGAAGAGGACGCCGAAGCGGTCTTCGACGCGGTGTCGGACTTCGATTTCCCGCCCGAGTCCGACTTGGACGAGCCCGAGTCCTTAGATTCGGACTTGCTGGACTCGGACTTACTCGAGTCTGACTTGCTCGAATCCGACTTGCTCGCTTCGGCCTTGGCGCCGTCGTAGGATTCCTTCTCCCGTGAGCGCTTGCGCGTGCCGTAGTCGGTGTTGTAGAAGCCCGAGCCCTTGAAGTGCACGGCGATCGGGTGGAAAACCCGCTCGACCGGCAAACGGTGGACGGGGCACTCGGTCACCGGATCGTCGCTCATCCGCTGCATGACCTCGAACGTGTGGCCCTGCTCGCAACGAAACTCGTAGATCGGCATCCTGCTGTGATTATAGCCCGCGCCGCGGCTACCGACCCCGATTCCTTGGCACTCTCATAGGGAGAGTGCCAGCCGCTATCGCTTGATCTAGCATCCGCGATCGTGCCGGAGCCCGTGACCATGGACAAGATCGTGTCGCTATGCAAGCGGCGCGGCTTCGTGTTTCCCAGCAGCGAGATCTACGGAGGGCTCGGGTCGAGCTACGACTACGGCCACTACGGGGTACTGCTGAAGAACAACATCAAGGCCCAGTGGTGGCGCGCGATGCTGCAGGAGCGCGACGACGTGGTGGCGCTCGACTCGGCGATCATCCAGCACCCGACCACCTGGCTGGCCAGCGGCCACCTGGCGGGATTCACCGACCCGCTGATCGACTGCCGCACCTGCAAGCTGCGTTTCCGCGCCGACCACATTCAGGACGCCCAGTGCGGCCGCAAGCCCTCGAAGCGACCCGGGGAGACCCCGGACTGCGACCTCACCGAGGCCCGCGACTTCAACCTGATGTTCGAGACCACCGTCGGCGCCGTCAAGGCCGAGGGCTCGACCGTCTATCTGCGGCCCGAGACGGCCCAGGGGATCTTCCTCAACTTCAAGAACTACCTGCAGTTCTCCCGCAAGAAGCCACCGTTCGGGATCGCCCAGATCGGCAAGAGCTTTCGGAACGAGATCACGCCCGGCAACTTCATCTTCCGAACCCGGGAATTCGAGCAGATGGAGATGGAGTTCTTCGTGCCGCCGGCCGAGGCAGGTCGGTGGTTCGAGCACTGGCTCGAGCAGCGCCATAGCTGGTATCTCCAGCTGGGGATCCGCTCGGATCATCTCCGCCTGCGCGCTCATGACGTCGATGAGCTCTCGCACTACAGCTCGGCCACCAGCGACGTCGAGTACCTGTTTCCGATCGGCTGGTCAGAGCTCGAGGGGATCGCCAACCGCGGCGACTTCGACCTCCGCGCGCACGCCGCGCAATCGGGGCAAAAGCTCGAATACGTCGACACCGCCAGCGGCGAGCGCTACGTCCCGCACGTGATCGAGCCCGCGGCCGGCGCGGATCGGGCGATGCTGGCGTTCCTGGTCGACGCCTACGACGAGGACCAGATCGACGGCGAGGGCCGTACCGTCCTGCGCCTGCACCCGCTGCTGGCGCCGGTCAAGGTCGCCGTCCTACCGCTGGTCAAGAAGGACGGGCAGCCGGAGCTCGCCCGCGAGGTCTACCGCGACCTGCGCGACCGCGTCCAGGCCGAATACGACGAGGGCGGCGCGATCGGCCGGCGCTACCGGCGCCAAGATGAGATCGGCACGCCCTGGGCGGTGACCATCGACCACCAGTCGCTGGAGGACCGCACGGTCACGCTCCGGGACCGGGACAGCCTCGCCCAGACGCGGATCGCGATCGACGATCTCGGCGCCGAGATCGAGCGCCGGCTCCGCGCTCCCTGGAGCTCGCCCAAGCTGGAGTCCTGAACCGCGCTCGCGCTGCAGGCCGGACCGCGCTCGCGCTGCAGGCCTGAAGGGCGCTCGCCCATCCGGCGCCGGGCGGGTCGCCCCGCAGATCAGGGCGTGATTGTGAAGCTGAGCGTCGCGGTCTTCGAGCGCTTGCCCGCGGCGGTCGCGGTGATCGCCACGCTGTACGTGCCCGGACGGAGCTTCTTGCCGTGCGAGAGGCGCCCGACGAAGCTGACCTTGTTGGCGCCCTTGCGGGCAGCGACGACCAGCGTGCCGGCCGCGACCTTGAGCGTGCAGCCCGGCTGATGGCGGTTCTGGCTGGTCTGCGTCCGGCAGCGCCCCTCCACCTTCCGGCCCTTGCTCTTGATCGTGAAGGCGAAGTTGACGCTGGCCGGCACGTTCAGCGTGAGCGAGAACATGGTGCCGGTCGGCACCCGCTTGGTCTTCGGCTGGCCGGCGATGGTGTGGGCCGGCTTGGCGGGTTCCCGCCACGTCTTGGCGGCTTGCTTCAAGCCGGTGATCACCGGCGTGGGCACCGTGGCATTGACGAGTGCGGTGGCGAGCGAGATCGACCGCACGACACCGGCGGAATTGGTGGCCAGGACGAACGTCCGGAGCTTGGTCCCGACATCGGCGGCAGCCAGTGTGTAGGTCGCGCGGGTCGCGCCGGAGATCACGACGCAGTGCAGCCCGCTCGAGTCGCACCGCACCCACTGGTAGCTGAACGTTGGCGCCGGCGTGCCGGTCCAGGCTCCGTTTGACGCGTTCAGGGTCTTGCCCTGGGTGGTCGTGCCGGAGACCGTCGGCAACGCCGTATTCGCCGGCAGCGAGCTGACCATCGCGGTCGGGGCCGAGACGGCGGACGGCGCCCCCGCGCCGTTGGTAGCCGTCACCGTGACCTCGAGGGTCGAGCCGACATCCGAAGCCTGCGCCGTGTAGGTCGACGCCGTGGCGCCCGAAATCAAGCCGCAGTTTGCGCCGGACGAGTCACAATCGGACCACTGGTAGGTGAAGGTGAGCGGAGGCGTGCCCGTCCAAGAGCCGTTCGACGCCGTCAGCTGATCGCCCACGGATGCCGTACCCGAGATCGACGGTGGGGCGGTGTTGACGGGAGGCGCCGCTGTCACCACCGCCGTGGGGCCGGACGTCGCCGTCGCCGAACCCGCGACGTTGATGGCCGTGACCTTGACCTCGAGCGTGGAGCCGACGTCGGAATCCTGCACGGCGTAGGTCGGCGAACTGGTCGCCGGGCCGATCGGGCTGCAGTGCGCTCCGTTCACATCACAGTCGGACCATTGGTACTTGTAGATCGGACCGGGATGCCCGACCAGTTGCCGGGGGCCGCAGTCAGCGTCTGTCCGGAGACGGTCGAACCAGAGATCGTGGGCGGGTTCTGTGGGTCGCTCGACGGGGGCCACCTCCACTGGGCCGACCGCCAACGAGGTGGCCGAGGCCGAGCCCAGGGTGTTGGTCGCGGTCACCGTCACCTCCAGCGTCTTCAAGGCATCGCCGAGCTGCACGACATAGGTCGAGGAGGTCTGGCCCGAGATCTGGTTGCAGTTCAGGCCACTGCCGTCGCACAGGAACCACTGGTAAGTGAACGTCGGCGCCGGGAAGCCGGTCCAGGTCGCCGGTCGATGCCGTCAGCGTGAAGGTCGGGAGCACCGTGCCCCCGACCGCCGGTAGGACCGTGTTGACCGGAGCTCCGGTAATCACCGACGTGGCGGCGGAGGTGGCGGAGGTCGAGCCGGCGGCTGTTGGTGCCCTGCACGGTCACCTCGATCGTCGACGCCGCATCCGAGCTCTGCAGGGTGTAGGTCGACGAGGTCGCGCCGGAGATCGCCGTGCAGTTCGTGCCATTCACGTCGCAATCGGACCATTGGTAGGTGAACGTCGGTGGCGGCTTGCCAGTCCAGGTGCCGGTCGAGGCCGAAAGCTGATCGCCCACGGTCGGCGACGCCGGACCCGAGATCGACGGCAGCGCCGTGTTGACCGGCGACGAGCTGACCTCCGCGGTCGTCGCAGACGTCGCCGAAGGTGAACCGGCGCTGTTGGTAGCGGTCACCGTCACCTCGAGGCTGGACCCGAGCATCCGATCCCGTCGCCGAATAAGTGGCGGAGGTCGCGCCGGAGATCGGCGCCGCAGTTGGCGCCGTTGACGTCGCAATCGGACCACTGGTAGGTGAAGGTCGGCGCCGGCACTCCGTTCCAGGTCCCGGGCAACGCCGTCAGCTGGTCGCCCACGGTCGGCGAGGCCGGCCCCGAGATCGACGGCAGCGCCGTATTGACCGGCGGCGAGGTGACCACGCGGTCGGCGCCGAAGTCGCCGGCGAGGCGCCCACGGTGTTGGTGCCGGTCACCGTCACCTCGATGGTCGAGCCCTCGTCGGCCGCGACGACCGTGTACGTCGACGACGTCGCGCCGGAGATCGCCGCGCAGTTCGCGCCGTTCACGTCGCAATCGGACCACTGGTAGGTGAACGTCGGCGCCGGCACGCCGGTCCAGGTCCCGTTCGATGCGGTCAGCTGATCGCCCGGAACCGGCGACGGCGGACCCGAGATCGTCGGCGCCGCCGTGTTGACCGGGACCTGCCCGATCGTCCACGAATAGCTCGCCGGAGCGGAGGTATTCCCGGCCGCATCGGTCGCCTCCACCGTGAACGTGTGCGGCCCGGGGGCCAGCCCGCTGTATGTCTGCGTCGTGGCGCTGGTGCAGACGCCGAACGTCGCGCCGTCCAGGCTGCACGGCAACGCTGGAGACCGCGTCGGTGGTGCCGAACGTGAAGCTGGCACTCGTCTGCGTCGTCGGATTCGTCGGATTCGCGGAGATGCTCACGCCGATCGGCACGGGGTCGATCCGGATCGGCGAGACCGTCCCGGTCAACGTGGGGCCACCGGTGGCGGGCGTATACGGAGGGAAGGTCGGCTTGGTCTGCGAGGAGAGGTAAGGGGAGGTCGCAACAACGTACTGGCCGGAGGAATCGATATCGAGGCCGGTCGTCACGTGCAGATGCGCAGTATCGGTGAGAGATCCCGCGACTGACGGGTGCGTCGGATCTGAGATGTCGACCGCCGCGATTGCGGCCGCCGAGGACCCCGAAACGTAGGCGAAATTCCCGCGTAGCCGGATCCGGTACCCACCGCTGAGCGCCGCGTTGGTGACCGAACCGACGACCTGGGGACTGCTCGGAGTGCTCACGTCAACCACCGTGACCGGGCCACCCGAGCTCTGATTGGCGACGTAGGCGTAATTGGTGTTCTGGACCGTAGGCCCGACCACCACGTCAGACGGAAAGTTCAATGCCGGGTTGGTGATCGATGCCACGATTGCCGGACTCGTCGGATTCGAGATGTCGATGACAGTCAGTTGGCTCGAGTTGAATGCCGTCACGTACGCGTAGTTGCCGTGGATCGCCACCGACGTGGCGTGGGCGAGCGCGTTTTTGAACACGCCCGTCGACGGGTTCGGCACCGAGGCCACGATCTTCGGGCATGGCCGGATTGCTCAGATCGATCACGTCGAACCGATTCCCGACCGACGGGATCGGGGCAAGGCTGCGGTGAAGACAGGCAGCCCTGAGCGGCGACATACGCGAAATTGCCCGACACCGCGATCCCGTAGGCCCCGAACAGCTTCGTCGGGTCCGTCACCGACCCCACGAACGTCGGCACCGCCGGGTTTGTCGAGATGTCATAGATGGACAGGCTGTTCCCGGTGCCGTCGTCATTCGTGCCGGTACCGCACATCGGGCTCGGACCCGGTAAGCACGGCCCGTTGGCGTTCTTGCTCACCACGAAACGCGAGACCACCGGCGACGTTGATCGTCGAGGCGTTGAGCAGCGCGTTGGACGACGCGCTTTGGCCCGGCTACGAAAGCCGCCGCCGGATTCGAGATGTCGACCGCAGTCAACACCCCGGAGTAGTAAGACGGCGAGTACGCGTAGTTCCCCGAGATCGCCACCGACACCACTCCGGACAGACTTCCGGAGTTGCTCACCGGCGGCCCGGCCAGCGACGGGTTCGCCGGAGTCGTCGCCGAAGCCACCGGGGCCAGCACCAGACCTACGGCCAGGACTACGGCGACGATCAGGCCGCGCAGCATCATCGGGCCGCTAGCGCGCAGCACCTTCATGCTCCCACACCGAATCCGTTCGCGGAGCCCGAAGGCCTACCGATTCCCTACACATTGAATGTCCTCTGACAGGCCGTGGGGACCTGCGGAAGCGAGTTGATGTCCTTGGGCAGGCCCGCCAGCCGCGGGACTGCCTCCCTACGCCGATCGTATCAGCGGGCCCCGCGGGCCAGACCCGGTTCCCGGCGCGATGTCAGATGACGATCGTGAACTCGATCGTCTTGGTCTTTGACGCCTTACCGGCGGCGGTCGCGGTGAGGGTCAGGTCGTAGGGCGCGGGGCTCAGCTTGTGGCTGTGTGAGATGCGGCCTTCGAAGCTGACCTTGTTGAGACCCTGATGCGCGGTGAATCCGAGGTTGCCGTCGCCGGTGTCGAGCTCGCAGTGCGGCCGCCCCTGGTCCTGGACGGTCTTTCGGTGGCAGCCGCCCTTGACCTTGCGCCCGGTCGAATCCTCGCTGAAGGCGAACTCCAGCGACGCCGGCACGTTGAGCATGAACGAGAACGTCGTGCCGACGGGCGGGCGCTTCCCGCTGGCGTCCTACCGGCCGCGGCGTGATCTGGGCCAGCTTGCTTCCCCTCCGCCATGTCTTCGTCGACTGGCGCAACCCGGTGATGTCGGGCGTGATCGCGGACCACCTGCGGTGTGGGCCGAGGTCGAGGACGAAGAACCCACGCTGTTGGTCCCGGTCACGGTGACCTCGAGCGTCGAGCACCCGGTCGGAATCTGCGCGGTGTAGGCCGACGACGTCGCGCCGGAGATCGCCAGGCAGTTCGCGCCGTTGACATCGCAGTCGGACCATTGATAGGCGAACGTCGGCGCCGGGGCCCGTCCACGTCCCGTTCACGCCGTCAGTTGATCGCCCGCCGTCGCCGTCCCCGAAATCGACGGCCTCGTTGCGTTGGCCGGAGCCTGCGGATTGACGAGGATCACCGAGATCGGACCGGCCAGGGGTTCCGAGCCCGCCGCAGGCGGAAACGGAGGGTAAAGCGACTGACTCTGCGAGGAGAGACAGGGCGAGGAGGCGATCAGGTAGTGCGCGGTCGGATCGAGATCGAGACCCGTGGTCTTGTTCAGATGGGTGGTGTCGGTCACGTGCACGCCTCGCGCGGACTCAGCGGATCGGAGATGTCGATCGCCGCCACCGTGGCCGCATCACCGCCGCGACGTAGGCGAAGTTCCCGCGTACGCGGATCCGATAGGCGCCGTTCAATGTGGCGGAATCGGTCACCGAGGCCACGACCTGGGGGGCTGGCCGGATTGCTCACGTCGACCACGGCCATACGTCCCAGCGGCGTGGCCTGATCGGCGACGTAGGCGTAGTTGCCCTTGCACCGCGACATCGACCGGGAAATCCAAGTTGGCTGGCGTCCTGTAGCGACGAGACGATCACCGGCGACAGCGGAGTCGAGATGTCGATGATCGTCGAGCCGGTTCGAGTTCGCCGCCGTCACGTAAGCGTAATGGCCGGAGACCGTCACCGAACACGCATGATTGCAGCGCGTCGCTACCGGTCAACGGCGCCGGCAACGCCGGGTTGGCCAGCGACGCCACGATCGTCGGCGCCGCCGGATTGCTGACGTCGACGACCTCGAACGAGTTCCCCGCGCTCCCGTTTGGACACGGCTGCCCGCCGATGCAGCCCTGGGCCGCGACGTAGGCGAAGTTCCCCGAGACCGCCACCCCATACGCCCCGAACAGCTTCGTCGTGTCGGTCACCGAACCCATGAACGTGGGCACGGCCGGATTCGTGGAGATGTCGAAAATCGACAGCGTGTTGCCCGTGCCGTCGTCGTTGATTCCGGACCCGTTCGTCCCGTTGCGGTTCTTGCTCGCCACGTAGGCGCGGCCGCCGGCGATGTTCACCGTCGAGGCGTTCAGCAACGGAGTTGGAGGCGGGGCTCGAACCGGAAATGACCGGACTCGCCGGGTTGGAGAAGTCGACCGCCGTCAGCTGTCCCGCGTAGTACGCGGTCGTGTAGGCATAGCGTCCCGGAGCCCGCGACCGACACCGCCCCCGACAGACTCGACGAGCCGTTGGAGCCACTGATCGAGCCGCTCAGCAACGGATTGCTCGGCGTCGCCGCCGCCACCGGGGCCACTGCCAGCCCCAGGACGATCATCGCCGCTACCAGCCACCCGCGCACACCGACCATTCTTGCCACCCAAACTGTCAGCCTACGGACGCCGAATCGTACCAGCGGCCCGTTGGGTCCCGTGTGCGTTCAGGCCCGCCGACGGCGTCGGCGGCCCAGCGCGTAGCTGGCCCCACAGGCGACCAGCACGACCAGCGCGATCATCGCGTCGACGGCCACCCCGGGCGAAATGATCAGTACGACGAGTGCGCACACGGCGGCGATCGCCAGGTCGGTGACCAGCGGGTAGCGCGTCATAGCGGGAGTCTCCGGTACAGAGGGCGCGGGAGATGTCTGAGCACCGCGAATACGAGCCGGAGTATGCGCGGAACCCAGATCGTGTGTGCGCCCGTGGCCAGCGCTCGCACGGTCGCGTTCGCGACGGCCTCCGGCGTGGTCGAGAACGGCGCCGCCGGTAGGCCCGCGGTCATGCGCGTGTGGACGAAGCCGGGGCGGACGACGAGCACCCTCACGCCACTGCCGGCCGAGGCGTCGGCGAGCCCCTGGGCCAGCGCGTCGAGCCCTGATTTGGCGGCACCGTAGATCGCGTTACCCGCCCGCGGACGCTCGGCCGCGACGCTGGACAGGACGACCAGCGTGCCGGTGCCCTGATCGCGCAGCCGTCGCAACGCACAAATCAGCAGGGACCCCGCCCCCACCACGTTCACGTTCAGGATCGCCACCGCCTCGGCATGGTCGGCGTCCAGACCGGCCTGCGCACCGAGCTGGCCGACGGCGTGGATCACGACGTCGACCCCGCCCGGCTGGGCGAAGGCCTCGTCCAGCGCAGCCTCGTGCTCGGCCGGATGCTCGGCCTCGGTCACCCCGATTCCGCCCTCGACGCAGCCGGCCGCGTGCAGGCCCACCAGGGCGGCGTCCAGTCCGGCGCGGTCGCGGCCGATCAGGTAGGGCCTGACCAGCTCCTGCGCGGCCAGCCGCCGCACGATCGCCAGCCCGATCTCCGAGGTTCCGCCCAGCAGCAGGACGTTGGTCATGGGCTCGCCCCCACCAAGCCGGTCCGCAGCGCCATGTCCGAGCGCCACAGACCGTCGGGATCGACGGCGTCGCGGACGGTTCGCCACTCGGCCAGCCGCGGGTACATCGCCTCGATGACGCCAGGCCGCATGCGGGCATCCTTGGTCAGATAGACCCGGCCGCCCCGCTCGGCCACGAGCTCATCGCAGCGCATCAGCGCCGCCCAGACGTTCTCGGCCGCGCGGGGGAGGTCGAGCGCGAGCGTCCAGCCGGCGATGGGGAAGGAGAGCGGGGCTGGGTTGGCGGCGCCGAAGTCCTTGAGCACCGCGAGGTAGCACGGCACCTTGGCCCTGGCCAGGATCTCCATCACCGAGCTCAGGACATCCTCGCTGCCGCGCGGGACCGCAAGCTGGTACTGGAGCATCCCGTGGCGGCCGTAGAGCCGGGGCCAACGGTCGAGCACGTCGAGCGGGAAATAGTGACGACCCAGCGGTTCCAGCCGTTCGCGCTCGTGGCGCGGCGCGCGCCTGAACCAGAGCTCGTTGAACGCCATCGTGGTGCTCACGCGCAGCGGCCCGCCGGGCCAGCGTTCCGGGACGGTGGCCAGGGCCCGGACGGTGGCCCCATCCCCCGCGCCGTCGTAGGTGACGGTGGCGTCGGTGGCGCGCGTCACCACGCCGCGGCCGGCCCGCGGACCGAGCATGTCAATCCAGGCCACGCGGTGCGGGCCTCCGGGCTCGGACAGGAGCGCCAGCGCGGCATCGAGATCGTCCGCGCGATCGGTATCGACCGACAGCAATGGCCCGGTGATCGCGCGCAGGCTCACCCGGGCCCACAGAATCACCCCGGTCAGTCCCATCCCGCCCACGGTCGCCTCGAACAGACCGTCGTCCGATCCGGGCCTGAGCGCCAGCACCTCGCCGGCGGCGGTCAGCAGTCCGAGCTCGCTCACGTGAGTGCCGAACGTCCCCACGGCACCGTGGTTCTTGCCGTGGATGTCGCTGGCGATCGCGCCGCCCACGGTGACGTGCTGGGTGCCGGGCAGCACGGGAACGATCCACCCCCGCGGGACCAGGTCAGCGAGCAGCCGACCGAGCGTGACCCCGGCCTGGGCGGTCACGGTGCCGCGCTCGTCGTCGAGCTCGAAGCCGGTCAGCTCCGTCGTGTCGAGGACCAGGCCGCCGCCGAGCTGAGCCGCGTCGCCGTAGCTGCGTCCCATCCCGCGGGCGATCGCCCCGGTGTAAGCGCCGCCGGCGCCATCCGCGGGCGAGCGCGACCGGCCGGCCTGGGCCACGGCGCCGCGAAGCTCAGGCTCGTCGGCGAACCGCAACAGGGAAACCCGCGCCGGCCGCCCGCCCCCCCAGCCGCTGAGGAAACTCGGGGTGATGCTGGGGATGGCGCGGGCGGCAAGCGTCGCCTCAGGCACCAACTTGAACCCCCACGGCGAAGACGATAATCCAACTGGCCGCGGCGAGCGCAAGCAGACGATCTCCGATCAGGAGATCCTCCGGCGCCTCGCCGGCGCCGGCACGCACCAGCCAGCCATAGCGCAGCAGACAAGCCGCGAACGGCAGGATCGAGATCGGCCGCCAGGGAAAGCCGTTGAAGGTCGGGACGACAAAGGCCCACGCGCAGTACGCGAACATCGCGCCAGCGCCGCTGGCCACCAGCACCGCCCGCAGTCGCGCAGGTGTATACCGCTCGAGCACGCCGCGCCGGCTGGTTCCCTGCGCGACGCTGCGCTGCAGCTCGGCCCAGCGCTTGCCGGCCGCGATCATGATCGCGGCCGCGCTGACCACCAGCACGAACCACCGCGAAAGGGCAACGGGAGCGGCCACGCCCCCGGCCAGGGCGCGTAGCACGAAGCCTCCGGCGATCGCGGCGATGTCGAACCACAGCAAGCGGCGCCAGAGCACCGCGTAGCTCAGCGACAGGACCACGTAACCGGCGCCGACACCGGCGAGCGCGGGGCGAACGGCGGCGCACAGCGCCAAGCCGGCGGTCATCAGGCCGACGCCCAGGCCGACAGCGGAACGCGCGCTGAGCTCTCCCGCCGCCACCGGCCGAAAGCGCTTGCGAGGATGCCGTCGATCCTCCTCGACGTCGCGCACGTCATTGATCGCGTAGACACCGGAGGCGAGCAGACAGAACGCCAGCCCCGCGAGCAGGACCCGAACCGGCACGTCGTCGTGGCCCAGCGCTCCCGCCGCCCCGGCCGCGGCGATCACCAGCACGTTCTTGATCCACTGGCGTGGGCGGGCGGTGACCAACGCCGCCCTCAGATAGCCGCGGTTAGGCGGCGCGGTCCGAGGCTCGCCCACGCCCTCGGTCACCGCGATCGGGCTGCCGTCGGCCAGAGGTATGCGCCGGCGCAGGCCGCGCCTGGCACCTCCTCTTCGGGCGAGCATTGCCATCACGGTATGTGGCATTTCTCAAGACTTCGTTTGAGCTTGGTGAAAACCCTCTCAGAGAGCTTGGTGAGAACCCTCTCAGGGAGCTTCGTGATAAGCCTCTCAGAGATTCTTTAGGCCGTCGTGTCCAGGGTAGCTCTACGTTTCCCCAGCTATGTCCGTACAAACCCCCCGTAGACCCCCACCTCCCGCGCTTCAGCTGAGCGGCTTTCCACCCCGCTCCCGGGCGGTGGGACCACGCCGCATCCGGCGGATCGCGGCGATCGCCGCCTGCCTATGCCTGCTTCCGGCGCTCGTCTCGTACGCCGGCGTGGTGACGCAGCGCTCGGATTCCAGCCTGGGGATCCGAACGGTCGAATGGATGCGGGACAACGGCGCCCGCGGCCTGGTCAACAAGGTCGAGTCGATCTACTACTCCTTGACCGCCCCGGCCACGGGTGGTCCCAGCCTGCGCACGCTTCCCATCCAGCCCGGCGTCGACCTGGCCACGGCGGTCCCCGCCCACCGCCATGTCCGCTACTACCGACCGCCATCGCTGCCACCGGTGATCAGTCCCGCGTTGCCGGGCGAGGGAGTCTGGCGGGCGACGTTCGCCCCCGGCGGCAAGCGCCCGCCGGTCCTCATCACCAGCTTCCGGCCGGATCCGAATTACCCGCGGCTGGTGGCCGGGGTGGCCTGGATCGACCACACCCGAACCAGCACCGACCTGTATCCGGGCCGACTCGAGCCGAGCGTCTCGCTGCCCTCGCGCGGCCCGATGGAGGTGCCGCCGGGGATGCGCTCGAGCCTCGTCGCGACGTTCAATAGCGGATTCAAGCTGCGGGACTCCGGCGGTGGGTTCGCGGTCGGCGGCCACACCTACGCCCCACTGAAACCAGGGCTGGCCACGCTGATCCGCTACCAGAACGGAACGCTCGACGTGCGGGCATGGACGGGAGGTCGCGTGGCCGGAGCGAACGTCCTCTATGCCCGGCAGAACCTGCCCCTGATCGTCAACGGCGGCCGGCCGAGCCCCAACCTGTCCGATGGCCCGGAGTGGGGGGCGACGCTGGGGAACGCGATCCGCGTGTGGCGCTCGTCCGTCGGCGTGGACGCGCGCGGCAACCTGATCTATGCCGCCGCCAACGACCAGACCGTGCGGTCGCTGGCCGCGATCATGATCCGGGCCGGCGCCGTCCGCGCGATGGAGCTGGACATCAACACGTATTGGACGAGCTTCATCACCTACCGCAAGCCCGGTGCGGCAGGCGCGGCCAATCTGCTGCCGAACATGGACCGCTCGCCCCAGCGCTACCTGACGCCCGAGGACCGAGACTTCCTGGCCGTCTACATCCGCTAGCGCAGCCGGCCGCGGGCCGAGACCGAGAACCCGCTGGCCGTCGGGGTGGCGCTGAGGCTCTGCACCTCGACGTGGGGGTCCTTGAAGATGGTGATCGTGGCCAGGCCGCCGAACGGCACGTCCGGTTGCACGAGCAGCGCGCCGTTCTGCGCCGCGACGGTGGCCGGGACGGTCGCCGTCACACCCAGGAGCGTCGCGGTGCCTTTCAGCGTGAGCTGGCCGTTGCTCGAGGCGACCGGCGTGACCGACTGAAGAAACGGCACCGCCGAGCGCAGATCGCTCTCGTTCACCCCGGCGCTGCCGATGAGCACGTTGCCGCGCTTGTGCAGCGTCGCGTTGCGCACGGTCAGCAACCCGGTGGTCAGCTCGGCGGCCGACGCGTCGAGCGTGCCCACGTCGGCGCTCTGATCGAGCAGGCTGCCCAGCTTGCCCGAGCCCGAGCGGTAGTTCGCCATCCGCACGACGACCTTGTCGGCCTGGTGCCAGAGCAACTCGATCGCCGGAAACGCGGACACGGTGACCTCGAGCACCTTGCCGGATTTGGAGAGCTGATCACGGATTCGCTGGGCGGCGATCCCGGGCAGGACCAGCTGCGCGACCACCAGCAGCAGGATCACGACGCCGGCGGTGGCGAGAGCGGCGATCCGGCGCATTCCCGCCGGTCAGACGAACAGTGAGCGGGCGGCCGGGATCGCCAGCCCCATCAGGGGCGAGATGTCGAGCTCGGGCTCGCTCAGGCGGCGCATGATGACGCCGTCGGCCAGGGCGAACAGGAACAGCGCGGCGGCGTCGGGGTCGACGCGGAGCTCGAGCAGCCCGGCCTCCTGCTTGGCCCGCAGTGCGTCGGCCATGTGCGAACGGGTGCTGCGGCCGAGCTCGGCCAACTCGGCGGCGATCTCGGCATTGCGCTGAGCCAGCGTGGTCATCTCGTAGAACATGACCGCCGGCGTCGGCCCCTCCCCGAGGAAGTCCTCGAACGTGCTGACCAGCGCGCCGAGCACGTCCTCAGCCCCCTCGGCGGCCGAGAGCTCATCCTCCAGGCGCTGCTTGCGCAGGTCGCACTCGCGGCGGACCACCTCGACGAGCAGCCGCTCCTTGGTCCCAAAGTAGTAGTGCAGCAACCCGCGCGAGACGCCCGCCTCGCGGGCGACGTGGTCGAAGGTCGCGCCGGCGATCCCGCGCGCCGCGACGCTGACCCGCATCGCCTCGACGATCCGCGTGGCCTTGTCGCCGGCCAACTCGCGGGGACGAGGTACCTCGGGTAGTTCCGGTGCGCTGGCCGCCTCCACTGCCCCGCGATTCTAGTCCGGCGATGACCGCCCCGCGCTGGGGCGATCATCGCTCGGCGATCTGCGTTTAGACGGCGCTGACCGGACTGGCCGGTGACTCGGTCGGCGGACCGGCGGGCGGCGTGTACTGGAACTCCTCCTCGGCGCCGAACAGCGTGTCGAGGACCTTCGAGCGGAGCCCCTCGGATCCGGCCAGGGCGGCGCCGCCGCCGATGACCAGGATGGCCAGCTTACGTCCGCGCCGGCGCGCCTTCTTGGCCTTCCTGGGGGCGTCGGTGAGCGACGTGCTGGCGTCGCGAATCGCCTCGATCGCCGTACGCAGCTCGGCCTGCAGCTTCTTGTCCTCGAGCAGCGTCTTCGGCGTGGTCTTGCCACTGCTCAGGCGGTCGATGACCTTGCGGGTCGAGTCGACGGCCTTCTGGACGTTGTCGCGGATGCTGGGATCCTCGGCCAGACGGTGGATGTACGGATTGCTCTTGGCGAGGTCGACAAAGTCGGCCGGGTTGAACGGCGCCGACGCCGCAGCCTTTGCCGCCTTCTTACTTAGCTTTGACATTGTTCTCCTCGTGCAGGGGCGAAGTGGATGAGATAACCCTACCCCTTAGGCCCTTCACGGACACAACGGGCGCTCAGGCCACCGCCGCGACGCGCTTGTTCGTGCGGCGGCGCTGCAGCGCGGTCTCCAACACCTCGCCGACCTCGGCCACGAACCGGAACTCGAGGTCCTTGCGCAGGTGCTCGGGAATCTCGTCGATGTCCTGCTGATTGCGGGCCGGCGCGACCACGCATTTGATCCCGCCACGCTGGGCGGCCAGGGCCTTCTCCTTGAGCCCGCCGATCGGCAGAACCTGGCCGGTCAGCGTGATCTCGCCGGTCATCGCGACGTCCCCGCGCACGGGGCGACCGGACAGCAAGGAGGCCAGCGCGGTCACCATCGCCACCCCGGCGCTGGGGCCGTCCTTCGGGGTCGCTCCGGCCGGCACATGGATGTGGATGTCGTGGGTGGCGAACCAGTCTTCGGCCAGCTCAGGGAACAGCTCGGCGGCGTCGCTGCGCACGTACGAGAGCGCGGCCTGCGCCGATTCCTTCATCACGTCGCCGAGCTGGCCGGTGATGGTCAGGCGGCCCCGTCCAGGCATCGACGTGGCCTCGATGAACAGCACCTCGCCGCCGACCGGAGTCCAGGCCAGGCCGGTCGCCACCCCGGGCCGCGACGTCCGCCGTCTCGCCTCTGAGAAGAACTTGCGCTTGCCCAGCAGCTCGTGGACGCGCGGCTCGGTGATCGTCACCCTGCGTCCGGCCTTGCCCTCGGCGACCTGACGGGCGACCTTGCGACAGATGCTCCCGATCTCGCGCTCGAGCTGGCGCACCCCGGCCTCGCGCGTGTAATCGGAGATGATCGCCTTCAGCGCGGTGTCGCTGAAGGCGATCCGGCTCTTGGTCAGGCCATTGCGGGCGATCTGGCGCGCGACCAGGTAGCGCCGCGCGATCTCGAGCTTCTCCGCCTCGGTGTAGCCGGCCAGACGGATCACCTCCATGCGGTCGCGCAGCGGGCCGGGGATCGTGTCGAGCGTGTTCGCCGTGGTCACGAACATCACGTTTGACAGGTCGAACGGCAGGTCGAGGTAGTGATCGCGGAACGAGTGGTTCTGCTCGGGGTCGAGCACTTCGAGCATCGCGCTCGAGGGGTCGCCCCGGAAATCCGCGCCCATCTTGTCGATCTCGTCGATCATCAGCAGCGGGTTGTTGGCGCCGGCGTCCCGGAGCGCGCGGATGATCGTCCCGGGCATCGCGCCGATGTACGTGCGGCGGTGGCCGCGGATCTCGGCCTCGTCGCGCACCCCACCGACGCTGATCCGTTCGAACTCGCGACCCAGCGCGCGGGCCACCGAGCGCCCGAGCGAGGTCTTGCCGACTCCGGGCGGGCCGACGAAGCAGAGGATCGAGCCCGCCGGCTGCTGGTCCTTCCCTTCGGTCAGCGATCGCACGGCCAGGAATTCGAGGATCCGCTCCTTGACCTGCTCGATGTCGTAGTGGTCCTGATCGAGGACCTTGCGGGCGTGGACCAGGTCGAGGTTGTCCTGCGTGGATTTGTCCCACGGCAGCGCGGCGATCCACTCCAGGTATCCGCGTACGACGCCGTATTCCGCCATCGCCGGCTGCAGCCGCGCCAATCGGGACAGCTCGCGGTCGGCCTGCTTGCGGACGTCCTCGGGCAGGTCGATCGCGTCGATTCGCTCGCGCAGCTCGTTGACCTCGCCCTGAACCTCATCCGCCTCGCCCAGCTCCTCCTGAATCGCCTTCAGCTGCTGGCGCAGGAAGTACTCGCGCTGTCCCTTCTCGAGCTCGGACTGGACTTGGGACTGGATCTTGGTGCCGATCGCCACCACCTCCAGCTCGCGGGCGAGGATCTCCGACAGCCGGCGCAGGCGCTTGGCCACGTCGCGCTCCTCGAGCAGCTGCTGCTTCTCGTCGGTCTTCAGCCGCAGGGCGCCGGCGATCAAGTTGGCCAGCGCGCTCGGATCTTCGACGTTGGCGACCATCAACTGCAGCTCCTCGGGGAGGTAGGGGACCTCCGCCACGATGTTGCTGAACGTCTGCTGGACGTTGCGCATCAGCGCGGTGAGCTGGTTGTTCTGCTTGACGACGTCGGGCGCCTCGGCGATCTCGGCCTGGAGATAGGGCTCGGTGGCCACCCAGTTCTTCACGGTGACCCGCTGAGCACCCTGGATCAGGACGCGGAGGGTGCCATCGGGAATGCGAATCATGCGGGCCACGACGCCCAGCACCCCGACGGAGTAGAGCTCGTCGGGCGTGGGCGCTTCCGCTTCAGGGTTGCGGCTGGCCAGCATCACGACCATCCGATCCCCGCGCAGCACGTCGTTGATCAGTTCGACGCTGCGCTTCTGCCCGACGTTCAGCGGCACGAGCATGTCGGGGAACGTGACCGCGTCGCGCAGCGGCAGCACCCCGGCGCGCTCGGGCAGCTCCCTGGTCCGGCCCACGGAGACTTCCTGAGGGCCACCCTCGGGGAGCCCGACCTCAATCACTTCGGCTTGCCACTCTCGATCGGGACGGCGCGCGGTCGCGCCTCCGCGGCGACCAGCGGCAGCTCGACGATCAGCATTCCGTCCTCATACCTGGCCTTGGCCTGATCGGCCTGGACCTCGGCGCCCAGCTCGACGATCCGCCGGAAGGGCCCGCGCTCGATCTCGACCTGCTGGTAGACGTCGCCCTCGACGCTGACCGGATTGCGGCGTCCCGAGAGGATCAGCGCCCGGCCCTGGATCTCCAGCCCGAGCTCCTCAGGCGCTACCCCCGCCAGCTCGGCGGTGACGATCGCCCGCGGAGGGTCGGCGGCGTAGGCCACATCGACGGCGGGCGAGAAGCCGGCTCGCCGCCGGGAGAGCCCGGTGCGCTCGAACACATCGCCGAACAGCTCGTCCATCTCGCGACGCATGCGTTCGAAGTTGGCGAACAGGTCGCGCTCGGCCATCGTCTAAGACTATCCGGGTCCCGAGTTCCCATTGCCGCCGATGCTGAAAACGGCGCCGTCGCGGGCCAGCTCGACCGGCCCTGCATAGGCGGCTCCGGCCTCGCCGCGGATCCAGTCGGGGTCGAGCTCGTCGGAGAAATGGGTCAGCACCAGCCGCCGCGCGCAGGCCCGGCGGCCGTGGTCGCCCGCCTCGCGCGGAGTGAGATGGCCGCGAATGCCGGTGCGCTCAGGGCGCGGGAGGGTCGCCTCGATCATCAGCATGTCGGTGTCCTGGGCGAACTGCACGATCTCCTCGTTCGGGCTGCAGTCGGCCCCGAACGTGAACCGCGAGCCGTCCTGCGCGGTGATGTCGACGGCGAACGTGCGCGTGTAATGGGGCACCTCGCGAAAGCGGATCCGCAGCGGCCCCAGGCGGAGCTGATCGGGCCCGTCGTATTCGTGCAGGTCGAACGCGGCCTCGATCAGGTCTTCGTGGCCGAAGCACGAGACGATCTGGCGGAACTTCTCGGTGGCGCCGGTGGGGGCGTAGAGCTGCGGGCGGGCCGGAGCCGAGGTGCCCGGCCAGCCCGCGACCGGCACCGGCTGCTGACGGGGCGCGTAGGTCAGCGCGTAGCTGTAGGGGATCAGATCGAAGAAATGATCCGCGTGCATGTGGGTGATCAGCACCGAGTCGATGTCCACGTAGTCGCGGACCGCACGCAGCTTCGCGAACACCCCGGTGCCGCAGTCGAGCAGCAGGGCGTAGTCCCCCTCTCGGATCAGGTAGCCGCTACACGCTCCCCCTGAGTCCTGCCAAGCCGGCGATTTGCCGAGCACGGTGACCTGCACACCGCTCCTCTCTCGTGACTCTGACACTCTACCCCCGTGGCCATGGGAAGCGTCCAGACGCTGCTCCTGCCGGCCGTGGTCACCCGGCGCTTCGAGGTGGCCGTGCTCGTGCTGGGTGCGTTGCTGGTGCTCGGCGCGCTGAGTTCCGGGCTCGAGCGCCGGAGCGCGCTGTCGCTGACCTCGGTGTTCGTCGTGGTCGGCTTCATCCTCGGGCCGGGGGTGACCGGGGCGCTGCACTTCGACGCCCGCTCGGCCTTCGTCAGCGATCTGGCCACCGTCGCCTTGATCGTGATCCTGTTCCGCGACGGGCTCGAGGTCGACGGCGAGATGCTGCAGCGTCATTGGCATCTACCGCTGCGCAAGCTCGTGCTGGCGATGCCCTTGACCGCGGGCATCGTCGCGCTGGCGGCCCGCGCCCTGACCGACCTGTCGTGGACCGAGTGCTTCCTGCTCGGGGCGCTGCTCTCCCCCACCGACCCGGTCCTGTCCTCGAGCGTGGTCACCAACCCACGGGTGCCCGCCCTGATTCGGCACTCGCTGAATCTCGAGTCGGGAATCAACGACGGCCTGGCGCTGCCGGCGGTGCTGGCGCTGGCCGCCGCGCTGCAGATCGGCGCAGCGCATTTCGTCTGGTGGCGGTTCGTGCTCGAGGATCTCTCGATCGGGCTCGGCGTCGGCCTGCTGGTCGGATTCGCGGCGGCCGCGCTGATGGTCAGGGACGCCGGGCTGCTGGAGGAGATCCCGCCGTTTCAGAAGGCGCTGTACGCGCTCGGCACCGCCTTTCTCGCCTACGGGGTGGCGGTGCTGATCCCCCACGGGAACGGACTGATCGCGGTGTTCGTGGCGGCGATCACGCTGGGGATCCGCCGCCCGGACCTGCGCGCCTACTTCGCCCGGCAGGGGGAGGGCTTCGTGGCGATCGTCAAACTCGGGATCTTCGGGGTGTTCGGCTCGCTGCTCACCTTCCATGGGCTGTTCGGCGATGGCTGGGCGGCCGTCGGGATCGTGGCGATCACGCTGCTGCTGGCCAGGCCCGTGGCCGTGTTCGCGGCCCTGGCCGGGACCCGGACCGACACGGCCACGAAGGCGTTCATGGCCTGGTTCGGGCCCAAGGGAGTGGCCACGATGACCTTCTCGCTACTGATCCTGAGCGAGCATCTGACCGAGGGCACGCGAATCTTCAACCTGGCCGCGCTCGCCGTGTTCTGCTCGATCATCCTGCACGGGATCAGCGACACGGCCGGGGCGGAGTGGATCGCTCGGCGCGCCGCTGGGACGGCCGGCCCGACGGAGGCTAATGCCCGTCAGAGTCCCCGCCGCGACCCTGATCCATGACGTAGCCGAGGACCAGCGCGAGCAGCACGAAGGCGATGAATCCCCCGATCAGCGGCCAGTACATGGGCGGAAACATATAGGCAGGAGCAGAAGCTTGCGTCGGCGCGCGCGCTCGCCGCCTGCCCACCTACGCGTGTAACGCAACCTGCTCCTGCGGCGTGGGGAACGCCCAGGCGACCTGCATGCGGCGCTCCTGGCGGAAGACGAAACGCATCTGGCTGGGCGGGCGCAGGCCCTCGGGATGGTTGGGGCGATAGGTCGCACAGGGACCGGTCTCGGCGACGGCACAGAGGTGGTTCTGCTGAAAGAAGCAGTCCTCGCACTTGACCTTTCCAGCCCCGCTGCGCCCATTGCCCATACGCTCTCCTGCTCCGTTCCGGGTTGACCTGCGACCGACGACGAGGACCATCAAAGCGCTCTCGCCCGCCTCCCGCAACGGCGAATCCCGGAAATCGCAACACTTTCGTCACAAGCGCAAAAACCTGCAAAGAGCGGGGAGTTTTGCCGGGTGCCCGGGAACCTGCCGCATTTTCCGTAGCTTTGCCGGGTATGCAAGCAGGTCCCGTGAGCGCTTCTGAGCAGCCGCTGATCTCGATCGCGGACTATGAGCGGCTGGCCGAGGCCCGCCTTGATCCGGGCGCCCACGGCTACTACGCCGGCGGCGCCGGCGACGAGATCACCCTCCGCGACAACGTGGCGGCCTGGCGGCGGCTGGCGATCCGGCCCCGGATGCTGGTCGGCGTGGGCCAGCGTGATCCGGGCGTGACCCTGCTCGGGAAACGCCGCGCGCACCCGCTGGTGATCGCCCCGATGGCCTTCCAGCGGCTGGCCCATCCCGACGGCGAGATCGCCGCCGGTCGCGCGGCGGCGGCCAGCGAAACCGTGATGTGCCTGTCCACGCTCGGGACCACCAGCGTGCCGGAGCTCGGCGAGGCGTGCCAGGACACCACCCGCTGGTTTCAGCTCTACGTCTTCGCGGACCGGGGCGTCAGCCGCGAACTGGTCGCGCAGGCCTTGGAGCACGGCTACGAAGCGCTGGTGGTGACCGTCGACCTGCCGGTATTCGGCGTCCGCGAGCGCGATCTCCGAACCGGCGTGCGCTCCTCGAGCGCCGATGGCGTCGCCAGCGCCCAGGCCGCCGGCGCCGACGGGGCGATGACGCCCGCGGACTTCGCCAAGCTGGTCGATCCGGACCTGAGCTGGCGCGACATCGAGCAGTTCGTGGCCGATTGCCCCCTGCCGGTGATCGTCAAGGGAGTCCTCACCGCGGAGGACGCGCGGCAGGCGGTCGCGGCCGGGGTGCGAGGGGTCATCGTCTCCAACCACGGGGGTCGGCAGCTGGACACCGTGCTGGCCGGCGCCGACGCGCTGGCGCCGATCGTCGACGCCGTCGGGGAGGCGCTCGACGTCTTGGTCGACGGGGGGATCCGCCGGGGCACCGACGTGCTCAAGGCCCTGGCCCTCGGGGCGCGCGCGGTGCTGGTCGGACGCCCCGTCCTCTGGGGACTCACCGTCGACGGTGAAGCCGGCGTCCGCCGTGTGCTCGAGATCCTGCTGGCCGAATTCGACAACGCGCTCGCACTGGCGGGCGCGCCGGTGGCGGCACGACTCGATCGCAGCTTCCTGGCCGACGCGCCGTGGCGGGCCGCCGGGCCATGAAGATCCTCGTCACCGGCGTCACGGGTTACGTCGGGGCTCAGCTGACCCCGCGGCTGCTGCGTGACGGCCACGAGCTCGTCGGCCTGACTCGGCAATCCGGCGCGGGCCATGGTGCCCTGGGCATTCCCATCCTGACCGGGGACACCGTCTCCGGCCGAGGTCTCGACCGGGCATTCGATGGTGTCGAGGTGGCGTACTACCTGATCCATTCGATGGAGCCATCCGCCGACGGCGGCTTCGACACTCGCGAGCGCAGGTCCGCCGAGAACTTCGCTGCCGCGGCCCGCGACGCCGGCGTGGACCGGGTCATCTACCTCGGCGGTCCCGTCCCGGCCAGCGGCGAGGTCTCGATGCACCTGCGCAGCCGGCTGGCGGTCGAGCAGGTGCTCCTGGAGGCCGCCCCCGGCTCGGTGGCCTTCCGAGCCTCGATCGTGATCGGCGCCCGCTCGCGCTCGTTTCGGTTCCTGGTCAGGCTGGTCGAGCGCCTTCCCGTGCTGATCCTTCCCGGCTGGGGTGAGAACCGCACCTCGCCGGTGGACGAACGAGACGCCATCGAGCTGCTGGCCCGCGCGGCCACCAGCGATCGGGTCCGCGGACAGTCACTGGATATCCGCGGGGCGGAGATCGTCTCCTATGGGGAGTTGATCGACCGAATCCGCGACCTGATGCTCGTCGACCGACCGACGATCGGCTTGGGGCGCCTGACTGTCACCCCGATCGCCAGCCGGGTCGCCGCGGTCATCGCCTCCGAGCAGCACGAGCTGATCGGTCCCCTGATGGCGAGCCTCGGCACCGATCTGCTGCCACGGGATGACCGCGCCGCCGAGTTGCTCGGGGTCAGGCTGCACTCGCTGGACGCCGCGATCGAACGATCGCTGCGCAACTGGGAAGCCGTCGAACCGCTGCGCGCGCGCTAGCGGCAGCGGTTACTGTCTGCGCACCATGAGCACGGTTCAGGTGGCAATCGACATCGACGCGCCGATCGAGCGGGTGTGGGAGACGATCATGGATCCCGCGCGCCTGAAGGATTGGGTGACGATTCACAAGTCGGTCAGCAAGGTGTCCGATCCTCCCGGCCAGCCGGGTGCGACGATGGATCAGGTGCTGGTGATCCGCGGCGTCTCGTTCAAAGTGCACTGGACGCTCGACGACGTGAACGCCCCAACCACGGCTCAGTGGGAGGGTCGCGGGCCGGCTCGATCAGTCGCGCGAATCCGCTACGAGCTGACCGCCCAAGGCGAGGGTAAGACGAAGTTTGAGTACACAAACGAGTTCAACCCTCCGGGTGGCATGCTCGGGAATGTCGCCTCCCGAGTCGTCGTCGGCGCGGCTTCCGAGCGCGAGGCGCACAACTCACTGTCCGCGTTGAAGAAGCTACTCGAGCGCGGTTAGCGGCAATTACCTAGCCGTTACTTCCGGGCGAAGTCTCTGCGTGTACAGTACGTACGTGTTCTGACATTGTCACGCAAGGAGACGTTGCATGGCCGGTTTTGTTGACAGTACGGTGAAGGACATCGACGCCCGCTTGAGCGAGCTCAAGTCTGAGGTCGCGAAGCTCGAGGCCGCGCGCGCGGCACTCGTCGGGAGCGGCGGCGGCCGCACGCGCCGCGGACCGGGACGCCCGGCCGCAGCGAGGACCGCCAGCGCCGTCGGCACGCGGCGGCAGGGGCGTCGTCCGGGCCGCCCGCGCGGCCGCCGCGCCGGCAACACCCGCTCCAATCAGGCGCTCGAGCTGGTGCGCTCACGCCCCGGGATCACGATTCCGCAGATCGCCGAGGAGCTCAAGATCGAGCCCAACTACCTGTATCGGGTAATGCCCAAGTTGGTCAGCGACGGCCAGGTCAAGCGCGACGGACAGGGCTGGCACCCGGCGAGCTAGCAGTCGTACCGGGAGAGGCGCCGCCGCGATCGTCACACAACGACCGCGGCGGCCCCTGACATCGGCGCGCAGGCTGTTACTAGACCAGCCCGAGCTGTTTGACAGCGTCGCGCTCTTCCTTGAGCTCGTTCACTGTGGCATCGATCCTGCCCTGTGAGAAGTCGCTTATCTCGAGGCCCTGCACGATCTCGTAGGTCCCGTCGGAAGTGGTGACGGGAAAGCTCGAGATCACTCCTTCTTCGACACCGTAGGACCCGTCGGAGGGGATCGCCATCGAAACCCAGTCTCCCTCCGGCGTGCCCAGGACCCAGTCGTGCACGTGGTCGATTGCGGCGTTGGCGGCCGACGCCGCGCTCGACGCGCCACGCGCTTCGATGATCGCGGCGCCGCGCTTCTGCACCGTGGGGATGAAGTCGCCCTCGAGCCACTCCTGGTCATCGACGATCTCGGCTGCGCTCTTACCTCCCACCTTGGCGTGGAAGAGGTCGGGGTATTGCGTGGCCGAGTGGTTGCCCCAGATCGTCATGTTGGTGATGTCCCTGACCGCACTGCCGGTCTTGGCGGCGAGCTGCGCGATCGCGCGATTGTGGTCAAGGCGCGTCATCGCGGTGAACCGCTCACCCGGGATGTCGGGCGCGTTGCTCTTGGCGATCAGGCAGTTCGTGTTGGCGGGGTTCCCGACCACCAGCACCTTGATGTCCGAGGCGGCGTGGTCGTTCAGCGCCTTGCCCTGGGGCTTGAAGATCCCGCCGTTGGCCTCGAGCAGATCGCTCCGCTCCATCCCCTTGGACCGCGGCCGCGCGCCGACCAGCAGCGCGATGCTGACACCGTCGAAGGCGGCGTTGGGGTCGTCACTGATGTCGATCCCGGCGAGCAGCGGGAACGCACAGTCGTCGAGCTCCATGGCCGTGCCCTCGGCGGCCTTCACCGCCTGCTCCACCTCGAGCAGCGACAGGTGAACCGGAGTGTCGGGACCCAGGAGCTGACCGCTGGCGATGCGAAACAGGAGCGCATAGCCGATCTGACCGGCGGCCCCGGTGACGGCTACTTTTACCGGACTCTTACTCATCTATTCGTCTCCCTCACCGCGCTGGGGACTGCGGATGGGCGCGGTTCTAGTTCTCTTGATTACGTCGTGGCTCAGTTCTACCCGATGTCGGGTCCCACGACCTCGAGGATCCTATGGCAGCGTCGTTCCACGCTGCCTATGCCGTCAGATCGATCTCGTACACGTCGGAGAGCTTGCGCTTGAGGTAGTCCACGAACGGCTTCACCGCGATCGGCCCGCCGACGACCCGCCGCAGCAGCTCCGCTGATTCGAACTTGCCTCCGTGGCGGTGCACGTGCTCGCGCAGCCACTCGCGCAACGGAGCCAGCTCGCCCTCGGCGATCTGCTGCTCGAGTTCCGGCAGATCCTCGTGGACGCGCTGCCAGAGCTGGCCGGCGATCAGGTTGCCCAGCGCGTAGGTGGGGAAGTAGCCGATCAACCCGGCCGACCAGTGCACGTCCTGGAGCACACCCTGGGCATCGTCGAGCACGTCGAGCCCGAGGAACTCCTTGAAGCGCGCGTTCCAGGCCTCGGGCAGATCGTCGATCGCCAGGCGCCCCTCGATCAGCTCCTGCTCGAGCTCGAACCTGAGCACGATGTGCAACCCGTACGTCGCCTCGTCCGCCTCGACGCGAATGTAGGACGGCTCGACCCGGTTGACCGCGCGGTAGAGGGCGTCGCCGTCGATGCTCTCGTGGCGGCCGTCGAACAACAGCTGGGCGATCCGGGGCGCCAGCACGCCGCCGAACGGACGGCCGCGCCCGACCATGTTCTCCCACATCCGGCTCTGGGACTCGTGGAGCGCGAGCGACTCGCCACCGCCCAGGGGCGTGCGCTGGAGCGACTCCGCGACGCCGGCCTCGTAGAGGCCGTGACCGCACTCGTGCATGGCGCCGTAGAGCCCCGAGGGGTAGAAGCTCTCGTCCCAACGCGTGGTGATCCGCACGTCGCCCGAGCCGATTCCGGCCGCGAACGGATGTACCGCGTCGTCGATCCGCCATCCGGCGCGATCGAAGCCCATCCGCTCGACCACCTCGTAGATCAGCTGCCGCTGCCGGTCGATCGGGAAGTTCCCGTGCAGGCACGAATCGTCGATCTGATGGCCGGACACGGTCGCGATCAGCGGGACGAGCTCGGCCTTGAGCTCGGCGAACAACTTGGCTACGTCGGCCGTACGGGTTCCCGGGTCGAAGTCGTCAAGCAGCACGTCGTAGGCGCAGTCGTAGCCGTCGAAGCACTCCACGTAGCGCCGCGCGAGCTCGAGGTTGTCCCGCAGCGCAGGGACGAACGCGGAGAAGTCCGACTCCTGGCGCGCCGCGACCCACGCCTCCTGACCGAGCGAGGACGCGCGGGCCTGATCCGCGGCGAGCTCCGTCGGCACTCGGCGGGCCTTCTCCCAGCGACGCCTGGTCACCTCGACCAGGCGAACCTCGTCGGAGTCGGGCGAGGCGCCGTCGAGCTCGGCGGCGGCCGCCTCGAGCAGCCGCCCGGTGTCGGCCGAGACGAACATCTCGTGCGAGATGCGCCCCAGCGTGCCGAGCGCCTCCGCCCGCGCCGGTCCCCCGCGCGGGGGCATCATCGTCTGCTGGTCCCAACCCAGCAGCTGCGACGTATGGCGGAGGTCGACGATCTCGGCCAAGCGCATACGCAGGTCGGCGGTCACTGCGGGCATTGGCCGCCCTCCAATCGCAAAACTCGGCTTGTCATCTCCTGCTCCTTTCGCCCCGTTGGTCGCTCGGCGGCGCTCACGCGCGCCTGTGACACCATTGCAGCATGCTGCGCCGTCCCAGGTCGATCAAGCTGATGACCGTATTTGGGATCCGGATCGGAGTGGACAGGACCTGGTTCGTATTCCTGTTCCTCATCATCTTCTGGCTCTCGAGTTCGTTCCGCAACACGCTGCACAGCTCCGACACGGTCGCCTACATCACGACGGTGGCCACGGTACTGCTGTTCTTCGCGTCGCTGATCGTTCACGAACTCGGTCACGCACTGGTCGCGCGCCGCCGGGGTATCGAGGTGCGCAGCATCGAGCTGTTCCTGTTTGGCGGCCTCACCCAGATGACCCGCGATACGCAGACGCCGAGCGAGGAACTGGCGATCGCCGCCGCAGGTCCGATTGCCACCTTCGGCTTTGTGGTGCTGTGCCTGGTGGTCGACCTGGCGATCGTCGGCCCGAGCCGGCTGTGGCACGCCGTGCGACTCGATCAGACGATTCAGATCACGCCCGTACTGCTGTCCCTCAGCTGGCTCCTGCTGATGAACATCGTGATCCTGCTGTTCAACCTGCTTCCCGCCTTCCCGCTCGACGGCGGCCGGATCGCCCGGGCGATCGTCTGGAAGCGCAGCGGCGACAAGCTCCGCGGAACCCGGGTCGCCGCGCGCATGGGCCAGTGGTTCGCCACCGTCCTGGCCGGCCTGGGCATCGCCTGGCTGCTGGCCGGGGGCGGTTTGAACGGCCTGTGGCTGGTCGCCGTCGCCTTCCTGCTCGGTCAGTCGGCGCGCGGCACGCTGCTGCAGACCGCGCTGTCGGAGCGGATCGAGGGGGTCCGGGTCGCCGATGTGATGGACCGCCAGCCGGTGGCGATTCCCGCCGAGACCCCGGTTGGCCAGGCCCTCGACGAGTTCTTTCACCGCTACGGCTGGTCATGGTTTCCGGTGGTCGACGAGCAGGGTCACTTCCTGGGGATCTCCCGCCAGGAGCGCGTCCAGGCCACGCTCGACGGCGGTGAGGGCTGGCTCACCGTGGGCGCGGTGATCGAGTCCGAGGATGTCCTCAAGCTGCGGATCGACGAGAACCGCCTGCTGACCGAGGCGATGGCCTTCGAGGCGCTCGGGGCCGTCGGGGCGCTGATGGCGGTCGACGCCGACGGCGTTCTGCGCGGCGTGGTCACCGTCGAGCAGATCCGCCGCGCGCTCCAATCCGCGTTCGGGACCGCCGCCACGTAGGTCCCGCGCACCCTTCGGCCACTCCAGTGGTTAACGTTGAGTAAAGAGTGGCCGGTAGGGGTCGGTCGAACCGAACGGGAGGAGCCGCATGAAGGTGATCGGAGCCGGTCTACCGCGGACCGGCACGCTGTCTCAGAAGGTCGCGCTGGACATGCTCGGGATGGGCCCGTGCTACCACATGGTCAACGTGCTCGCCGAGCTCGAGCTGGTCCCGCTCTGGCAGGACGCGCTCGAGGGCCACGGGGACTGGGAGCGGATCTTCGCCGGCCACGAGTCGACCGTCGACTGGCCCGGCGGCTTCTTCTACAAGGAGCTGATCGAGGTCTACCCGGAGGCCAAGGTCGTCCTCAGCGTCCGTGACCCGGCCGCCTGGGAGCGCAGCATGCGGGAGACGGTCTGGGGGATCGTCCACGGCGACTCGCTGATCCGCCACCTGTCCTGCGCGGGCGGGCTGACCAATCCGGCCTGGCAGGCCTACCTGACCCTGATCAAAGGGCTGCTGTGGGAGAGCCGGGGCACGCTCGCCGACGGTCACGCCGACCGCGACGGGCTGATCGCGGCGGCCCAGCGTCACCACGACGAGGTCAAGCGGACCGTGCCGGCGGAGCGCCTGCTGGTCTGGGACGTGACCGAGGGCTGGGAGCCCCTGTGCGACTTTCTCGAGCTAGAAGTTCCCGCGGCACCGATGCCCCGGCTCAACGACAGCGCCGAGTTCAAGGCCCGCGTGATCGAGATGTCGCTGCGCACGATCCAGGGCTGGTGGGAGGACCAGACCCCGATTTCCGTCACCGGCGCCACGCCGGTGCGGGCTCCGGCGGCGCACTGACCGTGGCACCGCTGACCTGAGGCCGGCCGGCGCCCGGCTCCACCCCCGCACCCCTCCACCCGACGAGGTTTGGCGCGAAACGCGCGCCACAGGTGCCGGATCGCGCCAAGGTTCGGCCGCATGGGGCCGGCCCGGCACGGAACCTGACCCCTAGCGCGGGCTAACGACTCGTTCGTGGCGGAGGCACAAAGCGGGGGCGCGGCCCGCTTACATAGAATCGGTCGTGTGCCCTCACATGACGTCCTGATCATCGGTGCCGGATTGGCCGGACAGCGGGCTGCGCTGGCGGCGGCCCAATCCGGCGCGACGGTGGCGATCATCTCGAAGGTTCATCCCGTGAGGTCTCACTCGGTGGCCGCGGCCGGGGGCATCAACGCCGCGTTGAACCCGGAGGACAGCTGGGAATCGCACGCCTTCGACACGGTCAAGGGCTCGGACTTCCTCGGCGACCAGGACGCGATCGAGATCATGTGCCGCGAGGCGCCGGACGAGATCCTCTGGCTCGAGCACGCCGGCGTCACCTTCCACCGCAACGAGAGCGGGCACCTGGGCACCCGCGCCTTCGGCGGCGCCTCGGCCGCCCGGACGTACTACGTGGCCGACATCACCGGCCAGGCGATCCTCCACGTCCTCTACGAGCAGCTGATGAAGCATCACACGCAGCTCGACCGCTACGAGGAGTGGTTCACCACCGACCTGCTGCAGGACGACGAGGGCCGGTGCATCGGGGCGATCTGCCGCAACCTCCGCGACGGGCACCTGGAGGTGTTCAACGCCAAGGCCACGATCCTGGCCTCCGGGGGCGCCGGGCAGGCCTACCGGCCGACCACCAACGGACTGATCGTGACCGGTGACGGAATCGCCCAGGCCTACCGGATCGGCGCCCGGCTGATGGACATGGAGATGATCCAGTACCACCCGACGACGCTGGCCGGCAACGGGCTGCTGATCACCGAGGGCGCCCGCGGTGAGGGCGCCTGGCTGCTGAACGCCAAGGGCGAGCGGTTCATGGAGAAGTACGCGCCCAACAAGCTCGAGCTCGCCTCCCGCGACGTCGTCTCGCGCGCCGAGCAGACCGAGATCAACGAGGGCCGCGGCTTTCCCGACGGCACGGTCGCGCTGGACATCACCAAGGTGCCCAAGCGCCGGACGCTCGAGGCGCTGCGGGAGATCGTCAACATCGGGCGCGACTTCGCCGGGGTCGACATCACCCGCGAGCCGATTCATATCCACCCCGGCCAGCACTACATCATGGGCGGGGTCAAGACGGACGTCGACGGCCAGACCACGATCCCCGGGCTCTACGCCGCCGGCGAGGTCGCCTGCGTGTCGGTCCACGGCGGCAACCGGCTCGGGGCCAACTCGCTGCTGGACACGCTGATCTTCGGGCGCCGCTCGGGCGAGCACGCCGCGGGCGTGGCGCGACACATGCCGATGCCGAGCACGTCGGCAGCGCGGGTGGCCGACACCGAGAAATGGATCGACGCGATCATCCGCCGCGACACGGGCGGCCGGCGCATCGCTTCGATCAAGGACGAGCTCGGCGACACGCTGAACGAGTACGTCGCCGTGTTCCGCGATGCCGACGGCCTGGAGAAGGCGCTCGAGGTGGTGCGCCGGCTCAAGGAAGAGGAGCCCAAGGCCAACATCGACGACCGCGGCAAGATCTTCAACCAGGACGTGATCGGCGCCATCGAGCTCGGCTACATGCTGGACGTGGCCGAGACGATCGTCGTCGCCTCGCAGGAGCGCAAGGAGTCCCGCGGGGCGCAGTTCCGGACCGACTTCCCCGAGCGCAACGACGAGGAGTGGCTCAAGCACATCGACGTCGAGGCCAACGGGCTCGACGCGCCAAAGGTGAGCTACTCGCCCGTGACCATCACCCGCTGGCAGCCGGTGGAAAGGACCTACTGATGCCCGAGTACACGCTGAAGATCCGGCGGTTCGACCCGCAGTCGGGCGAGGCCGCGCACTGGGACGAGCACAAGGTCGACATGCGCGGCGCGAACTCGGTGCTCGACGCGATTCTCTGGGTCAAGGGCGAGAAGGACGGCTCGGTGGGCATCCGCTGCTCGTGTCAGCAGGGGATCTGCGGCAGCTGCGGAGTGCGGATGAACGGGCGGCCCGGCCTGGCCTGCAACACGCACCTGGAGGAGGCCGCCGACCGCGGCGGGGGTTCGAGCACGGCCGCCAGCGAGGGCAACACGGTGATCGAGGTCGAGCCGATGGGCAACATGCCCGTGATCCGCGACCTGATCGTCGACATGGACGCGGTCCACTGGAAGAAGATCCGGCGGGTCACGCCGTGGCTGATCGCCAAGCAGCCGGTACCCGAGCGTGAGTACATCGTGCCGCACGAGAACATGGTCGACGTCACCCAGCCGATGGCCTGCATCCAGTGCGGCGCCTGCGTCTCTGATTGCCTCTCGATGGAGATCGATCCGCTGTTCATCGGCCCGGCGGCGCTGGCCAAGGCCTACCGGTTCGTCGGCGACCCCCGCGATGCCGAGCAGCGCGAGCGCCTGCTCGATCTCAGCGAGGACCCGCACGGCATCTACGACTGCACCCACTGCTTCAACTGCATCGATGCCTGTCCCAAGGGCGTCGCGCCGATGAACCAGATCATGCGTCTGCGCCGCAAGGCCGGGTCCGATCACCACATCAAGGACGGCAACAACGGGTACAACCACGAGCACGCGTTCGTCAAGAACATCAGGCGCAACGGAATCCTCCACGAACCCGACCTGCTGTCGGACTCCTACGGCGGCAAGCTGAATCCAGCCGCCGGCAAGGAGCTGGCCAGCGGGCTGCCGACCGCGGTGGTCGGCCTGCGTCGCGGCAAGATGACCCCCGCGAAGATCCTGCTGCACCAGCACAAGGCCCCGAAAGAGGTCAAGCGGCTGTTCGACGAGATCGAGGGGCGCCAGGAGCGCATCGAGCTGAACCTGTACGTCTCCGGCACCGAGGACGAGGTCGCCGATCACCTGCCCGAGGAGCCCAAGACCGAAAGCGAGAACGGATGAAGGTCGCCTACTGGCCGGGGTGCGTGAGCCGCGGCTTCACGCCGGAGTTGCACGGATCGATGGCGAAGGTCGCGCCGCTGCTCGACATCGAGCTGATCGAGCTCGATCGCGCCGCCTGCTGCGGGGCCGGCGTGATCGCCGAGCACAACCAGGAGCTGGCCGACACCCTCAACGCCCGTACCTTCGCGCTGGCTCAGCAGACCTCGGGCGAGCTGATGATGAACATCTGCTCCACCTGCCAGGGCGCCCAGTCGGAGTGCCAGCAGCGGCTCGACGCCAGCACCGAGTACCGGGACCAGATCAACTCGAACCTGACCGAGGAGGGCCTCAAGTACGAACGGGGCCTGGACAACAAGAACCTCCTCTGGCTGCTGGTGGAGGAGATCGGCCTCGATGCCATCAAGGCGAAGGTCAAGCGCCCCCTGAAGGACCTGCGGGTCGGACCGTTCTACGGCTGCTACATCGTGCGGCCGGTCGAGCGCCTGGGGATCGATCCGGAGCACCCGCGCGACCGGTACATGCACATGCTGATCGAGGCGCTCGGCGGCACGGTCGTGGACTACGCCGGCGTCTACAAGTGCTGCGGCTTCCCGATCATCACCATGAACAAGCACGCCTCGCTCAGCATGGCCGGCCGCCACCTCGGCGATGCGATCGACGCCGAAGCCGACTGCCTGGTCGTGCCCTGCCCGCTGTGCCACCTGAACCTCGACCTGCAGCAGCCCGCGGCCGCCAAGGTGGTCGGGCGCGACCTCGGTCTGCCCGTGCTGCATCTTCCCCAGCTGGTGGGTCTGGCGCTCGGGCTCTCGCCCAAGGAGCTCGGGATGGGCAAGCACGTGGTGAAGCCGACCTCGGTGATCGACTGGTCGACCTCCGTGGTGGCCGGCGCGCCGGCCTGAGCCGAGCGCGCAGCCCCACGCCCGCGGCCCGAACACCCGCGATCCGACGCTTAAAGACAAAGGGCGGGGCGCCCCCACGGGGCCCCGCCCTTCGTCGTCTACCCCTGTACCGTCCCGCGGAAAGTCTGTGTCTGGATCCGCGCCAGCGGCGGCGCACATGCATAGTTGCGGGTCCGGGGCGATGCGTAATCCCCTGCGTAGGGTGATCTTGGGGGGAACCTGCGACGGGTTAGGGGTGACATGCGTCTCACCCTTTTCCAGAATTTGTCGATAACGTTCGGACCGGAGAGGCGACCGGTACGACAACCCCATGGTTCAGCGTTCCCCCATCTCCGTCGCTCTGGCCCGCTTTGAGGACATCGTCGGTCGCGGTCTGCGCTCGTTGATCGACGAGGACGACAACCTGCAGCTGGTCGCCACCGACGTGCCGCGGGAGCAACTCCTCGGCATCCTCGACACCTACCGGCCGCGGGTGGCCCTGCTCAACTTCGGGACCCTGGCCAGCGCGGCCGAGATCCGCGAGCTCACTCAGGCGTTCCCCGAGACCCGGCTGATCGTGCTGGCCAACCGCCCGACGGCCTCAGAGTGCCGGACGATGCTCGCCTTCGGGGCGACCGCCTGCCTGGCCAAGAGCACACAGTCGCGCGACGTCCTGCACGCCATCCACCTGGCCTCGCGGGGCCTGCAGGTGATGCCGCCTCACGGACAGGAGAACGGTGAGCCGGCCGGACCCGAGCTACTCACCCCACGCGAGGCGGACGTGCTCGAGTTGCTCCAGAACGGACGCTCGAACGCCGAGATCGCCCAGTCGCTCCACGTGAGCGTCGAAACGGTCCGGACCCACGCCAGCCGCGTATACCGCAAGCTCGGCGTGGCGTCCCGGCGCGAGCTACGCAGCCGGCGTTAGCACGTCGACCAGCAGCTCGGCGATCTGGACGGCGTTGGTGGCGGCGCCCTTGCGCAGGTTGTCGCCGACGATCCACATGTTGAGCGTGCGCTCGTTGGACTCGTCTCGCCGGATCCGACCGACGAACACCTCGTCTCGCCCCGACACCTCGGAGGCCAGCGGGTAGACCCCGGACGCAGGGTCGTCGGCGACGATCACTCCTGGCGCCGAGCGCAACAGCTCCCGGCACTGATCTGGATCGAGATCGTCAACCGTCTCGACGTTGAGCGATTCCGAGTGGCAGTTGATCACCGGCACCCGAGCGCACGTGGCGGTGATCCGCAGTCCCGGGAGACCGAGGATCTTGCGGCTCTCGGCGATCACCTTGCGCTCCTCGGTGGTGTAGTCGTCGCCGTCCTTGAAGGTCTCGACCTGGGGCAGCACGTTGAAGGCGATCGGGTGCGGGTAGACCTGCGGCGGCGGTGCCTGGCCCCCCTCCAGAAACGCCCGCGCCTGCTCGGTCAGCTCGGCCACCGCGCGCGTGCCGGTGCCGGAGGTGGACTGGTAGGAGCTGAACACGATCCGCTCGAGCCCGACCGCGTCGTGGATCGGCTTGAGCACGACCAGCGCCTGCATCGCCGAGCAGTTGGGGTTGGCGATGATCCCGTGGTGGCCCGCGATCGCCTCTGGATTGACCTCACTCACCACCAGCGGCACGTCCGGCTCCATCCGCCAGCAGGAGGAATTGTCGACCACCACCGCACCGTGCTCGACGAACCGAGGCGCCCACTCGCGCGACGGGCCGGAGCCGGCAGAGAACAGCGCGATGTCGAAGCCCTCGAGATCGGCGTCGCCGTTCAATACCCGCACCGGCGAGCCGGCCACCAGCTTGCCCGCCGAGCGCTCGGACGCGAACGGCACGATCTCGCTGGCCGGGAACGCCCGTTCCGCCAGCAGGGCCAGCATCGTCGTGCCGACGGCGCCGGTCGCCCCGACGACGGCAACTCTGAGACCCGCGGTCACCTGGGCTCCTGTCCGAACGGCTCCTGCCGGCCGGCCGGGCCCTCGAGGCCGAACGCCCCGTGCAGCGCGCGCACGGCCTGGGGCACCGCCTCCGAGCGAATCACGCAGGAGATCTTGATCGGCGAGGTCGAGATCATCTCGATGTTGATCTCCTGGTCGGCCAGCGTGCTGAAGACCTTCGCCGCTACGCCCGGATTCGATCGCATGCCGGCGCCGACGATCGAGACCTTGCCGATCTGGCTGTCCGTATCCAGCCGGACCACGCCGAGGTCGGCGACGACGGGCTCGAGCGCCAGCTGCGCGGCGCGCAGGTCCTCGCTCGAGATCGTGAACGAGACCTCGGCGTGCCGGCCCTCGCCGAGCGGCTCGTTCTGGATGATCGTGTCGACGTTGCAGCCGGCCTCGGCCAGCGCGGTGAAGATCGACGCGGCGGCGCCGGGGCGATCCGGGACGCCGAGCAGCGTGATCCGCGCCTCGTCGGTCGAATGGGTGACTGCGGTGATCAGGGGATGCTCCATGGTGTCTTCTTCTCCAACTACAACGGTACCCGGGCTGTCATCAAAACTGGAGCGGCAGTGGATCTTGACGCCGTGCGTGCGTGCGTACTCGACCGAGCGCAGCTGCAGCACCTTGGCGCCGGAAGCCGCCATCTCGAGCATCTCCTCAAAGCTCACGACCGGCAGCTTGCGGGCGTCGGGGACGATTCTCGGGTCGGCGCTGAACACGCCGGAGACGTCCGTGTAGATCTCGCAGACCTCGGCGCCGATCGCGGCGGCCAGCGCCACCGCGGTGGTGTCCGACCCGCCCCGGCCCAGGGTGGTCACGTCGCGGCTGGTCGAGACACCCTGGAAGCCGGCCACCAGCACGATCAGGTCATCGCTCAGCGCCTCGCGGATGCGGTCGGCGCGCACATCCAGGATCCTTGCCTTTGTGTGGGAGGTATCCGTGACGATGCCGGCTTGCGAGCCCGTGAGCGAAATCGCCCGATGGCCGAGATCGTTGATCGCCATCGCACACAGCGCGCAGGAGATGCGCTCGCCCGTCGAGAGCAGCATGTCCATCTCCCGTGGGTGCGGATACGCCGAGACCTCCTCGGCCATCGCGATCAGCTCGTCGGTCGTCTTACCCCGAGCGGACAGCACCGCGACGACTCGCTTGCCGGCGTCGCGCTGGGCGACGATCCGGCGGGCGGCGCGCTTGATCCGCTCGGCGTCGGCCACCGACGTGCCGCCGAACTTCATCACCACTGTCGGGGGAGCTGATACCGGTGTGGCGCTCGCGGACATGGGGACGGAGGTTACGCGTTGAAGCCGGGCCGACTGCGTCCGCCCCGGTCGCGTGTGCGCAGCGGCGCGGCGTCGATCCGCCGTCGGCGCATCACCGCGACGGGGGCGCTGGTCGGGCTGGGCATCGTTCTGGTGGTGATCCTGTCGACGGGCTCGAGCGGTCACCAGCCGAGGTATCGGCCCAGCGGTGGCGGGGTGGCCAGCGTGATCACGCCCCCGTCCTCCCCGCCGGCGCTCACGCGAACGAACGCGCCGAAGCGCACGACGTTCGTCCCGGCCGCGGCGGCGATCCGGCTGGCCGGGCGGCTCAGCCTGGAGCAGCAGGTGGCGCAGCTGTTCCTGGTGTCGCTGGACGGCCAATCGTCCGCCTCGATCGCGGGCCTGGGCACCCTGAACTGGGGCGGCGTCGTGTTCGACGCCGGCAATTTCTCCAGCGACGGCCAGGTCTCGGCGCTGGCGGCGGGGGTGGCGACGGCGGCGCGCGCGAGCGGCGGGGTCCCGCCACTGTTGGCGGCCACGCAGGACGGCGGCCCGGCGACGGCGTTCAAGGACCTGCCGCCGCAGTCCGAGCCGGCGATCGGCAGCACCGGTCTGCCTGCGACCGCCGAGACCGAGGCCGAGCGGGCCGGAAGGAAGCTACGCGCGCTGGGCTTCAATATGACGCTGGCTCCCAACCTCGACGTCGACACCCCGGGCGGCGCGCTGAGCGGGCGGCTGTTCAGCACGAACCCGAGCACCGTCGCCCGGTTCGGCCTCGCCGCCCTCGATGGATATGCGGCGTCGCGGGTGATCGCGGCAGCCGGGCACTTCCCCGGCGAGGGCGGCGCCTCCGCCGATCCCGATGCGATGACCGCGACCGTCGGCGGCTCGCTGGCTCAGTTGCAGGCCCGGGACCTGATTCCGTTCGCCGCCGCCGCTCCGCGCGCGCCGGTGATCTTGATGTCCAACGCCGAATATGTGGCCTTCGACGGCGTCACCCCGGCCGGGTTGCTAGGTTCGGCTGTGGCGTTGCTGCGAGCCGGATACGGATATCAGGGCGTGGTGATGAGTGACGACCTCGACGCCACCCTCGAGGCGACCGGCGAGGATCCGGGCACGGTGGCGGTACAGGCACTTCAAGCGGGCGACGACCTGCTTTACATCTCGGGGCCGGCGAGCGAGCACGGACAAGCCTACGAGGCCGTTCTCGCCGCCGCCAAACGGAGCACGGCGGTCCGGGCCAAGGTGCGCGAGGCGGTGCTGAGAGACCTGTCGCTGAAGCTGAACTATGGCCTGATGGCCAAGTAACGGCGGATTCCTGCGCCAAAAAGGCCGGAATCCGGAGTACCGGCGCGCAAATTACCTCTGGGACCCATTTTCTTATGAAAAATTCGTTAGGATTACCAGCGATGAACATGGATCGTTCTTCAGAATCAGGGCAGCCGCTGGGAGGCGCCGCGTCTGATCAGATCTCGGTTGAGCGCCAGGCCTCAACCGAGCCGGTGGACGTCGTCCTCGCCATGCGGGACGACTCAATCCGGGCCGAGCTGCGCGCCCGGCTGGAACGACATGGCGATTTCGTGGTCGCCGCCGAGAAGACCAACGCGACACAGGCGCTCGGTGCCACGTTGTTCCATCGTCCGCGCGTCTGCTTGCTGGGGATCGATCTCCCAGGCGAGCTCGACGCCAGGATCAAGTCGATGCGGGCTGAGCGGCCCGATACCAGGATCGGGATAATCGCCCACTCCGCCGACCAGCCGGGCCTGCTCCGGGCGGTCTTGGCCGGAGCCGACGGAGTGCTGCTGACCAGCGACCCGCCGGAGACTTTCATCGCCGAGCTGACCGCGCTGGCCCGCGGCGAGCGCGTGATACCGCCCGAGAGCGATGAGCTGCCCGGCGACAGCGCCGCACCCCGGACGACGAGTGGAGCGATGCTCGAGTCGTTGTATGAGCCGACCTTCGCTTCCCTCGCGGAATCCGATGGAGCTCCGGGCTTGGTGGCCGCCGATCAGCCCCGGGACGGTTGGCTGAAGGCCACTGTGCTGTACCTGCCGCGCTTCGTCCATCACCTTCGCCGCCGCCTGCGCGCGCGCATGCCACTGCCGATCGCCTGGGCATCCGCCCGCGAGCGGATGTGGGACTACCGCTGACCCACCGCTGATCCGCGGCCGGTCCGCCGCCGGCGACTAGACCGCTCGGCGTCCGGAGAAGGCGCGTCCGAGGGTCAGCTCGTCGGCGTACTCCAGATCGGCTCCGACCGGCAGGCCGCTGGCCAGCCGGGTCACCGAGATCTCCGGCGCGAACTCGCGGATCGCCCCGGCGATGTGCAGCGCCGTGGCCTCGCCCGTGGTGGTGGGGTTCGTGGCGATCACCACCTCGCGCACCGCCCCATCGCGCAGCCGGTCGTACAGCTCGACGATCTTCAGGTCCTCGGGATCGATCCCGTCGATCGGTGAGAGCGCCCCGCCCAGCACGTGGTAGCGACCCGAGAATTCGTGGGTCCGCTCGATCGAGATCACGTCCGCGGGCTCCTCGACGACGCAGATCAGCTCGGGATCACGCCGCCCGTCGGAGCACACCCGGCAGGTCGGTCCGTCGGCCAGGTTGAAGCAGACCTGGCACAGGCCGATTCGCTCCTTGACCTCGCGGATCGCCTCGACCAAAGCCATCGCCTCGGCCTCCTCGGCGCGGAGGATGTGAAAAGCCAGCCGCTGAGCGGTCCTCCCCCCTACGCCGGGAAGCTTCGACAGCTCGGCGATCAGGCGCTGAACCGGTGGGGCGTAAACGCTCACGCCGTCGCTCAGAACCCCGGCAGCAGTCCGCCGAGGCCCCCGGTGATCCCGCCGAGCTTCGAGGCGGCGAGCTCCTGAGCAGCGCGCAGGCCCTCGTTGACAGCGGCCAGCACCGTGTCCTGCAACAGCTCGACGTCGTCCGGGTCGACGGCGTCCGGATCGATCGTGATCGACTTCACCGCCAGGTCGCCGGTGACCGTGACCTTGACCATGCCGCCGCCGGCCGAGGCCTCGACGACCTCATCCTTGAGCGACTCCTGCGCCGCGATCATGTCCTCCTGCATCTTCTGGACCTGCTTCATCATCTGATTCATGTTCGGCTGGGGCATCTAATTCTCCGCCTCGCGTTCGTCGGGTTCGTCGTCCAGCAACTCCTCGGCGTTGAACTCCTCGAGGAAGCGTTTCACAAGCTCCTCGCCGGAGAGGCTGGGGACCCCTAAGGGCTCGCTCTCCGGATCCGCGGCGTCGCGTAGCTCGTATCGCAACGCGAGCGCCTGGCCGCTGACGCGCTTGAACGCGTCCGCCGCGACGCGCCGATGGTCGTCCTGCTCGGCCTTGCGCTTCAGGAACGCGGCCCCGGGCGGGAACGCGATCGTCACCTCCCGCTCGCTCACGGCGATCGGCCGGGCATCCGCCAGCAGTGCCGCCAGCATCGCGTTGGCGCCGCGGACCAGGTCCACGACCGCCGGCCAGGAAGCGGCCACGGCCTGCAGGTCGAGCGGGCCGGCCGGCACCGCCGGCACCGGCGCAGCGGGGGCCGGAACCGCGGGCGGCGGGGCCGAAACCGCGGGCGGCGGGCTCGCCGGCGCGGGGCCGCCGCGCGCCGCGGGCAACGGTGCCGCGGGGCGCGCGGCCGGGGCCCCGGCCGCGATCGAGGACTCGAGCCGTTCGATCCTGGACAGCAGGGCGGCGGTCGACGGGTCGACCTCGGGCGCGGCGGCCTTGATCAGCACGAGCTCGATCTGGATCCGAGCCTGCGCTCCATTCGCCGTCGCCTCGAGCGCCGCGGAGACGAGGTCCAGCAGCCTGACGGCGTCGGTCTCGGCCAGCGCTCGGGCCTGCTCAGCGAGGCGGTTGTCGCGCTCGGGGGTGACCCGCAGCTCGGCCGGAACCTCGCCCAGGACCTTCACGGCCAGGAGCTCCCGCCCGTGTACCTCGAGATCGCGCAGCACCTGCCCGGGGTCGCGGCCCGACTCGGCCAGCTTGGCCGCCGCGCGCAGCGCCTGGGCCGGATCCCGCGCGATCACCGCGTCGAGCGCGCCGAACAGATGCTCGGCATCCGCAACGCCGAGCACGGCGAGCACGTCGGCGGAGGAGATCGGCGCGTCGCCGGCGTAGGTGACCAGCTGCTCGAGAGTCCCCAGCGCGTCGCGGAAACTGCCCGTCGCGTGGCGGGCCACGAGCGCGAGCGCACCATCCTCCACCTCGATCTGCTCGAGCGCGGTGACCCGGGCCAGCACGGTCGCCACCTGTTCCACCGAGGGGCGGCCGAAATCGAAGCGGTGGCAGCGGTCGACCACCGTCGGCAGCACCTTCTGCGCCTCGGTCGTCGCCAGCACGAAGATCGTCCGCGGGGGCGGCTCCTCCAGGGTCTTCAGGAACGCGTTCCAGGCCTGCGGCGAGAGCATGTGCGCCTCGTCGAGGATGTAGACCTTGTGGCGGCCGGACACGGGCGCGTAGGCAACCGACTCCCGGAGGTCACGGATGTCGTCGACCGAGTTGTTGGAGGCGGCATCCATCTCGATCACGTCGAGCGACGTGGCATTCTGGATCGGGACGCACGATTCGCAGACGCCACAGGGCGTGATCGTCGGCCCCTCCACGCAGTTCAGGCACGCCGCGAGGATCTTCGCCATGCTCGTCTTCCCCGTCCCCCGCGAGCCGACGAACAGGTACGCGTGGTGGACCTTCCCCTGCTGCACCGCGTTCGAGAGCGTGCGCACGACGTGCTCCTGGCCGACGACGTCGGCGAAGGTGCGCGGGCGATGGCGACGGTATAACGACGGTCCGGTGGACACTGTAGATCGAGTCTAGTGGTCCGTCCGGGCAGCCCAAGGGCCACGGTCGGGGCTCTATCCCTGAACCCCTGACCGAGGCCTTTTTGGGGGGGCTTGAGCTGGTTAGTACGGCTAGGCGATCGCCAGGCGCCGCTGCGCGGCGAAGCGCTCGCCGATGTCGGCGTTGTCGAGCTTGACCTCGCAACCGCCCGACTTGAGCGAGTGATCGGCGGCCTCGACCATCCGCACCACCGCGCGGGCCAGTGCCAGGTCGTACTCCTTGCGCTCGCCGTTGCGAATCGCGCCGACGAAGTCGGCCAGCTCCGCTCCCAGCGGCTCGAACGTCTCGAGCTTCGGAGACAGGATGTCGCCGGTGCGATACGAGAGGTGGTACTCGCCGAACGTGGCCGGATCCTCGTAGACGACCCCGCGGTCGAACAGCCGGACCGGCTCGCTCGCGCCGTCGTCGTAGATGACCATCCGCTTGCTGCCGACCAGCACGGTCCGGCGCAGCTTGCTCGGCGCCAGCCAGCTGAGCTCGACGTTGGCGATGATCCCCGAAGCGAACGTCATCGTGATGAACGCCACATCGGCGATTCCCGGCACGATCGAATCGCGACCGATGGCGCGCACGGTGACCGGCGGCTCGTTCAGCCAGTAGAGCAGGATCGAGAAGTCGTGCGGACCGAGGTCCCAGATGACGCTGACGTCGCGCTGGTGCAGGCCCAGGTTGACCCGGCTCGAGGACACGAAATAGATATCCCCGAGCGTCCCCGCGTCGATCATGTCCTTGACCGCGCGCACCGGCGGGCTGTAGAGGAACGTGTGGCCACACATCAGCGTCAGTTCCCGCTCGGCGGCCAGCTGGGCGAGGTCCTCGGCCAGTTCGCTCGAGGAGGCCAGCGGCTTCTCCACGAACGTGTGCTTGCCCGCCTCCAGGCACCGCGCAGCGATCTCGTAGTGCGTGTGGACCGGCGTCGCGATGATCACCGCTTCTACTTCCTGATCGGCCAGCACCCGCTCGAGATGAGAGGTGATGCGGGTCCCCGGATACCGGCGGTGCAGCTGATGGAGGCGATCCCGCTCGAGATCGCAGATCCAGCGCACGTCGACGTCCGGGTTCTCGCTGAGCACGCGGAGCAGGTTCGGTCCCCAATAGCCGAGCCCGATGACCGCGACCCCGACGGTGCGCTCGTGCCCCTCGTCCGAGCGCTTCAGTGAAGTGACTTCCTCGAGCATCGTTTGCCTCCTCATCGGCCGCGCACTGGAATCAGCGCGGCGCAGAGCGCGTCGGCGACGAGCTCGATCTCCGCAGGTTCAAGATCGGGATGCATCGGCAGCGACAGCACCTCGGCTGCCCACGCCTCCGCCTCCGGGACCTCACCGTGTCTCATCGGCTGCCCCTGCCACGCCGGGTGCCGATGCATCGCGGTCCCGTAGTGGACTCCCGTTTCAATATTCAGTTCTGCCAGGGCGGCGCCGACGTTATCGCGGTCGGCGAGCCGAACTGGGAACAAGTGGTAAACGCACGGGCTGGTCTCCCGCTCTCCGAGCACGCGGACGTGGTCGACGAGCCGCTCGCGGTAGACGGCAGCGTGCTCCCGCCGCGCCATGTTCCACGCGTCGACATGCGGGAGCTTGACCCGCAGCAGCGCCGCCTGGAGCCCGTCGAGCCGCTCGTTGTAGCCCACCACGACGTGCTCGCCCTTGCGACGCTGGCCGAGGTTGCGCAGCTGCCGGACGCGCTCTGCCAGAGCGGCGTCGTCGGTGCAGATGGCACCGGCATCCCCGAGCGCCCCGAGGTTCTTGCTCGGATAGAACGAGAATCCCGCGGCCGCACCGAGCGAGCCCACCGGCCGGCCGCGGTAGCGGGCGCCGTGGGCCTGGGCGGCGTCCTCGAAGACCAGGATGCCGTGGGGCCGGGCCAAATCCGACAGCGCGTCCATGTCGCAGGCCTGCCCGTACAGATGGACGGCGATGATCGCCGCGGTTCGCGGCCCGATCAGCTCCGCCACCGACCGGGGATCGATCAGTCCGGTGTCGGCCTGGACGTCGCACAGCACCGGCGTTGCACCGGCGTGGGCCACTCCGAGCGCCGAGGCGATGAACGTATGGGCAGGCACGATCACTTCGTCACCGGGGCCGATTCCGCTCGCGGTGAGCATCAGAGCCAGCGCCGCGGTGCCCGAGGCCACGCCGACGCAGTGCTCGACGCCGCAGTAAGCCGCGAACTCGGACTCAAACTGCTCAACTTCCGTGCCCAGCGTGAACGAGCTCGCAGCCAACACGCGAGCAAATGTCTCTTTCAGCTCGTCCTCCAGCGTCTCGTGCTGGCGGTCAAGCGTCACGAAGCGTACGCCGTCCTCTAGGCCGCCGCCAAGGCGCCCGTGAGCAAGCTTCATTACGCGGTTGCCTCCATTGTTGCCCCCTGAATCGGTCCGTTGCAGCTTGACCGATTCAGCCTGAGAATACTGTGAGATTTGCACACCTTTGTTCTTGCGAGGGACGTGCCGAATCGGACCGTAGGGCAGAACCGCCACGCGCCCGGAAGGGCGCGCGCCCTTGTTTGTCGCGCCGAAGCGCGCTCGTCCGCGTTCACTGTTCCTCTGTTTGAAACCCCTGTATCAAGACCGCCGCTGTGCGCGGAGTCTCGCCACTCACTCGCCGACCGTCGGTTGCCCCGGATCGGCTCTGCCTTAAACCTGCGCAAAAGATACATCATCTGTGCTCCTGCGCGCAACCTTGACGTAGGTCTCAAGGCCCGGGCGCGTTCAACCGATGAACTCAGGGATGGGCGCAAAGCATTCATCCACCGCCGCGCTTGAGCGCGTGGCCGTCCGCGCGCTGGACCTGATCGTGGCCATCCTGGTCCTGGGCGCGCTTTCGCCCCTGCTCCTAATGGTGGTGATCGCGATCCGCCTGGATTCGGCCGGCCCGGCGATCTTCCGTCAGCGGCGGGTCGGCAAGGACATGGAGGAGTTCGAGCTCTACAAGTTCCGCACGATGAAGACCGGGGCGGACACGGAGCCGCACCGCGCCTACGTCAGAAGCCTGCTCAACTCAGATCAGCAGGAATCGCAGGACGGGACGCTGTACAAGCTCTCCGTCGACGACCGAGTGACGGCCGTCGGGGGGTTCCTGCGCTCCTGGAGCCTCGACGAGCTGCCCCAGCTGATCAACGTCCTCCGCGGCGAGATGTCGCTCGTAGGACCGCGTCCGGTCATCCCCTACGAGGTCGAGCACTATCCCGAGTCCTATCTCCCCCGTTTCTCGGTCAAGCCCGGCCTGACCGGTCTCTGGCAGGTATCGGGGCGCAACGAGCGCACCTATCACGAGATGGTGTGCGCCGATGTCGACTACGCCGAGCGCCGCACCGTCTGGCTCGATCTCAAGATCCTCTGCAAGACGATCCCCGTGGTGCTCGGCCGGCGCGGCGTCGCCTAGCTCCGCCCCGCTCCGCCGCTATCGTCCCGCCGCATGTCCATCGGAATCATCGGTCTCGGCTACGTAGGTCTCCCCTTGGCGGTCGCCTTCGCCGAGGCGGGCGAGCAGGTGATCGCGGTCGACGTCGACCAGCGGAAGGTCAGCGCGATCGGCGCGGGCGAGTCCTACGTGGAGGACATCCCGTCTGAGCGCCTGCGGGCGGTGCTGGACCGGATCGAGGCCTCGACGCATTACGCCCCGCTGGCGCGGACCGACGCGGTGCTGATCTGCGTCCCGACCCCGCTGACCGCCAACCGCGAGCCCGAGCTGGCGCCGTTGATCGCCACCGCCGAGGCCCTCGCGCACGTTCTGCAGCACGGTCAGCTGGTGGTGCTCGAGTCGACCACCTACCCGGGCACGACCCGGGAGCGGCTGGTACCGATCCTCGAGCAGGGTTCCGGCCTGAAGGTGGGCAGCGGCCTGAGCGTGGCCTTCTCCCCCGAGCGCGTCGACCCGGGACGGACCGATTACACGATGCGCAACACCCCGAAGGTGATCGGCGGGATCACCCCGGAGTGCACCGAGCGCGCCGCCAACGTCTACGGTCGCATCTGCGAGCAGATCGTCCGGGTCGGGAGCCCCGAGGCGGCCGAGATGACCAAGCTGCTGGAGAACATCTTCCGCTCGGTCAACATCGCCCTGGTCAACGAGCTGGCGATCCTCTCCGACCGCATGGGCATCGACATCTGGGAGGTCGTCGATGCCGCCGCGACCAAGCCCTACGGCTTCATGCGCTTCGAGCCCGGTCCCGGGATGGGCGGCCACTGCCTGCCGGTCGATCCGTTCTACCTGACCTGGCGAGCCCGCGAGTTCCACATGTCCACCGAGTTCATCGAGCTGGCCGGCAAGATCAACCAGCAGATGCCCTACTACTGCGTCGAGCGGATCGAGCGCGCGCTCAACGACGTCTCCAAGCCGGTCAAGGGCTCGAAGATCGCCATCCTCGGCGTCAGCTACAAGGGCGGGATCGGCGACATCCGCGAGTCACCCGCGCTGCGGATCATGGAAGTCCTGGCCGACCGCGGCGGCGATCTGCGCTACCACGACCCCTACGTCCCCGATCTCTCCGGCCTGAAGCTGCACAGCGTCTCCCTGGAGGAGGCCACCGCCGGCGCCGACGCCGTCGTCCTGGTCACCGCCCACCCGGACATCGACCATCTGGCGATCGCCCAGGCGGCCTCGCTGTTCGTCGACCTCCGCGGCGTCACCCGGCCGATGCGACAGGACAACCTGCTCCGGCTCTGACCGCGCCGGCAGCGTAGAATCGCCGCCCACAAGGGCGCGTAGCTCAGTGGGAGAGCGCTCGCTTCACACGCGAGAGGTCGCTGGTTCGAGCCCAGCCGTGCCCATAAAAGGTCCTGCAAATGGGCTGGTTTTGGTCTGCCCTCGAGTGTTGGCCCGGGATTTGGAGGGGTGACTTCCCCGCGGGGTGCAATTCAGGGTGCGCGACAGCGGATCATGGCGTCTCGTCTTGCATCGGGCGGGTCCTGGAAGCTAGGTATTACGTCCGCGGAGCGGAGTCCCGCCCGACTCGCGTCTCGATGGCAGTCAAGTCGCTGGCCCCTCCCTTCCGCGCGCAACCCAGGTCTGGGCGACCCAAACGGGGCACTGATGACTCCGCTTTTCGAAATTTGCAGGACGCGGAGCGCGTGCCCTGCTTTCGAGGATCGTCCGCTCGGCGCGCGCCGTCACGGGCGGGTGGCGCGCAGGAACGGCGCGAAGCGGGGCGTGGGGCCGGGCTCGAAGCCGAGGAATCCGCGGGCGCTCGGCTTGGCGGTGAGCAGCTCGATGCTGAAGGCGTCGCTGTCGTTGACGTACACGACGGAGCCGAGCGCGGGCAGGGTGACGAGCGGGCTGTTGGGGCGCAGTCCAGCTTCACGGCAGCGGTCCAGCGCATCGCGCAGCGCTGCGCGCGAGTCGAACGTGAACGCGATGTTCAGCAGCCCTTGGTCGCTGATCTGGTAGCCGTCGGGCCACGGCCGCCCGACCGGATCGAGGTACTGAACGAGCTCGATCAGGATGTCGTTTGCCCAGTAGAGCGCGGCGCGGCGGCGAGCGCCGGCAAGGTTCCAGAGCGCTTCGTGCTCGGGGGCGTGCAAGCGCACCTCGTCGGCGGGCTCGAGGCCCAGGATCTCGCCGAAGATGCGTCGCGATCGATCGAGGTCGGGAACCGACAGCGTGACCGCGCGCACGACCGGTCCGGTGGCCCCCGCGCGGCGACGGCGCGGTCGGGTCGCGCGCGGATCGTCCTCCATCAGCTCGACGAGCACGCCTTGCGGGTCACGCACACAGGCACGGCGCTCGCCGCGGTCGCCGACCGGCGCGTTCAGCTGCGGCGTGCCGGCTGCCGCCGCGCGCGCGAGCGTCTCGTCGAGGTCCGGCACGTGGACGGAGAACATCGTGTAACCGATGTCGCACGCCCGCCAGTCGGTCGGGAGTGGGCGGACCTGGGCGTGCCGGAACTGGAAGAACTCGAGCTGGAACTCGTCCTGCCCGTCGACCAGCCACCAGCATGTGCTCCCGCCCCGCCGCACCCCTTGGATCCAGGAGGGGAGCGGCCCGACCGAGAACAGGTTTGTCCCGCGGGCGGGCGTGAAGCCGAGCACGTCCCGGTACCAGGCGTGCGTGCACCGCAGGTCGGTGACGCTCATCGCGATCTGACCGAGCCTCATCGCTGTGACCTCGCGGCCGGCTCGTACCCGGCGACGCTCGTCGCAGCGCGACCAGCGCGACCAGCGGCATTGTCGGAGCCCGATACGGCGCGCGCGGACCGATCGCGTCGGTCCGCGCGGTTGGCGTGATCGGCGATCGCATCGAGGATCATTGGCCACAACGGTCGGGGCAGGTCGTGGCCCATGCCCTTGATCGACAGGTGGGCGGCACCCGCGATCGCTCGGGCTGTCGCGACTCCTCCTGACGGCGCGATCACGCGATCTGCGTCGCCGTGGATGACGAGCGTCGGTGCTGTGATCGTGCGCAACTCGGCGGTCCGGTTGCCGGACGCGATGATCGCGGCGAGCTGGCGGAGCGTGCCCGCCCGGTCATCGCCGCGCTCGCAGCTGCGCTTGGCGATCGTTCGAATCCACTGGTGGTCGGGTTCGAAGCCGCGCGAGGCGATCCGCTCGAGCGTCGTGACGAGCCGTTCGATCCGGGCGTCGCTGTCGGCTGGGAGCGGGCGCAGCAGCAGCGGTAGGACGCTCGGGGCTGCCTGCCCGCAGCGCAGGCTGCCCGTGCTCGACATGATCGAGACGAGCGATCGCACCTGCTCGGGGTGGCGGGCCGCGAGCGTCTGGGCGATCATCGCGCCCATCGAGACGCCGTTGACGTGGGCGGTGTCGACATCGAGGTGCTCGAGCAGGCCGGTGGCGTCAGCGGCCATCTCGGCCAGCGTGTAGGCGATCGGGCGAGGTCGGCGCGTCGCGAGCCGAACCGTTCGCGGTGGGGGGACGTGATCGAAGTGCGTGGAGCGTCCGGTGTCGCGGTTGTCGAATCGGATCACGTAGAAACCGCGTGTGGTGAGCTCGTGGCAGAGGTCGTCGTTCCACGCGATCATCTGCATGCCCAGCCCTGCGATCAGCAACATCGCCGGGTCGGTCGGCTCGCCGAACGTCTCGTAACAGAGCTCGACTCCGCCATGGGTATGAAACCGCTCGCTCATGACCGAGCCACCTCGCGGAGCGCTTCAGCCGGCCCGGCCGGCACGTCGACGCATGGCGCGAGCGCCTGCAGCTCGTCAAGCGCGTCGCGGACAGCGGCGAGCAGCGGCCACGCGTCATCGAGCTGCTCGCGGTCGGCGACGATCCCGAACCCGAGCTGGTCGCGGTAGGACAGGACGGTGATGTTGAGCCCGACGCCGTCGGCGACGGCGGAGATCGGGTAGGTGCCGCGCTGCTTGGCGCCGGCGCAGTACAGCGGCTGCGGCGACCCGGGCACGTTGGAGATGACAACGTTGACGGGCGCCTTGAAGCCGCGGAGCGTCATCAGTCGTGAGGTGACTCTGGCTGCGCGGGCTAACAGCGCCGGCGGCACGAATTGGTTGGCGTCCTGCATCAACGAGGCCGGCAGCGCGCGGTGCTGTTCCTTTGCCGAGCGCATCGTCTGACTGACACGCCGCAGGCGGCGCACCGGGTCCGGCTCGTCGGTCGGGAGCTCGGCGAGCATCGCTGAGACCCGGTTGCCGTAGGTGCCCTGCTGTTCGGGGGTGCGGACCGAGACGGGCACCATCGCTACGAGGGGTTTGGCCGGCAGCTCGTCTCGTTCGATCAGCCATGTCCGTAAGGCTCCGGCGCATAGCGCCAGCACGACGTCGTTGACCGTGCATCCGAAGGCGTTCTTGACCTGCTTGACCTCGCTGAGCGAGATCGCGTCGAACGCGATCCGCCGGTGCGCGGTTATGCGTTGTTGGAACCGCGTGCGCGGTGCTGTCAGGTCGCGGCCTTCGAGCACTCCGCCGTTGCTGCTGCGAGGGATCAACCCCTTCACCCGTCGGCTGGCGGCGGCGATGGTTCTGACGCCCGGAACCGGGCTGAGCGTCGGCACCGCGTCCAGATGCGGAAGCGCGCGCGGCGCGGCGCCGAGCACGCGCAGCGGCTGGCGCCAGAACCCGGCCAGACCGCGACCGAGCATCTGCACTTCGCCGGGATAGCGCTCGACCGCCGGCTTGCCGTTTGGCCCGCCGGTCTCGCGTCCTTCGGGCGAGGTGTCCAGCAGAACACTCATCACCTCGGCGCCCGAGACGCCGTCGACCGCGGCGTGATGCATCTTGGTCAGCAGCGCGACCGACCCGTCGGCGAGCCCGTGGATCACGTACAGCTCCCACAGCGGCCGCGAGCGATCCAGCGGACGCGACACGATCCGCGCGACCTGGTCGGCCAGCTGCCGGCGGTCGCCCGGCGCCGGCAGCGCCAGCTCGCGGACGTGGTACTCGACGTCGAAGCTGGCGTCGTCGACCCAGTACGGGTGGTCCAGGTCAAACGGCACCCGCGCCAGCCGCCACCGGAACGGCGGCAGCAGGTGCAGCCGCTCGGTGAGCAGCTGCCGCACGAGCACGACGTCGAGCACGCGGCCAGTCGCCGTCTCTGGGTCATAAAGGGCGAGCGAGCTCACGTGCCCATGGGTTCGCCCATCCTCCATCGCCAGGAACTGCACGTCGAGGCTTGTCAGCTGTCGCATCTCATATCTCGCTTTCAGGGGCCGAGGCGGCCGACAGCGGGTAGTCGTCCATCGTCAGGCCGGTCAGCGTGTTCATGGCCGGCAAGGTAGGGGTGGTTCGGAGGTCAGCGCTCGTCGCGGTGCGCCGAACGGGGGCGATGCGTCTGTCGCACCGCGACAGACGCGCGGTGGATACGGTAGGCGGCGATGGAACCCGAGTGGGAGCCGGCCCGCGAACCCGCCGCCCTGAAGGCGTGGTCGGAGATCCTGCGTCCGCTGGCCGCCGAACTGGCTGGGGCGGCAAGGGAGCTTTCGATTGACGCGGTCGCCGACATGCGCTCGAAGCTTCCGGAGCTGTTCGCTGACGCGGACAGCGTCGAGGGTACGCGCGCGAGCACGGAGGCGATTATCCGCGCGGTCGCGACGATGCTCGCGCGGGGCACCGATCCGGCAGGCGCCGAGCTACCGCCGGAAACGATCGCCGAGGCTCAGTCACGGATGCGACGCGGCGTCGCGGTCGCGCCGCTGCTGCGCAACTACCGTCTCGGTCACGAGCTGATCTGGCGCTGGCTGTTCGCGCAGCTCAGCGCCCGCGCGAGCGACGCCGCGCAGCTGGCGGCGGCCGCCGAGCTGGGCTCGGCCTGGCTGTTCGCGTACGCGGACACGGCAGCTACCGTCGGCGAGCAGTTCTACAGCGCCGAGCGGGAGCGCTGGCTGCGCAGCGCCGCGGCGTCCCGCGCCGAGACGATCGAGGCGATCCTGTCCGGCGAGGAACGCGACCAATCCAGGGCTTCGGGCAGGTTGCGGTACGAGCTCGGCCGCAACCATCTCGGGGTGGTCGCCTGGGCTGAGACCGCGACCGAAGGCGTCGATCCGCACGCCCCGCTCGAAGCCGCGCTCGAGCAGCTCTCCGCAGCAATCTCGGCCGAGGGGTTGTTGCTGCATCCGATCGGACAGCTGGCCAGCGCCGCCTGGCTGAGCCGGAACGCGGCGTTCGACGCGGAGTCACTCGAGGCGGTCCGCTTGGACACACGCCTGGCCCCCGGAGCGCGGGTCGCGGTCGGCGAGCCGGCGACGGGTATCGCCGGCTTTCGCCACACGCACGTCGAGGCGGTCCACGCGCGACGGGTCGCCGTGCTCTCACGGCGCCCGGTCGGGAGCGTGACGCGCTACGCGCGGGCGGCGCTCAGCGCGATGGCGACCGTCGATCAGGAGCAGGCAAAGGTGTTCGTCGAGCGTGCCCTCGGAGAGCTTGGGCGCGACGACGATCTCGCACGACGTCTGGCGGCCACGGTCAGCGTGTATCTGGAGGAGAACGCCAGCCGCAGCCGGGCCGCCAAGCGCCTCGGGATTCACGAGAACACGATCAGCTACCGCGTCCGCCAGGCCGAGGAGATCCTCGGGCACTCGCTCGAGACACGCACGTTGGAGCTGCGGGTCGCGCTCATGCTGCTGCCCGCCGTCCGCGGCGCAGCCGACTGAACGCCGGGCTGTCGCAGCGCGACAAGCCGCCCCTACCCGTTTAGCGAGCCGCTCCAAGCCGCGCGGCGCGGACTGAACCTACCTTCCTGCGACCCAACCAATGAGGGGACGCAGGCATGAGCACGAAGACCGAAACAGAACTGACGGACGCGAGCGAGATCGCGCACCTGCGCGTCGCGGTAATCGGCGCTGGCCTGTCAGGCGTCGCTGCCGGCATCGCCCTCAAAGGTGAGGGGATCGAGCAGTTCGTGATCCTCGAACGGGCAGGCGATGTGGGCGGCGTGTGGCGTGAGAACACGTACCCGGGCGTCGCCTGCGACGTTCCCTCGCACCTCTACTCGTTCTCCTATGCGTCCAATCCGGAGTGGCGGCACACGTTTGCCCGCGGCAGCGAGATCCACCGCTACATCCGCGCCGTGGCGTCCGAGCACGGCCTCGAGAGCCAGCTGCGCTTCGGTCAGGAGCTGCTCGACGCGTCCTGGGACGAGGCCCGCTCGTGCTGGTCGATCACGACGACCGATCTCGAGTTGACCGCCGACATCCTGATCGACGCCACCGGCCCCCTCACCGAACCACAGATCCCGGACATCAAGGGACTGGAGAGCTTCGAGGGCACGATCTTCCACTCGGCCCGCTGGGATCACCGCCACGACCTCAGCGGCGAGCGCGTCGCGGTCGTCGGGACCGGCGCCTCCGCGATTCAGTTCGTCCCAGAGATCGAGCCGGACGTCGCGCACCTGACGGTGTTCCAGCGCACACCCGCATGGGTGGTGCCGCGCATGGACCGCGCGACAACCCTGGTCGAGCGCGCCATCATGCGGCTCGTTCCCGGCGCATCGCGCGCCCGCCGGCTGGTCCAGTACCTGGCACGCGACGGGTTCCTGTACCGCATGATCCGCCGAGACCCAGTGGTCCGGGCGATCATCACCCGGATCGCCCGCGCGCACCTGCACCGCCAGGTCAAGGACCGTGCGCTGCGGGACAAGCTGACGCCTGACTTCGAGATCGCCTGCAAGCGGATCCTCGTCTCCAATGACTGGTACCGCACCCTCGCGCAAGCCAACGTCGAGGTCGTCGCCGCAGGCGTGCGCGAGGTACGCGGACAGACGGTGATCGCGGCCGACGGGTCAGAGCACGAGGTCGACACGATCATCTTCGGCACCGGCTTCGAGGTGCTACCGCCGCCGGCGACCGAACGAATCCACGGGCACGACGGCTCCACGCTCGCCGACGTGTGGCGCCAGCGCCTGCGCCACTACCGCGCCGTCGAGGTCGCCGGCTTCCCCAACTACTTCCGGCTCGGAGGCGTCGGCTGCGCCACCGGCCACGGAAGCCACATCTACATGATCGAATCGCAAATGCGCTGGGTGCGCGACGCGCTGCGCGCGATGGCACGAACAGGCGCCCGCACGCTCGAGGTATCCCAGCAGGCACAGGACGACTACATGCGCTTCGCCACCACCGACACCGCCCGCACAGTATGGGCACTCGGCGGCTGCCAAAGCTGGTACCTGGACCAGCACGGCGAAGCGACAACCATGTGGCCCCGCTCACTGCGGAGCTACGGCCGCCTGATGGCCAACTTCGACCCCGCCCACCACACCATCCGCACCGCCGACCAGCTCACACCACAGACACCCGCGCCGGTCACGTGACTTCTACAAGAACAACGACAACAAGGCCGGCCATGATGAACTCACAGCAGCCCAACAACAAGGCGGTGGCGATCCTCGGAGGGATCTCCGTCGCGGCATACGTCGCCGCGATCGCGCTCACCCCCACGCACGCCCCCAACTCCGGATCATCCGGCACCCAGATCATCCACTGGGCAACGGCTCACCGCACTCAACTGCTCGCAAGCTACCTACTGTTCGCCCTCGGCCTCACCGCGGTCACGATCTTCGCCGCCGGGCTGTACCGGCTCATCAGCCGCGCCGAAAGCGACAAAGGCTGGCTCGCGATCGCCTCACTCGCGAGCGCGATCGGCGGCGCCGGAATCTTCGGCGCCGGTACAGCGCTGTTCATGGTCGTCGCCTACCGCCCAGCCACAGACCCCGCCGTCGCCCGGGCGTTCTGGGACGCCGGCTGGCTGGCCTACAACACCTCCGGATTCGCATTCGTCGCCTGGATCACGATCATCACCGCAGCCACCCTCAGGCACCGGGCACTGCCGCGATGGACAGCATGGATCGGCATCCCCGTCGCGCTGATCAACCTCGTCGGCCCATTCGCAGTCAAGACCGGAACCGGCGCATTCTCTCCACAAGGCTGGTTCGCCCTCATCGTCGGCCTCACGTTCGGCGCATGGATGCTCACCATCGCCATCGCGACCTTCCAATCAACGCCCGATCCAGCCACGACCCACTGAAACACTGTCGGTTCCTATCGCGGATCGGTCCGACGAGTCTGCGAATACGCGCAACCCGCCGCCGCGACAGCGAATCGCGAGCGCGCTCCTCGTAGCTACCAGCGAGGCTCTCGACGCCGATCGTCGAGACCGTCGCGCCGAAACACCTGCTCTTGCTCGACGGCGCGCACGCTCAACCGCTCGCGCCCGCGCGACCCGCGGCCCTGCTTCGATTCCCCGAGCTGCCGGCGAGATCCGGCCGGGACCTCCTCTTCGCCCAATTCCAGGGTGCGTCGATGCCCGCGCTGTCGCTGTTGTTACGCGACAATTCGTCCAATCCGTTGGACAAACCGCTGGTCCGGATCCATCGCGCTCGTCGGTCAGGCCGATGCGGGCGCACAGTCGCAGACTGCGCGTGTTCTCGCGTGCAACGACGGCGCGGACGATTAAAGCCCGCTCACGCTCAGCGATGTCCGACAGCAGCACCTCGAGCAGGTAGCGGCCGAGCGTCACTCGCCGGTCGTCATCGTCGAGCGGGTCGACGTCTGTGAGATCCGCGCCCTGGAGGTCAGTTCTAACCGCCGCGCACTCGAGGTAGGTGGCGGTCACGACCTGTCCACCATCCCGGACGAACTCCGCTTCGTGCGACCCCACGGCCACCAGACCATGGTCGTCCAGCTCGAGGCCGACGATCGTGTGATCGGTATGTGGGTGGCGCCACTCGTGGTAGTCAGCCAGCCTGGCCTGGATGAACGTCTCGTACGTCGTCCTCGAACCAGACGCCCGTGCTGCATCGCATCCCGGCGAGCAGCTCACGGTCACCTACCCCCAGGTACCGGGCCGCCGGCGTTGGCAGCTCCACCGCTCAGCGGGGTCCGGCGATCGAGATCCTGCGCGGACGGCGCATCGTCGGCGCCGCCGCGACCGCGCTGGCGAGTGCGATCGGCGCGTCCGCGTCCGGTAACGGACGCTCGTACGGATAGATCCGCGAATCGTCACCGCCGTCGAGCTTGATCGCCGGCGCCGCCTTCAGCAGCGTCTGGCCCCGCCCGAAGCGCTCGAACCGCAGCGCCAGCGCCGCACCAACGAACGCCGAGTCAAGCAACTCGAGATCCAGGATCGGAATCGACACCGGCGCTTCTGCACCCTCGAGCATCAGCTCCGCCAGCTCACCGTGGATCGCCGCCACGAGCGCGAGCCGGGGCACACTGGCCGGATCGTGCATCAGCCGGTTGCGCTCGGTCACGGTCTCGGCGACGACGGCGACGAGTGCCGTCCGAAGCTCGCTGTCCAGCGATGACGCCCACTCGAAGCGTCGGCGCAAGCTAGCCGAAGCTCCCAACTCGGCGAGCCGACGAACGAACTCGACTGTCGCGCGGAGGCTCTCAATGTGCGCAGCTCGCTTGGCGATGGCCTTCGCAGCGGGCTCGTCGTGCGCCCGGGCGGCTCTCACCGCATCGAGGTTCAGCGCCGAGTAGACATGCCAGGCCCCCGCGATCCTGCCCGCCACCCCACGTGGGTATTCGGCCACTCCTGCGCTGATGAGGTCGCGCTCACGCAGCCGCCTCAAGGTGGCCTTCACCGTCGCCTCGCCGCCCGGGCGATACTCGGCTGCGATCTCCGCCGCCGTGACGAGAGGAAGCTCGACGATCACCCCACGAATTGTAGCCGATGGCGCAGATCACGCCACCGGCTATCGCCGCGCCCGGCGGATGCTTTTCAATTGCACCTTGAGGGGCTCCAAGGTGCAGAACCCAGCCGAAAACACCGCAAATAGGCCGAAATCGGAATCCTCCTGATCCGGCATCATAACCAGCCCATTTGCAGGCGATTTCAGGCCCTGGAGGCGCGGGTGCACTGTCGCTTCACACGCGAGAGGTCGCTGGTTCGAGCCCAGCCGTGCCCATAGAAATGTCCTGCAAATACGTAGTCTGCAGCAGCCGATCGAGGGTCCGACCGGCTGCGGTGGCGGGATTCCCGGCTCGAGGGGCTATTCAGGGTGCATGTGATCTCTCTCCTCCCGTCTTGCATCTGGCCTCGAGTCATAGGTATTGCGCCGGCGTCCTTGGAGTCCCGGTCCGTCTGGCAACTTCAGCTCCGCACGCAAAAGGCGCGAGCGGTCGCCATCCGAACCTGCAAACCGTGCCAAAGGGGGTGCGGCGGCGCGAACGTCGACATGCTCGCGCCGGACGCGGAGCGGGAGTCTCGCGTCCACGTCGCCGTCCGTTGCGGACGGCCTTCGGTCAGCGTTGATCCCTGGCACGTGAGACGGCCCGCCGGTGACGGGCCGTCTCTGCCGGGGTCGTGTGCGAGGCTTAGGACGCGCAGGCGGTTCCGTCGGGTGCGTGGCCGGTGGCGTTGCACGGCTGGACCGGCGGCGGCTGCCAGCCGGATCCGTTGAGTACGCCGAACACGGCGTGGTCGAGGTCATACAGCCGCCAGGCCAGACGGAATCCGAGTCCGGGCGCGGGCGCGGGCAGCCAGTTGCTTGCTTGTTCCGGGTTTGACGGCTCGTTGTGTTGGATGTAGATGTCGATCGAGCCGTCGGGGTTGGTGTGCAGGTGTGAGCGGTTGTTGATCAGGTAGCGGTTCAGCGGGTTGGGGACGAAGAACGAGTTCGTGTCGTACATCGTCAGCGACCAGAACGCCTTGACCGGGATTGGCAGGCTGCTCTTCGGGATGTGAATGACGTACCGGTTTGATCCGGTGAGTGAGGCCTTGGTGTCGTCGAACAGTGCGATCGGGTAGGTCGCGATGCTCGCGCGCTGGCCACCGACGCCGAGCTTGTCGCCGATCGCGCGCAGCGCGTAGTTCGTGCCCCAGCCGCCGAGATCGGCGACGAGGTAGCCGTTGTGTTTGGCGAACCCCTGGAGGTAGAGAGCGAGTGCGGCGGACAGGACCTTGTTCGGGCCCTGTGCGACTGCGTCGCGCAGGCCGCGGAGCGTGTCGGCGCTGAGGTGCGCGCTCGCGGGATTGAGCCCGGGGCCGATGCCGACCGTTTTGAGTTGCGATAGGAGCGGCTGATCGGCTGCGGGGGCGGGGAACTTCAGCATCTCGTTGCCGAGCGCGGTGTAGAACGCGAGCGGGTCCTCGCCCGGCTGGGTGCCGGGAATCGTGGTGTTGATTGTCTTGGTGATGATCTTGCCGGGCCGTGCCGGCTTGTAGGCGGTGCCGAACTTCGACAGCGGCGTGATCGAGTACTCGTTCTGGATCCGGTGCACGTTGCCGAGATCCTGCGGGCCGCGGAGGTAGGTGCGTCCGACGACCCAGACGCGGCTATACGGCGAGTTGACGCGGATCACGCCGTGCGGGAGCTTGCCCTTGAAGTGGGGGCCGACGACGGCCCAGTTGCCGCCGCCCGTCACGTTGAAGTCGCCGGCGCCCAGCTTCAGGTGAGCGGAGGTGATGTTGAAGAAGTCGTTCGTCCACGGGTCGACAAGCTCGAGCTCCCAGAACCGGTGCTTGATCGCCGGGGCGTGCAGGACCATCGGTTGCTTGCTCAGGTCGAGCCACGCGATCGAATAGGGCGTGTCGTTGTTGGGCCCGTTCACGGTTCGCTCGCTGGCGCTCGCGAGCTTGCGAATGCTGCAGAACTGGTTGACGGGCCCGTGGGCGGTCACGTGATCGCAGACCGTGACGCTCGTGCTGGACTTGAAGATGCGCTCGGTATCGAGCAGCGGCACGCCGTACTGGTAGGCCTGCGCGCCGAGCGCGAGACCGGTGTTGTAGTCGGATGTGGCATCGGCAGACGCGGCCGCTGCGCAGGCGAAGAGCGCAGCGGCGGCGAGTGCAACGGCGACGGACACGCGTCGAAGTCGTGGGATGAGTCGATTCATGACTGGCAGGGGCTCCTGAGGTCGGTAAACGGGGAGCTCAGGCTACGTCCGCCCACCGCCCGCGGCTCGTCCGAACCCGACGACCGAGCCGACCGCGGTTGTGCAGGTCCTACAACCCGCGGACGAGGCGCGCGAGGGCGAGCGCGACACGGAGCTCGAGCGTGCGCTGATCGACGCTGCGCCCGAGAATCTCCTCAGCCTGCTTGATGCGATAGCTGACCGTGTTCTCGTGGATCCCGAGCCGCTTCGCTGTGCGGCTGCGGCTCGAGTGCTCCTCGAGGTAGGTCCGCAGCGTGGCCGTGAGCCTGGTGGTGAGATCGTCGTCAGCGGCGAGGCCGCGGAGCTCGCGCGTGACGAATACACGGGCCCGACGGAGGTCAGCGGTCGCGATCGCTGCCAGCGCGACGCCTGAATAGAGCGTCACCGTCCCGGCCGGCCGGGACGCGAGCTCCGCAATCCTGCGGGCCTGTACCGCCTCGTCGTGGCTCTGGCGAAACCCGGCGATGCCTTGAGCGGGTTCGCCGATCGCGATCCGAACCCCGGGCGCGTCCTGCAAGTCGAACCGCAGATCATCCACCTGGCGTGTCGCGAGCGGCTCGCGAGTCCCGATCCACGCTGCGGTCGATAGGAGGCCGAGCGAGTGCACGAGACCGCTTGTGGCTCCGAGACGCTCCTGCACTTGCGCGATCGCGGCTTCCATCGCCGCGTGGGTGTCGCGCCCTTCTTCGTGAGCCTGCAGCCACGCCATCAAGGCCGTGTGCTGGCGGTCCAGCTCGTAGCCGAGGCGTCGACCGGCGAGCGCGCCGTCGATCGGCTCGCCGGCGAGGATCGTGTCGATCGTCTCGGCGCGCGTCGCGGCGGTGCTCCGCACCCAGCGCTCTCGCTCGGCGCTGTAGAAATCCTCGGCGAGACACAGCGCCGCGTCAACGTACGCGAACAGCCATGCCGAGCAGAGCTCGATCGCGATCGCTCGCTGCTCCTGGTCGCCTGAGTGCGCGGCGATCAGCGGTGTGATCCCTTCCCAGGCGGCGGCGTGCCCGAGCCGGTAGCTGCGGATCAACGTGGTCAGCGGGACCCCGCGCTGCGCGCCTTCCTTGGTGTAGGCGAGCGTCGCCTCGCCGAGGCTCGTCGCGGCCGGGTCTGCGCCCTGCTCGAGGATCTGGGCGAACCCGAGGATGCTCGCCTCGTTGCTGGCGCGGTTGGCCTCGAACGACTCCGCGTCGGGCAGCAGGCCGGGGAGATGATTGCCGATTGCGTGCGCCAGTTGCGCCGACATTTCCCGCGCCGCGGACATCAATTCGGCCGCGACCGGTCTCAGCACCTGCTCCCAGGCGCGCCACTGCGCGGCGTCCTGCGCCCGGCTCCACTCCGGCTCCATGCGCGCAACCGTACAGCGGAGAATCGACAAACCGCGCGGACGCGGTTGGCGCTCAGCGACAAGCGCCCTCGCCCCGCCGGCGCGGATGATCCTGCCCATGCGACAGCTGACCAGTCTCGACCAGCAGTTCCTGGCCCTGGAGGACGGGCGCACTCACGGCCAAGTGAGCGCGCTCGGGATCTACGACCCCGTACGGCGGCTGGGCGCAGGCTCGACGTGGCGCTCGTGCGCAAGCTCGTCGGTGACCGCCTCCACCTGCTGCCGACGTTCCGCTGGCGGCTGGTGCCCGTGCCTCTCGGTCTCGACTACGACTACTGGGTCGATGACGGCGCGGTCGACATTTCGTATCACGTGCGCGAGCTCGCGCTACCGGCGCCCGGGGATCGCCGCCAGCTTGCCGAGCAGGTCGCGCGGATCGTCTCGCGCCCGCTGGACCGCTCACGCCCGCTATGGGAGCTGTACGTCATCGAGGGCCTCGAGGGCGGCGCCGTGGCGCTGCTCACGAAGATGCACCACGCCGCCGTCGACGGCATCTCCGGCGCCGAGGTCATGAGCATGCTGCTCGACGACACGCCGGAAGGGCGCCCGGCGCGCATCGGCGCCGTCTCCGCCGTCGAGCGTCGTCCGGGCGAGCTCGAGATGCTCGGCCGGGGGCTGGCCGGGATGCCACGTCAGCCGTGGCGCGCGCTCCGCGCGCTGCCGCGAACCCTCCCCTATCTCGACGCCGTGCCCACCGTCCGTCCCATTCCGGGGGTGAAGACCATCGCCCGCACCACCCGTCGTGTCCTGCGCGCGATCACGCGCGCTGACGAGGACGGGGGCCCCGAGCGTGCGGAGTTGACCGCACCGCGGACCCGTTTCCAGGACCGGATCTCGGCTCACCGCCGGGTCGCGTTCGGGTCCCTCTCGCTGGATGAGGTCAAGGCGATCAAGCACGCCCACGGATGCACCGTCAACGACGTCGTGATGGCGCTGTGCGCGACCGCGCTTCGCCGCTGGCTGTCCGAGCGCGGGGAGCTCCCGGACGAGCCGCTGATCGCGTTCGTGCCGGTCTCGGTCCGCACCCCCGAGCAGGCCGGGACCTACGGCAACCGAGTATCGGTGATGCTCGCCGAGCTCCCCACCGACGAACCCGACCCGACCGAGCGGCTTCGGCGCGTCCACAACACGATGCGCGCTGCGAAGGAGCGCCACCGGCGGCTGCCGGCATCGCTGCTCGAGGAGGCGAACCACTTCATCCCGCCCGCGCTGTTCACCCGCGCGGCCAAGGCGACGGTTCGCGTTACGTCCCTGCCCGGCATCCACGCGCCGGTCAACGTCGCGATCTCGAACGTGCCCGGCTCCCCGCAGCCGCTGTACTGCGCCGGCGCTCTACAGCGCTCCCAGTATCCCGTGTCCGGAGTGCTCGACGGGCTCGGGCTGAACATCACGGTCGTCAGCTACCGCGACCAGCTCGAGTTCGGAATCGTCGCCGACCGCGAACAACTCGACGATCCGTGGCAGCTGATCGCCGCACTCACCGACGCCCTGGCCGAACTGCGAGAAGCGACGCCATGAGCTGCGGCATCGAGCTTCAGGGCGTGAACGTCAACGGCGGCGACATCCCGTGGGTCCCGTTCGCTCCCTATTCCGACGAGGTGCTCCTGAAGTACCACCACATCAACCCGGTGCACGGCGAGGTTCTCGTGTCAATGCGGTTCCCGCCCGGCGTGCGGCTGCCGACCCACTACCACACCGGCACCGTGATCTCGCACACGCTCAAGGGCGCATGGCACTACCTCGAGCACGACTGGATCGCGTGCCCCGGCGCCACCATCTACGAGACCGCCGCCGCAGCGCACACGCCCGAGAGCTGCGGCGAGGAGGAAGCCGAGGTGTTCTTCGTGATCACCGGCGAGCTCCTGTTCCTCGACGAGCACGGGAGCGTGATCGCGCGAGAGAACCACGTGACCTCACTCGAGCGCTACCTCACGTACTGCCGTGAGCACGCGATCACGCCGCGTGACCTGAGCGAGTACCGATGACCGGCCGAAGCCCCGCACCCTCGCTGGTCCAAGTGGCGTTCTCGGTCGTCGACCTCGCCGCGACCGAGCGATGGTTCCGCGAGGGACTCGGCTTCTGGCCGGCAGGAGGCTCGCGGCGGTTGATGCGCGGCCCGCTCGCGTCATCGGTCCAGGGCCTCCCGCGCGTCGCCTCGACCTGCTGGTGGATGGTCGACCGCAACGAGTTCTTCCAGCTCGAGATGTTCCAGTTCGAGCGACCCGCAGCGCGGCTGATGCCGGACGACGCGAGGCCATGCGACATCGGCTACGCGCGCATCGGCGTGTGGGTCGCCGACTTCGACGAGACGCTGACGCGACTGGCGCGCCTTGGCTCACGCGCGCTCAGCGACCCGATCGGGCCCACCGGCGAACGCCGCGCGTGCGTACGCAACCCCGACGGCGTGTACGTCGAGATCATGGAGGACGACCCGCTCGCCTGGCGTCCCACCGCCGCAGGACGCTCGGCCTGTCCGGTCGCCGTGCGCTCGGTCACGTTGTCGGCGCCGGATCTCGCGCGGTCCGAAGCGTTCTTCCGCGGCGGGCTCGGCCTTCAGCCCTCCGATGTCGCGCTGCGAGCGCCCGAGCACGAAGCGCTTTGGGGTCTCGCGGGCGCCCGCGCTCAGGGCAGCGTGTTAGACGCCGGCGGCGTCCTCGTCGAGTTGGTGCAGTACGTCGATCCGGTCGGGCGGCCGCGCCAGGCGGGCCACAAGATCTCGGATCAGGGGATCCTCAACATCGCCCTCGGCGCTCGGCGTAAGCGCGACCACCGCGAGCTCTACGACCGGGCGACCGCAGCCGGCGCGCTCGCGAACCGCAGGCCGGTCCACACGCCCGGGGCCGGCGTCGTCTACGTCAACGACACTGACGACTTCTCGGTCGAGCTTCTGCGGATGTCTGAGCGCCTGGAGAAGCGCTGGGGGTTCGCGCCACGACCTGCGGCCAGGCGGCCTCGGGCGGACACGCACGCGATCGAGCGGATGATCCCGATCGCTGCGCTCGACTGGGCTACGTGGGACGTGATCGCAGACCACGACCGCATGTCGGAATGGATCGGCCTCGGGTCTGTCCGGCGGACCGTCGACGGTGCACCGGTTCCCGACGGTCGAGGCTCCGAACGGCTTCTGAAACTTCTCGGTATCGGTATCACCGAGCAGGTGGTGGGATACGAGCCGCCAATCTCGTACCGCTACCGCGTCACCAGGGGCTCCCCATTCCTCAGCCACCAGGGCGAGATCCGGCTGCGAGCGGACGGCGATCACACCCAGCTGACGTGGACCATCCGGTTCCGGCCGAGGCTGCCCGGAACCGGCCGCCCCCTCGCAGCCCTGCTCTCCCGCCTGCTCGCACGCGTTCTGCGCACAGGCCTCAGGCCATACACCGAAACGCACACGACTCACATCACCGCACACACAAGGAGCAACCAGACATGACCCCGTTCGACATCACCCAGACCAACGCCGCCGTGGAGCGCCTAATCGAGACCACCGAGAACCCTCGGCACCTGTACCTGCTGCACGCCTACAACCGCCATCGCTACCTCGAGATGGCAGGCCGCTACCAGGAGATCTTCGCCCCCGAGATGACGGTCGCGCATCCCGTCTACCACTTCAACGTGTACGGGATGAACATCACGCTCGACGGCCGCGAGCAGGTCGAGGCCGTCTACGCCGAGTGGACGAGGACCGCCCAGTGCGTGTTCTACACCAACGGGGACGAGCGGCTCGCGGTCGGAGACAACATCATCTGCTCCACCGCAACGATCTACCAGCAAACCCCCGGCGCCGTGCTCGCCGCCACCGGCCAGGACGTCGACTCAGACGCCATGTACCTGGTCGCAAACGTCGAGCACATGATCTGGCCCTACGACGACCAAGGCCGGCTGATCGGCGAGGACGTGTGGGAAATCGACGACTCAAAGCGCGAACTGATCAAGCTCCATCCCGACCAGGTGCTCATGCCGAGCGAGTCGGCGAAGCTGCTCGAGCGGCTGATCAAGCCGCTCCCCGACCTCGGGGCATCACATCAACCCGCCACAGTCGCATGACAACCACTCGACGACCGAGGAAAGAATCCCGGCACCGGCTCATCCGGCGTCCAGATCGTCCACTACGCGACGATGCACCGCGACCGGCTGCTCGCGAGCTACCTGCTGTTCGCCCTGGGTGTGCCCCTGCTGATGATGTTCGCCGCCGGGCTGTACCGCCTCATCCGGCGCGCGGAGGGCGCGACAGCCTGACTCGCGATGGCCTCGCTGGCGACCGTGATCGCCGGCGCTGGGATCTTCGGTGCGGGGACCGCGCTATTCATGACCGTCGCATATCACCCCGCGACCGATCCCGCCGTCGCACGTGCGATATGGGACGCCGGCTGGCTCGCCTATAACTCCGCCGGGCGCCACAGCCCGGGACGAAGCGTCGCCGGTCAAGTCATGCCGCCGTACCATGCCGCCGGCGTTTTGTCCTCACGTTGCTGGGCCTAAGCGCGCCCGCAGCGTGCGCCCGTTCCAGCGCGCCACGGCGGGTCGCATGAGCAGCCGCCGGAAGCAACCGCTCCAGGCACCCCTTCGCGTGCGGGTCGGCCGGCTCGCGGAACAACCAGCCGACCGGACGCTGCCCGCAGAACGCCGCATAGCTCTCGGTCGGCCGGCCGTGGCGGGCGTGCAGGCATCCCTCGCGGTCCCACACCAACAGCTCCGGCAGCGACCCCAAGCAGCGGGCATACCCACAGCACGTCAGCTCCGCGACTTGGCAAAGGACGCACCAGCCCCTCGGCGGCCGGCGGACGGCCGGGCGCGTGAGCGCCCAGCCGTCCTCCATTCCGGCTCAGCCGACCAGGATCGAGCTGCGTTGCGTGACCCAGCGACCGCCGTGACGGCTGCGCAGGGTGAGCGTGTAGCGCCCTGCCCGAAGCCGCCGCTGGCCCGCAAGCACGAGATCCCGACCGGCCGCGCCCGCGACGCTCGCGCCAGTGGCGTACACCACGCGGCCCCGCGAGATCGTCGCCTGGACCTGGCGGCCGGCGGCCGTGAACTTGACCGTGCCGGAGACGAGCTTGGCGGTGCACTTCTGCACCGTGCGACGGTGACCCTTGACCTTCTTGACCACGTTCTTGCAGGTCACCAGCTCGATTCGTCCGGCCGGTCCCGTCGCTCCGGTGGCTCCCTTCGCTCCGGTGGCTCCGGTCGCTCCAGTGGCTCCCGTTGGCCCTTGTGGAAGTGCACCGCCCGTGCCCGACAGGGTCACCGGTGCCGGGGCGGCCGGTGCGTCGGTCAGGAGCTGGAGCGTCGCCGAGCTGGCGCCCCTCGCCTGCGGATTGAACCGCACTCCGACCGTGCAACTGCCAGTGGCGGCAACCGGCTGCTGGCAGCCATTGTCGACGAGGTAGTCACCTGGGTTGGCGCCGGCCAGCAGCACGCCCGAGACGGTCAACGTGGCCGAGCCGTTATTGGTCAGCGTCACCGACTGCTCGCCGCTCGCGGTTCCCTGGGGCTGGGTCCCAAACGCCAGTGGCCCTCCGGTCACGTCGGCCGTCGGTGCGGCATACGTGAGCGTGACCCCAGCCGCGGAGCCGCTCGGTGCGGACGCCGTGACGTTAGTTGCGCTCGCGGTCACGAAGCTCGAACCGCCGCCGCCACCGCCGCCATCGCCAGAGGTCGCGCTGCCGCCGCCACCGCCTCCACCGTAGAAGCCGCCACCGCCACCGCCACCACCGGACGAGGGGTTGGCCGGATCCCCGAAGCCGCCGAGGCCACCGGTGGCGAAGGCGCCAGCCGCGCCGGCCGCAGCGCCCCCGCTCCCGCTGTTCCCGCCGGTGCCCCCGGAGCTGCTCCCCCCGGCGCCCCCGCCGCTGCCGGAAGCGGTACCCGCGGTGCCTGAGGCACCGGTATTTCCTCCGGACGTGTCGAACGCGGCGCCCCCGCCGCCGCCGGCGGCGGCCAGCAGTCCTGCGGCTCCACCGGGGGTGGCCAGGGTGCCGACGAACGACTCCCCGCCGCCCCCGGCGCCCCCCGGCCCCGGGCCGACGGAACTGCCCCCGGTGTTACCGTCACCGCCGCCACCGACGCCGCCGGCCCCCGGCGAACGATTGTTGCCGGCCGCCAGCCAGGGGCAATCACCCCCGACTCCGCCCACTTCGACATACAGCTGCTGGCCGGGTACGACGGCTACGGTCGCCGCCAGCGTGGCACCCTGACCCCCAGAGGCAAGGGTGCAGTTTCCGCCGGCCGCGCCGGTGGCAGCGATCGTCACGCTCGAGACCGAGGCCGGCACCGTGAAGACCGACTCCCCCGGAGTGGTGAAGGTGGTGGAGCTCGTCGTCAGCGCCAGGGCGGACCCCGCGCCGGGTCCGGCCAGCACCGCCAGCGCGGCCAGCAGCCCCACCGGCATCGGGCACGCGCGGCGCGCCCTCTCCATGGTCGACAGACCACGGCTTCCGTAATTCAGCAGCATCAGTCCTACCCCTCTCTGTTCGTCGGCTTCCTGCCGCCCTTTGGGAGAGCCAGCCTAACGACTCCGTCAGGCTCGGATCACGCCGCTCGACCACGTGCTGCACGTCCAGTGGAGAGTCGTCGCTAGCGACGGATCTTCCCGATCCAGAGCGCTCGGAACGAGATCCACCCCATTCGAAACCCGGCGCGGGCAACCCGGCAGGCCGGCACGCGGTAGGCCGGTAGGCCGGTAGGCCGGCAGGCGGTAGGCCGGTAGGCCGGTAGGCCGGTAGGCCGCGAACACGGAACGCGCCGCTCCCCCTGCGACAGTGGGCTGACGCAACCCGTTCAGCCTCTGGGTGGCCGGTCGCTGCTTCTCCGCTCCTGCGGCGACCTCGGACGCTGCCGAGAGGGCGCCGCTCGGCGCGGAATGCGGCCGGCGCGATCCGTGTTGGCCGCGTGACCCCTCTCGCCGGAAGCGGCGAGCACGCCCGCGTCACCCAAATAGGCGTGGAGCAGTCAGACCGGACCCCCGATGACCATGGCTGGCGGCGAGCTGCTCTCGTTGCCGCACGAATATCGCGGGGACCTCGCCCGGAGACCAGCTCTGCGCGGCCAGCAGCACCCGCGGCTCGCCGGTGACAGAGACGCGCTTTCGCGACTTTGCATGGCGCGCGCCGCGCCTCCGGCGTGCCCTGCAACGCTCTCATCTCAGGGAAGAGTCCGACGCCGTAGGACCTTGAGAGCTTCCCTGGGTTTCGCCAGGAGCACAACTCGTCCCGCAACGCTCGGCGCGGTCCGATCGAAGGGCGCCGGCACCCCTGCAGTCCGCGCGAAGCAGTGAAGAGGCGCGCGGCCTTGCTGTCCAATATCGTGGTTCTCTCGGGCTGCCGACCACGGACTGGCTCCCATGCCCTGGTTTCATGACGACGCGCTAATCGCGAGCGACGTCGGTCTCGACGCGCGGCCAAGGACGGGCGCCGGTTGCGCTGCTGGGCGAGGAGCGGGAAACGTGGAGCGGGTTGTTCGGAGACGCGCATTCATATGCGCGCGGGCACGGTACGTCGCTGCAGCTTCCTCACTCCCGTGTCCGGCACGGCAGGCGTGTTCAACGGAACTGCTTTGAGAAGTGTGAGACGTCCCGCAACGCTCGGCGGCGCATCGTTGACATCATCCGCGTCAGCGAGCGCCTCGTGGCTGTGGTCGTTGCGGGTTCTGGCCGATGTTCTGTGTCTGGTCCGGGGTGACCGACCGGCCTGTGTGGGCCAGAGAGGGAACCATGACTACGACCAGTCAGCGCGAGGTACCGTTTAAGAGCCGTGTGTGGCTTCCGATGGGCCTGCTCATCGGTCGGTGCGGGCTGCCCAGCAGTTCGATAGGTGTGGAAGAGTCTGATTTCAGCATCGCCGCCGGGGGATCATGTAACGCCTTCAGCGCCGCCGGCTCCAAGCGCGTCAGTGCCGCGGCAAGTCGGCGGTGCAGCCAGCGTCGTGCCCCGAGGTGCAGCAGGACGTGATCGCGCCAGTGGCGTGGCCGCAGATGCAGGCGGACCTCAACGGAGGTTGCCGCGCCCGTGGGTCGTAGGAGCCACTCGAGCTTGGCCTCGGTGCCGTTACTGGTCGTCGCCTTGCCCCAGAGCCGGCCTGCCTCGGCGCCCTGGACTCGCGTCACCGCGTGCCGCCTGATCCCGGCCGGGCCGCGCAGCACGACCACGCCGCCGGTCCGACGCCCGCGCGGCCCATACAGCTGAACGATCTCGAGTCCACCATCGGTGAGGTCCTGATGTGCATCGAGGTCGAGCAGCACGCGCAGCACACCCTCGGCCGGTGCGCGAACCTCCTCGCGCGCGACGATCAGCGCCGTGCCAAGCGAGGATGCCCGCTTCATCGGCCGACAACCTGCTCGAGCAACCAGGCACCCCAGGCCGCGTCCCTGCGCCGCGCCGGTAGCTGCAGCACGGTCGAAACGGTCAGGACCAAGCCACTCGCCATGAACGCTCGCACCTCGTTCGCACCAGCACCGGTCACCTCCGCAACCACGCGCTCCAAGTCCAGGTAGCGCTGCCGGACCGCACCGCGGATCTCGTCGTGCGATGCCGCCGCATACGCCTGCAGCATCACGAGCCCGACGCTCCGCTGGCGCCGCAACAGCAGCCGGTAGGCATCGCCCAATTCAAGAAGCGACGGGCTCCTGTCGCCACCTGAGCTGCGGAAGGCGGCCTCGATCTGTGTGAAGGTCTGCTCGACGACGCCCAAAAACAGCGCCTGCTTTGTGCCGAACATCTGCACCACGCGCGGGTGGGAGATGTCTGCGCGCATCGCGATGGCCTCGAGGCGGGTTCCAGCCAGACCGGTCTCGGCGAACTCGATTGCTGCAGCATCCAGAATCTCCTGGCGCCGGACGGCTGCCGGCTTGCGCCTCGCGCGGATCGTCGCGTTGGGAGCTGAGCCGCTCAGAGGGCGTCGACCCCCTTCAGCTGCGCCTTGACGAACTCATTGTCGTGGAGGCAGCGGTGCTCGCTGAGCAGCCCCTCCTCACCAAAGAGCAGGCGGTCGTCACTGTGCAAGGCGACCCGTAGGCCGGTGCCTGCCCGCGTGCCGTCGAACCGCCAGTTCACGAGCACCGCGCGGCGCATCGCGTCGGCATACAGCCCCTTACTCGCGTGCCGCTCATGCTTCACGCGGCAGCGGCCTGCTCTATCTGGCGCAGGACGAGGCTGCTGTCGTACAGGCACCGGTGTTCAGCGATCAGTCCGTCGGGCCCGAGGTCCAGCCGGTCGTCGCCGTGGAAGTCGAGACGCGCTCCGGTTCTCGCGTGAGTTCCGGTGAGTCGCCACGCGACCACAACCGACCGCCGCGCGACATCGGCGTACACACCAACGACCGCAAACGTGTGGTCCGGGACCGAACGGTGCAGCCGGCGCACAAGATCGCGGATCGCCTCACGTCCGTACGCGGTCTCGCCGATCGCCGGCTCGTCATAGATCAGGTCCTCGGCGCACAACGCGGCCACCGCGTCGGCGTCATGGTCGTTCCACGCCTTTTCCCAGCGTCCCGCCAGCTGTTCGACCGCCCGGGTGTCCGCACCGGCCGTCTCAGAGATCATCATCATGCGACTAGCTTACAAACTAGTTAGTAAGTCGTCAAGTCAGGTTGCCGGCCGCCGCGAGTCTGCGACATCCACCCGCGCCACCACCAAGTGCGCATAGGTCGAAATCTCATGCTGCTCCTCGCCGCTGCTGACGAGCGCAACCTACCGTTTGCGACACTCTCTGCCGCTGGTCGATACCCTCGGCCATGTGGAATCCGCGGACGATCTGCTTAGCGCGGTCGCGACTCTCGTCCGAGAGTTGAACAGCGCTGACTTGGACGCCGCCAGCCCGGGGGCATCGGTGAGTTCTGCCGACGTCCGCCGACGGAACCCCTTGCCATGCACGACGCGTGTGGGGTCCCGTCTATAGACGAGTTCGTGGCGAACGCGCTACGGTGGCGTGCGCCGATGGCAACTGATCCTGACGTCGACGCGACTCATTGCCCGTTGCTCTCGCCACTTTCGCGTGATGCGGCCGTGAGCCGAACGCCCGTCGTCTGTCTCGCCAATCGTCCGTGTGGAGGCGCAGCGGCTTACGGTCGCTCCTGGGTCTCGATTGACCCGCCGGGCCGCTCAACTGGATGGGTCAGAGCGCGACCTGGGACCCCATCACGACGGTGCGGTGGCCTGGCAGGCCGAAGTGGTCGATCGGGCTGGGTGCGTTGCGAGCCATCGCGATGAACAGGTTCTTGCGCCAGCGCGGCATCCCTGAGGCGTCGCTGGGCATGATGGTGATCCGCGAGACGAAGTAGGAGGCGTGCTCCAAGTCCAGGTTTCTCTCGACCAGGCCTTGCTTGCGCGCAAGCGCGAGCGCTTCAGGCACGTTGAGCTTGTCCTGATAGCCGACCCGGGTGGTCAGGTGGAAGACCTTGAAGCGACCATGGCCCAGCGTCTCCACCGTGAACCTGTCGACGGTGTCGACGTGTGGGGTGCTGACGGTGTCAACGGAGACGATTACCACCTTCTCGTGCAGCGAGTGGGTGTGCTCGACGTCTGCACGTAGGGCCAGTGGCGTGGTGTCACTGTCGCGGCAGAGGAAGATCGCGACGCCCGGCACCCGCGCGAGCGCCGGCTGCTTGGCCGCGAGCCCATCGAGGAACTCGTCCAACGGTCCCTCCTGCGCGACGCGGTTTCGTGTGACGATCACCTGGCCTCTGCGCCAGTTGATCATCACAATCGAGATCACAAGCCCGATCGCGAGCGACAGCCAGGCGCCATGTTCGACCTTGGCGATGTTGGAGCTGAAGAACGCTACCTCGACCGTCAGGAAAATCACGGCGAGGGGCGCCAGCTTTCGCCTGGGCGTACGCCAAAGCCACCGTGCCACGGCCAGGAACAGCAGCGTGTTGAGGATGAACGTGCCGGTCACCGCGACGCCGTAGATGTCCCCCAACTTGGTGGCGGAGCCGAACACGAGCGTCAGCGCGACCACGCCGATGCACAGGGCCCAGTTGATAACCGGCACGTAGATCTGGCCCTCCATCCTGGAAGTGTGAAGGACCTTGAGCCTGGGGAGAAAGCCGAGCTGCATGGCCTGCTTCGCCACCGAGAACGAACCGGAGATCGCCGCCTGGGAGGCGATCACCGTCGCCACGGCGGCGAGGATCACCAGCGGCCACAGAGCCCAGCGGGGTGCCATCTGGTAGAAGGGGTTAAACGTGCCTGGATGCGTCGCCAGGGTCGGGTGCTGGAGGATGAACACCCCCTGGCCCAGATAGTTGAGCATCAACGCGGGCAGGGCGAGGCCGAACCAGCCCAGGCGGATCGGGCTCGCGCCGAAGTGACCCCGATCGGCGTAGAGGGCCTCGGCGCCGGTGACCGCTAGCACCACGCCGCCGAGCACCAGGTAGCCGGCGACGCCGTGGTCGATCATGAACCGCATCCCCCAACTGGGCGAGAGGCCCTGGAGCACAGCGGGATGCTTGAGCACCTCGCGAAGGCCGAGCACGCCGATCACGGTGAACCAGACGAGGATCACCGGGCCGAAGAACCGTCCGATCGTCCCCGATCCGAACCGCTGGAGGGCGAACAGCCCGATCAGAATCGCCACCGACAGGGGAACCACCAGGTGCGCCAGGGCTGGCGTCGCGACCTGCACGCCCTGGATCGAACCGAGGACCGAGATTGCCGGGGTGATGATGCCGTCGCCGAAGAACAGCGCCGCGCCGAAGATCCCGAGCGTCACCAGCAGCGCCCGGTGGGGCACTCTGCTGCGCTGGAGCAGTGCCGTCAGGGCCATGATGCCACCGTCGCCGCGGTTGTGCGCGCGCATGATGAAGCCCGCGTACTTGATCGACACGACAACCGTCAGCGCCCAAAAGATCAATGAGGCGACGCCGTACACGGCGGCTGGCGTGACGTGCGCCGTAGCTCGATAGGAGCCGAATATGACCTGCTCGGTGTACAGCGGGCTGGTACCGATGTCCCCGTACACGACGCCGAGCGCTCCCAACGCCAGCATCGTACGGCTGGCGTGAGAGATCACGTCTCGCTTGGGATCGGCGAGCGCCTCAAAGCGCCGGCGAGCCTCCTCCGACTCCTTTCCGGGAGCGCTCGAGTCAGGTGCTGCCACGGAACCGAGCTTGTGCGCCGCTTCGTTGAAGCTCCGCTTCTGGACCGGCAGCTCGCCTGTACGGCCGTTGCCATCAGCTCCGGTGCGCACCGCGACGTCGCCCTTGTGCGCCGCCTCATGAAAGCTGCGCTTCCGCTTGGACCGAGTCACCGTCCGGCCCCCTCGCGACCCGCCGCCGGCCGCGGCGCGAACTCACTCATGATTCGCGTAAGCCCCCCTCGGCGGTATACCGGCCGCTGGTCCGGCGCTCCGCCTCGAAACGCCGGTTTGGGGACGAGATGTCCCGGGCAGCGCACACGCGTTCGGTGGCATCGGATCGCCGTTGCGAGGCCTGAAGCGCGAGTGCCGCAGCGGCTGCCCGAAGCCGGCTAGCAAGTTCGCCCGGTCCGCTAGGCAGGTAAAGCGCACTCGCGCCGTCCGTGAGAAGCAGCCCGAGCATTGCCACGCCTTGTGCGGTGACCGCCTCAGAACTGCGCAGACGACGTTCAACGGCGGTGAGTGCGATACGAGCGTCGAGCAACTCGCGCGCATCTGGCCGCACCGCCGCGGTGATGCCCGGTCTGGTGTCCTGCGCGCTGTGAAGCGCTCGAGCTAGCCCGTCTGCGACCCGTTTGCGGGCGCGAGGACCGGTCAGCTTCCGCGCCCGGTACGCGAGGACGGCGCTGGTGTGCGGGTCGACACCTTCTGCCAGCCTGTGGTCGAGCGCAGCGCTGTGCCAAGCCGCGTTCAGGCGGAGACGCAGACCGCCAAGCCGCGTGCCCGTGCGCAAGGGATCTAGTGATCGGCGCCGGCGCCGAGCGCGGATCAGGCCAACGAGAACTTGCGTGCTCTGGGGCCGCTGGGTGACAAACATGTGCACGCCACAGCATCGGCGACCCAGCGTCAAGCTCGCGCTGAGAATCAACTTGAGCGCATCAAGATTTCGTCAAGACGCGCCGCCGCCGGCGGCGGCGAACGCAACACGGATACCCGCTCATAGGTATGCCGGGGACCCCTTGCCTCGAACGCAGGCAGGGGTCGATCCCCGCCGCGCAACCTGTCGCTATAGCGTCGACCAGTGTCGGGGCCAGCTCGGCGGTAGATCCAGCGAGCAGCGGCACCGTTGAGGCGTCCGTCCTCGACTCCGAGCAGAAGCCATCCACTCACGGTGCTGGCGAAGGAAGCGACCGCACAGGTCAGGTCCCATGCCGTACCTGGCCAATGTCGCTCTTGTGCTTCACGAACGACGTTTCGGCGAGCTCAAGCATGCGATCGAGGTCTTCGACAGACCGCTCTGCAAGCGCACCGGGCGTAAATGACCCGAGCGGCATTGATCCAAGCAATACGACGGGATAGACGGCATAGCGGCCACGGTCGATATCCGCCCACTGACGGTGCCGGCGCTTCCCTTTGCAAAGCAGGGTCGATGCGAGAGACCCGCAAGGTCACGGATGCGGGGCAGGCCGCCGTGGTCGGGGGATCGACTCGCAGTTGGCGAATTGGGAGAGCGGCTGGGTTTGACTCGCAGCTCCTGCTTTGCTGCCGGAGGGTGTGCCAGCACCTCGGCTGATGTGCTCTTTGTACGTGCGCGCGATCGTGCAAGGGGCGCCGGCCCCCGGCGGCGCTAGGGACGTCGTTTTTGGGCGTCTTGGAGCTCTGGCTGGTCTGGTGTCGCTGCCCAGCTTCCGAGCAGGTTGAGCGCCTCGGCTGATTTCGTGCCGGGTTCGGCGGTGTAGATGGTGATCGCAAGGCCAGGGTCGGCGGCTAGTTCCATGCGGTTGTAGGTGGTGGTGAGGTCCCCGACGATGGGGTGGTGGAATTCTTTGGTGCCGGTGTCGTGGAAGCGGACGTTGTGGGCCGCCCAGCGGGTGCGGAACTCGTCGCTTTGGGTGGAGAGTTCGCCGATGAGCTCGATGAGGTCGCGGTCGTCGGGTTCGCGGCCCGCGGCCGTGCGGAGAATCGCGACGACGTCGTTGGCGGCGCGGTCCCAGTCGATGTAGAAGTCGCGGGCGCTCCGGTCGAGGAAGACGTAGCGGGCGCTGTTGGCTGGAGCGGGTCCGGGGGCCCGGCCGAACATGTCGCAGTACAGGGCTTGGCCGAGGTGGTTGGCGGCGAGGTTGTCCAGGCGGGCGTTGTGCACGAACGCGGCCGCGCCGGTGAGCCCGTCGAGGATGTGATGGACGCTTGGTCGTAAGCCCTGCCTGGGCGCTCGGCGACGTCGTCGCGGGCTGGGCGGTCCGAGCGCTCGGGCGAGGTCGAATAGGTGCGCGTGCTCGGCTTCGTCGAGTTCGAGGGCGCGGGCGATCGCTTCGAGCACGCTGTCGGAGACGCCTTTGAGGTCTCCGCGCTCGATGCGGGTGTAGTAGGGGGCGCTGACGCCGGCGAGGACAGCGACCTCCTCGCGCCGCAGTCCGGGGACTCGCCGGGGCCCAAAGGAGGCAAGGCCCGCCTGCTCGGGGGTGATCCTCGCTCGGCGTGAGGTGAGGAACTCTCGGATCTCGCTGCGCGCATCCATCCGAGAACAGCCTAGCCGCGGTTGGATAGGCCAGGGTGACCCTGTCAGTACCTCCCTCAACAGGGACTCTCACTCGGCGGGATCCGGTGCTTTCTTGGGTAGCGGACATGAGAGCTTCGAACAGAAAGGCAGCCTGAAATGCGAGCGACCGTGATGTACGGCGCCGGCGAGGTCCGGATCGAGGACGTCCCGGATCCATCAATCGTCGACCCGACCGACGCAATCCTCCGCGTCACCAGGGCCTGCATATGCGGCAGCGACCTGTGGCCATACGCGTCAATGGAACCCAGTGAGACCGGGCAGTCGATGGGCCACGAGGCGGTCGGGGTCGTCGAGGACGTCGGAGCGGACGTGCGCACGCTCAAGCGCGGCGACCTCGTGGTGATGCCTTTCGCGATCTCGGACGGCACCTGCGAGTTCTGCCACGAAGGACTTCAGACCGGGTGCGTGCACGTCGCGTTCTTCGGCAACAACGGCATGAACGGCGCGCAGGCCGAGGCGCTGCGCATCCCATACGCCGACGGCACCCTGTTCAAGCTCCCCGTCCGCGAGGACGACGCTCTGATGCCCTCGCTGCTGACGCTGGCCGACGTGCTGGGCACCGGCCACCACGCCGCCGTCGTCGCCAAGGTCGGACCGGGCAAGAGCGTGGCGGTGGTCGGCGATGGTGCGGTTGGGCTGTGCGGGGTGATCGCCGCGAAGCGGCTCGGCGCCGAGCAGATCATCATCATGGGCCGCCACCCAGACCGGATCGCGCTGGCTAAGGAGTTCGGCGCGACCGACGTCGTCTCGGAGCGCGGCGAGGAGGCAGTCGAGCGCGTCCGTGAGCTCACGGGCGGCTTTGGTGCTCACTCGGTCCTGGAATGCGTCGGGTTGAACCAGTCGACCGAGACGGCGATCAGCATCGCCCGCCCGGGCGGCGCGGTCGGCAGGGTGGGCGTTCCCCAGGGCCCGATGATGCCCGGCTCGCAAACCGCGTTCTACGGAAATATCACCGTCGGCGGCGGACCTGCCCCGGTGCGCGCCTACATCGACGAGCTGTTGCCCGACCTCCTGGACGGCCGCATCGATCCCGGCAGGGTGTTCGACAGCAACGTCGCGCTCGGCGGGGTGCCCGACGGCTACCGCGCGATGGCCGAGCGCAAGTCGATCAAGGTGATGGTGACCCCATGAGTCCGACCTACGACTTTCAAGGACAGGTCGCGCTCGTCACCGGCGCTAGCTCCGGCATGGGGCTGGCAGCGGGACGCGCGTTCGCCCAGGCGGGCGCTGCGGTGGCACTGGCCGACGTGAACGAGCCGGCGCTTAAGTCCGCCACCGATGATCTGACGGGCGCCGGGCGTCAGGCGATCAGCGTCATCTGCGACGTCTCAGACGAGGACCAGGTCGCCGCCACGGTCGACCAGGCCGTCGCCCACTTCGGCCGATTGGATATGGCGTTCAACAACGCCGGGATCATGGTCCCGCCCACCAGCGCCGCCGAGGAACCCGCCGAACAGTTCGACCGCGTCAACGCGATCAACCTGCGCGGCGTCTGGGCCTGCATGAAGCACGAGCTGCGCCAGATGCGCACGCAGGGTAGCGGGGCGATCGTCAACAACTCCTCGCTCGGCGGGCTCGTCGGGCTCCCGGAGCGCGCCGCGTACCACGCCAGCAAGCACGGCGTCATCGGACTCACCAAGAGCGCAGCGCTCGAGTACGCACCGCACGGCATCCGCATCAATGCGATCTGTCCCGGAACGATCGAGACGCCGATGGTCGCGAACATGATCGCCAGCGGCGAACTGGACATGGCCGAGGCGATCGCCAACCAACCGATCGCCCGGCTCGGAACGGCGGATGAGATGGCAGCCGCCGTGCTGTGGCTCTGCAGCCCCGGCGCGAGCTTCGTGCTCGGTGTCGCTCTACCGGTCGATGGCGGCTACACCGCGCGCTGAAGTCGCCCACCCGCGCAACCACTGACAAGGAGACGATCACATGCAGATCACCCGTAGCAGCGTCGAGACCCAGAAGGGACCGGCGGGCTGGTTTACCGGCGAGGTCTACATCGACGCGATTGCCGCTCCCGCCGGCACCTCGACCTTCGCTGCGGCCAGCGTCCACTTCACCCCCGGCGCCCGGACCGCCTGGCACACCCACCCCCACGGGCAGACCATCTTCGTCACCGAAGGGGTCGGGCTATGCCAGCGAGAGGGCGGACCGGTCGAGGTGATCCGGCCCGGCGACCGCGTGTTCTTCGAGCCCGGCGAGAACCACTGGCACGGGTCCGCTCCCAACCGCTTCATGGTTCACATCGCCATGCAGCAGAACGACGAGAGTGGCAGCCCCGTCAGCTGGGGAGAGCACGTCACCGACGAGCAGTACGCGGCCGCGCCAGCGACCGGCACCTGAGCGCCTCGTAGAAGGTCTCGTGGCACGTGTCTTCATCACCGGCTCCGCCGACGGCCTCGGGCGGGCGGCTGCGCAGACGCTGCTCCAGGACGGACACGAGGTCGTCGTCCACGCCCGCAACCCGAATCGCCTCGCCGCCGTGGGCGACCTGCTGCACCAGGGCGCGGAAGCGGTCGTCGGGGACCTGTCCGACCTGGAGGAGACACGAGGCATCGCCGGCCAGGTGAACCGGCTGGGGCCGATGGACGCGGTGATCCACAACGCCGGTGTCATCAGCGGGACGCACGTCCTGGCTGTCAACGTGGTCGCCCCGTACCTGCTAACTGCGTTGATCGAGCGCCCGCGGCGCCTGATCTACCTGAGCAGCGGCATGCACCGTGGCGGCCGGGCGCGTCTCGCCGGGATGGACTGGAGCGGACAACGCACGACCGGCTCCTACTCGGACAGCAAACTGTTCGTCACGACGCTCGCCATCGCCGTCGCGCGCAACTGGCCGCACGTGCTCAGCAATGCCGTCGATCCCGGGTGGGTGCCGACGAAGATGGGCGGCCCCGGCGCACCGGACGATCTGCGGCTCGGGCATCTGACCCAAGAGTGGCTCGCGACCAGCGACGATCCGGAGGCGCTGACCTCAGGCGGCTACTGGCACCACCAACGCCGCGTCGGGCCGGCCCCCGCCGTCCTTGACCAGCACTTCCAGGACGAACTGCTGGAGGCACTGGCCCGCTTCACCGCAACCCCATTGCTCCAACAGAACCGACGGAGCGCTCATGCGCGGACCCGGGATGTACGGACCCAGTGACGCGTGAGTCGACGACCGGGACGAGCGAGGGTCGCCCCCACGTGTAAGTCCTGTCTTCACTTGGCGACACGCATCGCGCCACGGACGGCGGGCGCCCCGATAAGCGCGGAACGGGGGCCGCTGCCTCTGAGTCCTTATGGACGCATGCGGATGATCGTCTTCCCGTTGCGTCGCTCGGTCGGGTTGAGGGCGGCGACAGCATCGTCGAGGGTCGCGACGCTGCCGATGTTGGTCCGCAGCCGTCCGTCCCGTACCCGCTGGACGATCTCACTCAGTTGGGCACGATCGGACTCCACGACGAAGTCGACTGCCAGGCCGTCGGCCGGCCGTGCCTCGGGCGGCCCCACGACGGTCACCAGCGTGCCTCCGGCCCGGATCAGACTTGCCGACCGCTTCTGGATCTCTCCGCCGATGACATCGAACACCAGGTCGACGGCGCCGACATCTTCCAGGGCGTCGTTCTCGAGATCGACGAACTCCTGCGCGCCGAAGTCGAGCGCCTTCTGGCGGTCGACGGCGCGCCCGGTGCCGATCACGTAGGCGCCGGCCTCACGTGCGAGTTGCGTCACCATCGTCCCGACTGCGCCGGCCGCGCCGTGCGCGAGGACGCTCTGCCCCGCCTGAAGGTGGCCGTGGTCGAACAAGCCCTGCCACGCGGTCAGGCCCGAGATTGGCAGGCTCGCGCCCACGGTGAACTCGACGTCGCCCGCCAGCGGCGAAAGATTGCGTGCCTCGATCGCGACATACTCCGCCAGGGTGCCATCCCGGACGAACTCCGCTTCCTGCGATCGACGGTGACCAAGCGCCGCACCCACGAATGCCGAGTCGAGCAACTCGAGATCCGGGATCGGAATCGACACCGGCACCTCCGCGTCCTCGAGCCTCAGCTCCGCCAGCTCACCGTGGATCGCCGCCACCAACGCGAGCCGAGGCACACTGGCCGGATCGTGCCCCAGCCGGTTGCGCTCGGCCACCGTCTCGGCGACGGCAGCCACGAGCGCCGTCCGGAGCTCGCCGTCCAGCGATGACGCCCACTCAAACCGTCGGCGCAAGCTAGCCGAAGCTCCCGACTCGGCGAGCCGACGCCGAACTCGACTGTCGCGCGGCGGGTCTCAATGTGCGCAGCCCGCTTGGCGATCGCCTTCGCCGCGGGCTCGTCGTGCGCCCGAGCGGCTCGCACCGCATCGAGGTTCAGCGCCGAGTAGACATGCCACGCGCCCGCGACCCTGCCCCCCACCTGGAAGCTGTCAGGCCCCGAATCCCCGACGCTGGGGGTGTACGTCACCTGGTTGGCGCTGATCGCTTCCAGCGTCCCGTACGCAGGACCGGACGAAAGGCGAGTACGACAGGCCGGTGCCGGTACTCCTCGACCGCCCGCTGGATGATCAACCGGGCGCCAAGCCGGGCGAGCTGCATGGGGCGGAAGCAGGCCAAAGCTCGTGAATCAAGACCTTGCCCCGCTCGTTGTACGTCTGGTCCGACGCTCTCGTTCCGGCGTTGGCCCGATCGGCAGAAACACGCTCGCTGCTGTGTCATTTGCTCGATCTGGCCAGTCGGCTCTATTACAGTCGCCGGGTGAGCAACTGCCAGTGACGAGAAGCTGGCGAGGAGAGGGCGCAGGCGGGGCGTGGCGCACGCGCGTCAACGGTTCGTCGACGCCAACATCCAGATCCTACATCCGTGGAGGAGAGATGAGCCGCAGGTCAATCGCAGGCGCCAAGTTGGGTGGGCGCACCATGAGAACGTTGGTCCTTACCGCCGCGGTGATCGCAGCCGTCGGCGTCGCGTCCGCCTTGGCCAACGCCCCTAACCCGAATACGGACATCGTTGCCACAGGCGTGCTGAACGCCAACGGTTCGGTGACCGTGCACGTGTCCGGGACATGGTCCTGGCCGGGTCAGAATTGCGCGGGTCGCTACGGCGAGGGCTGGGCCGTGGACTGGTGGGGCATCAGCGCAAGCCAGACGCCCTCCCCGAGCTTCAGTCTGACCAATGCCACTGAAGTCAACCCCCCGGGCACGACCACTACGGGGACGATATCGCCGTTTGGCGCCATCCAGATCCATGGCACTAACGGCGCTCCGAACACGTTCTTCCATGTCCCGCAGTACTACGCTGGCGAGACCATCAACTCCGCGTCGACATGCACCGACACGGGGTCGGGCTCAACAGCGGCCTCGAATGGCTCGTGGTCGGCGCAGGCGACCTATCCGTCGCAGGCCGACCTGCCGGCCCAGCTGTGCGTGAACATGTATGACGAGCACGGCAGCGAGGGCAAGATAAGCAACAGCGCCAATGACTTCAGCCCAAGTAAGGACAACGACAACTCGATTCAGACCAACCACTTCAGTCCCAGTGGCGGGTCCTGCGCCACCATTAGCATCGTGACCCAGACGATCGCCGGGCATATCTACCTGTGCAAGGAGGGCAAACCGACGGCAACTGAGGTGCCCGGCGGCAGCCTGGCGGCAACCGGGCCGCAGACGATCGCGGCGCAGCCCAATCCGCTGGGTCCGACGAAGGTCGCGGCGGGAACCTACACGATGACCGAGACCAACCCGGCCGGGTTCAAGCTGGCGTCCGCGTGCGGGACGACGAGCTCGACGCAGTCGGTGGTCGTGCCGTCTGGTGGTGCCGGTGTCGGGATCTTCTACGTCATCCCGATTCCCTCCTACCAGGCGTTCGTCGGCTATGCGGACACGTTCCGTCCGCCCGCGGGCAGTACCGGGACGCCTTCGCCGTGGCAAGGCTCCCCGAACGTGACGTTCATCGGCTGTAACCCGTCGTTCCTGCACCCGGGCGGCGATCAGTGTCCGCAGACCGGCAACTTCGGCGTTTTCCCGAATAGGGACTACGTCGACGGTGGAGCGATCAGGTTCGATAATCCGACCGGTGCGGCGCCCCTGACGGTTAGCAACATGACCGTGCAGATAAACGGCCCGCTTAACAGTCCGACGTGCACGTTCAATCCGTGGCCCGGCCTGAATGTAACGGTCAGTCCAGGCCAGACGCTAATCCTCAGCGAGACGGGCGTGACGACCAAGAGCGCCTGCACGCCCAATGGAGAGAATTTCGATACCTCGGAGGTGAATCAAACTACCTGCGCGAACGACGGTTATATTCCGGTGATCACAGTCACGCTCAACGGGACCGTGACAACGTTCCGCGACACGAACCAGATCCTGAACACCGGCGGTTTCGACCATGGTGACTGCGGCCTCGCTCAGAACGAGGAGCACGCCTGGTCGTCAATCAGCCCAGGTTGAGGCTGTCGTTGTAAACACCGAGTAGGTTGGGGGAAAGGGCGCCGGTTTGAAACCCGGCGCCTTTTCCATCTCCTGAGGACATGTCGCACCGTCGGACGGCGATCTGCCACCGCAGCGCTGGACAGACCCGCTGTCGCGGTCCCGGAGCCGGATCGATGCGGCGACGTGCTTCAGCGGGATCATCAGATGCGGGGGGGTCGGTCGATGACGGCACGGCCAACACCGGCGGCGGGGTCCCACACGACCCCGCCGCCGCTCGTGCGTCAGGTCGCAGCTCCGGGCTCGATCGCCCACGGAGCGCCGAGCCCTCCCTGGGCGGTGCTCCAGCTCGAGCCGCTCCAGTTCTCGACCAGCTCGAAGGGCGTTGACCGGTCTGGTCGCGAGCCTGCGGCGCTACGCGAAGCCCCTGATTACGGCCCGCCTGCATAGCGGGCGGAGAGGCCGTAGACGGCTATCGGGGTCCGGAATCGGACAACGTGCCAAAATCAGGTCTTCCAGGATGCTAAGGGTGCAAGATCTCCTCCGAGAGTTCGAAATGCGGATTCTCGCGGGCGAAGTCGGGCTTGACGCACGGGTGCAAGGCGTGCAGAGCTCGGATTTGCTCGACCCGACCCCGTGGTTGGTCAGCGGGGAACTTCTGCTGACTACAGGCAGCCAACTCGAGGAGGATCTGATTCAGCGCGATTTCATCGCGCGGTTGGCTGAGCACGACGTCGTCGGGCTCGGCCTCGCCAGTGGCCGGCTCACCACCGGGCGCTCGCCGGAGGCAATCGTTGCCGCCGCGGAGGAGCACAGGTTGCCGCTGTTCGAGGTTCCGGAGAGCGTGCCCTTCATCGCTATTTCGCGCGCCGCCATCACGCTCGCCTCCGGGCTCGACGAGTCCGCCCTCCATCGTGCCATGGCCTCGCAGGAGACACTCGAGCGGTCGGTTTCCTACGCGCCTGGCTTGGAGTCGCTCGTCGACACGCTGTCGACGTTGTTGGGCGCGCCGGTACTCCTGTTCGACGATCACGGCGTGCAGCTCGTCGCGAGCGGGCTGGCGCCGAGCCCGGGGACGAGCCGCGTGCTGACGATGGTCCGAGGCGAGATCCGCAGCCGTCGTGCTGTACCCGACGCGCGTGCGCTTAGGATCTCGGCAGTCGGGGAGAGTGTGGTTGGTTTCGCCTTCCCGATCCTGGCAGAGCCGGGCGCGGAGCGCGGGGCGACGGAGCCATCCGTCGCCGCCGCCGCCTGGTTGGTGGCGCTCAAGGATTCCGGAGCACTGTCCGATGTCGATCGAATCTTGCTGCGTCAGGCCGTGCCGATCGGGGCTCTGCACTTGCTCCGACGGCGCATCTCTGAGGAGTCAGGGCGGCGGGAGGCGAGCGACCTACTTGCCAGCGTAATCAGCGGAGAGCTGTCCGGTCCCGAGCTCGCGCAGCGGTTGGAGGCGCGCGGCCTGACCGACACGGTGGCAGCGATAGTGGTCGAACGCGCGAAGGAGGGCGGTCCTCCGGCGGGCCGGGTGCAAGCGGGGCTGACCGCAGCGCTGGAGCGCGAGGCGGCGCCTGCGCTCGTGGCCGATACCGGGACGCTGATCTGCGCGCTAGTCGCCGGCCTTCCGAACGACGAGCTGTTCGACCTGGCAACTCGGCTCCGGGTCGGGGTCACTGCGAAGGTTGGCCACCCGGTCAGCGTCGGCGCCGGTCGCGCTGTCCGGCTCGAGGATGCAAGACGCAGCTTCGACGAAGCTCGGCTCGCGCTCGAGGCCCGAGCTTTGGCCGTCGGTGGAGCAGACACCGAAACCGCTGGTCTCGGCGGGCCGGCCGATCGGGTCGCCACCTTCCGCGACCTCGGCTCTTATCAGCTGCTCCTCTCACTCCATGGCCACGAGTCGCTGCAATTGTTCTGCGATTCGATCATCGGGCCGATCGAGGCGATGGAGAGCGCCTATGGGGGCGAGCTGCTCAAGTCTCTCCAGGTATTCATCGAGGCAAACGGTCAGTGGGAGCGGGCCGCCCGGCAGCTGTTCTGTCATCGCCACACGCTCCGCTACCGGATCAGGAAGATCGAGGAGCTGACCGGGCGCGATCTGGAGAGCGCGGACGATCGGATCGAGTTTTACCTAGCCCTACGCGCGCGGCGGTTGCTTTCGTGAGCCCTCAACTCGGTCCGGCGGCGACCTCAAAGCACCGACTGGACCTCGTTGAAGTCGGCCGTCCAGGAGAGGGCGCTCCAGCTCGAGCGGGTCGAGCCGACGCCGGTGCCGGGTCCCGTCGAGCAGTTGCAGCTCCAGCTCGATCGCGCCCAAGGAGCGCTGAGCCCTCCCTGGGCGGTGCTCCAACTCGAGCGGTTCCAGCTCGACCAGCTCGGAGGGCCCCCACCGGGGCCCGGCATCACGACGAGCGAGCTTGGGGTGAGTCCCTGGTCGGCGGTGAGCTGTCCCGCGGAGACGCTCGATGCGGTGTTGGCGTTCAGCAGGCCGGCACTCCCGCCCGGGTAGCCGGGCGGTGCTTTGGAGGAGTGGATCAGCGCGCCCTTGACCATCGCGGGGGTCCAGCTCGGATGGGCCTGGAGCAGGACGGCAACCGCCCCGGCCACGATCGGCGTGGCCAACGACGTGCCGCTGGCCATGATGTATTGGCTGCCGACCAGGCACACCGCGCAGCTGTTCGCGTAGCTGCTGCCCGACGCCAGTTCCGCGGTGATGAAGCGACCTGGCCCGTAAATCTCTGGCTTGGTGAAGCCGTCCTGCGTCGTCCCGCTGCTCGACCAGGGCGCCGGCAGGCCGGCCGACTGCTGGAGCACTTGGAGCTGCTTTTGATCCTGCCGAGTCTGCACTTGGCGTTGCCCGGGATTCGTAATCGCTTGCTCGGATTGCTGATCCTGCGCCTGGACGGTCTGGACCATGTGCTGGATCGTCTGAACGTCTCCGACCGCCCCGACGGTGATCACATAGGGGTCGTTGCCGGGGGAGTAGTCGACGCCGGACCCGGCGCCGTTGTTGCCGGCGGCGGCGACGACCGTGATCCCGTCGAACCAGGCGGCCTCGACGGCGGCATCGAGCGGGTCGGTGGTGTAGGACTGCTCGCTGTCGGACTGCAGCGACAGGTTCAGAACGCGAATGTTGTACGTGCTCTGGTGGTCGATCGCGAACTGGATGCCGTTCAGCACGTCGAGCACGCTCGCGTTGCCCTGCTCGTCGCTGGCCTTGATCGAGATCAGGTTGGCGTCGGGAGCCGCGCCGGCGTACTTGCCGAACAGCGGATCGGTGCTGGCTCGGTCACCGCCGTTGCCCGAGATCAGGCCAGCCACCATCGTGCCGTGACCGTAGGAGTCCCCCGCGCTGGTGGCGTTCGGATTCACCACCACCGACGCGATAACCCGCGAAGTCGAGTTGCTCTGCGAGGCCATAAAGTCCGGCAGGTTGCCCTGGATGCCGGTGTCGATCACCGCGACGCCGATGCCCGCACCCGTCCACTGGTTCCACAGGTTCGAGGTGCTGGAGTCGTGGTTGAAATAGGTTGCGAGCTTGCTCGGGTCGAAGTTGACGGATTGACCTTTGACCGCCGCATTGAGCGAGACTGCGTGTACGCCCGACAGCCGCGACAGCTGACGCGCGCCGCGCGCGGTCATCCGCGCCGCGACGCCGTGGATCAATGGCAGCACCACCAGATGGCGGCCGCCGTGTGCGCGGACGATCGCCTCGCCCCGGGGCTTGGACACGCCGCGCAGGAACTGGACGATCACCACGACCCGTCGGCGCGGATGACGGGCGGCGACCCGGCGCAGCGCCGGATCGAGTCCGCCGGCGCGGGCGGCGCTGGACACCTTCGCCCGGGCCGTCTGCGCGTTCACGACCGAAGGGCCGGTGGCGAGGCAGCCGAGCATCACGGCCACGAGAAGAATCCAGCGCCTGCTGCCGCTTCGTTCGCGGATCTTGGTGCAATATCTATGCATAGTCCCGGTCAACGCCTTGCTATTCGCGGGGTACGGGACCGAGGACCAAACCATCATGAGAAAATATATAGCCTGCCCCGCAGAACACCCAATGCCCCTGAAGATCGTGTATCGTGGAAGCATACTCATCGGGGCGTCTTTCGCGTGCAAGTGCACGAAGCTTTAATATTTAGGGGTGCGATGTCGGCACGACGGATCGGGGTCGGGCAGGGAGATATCCGATGACGCCCGTCAGGGGATCACTGCGTGTCTAAGCCGCGGAACCAGGAGTGGTTGATCTGGGCGTTGGCGGCTCTTGTGCTCGCCGGTGCCGGAGCGGCAGTCGCGTTCCATGTCGGCGACCTACGCGCGCTGACGACGCCCCATCTTCCGTGGTGGGCGCTGGCGCTCGGCTTCGCCGCCGCGGAGCGTGCGGTCATTCATCTGCACTTCCGTCGTAGCGCTCATTCGTTCACGCTCGCGGACATTCCGCTGGTCTTCGGCCTGATCTTTGCCAGCGCGCCGCAGCTTCTGATCGGGGCGCTGGCCGGCTCGACCGTGATGTGGATTCTTGATCGCCGCCTGCCGCCAATCAAGATCGCCTTCAATCTGGCCCAGCTCGCGCTGGCGATCTGCCTCGCCGAGACGATCGTCCATGCGTACACCAACCACGTTCAGGCGATCCACCCCGCGCTGTGGCTCGTCATCCTGCTCGCCGTGGAGTCCGGGGGGCTGGTTACCGTCGCGTTGATCGGGGCCGCGATCACACTCTCGGAGGGGAAGTTGCCGGAGGGGATGCTCGGACAGATGTTCGGATTCGATCTCGTGTTCACGGTCACGAACACGGCACTGGCGCTGGCGGCCGCGATTCTCATCAAAGCCAGCGCCGCCGCCGTACCGTTGATGTTGCTGCCGGCGGCCAGCTTCTACCTCGCCTATCGGGCCTACCTCCTGCAGCGGCAGCGCAACGAGCGCCTCGACTTCCTCTACGAGATCACCCGGACCGTCGCGCAGTCGCCCGACGTAACGGGCGTGCTCGAGGTTCTGCTCGAGCGCTCACGCGATGCCTTCCAAGTCGAGCTGGCCGAACTCGTGCTCTTCTCCACGGACGGCCATGTGCCATTGCGAATCTCGCGGTCCTCAGCGTCGTCGGAATCGATGGTCCCCGTCGACAGCGCTGCCGCGGACGGCCTGCGTGAGCTCGTGGCCACCCAATCGCCAGCCGCGATCGCCCAGCTTCCATCAGGCGATACACCGCTCGGTAACTACTTCAGGGAGCGCGGCGTCGAACAAGCGATTCTCGCTCAGCTGCCCGGCGACGGACGGGTTGCCGGAACGCTGATGCTCGCCAATCGCGTTGGGGTGGTGCGGAAGTTCGATGCCGAGGATCTCAAGCTGCTCGGCGCGCTGGCCACCAACACCAGCGTCGCGCTTCAGTTCGACCGTCTCGAGCAGGCCGTCTGGCAGCTGCGCAACCTGCGCGACGAGCTCGAGCACCAGCGCTCGCACGACCCGCTGACCAACCTGCCCAACCGAGCGATGTTCGTCGCCCAGGTCAAGCGGGGGCTGGAGCGCGACCGCGGCCTGGTGGCGCTCCTGTTCATCGATGTCGATGACTTCAAGAGCGTGAACGATCGCCATGGCCACTCGGGCGGCGATGACCTCCTGAGCGCGATCGCAGACCGGCTCAGGGACTGCGTGCTCCCGGGTGACCTGATCGGGCGCCTGGGCGGAGATGAGTTCGCGATCCTGCTGCAGGAGGTGCCCGACGCGGGACAGGCCGGCCTCGCGGTAGCGGATCGGATCGTGCAGCGGCTGGCCACACCAGTTACCGCGGGCCGCCAGCGTGTGCCGGTACAGGTGAGCATCGGCATCGCCACCGGTCGCGCTGGTTACGAAGATGCCGAGGAGCTGATCGGCAATGCCGATGTCGCGCTCCACCAGGCCAAGCACGCCGGCCAGGGGCCAGCGGTGCTGTTCGAACCGCGGATGCGCTCAGCCACGATCGAGCGCCACAGCCTCAAGGGCGACCTCGAGCAGGCGCTCGGGCGGGGTCAGTTCGGCGTGGACTACCAGCCGATCGTGTCGCTGGCCGATGGGCACGTGGTCGGGGCAGAAGCCCTCGTGCGCTGGCGGCGCAAATACGGCAAGGTGCTGACCGCGGCGGATTTCATCCCGCTTGCGCAGGAGACGGGCGTGATCCTGCCGCTCGGCGAGTTCGTCCTCGGCGAGGCCTGCCGCGAGGCCAGCAACTGGCTCGGCAGCGGTCGTTTCGGCGCGGATCTCGCCGTCCACGTCAACCTCTCCGCGATCGAGCTCGGGGATCCGATGTTGGTCTCGCGGGTCGGCGACATGCTGGAGCAGACCGGCCTGCCCCCGCACCTACTCGTCCTCGAGGTGTCCGAGTCCGCCATCCTCCGCGATCAGGCCCGGGCAACGACGCATCTGACCGAGCTGCGCACCCGTGGCGTTCGTTTGGCGCTCGACGACTTTGGCACCGGCTACTCGTCGCTCGACTATCTGCGCGACCTGCCGTTCAGCTACCTCAAGGTCGCGCGCAGTTTCGTCGAGGGGCTGACCGACCGCCCGCGGGAGGTCGCCTTCGTGCGGACGATCAAGCAGCTCTGCGAGACGCTCGGCCTTCAGATCGTCGCGTCGGGTATCGAGACCAAGGACCAGTGGGAGCTCCTCAAATCGCTCGGCTGCGACCTCGGTCAGGGCTACCTGATTGGTCACCCCGGCGCGGCTGACTCGATCTTCGCCGGTGCGTATCCGATGGCCGGCGAGCCCGGGGCGTGGCTGCGGGGCTTGACCGAGGAGCTCCCGCGTCCGTAGTCCGTCGGGCCGGACTCGCAGACGGCTACCGTGCTGGCTCCTGCTGCCACCACAGCTCGGTGGCGAGTAGTCCGTACAGGGCGTCGCCGGCGGAGTATCCGCCCGCGGCGTGACGATTGATCACCCTTTCTAAGCCGGCCGAATCGATCATCGGGCGAATCCGAGCGTCGCGATCGAGCAGCAGCTCGCGTAGAACCGCGCCGTGGTCGGCGGCCAGCCAGTCGTGAGCCGGCGTCGGATAGCCGCGCTTGTCGCGGCGGTCGGCGATCTCATGCTGACCGACTCCGCGTAGGTGCTGGCGGAGTAGGCGCTTGGTATCCCCGGCCCAGATCCGCGCCGGCGGGGGCAGTCTCATGCCGAACTCAACCAGCCGATAATCCAGAAACGGCAGCCGGGTCTCGATCGAGTGGGCCATGCTGACGGCGTCACCGTACTGCAGGAATGCGGGTAGCCTCACTCGCGCGAAGTCACTGTGCAGCCGCCGTTCGCACCGGCCGGCGACCTCCGGCCTCGGCTCCCCGGCACGCCAGGTGGGCGCCGGGCTCGAGGCCAGCGCAGGACGCAGTGTTGAGCGACGGCGCTCCCAGTCCCTTGCCGGCGGCAGTACCGCGGCGGCGACATCTCGCGCGAAGCGCGGCGCCGATCCGGCGCGGATCCCGGCTTGCGCCGCGCCAAGGGCGCCCGTGGCCCGCGCGAACGGCCACGTGCGCTCCGTCAGCCGGTCTACGAACGCCAATGCCGCGTAGTAGGAATACCCACCGAACAACTCGTCCGCGCCCTGACCTTCGAGGAGGACGGGCACGCCCTGTGCGCGAGCGCGCTGCATGATCATCCACATCGGGAACACCGCGGGCGAGAAGCCGGGTCCATCCATGTGCCAAACGATTCTGCGCAGCGTGTCCAGCCACGCGTCGTTCGACGCCTCGACCTCATGGAGCGCCACGTTGTCATAGCCGGAGGCCGCGAGCCGAGCCCACATGCGCTCATCCAGACCTTGCGCGGCCGGATGGTCCCCGTAGACGGCTGTGTAACTCTCCACCCCGGCTCCGACGGAGGCACGGATTCCGGCCATCGAATGCAGGATCGCAGTTGAGTCGATGCCTCCGGACAGGGTCAGCCCGACCGGTACGTCGCTGCGCAGGCGGAGCCGCACCGCGTCGGTCAGGAGCGTCGAGAATCGCTCTAGCGCCTCGGGCTCCTCCCAGGCGTTGCCGTCGGCAAGTGCCGGCGAGTGCCAGTACCGCGTTAAGCTGGGCGCACGGTCACCGAACGAGTATGCGCCCCAGTGCCCAGGCGGAATGCTCTTGATACGTGTGTAGAAGGTACGCTCATCGTGGTGAACATACTTCTCAGCGAGCAGGTCGTGCACTGCACTCTCATCGACCTGACCTAGCCACGGACAAGCGGCGATCACCGCCTTGGGCTCCGAGGCCAGCCACAGTGCACCATCGGAGACCGCGTAGTACAAAGGCTTGACCCCGAACCGATCGCGCGAGAAGTAAGCTCGGCTCTCGCGCGGGTCCCAGAGCACGAACGCCCACATACCGTTGAGTCGCGCGAGACACTCGATGCCCCAGTGCAGGTAACTACGCAGCAGCACCTCCGTGTCTGAGCTCGTCGCAAACCGCACCCCGCGACTTTGCAACTCACTCCTGAGCTCAATGTAGTTGTAGATTTCTCCGTTGTAGGTGATAGCCACTCCGGTCTCCCGGTCGACCATTGGCTGATGTCCTCCCGGCCCGTCGATGATCGACAGGCGGCGGTGCCCGAGCCAGATGCCTTCCCCGGTGAATGTCCCGCGGTCGTCGGGACCTCGGTGACGCATGATGTCCAGCCCTGCGTCGCGGTCACAGCGCGCTGGCGCTGAACCGACGACGCCAAGAATCCCGCACATGCTAGTAAGCTCCCTGTGGCATGCTCGAGGACTTACCGATCGTCTTAGTGACACGCGTGCCTTCGCCGTGTCGACGCGATCGACTCGCGTCGGAGTGACCAATCATTCCGTCGCACCGTCGCCAGCTGCCTGACCGGCCACCCCGCCCGACCCGAGCGCTTGTGCTCGTGCCGAGCTTCCCCCCGCTCACGGTGGGATGGAGCAGCTGAGCTTCCAGCTTGTGGCGGGCTTGCGGTCGATCTCACCGCGGGTCATCGCCCTCGACGAGCCCGGCGCCGCGGGGTTCGACGCCGACCAGGGCCTCGACATCCGGCGCGTCTCCAATGTACCGCGTGGCGGACGACGCTCGCTCGCGCGGCTGGCCGGGATCGCCACCCTGGAAGCGGCACGCACACGGCCGGACGTCATCCTCAGCATGCACATCCGTGCCAGCTACTGCGCGGCGCTGACCGCTCGCGTTCCGCTGGTCCAGTACGTCCATGCGATGGAACTGGTCGCGGAACCTCGGCTGGCCCGCTACGCGCTGGGCCGGGCGGGGGCAACCGTCGCCGTCAGCTCCTACGCGGCCGGGCTGGCCGTCCGCTACGGCGCGGTCCCCGATCGCGTGCACGTGATCCCCCCGGGGGTCACACCCCCCTCGCCGCGCTGCGCCGAGCGTGCCGCGACACCGACGTTCGTCACGGTGGCCCGGCTCGACGACGCCTACAAGGGGCACGATTGCCTCATCGACGCGATGCCCAAGATCCGGGCGTCGATACCGGACGTCCGGTGGATGGTGGTCGGCGACGGCACGCTGCGCGACCAGCTCGAGGCGCGCGCGCAGGCGGTGGGGGTGGAAGCTGCGGTGACGTTCCTGGGCGCGGTTTCCGACGCGGAGCGCGACCGTGCGCTCGACCAGGCGCACGTGTTCGTGATGCCGAGCCGCGTGGCCGCCGACGGCTCGGGCGGCGAGGGGTTCGGGATCGCGTACCTGGAGGCGAGCGCGCGTGGACTGCCGGTGATTGGCGGTCGCGCCGGCGGCGCAGTCGATGCCGTGATCGAAGGCAGCACCGGCGTGCTGATCGATCCCGACGATGTCGAGGCATTAGCCGGCGCGGTGATCGATCTCCTCAGCGATCGCGACAAGGCCGAGACACTCGGACGGGCGGGGATCGAGCACGCCAAGCGCTTCTCGTGGCCGGAGACCGTCGACCAGGTCGAGCAATTGCTCGAGAGCACCGCCCGAGGGCGATCGTGAGGGTCGCCGTGCTCCACAATCTCCCGCCCGGCGGCGCACACCGCCGCCTCGAGCAGCAACTCCGGCATGTCGACGGCGAGTTGATCGAGATCTGCCTGGGTGATTCCGCTCCCGTGACGCCCGAGCCTCAGGTCGTTCCGTATCGGCCGCTCGCGCGCGATGCGGCATCCGCGCTGCGGCCACCTCTGCGTTACCTCGATCTCGCGGCGCTGACACTCTCCTGGCGACGGGCGGCGCGTGCGCTGCGGCGTGCCGCCCCCGATGTCGTGTTCGCCAATCCATGCCGCTTCCTGCGCGCCCCGGCGGGACTGATCGGCGCCACCGCACCATCCTTGTACTTCTGCGACGAGCCCCATCTCCCCGCCAGTGATCCAGCCGTGCGCGCGTCCCGGAACCGCCGGTCTCGTCACGTCTACGCCGGGCTCTACGAGCTGGAGCGCCGACTCGATCGCCGCGCCACGCTCCAGGCAACCCGGATCGCCACGAACTCCCACTACACGGCGCGGCAGATCTACGCCGTCTACGAACGGCGCGCCGACGTGCTGCCGATGGGGGTGCCCGACCACTTCACCGCGCACCACACGACTCCGCAGCACCTCCTTTCGGTCGGCTCGCTGCTGCCCGACAAGGGGCATGACCTCGTGCTCCGGGCAGCGGCTGCCGCGCGCCAACGCTGGCCCGTCGTCGTTGTAGCGCCACGGCCCGATCGGGCCGCCGCCACCGCGCTCAACCGCTTCGCCGGCGAGCTGGGTATCGAGCTCGAGGTCCGCACCGGCATCTCCGACCAGGCGCTGGTCGAAACCTATCGCCGCGCCTACGCGACCCTCTACCTCGCCCGCGAGGAGCCGTTTGGTCTGGCCTCGCTGGAAGCGCAGGCCTGCGGGTCGCCGGTGATCGTCACCGACCGCGGCGGCTTGCCCGAGACATTGCTCGATGGCATCACCGGTTGGGCGGTCCCTCGTGACCCGGCCGCGGCGGCGGCCCAGCTCGACACCCTCGCCGACGCGCAGCTGCGCGCCCGGATGACGCGCGCGGCGGCCGAACACGGCGGACGGGCGTCCTGGGCGCGTGCCGGCGCCGCCCTGAACACGATTCTCCACGAGCTCCACGCGGCTAGCCGCAGTCCGCAGCGGCCGGAATAGGCGCGCGAATGATCCTCATGATGGCCTTCGCGAAGGCTACACAGCGAATGACTGCGTGATAACCGATGGCGCTGGCCACGCCGTGATGAATACGGTAGTAGCGGCGGCGCCCGGTCTGCACGAGCTGGCTCCGGGCGCGGCCGGTGCTGCTAGCCCCACCGATATGGACGATCGTTGCGGCACCGACCCAGACGATCCGACGACGCCGCTCCCTGGCCCGGCGGCAGTAGTCGAGATCCTCGTCATAGGTGAAGAAGCGCTCGTCGAACAGACCCTCAGGCCCAATGTCGGCCCGGCGCATCAACCAGCAGGTGGCCCAGACGAAATCGGCGTCATGATCCTCCCGCCGGGAAATCTGGGTCGTTCGCCGGGTGCGATCGAGGATCCGATCCAAACCGCAGGGCCGGCGCAGCAGCGACCAGAGCCTTGTCCCGTGGACGGCGCCGGCGAACTCGTACGCGAGCGTGGGGAAGCGCTCGCTGGAGTACTGTGGGGCGCCGTCCGGATACTCGAGTCGCGGCGCCGCGATGACGATTTGGCGGTCCCTCCTGAGCGCATCGAGCAGGGGGCCGATTACGTCCTCCACCAGGACCGTGTCCGAGTTGAGCAGCATCACGTAGTCGGCCTCGCTCGTGGCGGCCAGGAGATTGTTGGCCCGCGCAAACCCGAGGTTGGTGGGCGAGCGAATCAGGCGCACCTCCGGAAAGCGCTGGGCGACCAGGTCGGCGCTGCCATCGGTCGAGGCATTGTCGAGGACGCTTATCTGAACGAGGGCACGGGACACCGGAGGGCAATGGCGGCCGATCGAGGCCAGGCACTCGCGGAGTAGCTCGCGCCGGTTGTATGCGACCACGAGCACGTCTACGAGCGGGGCTGATCCCGGATCAGCCATCGCAGCGGGGAACTGTTAGAAATCGGTCGTCGATGAATCGCGAGCGGGGCCCAAGGCTGGCGATCTTGTTCCCATCTCGGGAGATCGGTGGCGCGGAGCGGTACGTCCGCACGATCGCGCTCGCCGCGTCCGCGCGGGGCTGGCAGGTATGCGTCGGCTTCCCCGTCACCGCCACCACGGACACGTTTCGGGCCGAGCTCGAGAGACAGGCAATCGAGTCCCGGGACCTAACCATCGGCAGCGCCCACCGGGAGGGATGGACATGGGCGCTGCTGGCGGCGCTGCGTGAGGCCGGGCGCACGTGGCGCCTGCTCGCTTCGTTCCGCACGACGACGTCGCTGGTGATGCTCCCCCACCCCGACGCATCGATCGGCGCGGTGCTGGCGGCGGCCCTGTTTCCAGCCCACGCCACGGTCGTGGTGCAGTTGGTGCCCGACCCGCTCATCGTGTCACGCTCCCGCCGCCTGCTTTACACGCTGGCACGGCGCGCCGGACAGCGATGGGTGGCCGTGTCCGACGACAACCGGCAGAAGCTCGCCGCCGCTCTGGGCTGTCCGACGCGGACCCTGCTGCGCATACACAACGGAGTGGAGGCCACTCGGGCGACATCGATCCCCGACCGTGCCGCGGCGGTGTCGGCGGCCCGGACGGCCACGGCGCTGCCCGCCCACGCCGAGATTGTGCTCACCGTCGCGCGGCTGAGCCACCAGAAGGGACTGGACGTGCTGGCCGCAGCGATCGCCCGGATCGCGCCGCTGCATCCGCGCGCACTCTGGGTCTGGGTCGGCGACGGCGATCGGCGCGAGCAGCTGTGCGATGAGCTCAAGCGCCTGGGCATCGAGGACCGGGTGCTGCTGTTGGGCCACCGCGGTGATGTCGATCGCCTGCTGGCCGCCGCCGACCTGTTCGTGCTCCCCAGCCGCAGCGAGGGACTGCCGTTTGCCTTGCTCGAGGCGATGGCCGCTGGGGTCCCGGTGATCGCCACCGACCTGCCGGTGATGCGCGAGGTGCTGGCCGACGGCGTCCAGGGAAGACTGGTGCCGGTGCAGAACGCCGAGGCGCTGGGGGAGGCGATGAGCTGGCTGCTCGCCCATCCCCACGAAGCCGAAGCCATGGCCGTGGCCGCGTCGGCGCAGGTCCGGGAGCGCTACCAGGAGCACGAGATGGTGCGACGCACGCTGTCGCTGTTGAACCCTGGGCCGCATCGATCAGAGGGGGAGCGCGAAGCCTGAGGTGTCTAGGCCGAGTGGAGCGGCAGCGCGCAACACACGCTCTGCCACGGCTCGCCAGGTGAACAACGGCGCGCGGCGCCGGGCCGCAGCGGCGTAGCGCGCTAGCACCACTGAATCGCACATTCTCACCATCGCGGCGGCGAGCGCGCGTTCGTCTCCCGGTGCGACCATGATCCCGGCGTCGCCGACGATCGTGGCCGATCCCCCGGCGGTGCTGCCGATCGACGGCAGCCCGGCCTGGAGCGCCTCGGCGAACACCAGCGCGCTCGGCTCAAGCAGCGACGGCAGCACCAGGCAGGTGGAGTGGCTGAACAGCTCGTCCAACTCGGCCCGGGCCGTCGGGTCGCCGAGCGGGAGCGTCGCGTAGCTCTTGACCCCGGACGGATCCGGCGCCAGGCGGCGACCGACCACCACGAGCCGGGCGTCGGGCCGACCGACCCGGACCCGCGCGAAGGCGCGCAGGACGCCCGGGAGGTTCTTGCGCTCCCATTCCCGACCGACGAACAGGAAGCGCGGCGTCCGCCAATCGCGCCCACCAGCCCGCTCGATCCGGCGTCCACCCTCCCCGGTCACGATGACCCGCTGCGGATCGATCCCATAGTCGTCGATCGCACTGCGAGCGGCCCAATGATTGGTCACGCAGCACCGATCCGCCCGGCGAAAGATCGCCTGCTGGCGGGCGATCATCCGCAGCAGCTCGGCCTCCGGCACGGCGCGCATCCAGGGATAGTCGTATTCCCTCCACAACTGGACGATCGTGGCATCGTCGTAGGTGACGTAGCGCAGCCCTGGCCGAAGCCGGTACTCGCTGCCGAACTGCACGCAGACCGACGGTCGGGGATGGCGCCACATCGCGCCGCGCAAAGCCGCCGACCGCAGGCCGGCCATCGCCGCCCCGGCATGCACCCGGGGTTTGTTCTCGCGGACGGCCAGGCGGAGGCGCTGCGTCGCCGATCCGCTGGCTGGCAGATCTCCGGGACGGGTCAGCCCCACCGCGAGCACGTTCAGAGCGAACCGTTGCAGCGGTCCTGGCAGCTCGGCCGGCAGTGGCAGCACACTCACCTCGAGCTCGGCGAAAGCCTCGAGCAAGGCCGACGGCACGCCGGAGTACCCGCCGGGGTCGTGGAAGTCCCACGCCGCGCAGAAGCCGAGCGTTCTCCCCGCGCCATTGCCCGGCGCGCGATGCCCCACCGCGCTCACCCCACTCGCCTGGCGATTACGAGATAACTGAGGATCAGCGAATGCTCGCCCGGCGCGTCGAACCGTGTGACCAGCCGGTCGCCGATCACACCCGCGACGTTTAGCGCGGCGACCATATACATGCACAGCCGCTCGAGGAGCGTGCCCGCGGCCAGCAGGTTGAGGTAGTAGGCGCTCAGCGAGGCCAGACACGCCGGCGTCGAGCGGTGGGGCATGATCTCCAGGACTTCGAGACCGCCGGCGTCGGCGACCAGCGTTCTCAGCCCCTCGTGGGTCCACCGCCAGTAATCCTGCGGTACGGGGTGATAGGGCCAGACGCCGTGCGTCGAGATGAGCGCGAGGCCTCCGGGCTTCAGGACGCGCCGCATTTCGGCGATGCACCGCAGTGGATCACGCGCGTGCTCGAGCATCTGCGTCGAGAGGGCTACGTCGAACGAGGCGTCGGGCGCGCCGAGCTCCTCGGCCGGCCCGACGTAGAGGATCCCCGGGCCGGGGAGCAGATCGGCGCCGACGTGCTCCGCAGCCACCGGCGCGAATACAGGCAGGTACGGTCGCTCGCCGCAGCCGATGTCGAGCAGCGACACGCCCGGCGCAAGATACCGATCCCGCGCCTCCACCAGGCTGGCGGTGAGCCCACTGAGCTGCAGATAGAACGAGCTCGTCAACTTCGGAGAGCGCCGGACGCGAGCCGGCCAGGCGTCGCTAAGACCGCCGGGTATGCCCTGAGCCGGCGCGCCGACGAGGTCGTGACGCAGGCGTCGCCACGGGTGCCGGCGAGGCGGAGGATCCGACATGGCGCGCAGCACACCCACTATTGCCTCGCCACCAGCGGCCGTAGGCGGACGTTGACGGCCAGGGCCTCGCGGAAGCTGAGCTCAGACCGCAGCGCCATCAGCGCCCCCAGACAGACCAGCAACTCCGTGGCCAACGTCATCCAAGCCGCCGCGGCCACTCCGATCCGCGGCACCAGGACCAGGTTGCCAGCGACATTCAAGGCGATCGCGGCCGAATTCTGGATGAACAGCGCCCGCATCTTGTGCAGCGCGATCATCAGGTTGCCCAAGACGTTGTTGAGGATGCTCACCACGCCGGCCACGCAGAGGATCCGCAGCAGCACCGCCGCGCCGGCGTACCGGCTCCCGACGGTTACGAGTACGACCAGGGGTGCGGCCGCGGCCACCACGACGAACACCGGCACCGCGCCTACCACCAACCAGGTCCAGATGCGCGCGACGAGTTGCTCGAGGGCGCGGCCGGCCTTCGCTTCGGCGGACAGCGCCGGAAGCGCGCCGGCCATCACCATTCCGGCGATGCCGGTGAGGATCGTCAGCATCTTCGACGCGGCCGCGTAATCGCCGAGCCGAGGGCCACTGACCAGCCAGCCCAAGATCACCAGGTCGATCGTGAAGAAGACCTGAGTCATCAGCGCCATCAGACCGAGGGGAGCCGATCGGCGGATCAGCTCGCGCCGGGTGAAATCGGGCTTCTGCACCGGATCCATCAACCGCCGGGCGGACGTCAACACCGCGACACCGTTGAGCACCGACACCACGCTGAGCGTCGCGGCGATGCTCACCGGGCCAAGGCTCATCGCGAGAAGCCCGATGATCGCCACCACCTGAAGGCCCGCCGTGGCGGTGTCTATCAGGAGCAGCCGGCGCGTCTGATAACTGATCAGGAACGCGGCGCGAGCTGGGTTCAACCCGTTGAAGATCATGCTCGGGGCGAGGACCAGCAGTGCCTCGCCCCTGATCGTCCCGGGCCCGGCGCTGAACGCCAGTCCAACCTGGACCGCGGTGAGCAACAGGCACCAGGCGATCGCGACCTCGTAGGCGGAACGGAACATGTTTGAGGAAAGCCGCCCGTCACGGCCGCCATCACGGGACAGCATCAGGTTGAAGCCGAAATCGGCCGCCGCCCCCAGGACCACCCAGGTCGCGACAGCCGACGCGAAAGGGCCGTAGCCGCCTGGCCCGAGCACGCGGGTCAGCGCGATCGTGCTGATCGCCGAGAGCAGGCTCAACGCACCGAAGCGGACGACGAGATTGATTGCCGAGCCAGCGACCCTCTGCACCAGCGTCTCTCGAGGTTCCACCTAGGTCTCGACCCCCCGCGGGACCAACTCCAGCAGCGTCGCCACCGACAGCCCGTGGGCATAGTCAGGATCGCCCGCGATCCGCTGCACGAATCCGGGGTCGCCGTCCGCGCCGGCGTATCCGCCGGGTCGCCCGCGCCATGCGCCGCTCGCCAGGTACCGCTCGAGCTCGGTCTCGCGCAGCTCCCGCAGAGTCACTGACGTGGTGGTCGTCGCCACCTTCACCCCGCCCGACCACACCAGCGCCAAACCGCCGACGACCTCGTGGGTCGTCCCGCTCATTGACTGGAGCATCGCGCGCGCATCGTGCTCGTTGCGCGGCTCAGCGCAGACCCGGCCGCCGAGCGTCACGACCGTGCTCGCGCCGATCACCATGTCCCGTGTACCAGGTGTTACCGCGGTGAGAGCCTGCTCCAACGCCCTGCGCCGAGCCAGCTCGGTCGGGCTCGCTCGCATTATCGCCACTGCCCTCCGCGCCGGATGCCGGCTCACCGAACCCGGCGGGCGGAACTTTTCACCATTGCGCGCCCCGGCGGGCCGCACCGTGAACGGCACTCCGAACTGACGTAGGATCGCCTCTCTGGGCGCCGAAGGCGTAGCCAGTACAAGTGTCGCTCGAGAGCGACGCAGGCGCCGGATCAGCGCCGACCGGAACCCCGGCGAAACGCTCGCCTGAGCCGCGATACATCCGAACAGCGCGGCGATGATCGCGCTGACCTGCACATAGCGAGGGGACACGTCGGTCGTCCAGGTGACCAGCATGGCCAGAAACGCGCCGGACGCTCCCGCCGCGAAGACGCGATGCCGCCGAAAGCCGGCCATCAGATCCCGAACCCCGGCCGCGATCAGCCCAACCAGGGCGACGGCGCCGAGAATGCCCGCCTCCGCGGTGATCTCCAGATACCACGACTGCGAGTTGGCCGCAGCCGGTACCGACACGCCGTGCCGGTCAAGCTGAGGGACCAACCGACCGAACCCGGTGCCGAGCGGCTGACCCTCTGCGATCTGCACCGCCGCCCGCCACAGCCGGACGCGTTCGCGGTCGGCCAGGGCGGTGCCGACGTAGGAACTCTGCGTGTTGGTCGGGTTGAACGCGGAGGTCAGACGCCGCCCCAGGTCCTTGCCGCCGAAGCTGGCCCCGACCGCACCGACCCCGATCAACGTCACCGCCAGCCCGAGCACCGTGGCCAAACGCGCTCGGCCGGGCAGCAGCACAACGCACAGCAGCGCCCCCGCCGCGGCCCCGAACCAGCTCATTCGCGAGAAGGTCAGGATTACGCCCAGCGCCGTCACCGCGCCGGCCACGGCGAGGCCTAGTCGCGCGAGCGGACGCCGCTCCCACACGGCCAGACAGACGATCAACGGCGTGATGATGGCCAGCACATTGCCGAGGGCGATCGGATCTGGCAGTGCTCCGGCAGAGCGCGTCGCGGAACCGTAGTTGTAGAAGTAGTTGCCACCGACCGACCCCACGCCAGAGCCGCTGTACAGGTTCAGGACGTGCCCGCTGCGGTACTCGTAGATCGCCAGCGCCGCCTGTGTGAACGCGGTCAGGGCCAGCATCAAGAGGACGAAGCGGACCCCGCCGGGCTCGCGGGCGACCGCGAACACCAGCCAGCCGGTGAGGATGGTCTCGATCAGCCACTCGACGTACGACGTCGGCGCGCTGCTCCCGGCCACAGCCGGAGCCAGCAGCAGCCCGGCGGCGATCGTGGCCGAGCCCAGCCAGACCTTGGACCGTCCGCCGCCCACGGTGACCGCGGCCAGCGGCGTCGCCAGGGCCAGCACGGCCATCAGCGGCGTGACGTCGGCTCCACCCAGACTGGCCCGAATGTCGAACGGAGCGACGACCAACGCTAAGCCGACGAGCAGCCGGAGCGGCCGGCGTGTCGTAGCCAGACCGGCGATCAGTCCTGGTCCGGCGACGGTCATCGCGTACTTGAGCGTGTCCGGCTGCTGAAACAGCGCTCGCGACGTGATATCGAAGGCTCCGGCGACCATCATCGCGACCGCGGCGGTGAAGATCAGCGCACGCGGGTTGCTCCACCAGCGCTCGCCAGCGCCCGTCGCGAGCCGATCTGCCGTGAGCACCGACATGGATCTCGCGCCGGTGCTCAGGACGCACCCGAAGCCGGCGCGACCGACCGTCGGCGCGGTGCGCGCGGAGCCCGCTCGACGTACAGGAACGCCACGCGGCAGGAGATCAGCAGCACCACTACAAAGGCGATCAGCGCGTAGAGCGTCGGGCGCGGGCTGACCTGGGAGGCGCCTGAGCCGGTGGAGATCAGCTGCAGCGTGGGCTCTCCGGCCGCGGCGTCGGTGGCCAGCGAGGCCAACGCCTGCTGCCGTTGCTCGAGCAGGGTAGCCAGCACGACCGAGTCCGTCGCGCGCTGGCTCGGGCGGTCGGTCCTCACCCGGGCGCTGAGGTTGGTGAGGGTCTGGTTGATGGGCGCCAAGTACTTCGAGGCGTTGCGGGCGTAGGTGGCGCCCTGTTGGGTGTCGATCTGGACCAGGTAAGCCAGCATCGTCCTGATGGCCGCCGCCGCGCGCGCGGATGCCTCGGCGGCTGTCGCGGCGCGCGCAGTCACCTGCACCAGGTTCTGCGCGCCGACGGTGCCACCGCTGATCTCCCCGGAAAGCGTGCTGGCCGGTTCCTTCAGCGCCGCAGCGGTGCCGTCGATCACCGGCGAGGAATCCGCCAGCTGCGCGTATTGCGTGGCGAGATCGTTGCCCGCGGTCACCACAGAGTCGTTTACGCCCTGCTGGTTGGGCACACCCACGCGGAAGATGGCGTTCGCCTGGTAGCGCGCCGGCAGATGGCGGGTGCCGAGATCGACTGCTGCCGCCACCAGGAGCGAGACGATCAGGGCGACCGCGGCCGCCTTGATGGCGTTCGCCGTCATCGCCCGCCCTCGCCCAAGGTCAGACTCTCGTACAGCGCGCACCAATCCCGAGTCATCGCGGCTCCGGAGAACGGTGCGGCGGCTCGCCGCTGGGCCTCGAGCGCCTCGGCGTAGAAATCGTCGTCCTCGAGCAGGCGCTCGATCATGCTTGCGGCGGCCACGGAAGAACGATGCACCCAGCGATCGCCGAGGATCTCCCGCACCGGCGGGATGTCGTGCGCCACGACCACGGTCCCCGCGGCGATAGCCTCGAGCACGCTCAGCGGGTGACCGTCCCAGGCGGTCCAGTGAAGGTACACGCGCGCGCGCCCGACGAGCGCCAGCGTCTCCGGACGCGAGCGCCAGCCGGTCAGGCGAGTTCCACCCGCGGCTAGCGTGGCGGCCGCATGCTCGTCCGCCTGATCTCCGATCCACATCGTGGGCGTCCCCACCGGCAGCCGGCGGAAGATCCCGGCTACTGCCCGCGGCTGGCGTTGCGCGCTCATCCGGCCCGCGGCGGCGACGCCGACCCCAGGCTCGCCCTCGTGGCGCTCGACGATGTGGTCGAGCTCCGCGACGCCGTTGTGGATGATCCGGACCCGGTCGGGGGCGAGGCCGAGGCCGCGGGCCTCGCTAGCCTCGGCTTCGGAGACGGCGCCCACAAGAGACACCCGGCGGGCCACCGCCCATTCGGCTCCTCGAGCGACCATCCGCACCGGTCTGGGGAGCGACGACATCAGGAAGACATAGCCGTTGGGGGTGTAGATCGACGTCGTCCCCTCCGGACAGGCGACGGCGCCGGCCAGCCCCGCCAGCGTCGAGTGCAGGTGCACGATGTCGTAGCGCTCGCGCCGCATCAGCCTGCCCAGCTGTGCGGTGCCTCGGACAAGCGCGGCGGGACGCCGCCGAACCCCCCAAGCGAGGCGATGAAACCTGACGGCGTCGGCGAACATCAGGTCGAAGCGCTCCGGCGTCCACGGCCGCTGCGCGTGCGCGATGTGCACCTCGTGACCGGCCAGAAGCTGCGCGTTGGCGATCTGCCGCACCATCTCGAAGACGCCGGTGGAGAACGCCTCGACGACGTGCAGCAACTTGACTGGCTGATCTGCTCGTCTTGGCGGTATCGCGGCGGGTCGCGGGCCGGCGGTACCGAGGGCGGACGGAGACCGCACGGTGTGGCTCATCGATCGCACCGGTCGTGGGGCGCAAGCATCCCGGCGTAAAGCGACTCGTGCCGGTCGGCCACGGCGTGAAAGGACCACTCGCGCCGGACGAGGGCCGCAGCCAGCGTGCCTAGTCCGTGGAGCCAGCGAGGATGGGCGAGCGCCCTGTCCAGTGCCTCCCGCAGGGCCGCCGGTGAAGTACCGCGCGCGATCAACCGCGAATCGATCCGCCGCAGCAGCTCGGGGGTGGCGGCTACCGGGGTTCCCACGACCGGGGTGCCACACGCGAGCGCTTCCGCGGTGGCCAGGCCGAATCCCTCCAGCCGGGCGCTCGGCACCACGGCCAGCGAGGCGCGGCGATACCAGTCGCGGAGATGGAGGTTGGATAGCCGGCCCAACAGGCGCACCCGCGTACTGAGTCCGGCCTGGGTGATGCGCCTGGCGATCCGATCGCGCAGGAAGCCGGTTCCGGCGATCGCCACACGCAGGTCGGGCCGGCTTTCGAGCAGCCCGGGCAGGACGTTGACGAGGTCTTCGACACCGGTGCGGGGCACGAGCCGTCGCGCACAGAACAGCACCGGGCCGGCGTGCCGGGACCACAGATCATTGCGGAGCGAATCGGGCTGCCCCGGGGAGAAAAAACCCGTGTCGACGCCTCCGCGGATCAGATGGGGCCGGTTGCCATCGCCGGCGAGCAACTCGAGCTGGCGGCTCATGAATTCGCTGAGCACGATCCGCTCGCGGGCGCTCTTGACGGCAGTCCGCTCAACCACGCGCATCGCCGTCTCGGCGGAGCCGTCGAACTTGTGCGACCAGGCGTAACGCCCGCCGCGCTCCTCGGTGATCTCCGCCCACGCCGGGGCATGAAACGTATAGGCGTAAGGGCGACGGGTCAGCCGGCATCCGAACCCCTGCAGCCCGAAGTGGGCGTGGACAATGTCGAACCGCTCCGTGCCGACCAGTCGCGCCGTGCGCAGCGTCAGCGCCGCGGGGTAACCGACTGCATAAGTCTTGGCTCCACGCTCCGGGATTCGGAGACGAATCAGCTGAACGCCAGAGGGCAGCAGCTCGCGCTCCGGAAGCTCTGGCGAGACGCGCTTGGTGGCGACGGTCACGTCGTGACCGCGCGCCACCAGCGTCCCCGCCAAGTCGCCGACGTAGCGCTGCATCCCGCCGAGCTGGTCGCGATCGATCGCGTTGACGAGTTGGAGGATTCGCATCAGTAGGCGCCGTTCTTGGACATCAGCACCGAGACGGTCTGGGCCAGGATCCGAACGTCCGCTACCAGCGAGTAGTTCTCGATGTATTCCCGCTCGAGGTCGAGCCGCTCGCGAAATCGCAGGTCGCCACGTCCGTGGACCTGCATCGGCCCCGTGATCCCGGGCCGCAATCCACAGCGGATCGACAACGCCTCGGCGTCGTAGCGCTGCACGAGCCGGTAGTCCTCCGGACGCGGTCCGACGATGCTCATGTCGCCGCGCACCACGTTGATCAGCTGGGGCAACTCGTCGAGACTGGTTCGACGCAGAAAGCGCCCGATCCGGGTCACGTGCGGGTCGTCCGCGCTGATTTTGTACATCGGGTCTCCGGTCGGCAGGGCGGCGAACAGGGCGCTCAGTTCCTCGTCGGCGCGGGCGTGCAGAGTGCGGAATTTGAGCATCCGAAATGGTGTTCCTCCGCGACCCCCGCGCAGCTGGCAGAAGAACACGGGCCCGCGGTCGTCGAGGTGAATCGTGAGTGCGATCACGATGAGCACAGGGGCCGTGACGATCAGCCCGGCGATGCCAAGGACGAGGTCGAAGCTGCGCTTGGCGATTTCGGCTGTCCGCGAGATCGGCCGACAGTGGTATTCGAGCACCGGAAGCTCGGCCAGGTGCCTGAGCCGGGCGCGCGATCCGATCGCCCCGCCGATCGTGGGCAACACCGACATCTTCAGGTCGGCGGTCCGGGCCGCGTCCGCGACCGCGCGCAGTTGGGCGGCGTCGAGATCGTCGCCGCTGACCACCACTCGTTGGCAGCGCGTCAGCTCGACCGCTTGTCTCACCGCGCTCGCCAGGTCGGCCGGCGCGAAGCCGACGAGTTCGTCCGACCCGCCGATCTGGGCCACCAGCTCGGCCTTGATCGAGCGTTCCAGCTCGAGCATTCGCCCGACGCGGTCCCGAACTCGGTCCCCGCCGACGAGCAGCACCGGCTCAGGCGGGGTCAGCCGCCGCCAGCCGAGCAGGACCGTCGACCGGGCTGCGCAGGCGAGACCGAACGCGACGCAGGCCAGCATTGCGGCTCCCCCGCGGGTCATCGACGCTCCCAGCAAGCTGCCGGCGACGACCACTCCAGATGACCAAACCAGCAGGGTCCGGACCTCATCCAGCAGGCCGGATGACAGATGCAGTTCTCCGCCGCCGCGATACAGGTACAGCAGCGTCCCGCCTGCCAGCCACATCACGGCGATCACCAGCCACTTGCTCAGGTCCACATGCGGTGCAACCCCAAGACGGCCGAGCAGCAACGCTCCGATGATCAACGACAGGCTGTCGCCGATGGCCAGGGTTAGGCTCCGGGCGAGTCGCATTCGCCCGTCGACCACGCCAACGGCCGAGCGCCGCAGGGGCGCCTGCCACCAGGCCGCCGCCCAGGATCCCTGGACGACGGCCAGCGGCGGAGTCGGCGCCGCGGCGGCGCTCTGGTCCTCCAGCCCCGAGTGTCGCGGTGCTCCGTGCTGAGTGCTCATATGGTTGCCCGGTGCCTGTATCGCCCCGACTGCGGCGGTCACCGCGTGTGGCGCGGCGACCGTTTGAGCGCGTGACGGCGCTGGCGATGATGCCCGCGTCGGGCGTGCCGGGCAGCGGTGGCGACCCGAGGGTGGCGATGGCGCGCCCGGCCGGCCGCCGGCGCGTGAGCGGCGACCCGGTGATGCGTGGCGGTCCCTGCGCGGGCGGCGGCGGCAAGGTCGGCGGCAGGCAGGCCGCTTCCGCTGACCCCGGCTGTCGACCACTGATGTGTCTCGCTGAACAGCTGCTGCTCGATCAAGCCGCCCTGCGTGGCGTTCGCCGCCACGGAGAGGGTGATCGTGTCTGCCGAGGCGTTGACCGCGGTGATCGCGTTTCCGATCGTGAATCCGTTTGGGAAGCCGGCGCCGTTGACTGCGGTCCCGACGACGAGCCCAGTGGTCCCACCTTGCGGGGTCTGCACGTGGGTGAGCACGTTGCTGCCGTTGGTGGAGTTGCCGGTGAACTGCACGCCGCAGATTAGGCCGCCGAGGTCAACACCGCCGTCGTTGAGAGTCTGCGCGTTGTCGGTGATCGTGGCAGCCGCGCCGTTCAGCTGCAGGGTCGCGACCGGAATCAGACCATCGTTCGAACAGACCGGCGGTCCGCCTTGGATGTAATTGAGGTAGTTCGCCGACTGGGCGTAGGACTCAGAGGTGTCGAGATTCTCGTTCAGCGGGAAGTTGAGCGGAACCACGTTGAACCCCGTCTTGGCCTGCACCTGAGGACCGCACGGCTCCGTGCCGCCGGTCTGCGACAGGATCAGCGTCTGACCCGGGTTCGCTGTCCCGGTCAGGCCGTTCCATGGCGTGTACACGCAGTAGCCGATCGTCACATTGCTGCCGGTTCCGGTGAACGACAGTGGCACACCGGTCTTTGGATTGTCTAGCCGGATAGCACCGTCGTCATACCAATCGCTGGTGATGCCAGTGGTCGGCGAGGTGAACGTCGGGCAGTTATCGGGTGCGCCGTAGCCGCAACCGATGAACAGCACGGTCTGCGATGGATCGAACACGCTCGCGCTGCCCTTCCACGGCGAGGGGAAGTTCGGCTGCGCCCCGCGTGGAGGGTAGCTGTCGGCGTAGCCCAGGTTCACGGTCGGCGGCGTGGGTGCGCAGGGCGTGAAGCTGGCCGTACCACTGTAGGAGCCGGTGAAGTTCGAGCCGCCTCCGCCCGTGGCTCCGCCGCTGTCCTTGAGCGCCTTCTCGTTCTCCGGGGTGCCGGCGTGGTCGCCACTGACCTGCCCGTCGACCGAGGTCACTCCAATTGAGTTGTAGGTCGAAGGCGTCGCCGGGAAGCCCGAGTTGTAAGTCGCGGCCGCCCACTGCCACTGGATGCCAATGCTCGAGGTGCTGGTGACGAACGTCCCGGACCAGGTCGGGCTGCCCGAGCCACCGGTGCCGTTGGTGTCGACCACAGGCACTGCGGCCGCGAGATAATTTGCGCCCGCGCTTACCGGGATCGTGGTGATCCAGGCGTTCTGTGTGGTGTCGAACGTTGTCGAGGCCGACGAAGCCGTGGGCGAGAAGGTGATATAGGAATTCGGCGGAGTCACCGTGCCGCCGGCGACGCCGGGGACTCCGGTGATGCTCTGATTCTCGAAATAGATAGTCGCCCCCGATGACGGAAGGCCTGACACCTTGAACACCGCGTTGAACCAGATCACGTGACCCGCCGCGATCGGCGTGCCGTTGAAGTTGGACCGCACCGAGGTGAGACTCGAGCTGGTGCACGTCGACGCGGCCCTGGCCACACCGGCACTGAAGGTGGCAGTGCCCACCAAGGCGGCGAGCACGAGGGCACCAAATAGCACGGAACGCTCAAGGCGTGCGGCGATAAATTTCGGCACGGCAAGTACCCCCGATTGGTAACGTCAGGTATGACTGCGTGAACCCGGCTCAGCGCCAGTCGCAGACCGATCGCCGCGGCAGAAGGTTCCTATGTGTCCTCTGTGACGCGACACATTTGCCGCGTGACCACCCCGTCTTATCCGCAGCTATTCCGTGCCGCACGGTGTGCTAATCGCGGCGAATCTAGCGCAATACCTATCCATCGTTCGTGGCTTTGGGGATGTTTGGCCGCTTCGTCGTACGACCGAGATTTTTTGTCAGCCGGAATGGAGTAGCCGGCCGGCGGGGGGCTTCGTGGGACGTCTCGGCGTACGCCGAGGAAGGCGCGTACTCCCGGGGGGAGTAACTTCCCGCGAACCATAGGAATGGCGGGCCGGCCCCGCCTACTATGCGCCCGCAATGCGGAAAAGAAACCAGGCTCGGCTGGCGACGCTGGGCGGTCGCTGGGCCCGCGCTGCGGTCTTGGTCAGCGCGCTGGCCCTCCTCGCGCTGGGCGCGGGCACCGCCCGGGCTCGGGCCAATGTCTCGACGAACACTCAGTCCGCAGAGTTGCTCGCGACCGACGGTCAGGCCGGCGACGCGCTCGGCTACGCCGTCGCCGCGTCAGGGCCGCTGCTGGTCGCCGGCGCTCCGTATCACTCCGTTGCGGGCTTGAGAAACGCCGGCGCAGCCTACGTGTACGCCAAGCAGGGTTCCGGCAGCTCGGCCACCTTCAGAGAGATCGCCGAGCTCACCGCCAGCGGAGGCCGCACCGGCGACGAGTTCGGTTCCTCGGTGGCGATCTCCGGAAACACAATCGTCGTCGGAGCGCCCGACCGGACGATCGATGGCCGGGTCGAGCAGGGTGCGGTCTACGTCTTTCAGCAACCGGCCTGGTCGGGCCAGCTCCATCAGACGACCACGCTCGGCACCAGCACCGGACAGACCGGCGACCAGTTCGGGGCCGCGGTCGCCGTAGCCGGGTCGACGGTCGTGGTCGGCGCCCCGTACCACGCGCCCGCCGGGAACGCCGCGCAGGGCAGCCTGTATGTGTTCACCATGCCCTCACGAGGCTGGGCGAATTCCGTCACGGCGCCGGCTGAGCTCACCGCCTCGACTGGGCAGCCGGGCGATCATCTCGGCCAGGCAGTCGCGGTGTCGGGCTCGGTCGTGGTCGGCGGCGCACCGGAGCACGCAGTCGGCGGAGCCAGCGCACGCGGCGTGGCCGAGGTATTCCGGCAGCCATCGCGCGGCTGGACCGGCAGCGTCAGCGCGGCCGCGGAGCTGACCGAGACCGACGGCAACAGCGGGGATCAGCTCGGGACCGCCGTGGCCGTCTCCGGCAACGTGATCGTGGCTGGCGCTCCGTACCACGCAGTCGGATCGACCTTCCATCAAGGTGTAGTGGCTGCCTTCACGATGCCGGCCGGAGGTTGGTCAGGAGGTCTCGGGCAGAAGGCCGAACTGACGGCCTCGGATGGCGGCGCCGGCGATGACTTCGGCCTGTCGGCGGCGATCACGCCAGGGACATTGGTCGTCGGGTCGCCTTTCCACACCGTCGGGCCCAATTACGCGCAGGGCGACGCGTATTCGTTCACTGTTCCCAGCGCCGGTTGGTCGGGGGCGGTGCAGCAGTCGACGGAGCTGATCGCGAGCGACGGCATGGCTCATGACCAGTTCGGTTCCTCGGTGGGGGTCGCCGGATCGATGATCGTCGCCGGGGCGCCGTACCGTCAACCGGTAGCCAATTTCGAGCAGGGCGCCGCCTACCTGTTCCTAGGTCCGGGCACGTGATCGTATCTCTACTGCTCGGCCGCCGCGCGGTCGCGGCGACGCTGGCGATGACGGTCGCGGGAATTGGGGGTTGCGCGCTGCTCGCGGGCAACCAAGCGTCCGGTGCACGACGCGTCGGCGCGAACGATCCGGATCTCAGCTTGGCCACCCTTCCGCCGGCGGCTCGGAGTGCCATCTCGGGGACCCTGGGTCGCCTGATGCCCGGGTACGAGGTGCGGCGACTCCGCGCGGGCAACCCCGCTCAGGGCCTGTCGGCAGGCTGGTCCTCCCGAGGGCTCGAGCTTTCGGGTGGCACGGGTCGAGTCGGTCTGCGGCTGATGGCCTTTGGCCGGTTTAACCGCTGGCGAGCCCTCGGTCCGCTGGCTCCGACCGTGGTGGAGAACCGTGTGAGCTACTCCGCACCGGGAATCCAGGAGTGGTTCTTAAACGGTCCATCGGGCATTGAGCAGGGCTTCACGGTTTCCCGGCGACCGGCCGGCGATAGTCCTCTGCTGATCCAGGACACGCTGGTCGGCGGGGTTCGCGCGCGCGCCGATGGCCATGGACGAGCGTTAGTCACGGCGCCCGGAGTCAGCCTTCGTTTCGATTCGCTCACCGCGCTTGACGCCACGGGCCGCGCGCTGCCGGCCCAGCTGCAGGCAGGCCGACGGAAGATCGTGCTGCGGATCGACGATCGAGGTGCACGCTATCCGCTGCGGATCGACCCATTGCTTCACCGGGCCGCCGGTCTGAGCGTTGATGCCGACCTAAGTAACGACAATCGCTCCTACGACGACCTCGGCTATGCCGTCGCAGGCTCCGGCAACACGATTGTCGTTGGTGCGCCGCACCACACCCTCGACGGTGTCTTCCAGCAAGGCGCCGTGTTCGTATTCGTCCGGCCGGCCACCGGCTGGTCAGGCAACGTCGGGCAGGCGGCGGAGCTGACCGAGACAGCAGGAAGAACTGGCGACAACCTCGGGGCTTCGATCGCGGTGGCCGGCCGCACGGTGATCGCCGGTGCGCCTGGCCGGTCGGTGGGTGGCCGGCCGTCGCGCGGCGCCGCCTTCGTGTTCACCAGACCGTCGCAGGGCTGGTCCGGAATCATCCACCCTTCGGCGTTGCTCACCGGCACCGGCGGCAACGCCCACGACTACTTCGGCACATCGGTGGCGGCGGCGAACGGCCTCGTAATCGTCGGCGCTCCAGGACGCTCGGTGGGTGGCCGGCCCGCAGCGGGGGCCGCCTATGTTTTCCAAGCACCGAGTGCAGGTTCCGGATGGACCGGCAGCCGGGTTCAGAGCGCGACCCTGGTCCTCCGCGACAGCCGGACGGGGGACGGCCTCGGCCACGCGGTGGCGATCGCCGGCAGCGCCGTCGTCGTCGGCGCCGCCGCCCGCCAGGTGGCCGGACGGGACGGAGCGGGCGCCGTCTTCGTTTTCACCAGACCCCGGACGAAGCGAGGCTGGGCCGGCATGCGGCACGAGGCGGCACGGTTGACCGCAACCGGCGGGCAGGTGGCCGACTATTTCGGCACCTCGATCGCCGCCGTCGGCGACGTGGTCGCGGTCGGCTCGCCCTACCGACGGGTAGACGCTCACGCCGGTGCCGGAACCGTGTTCATGTTCGTCAAGCCGAGGAGAGGTTGGGCGGGTTCCTTGCACCAGAAGGCTGAGCTCAGGGCGAACCCCGCCGTCACTGGTGCTCTGGTCGGCTTCCAGCTTGGCCTATCCGGTAGCACCGTCGTCGCGGGCGCCCCGCACCTAGGCGCCGCGTTCGTATTCGTCGGGCACGGCCCTCGCAGCTGGCATGGCCGGATGAGACCGGTGACCGAGCTGATCGGCTCCGGCCTCAGGCCCGGCGATCTGTTCGGGGACTCCGTTGCCATTGCCGGTCGTCTCGCGGTGGCCGGCGCGCCGGACCACCGGCCGGGCGGCAACCATGTCCTCGGTGCTACGTTCGCGTTCGCCGAGCCGACGGGTGGCTGGGGCGGATAGCAGGCGGGCGTGCCGGCCACTCACCGCGCGCCCATCCCGGCGGATCCCACCGCCGACCGGATCTGCGCGGTCGCGGCTCGGTTCGTCGGCGCTCCCGCGCTGCTGATCTCGATGACCGCCGACCAACGGGTCTCCGACGGCTCGCACGGCCTACCGGAGCACTGGAGCGGGCAGCGCGCACGAGCGCTCTCGCGTCTGATCACCGCGCAGGTGGCGGCGCGAGGCGAGGCCTTCATGGTTTGGGATGCCGCTGACGAGCCCTCACTTCGGCAGCTCTGGACTGGCGAGAATCGCGCGATCGCGGCTTATGCCGTGGTCCCGCTGGGTACGGGCGGCGAGCAAGCGAGCGGCTGGCTCGCCGCGATCGATTTCGTCCCTCACCATTGGTCAGAAGCCGAGCTTCGGCGGCTCGGGCAGGTCGCCTCGATCGCCGCCGAGATAACCGAGCTGCGCAATAAGCTCGCGGTCGCCAGCCGCGAACGGCTCGCCGCGCGAGAAGAGCGCGACGGGGTCAAGCGTCAGAACGTCCAGTTACGACTCGACTCGGAAGGACGCGACGTCCTCCTCGAGCTCTCCCGCAAGCTCGCGCTGGCACCCGACGCCCGGGGTGAACTGTGTAAGGCGGTCACCGAGCTGACCGACGCCACCGCGGTCCTTTTGTGGGAGCCCTCGCCCACGGGCTCCCAACTGGTCCTGACCGCTCAATACGGCGCCGAGCTGATGCCGCTGACGCTGGCCTTGTCGGTCGGGGCCAGCGCCGAGGCCGATGCTTTTGCCAAGGTGACCCCCTGTTTCATCGCCACCGTTGACTCCCGGCGCAGGCTCAACCTGGACGTGCTCGCCGAGACCCGCGCTCGCTCATTCGTTCTCGAGCCCGTGATCGGCGAGCGCGGCGTGCTCGGGCTCTTGGAGGTGGCTTGGCGGCACGAAGCCGAGCTCGTCCCCCGCAGCGCGCCTGATTTGATCCGCGCGCTCGCGATCGATGCCGCCGCTGCAATCCAACGCGCCAACAAGACCGAGTACCTCGCCACCGAGGCCCGCACCGACGCTCTCACCGGTCTACCCAACCGCCGCGCATGGGACGAGGAGCTGCCCAGCGAGCTGGCCCGAGCCCGTCGGCTGCGCTACCCCGTATGTGTGGCGATCGCTGACCTCAATCACTTCAAGCGCGTCAACGATCGCGACGGTCATCCAGCGGGCGATCACTTGCTGCGAGCGCTCGCTGTCGCCTGGCAGGCCGAGCTTCGCGACATCGATCTCCTCGCCCGGGTGGGCGGCGACGAGTTCGCGCTGCTGCTCCCCGGGTGCAAGCCCCGGCAAACCGTCGAGGTGGCGCAGCGCCTGCACGCGCGTACACCGGCCCCGGTCACCGCGTCGATCGGAGTCGCAGCCTGGAACGGGAGTGAAACGGCGATCGACCTCGTCGTCAGGGCCGACGAGGCTCTGTACCGGGCCAAGCATGCCCGGAAGCCCACGGTCGTCGCCGCGGCGCCGGAAACCGAGACCCGACCACCCCGGCGCTAGCGACGCGGGACCGCGATGGCCGGCGCTCGTCACCAATCCGGCTGCCGTTCGAATTAAGCGCCGGGGGTCGGGCTGCCGATACACCCTGAGTGAAACATGGCTGGCGGCTCTCGCTCGGACTCCTGGCGATCCTGCTGGTCGGATCGTCGTCGGCGCGCGCCGCGCTCGACCCGTCGATCGTCGCGAGAACCCAGCGGCTCGTGGGTACCGCGATCGAGACTCTTGCGCATCCGACGTTTGCGACCGGGCAACACTTTGATAACGGTGTTTGGCACAGTCCTCACGACCAGGGACTGTGGGACTACCAAGTGGGCCCAGGAGCCGCCGCTGCCGTTCTCTGGCGCAGCACCGGGGAGACCAACGGACGGCTGCTGCGCATCGCCGAGTCAACGTTTGACCAGGCGATCGCGCAGCATCGGCTCCACGATGGCTCCTTCGGCCCCGGTCCCGACGCCGGCCCGGCCAGTCAGTCCCCGGACATCGCCACGATCTGGTTCGGGTCCGAGCTCGGCACGACGTACCTCGAGCTCGCGCCCAGGCTCGGACCGGCCCGCCTCAAGCGCTGGCGCTCGGCCCTGAGCGGCGCCGCAGACTTTCTCATCCCACGGGACCTCGACTGGTACATCAACGGCAACGACAACCTCGGAGAGGCCGAGGTCTATTACCTGGCCTGGCGCATTACCGGCCAGGCCCGCTATCAGCGGGCATACAACGCCGACTGGAGCTTCACCTTGTCCCCGCCGCAGGACCGGTGGGCCGGCTTTGGGCTCCGCTCGGTCCCGGGCGCCAGGCGAGACGTTCTCGGCCACCAAGTCGAGGGCCCGGCAGCCTACCTCGCGGAATCAAACCCCGGGGCGCCTGGGTTTGACCCCTACTACACGGTGACGCAGCTCGACGCCCTCGCTCGGCTGTATGTGCTTTCCGGGGATCCACGAGCGCTGACAATCGCGGACGAGTTGGTCAACAATGAGCTCTCGAGAGTCAACGCGAGCTGGTACCTCAACACCAGCCGCGGCTCGCGGCATCAGCAGGCGAATACCTATGTCCCGTTTCTCACGCCGGCGCTGGTTGTTCTCAGCGGAATCGGTGGAAGGTCTGATCTCGGGAGTCTGGCTCGGAGCCAGTTCGAGCTGATCGATCAGCATTACGGAGACACCGCCGGATACTACCCCCCCGACTACATGGGCCTGAGTGACGAAGTCGCATTGATACTCCAAGCTGCCCGTCGATCCCCGCGAAGCAGGTAGCGAGCGCGATCACGCTCCCGCAGCCCGTCCGCGGCCCAGTGCACCGTTTTGGCGTAAAACGAGCGAACGGCGTAGGACAAAAGGGGCAAAGTCCGCGGATTCAGGGCCGCAGCTGTTAGGTTCGTCTCCAGACAGGGCAAATCGCGCTGGCTTGCCGCCAGCGCACAGACCACGGTGATCGTGAGCTCGGTGCACGCCGGGCCAGGGGCAGTCGAGATTCCGAGCAGACCATCCCTCGCACGGGCTGGCCTCGGCGCTCGCCGGCGACCTCATATCGCGACCACCCACGACCAGGAGGCAGAATGAACAACAGAATCAGGGGCCGGACCAGGCGGCTGGTGAGCGTAATCGGAGCCATGGCTCTACTCGCGGCGCTCACGCCACTGGTCCTCCCCGGTCCGGCCACCGCCGGGACGGGAAGTCCGCAACCAAGCCTGAGCAAGACCAACGACGCCGATCACGACGGCATCTACCACGCCACCGAAAACGTGCCGAAGAACGTCAGCTATCCGTGGACGGTCAGCTACCGGCTCAGCGTCTTCGGCGGCACCTCCCCCGGTCCGATCGGACCGTTTCACACAATCACGTCGATCACCGACAACCGGACGAGCAACATCGGCAGCTGTCAGGCGCTGATCGGGACGAGGATCAACGACAACCAGACCGAGACGTGCAGCTACAACGTTACGTTGACCGGACCGGCCTCGTCACCGCTGACCAACACAGCAACACTGATCTACGACAACGGTGGAAAGGACACGCCGCGCAGCAGCTCGACCGTCAATTTCCCGGCGCTCACGCTGACGAAATCATCGACGACCCAGCTGATCACCTCGGTCGGGCAGACAGTGCCCTACAGCTACGTGATCAAGAACACCGGCACCGTCGCCCTCACCGGCGTCTTGCTCGCCGACAACAAAACCAACTCCCCGCCGAGCTGTCCCGCGACGACGTTGGCGGTCGGGGCATCGATGACGTGCACCGGTCAGACCACCGTCACCCAAGCGGAGATCACCGCCGGCGGGAGTCTGGTCAACGTCGCGACCGTGAGCTCGAATGAGGCTCCAAACGCAACGGCGACGGTGAGCATCCCCATCCAAGCCGCGTGTCCCGCCAGCCCCCCGAAGGTGAACGTGCGCTGGCACTACAGCGCGAACGGGACCTCAGGATCGTGGAGCGGTACGCAGTCCGCGTCCTGCGGGCAGACGATCTCAATGGGCCCGCAAGCGATGGAGGGCAACCTGATGGTCAGCCCAGGTACGACGTTGATGGCGGGCTACGACTTCACGCTGCCAGGCAACAAGAGTCCCTTCACCGTCTCGTTCTCGAACGGCAAGGTTGTGTTCGCCGTGCATTGCGTGTCCGGGGCAACGCCCTCACAGCCGACGTTCACGGTCGGTCTTCCGAACCAGAGCTACTCCGTCACCGACTCGAACTGGTACCCAAGCGGGCAACAGAGCAGCTCGCTCGTCTACCAAGGTCAGATCGCCGTTCCGGACCTGTGTGCTGGTGGAGTCTTGAGGCTTGACCAGGGCGGGACCTTCTCCGCCTTCATGACCATCCACTAGAGGCACATGAGATCGCTGCTGGGTCGCGGGGGACGCGTGGCCCAGCAGCAGGTCTCACCCCCGTGCGATTTGGGTGCTCGCGGAGACCGGTGAGGCGCGAAAGATGGGGCGAACGCCTCATGAGGCAAGACGCGCACGCACATAGCCTGAGGCGAAACCGAGTGAGGGAGTTGAAGGTGCCGAAGGTATCGAAGGAGAGCGCAGCACACGTGGAGCAACATGGTCCGGTCGAGGACCGCCACGAGGACATCGACGGCTACACGGTCAACTTCGTGTCCTTCGGCGTCGACATCGATGGGACCCCACTGCTCAAGGGCCTGGCGGGCGACGCCTGCCCGTGCCCGCACTGGGGCTACGTGCTGAAGGGTCGGCTCCGATATCGCTTCGCCGATCACGAAGAGGTGTTCGAGGCCGGGGACGCGTTCTACCTGCCGCCCGGGCACGTCCCCCTGGCCGATGCCGGCAGCGAGCTGGTGCAGTTCAGCCCCAGCGAGGAGCTGCGCGCAGTCGACGCGGTGATGGCCAAGAACATGCAGGCGATGATGCAGGGCAGCTGAGCTGCCGGCGACGTCGCGGCTCAGCCCCCGGGTTCCGGCAGGAACCCCTCCTCCGGGAGTAGCCCGTGTTGGACCGCGAACAGGCTCGCCCTAGCGCGTGTCGAAGCGCCGATTTTCGAGTAGATGTGCTCGATGTGGTTGCCGGCAGTCTTGGGCGAGATCACGAGCTGCTTGGCGATCTCCTTGTTCGACAGCCCGCGGGCAAGCAGTCTGAGCACATCGACCTCCCGGGCGGTAAGACCCGCCGGACCCTCGCGCCGGCGTGAGACGCGATGGCCGGTAGCGCCCAAAACCGCCTCGGCGGCGTCAGCGTCGAGGCGACCCGCCCTGACATCGGCGCGGAGCTCGGCGGCCGCCGCGTCCGCCGAGAGCTGGGGTCGGTGCGGGCGCGGCTCGCGCATCGCCTGGTAGGCATCCGCGGCGCCAAGAATCCGAGCCGCGCGCGAGATGGCGGCGCCGGTGAGGCCCCGCGGGTAGCCAGAGCCGTCGACGCGCTCCCGATGCTGCACCGCGATCGCGCCCAGCGGCGCGAGCGCAGCCGACTGTTGGAGCATCCGCTCAGTCAGATACGGGTGAAGCCGCACGCGCTCCCATTCGCCGGCGCCGAGCGGTCCGCGCTTGTCCCAGATCGCGTTCGAGACCCCCAGCCGGCCAAAGTCGTGCACGAGCCCGGCCCGGCGCAGCGTCCGCAGATCCGCGTCGGAGAGGCCAAGCTCCGCGCCGGCTGCCGCGGCGAGATCGGCTACGGCGCGTGAATGGCCAAGGGTGTACGGCGATTTCAGATCGACAAAGTTCGCGATCGCCACCAACGCCGCATCGAAGCGGTCCGATGAAAGAACGACCGCAAGCGCCGGCTCAGCGTCGATCACCGCGTCCCAGGTCTCGAGCTCGTTGATGCCATGGAGGATCATCTCGCCGTCGGCGCAGATCAGCTCCGCCAGGTGAGGATCGAACTGGCTGTCCGCGCGCTCGCGCGCGAGTCTCTTCGCAGCCTCGAGCCCACCGGCTCGATACGCGACCTCAACGAACTCCGCAAGCTGCGCAATGCGCGCCGCGAGCGGAATGTCCGCACCCTTCAGCTCCCCCGGCCAACCGCGCCCGTCCCAAGTCTCGTATGCCGCGCCGAGCGCGTCGAGCACCTCGCCCTGCAGTCCGAGGTGCTCGCCCAAGAGTCGCGTCATCCCCGCATGCTCGGCGATCATGCCGGCGACCTCCTTGTGGCCTGACAGGGCGAACTCGAGGGCGACTCGGAAGCGATGCGACCCCGCGTGGCCGGACCCAAGTCGCCGCATCCCCGCGGCCGCCCCGCGCAGGCTACGGAACTCGTGGTCGTACTTGCCGGACTTCAGCGCGATGTCATCCCCGAACCACTTCGCCTGCTCGTGAGCGTCGGTATGACAACCGACGCCGACAAGCAACGCGGCGTAATACACATCCGCTCGACGTTGCTCGTCGAGCCCGATCCGCTCAGCCAGCCTCAGCGCGATCAGACACTGCCGCAGCATGTGCTCCATCGGCTGTCCAAAGCCGAGATCCACGCCGAGCGACAACGACGCGACGAGCTCCGCCAGCCTGACGTGCGCACGATCGGTCCCCTCGGCCACCAGCCGAGACTAACCGACCCTCAGCCGAAGAGCCGCCCGTCGCGGACGAGCTGGGATAGGTCCCGTTCCGCGCGCCTCCGCCAGACCACGCAGCCGAAGGTGTCGTTGAGCCGGATCGCATCCTCGAGGTGGCGCACCGCGTCGCTCTCGCGGCCGAGCAGGCCGGCCAGGCCGCCCAACGTTCGGTCGACCGCGCCGAAGCTGCAGGCCGCGCGACCGGCGGTTACCGGCCGGCCCGCGTACGGCGCGAGCCGCTCGTGCAACGCGGCTGCGAATGTGGCGTCTCCGAGCAGCACGCTCGCCTCTGCGAGCTCGGCCTGGAACGACAGCCAGTTCGCGTCGAACGCGTGGTTCAGCTTCATCGTCGTGTGGAGCTGTTCGCGGGCGCGCTCGGTCTCGCCACGCCCCGCGAGCATCCAGGTGTATCCGCCGCGATAGGCGATGCCCGCCGGCGAGTTGGCGATCTTGTCCTCGACGAACGCGATGTCCATTTCGCCGAACGCCTCGCGCTCGAGTTGCGAGCAGAAACGCACGATGCCGGCGAAAACGGCTGCGTTGCGATCGCCGGCGCGGATGCCCGCTTCCCCCGCCTCGGCGCTCAGGCGTTCTGCGTCCTCGTAGCGACCGGCGAGCATCGCTTCGGTCGCCGCCCACAGCGGTGTGTACCACTGAAAGGCGGGCAGGCGGAGTTCCTCGGCGAGCCGCGCGTGCCGTGCGATCTCCTCACGCCACGCCGTCATCTCGCCGAGCTCGAACAGGTCTGCGACGCGCCAGTTGTGAGCCTGTAGCTCGGCTTGGCGATCACCTGAGGCGCGCGCGGCAGCGATCATCTCGTCTGCGACGGCGAGCCGCTCCTCGACGCGGTCGGGCCGCCACAGCGCTACATGCCGTGCGCTCAGGGCCGAGGCAAGCGCGCTTGCATCGCCTGACGCACGAGCGGTGGCGACGGCGGCCGCGCTGTGGAAGTCTGACCGTGTGCGGTCGGGTGCGTAGTAGAGCTCGACGGCGAGGCGCGCTTGGACCCGGGAGCGCAGCGGGCGGTGCTCGACCCGCTCCAGCGCCTCCTCGAGCCGTGCGATTGCCTCGCCGTCGAGGTCGACGATCGCGATGCCAAGCCCGGAAAAGCCGAGCGCTGCCTCTCCGAGCAACGCATTGTCCGCGCCTCGGAGCGCCAGCGCACGGGCCTGCGTGAAAGCTGCCCGCGCCGCATCAGGCTCGCCGGCGCGCAAGAGCGCGTCGCCGCGAGCCAGCAACACCGGACCGGCGTCATCCTCAGCACCCGCCAGCTCGAGCGCCTGCAGCGCCCGGTCGAACCGCTCCGCCGCGTCCTCGTAGGCGAGCCGCTCGAGCGCCCGGTGACCGGCGCGGACGAGCATCTCGGCTGCCTGACGAGCGTCCGCGGTGGACGCCGCCTCGAACAGGTGCATCGCAATTTCCTCGAGGTGGTGTTCCTCGCCGAGTTCGACAAGGGCGTCCGCGGCGCGTCGGTGAAGCCGGGTGCGGCGCAGGACGTTGCACTCATCGAGAACCGCCTCGCGAACGAGCGCGTGAGCGAACTCGAACCGCTGCGCTCTGGAGCCGGGCCGCAACAGCCGGGAGCGCAGGATCTCGTCGAGTGCCGCCTCGGCGCCGTCCGCCTTGAGCCCCGCGGTGGCCGGCAAGGCCCGGGCATCGTGCTCCAGGCCAAGGATCGCGGCCGCGGCGATCAATTCGTTCGCGTCACCGCCCATCCGTGACAAGCGGACGCCGACCGCGTGCCGGACGCTCTGCGGCACCACGTGCGGGCTGGACTCGGCCAGCTCCCTCAGCACCTCCTCGACGAAGAACGCGTTGCCGTCCGTGCGGGCGTGCACACGTGGCGCGATCTCGTCGCTGCCCAGCATCGAGCGGGCCAGTTCCGCTACCGCATCCAACGGCAGGCCCCGCAGGTCGATCCGGTCAAGCGCACCGCCCTGCTTCAGCTCGCCCAGCGCCGCCGTGAGCGGGGTGCGCCGGCCCAGCTCGGTGTCTCGATAGGTGCCAAGCACGAGGATCGGCCCCGGGCGGCTCGAGCGCAGCAGAAAGCTCGTAAGCAGCAGGCTTCCGCGATCGGCCCAGTGAAAATCGTCGATCACGAGCAGGACCTTGGCTCGCGCGGCGAGGTCGGTGAACGCAGCGTCGACGGCGTCGAACATGCGGTGTCGCGCGCCGGCGTCGTCAGGGCCAATGTTGGGCGTCAGCGCCTCGGCGACACCGGCTTGAGCGAGAGCTTCCGTGTACGGCTCGAACGGCGCCAGTGGCTCCTCGGAGCAGCGACCCAGGAGCACGATCGCGCCCTCCTCGAGGGCGGCGGACGCGAACTGCTGGGCGAGGCGGGTCTTGCCGATCCCCGGCTCGCCGGCGACCAGCGCAATCCGCCGGTCACGGTGCATTTGCACCCCACCCCAAGACGCGCGCAGCCGCGCCAACTCGGCGCGGCGGCCGACGAACACGGTTTCATGCGCGCGCGTGAGGCCCGGCGGCGGCGGGACGGGCACCGGCTGTGCACGGCGGAGATCGTCGAGCAGCGCCCGCGTCTCGCGCGACGCCGCGATGCCGAGTTGCGCGCGCAGGCGCTCGGCGAACTGCCGGCCGGCGGACAGCGCCGCGGCGCGGTCACCTGTCGCGGCGAGCCGCTCGATCAGTCGGCGGTTGGGCGCTTCCGCCAGCGGGTCGAGCGCGACCTCGGCGCGCGTCAGCCGAATCGCCTCCGCCGGATCGAGCGCGGCGGCCGCAGCCGACTCGAACGCGCCCGCAAGCCGGTGTGCGTGCTCCTCGCGGGCCTCGATCGCCCACTCCTCGTCGAAACCGTCGAGGATCGGCGTCCCGCACGCCTCGAGCGCCCGCGGTGCATCACCGTCGTCGAGCCGTCGCTGAAACTCGCGCGCGTCAACTGTGAGGTCGGGGCCCTGGAGGGCGACCGTCTCGCGGGTCGCGACCAGGTACCCGGCCGCGGGCCCGAGCGCTTGGCGCAACTCGGTCAGCGCGACCCGCAGGCTGGCGCGCGCCGACTCGTCGAGCACATCCGGCCAAAAGCGCGCCGCAAGGCGGCCCCGCGGCTGTGGAGCAGGGTTCAGCGCAAGGTAGGCGAGCACCGCGCGTGCCCGCCGCGACGCGGGCGGCGCGATCGGCGCGCCGTCCACCCGCAACTCAAAACCACCCGCTAGTCGGACCTCCAGCACCACGGTCAACTGTGCAGCATCCAACCACGCTCGCGCAAGCCGCAAGCGCACGATTTACGCCCCCCGAACGGTGCCCGAACGGTCGCCCGCCACGATCGGCGCCATGTCAATTCCACGCAGCCGCGACCTTCGCATCCTCGCCGGTGCTGCCGGGCTCTCAGCACTCGGCGACTTCATGGCGATCTTCCCCTTGATCTTGCACATACAGCAGAGCACGGGCTCGGCGTTCGCCGTCTCGGCGTTGATCTTCGCGCTGTGGGGGCCAGTGGTCCTGGCCGCGGGCGTGGCCGGGGCGATCGTCGACCGCTTCGAGAACCGCCGGATCCTGATCATCGTCTCGCTCGTCCAGGCAGCAACCGTGGCCGCGATGCTCGCCGGCGTCGACGCTCTGTGGGCGCTGCTGCCGCTGATGACCGTGCTCGGCTTCGGAGTCGCGGTCAGCCAACCGGCCGAGTTCGCTCTCGTCCCCGCGGCAGCCGGCCCGGACACCGACGCTTCGCGCGCCAACGGACTGATGGAGACCGCACGATCGCTCGGCTTCACCGCGGGCCCGCTAGTCGGCGGCGCGCTCGGCGCGGCCCATTTGTTGTGGCTCGCCCTGGCGCTGAACGCGCTCTCGTTCGTCGTCGTGGCCGCCGCGGCGCTGCTACTGCGCGCGCGCCGCCGCCCGGAGCCCACCTCGGAGATCGGCGAGCGGGTACGGGGTCGCGACGGCTTCGCCTTTCTCCGGCGTGAGCGCGACCTCAAGATCACCCTCGGCGGTGCCGTCGCCGCGCTCGCGCTGTTCTCTATGTCCGCGACTGCCGAGCCGTTCTTCGTCACCCGGGTGCTCCACGGCGGCAGCCTCGCGTATGGGGTTCTGCTGAGCTCGTGGACCGTCGGGATGGCGGCCGGCTCGGCCGGGCTCGCACACCGCATCGGGCCGGCGCATCTGGCGGCCGGCGCCCTCGCCGCTGTCGTCCTCCAGGGACTCGGCATCGCCGGCGGGGCGCTCGGCACAGTCGTGTGGCTTGCCCTGATCGGGTTCTCACTCGGCGGCGTCGCACACGGCGTCAAGAACGTGCTGCTCCGCACGCTGATCCACGAGCGCGCCCCGGAGCCGCTGCGCGGTCGCGCGTTCGCTGCGTACAACGGGGCGCGTAACGGCGCCGAGCTAGGCGCCCTCGTCCTCGGCGGGCTCCTCGTTGGCGTACTCGGCGCCCGCACCGCGCTACTCCTCGCCGGCCTCGGGCCCGCCTCGATCGGCGCCGCGTGCCTACTGCTTCTCATCAAGCGCCGCCCCACCGGGGCGACGGCGGTCAACACCAACGAAGGGAGAGTTCTCCATGCACACATCCAAGGATGAGCTGGAGCCGATGGTCATCGACGAGTACACCGGACGCAGCGTCGACGCTGGCGGCATCCGGATCGCGTTCGAGACGATGCCGGCGCACTTCCCGCCAGACGAATCGCCGTTCAAGGGCCTCCCCGACGATCGCTGCCAATGCGACCACTGGGGCTACGTGTTCAAGGGCTCGTTCCGGGTGACCTACCTCGACGGGCCGGACGAGATCATCCGCGCCGGCGAGGCCTACCACCTGCGGCCTGGCCACTTCGTCCAGACGATCGAGGCGGTCGAGCTGCTCGAGCTGAGCCCCGTCGCGGAGCACGACCGGACGATGGCGACGCTCGCTCGGAACATGGGTCTGGTGGCGTCATGACCAACGCGACCACCAGCTACTCGGCGAAGGCGATCGACGAGCTCCCGACACTGTGGGACGGCTTCGCCAAGCTCGTCCGCGCCGGGCTCGAGATCACCGCGTTTGGCGCGAACATCATGGACCTGCCGCCCAACTACTCAACCACCGCGCATGACGAGGCGGAATCCGGACAGCAAGAGCTGTACGTAGCACTCGCCGGTGCGGGATCGGTCCGCATCGGCGGCGCCGACCTGCCGCTGAACACCGACCACCTCGTTCGCGTGGACGCCGGCACGGCAAGAGTGCTGTCATCCGGGGCCGAGGGCCTCCGCGTCCTGTGCATCAGCGGTGTGCCGGGCGGAGCCTACGAGCCCCAAGAGTGGAGCTCGACCGGGGAATGAGCAACGCCGGCCGACCGAGGCTCACTCGCCGGCGTGGTTGCGGGGCGCGTTGGTGTCCGCGAGTGTTGCTACAAGCTCCTTGCGGGTTCGCACGCCGGTCTTCGCGAAAATCGATTTGAGGTGGTCCTGGACGGTGTGCGGGGAGAGGCACAGCGTCTCGGAGACGGCGCGGGTGTCGTTCCCGCCGAGCAGGAGGGCGACGACGTCTCGCTCGCGGACGGTGAGGTCGTGGGCGAGGAGCCGTAGGTCGAGGATGTCCGACGCGGCGGCCGGGCGGATCGTGACCGCGACCGTGCTGTCCATCGGGTCGAGCGTGTCGGCTTCGACGATCGCCCAGACGCCGGTCGCGGCCCGGACGCGCGCGCGGGCCGGGAGCTGCACGTTCAGTGTGGTTGCCGGAGTTGCGCCCGTGCCGCGCGCGAGCACGCGGCTCGCGACGTTGAGCACTACTCCGAGTGCGGCCAGCTTGGCGAAGGGAAGGTGCGATGGAACGAGCTGCGCGAGCCACTCGCGAGCGCCCGGGGTGCAGGCGCGCACGTTGAGCTCGGCGTCGAGCACAAGCACGCCCGCCGGGGGCGGGTCCGGCTTCGGGCCGGCGAGAGGAATGGTTGCGGCGGTGCTACGGCGGGTCACCGCGGCGAGCGCCGGCGAGAGCGCCTCGAGCAGGGCCGTGTCCTCCTCGGTGAACGGCGAGTCGTCGGACGATCGCATCAGGTCAAGACAGCCCCATAGGCCGTGCTTGTCGCGTAGCGGAACGCGGAGCTCGTCCCCGATCCCGATCGGCCCGAGAACGTCGGTGAAGCGAAGGCCCGGATCGCGTGCGTCGCGGGAGCGCGCGCCGGCGAGCATCGGCAGCGTGTCGGGCGCATCCAAGCGCTGGTCCAGCAGCAACAGCCTCGGTAGGGCCGGCCAGTAATCGTGGTCGCCGACGGCCGTCGTCCCCAGCCCCGAGCCGGGGTCGCAGACCGGCCAGCACCAGCGATCGAACCCCACGACTGGGCGCAGCAGCTCGACGATCCCCCACCGCAGCGTGAACGGATCACCGGGCCGGCGGCTCAGCTCCTGCACCTGCTCTACGCAGCGACGGCGTGCACGCTCGCTCGCCATGCCGGCGAGTGTACGTCGGCGGCTGCCGATCGCGAAACCCCAGATTGTTGGGATACCCGGCCTCGGCTGATGTCGCGATCGTGTGCGCCATGACCCCAACCACACACACCCCACCGGTCGTCCGCCACGCCGGCGAAGGCGAGCACGTCCTGCAGATGCGCGCGTGCGTGAGCGTGAAGCTCGGAGTCGACGCCGCGCAGGACGGGCGCGTCAGCGCCGCCGAGTTCTGGATGCCCGCCCAGTTCGGCCCGCCGGTGCACATCCACCACGCCGAGGATGAGCTCCTGCAGATCATCGAGGGCAACGTGCGAATCGTGTGCGGCGACACCGACGTCATTCTCGGCCCCGGCGGCTTCGCGTACCTGCCGCGCGGCGTTCCTCATACCTTCTGGGTGCAGGGGGACGAGCCCGCGCGGATGCTCGCGATCTTCACGCCCGGCGGCGTCGAGCGGATGTTCACCGACTCGGGTGAACCGACCGAGGCAGCGCAGCTCCCCGGCGGCGAAGCGACCGCGCCAGGCGGGCTCGAGGCGCTGACCGCGCACTACCGCGTCGAGCACATCGGACCGCCGCTCGGATCATGAGCCCCCGTCGATGGCCGAGGTTGTGATCCGAGCCCGGAACATCTCGCGGGGGGATGATCGGCGATCAGCGTAGATCCAACCCGCGTTGCTCCACGATCCAGGTAGCGAGCTCGACGCGGTTGTGCAGCCCGAGGCTCGTCAGCGCGTTGAACACATGGTTCTCCACCGTGCGCCCTGAGAGGTGCAGCCGGGCCGCGATCTGGGCGTTGGTCAGCCCTTCGGCCACCAAGCCGGCGATCTCGCGTTGGCGGACGGTCAGCGGCCCGGGCTTGCGGCGCGGTTGGCGCCCCTGGATCAGCTCGACGGTGGCGGCCGCATCCAGCTGACGCCCCGCCTCCCAATCGGCGGCGGCCTCGGCGGCGCCAAGCAACTCGGTGCCTCGCTCTTGGAGGGAATCGAGCTCTGCGACGGTCGCCGGTGGGTAGGCGCCCCCGATCCGCTCGCGGAACGCGACGGCGGCGCCCGCGAGGCGCAGTGCTCGGCGGGGATCCTGGTCGAAGGTGAGACCCGCGATGGTGCTGAGCGCCACACCCAGGATCGTGGCATCGCCGGCAGCGACCAGTGACACGATGGACCGGGCGAGATGCTCGATCGCGGCGGCGGTCTCGCCACTGGCCTTGGCCGTCAGGCCGAGGCCGAGCGAGGCCTGTCCCACTCCCCAGGAGTCGTCGGCCTGCTCGTCCTCCATCAGCGCCTCCTCGAAGATTCCCCGGGCGCCCGCTGTGGCCCCACCGTAGAGGTGCACGAAGCCGAGGATCCCCAGACCTCGGCCGATTCCCTGCCGCTGATCCAGCTTCCGGAACAAGTCGATACTGCGCTCCAGGTCCTCTGCCGCCTCGTCCAACTGCCGGGAGAGCATGCCGCCGATCCCCCGGTAGTGAAGCGCGGGAGCGAGGATCTTGGGTTCGTCGAGTCGCTCGGCGAGCTCGGACGCATCGGCCAGCAGCGGGCGGCCCGCAGCGTGGTCTTGATGGGCGGTCGCCAGCCGGCCGGCGCACAGCAGGCCCAGCGCACGGGCTCGGTCTGGGACAGGGTGGCGCTCCAGCAGGCGCTCGGCCCAATACCTGCCGTCTGTTTGGCTGCGCGAGAACCACGCCTCCCGGGCGGCGCCCATCAGGCGCAGCCCCGCTTTCGGGTCGTGCTCGTAGGCCCATGTGACCGCCGCCCGCAGGTTGTCGAGCTCCTCGGCCAGGGAATGAACCTGGGCATCCGATCCCCCGAGGGCATTGGCGTCGTGGATCGCTTCAGCGTGCCTCACATAGAAGGCCAGATGCCGCTGCCGCAGCGCGTCCTCCTCCCCGGATTCCAGCAGCCCCTCGCGGGCGTACGTCCGCACGGTGTCGAGCATCCGGTAGCGGACATCGGCCTCCGGGGCGCGAATGGTCGCAACCAGCGACTTGGCGACCAGCCCGTCGATGTCATCGAGGCTGATCTGGGCGATCTCCTGCGCGGCGTCGAGCGTGAAGCTGCCGGGGAACAGCGCCAGGCGCGTGAAGCCGATGCGCTCGCGTTCGCTCAGCAGCTCGACGCTCCATTCGATCGTCGCGCGGAGGCTGCGATGGCGCTCCGGAGCGCCGCGCGCTCGGCTGCTGAGCAGATCCGGTCCGTCGCCCAGGCGTTGGAGGATGGCGTGGAGCGAGAGGCTCGAGGCTCGCGCTGCCGCGAGCTCGAGCGCGAGCGGCAGTCGCTCCAGGCGGGTGCAGATCTGCTCGATCGCCTGCTCTGCGCCGGTGGTCGCCTCTGCGCGCGCGGCCTCGGCCCGGTCGACGAACAACCGCAGCGCCTCATCGGGCGCCATCGGACCGAGCGACCACACGGTCTCTCCGGGCACGCGCAGCGCTTCGCGGCTGGTCGCGAGCACGCGGAGCATGGGGCATCCCTCGAGCAGGGACATCACCGTGGTGGCCACCCGATCCTGGAGGTGCTCGCAGTTATCGACGATCAGCAGCAGACTGCGGCCCGCGAGAAACCGTGCCAGCGCTTCGGTGCCGTCGCCGGAAGCGCCCGCGAAGCCCACCGCCTCGGCAACCGCGCCCACCACGAGTCTTGTCTGGCTGAGTGGGGAGAGATCGACCAGCACCACCGCGCCGGTCGCCGTCGTAGCCCGCCGCCGGCCGATCTCTAGCGCTAGGCGGGTTTTGCCGACGCCTCCCGGACCGGTGATCGTCACCAGTCGACTCGCGCGCAGCGCGCCGGCGACGTTGTCGATGTCGCTGCGCCGCCCGACGAAGCGGTTGGTCGCCGCCGGAAGACCTGCTCCCGTCCGAGGCACGCGAGGAACGCTAGCGCCCCATCGAGCCACATTGAGTAGCGGTTGAGTACTTGCCCCGATGCGCGCTCACCTCGCCGGGCCTAACGTGGCGCAAGTTGAGTCAAAGGCCCACGAGGAGGGTTCAAAAAATGCAGAGCGTGGCGAACCGTTCCACCCCCATTGCCGCCGAGATCGCCGAGGTCACCAAGCGAAACCAGGCGATGTGGTCAGCCGGCGATTTCGCCCGCGTTGGCGCCCGGCTGGTGCTGGTCGGCGAGCTGCTGTGCCGGTCGGTCGACGTGCACGCCGGCGAGCGTGTGCTGGATGTGGCGAGCGGGAGCGGCAACACCGCGATCGCCGCCGCGCGCCGCGGCGCGCACGTGACCGCGAGCGACTTCGTGCAGCCGCTGATGGAGGTCGCTCGGGCCCGCGCGGAGTTGGAAGGGCTCTCGCTCGCGACGGCGGTCGCCGACGCGCAGCAGCTTCCGTTCGAGAACGAGAGCTTCGATGTCGTGCTCTCCACGTTCGGGTCGATGTTCGCGCCCAATCAGCAGCGCGCAGGCGACGAGCTGCTCCGCGTATGCCGGCCGGGCGGGCGAATCGGCATGGCCAACTGGGTCCCCGACGGCCTGATGGCCCGCAACATGGCGACCGTCACGAAGCACGCCTCTGTGCCTCCGGCCGCGGCGGGGATTCGGCGGCCGGTCGAATGGGGTGTCGAGGCGCGGGTGCGGGAGTTGCTGGGCGATTCCGTCAGCGAGCTGCGCACCGAACGCCGGACGATCGACATGTGCGCCGGCTCGGCCGCGGAGCTGGTCGAGTTCAACCGCACCTGGTTCGGGCCGGTGCGCACCGCGTTCGCACGGTTGGACGAAGCCGGGCAGAAGCGACTACGCGCCGATCTGGAGGCCAGCTTCGAGCACTTCAACCGCGCCACCGACGGCACCCTCGTAGCCGAGGCGGAATACCTCGAGGTTGTGGCGGTCAGGGCCTGAGCCCGGACGACGACCAAGCCTTGATCACTGAACACACGATTCGGGAGGACACCTGATGCACGCAAGCACCGCAGACCATCGACGAGCGCGGAGATCAGCGCCAGAAGCACCAGCTCGACGCTGCCGTGATCCTCGGAGCACGAAACCTCGGCGCGGCGATCGCCGGCGATCTGCTCGCGCACGGGATCCGGGTTGCCAGCGTCGCCCGCACGCAGTCAGACCTCGACCTCCTCGCAGCGCACGGGGCGCTCCCGCTCCAGGCCGACGCTGCTGACCTCGAGCAGCTCGAGTCCGCCCTCACACGAGCGGCGCAGGAGATCGGGCCGGTCGGGCTGATCGTCAACGCCGTCTCAGCCGCGCGCCCACCGAGAGATGGCTCGGGATTCGGCGGTGGCCCGATCTCCGGTGCCAGCCTCGGCGGGCTCGAGGGCTGGACGCTCGCCGCGATCCGCCAGGCGTTCGCCGCGCTCAAGGCCGGCACCCGGGCTCTGCAGGAGACCGGAGGCACATTTGTCCAGGTCCTCGGCGCTCCGGCGCGACGAGCGGATCCGCAGCGTGGGCTGATCGCCGCGGGCAGCGCAGCGGCGCGCGCGCTCACCCACGCGGCGGCGCAGGAACTCCGGGAAACTGGAGTGCACGTGGCGGTGCTGATCGTCGATGGGATCATCGAGTCGCCCAAGACCGCGCAGATGACCAGCGGCATGTCGCCCGACGCGCTCGTCCGCCAGCAAGACGTCGCCGAAGCGGTGCGCTTTCTGGCGACGCAGGCTCCACGCGGGATGACGCACGAGCTCGTGATTACCCCAATGGGCACGCGATGGCTTCCGTGAGCGGCTACACACTCGACGGCGGAGACGAGGACCTTCGGCGCCTCGTGCGCATCTCTGAGCTCTCGGCGGCTGCGTTGCGCGCGGCCCTGCGCCGCGTCGAGATCCGGGAGGGCTGGAAAGCGGTCGAGTGCGGGTGCGGTCCGATCGGGGGGCTCGCGGTGCTGGCGGAGATGGTCGGTTCGAAAGGGCGGGTCGTGGGCGTGGACTTCAACGAGTCAGCGGTCCGGCAGGCAAGATCGGCCATCACAATGCTGGGCCTCAACAACGTCGAGGTCGTGGTGGGCGATGTCCATGACCGGGACCTAGCCCTCCTCGATGGTCCTTTCGACCTGGTTTACACGCGCTGCTTCCTAATGCACCAAGGCGACACGGCGCGGACGCTCGCTCGACTGACCGAGCTCGTCCGCCCGGGTGGATGGATCCTCTGTCAGGAACCACTGCGCGCGCCCGCGCCGCGTTCGCATCCCCACCTCTCTGCGCTCAGCGACTACTGGGCGCTGCTCCAGTCGCTGCTGGAGCGAGTCGGCGTAGCGCAGTGCTCCGTCGAGGAGCTCCCACGCATCGCCGCCGACACGGGTCTCGAGGTGCACGGGGCAGACGGGTTCTTCAAAGCGATGGCGCCCGGCGACGGATTCGAGCTACACGCCGACACTCTTGCCGCCATCCGGGAGCGCGCTACGGAGTCGAAAATCGCTACCGCCGAGCAGGTCGACCGGCTGCTGACTTCGCTCCGCACCGCCGAACCGGAGGAATACCAGTGGGTCTCAACCCCGTTTTACCTCGACCTCGCGCTGCGCAAGGCCTAAGCGGTCACATTGCCCACACCGTCGGTGAACTGCACGCCTCGCAGGTACGTCTTGCCCAGAGTGCCCTCCGAGCTGATGTCCGAGTAGACGCCGGCCGCGTTGCAGTGCCAGATGTCGACCGCGGCGTGCTTGAGCAGAACGGACCCTCCTCCTGCTCGGCGGTGAGCAGGCAGGCCTTGGCGGCGCCGGCCACGTAGTCGCTCCCGTCTGAAACTTTGGCGAAGGCGCTTCCGAAACCAGCGCTGGTGCCGGCGAGGAGCAGCCCGCCGCCGCTGGAGCCGAGCAGTGCGAGCGCGCGCCGCCGGTTTATCAGGCCATCGTGGACGTGTGCAGACAATGTTGTTCTCCTCGGGTCGACGACGCTACTGGCCCAGACCAGTCAGGAGGTCGCAGTGTCGGCCTGACGCCTAAGCCCGAGGTAGGAAGCGATCAGCGGACACCGTACGGTCAGGATTGTCGAACGTGCGGTAGGCGCCGATCAGTTCGAACTCAGTGAACGTCGCCGGTCGCTCATGGCGATCCGCGGCCCCGGCCAGGAAGGCCTGAAACGCGGAGAGCTGTTGCAATGCGCCGGGTGCGGCGCCGTCATCGGTGTACAGGTGTACGAACTCCCGGGAGTCCGCGGCCTGGAAGACCGCGTATCGAAATCCGGCCGGGCGTGCCGTGGCGAGCTCCTCAAAGACTGCGCGCACGAGCCCGGCGTTCTCCTGGTCGCGTCCGGGCTTCGCGGTGTAGGTGACGATCGTGTGGTGCATCTTGACTCCTGGTTCGTAGTCTGGGTGGTGGTTGTCGAGCTGGGCGTCAGGTGGCAGGCCCGGGCAGCGGATTTCGGAGGGCGGTGGCGGCGACTGCTGTGGCCATCTCGTCCTGGCGGATTAGCAGGAACGTGACCGGGATCGCCAGGAGCGCGATCGCGCCGGAGACCCATAGGGCGGAGTGGAATCCCCCGGTTAGCGCCGCGTGGACGGTGTCCCCGCCGCGGAGCAGCGCGTCGTAGTGACTGGCGGCGATACTCGATGCGATCGCGATGCCGAGCGCGCCGCCGAGCTCCTGAGAGGTGTAGATCAGCCCGGATGCGAGCCCGGCTTCGCGTTCGGCGACGCCGGCCAACGCGGCGATCGATACCGGAATGAAGGCGAAGGCGCTTCCCATTCCGACAGCCACCAGGAACGGCCCGAACAGGTTCGCCCAGTAGTGCCCGTGGACCGGCGCTTGGGTGCTCCAGAGGATGCCGACGCCGATTACGGTCATTCCGAACGCCATCACCAGCTTTGCGGAGCCCTTCGTCACGAGCAGCTGGGAGACGCCGGCGAACAGCATCGACGTGATCCCCGCCGCGGCCCACGCGAAGCCGCCCTGCAGGGCTGAAAAGCCGAGCACCTGCTGCATGTACAGGGTGCCGATGAAGATGAAGGAGTAGAAGCTCGCTCCGAGCAGGACGCCGACAGCGTTCGCTCCGGCGAGTGTTCTCAGGCGGAAGATCCTCAGCGGCATCAGCGGTGCCTCGCCGCGGCTCTCGATCACCAGGAACGCTCCGAGCAGCGCGACGGCGATCGCAAGCTCGGCGATCGTGCTGCTCGCACCCCAACCGACTCGCGGCGCCTGCGCGATTGCGTAGGCGAGCAGCACGAGCGCGGCAGTGACCGTCACCGCGCCGAGCGGGTCATAGCGGCGCCGCTGCGAATCGACCCGGGTCTCGGGCACGACCCGCCGGATCAGCAGCAGCGCGACCACGCCGACCGGGACGTTCAGCAGAAAGACGTACTGCCATCCGGCAAACCGCGTCAGCAGGCCGCCGAACACGACCCCGAAGGTCGCACCCAGGGCGGCCAGACCTCCCCAGATGCCGAGCGCCTGGTTGCGCTCGGCGCCCTCGGTAAACATATTCCGCACGGTCGACAGCGCGGCGGGGAGGAACATTGCGGCGCCCAGACCCTGGACGGCGCGCATCGCGATCAGGACCGCCTCGCTGCCCGCGAGCGACGCTCCCAGCGAAGCCGCCGTGAACACGGCCAGACCGGCGATGATCATGCGGCGGCGCCCGAGCAGATCGGCGGCCCGGCCGCCGAGCAGCAGAAAGCCGCCGTACGCCAGCCCGTATGCGGTCACCACCCACAGGAGGCTCGTCCGCGAGAAGTGGAGCTCTCGCCCGATCGTGGGGAGCGCGGTGTTGACGATCGTCAGATCCATGACTGTCATAAACGCGGCGACCGCGAGGAGCGAGAACGCTCGCCAGCGATGAATGGGCTCGGACATAGGGGGACCTCCAGGTGCTGGTTCGATAAGCGGGACTTGAAGCGGAGTGGTGCGACGGCGGCGCCGCTATGGAGACCGAGCGCTCATTACTGCGCCGGAAAGCCGAATACGGGAAGCAGCGACGGGTCGATGAACGCGTCGATCCCGGAGATCCGCTCACCCACGACCTCGAACACCAGGATCCCGTGCGGGACCAGCCCGCCCGAATCCGTTCGCCGGTGCGCCGCGACGGCGGGGCGACCGTTCGCCCGTGTCGCGGTCAGTCTCACGCGGGCGAGGTCGCCGCCCGCCGCGGTCTCGCGCAAGAACTTCACGATCGCGGCGGCGCCGCGCAAAGACGGCTGCGGGGGCATCCGCAGGACAGCGTCCTCGCGGAGCAGCGCCACGAGCCCGTCGACGTCATCGCGAGCGAACGCATCGACGTAGCGGCCGAGCAGCTCGCGCTCGGTCCCGGCCGGCGTGGCAGGCGCCGGCGCGGCGAGATGCAGCTCGATCGTCGCCCGTGCGCGCTGCAGCGCACTGTTGGTCGCCGCGGTCGTCGATTCGAGCAGCTCGGCGACCTCGGGTGAGCTCCAGCCGAGCACGTCCCGCAAGATCAGCACCGCGCGCTGACGCCCCGGGAGCTCCTGGATCGCGCGCAGCAGCGCGAGCTCCATCCCCTCCTGAATCGCGTATCGCGCCGCCGGGTCATACGTCGGCGACGCCGCCTGATCCAGCGGGGAGTCGGGAAACGGCTGAACCGGCTCGGGCCGCCGCGGACGGCGCTCCAGTTCATCCAGGCACGCGTTCGTGGCGATCCGATACAGCCAGGTCTGAAACGCAGCGCGCGGTTCGAAGCGGTCAAGCGCGCGCCACGCCCGCAGAAGCGTGTCCTGCACGACATCCTCCGCGTCGTGCGGGGAACCCAGCATCCGGTAGCAATGCACCTCCAGCGCCCGGCGATACGGGTCAACCAGGCGCCGGAATGCGAGTTCATCCCCGGCACGAGCGGCCGTCAAAAGCAGGCGTTGGTCCGGGTTGTCGGGGAGATTCGCACTCATGGCTCTCAGTAGGTCAAACGGGCGCCGGCAGGCAAACTCATCGGCGGTGGTGGAGATCTTCGAGACACGCCATCATGGCGATCCGGTAAAGCCACATTCGCACCGTCGCGATCGGCTGCGCAAGCCCCCGCTCCCGCCACGCGCACAGCACGGTCTCCTCCAGCGCGCACTTACCGTCTTGCGCGTCGCCGAGCATCAAACAGCAGAACTGCTCGAGCCCCTGGCGGTGTCGCTCGATAAGCCGGCCGAACGCCACCTCGTCCCCGGCTTGCGCGGCCACGAGCAGCGACTGTTCGTCAAGAAAATCCAGATCGGTCAAAGGTCTTCAAGAGGTCAAACGGTTCGGGACTCCAGACTTCATCGATGACCTGCGATCCTTCTCCGCGTGGACGTGGCGCGGGCGAGGATCGTTGTGCTGGGTGGTCTGTCGATTCGCCGCGATGATGATGCGACGAAACCGGCCTCCCTGTCCGGGATGAGAGCCGAGCTGGTGTTCGCCTACCTCGCGGTCGAGCACCAGCGGTCGGTCACGCGCGAGGAGCTGGCCAACGAGCTGTGGCCGGGGCTCCTGCCCGACAGCTGGGCCGCGGCGCTGCGCGGCGTGGTGACCGAGGTCCGACGCTGCTTCGACGAGGCCGGCCTGCCCGGGAGCGAGCTGATCGCTACCGCCAGGGGCGGCTATCAGCTGCTGCTTCCACCGCAAGTGACGGTCGACATCGATGATGCGCGGGCCGCGTTGACGGACGCTCGGGCGGGACTGGAGCGAGCCGACGCGCTGGGCGCCGCGAGTGCGGCTTCGCGGGCGGCGGCGATGACCCGGCTGGCATTCCTGCCGCGTCATGACGGCGAATGGGTGGAGCGGATCCGTGAGGAGCTCGAGGCGGTTCACACCGAGGCGCTGGAGCTCGCTGCCCGCGGGTACGCCCAGGCGGGTGACGCCCGGGCCGCGCGTGCGGCCGCCGAGCAGCTGGTGCGAATCGAGCCGTACCGTGAGGCCGCCCATCAGCTCCTGATCGAGGTGCTCGGCCGGGCGGGCGACCGGGCGGGAGCGCTCGCGGCCTATGAGCGATGTCGTGCCGCGCTGCGCTCAAAGCTCGGCCTCGAGCCCTCCGCGGAGACCGAGGCTGTTCTGCAGCGCGCGCTGGCCGCGCGAGCCTCGGCGGCGAGGCCGGCGCCGGAGAGTCGAGCCCTCGCGCCCCGCGTCGTGATGGTGGTCGAGGATCACGACTTCCAGCGCCGCACCGCGCTGGCCCTCCTCGGACGGATGGGGGTGGGCACGCTGCTCGAGGCCGCCGACGGACGCGCCGCGCTCGAGCTGCTGGCCGAGGTCTCGCCGCCCGACGTGATCATCTGCGATATCGACATGCCGGGCATGGACGGAGTGGAGTTCATCCGCCACGTCGCCCGGCGCGGGCTGGCCACGGCGGTCGCGATCGCCAGTGGCCTTGACCGGAGCATGCTCGAGACGGTGCGGGCGGTCGCCGAGGGTTACGGCCTGCAGGTGCTCGGAGCGGTCGAGAAGCCGCTCACGGCAAGAGTGCTCACCGATCTCCTGGCGGCTTATCACCCGGTGGCAGCCCTCGCCGAGCGCGACGAGGTGCGGCGGCTTTCGGTGGCGGAGATCGAGGACGGGTTGGCCGGCGGGTGGATCGTCGCGCACCTCGAGCCGATCGCCGACCTGTCGACCGGGCGGATCGTCGCGGCGGAGCTGGTGCCACGGTGGCGCGGTCCTGGTAGCGCAGTCGCGCAGCGTGCGAGCTTTACGGCCTCGCTCGAGACCCCGGAGATGACCGAGCGGTTCAGCGACCACCTGGTCGAGCTCGGCAGCAACGCGGCGCGGGAGCTCGACCAGTCGGGCCGCCCGCTGGAGATCGCGATCCGCCTGCCGCACGCCAGGCTCGCCGACGCCGAGCTGGCCGACCGTCTGGCCGAACTCGTGCGGGGTGGCGGCGCCGACCCCCGCCGCGTCGTGCTGACGATCGGGTCCTCCGCGCTCCCGGGAGCTGCGGCGGTCGCGCTCGACGTTCTCGCCCGTCTACGCCTGAAGGGGTTCGGCCTGTGGCTGGACGAGTCCGGTCCCGCCACCCGGCTCGATCAGGTGCCGCTGACCGGAACGCGGCTCGCGGCCTCGCTGCTCAGGAGCGCCGCCGCGGACGCGGCGAGCGCCGCCTCGCTCCAGGAGGCGGTCGACCACGCCCGGGCGCGCCGACTGATCGCCGTGGGCACCGGGTGTGCGTCCCCAGCGGAGTTCGAGTTGCTGCTTGAGGTGGGTGCCAGCCACGCCCAGGGCGCATTCGTGGCTTCCCCGATGTCGACGCGTGAGCTCGCCGACGTGGCGCCGCGCTGGACTCCGCCGACGCCCGTGGCCGATGACGCGCCATGACCGGCGCGGTGACCCGGCACCACTCCCCATCGCTGCGCCGGCTGCTGGTGCTCCTGCTCGGCGCGCTCGGGTTGCTGGTTGCCTCGCTGTTCGTGGTGGCGTCATTGCAGGTCCGCGGCTCGACAAAGCAAGCCCACGCGGAGAACCAGCGCACCGGCTCGTTCCAGCTCGCCGATAGCATGCGGCAGAGCTCCAACGATCTGACCAACATGGTCAGGCTCTACGTGTCAACCGGCGAGTCGCGGTACCGGCGCTACTACGATCAGATCCTGGCCATCCGGGCGGGGACCGCGCCGCGCCCGGTGAGCTACGACAGCTCGTTCTGGGATCGGGTGCTGGCTCGGGGCGAAGGCGCCGTGCGCTATGGCCCCCCGAGGTCGCTGACCGCACAGATGCGGGCGGCCCATTTCGCACCAGACGAGTTCCGCGCCCTTCAGAGCGCCCTCAACGCGTCCAACGGCTTAGCGGGCTTGGAACGTTCGGTCATGTCGCAGGCGGCGGCCCGCATCCGGCGCGGAGTGGATGCCCGTTATCCGGCGGACATCGCGCCGTTGTATGGGCGTTTGGTCGACCACGCGTACCTGGCCCAGAAGGGCGTGATCATGGCGGCGGTGCAGCGATTCGTCGGCCTCGTCGACGCCCGCACGCTGCGGTCGGTGCAGCGGGCGCAGGCGGAAAACCGCACCCTGGGCCACATCGAGATCGCGATCCTGGTCGTGATCGTGCTGCTGGGGATCGGCGCGATCGCCGTGCTGAGCAGGGTCGCATTGCGTCCGTTGGCCCGGCTGATCGGTGCCACGCGGCGGATCGCGGACGGCGACTACGGCGAGCGGGTGGAGGTACGGGCGGTGTCGGAGCTCGAGCACGTCGCGCGGGCCTTCAACGAGATGGCCGACGCGGTCCAGGCCGACGTCGCGGCGCGAGAGCGGGCCGAGCACGACGCGGTCGCCGCCCGGCAGGTGGCCGAACATGCCAGCCGAGCCAAAACGACCTTCCTGGCCGCGATGAGCCACGAGATTCGGACGCCGATGATCGGGGTGACCGGGATGCTCGAGGTGCTGGGCCGCACGGAGCTGACACCGGGACAGCGACAGATGGTCTCGACCGCCGAGAGCTCGGCCGCGTCCCTGCTGCAGATCATCGGCGACATCCTCGATTTCTCGAAGATCGAGGCCGACAAGCTCGAACTGTCCCCCACGACGTTCTCGGTCCAGGCGGTCGTAAACGCTGCGGTCGAGACATTCGTGCACACAGCATCGGCCAAGGGACTGCTGCTGACCTGCAACGCTGACGAGTCACTTGCGCCCGCCCACGTCGGCGATCCGCTGCGGGTCCGTCAGATCGTCTCCAACCTGCTTTCCAACGCCGTCAAGTTCACCGAAGTGGGCGGGATCGAGGTCACCGTTTCTGTGCTCGACGCCTCCTCGCAGGCCCAGACCGTCGAAGTGGCGGTGAGCGACACCGGAGTCGGGATCGATCCCGAGCGGCAGACGCGGCTGTTCGCGGAGTTCATGCAAGCCGATGCGGCGACCTCGAGCCAGTACGGCGGTACCGGCCTCGGCTTGGTCATCTGCAAGCGGCTGGCTGTGCTGATGGGCGGTGACATCACGCTGCAGAGCGCGCCGGGCCGCGGCACCAGGATGTCTCTGCTGGCGCCGTTTCCGATCGGCGACGGCGCCGAGTTGCGCGACGAGCCCGAGCGCGGGCCCCAGGCGCCGCCCGCGAGCCGCCCAAAGCTGACGCGGGAGCAGGCCGAGCGCGAGGGCAGCCTGCTCCTGCTAGCCGAGGATCACCCCGTCAACCGCACGGTGCTCTGCCACCAGCTCGAACTGATCGGCTTCCACGTCGACTGCGCGGAGGACGGCGAGGCGGCGTACGAGCAGTGGTTGACCGGACGCTACTCGCTGCTGCTCACGGACCTGAACATGCCGAGGCTCGACGGATACGAGCTTGCCCAGCGGATCCGGGCGCATGAGCGCGCCACCGGCGGGGTTCGCAAGCCGATCATCGCCCTCAGCGCGAACGTTATGCAGGGGGAGCCGGCCAGGTGCGCAGCGGCCGGCATGGACGACTTCGCGGCCAAACCGACGACGATCCCCGTGCTCGCCGGCCGGTTACAGCGGTGGCTCCCGCACCTGGAGTGGCCAACCGTCCGGACACCGGATCCGGCGGCGCCGGGGCTCGACGCGCCGCCGGCCGCTGCCGATGGCCACCAGCTGATCGACGCGGCGACGCTCGACGAGCTGTCCGGCGGCGACGCCGAGCTCGCCGCCGCCGTGGTGGCGGACTTCATCGAGACCAGCCGTGCCGACCTCGATGCGCTCCGGGTCGCGCTCGGAGCGCAGGAGGCCGATGCGGTCCGCCGCCAGGCTCACCGAATCAAGGGCGCGGCGCGAATGCTTGGAGTGCCGGAGATGGTGCGACCGGCCGAGCGAATCGAGACGCTGGCCGGAGACGGAAACGGCGGCGGGCCGGTCCACTGGACCGCGCTCGAGGCGCAGGCCGAACGGCTGGCCGCGGCCCTGGACCGCCTGAAGGTCGCCGCCTAAGCCGGGGTCCGCTCCCTGATGTTGTCGAGGATCGAATCGACGACCTCGGGTGGAACCTCGTGCATGCCGTGATCGTCGCGGGCGTGCGCCGCGATCTGATCGAGAATCGCGCTGTCGGACTCGCCCTCAAAAACCGTCGAGCAGCCCGGGACGATCGCTCCGCACCTGAACTCCTTCATCTCTGCTCCCTTCAGTCGGTGAATGGTGTGCCGGTTCGGACACTACGCGCGGTGCGCATGCGCTCCGCAAGGCGAACGCAACCCGCCTATACGATCTCGTCGATGTGTCGCCTGCTCGGATATATCGGAGAACCGATCTCGCTGGACCACGTGCTGTTCGAAACCGACAGCTCCCTGGTTCGCCAGTCCTACAGCCCACGGATGATGGCCACCTTCCTCAACCTGGCGGGTTTCGGCATGGCCGCCTGGGATCCGCATTCGGTCCGAGCCGAGGATCCGCTGATCTACCGCGCCACGACGCTGCCGGCCTTCGATCAGAACCTCCGCAGCCTGGCGGCAAAGCTCGCTCCGACCTGCCTGATCGCGCACGTCCGCGGCGTCACCCACAGCGCGCGGGAGATGGTGGCCGAGACCAACCTGCACCCCTTTCGCTTCCACTCCGCGGGCGTCGCGCTGGCCCACAACGGGCATCTGCGCGAGTTCGCCCGCATGCGTTACGAGCTGATCGAGTACGTCCGGCCCGAGCTGGCGCAGATGATTCAGGGAACCACGGACTCCGAGTGGATCTATGCGCTGGTGCTCTCGCACCTGGAGGATCCATATGGCCGCCCGGACGCGGACGAGCTCGCTGAGGCCACCGTCTCGGCCCTGCGCGTACTGCGCGAGGTCCGGGCCAAGGCCGGGATCGACACCTCGTCCCCGGTGAACCTGTGCCTGACCACGGGCCAGGCCCTGGTGGCCACGCGCTTCTCCTTCGACTACGGCTGGTACCCCGAGCATGACTCCCTGCTCGAGACCGACCTGCCCTACGTGAGCCTCTGGTACACGCTCGGCGGTCACTATGTCGCGCGCAACGGGCGCTCGGCGATGACGGCCAGCGACCAGGCGCGCTCGCTGCTGATCGCCTCAGAGCCACTCACGCTCGACACCACGACGTGGCTCGAGGTGCCGGAGTACTCGATGATCTCCGCCTCCACCGGACCCGGAGGCGAGCTCGACTTCGAGACGCGCGACCTCGATGTCTGACGGTCGGAGCGCCAGCGACACCGAGGCCGCAAAGACCGCCTTCCTGGCCTCGGTCCCGCTGTTCGACGGGATCCCGAGAGCGGAGCTGGCGGAACTCGGCCAGGTCCTGCGGAGGCGTGAGCTGCCTGCGGGCGAGATCCTGTGGCGGCAGGGCGATGAGCCGCTGGGGATGGCGCTGATCGCGAGGGGGCGGGTCGCGCTCTCGCTGGCCCTGCCCGGAGAGCGCGCGGTCGAGCTCAGCACTCTCGGTCAGGGCGAGATCCTCGGCGAGGTCCCGTTGGTCGACGGCGGGCGCCACTCGGCCACGGCGCGAGCCAGCGAAGACGCGAGCGTGCTCATCCTCAGGCGCGCGGACTTCGCCGCGCTCGTCTCGCGGCGTCATCGGACAGCGTTCGCGATCAAGCGGCGCATCGCCGGCGTGGCCTGCCGACGCCTGCGTGCGCAGCTCGGAGTGATCGCGGCGTCCCTCGATGACGGGTCCGCCGAGCCTCGCGAGACCGATGCCGAGCGGCCCCCGGCCGAGCTCGAACCCTGCGGACCGCCGGACAGCGGCTACGTGGGACGGCTCGCGACATTCCGCTCATTTGACACGCTTGCCCTGTGGGGATTCTTGACCGCCGGTCGCTACGCACTGAGCCCGGCCCGTCGCACGCTGGTCGCCGAGGGCGCGACCTCGACGGCGTGCTACCTGACGATGAACGGCGCAGCCGAGAAGGTCATCATCCGCGGCGGCCGCCGCATCCGGGTGGGCCTGGCCGGACCCGGGCAGGCGTTCGGATACGAGAGCCTGATCGACGGTAAGCCCGCCTCGACGACCGCGGCCACGCGAGAGCGCACGCTCCTGCTGATGCTGCCGGAGGAAGCTTTCCAGCGACTCTTCCACGGCGAGACGGCCGGTTCTCACGTGTTCCTCGACGTCATCAACCGCGACCTGATCGCGGCGCTGCGGCAAGCGCTACGGCCGCAGGCCCGGCTGGCATCCAGCTAAGGGGCCCACGACGTCGTCGCGGACCTAACAAGCCAGTCGGGGCGGGAGATCCGCCGGCACGTCGGTCACGTCGCGGAACTCCGTGGCGAAGGCCATGAACCGGTATACGTCGGCGAAGTTCGTGGCCAGCCCGAGTGACACCCGGACCGCTCCGCCCGTGGGCATCCCGACGAGGCCGATGTAGTCGTCGAGAATCATCCCTTCGGTGAACTCCGCCCCGATCAGCGTGTCGCGCGAGAGCGAGAACGCCGTCTCCCCGGCACCGGAGTTGCAGAAGCATCCGGTGCGAACCGAGATGCGATGCGCCGCCGCGACGAGGTCGACGAAGCGCTCGTCGATCGCGCGGCCGTCCGGGTGCAGGAAATTGAGCGCGATCGTACCCCCGCGGCGATCCCAGGTCGTCGGACCGTAGACGCACACCGAAGGGCTCCCGTCGGAATGCCGCAACCGTGTCAGCGCATCGAGCAGCCATGTCCCGAGCCCCTGCACCCGCCGCGAGATCGTGTCCATGCCGATCCGCTCGATGTGGCGCAGCCCGATCTCGATGGCGGGAATGCCGAGGTAGTTGACCGTGCCGTCCTCGAACAGCGCGTGACCGGACAGGGGAATCACCCGCTCGCCCTGGACGTTCGCGGCGACCACGGTCCCGCCGCTGAACCAGGGGCGCCGCAGCCGGGCGAGCGCCGGGCGCCGAGCGAGCAGCGCCCCGATCCCGGTGGGGTAGCCGAACAGCTTGTAGAAGGAGATCGGGACGAAGTCCGGCTTCCACGCCGACAGGTCGAGCCGGCTGGTCGGCACGAAGGCGGCGCAGTCCACGATCACGTCCCAGCCTCGCTCCTGCGCCAGCGCGATCCACTCGAGCGGATGCTTGACGCCGGAGAAGTTGGACTGAGCCGGATAGGCGAACAGGTTGTGGCCGTGCTCGGCGGCTTCGTCGAGGTAGCGTTCGAGCAGGCCATCGGCAACGCGCAGATCCGGCGCCTCGAGCGGCACGTACGCCGTATGGGCTCCCTTCGCGTGCGCGAACTCGCGGATCCCGTTGACCGAGTTGTGGTTGTCGAACGTGGCCAGGAACCGGTCGCCCGGAGCGAACGGATAGGACTCGCCGACGAGCCGCAGCGCCCCGGTGGCGTTGGGGGTGAAGATGCAGGCGTACTCGCTCTCGTCCGCGTTGAAATGACGCAGCACAGCAGCCCGCGCCTGCTCAACCAAGATGGTGGCTGCCGAGGAGGTCGGATTGACCGAGTGCGGGTTGCCGTAGACGGTCTCCTGCAGCATGCGCAGGTGCTCCTCGATCTGCGATGCCGCATAAAGGCTGCCACCGGTGTAGTCGAGATAGACATCGCCGCGGGCGTCGAGTCGTCCGTATTCCGAGTCGCGAAGCTCGTCGAGGAGGGCCGTCTCGCCAAAGCCGGGATCGGCCTCGAGGAACGCCGCCCTTGCCTCCTCCAGGCGGGACGGATCGAAGGATGCCGCTGGCGCGGTGCGGGGGCTCGAGGAGGTGAGCGCCATCACAGCGCCTCGCTCGAGGGCGTGCCGTCGGCGGGTTTCCGCGCGGGCACCTGGCAGGCCCCGTGGGCGCACACCTCATAGTCGGCGTCCTTGGCGATCCATCCGCGGGCGACCATGAAGCCGTGGAGCTTGCAGCCGAGACACAGGCCGAGCGATGACTCCATCCACATCAGGGTCATGCAGATCAGGCACATCGTTCGCGGGAGTCCGCCGCGGATGCCGCTGTTGGTGATGATCGTCATCGCCAAGGCCATCGCCAGTCCGATCGTCCAGGCGAAGCGCTTGGGCTTCGCCGAGACCCACTCGGGCGGCTGGTGGTACGTCATCGCGCGGGCCACGAGTCCGACCGGGCTGTACCGGAGCCCGACCGTCAGCCGGAGGAGGAAGTCGACGAAGAAGAAGCTGGTGACGACCTGCAGCGGGATGTACAGATGGGTGAAGTAGGCGTAGGCGAAGGCCACCGCGCCGATCACCAGCGTCAGTCCGGCCGCCGCCCGGACCTCGTTCTCGTTGAACACCGGGGCGCGCAGCTCGATGCCGTCCACGACCAGGCCCGCGATGCGTTGACCAAAGCCGAAACGCCCGCCGAGGAACCGGCGGTCCTGGCCGATCAGATGCGGCTCCGACGATACGGACGTCGACACGAGGTGTCCCCCCTTTCGCTGGCTCGAGTACTTCCGGTGCGGTTTCTACCGCCGGGGCGCAAGCCTCGCGCAAGCCAAATGCAACTCGACCGTTCACGCCACCCGGGGGTCCATGTCGAGCGGCCATCCGCTGCGAATCCGTCCAGCTGTTGACGCAGCCCGCAAGGGGCCGAAGCGTTGAGGCGCTGCGCGTTGGACGCGGCGACCGTTCGTCGATCCACGTGGGGCTCGGTTCGTCGGGCGATGCGTCGACTGCCGGCGCTTTGTCACCGGGTGCGTAACCACGACATCCACCCAAGCCAGCGTCTTATCAATAAGTGATAACGATTTCGCGAGATCAACCGACACCGCGGCGGCCACGGACCGGCTTCCGCAAGACGGCGTGGGATGAAAGTCTCAATAGTTAGTACTTCCATCCCAACACCCCCGCTCAGGGTCGCGGCGGCCGAGACGGAGCCGCGCTGATGGTCGCTTTGACGCCCAAATACGTTGTCACCTTCTTATAAGACCTCCGCTTAAGGCGACATCTTTGATACACCGGAATCGGATCACGCGAAGCACGTGCCTCGACGATCGTTTCGGTCCACAGCCCCTCCGAGACCACCGCTGAGGTGGCACACAGCCATCCGCGGTCGCCGTAATGATCTCGCGAACTGAATCCGCGCCTCACGGTCGCGGCTGAGCGGTCGGCCGCGTACGCTGCGATGACACGGCCATGTCAGCGACGGGCCACTTTCACCAATGAGCCTCCCGAGCGCCGGCGCAAGCTCGCCCGCGAGCGGCGTCGGCAGGTCCCGCGCTCGAGCCTCGGCGTCTGGGAGCTTCCTCCGGATCGTCCGGTCCGATCGCGGTTCACGATCGCGTACGCGAACCAGACGCACAGCGACCACCAGCGGATGCTCGAGGCGATCCGGTCAGGCGAATTGTCAGCGTGACGTCGGCGCCGCTAAACCCAGAGGAGCGCGCGGCCATCAGCTCGACGCTGGGCTGAGTGGTTCTCCCTTTGGCATCCATCCGTGCCCAGCAACGCCGTCCGGACGCCGTCCAGCTGGAATCGTCAAGATACTCAAAATGGAGCAGCGCACGATCCCGCGGCTGGGCCGCTCGGTGAGCGTCGTCGGCCTCGGCACCTGGCAGCTCGGCGCCGACTGGGGCACGGTCGATCCCGCCGCCGCACATGCCACGCTCGATGCGGCCGTGGACGCGGGGGTCACCTTCTTCGATACGGCCGATGTGTACGGCGATGGCCGCAGCGAGCAGTTCTGCGGTGAGCTTCACCGGCGGAAGCCGGAGCTGTTCGTGGCCACCAAGATGGGCCGCCGGGTCGAGCAGCTGGCCGAGAACTACAACCCCGAGCATTTCGTGCAGTGGAACGATCGCTCGCGAGCCAACCTCGGCACCGAGCGGCTGGATCTGGTGCAGCTGCACTGCCCGCCCGACGCGGTGTACGCCGACGACGCCGTGTTCGACGCGCTCGACGACCTCGTCGATCAAGGGCGGATTCGCGCCTACGGGGTGTCGGTCGAGACCTGCGAGCAGGCGCTGTCGGCGATCGCTCGCCCTCACGTCGCGACGGTGCAGATCATCCTCAACTGCCTGCGACTGAAGCCGCTCGAGCGGGTGCTGCCGGCCGCACGCGACGCCGGCGTCGGGATCATCGCCCGTGTGCCGCTCGCCTCGGGGCTGCTGTCGGGGCGCTACGACGAGAACACCAGGTTCGCCCCTGAGGACCACCGCAGCTACAACCGCCACGGCGAGCAGTTCGACGTCGGCGAAACCTTCTCGGGGGTGCCCTTCGAAGTCGGTCTCGCCGCGGTGCGTGAGCTCTCCGAGCTCGTCGATCCTGGCGTCCCGCTCGCTCAGTTCGCGCTGCGGTGGGTGATCGACCAGCCGGGCGTCAGCGCCGTGATCCCGGGTGCGCGAAACCCCGATCAGGCTCGTGGCAACGCGGCCGTGGCGTCATTGCCGGCGCTGCGCGAGGATCAGCTCGCCGGCGTCCGGGATATCTATGACCGGATCGTGCGCGAGCACGTTCACGATCGCTGGTAGGTCGCCTCGGGCAACGTCGAGCGCACCGCCGCGTCGAGCACTCCCTGGCCCTCGAGGAAGTCGATCACGGTGTAGCGAGCCCGCAGCCGGCTCGCGTAGCGGAAGGTGGCGCCGAGTGTGACCTCGTCGAGCCCCAGATATCCGTGCTCTGCGGGGATCGCAGCGGCCTCGAGCGCGGCGCGCACCCCCTCGAACAGCTCAAGCGCACCGGACAGCTGCGCGCAGATCCCGTGCCAGTCCGCGGCCCCGACGGGCCAGCGCGGCGGGACCCTGGCGATGAACCGCTGCTTCTCGGCCACCGCGTCGGTGATCTCGTCGGTCGGTTCTCCTAGCCATGCCCGCGCTCCGGCGTCGAGTGGGTCGGGGTTCAGCACGGGCCGCGCGAGCTCGGGCAACCCGCCTCCGAAGGCATATGACTGAAGCCTCATCGCGTAGTGGCTGGCGTAGCCGACCTGCAGGCCGTGCGGTGCGTGCTCGCGCAGGCCGCGCGCCGCGAGCAGGTCCCAGAAGTGTGAGGCGTGGTGCTCACACCCGCTCGCCGGTCGCGAGCTGCCGGCGAGCGTGATCGCCAGCCCCGACTGCACGAGCCCGGACAGCAGGGCCGAGACGGCGTCGGGCTCGCGGCCGAGCAGCCGCTCGACGTTCGACACGGCGAACCGCAGTGGCTCGAGCATCATCGTCGCGGCCCGCTCGCAGAACGGCTCGCCGTACAACAGATGCGCGGCCAGCCAGTCGACCCGCGCGGTTGCCTTCGCGAGCAGGTCACCGATCCCCGAGCGCGTCAACTCTGCCGGCGCCGCGGCCGCGACGCGGGGGTCGGCCAGGATCGCCCGTGGCGGACTGGCCGGTCGGGTGACCTTGACCCCGTCCAGCTGCAGCGCGGCGACGCTCGATGCGTAGCCGTCCATCGAGGCGGCGGTCGGGACCGAGACGAACTCGAGGTCGTCGAGGTAGGCGGCATAACGGACGATGTCGGTGATCACCCCGGCGCCGACTGCCACCAGGGTGAGCGCGCCACGGGCTCGCTCCCGGACCGAGCCGATCTCCTCCTTCCCCGCGATCAGCCCATTGCGCTGCGGAAACACGTGCTCGCGCGCGCCGGGCAGCGCGACGCGTACCCGCTCGCCGGCGGCCTCCTCGGTATTGGCGTCCATCACGATCAACGCATCGACACCGACGTGTTCCGCGAGCTGCTCGATCGCGTCGTCCGCGATCACGACCAAGGTGCCGGTCATGGCTGGCCGTAGTACGAGTGTGGACCGTGCTTGCGCCGGAAGTGTTTGTCGCGGACCGCCGCCGTCAGCGACGGAGCCGCCGGATCCAGCAGGCCGGTCAACAGGGCGATCCGGGCCACCGCTTCGAGCGTGATGGCGCACTCGACCGCCGCCGCCGGATCCGGTCCCCAGCAGAAGGGCGCGTGACCGGGCACGAGCGCGCAGGGAAGCTCGACCGGGCCATGAGCCGCGGAGATCGTCTCCACCAGCGCGGTGCCGGTGGCGCCCTCGTAATCGGACTCGATCTCGGCTTCGGTCAGACCGCGCGTGACCGGAACCGGACGGGCGCACAGGTCGGCATGTGTCGTCCCCAGCACGGGGATCTCCCGCTGGGCCTGGGACCAGGCCGTGGCCCAGGTCGAGTGCGTGTGCACGATCCCGCCGATCTGCTCGAAGGCGCGGTACAGCGCGATATGGGTCGGCGTGTCGGTCGACGGCCGACGCCGACCCTCGACCACGGTTCCGTCGAGATCGACGATGACCAGATCCGCCACCTCCAACGCGTCGTACGGCACGCCGCTCGGCTTGATCACGATCAGCCCGCTCGCGCGATCGATCCCGCTCGCGTTTCCCCAGGTGAGCGTCACCAGTTCGTTCGCCGGCAGCGCGAGGTTCGCGGCCAGCACCTGCGCGCGCAGCGCGTCGAGGGCGGCCATTCAGATCTCTTCGTACTCGAGGTCGAGCAACTCGGCGAAACGGCGCCAGCGGGCGGCGTGGTCCCCGAGGTTCGTGACGAAATGGTGCGGCGCTCCCAGTTCGAGCCACTCGTCCATGAACGGCTCCATCCCCTGCGCCGGACGAAAGTGGAAGTAATGCATCTCCACGTTCGGCAGCTCCGGCGTGTCGAGCACCGCGCCCCGCCCGACCACGAGCCGGTAGCACTCGCCCTCGAGCGGAACCAGGGCCGCCGTCGTCGCGATCCCCGGCCGCGCCGAGAACACCGGCGTCGGCGGGTTCTCGAGGCGGCCGATCCCCAGCGGACGGTCGATCAGCCTGACTGGACGATCCGCGCGTGCGATCTTCCAATTTCCCTCTCCCATGTGGCTGATCAGGACCGAGTCGAGCTCCCAATCCATCGCATACATCTCGCTGAAATGCGCGTCGCCGATCATTGACTGGCCGGCGACCATTAGCGCGGCGGTGTTCGTGTCGCCCTCGGCGGCGTACCCGTAGCCGTCGGCCATCAGGTCAGATGCAGCCAGCAGCGGCAGCTGCTCGAATCGCCCATCGCCACCGATCGAGTCGAAGTGGAAGGAGAAGGCGCGGTAGTCGCCGTCCTTCAGCATGCCCCGGAGCGCGAGCTCGATCCGGGCGGCGTAGGCGTGCCGCCCGGCGGGGAGATCCGCGGCGACCGCGAACCGCGCGTGATGCGCGTCGACGAGCGATGCCACCTCGCCGTCCGGGACCGCGCCGATGCGCCTGATCAGTCCGCCGAGATCTTCGTTGACGACCATCGGTCCGAGCCGCCGCAGCAGCGCGGGTGGGTCGTAGAGGATGTCCCCCATCCCATTCATCGGGTAGCCGAGGAGAGCGATTCGCGTGTTTCTGAGCGTCGTCACCGCGTGCGCCGCCGACGCCCAGTCCGCGAACGCGTGCTCGAACTTCTCCGAGCGCCAGTCGCCGGTGATGATCGACAACGGAATCCCGGCCCGCTGGATCGCGTTCGCCTGATCCTGAGCGCCGTGGATGCCCTGGTTGTAGGTGAGATCGTCCATGTCCCACGCGGCGGTGACGGCGCGCTCCGGCTGGATGTTGGCCAGCAGCAGAGGCACCGGCGTCTCACTCAGCGCCCGAACCGTTCGCATCGCCGGCCCGTAGGTCAGCATCACGATCATGATCCCCTCCACCCCGCCGGCGACCAGCTCGCGGGTGATCGCCTCGATGTCGGCGCGGTTGCGGGCCGGCCGCGTGAACACGACCTCGGCCACCGGTCCGAGCCGCTGCGCGACGGCGCGGGCGTACTGCGCCTGATGCTCCGTGATCCCGGGGACCATCTCGTCGTAGAGCTCCTGCATGATCCCCAACAGCCCGATCCGTGGCTTCACGGTCACGCGCTCCTCCTCTCGTTTCGAATGCGCTTGAGGCCGTGCAGCAGCTCGACCTGGGAGCGCCCGAGCGTCTCGTACAGCGCCCGGTACATGGCGTACACCTCGTCGTAGACCTGCGTGGCGGCGGGGTCGGGCGTGTACGTGCGGGCGATGCCCGGACGAGTGGCGCTGATCGCACCCGCGATGTCGGCGAAGACGCCTGCGGCGACCGCCCCAAACAACGCGGCGCCGCGCGCCGGGATCTCGCTCGACGCGGGCACGTTCACCACCCGCCCGCTGATGTCGGCGAACATCTGCATCAGCAGCGGGCTCCGCTCCGCGATGCCACCGCAGGCGACGATCTCGTCCACGGACAGACCGTGCTCCTCGAAGTTGTCGATGATCCGCCGGTTGCCAAAGGCGATCGACTCGAGTAGCGCGCGATAGATCTCGGCTTGCCCGGTTCGCAGCGTCAGCCCGAGGATGGCGCCGGTGAGATTGGCATCGGCCAGAATCGAGCGGTTGCCGTTGAACCAGTCGAGCGCCACCAGACCGGTCTCCCCGGGCCCGACCGCGGTGGCCGCATGTTCGAGATCCCCGTAGCCACCGGCGTCGGATCCGAGCAGTCCGACGTACCACGCCAGCATGTCGCCGACCGCGACCTGTCCCGCCTCATACCCGTAGAGGCCGGGCAGGATGCCGTCCTTGACCACGCCGGTGATCCCCGGCAGCCGGACCTCGCGCGGGTCGACGAGCATGTCGCAGATCGAGGTTCCGACCACGGTCACGTAGATGCCCGGCCGCTGCACCCCGGCGCCCGGCACCGACACGAATGAATCCACGTTGCCGACCGCCACGGCGACCGATTCGGGCAGCCCGATGGCGTTGGCGGCCTCCGGTGTGAGTTCTCCCGCGCGCGTGCCCAGCGGGACGAAGGAATGCCCGAGCTTCTCGGCAGGGGTCGCGAAGCCCGGGTACGCGGCTTCGAAGAACTCGCGTGACGGAAGCCCCTCCTCAGGCGACCACATCGCCTTGTAGCCGGCCGTGCAGCTCTGGCGGGTCTCGCGTCCCGTCAGCCACCACACCACCCAGTCGGTCGCTTCGACGAACGCGTGGGCTTCCTCGTAGATTTCGCGGTCCTCGAGCCACAGCTCGATCAGCTTCGGGAAATACCACTCCGAGGAGATCCGTCCGCCGTAGCGCGAGAGGAACTCCTCCCCGCGCCCGAGCGCAACTTCGGTCAGCCGATCCGCGACCGGCTGCGCCGCGTGATGCTTCCACAGCTTTGGCCATGCGTGCGGCCGCGCCCGCCATCGCGGGTACTTGCACAACGGGATCCCCTCGGCGTCTACGGGCAGGACCGTGCAGGATGTGAAATCGACCCCGAGCCCGGCGACGGTGCCCGGTTCGATCCCGCCATCCGCGACCACATACGCGATCGCCTCCTCTAGGACGGTCACCCAGTCGTCGGGATCCTGTAGCGCCCAATCGGCGCCGACCCGGCCGCCGCCATCTGGCAGCTCGCGGTCGATCACGCCATGCGGGTAGCGCACGACCCCGACCGAGAGCTCCTCGCCGGTGCTCACATCGAGCAGCAGCGCCCGACCCGACTCGGTCCCGAAGTCGACCCCGATCGCGTACGGCCGGCGCTCGACGCTCACCAAGTCAGACGCTCCACGGTCCGCCGCGCGCCGTCCGCGGCCAGCCGGCCGAGCAGGTCTACCAGCAGCGCCTGCAGTCCGGCGTCGCCGGCCAGCTCCTGGTCGAAGATCTCGCGCATCGACAGCAGCTCGTCGACCACCGCGGCGGGATCTTCGCGACCGCCGAGCCGCTCGGCGATCCGGTCCGCCAGCGGGTCCTCGACGGTGAGCTCACGGCCGCCGTCCGAGCGCCGCGCAGAGACGAATCGCATCCATGCCGCGACGCCCAGCGCCGCGAACACCGGCTCGGCGCCTGCCCGCCGCCGGTCGCGCACCGTGTCGAGCAGCCGCTGGGGCAGCTTCTGGCTGCCGTCCATCGCGATCTGCAGCGTCCGGTGGCGCAGCGCGGGGTTGGCGAAGCGCTCCAGCACCTCCGCTTCGTACGCGGCCAGGTCGAACCCCAGGGGAACGACCAACGTCGGCGCAACGTCGCGCTCCATCAGCTCCTGCAACACGGCGACGAACGGCATCCCCGGGCCGACGGTGTCGCTTACCAGCTCCTGGTCGGCCAGCGCCCCGAGGTAGGCGACCGTCGAGTGGCAGCCGTTCAGCAGGCGGAGCTTGAGGCGCTCGTAGGGACCAACGTCGTCGGTCATGACCGCGCCGGCGCGCTCCCAGGCCGGCCGCGGAGCGGCGAAGTCGTCCTCGATCACCCACTGGCGGAACGGCTCGGCGATCACCGCGCCGCGGTCCTCCAGGCCGAGCGCGGCGGCGATCGCAGCGCGGTCGGCCGCGGTCGTGGCTGGGGTGATTCGGTCGACCATCGTCGACGGGAAGCGGACACTGTCCTCGATCCAGCTCAGCAGCTCGCTGGCCTGCGGCAGGCGCTGCGCGAAGTCGCGCACCAGTCCGGCCAGCACCCGGCCGTTGTCGGGCAAGTTGTCGCAGCACACAACAGTGATCGGGGCGCCGTTCGCGCGGCGGCGCGCATCGAGCCCGAGGGCCAGCTGCCCGACCACGGTGGAAGGCCCGCTCCCGGTCAGGTCGGCGGCGATCCCCGGGTCGTCGAGGCGCAGGCGGCCCGTGGTTGCCTCGTGGCGATAGCCCTTCTCGCTGACGCTCAGCGTGATCACGTGCACCGCCTCCTCGGCGATCCGCCGCAGCAGGCCACCGGGATCGGCCAGCGCGAAGCGCAGCTCGCGGACCACGCCGACAACCCGCAGGCGCTCGCCGTCGATGCCGCGCTCGGCCAGCGCGTACAGCCCGTCCTGCGCTGCGAGCTGCTCGACGACGGCGGCGCTCCGCTCGGTCACTCCGCAGATCCCCCAGTCCCCGCCGGCGGCGACGATCGCGTCCTCGGTGAACGGCGCCTGGTGGGCGCGGTGGAACGCCCCGATCCCCAGGTGGACGATCCCCACGCCCAGCTGCCGCGGGTCGATCGGAGGCCGCAGCGGCGGTGGCACGGCGTCCAGGGTTGACAGCGACAGCCGGCCGGTCCGCTCGCGGCCGATGCCCGGCGCGCCGGCCGCGGGCGCGTGGGCCACCGTCGAGATGTCGGCGCCGGCGCTGCTCACATCACCGCTCCCAGCTGCCACGGCACGAACTCCTCGTCTCCGAAGCCGAGCTCCTCGCTCTTGGTCGGCCGCCCGGACGCCACCGCCCTGATCTCCTCGAACAGCGCCTCGCCGAGCTCGGCCACGGTCGCGCGGCCATCGATCACCGCGCCGCAGTCGAAATCCATGTCATCGCCCATCCGGCGGTACAGCTCGGTGGTGGTGGCCAGCTTCAGGCTGGGGACCGGCCGACAGCCGAACACCGAGCCGCGCCCGGTCGTGAAGCACACCAGGTTCGCCCCCCCGGCGACGATCCCCGTCACCGATACCGGGTCGTAGCCGGGCGTGTCCATGAACACCAGGCCGCGCTCGGTGACCGGCTCGGCGTAACGGTAGACGGCGCGGAGCGGCGTCGAGCCGCCTTTCGCCACCGCCCCCAGTGACTTCTCCTCGATGGTCGTGATACCGCCGGCACGGTTGCCAGGCGAGGGATTGTTGTCCAGGTTCCCGCCCTCGGCGGCGGCGTAGCGCTCCCACCACGAGACCCGCTCGAGCAGCGCCCGCGCGACCTCGCGCGAGACCGCCCGTCGGGTCAGCAGGTGCTCGGCGCCGTGGATCTCCGGCGTCTCGGCCAGCACCGCGGTGCCACCGGCGGCGACCAGGCGGTCGACGGCCACACCCAGCACCGGGTTTGCGCTGACGCCGGACCAGGCGTCCGAGCCGCCGCACTGGAGCCCCAGCGTCAGGGCGGAGACCGGCACCGGAGTGCGCTTGGCCGTCGCGGCGGCGGCCGGTAGCAGCTCGCGAGCCTGGTCGATCCCCCGCCGGACGGTAGCCATTGAGCCGCCGAGCTCCTGGATCACCAGCCGCTCCTCCAGGCCGAGCTCCTCGGTCAGCGCCGAGATCTGGTTGACCTCGCAGCCCAGCCCGACGAGCACGACCGCGCCGACGTTGGGGTGACGCGCGTAGCCGACCAGCGTCCGTCGCAGCTGGGCCAGCCCCTCGCCATCGGCCGACATCCCGCAGCCCGTCCCGTGGGTGACCCCGATCACTCCATCGACCCCGGGGTACTGATCCAGTGCGCCGGAGACCGAGAACCCGGCAGCGATCCGCTTGACAACGGTCGCCGAGCAGTTGACGGTGCTGAGGACCGCGACGTAGTTGCGGGTCCCGACCCGCCCGTCGGCGCGGACGATGCCGTCAAACGTCGGCGCGTCCACGCCCGCGGCAGCCGCCAGGACTGCCGCCGCGGGTGCGGCGTCATCCGCGGCGTGCGATGCGCCCGTTCCGGCCAGCGAGCGGAGGTTGTGCTCGTGGACGTGCTCACCGGCGGTGATGTCGCGCGTGGCCAACCCGATCGGCTGGCCGTACTTGCGCACCTCGGTCCCAGCCGGCAGGTCGATCAGCGCCAGCTTGTGCCCGCGCGCCACAACCTCGCGAACCCGCAGACGCCGGCCCCCGACATCAAGCTCGGCGCCGGGTTCGAGGTCGACGCAGGCCAGCCCCACCGGATCGGCGAGGTCGAGGATGACGACGGGCTGCGCGAACTCGATCGTCACGCGGCGTCCTGCACCCAAGCGTGCGCTGGGTCGAGGTGCGGCATCATCACGCGTCCGTCCCCGGCCATCACCCACAGGTAGTACAGCGCATAGCCCGACGCCGCCACGACCGGGTGGAAGCCGGCGCGGATCACGGCGACGTCGTCGTCGCGAACCAGGAACGCCTCCTCGGCGCCACCGAGGTCGTAGCGGATCTGCACGCCGAAGCCGCCCGGCGGGTCGACCTTGAACAGGTACACCTCCTCCAGGTCAACCTCCCGGGGAGGGTCGTGGCGGTCGTGGCGGTGGGGCGGATAGGAGGACCAGTTACCCGGCGGGTTGATCGTCTCGCCGAGCAGCAGCCGGACCGCTGCGTGCTCGGGACCGAGGATCGTGCGCACGGTCCGCGACCAGTTGCCCCGGCCGACCTCCGCTATCCGCTGGTCGCTGCGCCGGATCACTCGCGCCGGCGGCGCGTCCGGGGTCGGTTCGGCAACCGTCTCGGCGATCGCCACCTGGCAGGGTGCGTCGCCGTTGGCGGTGAGCGTCGTGGCCGCGCCAGGCGGCGCGTACACGGTGTCGCCGGGCGCCTCGAACACGGAGCTCCGGCCGCCGGCGGCGCCCAGCGGCGCGCCGTCGACGGTCGCGCCAACGCGGCCGGTGAGCACGACGGCGGCCGACTCGCCCTCGGCTCCGACCTCCAGGCCCTCACCGGCGGCCAGGTCGACCAGTGACAGGGTGATGTGGGCCGTGTTCCCGCCGGCGGTCGTGAGCTGTCTGATCTTCATGCGCTCCTCACGGCGCGGGCCGAGTTCATGCGCCGGCGTCCTGCAGCTCCTCCAGTTGACGCCGGTAGCTCGAGACCATCAGCTCCGTGAGCTCCTCGATCGACGTCTCGTGCACCTGCTGGTTCATGGTGATGCGGCCGCCTTCCATGACGTTGATGCGGTCGCAAAGCTCGAACAGGTGTGCGTAGTTGTGGTCGATCACGATGATCGAGACTCGGCCGCTCGAGGCGAGATCCTTGACAAGGTCGATGATCAGACGCGACTCGCGGGCCCCCATGGCCGACAGTGGCTCGTCGAGCAGCAGGATCTTCGGGGTCGCGCGCACGGCCCGGGCGACCGCGATCGCCTGCCGCTGACCGCCGGATAGGCGCTCCGCCTCGGCGTCCACGCTCGGCACTCGTACGTGGATCTCGTCGAGGTACTGTCGCGCGAGCTTGCGCATCTCACGCTTGTCGAGCCAGCGCAGCGCTCCGAACCTCATCAGCTCGTGGCCCAGGAACAGGTTCTGGTAGACGGGCAACTGCGGAATCAGCGCGAGATCCTGGTACACCGTCTCGATTCCATGGGATCGGGCGGCCGCGACCGAGTTGAAATGCACGCGCTCTCCCTGGAGAAGGAGATCTCCCCCGTCCTGCCCGTGGAATCCGCTCAAGATCTTGACCAGCGTGCTCTTGCCGGCTCCGTTGTCCCCGACGAGCCCGAGCACCTCGCCCTGGCGCAGGACGAGATCGATGCCGCGGAGGACCGCGAGTGCGCCGAAGCGCTTCGTTACGCCGCGCACCTCGAGCACGGACGCGCCCGCAGGGACGGGAGCGGTTGGCTCGGCGGGCTGGGGGCCGGCGCTCATCCGCCCCTCGAGCGGGCGATCAGCCGGTCGAACTGGACGTTCAAGGCCATCGCGACGATGATCACCACGCCGACCCAGATGAAGAAATCGTTGGTGCTGACCCCGATCAACGTCAGCCCGTCCTCGAGAATGCCGATCAGGATCGCGCCGATCAATGCTCCCACCACCGTCCCGCGCCCTCCGGTCAGTGCCGTGCCACCGATCACGCAGGCGCCGACGGCGTACAGGATGTAGTCGACGCCGAAGTTGCCCGGGTCAAGGCTCCCGTACTTGACTGCGTCGATGATTCCCACCAGACCGGCGAGAAAGGAACACAGCACGAAGCACCACACCTTGACGCGCCGGATTGGCACGCCCGCCTCGGCCGCGCCGACGAGGTTGCCGCCTGTGGCGATGATCCGCACGCCGAAGCGCGTGCGCGTGAGCACCATGCTGAGGAGGATCGTGATCGCGACCACCCAGAGGATCTCGGACCACTTCCAGACCCCCATGGCCTGGCTGGCGAAGCCCGTCTGACCGCTCAGCGGGATCGGCGTCGCCTGGGCGTCATTCGAGTAGACGAGCACAATTCCGTAAAGGATGAAGTTCGTGGCCAACGTGGTGACGAACGAGGGCACATTCAGGCGCACGGTGATCAGCCCGTTGATCGCGCCCACAGCCGCGGCGGCGAGGAGCGCGACCACGATCGCGATCACGAGCGGCAAACCGTCGTTGTGGCCCCAGTACATGACCCATGGGCAGAACAAGAAGACCTGACCGACAGACAGGTCTATCTCGGCCAGTACGAGCAGCAGCACCTCTCCGACGGCGATCGCGCCGATCGGCCCGGCGTAGCCGGCCGCCGAGCTGAGGCTTAGCGAGCCGGTGAATGTCGAGCCGGCTCTGATCGTGAAGTACACGAACAGTCCGATCGTGATCACGATCGGGGTCAGCTCGCGCTGGTAGAGGAAGAGGCGCAGGACTCGGAGCCCCATCGACTGGGCTTGAGTCCCCGTCGATGGGACTTCGCGCTGCTGCCCCGGCGGGCTGTCCTCCGGGGCAGCAGCAGACGCTGGAACGTCGGGTGGCACGCTGGCGGAGGGCTAGGCGATCGAGGTTGGCGGCGTCAATGCCTTCTTCGCCGCTCCCGTTCCCTCGAACCTGGTCGCCGGGAGGTACGGCGCGACGTTCGCCTTGGTGACGATGCCGATTCCCGTGTCGGTGTCCGTCGGCTTCATCAGGCCGCCTGAGACGTTGAACAGGAAGAGCTGCATGATCGTGTCGAAGCCCTGCAGGTAGGCCTGCTGGTCGATTGTGGCGGTTACGTAGCCGGCGTTGATGGCCTGCGCGACCGGCAGTCCGACGTCCCAGACCGACGCGCCGACCTTCCCCTTCAGGCCGTTCTTCTGGATGAACTGCGCGACCGCGTTGCTGTCCCCGCTGTCGACCGCCATCATCCACTTCACGTCCTTGTTACCGGCGTACCACGAGGAGATCTTGTTGTACTCCGGCGCGCCTTCGGTCGCCGAAGTCCCGACCTCCACGAAGTTCACGCCGGCCTTGGTCAGGACGGGCTTGGCGCCGTCGATCCGCGGCTGGATGTTCCCCGTGCCCGGAGTCGCGATGATCCCCGCGACCTTGTCGCCCGACTTCACCCCCTGGGCGAGAATCGCCTCCGCGACCGCGGCGCCCGCAGTGAGGTTGTTCTGGCCGACGTAGGCCTGCCTGGCGTTCTTGGTGCCCGCCGCGACGTCGGCGTTGTACGCGATCACGGGAATTCCGTGGCTCAGCGCGGTGTCGACCGGCGAGTTGAATGCCGTGTTGTCGATCAGACAACACCCGATCCCGCTTGCCTTCGCGGCGATGGCGGAGTTGAACGCCGCCACCATCTGGCTGACGATCGAGTTGTTGGAGCCCGTCCACTGGAACGAACTGCCCGTCAATGCGCAGGCGTCCTGACATCCATATTGCGTCGCAGTGAAGAACGAGTTGGTCGTCACGTGGTTGACCATCACGAAGTGGTGGCTCCCGCTGCTCCCGAAGGGCCCGCCGCCGCTCGGCGTCGCCGCCTTCGAGCTCGTGCTCTTGCTCGAGCCGCATGCCTCGAGCACGGTCGCCGCGATCGCCGCCGCGCCACCGGTCAGCGCGGACCGGCGGGTGATGTCCCGCCACCTCTTGACAGGACTGTCGTCCTCCTTGCGCTCATTCCACTCGAGACGCTCAATCGCCTCTTCGACGACGTCATGGTCAGACATTCATGCTCCTCTCCTAATTGGAAGATGCTGCCGCTCCTGCGGTTCGAAGGTTCCCTATGAGGTTGTATGCGATCCGGCAGTGAGGAACCGTTCGCGCCTTTTGGACACGCATCCCCGTGCCTGGGCCGTGGCCGCGCCTCCGCAGTTTCCCCCGATCGACCTCACCGGCTCTGATGGTGATCTCGACGGTCGGTAATGGCAGCGCCACGCGACGCCAGACGATGCTCCTCTCCTCGTGTTGCGCCGCGATGTTAGCGATCACACTGGATCCATTGCAAATAAGTTTGGGTTAGCGACGCGGTGGGACGGTGGTGCTGCTTCGGACCACCAGCTCAGTCGCAAGGCGGGCCCCCTGTACGGCGGGCTCGCCGGTTTCGATCGCTCGCACGAGCACGCGTAGGCTGCGACTGCCGACCTCGATGAAGTCCTGGCGGACCGTCGTCAGCGCCGGCGCGAAGTACGGCGCCTCTGGGATGTCGTCGAAGCCGACGACGCTGACGTCGCCGGGCACATCCCGGCCGGCCTCGCGCATCGCGCGAAGTACGCCCAGCGCCATCTGATCGTTTGCCGCAAAGATCGCGGTGACGGAGCCGTTGCTGCCCAGCCGGCGGCCGAGGTCGTATCCGGAGCGTGCGCTCCAATCTCCGACCAGGAGTGGTGGCGCAGTCGCTCCGAACGACTCGAGCGTCGTGCGCCAACCGTCCGCGCGCTCGGCCGATTCGAGCCAGTCACCGGGCCCGGAGATGTGCCATACCGTCTCGTGGCCGAGGTCCAGCAGGTGTCGCGTCGCGCTGACCGCGCCGGCGAACTGGTCGACGGCGACGACCGAGATCACGTCCGACGGTCCTGCCTCGGCCGCGACGAGTGGTATGTCGCTATTGGCCTGGCGGACCGCGTCGGCCGCCTCGAGGTCCGGAGCGATCACGACGATCCCATCGACCCCGCGAATCCGCAGGCGCTCGATCGCATCGGCGACGGACGTGCGGTTCAGGGCCTTGAGGCTCGCGACGACCATCAGATACCCCTCCTCGTGCGCCGCCCGCTCGATCCCGAACAGCACCGACGCCGGCCCGTAAAGGGTGGTGTCGAACCCGACCACCCCGAGCATCTTCGTCCGTCCAGTGGCGAGCGCGCGGGCAACCGAGTTCGGGCGATAGCCGAGTTCGCGCATCGCGGCGATCACGCGCTCCCGAGTCTCGGCGCGCACATTAGAACTGCCGTTGATAACTCGTGAAACCGTCTGGTGAGAGACACCGGCCAGTTTCCCGACATCGGCCATCACCGGTGAGCGCCCCAGACCTCGGCGCCTTTTTTCGTCGTAAACGTCCATGACGCCCTCACGTGGCCCGCGGAGATGTTACCGCTAACGTGATGCTATCTCGTGGGGATAGGATGGAGCCGAATTATCCGCCACCGATGGAGGAGCGATGCGGACCAAGTGAGCGGCTGCGCGGTAGGGATCGACGTTGGCACATCCGGGGTCAAGGGCCTCGCGATCGCGCCCGACGGGTCGGTGCTCGCGAGCGCCGAGGCCGGGTACCCGCTGGCGACGCCGCGCCCGGGCTGGTCAGAACAGCACCCCGAGCATTGGTGGCAAGCGACGGAGTCGGTGCTCGGACGGTTGCGCGACGCCGCCGGCAACCCCGACGGGATCGGCCTCAGTGGCCAGATGCACGGCCTCGTCGCGCTCGATGAGCACGATCGTGTTTTACGGCCCGCGATCCTCTGGAACGATCAGCGGACGGCGCACGAGCGTGCCGAGATCGAGCAGACGGTCGGCCTCGAGCGTTTGATCGAGCTGACCGGCAACCGTGCCCTGCCTGGGCTCACGGCGCCGATGCTGTTGTGGCTGCGCCGCAATGAGCCAGACGTGTATGACCGGATCGCGCGGATTGCGCTGCCCAAGGACTACGTGCGCCTGCGGTTGTGCGGCGAGCATGCGACCGACGTCTCTGACGCATCCGGAACGCTCCTGCTCGACGTCGCCGGGCGAGCGTGGAGCGATGAGGTGCTCAGCGCGCTCGAGCTCGAGCCCGCGTGGCTGCCCAAGGTGCTCGAGAGCCCCGAGGTCTCCGGCCACACGCCGGACGGCGTGCCGGTCGCCGCCGGCGGTGGCGATCAAGCCGCCGGCGCGCTCGGAGTCGGCGTTGATCGCCCCGGACCGGCGTCGGTCGTACTCGGCACCTCGGGGGTCGTGTTCACGGCGTTCGAGCGGTTTGCCGCGGACGACCAAGGTCGGGTTCAAGCGTTCTGCCACGCGGTCCCGGGCACCTGGCACACGATGGGCGTGATGCTCTCGGCGGCGGGGTCGCTGCGCTGGCTGCGCGACGTCGCCGCCGCCGGGGTGTCCTACGAGGAACTGACCGCCTCGGCCGCCGCTTGGCCGGCGGGAACGGAGGGGCTGCTGTTCCTCCCCTACCTGGCCGGCGAGCGTACGCCGCACGCCGACCCAGACGCCCGCGGGGCGTTCGCTGGTCTGAGCGTGCGCCACGACCGGGGCGCGCTCGTGCGGGCCGTGCTCGAAGGCGTCGCGTTCGGGTTGCGGGACTCGCTCGATCTGGTCAGCGAGCTGGGCGGGCGTCCGGTCCTCGGTCGAGTCTCGGGCGGCGGAGCTCGCAGCGAGCTGTGGCTGCAGATCGTGGCCTCGGTGCTGGAGTTGCCGCTCGAGCGCGTCGCCGTCGACGAGGGCGCCGCGTTCGGAGCCGCGATTCTCGGGGGCGTCGCCGCCGGCGTGTGGGCGGATGTCAGCAGCGCCGTCGCCGCGACCGTCGCGCCGCGCGAGCGAATCGAGCCGGTGCCCGAGTGGGCCGAGCTCTACCGCGATCAGCGGGTACGGTTCCAGGCGCTTTACCCGGCCCTGCGAGAGCTACGGTAGGCCGGCGATGGCGAACGACCCGCTCACGTCCGCGTCCGATCCGGTGCGCTGGGGCGTCCTCTCGACCGCGCGGATCAACGATTCGTTCCTGGCGGGGGCGCGCGAGGCGGCGAACGCCGAGGTCGTCGCGGTGGCCAGCCGCGAGCGCTCACGGGCCGAGCGGTACGCGCGCCGGCACGGGATCGAACGCTCCTACGGCGACTACGACTCGCTGCTCGCCGACCCGGCGGTCGAGGCCGTCTACATCCCGCTGCCCAACTCGCTCCACATCGATTGGACCGTACGCGCGCTGCGGGCCGGTAAGCACGTCCTGTGCGAGAAGCCGCTGAGCCGGCGCGCGGCCGACGTCGAGAACGCGTTCGATGTCGCCGAGCGCGAGGGACGGCTGCTGATGGAGGCGTTCATGTACCGGCACAACCCGCAGACGAGGAAGCTGGTGGAGCTGGTGCAGTCCGGGGCCGTCGGGCGGGTGCGCATGATCCGCAGCGCGTTCAGCTTCCTCGCCGGCGACCCCACGAACGTGAGGCTGTCGACCGAGCTCGACGGAGGCGCGTTGATGGATGTCGGCTGCTACTGCGTGAGCGGCTCACGCCTGATCGCCGGAGAGCCCGAGCGCGTCGCGGCCGAGCAGGCGCTGGGCGGCGATGGTGTCGACGTCGCGTTCGCCGCGACGATGCGGTTCGCGGACGACGTGCTCGCCCACTTCGACGCCGGGATCTCGCTGGCCTCGCGGGACGAGCTCGAGGTCGTCGGCGAGCACGGCTCGCTGTTCCTCGACGACCCCTGGCATTGCCGGAGGACCGTGATCGAGCTGCGACGCGAGGACGGCGTGGAGCGGATCGAGGTGCCGGCGACCGACTCCTACCGCCTCGAGGCCGAGAATTTTTCAAGCGCCGTCCGCGGCGAGGCCGCGCCCCTGCTCGGTCGCGAGGACGCGATCGGACAGGCGCGGACGATCCAGGCGCTGTACGAGGCGGCCGAAACCGGGCGCACCGTGGCGCCGTGAGCACGTGACCACGTGAGCACGTGAGAGGAGACCGATGTCCGACCAGATCGATTTGACGCCGCGCCCCGAGCACCGTTTCACGTTCGGACTGTGGACCGTGGGCAACCCGGGCAGAGATCCGTTCGGCGAACCGACCAGGCCCCCGCTTGACCCGGTGACCTCGGTCGAGCGCCTCGCCGAGCTCGGCGCATACGGCGTCAGCCTCCACGACAACGACCTGATCCCGTACGGCAGCTCCGCCTCCGAGCGCGATCGGATCGTGGCGCGGTTCTCCGACGCGCTCGAGCGCACCGGGCTGCGGGTGACCATGGCCACCACCAACCTGTTCGGGCACCCGGCGTTCAAGGACGGCGCGTTCACCTCCAACGATCGCGACGTGCGCCGGGCGGCGGTCGCGAAGGCCATGCGCGGGATCGATCTCGGTGCCGAGCTCGGCGCCGGCGTCTATGTCTTCTGGGGTGGACGGGAGGGGGCGGAGACCGCGGCCAGCAAGGGCGTCGCCGATGCGCTTGACCGGTACCGCGAGGCGATCGACTTCCTCTGCGCGTACGTGCGCGAGCAGGGCTACCAGATGCGCTTCGCGATCGAGCCCAAGCCGAACGAGCCGCGCGGCGACATCTTCCTGCCCACCGTGGGCCATGCCCTGCACTTCATCTCAACCCTCGCGGATCCGGCGATGGTCGGGGTCAACCCGGAGGTCGCCCACGAGACGATGGCCGGACTCAGCTTCGTGCACGGCGTCTCGCAGGCGCTGTGGGCGGGGAAGCTGTTCCACATCGACCTCAACAGCCAGCGGATCGGCCGCTACGACCAGGACTACCGGTTCGGCGCCGAGGACCTGAAGGAGGCGTTCCTGCTCGTCCATCTGCTCGAGACATCCGGATACGAAGGTGTGCGCCATTTCGACGCGCACGCCTACCGCAGCGAGGACGACGAGGGCGTGTGGGAGTTCGCGGCCGGCTGCATGCGCACGTATCTGGCGCTGGCCGCCAAGTCGCGGCAGTTCACCGCTTCACCGGAGATCCAGGAGGCCCGCGCGGCCGCGCGCGTCGACGAGCTCGCCGAGTCGACGATCGGCCCATATTCGCCCGCGGCCGCCGCCGCGCTGCTGGCCGAGTCGCAGGACCTCGACGCGCTGGCCGGACACGGCTACGCCAACGAGCGGCTCGATCAGCTCGTGGTCGACCTGATCCTGGGGACGTTGCCCTAGCGCTGCTTCGGAACCGAAAACCAGCGCGGTTCCGGCGACCCGCAACGCTGACACCCGGGTGACTCAACCCGCGATTACCGGGATGTGGTCGACGGTATAGGCCTCGAACCGGTCGATGAAGCTCTTGTTGTCTTCGACCGCCTCCGCCATCTCGGGCGTGTTCAGGAGTACCTCGAAATCATCGGCGGAGTCGGTCGTCATCAGCGCGAACGCATCCGGTGTATCGCCGTCGGAGTTCGGTGTCGGCTCAACGGGAAAGATCTCGTACTGCCGCAGGTTCGGCAGGCGCTTCGCGATGGGCAGGTGAACATCGCGGTAATGGGTTAGGAACTCCTCGTACGAGAGATCCGGCTTTCGGTGGATGGCGAATAAGACGCGATGCATTGGGTCTCCTTCCGTCTTGTGTTACTCCTGGGCCGCCGTGTTCAGCAGGCGGGGCCATGCGATCATGCTCTGAATCATGACGGTAGTCCGCCGAGGTATTTTCGACCACTGCGGATGTGTCGATCGAGGACGAAGTGAAGGCCTACGTCGAGGAGACGATCGGGCACTTCGGTCGAATCGATGGCCTGTACAACAACGCGGGCATGTCAGACGAGGCTCAGTTCATCAACGGCGCGGTGGTGCCGATCGACGGGGGACAATCACAGGCGTACTGACGCCGGTGTCCTCGAGACTCAGCTCAGCCCGTCCGCACTGGCGCCCCCAGCGCGCCCGAATCAGCTGCGACACTGGCCCGCAGCTCCCCGAACCCGGATGGACTCGCCAGCGCCTGGCGGTACGCGCCCAGGCGCCGGGCCGCATTGATCGCGATGACGCCGACCAGGTGGCCGCGGCGCTCTCCCCCGTACACCAGCCGCGAGCGGTCCGGAGTGGACTCCAGGAGCTCGAGACGCTCGGCCCGCCCCGGCAGCCCGACGGACTGGATCTTCACGTCGTATTGGTCTGACCAGAAGTACGGCGGTGCGTCATAGGGCTTGCGCTCATCGGGCGACACCAGCACGTTGCGCCCCGCGGACTGGCCCTGCTCTGCGGCGACGGTCCAGTGCTCGATCCGCAGGGCCTCACCGTCCGCCAGTGGATGCGGCCACGAGACGATGTCGCCGGCGCCGAGGACGTCCGGGTCGCCGGCGGCAGTCAGAGTGGCGTCGCAGGCGAGCCCGGGGCCCAGTTCCAGTCCACTGCCGGCCAACCACTCCGTGTTGGGGACGGCGCCGAGGCCGGCGACCACTACGTCGGCGTCGACGCGGGCGCCCCCGGCGAGCTCGACCGCCTCGACCCGGCCGTTGCCAAGCAGTGCGGCGACACCGGTCCCGAGGCGCAGGTCGACGCCGTGTGCACGGTGCAGCTCGGCGCACCATGTGCCGAGTTCCGGCCCGAGCGGCAGCATCGGCGTGGCGGCGATGTCGATCAGCGTGACGTCGAGGCCGAGCTTGCGCGCGGTCTGCGCTACCTCGCAGCCGATGAAGCCGGCGCCGACGATGGCGACGCGAGGCCGCTCGTCGAACGCCGTGCGGAGGGCCACGGCGTCCTCGAGGCTGCGCAACACGTGGACCCCGTCGAGCTCAGCGCCCACCCCCGGCCAGCGTCGCGCGCTGGAGCCAGTTGCCACGATCAGCCGGTCGTAGGCCACCTCGTCGCCGTCGCAGAGCGCGACCAGGCGGCGCCGGCGGTCCAAGCCTACGGCCGCCACGCCGAGGCGCCATTCGGCCTCGAGCTTTTCACACGGGAGCCGGACCCGATCGCTCGAATGCTCGCCGGCCAGCAGTTCCTTCGACAGCGGTGGCCGCGTGTACGGGAGGTGGGGCTCGTCGCCCACCATCACCAAATCTCCCTCAAACCCGGCGGCACGCACCGCCTGTGCGGCGCGGAGCCCGGCCAGCGACGCCCCAACGATGACCAGGCGGCGCATCAATCCTCGCTCGCCATCGCCATCAGTCGCGCCAGTGTGATAACTGTCCTCGGATATGTGTAGCGACGAAGGGCCATAGTCCCGATTATGCTAAACTGAAGTCAGTTTTGCAGTGTGAGGCGGATGGCTCCTCGTGTCAAGTGTCTTGTCTACCTGCTGAAGAAGGCCGCAGGCCACCGGTGCTGAATCTGATCCGCGTCAGGGCGACGTGACCGAAAGACCTCCGTTTCGCGCGGCCATCGTCGGCGCCGGACCCAGTGGTTTCTACGCCGCCGGCCAGTTGCTGGCCCTCGACGATCCGCAGTTCGCAGTCGACGTTTATGACCGCCTGCCGACGCCGTACGGCCTCGTCCGATCCGGCGTAGCTCCAGATCATCCGAAGATCAAGTCGGTCACTCGGGCCTACGACAAGACATCCGAGCACGAGCGGTTCCGCTTCTTCGGGCATGTGGAGCTAGGCAGCGACGTCAGCCGCCAGCAACTGCTGGAGCACTACCACGTCGTCTGCTACACGATCGGAACCTCGACCGACAAGCGGCTGGGGATCCCGGGCGAGGACCTCCGCGGCTCCCATGCCGCGACGGAGTTCGTGGCCTGGTACAACGGGCATCCCGATCATTCGGGCCTGGAGGTCGACCTGCAGGCCAAGCACGTGGTGGTCGTCGGCGCCGGCAACGTCGCCATCGACGTTGCGCGGATGCTGGCGCTGGCGCCGTCGGAGCTTGCGGTCACGGATACGGCCGACCACGCGATCGAGGTGCTGCGGGCCAGCGGCATCGAGGAGATCACGATCCTCGCCCGGCGGGGCCCGCTCCAAGCCGCGTTCACGAATCCCGAGCTGCTCGAGATGGGCGAGCTGGAGCGGGCTGACGTCGAGGTCGTGGGCGGTGACCTGGACGAGCTGTCGGCGATTGCGCTGCAGGAGGCCGACAAGACCCGCCGGCGCAACGTCGAGATCCTCCAGGACTACGCAGCGCGGCCCACGACGGGCAAGGCGATCACTGTCCGCTTCCGCTTCCTCGCCTCACCGGTCGAGCTGCTCGGCGACGAAAACGGCCACGTCCGCGCCATGAAGATCGAGAACAACGCGATCGTGGCGCGCGATGACGGCTCGCTGGCCGCGCGTGGCACCGGAACGTACGAGGAGATACCGGCCCAGCTCGTGTTCCGTTCGATCGGTTACACCGGGCGGCCGGTCGCCGGTATCCCCTTCGATGACGGCCGCGGCGTGATTCGTAACGAGGGCGGACGAGTGACCGATGCCGACGGCACTCATCACGTCGGCGAGTACGTGTCCGGCTGGATCAAGCGAGGCCCGTCGGGCGTGATCGGAACGAATAAGAAGGACGCCCACGACACCGTCAGCAAGATCCTCGAGGACGCGGCCGCCGGCCGCCTCAATCAGCCCGTCGCAGACGACATCGAGGCGATGATCGAGTCACATGCCATACACGCGGTCACTTGGGCGGGCTGGCTGGCGATCGACGCGATCGAAACGGCCGCCGGAACAGGGTCGGTGCCCGCCCGACCGCGTTCCAAGCTCACCGACTGGGCCGCTCTGCGCGAAGCGGCCAGGCAAGCGCCGACGACTACTCGTCGATCAGACTGATGGCGCCCTCCGGGCAGGTGCCGGCGACCTCGTCAGCGAGCTCTCGCAGATCGTCAGGAACGTCGATCGGGTCGCCGCCGCGAATCGTCACGTAGCCCTCGTCGTCGGAGGCCAGGAACTGCGGGGCCAGCGTGTAGCACCGCCCGTGACCGGTGCATTGCGTGCTCACACAGAGCTTCACGACGCCACCTTCCACCGCAGCGGGAGCCGGTCCAGCGCCATCATCGAGCCGCCGCCGCGCTCCATCAGCTGCACGTCGGTGTCCAGCTCGAAGTCCGGCATCAGCGACAGCCATTCCTGTACGGCGATCGCCATCTCGCGTCGCGCCAGGTGCATTCCAAGACAGCGGTGCGGGCCACTGGCGAACCCAAAATGGTTGTTGCGTTTGCGGTCGATTACAAACTCATCCGCCTGCTCCCAGTGCCTCGGATCGCGGTTCGCCCCCGACACGAGGCCGTACACCATGTCGCCCTGCTTCAGCTGTACACCGTGAAATTCGATGTCGCGGGTGACCTTGCGGCCGTCGCCAAAGATGATCGTGTAGTAGCGCAGCGTCTCCTCTACCGCCAGCGGCACCAGCTCGGGATCGTCGACCAGCATGCGGCGATGCTCCGGATGAAGAGCCAGGTGGTGAAACATGTATCCCAGCTCGGCACGGGTGGTGTCGAGCCCGGCGAGCGTGAGCACGGTGCACATGTCGAGCAGCACGTCGGTGTCGATCGGCTGATCGTCGAACCGGGCAGCGAGCAGGTACGAGAAGAGGTCGCCTTCGCGCTCGGGCTTGCCGCGGCGGTCGTCGAGCTGCTCAGTCCAGAACACGCGCATCTCGGCAAGCGCCCTGCCCATCGCCTCAGCGCCGGCGGGATCCCCGCCGAAGCCTCCAAAGAACTCATCGACCCACTTCGCGAACTGCTCGGTATACGAGATCGGCACGCCGATCACGGTCAGAAATGCCGCGGTCGGGAACAGGAGCGCGAAGTCCTCGATGAAGTCGCAGTGGCCCGTCGGCACGATTGGCTCGATGTAGCCGCGACAGATCTCCCGCATCATCGGAGCCGCCGCCTCCATGGCCTTGGGAGAGAACCACGGGTTCAGGATGCGGCGGTATTTGATGTGATCCGGCGCGTCGACCTGGGTCGGCACGAACCGATAGATCGGATCCGGTTCCCAGGGCGTGATCGACTCACTCGAAAAGACCTCAGGGGTCTTGTAGATATCGCGGACGGCGTCGTGCCGCGTGAAGACCCAGTAGCCCCCGTCGGCGTACTTGTTGTAGAAGTGCGGACAGCTCTCGCGTAGTTCGTTGGCCAGCGCCCAGTAGGCGCCGAGTTCGCGTGTTTTGGAGAAGTCGTGGTTGAGCACCGGACAACCGGTGACCTCGGTGCCGCGACGCTCCGCGGTGACGCTCGATTCCATTCCTTGGCTGCCTTTCTCTTGCCTTCAGCTGTGAGTTGTCGGATGTGGGCGGACGCCGAAGCGGGGCCGGCTCGAGCCCGAGCTGGCCGGCTCCGCTGTCTTGCCCGGTGTCGTCATGCGCCGACGTGTGCAACGGCCAGTGCTGCCGGGTCGCTTGCCTTGACTTGTTGCGCGATATCGCGGCCGGCGAGGTAGCCGAAGACCATGGCGGGTCCGAGCGTGCCACCGGCGCCGCCGTACGTCATGCCGAGTGGCGAGGCCATGGCGTTCCCGGCAGCGTAGAGCCCAGGAATCACCTCGCCGTCGACGTCGAGCACGCGCGCTCGGGTGTCGGTGAGGGGTCCGCCCTTCGTTCCGAGCGTGCCGCTGAAGACCTCGATGGCGTAGAAGGGCGGCGTCTCGAGCGGACCGAGCGAAGCCCTCGGGGTGCCGTCACGGAGCGTCGGGTCGCCCCACCACTGGTCCTGAGCGCTCCAGCCCCGCTTGAAGTCCGGGTCGTGCAGTTTGCGCGCGTTGACGTTGAAGCGCTCCACGGTCTCCTCGAGCCCATCGCCAGGGATGCCGAGCTTCTCGCCTAGGCCGGCGATCGTCTCGGAGGAGGTGATCCAGTCCGTTCGCGCCTTGGCCGTTCCCCCGAGGCCCCCGGCGAAGCCGTACTTGTCGAGCCAGGTCTGATCGAAGACAAGCCAGGACGGCAGATTGCGGTAGACACCCATGATCGTGTCCTGCTCGTGGAACGCCGCGCCGAACGCGTTGTAGTTGGCGGCCTCATTGGTGAAGCGCTTAGCCTCCCGGTTGACCATGATCGCGCCGGGCAGCGTCCGCTCGTAGGTCAGCAGCTGCTGACCCGTGGGGACGATGTCCGTCGGGATCTCGATCATCGGCATCCACCACGCTTCGCGCATGTTTCCGAGCATCGCGCCAATCCGCATGGCCATCTTCAGTCCGTCGCCGGTGTTCGTCTCCACCGCCACCGTGTGCGTGCACGGCCCCCGCAGAAACGCCCGTTTGAACTCGGCGTTGTGCTCGAAGCCGCCGGTCGCGATGACCACGTTCGGCGCCCGCACTTCCTCGCGTCCTTCAGGAGTCTCGAATACGACGCCCGCGACCCTACCGTCCTCCATGATCAGTTCGACCCCGCGATGGTTGCACTGAGGCTCGACGCCTCGGTCGAGGCATGCCTTCAGCAGCCGACCTCCGAGAGCAAGTCCCATTCCTCGCTCGTCGTTGTCGGCTCGGCGCTGCATCTCGTCGGGGGAGAGCTCCTGCGGGATCGCCTGGCCGAGTGTGGTCTCGCCTATCGTGAGGTGGTAGCTCGGGTAGTACGGCGAGATGTGGACGCGGTCCTTCCACTCGCCGAGTTCGCCGTAGGGGAAGATCGCCGTCTCGAGCGACCGGCCGCCTCGAGCCAGTCCGCCGCGCTGCTCGGGGTGGTAGTCCGGGAAGTCGGGCACGGCGCGGAATTTGACGGGAGTGCGCTCATCGAGCCAACGGACCATCTCGGGGCCGACATCGATGTAGGCCTCGGCCATCTCGTCGGTGATCGTGTCGTTCGAGAGCGCATGGAGATACTCGAGGGCCCGCTCGCGCGTGTCGTTTCTCTCCGCGGGCTCGTGCTGGTTGAGCGGGATCCAGATCATCCCTCCCGAGTACACGGTCGTGCCGCCGATCGTCGCGCCCTTCTCGAACAGCCCGACGTGTGCGCCCAACTCCGCCGAGGTCACCGCCGCCGTGAGCCCAGCGGCCCCGGTGCCCAACACGATCACGTCAAAGTCGGCCATCTCTCCTCCAGCGCTCTGCATCAGTCGAACTCACTTCAGGTCAGGACAAGCTAGCAACGGTGGCGGGGACATGTCAATGCGCGGACGACGCCAGGACTTTGCGTCAGACATCGTACGCGAGCGCGCGAGCGCGTCCCGGGTGTAAAGTGCCTAGCTGACTTCAGTTTGAGACCCGCCGCCCTGAGGCGGCGGTAGCGCCTCGATCCGGAAAGAAGGTTCAGGACCATGGCCGCAGGACCGCTCGAAGGCAAGGTCGCGATCGTCACCGGCGCCGCCATGGGGATGGGCGAGGCCACCGCCCGCATCTTTGCCGCTGCGGGAGCACACGTGCTCGTCAGCGACATCAACTCCGAACTCGGTCAGGCGACCGTCGAGCGCATCGAGCACGACGGCGGAACTGCCTCGTTTTGCCGGACCGACGTCTCCAGCGCGGCAGATGCGCAGGGCATGGTTCGCACCGCGGTGGAGCGCTACGGACGGCTCGACTGCGCGGTCAACAACGCCGCGGTCACCCCGGACACGCATCCGATCGCCGAGCTCGACGAGCAGGAGTTCGATCGCGTTTTGGCGGTCGACTTGAAGGGCGTTGCCCTCTGTCTCAAGTACGAGCTCGCGCAGATGTTGGAGCAGGGGGACGGCGGGGCGATCGTGAACATAGGCTCGGTGAGCTCGTTCCGGCCGCAGCCGAACAACGCGGCGTACGTCGCGGCCAAGCACGGTGTAATCGGTCTCACCAAGGTGGCCTCGCTCGAGAACGCCCCGCAGGGCATCCGCGTCAACACGGTCTGCCCCGGGGCGATCGACACTCCGATGATCCGCGGAGCACTCGAGACCGCCGGCACGACGGAGGAGGAGTTCGCCCCGGTGCTCAGTCTCCTCGGGCGCTTCGGGCAGCCCGAAGAAGTCGCCCGGGCGAGCCTGTGGCTGTGCTCGGACCAGTCCTCCTACGTGACCGGCGCCGTGCTCGCCGTCGATGCCGGCTACACGTCCCGCTGAGGGCCAACGTTGTCGCATCGACCTCTCTGTTACTTGCTCGATCCGTCTCCGGGCGCCTTGACGGGGTGGTGACGCGCGCATAAACTGAATCGAAGTAAGGTCAAGCGCCGCCAACACAGAGGGGATCATGTCCGCGACAACTGAAACGCCGGTCGACAACTCACGCCTCCGAGCCCTGCAGGACCGGATGGACATCACCGACGCTCTGTACCGGTACTCGTCGGCCGTCGACTCCTTCGACAAGGAGGGCGTTCGCAGCGTTCTCGCCGACGATATCCATGCTCAGTACGGGAATGGTGATCCCGTCACCAGTGGCGATGCCCTGGCGGACTGGATCGCGGAAGCGACGGCGACGGTCATCTGGCAGCACCACCTCCTCAACGTCTACCACGTCGACGTCGACGGCGATCACGCCAAGGCGCTGTCGTACCTCACCTCCTACCAGGTGTTCCAGGAAGACCCGAAGGCCGCCGTCATCCTGGTCGCCCGATATCACGACGAGCTGCGGCGCACCTCGGCGGGGTGGAAGGTCAGCAAGCGCACCATGGAGCTTCTGTGGGGCGAGAAGAAGGCCGACGAAGGCTACCTGGACAGCCTCGGCGGTCGCGGGCCCAAGATCTGGCAGCGGAGCTGATCGCCGGACTTCCCCCTGTCCCTGTCCATCATCCGCTGAGGAGAACCATGTCAATCGTCCGAACCTCCTGCACTATGACGCTCGACAAGAGCGACCTCGAGGAGGTGGTGGGGATCTTCAACACATTCATCAAGGACGTCCAGGAGAAGGATCACGGCGTCCTCACCTATCACTACTTCATCGACGACGATCCCCTGCTCATCCACGTCATCGAGGAGTACGAAAGCCCTCAGGCGATGCTCGACCACTACACCACCATCAACCTGGAGGCGGCGGGGCGCTTGCTCCAGCTCGTCAAGCTGTCGCCGTTGCACTACTACGGGACCCCCACGGCCGAGCAGGAGGCGACGATGTCGGGCTTCGGGACGGTGTTCGTCCACCGCCCGCTGGTGAGCATCGAGGAACCCGCGGCTCGCACGTAGGACTCGCGGAAAAGGACGTGTCGTCGTTCCGGCTCGCCTGGCCCGCCATCGCGGATGCCGCGGAAATCAGCGAGGGAACGGCTCTGCTGGACCTCGGCTGCGGAACCGGAGGCTTCTGCGCCTTCGCGGCCCGCCGCGGGGCGATCGTGCACGGCCTCGACTCGGATGCCGACGCGATCGCCCAGGCGCTGGGCGCAGTGCCCGGCGGCGACTTCCGGCTCGGCCTGATGGAGGCCCTGCCGTGGGCCGACGGTAGCTTTGACGTTGTGACCGGACTGAACGCCCTCCAGTACGCCCTCGACCCCGAGCTGGCCCTCGCCGAGGCCGGCCGGGTCACTCGAAGGACCGGCCGGATCGCCATCTGCAAGTGGGGACCCCCCGCTGAGAACGAGTTCTTCGCCTTCCTGGTGGCCGTTGGCGCAAACGGCGTCCGGGGCGACCTGCTGCCCGAGCGCGACCCGCTCGAGGCTGCGCTTCGAGCCACCGGGCTCGAGGTACTGGCCTCGGGCGACGTCCCGGCGCCGATCGAGATGACCGACGAGGCGGCGCTAGAGGCAGCGCTGGTGCGGGCCAAGATCGAGGCTGATCCGCACGCGGCCGGGGTCGAGATCGACACGATCGCGGCAGCCGCGCCGTACCGGCGGGGCGACGGCACCTATCGGTTCGAAAACCGCCTCCGGTATTGGGTGGTCCGACCGTGAGCGTGGAGATGGCGCGTGGGGTCGGCCCGGCCCGCATCGACATCGCGTACGAGCGATTCGGCGCGCCCGAGGCGCCGCCGGTGGTGCTCGTCATGGGCCTGGGAACCCAGATGCTTGGCTGGCCCGACGGGTTCTGCAAAGCACTGGCCGGCCACGGGCTGCAGGTCATCCGATTCGACAACCGTGACGCCGGCTTGTCCAGTCACATGACCAACGCGCCTTTGCCCGACGTCCGGGCGGCGCTGCTCGGCTCCACCTCCTCGGCCTCCTACACCCTGTCTGACCTGGCCGCCGACACGGTCGGCCTGCTCGATGCCCTCGGACTGGACGGCGTGCACCTGGTCGGCGCGTCGATGGGCGGGATGATCGCCCAGACGGTTGCCATCGAGCATTCAGACCGCGTGCGCTCCCTGACCTCGATCATGTCGAGCACCGGCGATCCGTCGGTGGGCCAGCCGACACAAGCAGCACTGGGCGCGCTGCTCTCGCCACCGGCGGCAACGCGGGAAGCGGCGATCGAACGGACGCTCGCGATCGTCCGCGTTATCGGCTCCCCGGGCTTCGACCTCGATGAAGACGACGTACGGCGGCGGACCGAGCTCGCCTATGACCGCGGATACGATCCGGTCGGGGTGGCGCGCCAGCTGGTGGCGATCGCGGCCTCCGGCGACCGCACGACGGCGCTGCGGTCGCTGTCGGTGCCGACGCTGGTGGTGCACGGTGCCGACGACCCGCTGGTCAATCCGAGCGGTGGTCGCGCCACCGCTCGCGCCATCCCCGGCGCCGACCTGCTCGTGCTTGACGGGTTGGGCCACGATCTCCCCCGGGCGCTGTGGGACCCGATCACGCAGGCCATCGCTGAGCACGTGCAGCGCGCCGGCGTCAAACCGCGGTGAGCAGGCCGCCGTTCGGGCTGACCGTCGCGCCGACAAAGAAGGCGGCGTCGTCAGAGGCCAGGAAGGCGACGGCGGCCGCCACCTCGTCCGGCGTGCCGAGGCGACCGGCTGGTGTGCGGGCGACATTCGCCTGACGCGCGGCCCCGACCGCGGACTGCTGGCGCGTCGTGTCGATGAATCCGGGAGCGACCGCGTTGACTCTGATCCCTTGCACGATCACTTCCTTCGCCGTGGCCCGGGTGAACCCGAGGACGCCGGCCTTGGCGGCGGAATAGTGCGGATGTCCCGTGCAACCCTCGATGCCGCACACGGACGCCATGTTGATGATCGACCCCGCCCCTCTGGGCGCCATCCGGCGGACGGCTGCCCGGGTGCCGTAGAACGTACCGTTGAGATGGACCGAGAGCACGAACGCCCACTCCTCGTCGGTGAGCCGGACCAGCGCGTCTAGCGTTGTCTGCACCGGCCCGACGGCGGCCTCGGCCAGCTGGCGCTCGGCGAGCGGCGTGACCCGAGCGACGTGGTCCATCGCCAGCGCTCCGGCGTTGTTGACCATGATCGCCAAGGGGCCGAGATCGGCCTCGACCTTCGCCAGGGCCTCCTCAACCGAGGCGCTGTCGCTGACGTCGGCGTGGATCGCGGCGGCTTGAGGCAGGCGGCTGGCCAGCTCCTGCGCTGCGTCATCCGCGACATCGAGAATGGCGATCGTGGCGCCCTCGGCGGCCAGCCTCCGGCAGATCGCGGCGCCGAGGCCCGAACCGCCTCCGGTGACCGCTGCCACACTACCGGTGAACCGCATGGTCAGCGCACCATCGTCGACGGAATGGGGGTCGGCTGGATCGTCTCCGGCATGGCCTCTCCTAATTGGGCGTCACGCAGCGAAGTGCGGCGCGTTTTGAACTTATATCAGGTCAGTAAGCTTTGGTTCAACGCGGCTCGCCCGCTCACACACCCTGGGCCGGCTCACCACACCCCGGCCGGGGGCGACGGCTACCGGCTGGGAATCCGCTTGGCGGCATAGAAGGCGACGTATCGGGCGATCTCGCCCGTGGGGCTGATCTCGGCGGTGGACACGAACGTCCCGCCGTTGGGGATGCCCTCGACCACGCCCTCGACGAAGATGCGGGTCTGTCGCTGCCAGAAGCCGGTGATGATCTGGCGGACGGAATTCGTTCCACGTTCGCCGGCCAAGCCCCGCCAGAGCGCGTCGCGACCCCGGAACAGAACGCGCTCGGTCCCACCGCGATAAGGCGGATGCGAGTAGATCGTGTCGGCTGTGAAATGCGCCGCGGCCTCGCGGAACCGCGAGCCCATGAGGTCCGCGAAATACGCCTCGATGAGCGGCCGCCCATCCGGAGCGGACAGTTCCAAGTCGAACCCGGACGCCGGCACGCACGGCGCCGCGAGCCAGACGAGGCGGGACACGTCGCCGTCGTCGTTGCAGGTCAGCCCGACGACGCAGGTCTCCGCCGCGCGTTCAGCCAGTCGATCGATCTCGGCCCAGCAGGCGCGCCCGGAGACCACGCCGGCGACGATCTTCAGGGTCGACGGGGCCAGCCCCACCAGCCCGGCGGCAGCATCGTCAGGACCGCTGCGGGCTTCGATGGCGGCGCTCAGGCCCTGCCGGGGGCTGGCGAGCCATGCCTGCACGTCGGCGGCCAGGAACGAGTCAGGCGTCCCTTTCCCGCACCCGGCCAGTGAGAGCGTCCGGTGCAGCGCTCCGGCCCCGGCGAGCTTGACATCCTGACCTGGAGTCACCTGAGCAGATTACCGGCGCCGCTCAGTCCTCGGGCCCGGCCGGCTTGACCGCCCTGGCGGTGCTGCACTGCGACACCATTTGGTACCGCGCCTCGGAGGCGAGAGCCGCATTGATCACCCCGGCCGCGCGGATCATTCGCCGAGCCTGCCGCCGGACTCTCCGGGCCTCGGCCGCGTTCCAGCCCATCGGGTTGGTCAAGCGCTCAGCTCCGCCGTCCAGGAGATCCCGGGCAATCCTCTCCAGCTGAAGCCGCGGCGCCGTCATCTGTACAACATCCGATCCTTCGCCCCAGGCAAGCGTCTCGAGCTGATCTCTTCTTCCGGTCCCACCTGTCCCTCTTTCTACCCCCACGGCCCGAGGTAAGCCGGTGTCGGGTCAACACCATCGCCGTCCAGCGCAACTCCAACCAGAGATCCGGCCCGCAAGTCTTGCCGGGCTGAGCCCTCTCATGCGACCTGAGAGGGAGGAGAGGAGAACCTCCCAAGCAGCGTGCAGCCTGAGCCGAAGGCGGCGCCGGACACAGCACCAAGCACGATCGGGCTCAGCCCGACCCACATCATGACATGAATTCGGGTTGGTCTTAGGTCGCCTCAAGGGGGCGGCGACTCGTCACGGCCATCGACTCCCGTGCTTATGATTACGAGCAGTGCATCCTCTGCAGCCGGAGAGAGTGTGACCACCCCGTCCTCGCGGCCAGGCCCACCACGGAACACGGGCTCGTCCGGAGGTTCGTCGCGCAGCAAGCGCGAAGAGATCCTGCGCACCGCGACTGCACACTTCGGCGAGAACGGCTACGAGGCGACCAAGCTGGCCGACGTCGCCGCGGCGGTGGGCATCGGGTCCACCGCCCTCTACCACTACTTCGAATCGAAGCTGCATTGCCTGTACGTGATCATGGCGGGCGCTCTCGGCGACTTCCGAAGCGAGTTCGACCGCCTCACGGACGCGCACGACGACTACATGGACGGGCTGTTGGCGGTGCTCCGGGGCGCATACGACCTGAGCGATCAGGATGTCCTGCGCAACCGCGTGCTGGTGGCGGAGCAGGGCCTGGTGGGCGTCAGGCGAACATCTCCTCGCGAGGAGGAAGCCCGCACGCTGGCCCGCACCCGGATCCGGGACGTCGAGTTCGCCTGGGCGACGTTCCTGGTGCGCGGCATGGAGCAGGGCCACCTGCCGGAGGCCGATCCACGCCTACTGACCCGGTCGGTCCTCGGGCTGTACAACAGCATCTGGCACTGGTACCGACCGCGCGGCACGATCGGCTTGGACGAGGTGGCGGAGTTCTTCATCCGCCGGCAGCTGCTCGTGCTCGGTCTCCCGCCCGAGCTGGCCGACGGCACCCGACCGCTCGAGAACCGTGCCACAGCTGTTGCGGGAGCACGCAGTGACCGAGATTCGGCCGGCTAAAGCGGCGGGCTAAGCGCGCGGCGAACGCGGCGGCTCTGGACGGCTAAAGCGGTGGGCTTTGCGCGTGGGCCAGCACTTCCCGCCCGACGCGCTGGAGATCTTTCAGATAGGCAAGATGGCGGCACCACTCCGCCTCGTCTGCGTGGTCGATGACGAGCCGTGTGGTATCGCCGTGCGCGTCGAGCAGCTCATAGGTCAGGGCGACCAACGCGTGATTGGTCTCCAGCGGGGGACGAGCCCGTGGTCGCGGCACGCGCCGGAGGGTTTTGGTCGGCCGAAATCTCATGAGGGATCTGGGTCGTGGGGGTAACCGGACCCTGGGTGGCCGCGGCGCACTCGCGCGCCGCGGCTACCCAGAGGGCCCGAGGTCTAGGAGACGAACTCTCGCGCGGCGCTCGTGTAGGCGCGGGCGAACTCGCGGGTCGCGTCGGCCTGCGCGCTGCCGACGCCGGCGAGCCACTCGATCTTCAACGCTCCGGTGGCCTTCTCGTACGTGTCGGCCAGCGTGACGACGGCCTTCTCGTACGAGGACAGATAGGCCTCGCTCGCCTTTTTGTTGGTGGCGACGGCCTTCTCGCCGATCTCGGCGACGCGCTCGGTGGCGGCCTCGACGGAATCGGTGATCGTGTTGGACTTCGACTGCGCGGCCATGGTGGCTCCCTTTTCGGTCTAGTTGAGGTGCTAGCGGTTAGCTAGCGGGAAGCTAGCAAGCAAATGAACTGATGTCAATTCATTCGCTATTTACGGACGGAGCAGCGCCCGAGCGCCGTCCGTAGCGCGCGCGCAGCTCGCGCTTGAGCACCTTGCCGGCCGGGGTGCGTGGAAGCGCCGCGACGAATTCGACCGAACGGGGCAGTTTGTAGGCCGCCAGGTTTCCGCGGGCGAAGGCCACCAGGTCATCGGGGGCGACGGCCGAACCGGGTGCCGGGACGACGATCGCCTTGACGGTCTCCCCCCACCGCTCGTCGGGAATCCCGATCACGGCCACCTCGGCCACGCCCGGGTGGTGGGAGAGGACTTCCTCGACCTCGACGGGGTAGATGTTCTCGCCCCCGCTCACGATCATGTCCTTGATCCGGTCGCTGAGAAACAGGTAGCCGTTCTCGTCGCGATGGCCGCCGTCCCCGGTCCGCAGCCATCCATCCGGCGTCAGCGCGGCCGCAGTTTCCGCGCTCCGGTGGTAGTACCCGGCCATCACATTCGGCGCGCGCAGCCACACCTCTCCGACTTCGCCGACCGCGCAGTCGCGGCCGCTGAGCGGCTCGACGACGCGCATCTCAACCCAGGGCAGCGGACGACCGGCCGATCGGAGGAGGTGTTGCCGCGGGCCGTCGGCGTCGTGGTCCTCCGGGCGTAGCTGAACGACGCCGCCGGTGGTCTCGGTCAGGCCGTAGACGCCGAACAGCGGACAGCGGAATGTCCGCAGCGCCGCGCGCAGGACCGGAGTAGTGATCGGCGAGGCGCCATAGGCAATCGAGCGCAGACTCGAATAGTCACGCTCGGCGGCGCCCGGAACCGCCGCCAGCATCTGCAGAATCGTGGGGACGAGCACGGCGTTGGTCACCCGTTCGTGCTCGAGCAGATCGAGGACCTCGACCGCGTCGAAATCGCTGACCATGATCGTCGTCGCCCCACTCACCAGCCCGAGGTAGGCCCAGCCGATCCCGCCGATGTGGAACATGGGCAGCGGTGTGAGGCTGATGGATCGAGCGTCGAACCGCCACAGTTCCGCGCTCAGGAAGGCGGCGGCGAGGTTGCGCTGCGTGGTCAGGACGCCCTTGGGCAGACCGGTGGTCCCCGAGGTGTACATCTGCACGGCGATCTCGTCCGCGGAGCCGTGGTGGCCCGGGTCCGACGCGGCCTGGGCGGCCAGAAGCCAATCGTAATCCTCCCCGACGACCACCACCTGGAGGTGCCGGGGGACCCCGCCGGCGATCTCGCGGGCTACGTCGCGGTAGGCCGCTCCCGCGATCATCACCGTGCAGCCCGCGTCGGCCACGATCGTCGTGAGCTCTGCCGCCACCAGCCGCCAGTTGAGTGGGACGGCGACGGCGCCGATCTTGCTCGTGGCGAATAGCAGCTCGACGACCTCGGGCGCGGTGCGATCGAGGTGGGCAACCCGATCTCCGGCCTGCACGCCGGCCGCCAGCAGGGCCTGGGCCAGTCGGCTCGAGCGCTCGTCGAGCTGCCCGTAGGTCAGGGCGCGAGCTCCGCAGCGGATCGCCACCACATCGGGTCGACGCGACCCGTGGTCGCGGATGACGTCCGCGACTCTCAGGTCCTCCAGCACCTGCATTGAGCTCATCCGTGCGTCGCGAAGAAAGCTCCGATGGCCTCGTCGACCGCCGGCTCCTCGGTCGGATAGAGGTGGCCTGCGTCATCCAGGATCTTGAGCTGAGCCTCCGGCACCCGCTCCGCCGTTACGTGCGCGTTGGCGACCGGGATGATCCGATCCCGCCGGCCATGGACAACGAGCGTAGGGGTCTGGATTCGTTCCAGACCCCCGTAACAGTTGTGCAGAGAGGCGGCGAGCAGCTGAGCTTGGTAGGCGCGCTCATTGAACGGGTTCTGGAGCCTTCGCTCGATGTCCTCGGCAATCCGGTCCGCCTGCTCGGCGCGGCCGCGCGGGCCGTAGTTATAGGGAACCGATGCCCACGCCGCGGCCTCGGACGGCATCTGCGCACGCCGTTGGAAAAACGCCAGCACCTCCGGATCCGGGAACGTCGCTCGACGTCCGCCGGAATGGGTTGCGCCGAGCACGACGGACCGAACCCGGCCAGGGTGGCGGAGCGCGATCTGCTGGGCGATCATCCCGCCGAGCGAGAACCCATAAACGTGGATCCGGTCAATGGCCAGCTCGTCGAGGATGCTGACTGCATCGTCCGCCATCGCCTCGGTCGTGTACGCGTAGGTCTGCGACTTCGACTGCCCGATCCCCCGATGATCAAAGGTGATGACGCGCATCGTCGGTGCCAGCGCGTCGACCGTTCGCCACCACGCACCGCCGCTGAGACCGAGCCCGTGAATGAGCAGTACGGGCTCTCCGCTCCCGGTGCTCTCCCAGTGCAGTCGCGTGTGTCCGTCGAGCCCCGTGGCGATGCCGGACTCGGAGCTCACAGGTTCAGCATCCAGCGTGCGCGAGAGAGATGGGTCGCGCCTATATCCCGGGTCGCATTCGCGCATGAGGCGACGAACGACCGCGCCGGCCCATTGTCGATCGTCCGAGCGACCCTCAGTTGATGGTCCGTCGCCGCCCGGATGACGGCCTCGTACCCGTTCACGCAGGCCTCGGCGCCGCCCCACGGTATCAGCGCCGTCTTGGCCACTCGGCCCACGGCATCCATCGCATGTTCGAATCGGTCCTGCATGAAAGTCGCCTCCGACATCCAGCGCTGTAGCCGTTGCTGGTCCGGCGAGCGGACCATCCGGCTGGTGACATCCTCAGAGATCATAAACTTACCTGAACTTGGGTCGGGAAGATGCAGCATCGGCTCGAGGCGCCGCTCAACCCAACTGGTCGGCCACGCCGGCCGCGGTCAGCGTCGCGAACTGCTCATCGACTGAGTTGGCCAGCACGATCAGGTCCCGCATCTGCCCGGCGCGATCACGGACGTGGTCGCCCAGCAGTGCCTCGGGCTCGAAGCCCAGGCCGCGGAACATCGCGATCAGCGCCGCTTGGTCCGAGATCACCTCGACGACGAGCTTCTTCAGCCCGATGTCCACGGCCTCCAGCACGGCCTGCCGGGCCAGTTGACGGCCGATGCCGCGGCCCCGCTGAGCGGGATCGACCACCAGCCGGACCTCGCCCACGTGGCTCGACCAGCCGTGGAGCGGTACCACGGCGACGGATCCGACGACCTCACCTTCATCCACGGCAATCGAGCGGGCCGTGTCCGGCGCCACCCACTGCTCGACCACGCGGGGATCGCCGACGTCTTCCTTGAGGAACGTGCGGTCGCTGTCGGGAATCCGCTGAAAAAAGCGCTCTAGTGCCGGCGCATCGGCGGCTTCAATGGGTCGGATTTCCATGCTGCTCCTAGTTCAGGACGACGTATCGCTGTGGTCGATGATCCATTCCGTCAGCTTCGGCATGGTGTGTTTGAACGCTGAGCTGCCGGTTCCGAAGGTGACGTGACCGCCGGGTAGCCGCAGCTCCTCCCGGCGCGCGGGGTCGCCGATCAGCTGCATCGCTGGTTCCACCGCGGACGGCGGGACGACGTTGTCGCGCTCCGCCAGCGCGTTCAGGACGTTGCCGCGAGCGTTGACCAGATCGACCTGTCGGGAGCCCAACGGGATCGAGCCGGTCATGAGGATGTTCTGGCGTATGAGCAACTCCACCAGCTGGCGAAAGGCGGCTCCGGGGAACGGCACGTGGTCGCGGGACCAGGTGGCCATGGCCTGAAACCCCTCCACGAACTCGTCGTTCCACAGGTTCTCCAGCAGCGTCGCCTTCTGGGCGACCTCGGCCGTCGGTGCGAGCATGTAAAAGCCGCTGTAGAGCGCGTCGGCGGGAACGTTCCCGGTTTCGTCGACCAACTCGTCCGGATCGAGCCGGCCCTCGCGCAGGAGCGCGACCATCGCTCCCATCTGGTTGAAGTCGATCGGCGTCGCCATCAGGATCAAGTTGCGCACCCGTGCCTCCTCGTGACCGGCGGCGTACAGCGCCGCGATCACGCCGCCCAGGCAGTACCCGGCCAGCGTCACCTCGTCGTGGCCGCTCTCGCGGCGGGCCGCGGCGAGCGCCCGAGGTATGTACCCGTCGACGTACCGCTCGAGATCGTTGTCGGCGTCGAGCTCGTCCGGCACCCCCCAGTCGAGCATGAACACGTCGAGGCCGGCGCCGATCAGATACTCGACCAGACTGTTGCCGGGACGCAGGTCGAGGATGTAGCTGCGGCTGACCAGGCTGTGCACGATGACCACGGGCGGTCCGTAGCTCCGCTCGCCGCCCGTGTAGCGCCAGAGCTCCGCCTTGCCGCTCTTCCACACGATGTCCTTCGGGGTGGCGCCGAGCGCCGGCCGGCTAGTGCCCCGGATGTACCGCACGCCGTTGCGGGCTCGCAGGATCGACCGCTCGACATCGCGATTGAGCCGCTGGAGGAGGTCGGCCGGGTTCAGCGTCGACGGCATCGCGTCGGCTTACCTCACGCCGGAGCTCGGCCTGGACTCATCGATCTCGGAGACCTCGGAGACCTCGTCGGAGAGCTCGTTGATTTGCCGCTCCATCCGCGCGAGCTGGTGGCGCAGGAGCCGGATGTCGGACCCGGCGGGCAGGTTCAGCAGGTGCAGGCACTTTCGCGAGACCCCTTCCGCCGCCCCGACTGCCTTGCGGCGGACCCGGGTCGTCTTGGTGACCAGGTCGAAATAGGTGTCGGAGCGGACCGCCGATTCGATCGGCTGGCCGACGGCTCGCTCCAGCTTGACCACCGCTCGGAGCCATAGGGGCTTATCTGCTGGCATACGAATTCGAAGCTAGCGCGAACTTGAGTTGACTTCAAGTGGGGCCTCGGGATCGCCGGCGCCCGTCCCGGCCATGCTCCACTGGGCTCCCCCGTCGACGGTGAGGATCGTCCCCGTGGTGTAGCTCGAGGCGTCGCTGGCCAGGTACAGGGCGGCTCCCGCGATCTCCTCGGACTGGCCTGCGCGGCGCAGGGGGAAAGTCTGGGCGCGCTCGGCGAACAGGTCCATGTCCCAGGCGCGGGAGATCGTGGTCAGGAACGGCCCGGGCATGACGGCGTTGACGCGCACGGTGGGGCCGAACGCGTGGGCCAGACCGACCGTCATCGCGTTGACGCCGGCCTTCGCCGCCGCGTAGGGGATGATGTCACTGGTCGGACGGATGGCTCCTGTGCTGCTGACGTTGATGATCGAGCCGCCGCCGGCGTCGACCATCCGCTCGCCCACCATCGCCGCGAGCCGGAATGGACCCTTCAGGTTGACGCTGATCACCTTGTCGAACAGCTCCTCCGTGATCTCGGACAGCTTGCCGTAGACCGGCGAGATGCCGGCATTGTTCACCAGCACGTCGATCCGGCCGAAGTCCCGGTAGATCCCGTCAACGAGCGACTCGAGCTCATCCCAGTGGCCCACGTGGCACGCGCAGCCCGCCGCTCTGATGCCTTCGGTCCGGAGCGTCGCCGCGACCTCCTCGCAGGCTTCGGGCTTGCGGCTGACCACGACGACGTCGGCTCCCGCGGACGCGAACGCACGCACCATGGCGAGGCCGAGGCCGCGCGTGCCGCCGGTCACCACCGCGACGCGGCCGGTCAGGTCGAAGAGGTCACGGGCGCCACGGGCGTGGGCCGATGAGGCGGGGGTGTCAGTTGCTCTCGGCAGGGCGCTGTCCTCCTGGGTAAGGGATGAGCCGTTCGCGGCCCATGCGATTAGAGGTGCTCAGTTCAAGGTGGGCGGCTCCCGGCTCGCGCAGCGAAAACCACGCCTTGCCGTAGCGGCTGCCGTCATCGACGACTTCCTCGGAAACCTTGCCTTCGTCCAGGAGAAGATCGAGGTGGCCGAGCACTTCCCAGACCACGAGCACCGGCTGTTCGGCCACCGTACGGGGCGACCACAGGTGCTTGGCGATGCCATACGCGTTGGCCCGGCCTTCGTCGAGCGCCGCGAGTATGCGCCGGCAGCGCTTGCGGTGCTCGGCAAAGCGACTGCGGACCAGTGCCGCGTGATCGGTGACCGGGTCACCGTGACCGGTCAGCAGCCGATCAAGGGGCATCGACGCGGTTCGCCGGAGATTGCTCAGGTACTCGACCCGAGCTCGCGGTCGCGTCCCGTCCGGTTCAGCCGCCGGAACCACCTCGGTGTTAGACGAGATGCCGGCCAGGAGGTGATCGCCCACGAAGGCGGTGGCGCTCCCTTCGTCGACCAGCAGCGCGTCCGTCGTGCTGTGGCCTGGGCGAGCCAGGATCCGGAGATCTCGACCGCCGGCCGTGATGAGATCCCCATCGGACAGGCGCACATCGGTGCCGAACGGCTCGGAGCCATCGCGGATGAACTCCCAGAATTCATCGGTGGAGTCGATCACCGACTCCGGCACCCCGTGGTGTCGCATGAGCTCGTTGGAGAAGGCGCGATCGGAGTCGGAGCGCTCGAAGTAGCGCGCTCCGTAGTCGGCGGCCCGGTCGAGCGCCGCCACCGTGGAGCCCGACCGGCGCACAATCGTGGCGATCAGACCGCCATGGTCCAGATGGTGATGGGTGGGGATCACCAGTTCGATGTCCTCGATCCGCAGACCCTCCTGCCGCAGACCGTGCTCGAGCGCGCTGAGCGCTTCGTCGCTGCGTGGGCCCGTATCGATCAGCGTCAGCGGTGAGCCGCGCAGCAGCCAGATGTTGACCGACCCCATGTGCGGCAAGGGGGCTGAGATCTGAACGGTGGGCTCCATGTCCGCGGCGACTCGGCTGACCCCTCAAGGGATCCGAACTGAATCGAGTTCAGTATTGCACATGAGGACCGCGAGGTCGTGCAATTCCCGACCGGCTTCCCGCGCAGTTACCGATTTCAAACGAAAATTGAGTTGGAGTCGCAAAACCGCGTCCGTCCCGATATGATCTGAATTCAGCTTAGCCATCCGCGAAGGAGAAGACCGATGACGGTTCAGGAGCAGACGAGTGCGCAGACGTCGACGAGCGAGGTCGTCCAATACGAGGTCAGCGATGGCATCGCCACGATCTGGCTGAACCGGCCCGAGGTCAAGAATTGCTTCAACTGGGAACAGCTGATGAGGTTCGGCCAGGCGCTCGAGCGGGCCGACGAGGATGACGATGCGCGCGTCGTGGTCATCCGCGGCCGGGGCCACACGTTCTGCGCCGGCGCCGACCTGAACATGCTCGACTCCCAGTTTCTCGGGACGACCAACAGCTCGGTCAAAATCGCCCAGGTCTCGGCCCGCACGTTCGCCCGCGCATTCGACCTGGGCAAACCGACCATCGCCGTCGTCGAGGGCTACGCGGTCGCGGGCGGGTTCGAGCTGTCGATCTCCTGCGACTTCTGCATCGCCGCCGACGACGCCAAGATCGGCGACTTCCACATCCGCCGGGCGCTGTTCGGCGGCGCCGGACCGATCTACCGGCTGCCGCGCTACATCGGCCTGCGGAAGACCAAGGAGCTGCTGTTCACCGGGAAGCTCCTGTCCGGCAAGGAGTGCGTCGAATGGGGCCTGGCGAACGTCTCGGCCCCGACCGATCAGCTCGAGCAGGCCATCGCCGACTTCGCCGCACCGATGCTCGACAAGAGCGCGTTCACGATGCGGATCACCAAGCTCGCGGCAAATCGCGGACTCGACGGGGACACGGAGACGCTGATTGCCCTCGAGAGTATGACCTGCAACGTGGCGCACCAGTCCGAGGACGCCAAGGAGGGTGTGCAGGCGTTCCTGGAGAAGCGCGATCCCGTCTGGAAGCACCGCTAGGGCCCGCGGCCAGCGAGCACGAGCGTCATGGACTTCGGTTACGACGACACCACCATCGAGCTCCAGCAGCGTGTGCTCGCCTTCATGGACGAATGCGTCTACCCGGCCGAACCGCGGTTTCGGGTGGAAGCGAGCTCGGTCGATGACCGGTGGGGAACACCGCCGGTCGTCGAGGAGCTAAAGCAGGAGGCCCGGCGGCGCGGGCTGTGGAACCTGTTCCTCCCGCGCACGCATGAGGATGGCGCGGGGCTGACGAATCTCCAGTACGCGCCTCTGGCCGAGATCACGGGCCGGAACCCGTGGATCGCCCCGGAGGCGCTCAACTGCTCGGCGCCGGACACCGGCAACATGGAACTGCTGTCGCTGTTCGGGTCCGAGGAACAGCGGCAGACGTGGCTGGAACCTCTGCTGGATGGGCGGATCCGTTCGGCCTTCTCCATGACCGAACCAGATGTCGCCTCCTCGGATGCCACCAACATCGCGACCCGGATCGAGCGCGACGGCGACGACTACGTGATCAACGGGCGGAAGTGGTGGACGTCCGGGGCGATGGCGGCGCGTTGCACTTTGCTGATCCTCATGGGCGTGACGGACCCCGATGCGGACCGCCACCGTCGCCAGAGCATGATCCTGGTGCCGAAGGACACGCCAGGGGTCAAGATCCAGCGGTCGACGAGTCTGTTCGGTTACGACGACGGACCTCACGGCGGCCATGCAGAGATCGTCTACGACAACGTCCGCGTCCCGACATCGAACCTTCTCGGCGAGGAGGGCGACGGGTTCCGGATCGCTCAGGAGCGGCTGGGCCCGGGGCGGATCCATCACGCGATGCGGGCAATCGGCATGGCTGAACGCGCGCTCGAGATGATGTGCGAACGGACGGCTCACCGCTCGGCCTTCGGCGTCCCGATCATCGACCACGGGGTCGTCCAGCGCTGGATCGCCGAAGCGCGGGTGCGCATCGAGCAAGTCCGACTGCTTGTACTCAAGACCGCGTGGCTGATGGACACCGTGGGCAACCGCGGCGCACGGATCGAGGTTTCCGCGATCAAGGTGGCCGCGCCCGAGGTGGCCACCTGGGTCATCGACCGAGCGATCCAGGCCCACGGCGGCGCGGGTGTGGCCCAGGACACCGTCCTGCCCGAGCTCTATGCGGTGGCCCGCATCCTCCAGATCGCCGACGGACCGGACGAGGTCCATTACATGGCGATCGCGCGACGCGAGACGCGGCGCTACCGACCCCAGCCGGTCGCCACCGCCTGAACAGCCGGCCAACGCCCCGGAAGATCAGGCGGCGGGGCGGGCGTCCAGCAGATGCCGGCCCGCCTGCACAAGTGGCGCCACAAGCCGCTGCGCCTGGTCGAACCCAGAGCCGACCATGGCGCCGCCAGCCGCCCGAGCGGCGATTCCCTGGCAGATGATCGCGAGCTTGAAGCAGGCGAACGACTGATACCAGTCGATGTCGACGGGATCGGTCCCGGTCCGCCGGGTGTAGCGCTCGATGATCTCGGCCCGGGACGGGAATCCCTCCTCGGCGGTGACCGGAGCGACGATGCGGGCCCGCCGCAGGCTCTCGGCGTCACCCGCTTCGCTCCAATACGCCAGCATCGCTCCCAGGTCGGCCAGTGGATCGCCGAGCGTGCTCATCTCCCAGTCGAGCACTGCGACGATCGTCCCGGGCTGGGTTGGATGCAGGATCGCGTTGTCGAGCCGAAAGTCACCGTGGACCAGAGTGTTGGCCTGCTGCTCCGGGAGCGTGCTCGCGAGGTCGTCACGGAGGGCGTCCAGCGCCGGTAGATCATCGGCTTTGGAGGACTCCCACTGCTGCGACCACCGCCGCAGCTGTCGCTCCATGAAGCCGGCCGGGCGGCCGAACTCCGCCAGTCCGACGGCGGCAGGATCGACCAGGTGAAGGTCGGCCAGGGCGTCGACGAGGGCAATGCCGACCTGGTAGCGATCCTCCGGGGTCTCCGCGTAGCCGGCCGGGAGAGCGTTCCGGCAGATGTGGCCTATCACGCGCTCCATCAGGTAGAACGGCGAGCCCAGCGGACCATCTGCGGTCCCGAGGTGAAAGGTTCGCGGAACCGGGACGGCGGTACCGGCCAGCGCGCTCATCACCCGGTACTCGCGGCCCATGTCGTGCGCGGTGGCCAGGATGTGACCGAGCGGTGGGCGCCGCAGGATGACCTCGCCGGCGTCGCAGGCGACGCGGTAGGTCAGATTGGACTTGCCTCCGGAGATGAGCGCGACGTCACAGGTCAACCACCGCGGGTCATGAAGGACGTCGGCCAGCATCGGCCCGACGATCTCGGGGTCGGCGCCGGTGGTTATGGGCTCCAGCCGTTGAGCGGTGGGATCGTTGAAGCCGAGGTCCTCCGCATCCGTGAGGCCACCTGTCTCGGTCATCGCAGGCTCACCGTCACATCCGGGTCGGCCGCAACCGCTCGCTTAGCCGCACCGGTGGCCAGAAGCCTGCCGAGCTCCCGTTCGTGATGGGCCGCATCGCCGAACTGCTGCTCGCGGACGACGATCCGGCGCAGGAAGCGGTGTGCCAAATGCTCTTCGGTGAAGGCGACGCCGCCGAAGACCTGGATCGAGCCGTGCGCGACCTCGCGGGCGGCACGCGACACGTACGCCTTCGCCACCGACGCCGTCTGCTGCGCACCGGGAATGCCGTCGTCCAACGCGGCGGCGGCGTAGAGCGTCGTCGACCAGCTGCTGGCCTGCCTGACATGGAGATCGGCCATCAGGTGGCGAAGCGCCTGATTGCTGCCGATGCTTCGCCCGAACTGGCGGCGCTCGGTGGCGTAGCGGCGCGCTTCGCCAAAGAGCTTGGTGGCCGCGCCGACGGCCTCGGCGCCGGCCAGCAGCGCGGCTACGCTGGCCAGGCGGTGGGTGATCGCGCTGGTCGGCCCGAGCTCGATCATGGCCTCCGCCTCCGCGCCATCGAAGGTCACGCGGCTCAGCGGCACGGTGGCGTCGAGACTCGTCTGCGGCGTGATCTCGACGCCCTCCGATCGGCCGGGCACCAGCACGAGCTCCGATTTGTCGTTCACGCGGGCCAGAACGGCTAGGTAGTCGGCATCGGGCGCGTGCTCGACCGCGGCCTTCACGCCGGTGAGCCGACCGGATTGCACCGTCGCACGCGTACCGGACACACCCCACCCGCCGCCCGGCTCGAGCCAGGCGATCGAGACACGGGAATCGCCGTCGAGCAGAGCGCGGAACCCGTCCCGAAGCTCCGCCGCGAACGGCGCCAGCGCGTAGCGCACAGCGACGCTGCCGAGGAACGGCACCGAGGCCAGGTGGGTCCCGATCGCCCGGGCGGCCAGACAAAGCTCGATCGCGCCGAGCCGGCCCTCATCACCACCGAGCAGCCCGAACTCGACCAAGCTGCTCCAAAGGCCGGTCCGCTCTGCCTCGCCCGCCCGCCAGGCCACCTCCGCTGGCGGCCACTGGCGATCCAGGAGGGTGTTGATCGACTCCTCCAGCCACACCTGCTCATCGCTCAGCTCGAGATCCACGTCTAGTCCTTGGGGAGCGAGAGGATTCGATCGGCGATGATGTCCCGCTGAATCTGCTGAGCGCCCCCATAGACGCTCGCGGCGCGGGAATAGAGATATGTCTCGTTCCAGAAGTCGTTCTCTTGGGCCTCGGCCGGATCGCCGTCGAGCAGCGTCGGACCGAGAACTTCCAGGACGGTGGCGGCCAGCCGTTGCTCGGCTTCCGCCATCAGCAGCTTCACGCTCGAGCTCTCCGGGCCGACCGCGCCGCCGTTGAGGAACTCGCCCACCGTTCGGTACGCGTGGTGTCGCAGCACCTCGACGCCGATCATGGCGCGAGCCAGTGCCATCTGCGCCTCGCTGCTGTCGAGCACGGCTTGCCCGTACAGTCGGCGGCGTCCGGCCACCGCTACCGCGCGGTCCAGCCAGGTCTGCAACTTGACCTGCCGGGGAAGCGCCGCGGTGCCCCGCTCATGCCCCAGCGTGTACATCGCGATGCTCCACCCGTCTCCGAGCTCGCCGAGCAGGTTCTCCCGCGGGACGACGACATCGTCGAGGAACAACTCGCAGAATTCAGCGTGGCCGGTGATCTGCGTCATCGGACGAACCTCGACCCCGGGCGAGGACATGTCGACGATCAGCATCGAGATGCCGCGGTGCCGAGGCGCGGTCTCGTCCGTCCGGGCCAGGACGCCGCACCACGTCGCATATTGGCCCCAGGAGACCCATGTCTTCTGGCCGTTGATGACGAACGCGTCACCATCGGGCACGGCGCGCGTGCGGAGGCTGGCGAGATCTGAGCCGGCCTCAGGCTCGGAGAAGCCCTGGCTCCAGATCTCGTCGGCCGACAGGATTGACGGAATGTACCGACGACGCTGCTCGTCGTTGCCAAAGCGCAGAAGCGAGGGCCCGAGGACGTCGAGTCCGACGACGTTAATGAATTCCGGCGCGCCGCCCGCAGCCAGTTCCTGGTCGACGACGATCTGCTCCACCGGCGGTCGGCCGCCGCCACCGAACTCGGCCGGCCACGCGCGCCCGACCAAACCGGCCGCGTAGCACGCGGCCTGCCAGCGGCGAAGCACGTCCATCCGGTCACCGAGCGCATGCGGGAGGTCAGCAGAGACGAGTCCCTCCCGGGCGAGGAAGGCTCGGACCTCATCAGCTAGTGCGCGTTCAGTGGGAGTTTCACTCAGCTGCATCGAACTGAGATCGTATCAGCTTACGACTCGTCGAGGCGGTTTCCAAACTCGCTTCCGGGCCACGATATAAGCCGATCTACCCGTTGCAATCCCGATTGGAGTCATGCTAGGGTGCTCCTGACGTGAGTTCGAATCAGGACTCCAGCGAGAGTAAGTCGCGGTCCCTTCACCGGTCGCGCAACGAAGGCTCCAGACGAGCCGAGATCCTGGACGCAGCGATCGACCGGTTCGGCCGCAACGGATACGAGAACACCAAGTGGGCCGAGGTCGCCGATGACGTCGGCATCGGCCCCACCGCGCTCTATCACTACTTCGACTCCAAGCAGCACTGCCTGTACGTGATTCTCGACCAGGCGCTCCGGGACCTGCACGAGCGGTTCGACACGGTCACCACCACCCAGGCCGACCCGCGGGAGGCACTACGAGCCGTCTGCGCCGGCTGCTTCGAACTGTCCGAGCGCGACGTTCTGCGCAACCGCGTCCTGGTCGCCGAGCAGGCCCTACTGAGCGGCGAGGGCACCTCCGAGCGCGAAGAGCAGGCTCGCCAAGCCGGGCGAGCCGAAACGCGCGCGCTCGAGGCCGCCTGGACGCGGTTTCTGGCCGACGCGATGCAGCGGGGCGCCATCCCCGAGCGCAATCCACGAATGCTCGCCCGAGCGATGCTCGGTCTCTACAACAGCATCTGGCAGTGGTACCGGCCCGACCAGACCCTGCCGTTGCCCGCTATCGCGGATTTCTTCATCACCCGCATGCTGGCTGTCGCCGGCGTGGTGCCCGAAGCAGCCGGAAACGGATCGTCGGGGTAAACCGGTGGGTTCGGCAATCGCACGAGCACGCCAGATGGTGCTGCCGGAGCTCACCGGACGGGCACGCCGGAGCCATCCCGATCATCGGGCCGTCGTCTTCGGCGATGAGCACCGGACGCACGCCGAGTTGCACGATCGCGCGAGTCGGCTGGCCTCCGGGCTGGCAACGACAGGTGTCGGAGCCACGGATCGCGTCGCCCTGCTCCTCGGCAACCGGATCGAGTTCATAGAGGCGCTCCTGGCCTGCCATCACCTTGGTGCGGTCGCCGTCCCGATCAACTTCCGCCTGGCCCCGGACGAGGTCGACTTCATCCTGGGCGACTCGGAGGCCGTGGTGTTGATCTGCGATTCGGACCCGCCGGAGGGCAGGCGATTCCGCAGCGTGCTCGAGGTCGGAGCGGGTTACGAGCAGGCGATCGCCTCGGCGCCCGCGCCCTCTGACCCCGCCGCTCTCAGCGCGGATGACCCGGCGCTCATGTGTTACACGTCGGGCACCACGGGCCGGCCCAAGGGGGCGGTGCTCACGCATGGCAACCTGGTGGCGAGCACCCTCAGCTGGATCCACGAGATGCGGGCCGGCCAGGACGACGTCTGGCTGTCAGGCCAGCCACTGTTCCACATCGGGGGAATCAACGGGCTACTGCCGTTTCTGGTCCTCGGGGCGACCGTGATCATCACCCCGAGCACGAGATTCGACCCGAACGCGAGCCTGCGGCTGATCGAGGCCCACGCGGTGACGATGTGCATCTTCGTCCCGACGCAATGGGATGCCATCTGCGCCAGCGATGCCGTGAGCCAGATCGATCGTCGACGACTGCGGGTCGCGATGTGGGGGGCCTCGCCCGCGCTGCGCCGAACCCTCAAGTCGATGGCGGAGACGTTCCCAGGGGCGGACATCGTCAGCGCCTACGGGCAGACGGAGATGTCGGGCGCCACCACGCTGCTCAAGGGCGCCGACGCGACGCGCAAGATGGGCTCGGTGGGCAAGCCGATGCTGGGCGTCGAGCTACGTGTGGTCGATGACCGGCAGCTCGACGTCGCACCCGACCAGGTGGGTGAGATCGTCTACCGCGGGCCGAACGTGATGGCCGGCTACTACCGCCAGCCGGAGGCGAGCGCGGAGGCGTTCGCGGGCGACTGGTTTCACAGCGGGGACCTGGCCCGGCGCGATCAGGAGGGGTATCTCTGGCTGGTCGACCGCAAGAAGGATCTGATCGTCAGCGGAGGCGAAAACGTGTATCCCGCCGAGGTCGAGCGCGTGCTGCTCGAGCATCCGGCCGTCGCCGACGCCGCGGTGATCGGAGTCCCGCACCCGCGCTGGGTCGAGACGCCACTGGCCGTCGTGGTCCGCCGTGGCCAAGCCGAGTTGGATGAGGCGGACCTGATCGCCCACTGCCGCCTTCGCCTGGCCGGCTTCAAGAAGCCTTCCGCCGTGGTCGTCGTCGATGCGCTGCCTCGCAACGCCGCCGGAAAGGTGCTCAAGCGCCAGCTGCGCGAGGCCTACGCGGATCGAACCTGGAACGTCGCCGTCGAGGAAAGGAACTGAAGCGATGATGTATGCCTACGCCAACGTGAAGGTCAAGTACGGCCAGCTGGCCGCCTTCAACGAGACAATGGTCACGATCAAGCGGGTGATGGAGAGCCACGGGTGGAGGCTCGTCGGGGCCTGGACGACGCTGATCGGAGACCTCCACGAAGTCCACGACCTCTGGGAAGTGCAGGACGCTAACGCCGTGCCAGCGGCCTTTGCCGCAGCGTATGAGGATCCCGATTTCGTCCAGGCAGCGGGTCAGCTCGCGGCGATCGTCGACCGCGAGGTGCTCTCGCTGGTGACCAAGACTCCCTACAGCCCCTGACCTGCTAGTCGACGAGCGGCGGCCCGGCCTTCGGAGATCGCGTGGTGAACGCGGCGGGGCACGACCGCGTCGCCGACCACGAGGACACCGGGCCCCAGCGGCGCGAGTCCGTCCCACGCTCGCGCCCGGCGCTCGCCGACCACGACGACGCCGTCGGCCGGCAGCTCCGCGGCACGCCCTGAGAGCACGTGCCGGATGGTGACGGACGTAGGGGCGATCGACGCCACCGCGGTCAACGGGCGGATCTGAAGAGGCGCTCCGCGCAGCCGGGCCAGCAGCTGGACGTGGCCCTCGGGCGGAAGCCGCGCGCCGAAGGCGGCGGCCGGGGTCAGCACGGTGATGCTCTGCCAACCGGCAGCGATGCCGGTCTCCACGGCGCTGGCACATGGCCACCAGCCGAAGCCGTCATCGACGATGACCAGTTCCGCGCCCGCCGGCCTGACCGGGCCCTGCGCGATGAATCGCGACGAGCTGAGGGCGCGGTCGATCCCCGGCAGCTCGGGCAGCACCTCCTCGCTGCCGACGGCCAGCACGACCTGGTCGAACTCCTCGAGGAGCTCGCGGTCGGCCGCCGTGCCGAGGCGGAGCTCGACGTTGTCCGCCCCGCGGATGGCGCTGGCGTAGTAGTCCAGCAGCGCCTGCCACCCGGAGCGGTTCGGCGCCCCGGTGGCGATCGTCAGGTGCCCGCCAAGCCGCCGCGCCTCATCGAACACCACCACCTCGTGCCGCCCCGCGATCGAGGTGGCGCACTCGAGCCCGGCCGGGCCTGCGCCAACGACCGCGATGCGGGGTGCCCGGGCCCGGCCGCCCGGCCGGTGCAACAGCGCCGTGGCCGGTCGCGCGCCCGCTCCCGACGGTCCGAGATCCGGGTTGACCGAGCACAGCAGGACCGGATCGAACGCGCGGCAGTCCTCGTTGCAGGACACGCAGGGACGTATCTCGCGGTCGCGTCCAGCCAGGATCTTGGCCGGAAACTCGGGATCGGCGATCAGGGGCCGAGCGACCCCTACCAGGTCCGCTCCGGCGGCGATCGCCGCCTCGATCGACTCGGCTCGGCGGAAGGCCTGGGAGACGAGCAGCGGCCGATCGATCACCGGGCGCAGGCGGCCGATGGCGCCGAGCAGCGGCGGCTCGGTCGTGGCCATGTCGCGGACGTAGGTGCTCCGCACCCCGACGGTCAGGCTCACGTAGTCGACCATCGGCGAGATCGCCGGCAGCAGCTCGCACAGGCCGTCGAGCGTGAAGCCCCCCTCCCGCTCGCCGTCCGCGGACAGCCGGATGCCGAGGATCACCGCTGGCACGGAGCGCCGGATCGCCGCGGCGATCCGGCCGACCAGGCGGACCCGCTCCGCGAGCGATTCGGCGCCGGCGCGGAGGTTGGTCGACGGCGAGAGAAACTGGGCCAGCAGATAGCCGTGGGCGGCGTGCAGTTCGATTACCTGAAAGCCCGCCTGCGCTGCATGGACGCTGGACACGCGGAATCCCTCCACGATGTCGTCGAGCTCCGCGGCGGAGAGGGCCCGCGGGCGGGTCGGCTCCCGCGGCGAGCGCACCGCGGACGGGCCCACGGGCGGGAACCACATCTCGGCGCCGGTGGTCTCCCGCCCCAGATGCACGAGCTGACACGCGGCCACGGCTCCCTCCGAGCGAATGGCCTGCGCCCGCAAGGCCTGACCGGGGATCCCTTCCTCCCGCCAGGCCTCGGTGACGATCCGGCGGCGCCAGGTGGATTCCGGCGCGGTCACGGTGCCGCCGACGGTGACCATGGCGGCCCCGCCGGCGGCGAGGCGACGCCAGTAGTCAGCATCCTCGGGCAAGGCGAGGCCGTCGCCGAGCAGCCCCCGTCCGTGGGGAGCGCCGACGATCCGGTTGCGCAGGGTCAGATGGCCGAGTGCGAGTGGCGCTGCCGCCCGTCGGCGCCCAGCCGGAGGTGTCGGGGTCGCCTCAGACGTGCGCCGGGGTCCCCCGGACCGACCGGAGCACCTCTTCGGGAAACTCGTCCGAAGGATCGATCGAGATCGTCTTGCTCAGCAGGTATTCGTCAATCGCGTACGGGCCGTGCTCCCGGCCAATCCCTGACTCCTTGTAGCCGCCGAAGGACGAGTTGAAGTCAGCGGACATCGTGTTGACGCGGAACGTGCCGGTTCGAATCCGCCGGGCGACCTCGAATCCGCGCGCGGGATTGGCGGTGAACACCGAGCCGGACAGACCGAAGCGGCTGTCGTTGGCGATGCGGATCGCGTCCTCCTCGTCCTCGTACGGGATCAGCGCGATGACCGGCCCGAAGATCTCCTCCTGGGCGACGGTCATGTCGTTGCTGACGTTCGTCAGCAACGTCGCTTCGACGTACCACCCCTTGTCCAGATGCTCCGGAATCCCGCCGCCGGTCGCCACGGTGGCTCCCTCGTCGATCGCGTTCTTGATGTACCCGAGCACGCGCTCGCGGTGCGCTTCGGTGATGAGCGGGCCCACCACCGTGTCGTCGTCGTTGGGGTCGCCGACCTTCAGTCCCTTGAACGCCTCGGTGAGCCGGGCCGCGATCTCGTCGTACTGAGACTTCGGAGCCAGGATCCGGCTCATGCAGGTGCAGTTCTCACCCTGGGTGGTCGCGACGCCGCTGCCGACGACCATCGGCAGAGCGGTGTCGAGATCAGCGTCCTCGAGGATGATCGCCGCCGATTTGCCGCCGAGCTCGAGTACGCAGGGCTTGATCTGCTCGCCGCACACCCGGGCGATCTGCTTGCCCACGTCGGTCGAACCGGTGAACGTGACCATGTCGACGTCGGGATGGGCCACCAGATGCTCGGACGCCTCGCGGCCCGCCGCAACGATGTTGATCACGCCGGGGGGAAAGCCCGCCTCCGTCACGAGATCGGCCATCGCAAACAGGGACAGTGGGTCCGGGTCGGGCGCCTTGACCACGACCGTGCAGCCGGCGACCAGGGCCGGCGCCGTCTTCTGAGCGATGCCCGGCAGCGGGAAGTTAAATGCGCACAGCGCCGCCACGACGCCGACCGGCTCCTGCACCATCAGGCTCTTTGTCTCGTACTTCATGATCAGGCCGCCCGCATTGCCGGCCAGCGGCGAGAGGTCGGACTCGCGCACCTCGGCGAACTTGTGCTCGCGGCCGATCTTCGCGTAGTAGTTCCAATGCAGCGTAGGCGCCACCGAGTGATAGACCTCGGCCGTCAGCTTCGTGTGGCCGAGCTCGTCCACGATCAGCTCGGCGAACTCCGCTTGATGCTCGGCCAGGAGGGAGGCCAGCCGCTCCATGATCTCCGCGCGCTCCTGGACCGGCCGAGTCGGCCAGTCCGTCTCGTAGAACGCCTTGCGGGCAGCCTCGACGGCGCGATCGATGTCGGTCTCGTCGGCGGCTGCTACGTAGCCGATCTTCTCGCCGGTGGCCGGGGAGATGACGTCGAACCGCGCCTTCGAGCCCGGCTCCTGCCAGCGCCCGTCAATGTAAAGGTTGGGATATTCGCGGGGCAGCATCAAAGAACTCTCCTCGTCGGGCTGGATCACTTAGGCTTGACCTGAAGTTGGTTCGACTATGGTAGTGCCGCCCGCAACCGAGTCAAGGCTACCGCTCGCGACCAGCATGGTTCTGATATTGTCCTGACCCGAATTCAACTCAAACCTGTATTTTTTTGGATCCCGCCCACGTGTTGCCGATACCGCAGGTCAACGATGACAATCGAGCCTTCTGGACCGGCGGGCGCGACGGCGAGTTGCGGATCGTGCGGTGCAACGACGACGGGTATTACATCCATCCGCCCGCTCCGCGCTGTCCACGATGTCTGGGTGAGAACGTCGAGCCGACGCCGGTCAGTGGACGCGGCACCGTCTACACCTTCACGGTGAACGAGCGCGTCTGGTCTCCCGGTCTCGAGGTCCCCTATGTGATCGCCATCGTGGAGTTGGACGAGCAGCCGGGATTGCGCTTGATGACGAACATCGTTGGCGTCAGTCCGGGCGAGGTGGCGATAAACATGCCGGTGCGGGTGGAGTTCCGCGAGCAGGGCGACGTGCACGCGCCCGTGTTCAGGCCGGCGTAGCGGTGTCCGAGATCTTCGAGCAGCGCTGCATCATCTCCGGCATCGGCCAGTCGGACGTCGGGCGTCGCATGACGCGAGGCGTGCTGGCGCTCACGCTCGACGCCTGCCTGGAGGCGATCGCGGATGCCGGGCTGTTACCGGCGGAGATCGACGGTGTGGTCTCGTGGCCCGGAGCGGTGTCCCGGGCGGAGGGCCTGGCTCCTCCTGGTCCCGGATCGTCGGGGCCTGGCGTCCACGCAGTCATCGATGCGCTTCGCCTGAGCACCAACTGGCATTACGGCGGGCCCGAGACGCCGGGAATGCTCGCCTCCGTTATCCACGGGTGCATGGCCGTGGCCACGGGCCTGTGCCGTCACGTCCTGGTCTACCGCGCGCTGAACGAAGACACGGCGTGGCGGGCGAGCACGGAGCGCGTGGCCACCGACCCCGGCGGCGTCACTGGGATCATGCAGTGGATCCTGCCGTTCGGCGCTTTCTCCGGGCCCAACTGGATGTCGCTGTACGCCCGCCGTCACATGCACGAATACGGCACCACCCGGGAGCAGATCGCCCAGATCAGTTTGAACGCGCGGCGCAACGCGGCGCTCAATCCGAAGGCGGTGCTGACCGGCGAGCTGACCATGGACGATTACCTCTCCTCGGCGATGATCAGCGATCCCCTCTGTCTGTACGACTGCGACATAGCCATCGACGGCGCGACCGCGATCGTCATCTCGGACGCCGCGTACGCGCCCGACGCACCGAGTCAGCCGATCCGGTTCGAGGCGATCGGCAGCGCTCTGCACGGCCGCGCCTCTTGGGATCAGTGGGAGGACATGACCACCACGGCCGCGATGAACGCGGGGGCTCACCTGTGGACCAGGACCGATCTGAAGCCCGCCGACGTCGACGTCGCCCAGCTCTACGACGGCTTTACGATCCTCACGCTGATGTGGCTGGAGGGAATGCAGTTCTGCGGGCGAGGCGAGAGCGGCGCGTTCGTGGAGGGCGGAGAGCGAATCAGCCTGACCGGAGCGCTGCCGCTGGCGACGGGCGGCGGGCAGCTCTCAGCGGGCCGCTTGCACAGCTTCGGCCATCTCTACGAGGCCTGCCTCCAGCTACGTGGGGCCGCGGGCGAACGTCAGGTTCCGGGAGCCAAGGTGGCGGCGGTGTCGGCGGGCGCCGGACCCCTGGCCTCGTGCCTGCTCCTCAGGACATAGACAGAAGCGGACTGTGCAACTCGAAGGGAACGTGAGGGAGAGATGAATCTAGCGGCTCTAGTCGATGAGCACGCGGCGCGCTACACGGACCGGGTACTCGCCATCTTCGACGACGACACGGTGACCTACGCCCAGGTTGCCGAGCGCGCCGGGTGCGTCGCGGCCGGCCTGCGCGATCTGGGGATCGGCCCGGGTGATCGCGTCGCGATCATGATGGGAAACCGGTCCGAGTTCCTGTACGCCTGGTTCGGGATCCTCAAGCTCGGCGCGATCGAGGTGCCGATTCACGACGCGGCGCGCGGTCCGGGCATATCACACATTCTCAACACGACCGGCGCGCGGATGATGATCGTGGAGGACACGTTCCTCGGCCACGTCCAGCCGTATCTCGGCGACGCCCCGAGCGTGGAGCACGTGGTGGTGCTCGGGGAGCGCTCGGCCGACGCGAACGGGGGCCGACCGATGCACGACTTCGCCGATCTGCTGGTCAACCCAGGATCGGTCGAGACACTCGACGTCGCGCCCCATCAGCCGGCATCGATCCTGTTCACGGGAGGGACGACCGGGCCTCCGAAGGGCGTCGTGCTGCCCCATAACCACAACATCAACCTCGGCACGAGCACGGCGGACGTGGCCCGGTACGGCGCGGAAGACGTGCTGCTGTCGGTGTTCCCGCTGTTCCACGCCAATGCCAAGTACATGACCACGATCGCCGCGATGGTCGTCGGCGCGAAGGTGATCATCAACCGTCGCTTCTCGGCCAGCCGGTTCTGGGACCAGTGCCGCCGGGAGAACGTCACCGCGTTCAACGGCATGGGCGAGATGTTGCGAATTCTGATGAAGCAGCCGGAACGCCCCGATGACCGGGACAACCCTGTCCGGGTGGTCATCGGCGCCGCCGCGCCGCGCGATCTCGTCCTCGAGTTCGAGAAACGGTTCGACCTGACGATCCTCGACGTGTACGGCCTGACCGAAACCGGGCCGATCACCTTCAATCGCTTCGATCAGCGCAAGGCGGGCTCGATGGGCGTTCCCGTCCCGTGGTACGAGGTCCGCGTCCTCGACGAAAACGACGTCGAGGTTCCAGTCGGCGCGCCGGGCGAGATCTGCATTCGTCCGCAACATCCAAGCGTGATGATGATGGGCTACTGGGGCAACGACTCAGCCACGCTGGGGTCGCTCCGCAACCTCTGGTTCCACACCGGCGACCACGGCTACCGCGACGAGGACGACTTCTACTTCTTCAAGGCTCGGGAGACCGACTCGATTCGCCGCCGGGGCGAGAACGTCTCGGCCTGGGAGATCGAGCGCGTGCTGGCGCTTCATCCTGAAGTGCTCGAATCGGCGGCATACGCGGTTCCGTCCCCGATCGGGGGACAGGAGGTGATGGCGGCGATCGTGCTCAAGCCCGGCTCCACGGTGGCCCCCGAAGCGGTTCTCGACTTCTGCACCGGCAGGATGCCTCACTTCGCGGTGCCCCGGTATCTGCGCTTCGTCGACTCGCTGCCCAAGTCGCACGCGCAGCGGATCCTCAAGCAGGAACTGAAGGCGCAGGGCATCGAAGCCGACGACGTGTGGGATCGGGAGACCGTCGGCTACAAGGTCCAGCGATAGTGCCCCGCCACGGTCGCGAGGTCCGCCTCGTCGAGTACCCCCGGCAGGAGGTCACGCCGACCCATTTCGTGACGGTCGAGGTTGACGTTCCGGAGCCGGGCCCGGGCCAGGTGCTGGTGCGCAACACGTTCACCTCGGTCGACCCTGGGATGCGCCTGCGGCTGAAGGAAAGCGGACCCGCAGGCTACTTCAACTCCTTCCCGCTCAATGCCCCGATGGACGACATCTGGGCTGTGGGCGAGGTGATCGAGTCGCGCGCCGAGGGCTTCGGGCCCGGTGACTCCGTGTGGCATGCCAAGGGCTGGCGCGACTATGCCGTCGTCACGGCGGGCGAGCCGGCCTTGGCGGGCATAGCCACGCTGGCCCGGATCGACACCTCGGTGGCTCCGCCGCAGACATACCTTGGACCCCTGGGGGCCATGGGAGTGACCGCATACGCCGGACTCATCGACGCGGCGGAGCTGCGCGACGGGGACATCGTCTGGGTCTCCGCGGCCGCGGGCGCGGTCGGGAGTCTGGCCGCACAGATCGCCAAGCTGCGCGGTCACCGCGTGATCGGCAGCGCCGGGTCCGACGCGAAGGTTCGTCACCTGCTCGACGACCTCGGCCTCGACGCCGCATTCAACTACCGGGACGGGGCCGTCGTCGACCGGCTGCGGGAAGCCGCGCCGGATGGCATCGATGTGTATTTCGACAACGTCGGGGGCGATCACCTGGAGGCGGCTCTGGCGACCCTGCGCGGCTGGGGTCGGGTCGCGCTCTGCGGAGCCATCTCCGAGTATGAGTCGGTCGGTCCTACGCCCGGCCCGAGCAACTTGTTCCAGGCCGTGGCCAACAACCTCACGCTGCGGGGGTTCCGGGGCAGCGCCTATCAACACCGGCTGCCTGACGTGGTCCGAGAGCTCGGCGGCTGGCTGGCCGACGGGCGGCTGCGCTATCGCGAGACGATCATCGAGGGCCTCGACAAAGCCCCGGAGGCGTTGGTGCGGATGCTGGCCGGAGACACCACCGGAAAGACGCTGGTGCGCGTCGCCTAAGCCAAAGGAGCGAGATGAGATTCGACGAGAAGGTCCTGTTCGTCACCGGCGGAGCGTCGGGACTCGGTGCCGCCACGGCACGGCGATTCGCGGACGAGGGCGCCAAGGTCGCCGTCGCCGATATCAACGAGGAGGCCGCGAAGCGGTTTGCCGCGTCGCTGCCGGACGCCCTCTCGGTGCCGGTCGACACCGCTGACGCCGGGTCCGTGCAGGGCGCCATCGCGGCGACGGTCGAGCACTTCGGGCGGATCGACGTCATCTTCAACAACGCCGGCATCTCAGGTGAGCAGACGCCGCTTCACGAGATGACAATCGATAACTGGCAGCGGGTCACGGCCATCAACGGCGACGGGGTGTTCTTCGTGCTGAAGCACGGGATCGCCGCCATGCTCGAGACCGGCGGAGGAGCGATCATCAACACCTGCTCGACCGCGGGCCTGTCCGCGCAGGACAACATCTCGCCCTACACGTTCACCAAGGCCGGAATCGTCGGGATCACCCGTTCGGCAGCCGTGGAGTACGCCACCCGTGGCATTCGCGTCAACGCCGTCGCCCCGACGGTGGTGATGACGCCACTGGTGCGCAGCTTCATCGAGAACGCGGCCGACCCGGTCGAAATGCGTCAGCGGATGGAGGCGTTCAACCCAATGCCGGGTATCGTCGAGCCTGAGGACATCGCCTCGGTGGTGGCGTTCCTGGCTTCGGATGACGCCCGCTGGATCACGGGCGTCACCATCCCGATCGACGGCGGGTACACCGCCCGCTGACTGGTCAGGCGGCCTTGCGGGCGGCGCGCGGCTTTCGCGCCGGCTTCACCGGGAGCGCGGCGGCCTGGCGGTAACCCGCCACGGCCAGACAGCGCTCGACGAAGAAGTCGCGGATCTCATCGAGCGAGAGGCCCGCGTCGGGCCGATACCAGTGCCAGACGCTGTTGTACAAGCCGAGGACGGCCTGGGTCAGCAGGCGGGCGTCGGCATCCGGGATCGCCCCCTGCTCCATCCCGCGCGTGAGGAATGCGGCCCAGGCAAACTCGACATCCCGCATGCGGGAGCGCGCACGCCGTCGTGCCTCCTCCTCGCGCGGCGAGGACCGATGAACGGCGAGCAGGCCCGCCTCGGCGACCAGCACACGGTTGCGCATGACTTCGTGCTCGCTGAGATCGAACAGCCCATTGAGCAGGCGGACGAGCGCCGGGCCGAATTCGTCCCGATCAGCCGTCAGCCGCTCGAACCGCTCGAGTTCGGCTTGGAGCGCCTCGGCCTCAATCTCATACAGACAGTGGAGCTTCGACTCGAAGTAGTGATACAGGGCCGTCGAGCCGAGGCCGACGTCGGCCGCGATGTCAGCCCACTTGGTGTACTCGTAGCCGCGTTGGCCGAAGTTGTCGATTGCGGTGGTCAGGATCTCTTGGCGCTTGCTCCGCGAGCTGGGAGCACCTCTTATCCGCTCACTCGCTGGACTTTTGGCGTTCTTGGCCACCCTTGCCTCTTTCAATTGAATTGACAGCACTTTATCAGCGCCCCCCGCGGTCCCCCGGCGCGACCCGGGATTCGGCGCAACCGTTGTGGCAACAGCCTCCGCGCGCCCTCGCGGTTGCGCTCGAGACCGCGGCTGGTTAGAATTGAACTGACTTCAGCTAAGAAGGAGATTGCAGCGGTTGGAAGGTAGTGTCGTCATCATCACGGGGGCCAGCTCCGGGCTCGGAGCGCAGCTCGCGCGCGCGATCGGCGAGGCCGGCGGGATCCCCGTCATGGCGGCCCGGCGGGCCGAGCGCCTGGAGGCGCTCCGGGAGGAGATCCCGGGCGCCGACCCCGTCGTCTGCGATGTCACGGACGAGATCGACCGCCGGCGGCTGGTCGACGGCGTCATGGCTCGACATGGGAGGCTCGACGGCCTCATCAACAACGCCGGTGCCGGCGCCACCGCTCCCGCGCTTCGCACCCCGACCGAGACGTTCGCGCGAGTCCTCGATCTGAACCTCGTCGCGCCGTTCGCGCTCTCCTGCCTGGCCGCCGAGCGGATGCGCGACGGCGGAGGCCGATCGATCGTCAATATTGCCTCGGTCATGGGCCTGCGCTCGATCGGCCAGATCCCGGATGCCGCCTATGTCGCCTCCAAGGCGGGCATCATCGGCTTGACACGGGAGCTCGCGTCGCAGTGGGGCCGCCACGGTATCCGCGTGAACGCGGTCGCCCCCGGCTTCTTCGCCTCCGAGATGACGGCTGAGCTGGGCGAGGATCCGGAGCAGTTTCCGGAGTTCCTGCTGTCTCGCACGCCACTGGGCCGCGGCGGCCGCGGCGGCGAGCTCAATCACGCCGTGCTGTTCCTGCTCGGTCCCGGGAGCAGTTTTGTCACGGGAACGGTGCTCAGCGTCGACGGGGGGATGGCAGTTGTCTGAGCCCCGCCCGGCGGCACGACCGCTCCATCACCACCCGACAACTTTGCAGACCGGAGGAAGGCGATGTCAACCCTGAGCTTCCAGCCTGAGGCTGATCGTTACTACGCAGAGGGATACTGGCGCGAGGGAGATCTGTGGACCGATTTTGCGCATCGCGCGCAGGAGAATCCCCAGAAGCCGGCGCTAATCCTTGACGATCGGGCCTTCACCTTCGATCAGCTCCGACGTGCCGCGGTCGGGGTGTCGGCCCGACTCGGGGACGGGGGTGTCGAGCCGGGCGACGTCGTGATCCTGCTGGGCCGACACTCGATCGAGGCAGCCGTGGCGATGCTCGGCTGCATGCACCGCGGCGTGGTCATCGCGCCGCTGCCGCCGATGTTCAACGAGGCTCAGCTGTCGGCGCTGATCGCGCAGACGCGCGCCACCGGGCTGCTCGGCTTCGGCGGCGAGAAGGAGCTGGCCAAGTGCCGGCAGGTCGCCGACCAAGTCCCGTTCTTCCTTCCGATCGAGCCCGAGCTCGTGGACCGCCTCGCCGAGGCTGCCCCGGCCGACGGGCACGTCCCGCGTCGTGCCGACGACCTGGCCATGGTGCTCCACTCCTCCGGCACCACCTCGACGCCCAAGGGCATATCGCACTCGAGCAATACGCTGCGCTACGCCACCGAAGGCATCTGCAGGCGCTGGGAGCTGACCGGCGAGGACATCTACCTTGTCGTCTGCGAATTCGGCTTCGTGGGCGGGCTGGTGTTCGGCTACTTCCCCCCTCTGTTCAATGGCGCCACGGGCGTCCTGGTGAACCGCTGGCGGGCCGAGGACGCTCTGCGGCTGATCGACGAACATCAGTGCACGTACGTCCTCTCCATGCCCACGCACTCGGCCGACCTGATCAAGGCCAAGTCCGAGAGCAACCGCGAGTTGCGCTCGATGCGGGTCCTGGCGGCCCCCGGGCTGACCCGCGAGCGCCGGATCGCCATGCGGGAGGCCTTCGGCGTGCCACCGCTCGGGGACTACGGCCTCTCCGAGGTGCCCGGACACGCGGCCCACGGACTGCACGAGCCGGACGAGAAGCTCTTCCTCACCGAAGGACCCCCGTACGACGGCACCGAGATCCTGATCGTCGACGAGAGCAACCACCCCGTGCCGGCGGGGACGACCGGTTCGGTGATCGTCAACGGCCCGAGCCGATTCCTCGGCTTTCTGGGCAACGACCAGCTGACCCGCGAGTCCCTCACGGAGTGGGGTGGCTACCGAACCGGCGATCTCGGCTATCTCGACGCGGATGGTCAATTCGTGTACGTCGGTCGCAGCAAGGACATCATCCGGCGCGGCGGGGTGACCATCGTCCCGTCGGAGGTCGAGCCCGTCGTGCTGCGCCATCCGCAGGTTCGCGAGGTGGCGATCGTGCCGCTCCCCGACGAGCGGCTCGGAGAGCGAGCCTGCGCGGCCATCATTCCCACGGAGGGCAAGCCGGCGCCGACCCTGGAGGAGCTCCAGCGTTTCCTCGATCAGGAGGGCGTGGCCAAGTACACCTGGCCGGAGTCGGTGGAGGCGTTCGACGAATTTCCGCGGACGCCGTCACTCAAGGTGGTCAAGCGAGACGTGATCAAGCAGATCCTCGAGCGCTCCGTGGTAACGGCCTAGCTGAAATGACTTCAGATCAATCCTTTTCAGCGCAGGACTGCGCGACATCAAACAGATGACGTTCTTCGAGCGCTATTTCGAGCTCCTGGACGGCCCGGACCCCTACCGCTCGCTGGAGCTGGTGGCCGAGGACGTGGAGTTCTCCATCCAGTGGGCCGCGGATGCCTCTCGTAAGAGCAGCCAATTCCTCGGCGGGCTGGAGGAGCTGCGGGGTTTCATCGATGCCGGTGACATGGACGGGTGGGCGCACTACGTGGTCCACAGCGGCGTCGATGGCGACGTCGAGTTTGCCCTCGGGGAGACTCGGTGGGACAGCGGCGAGCGCATCGGGACGTTTCTCGCCGTGGCGCAATGCGATGACGCGGGCAAGATGCGTAGGTACATGGTGGCTCGCTCGCCCGTCCTCGAGTTCCCCCGCGCAGAGCGATGACCGGCACGCGCGAGCGCCAGCCGATCGATCCGGAGCTGATCGGAGGCACCGAGCAGGACCCGAGACTGACCGGCTCGGTCTGCGAACGATGCGGCACCGTGACCTTCCCCCGCCAATCGTCGTGCCCGCGCTGCACCTCCGAGGCGGTGCATCCGCATGAGTTGGCCACCCGCGGCGCGCTGTGGAGCTGGACGATCCAGTGCTTCGCTCCCAAGTCGCCCCCCTACCTCCCAGGCGGGGTGGATGAGTTCGAGCCATACGGCGTGGGTTACATCGAGCTGCCGGGCGAGGTCCGGGTGGAGGCTCGGCTCACCGAGAACGATCCCCAGCGGCTGCGGATCGGCATGCCGATGGAGCTCACGCTGATCCACGTCCCGGGGGCGAGCGAGAGGCTCACATTCGCCTTTCGGCCGGTGGAGGACGAAACGTGAGCCGCAGCGAGGACGTCGCCATCGTCGGGTTGGGGATCCACCCGTTCGGACGCCACGAGGGGATATCGGGCCTTCAGATGGGCGCCATCGCCGCTCGGCGCGCGCTGGCCAGCGCGGGGATCGAGTGGCAGGATGTCGACTTCGCCGCCGGCGGATCGGACGCCGCCGGCAACGCCGACACGTCGGTGTCGATGCTCGGCCTGACCGGTGTCCCATTCATCAACGTCAAGAACGGGTGCGCCACGGGCGGCTCCGCGCTGACCACCGCCCACGCGATGCTCGTCTCGGAAGCGGCCGAGGTGGCACTCGTGGTCGGGTTCGACAAGCACCCGCGCGGCGCGTTCAATCCGCTGCCTGAGGACTGGGGGATCGGCTCCTGGTACGGCGAGGCCGGCTTGATGCTCACGACCCAGTTCTTCGCCATGAAGATCCAGCGCTACATGGCCGAGTTCGGCATCACCGCGGGGACTCTGGCCAAGGTCGCGGCCAAGGCCTTCGCCAGCGGTGCTCGTAATCCCAACGCCTGGCGGCGAAGCCCGCTCAGCGAAGGGGAGATCCTCGCCTCGCGCATGGTCAACCACCCATTAACGCAATACATGTTCTGTTCTCCAGGCGAGGGCGCCGTTGCGCTGGTCCTGGCCCGTGGGACCCGCATCAAGACGCTGACGCGCACGCCGGTGTACCTGCGTTCGGTGGCGTTCCGAACCCGGCGCTTCGGGTCATTCGAGGTGTTCAGTCCATCGATCCCGATCGAGTCCGCGCCTTCGGCAACCACCGAGGCGGCGGCGGCCGCATTCAGCGAAGCGGGGATCGAGCCCGGCGATGTCGACGTGGCCCAGGTCCAAGACACGGAGTCCGGCGCCGAGGTCATGCACCTGGCCGAGACGGGGCTGTGCGAGCACGGAGAGCAGGAGGCGCTGATCCAGAGTGGCGGCACCGAGCTCACCGGACGCCTGCCGATCAACACCGACGGCGGCTGCATCGCCTGCGGTGAGCCGATCGGCGCCTCGGGGCTGCGTCAGGTGCACGAGATCGTTCTCCAGCTGCGCGGCGAGGCCGGCGACCGGCAAGTCCCGAAACCCTGCCGTGTGGGCTTCACCCAGGTCTATGGCGCTCCCGGCGTGAGCGCCTGCACCGTGCTCACCGTCTGAGCCCGGCGGACAGCCGTCGGTCAGGTCCTGACGGTGTTGCCGGCGCCGGTGACGAGTGCGACCTTTCCCTCAACGAGTCTCATCGGTCCCCCTTGCGCTGATGACGGCACGACCCAACACTTCGCCCTGTTTCAGCCGGTCGTAGGCCGTAACGGCCTCGTCCAGGCTGTACACCTCCGCCTCGGAGTGGATCGCGCCGGAGCGCGCGAGCGCCACCACTTCGGCCAGCTCGGCCAACGTGCCCCACGTCGGCATGCGAATCGTGCATTCGTAGGGGATCAATCCCGGCTTGATGCGAAGCTCGCCGCCGCCCCGCCCGACATAGGCGACGTCTCCCCCTTGCGCGACGGATCCGGCGGCCAGGGCCAGCGTGGCGTCGCTGCCCACGAAGTCCAGCGCGACGGACGCTCCCTCCGGTCCGAGCTCGGCCCGGATGTCGGCTGGCGTGAGCCCCTGCGCCGCGAGCACCGCGTCGGCACCCGCCTGGCGGGCGAGCTGGAGCGCCGACTGGCGCACGTCGACGGCCAAGACGTGGGCCGATGTGACCGCCTTGAGGATCTGGATTGCCATGTGCCCGAGGCCCCCGACGCCGACCACGAGCGCGCTGCTTCCCGGCCTCAGTTGCGCCAGCGACAGCTTCACCGCGTGATACGACGTGAGGGCGGCATCGGTAAGCGGCGCCGCGTGCACCGGGTCGAGTCCGGCCGCGGGCACGAGGTATCTGGCCGCAGGCACGAGCAGATAATCCGCTAGCCCTCCGTCGCGTCCCAGCCCGGCGCCGTGGGCCGTGCCCTGAGTCCGCGCGCAGGCGTTGTCGCGCCCGTTCGCGCATTGCCAGCAGCTGCCACAGCCCCACCGGCTGTACACCACCACGAGATCCCCTTCGGCGACGCCCGACGCCGCCGGGCCGAGCGCGGCCACTCGTCCCGCGGTCTCATGGCCCAGCGTGAACGGAAGCGTGTAGGGGTAGACGCCGGCAGGACTGCTCATGATGTGGAGATCCGACCGGCAGAGCCCCGCGGCCGTCATCTCGACCAGCACCTCGGAGCCTTGCGGTTCGGGAACCGCCACCTCGGACAGGACCGGGGTGGACTCCCAGTCGGTCAGGCGGAGCGCGCGCATCGTGCCGGCAGCGGTCATCGTTCTTCCTCGTCGTCGGACCCGGCTGAGGCCCTCCGTGCGCGAGGCGCGAGCGGCGGTGCACAGCCTGAATCGAATTCAAGTTGAGAATACATCCTTTCCCGTGGCCGTGGCAACCGAGTCACAACTGACCAGGCGATGCAGCAGCGAGCGAGCGCCAGGCGGCAGGCGCGAGATGAGGTAAGCTGATTTCGCTTCAAGAGCACGAAGCACGACAAGAATTATGCTTCCTGGCCTGCGTGTCGCCGGTAAGGTCGCCCTCGTGACGGGCGGCGCCAGCGGCATGGGCGCCGCGCACGTGCGCGCCTTGGCGCGGGAGGGCGCGAGCGTGGCCATCACCGACGTCGCGGCCGAGGCGGGCTCCGAGCTCGCCACCGAGCTCCGATCCGGCGGCAGCGAGGTTTCCTTTCATCGCCACGACGTCACCGATCCCATGCGCTGGCCCCAGGTGGTGGCGGAGGTCGAGAGCTCGCATGGCCCGATCGACGTCCTGGTCAACAACGCTGGCGTCCAGGTGCGATCGGTCGGCATCGACGCCGACGAGCGCGAGTGGAGCCTGGTCACCGCCGTCAACCAACACGGGGTGTTCCTGGGCATGCGTGCGGTCATCCCCGGGATGGTCAGCCACGGCGGAGGCTCGATCGTCAACATCGCCTCGGTCGCGGCGCTGGTCGGGCTGGCGGGATCGATCCCCTATCAGGGCAGCAAGGCAGCTGTCCTGGGATTGACTCGCGGGGCGGCTCTGGCGTATGGGCGAGACAACATCCGGGTGAACGCCGTCTGCCCGGGCTTGGTCGTGACGGGGATGACCGAGACCGCGTCCGCGGAGACGGTCGCGGCGATGAAGACGCAGATCCCCCTCGGTCGCGACGGCCGGCCCGAGGAGGTCGCGGCCGCCGTGGTGTTCCTGGCCTCTGACGAATCCTCCTACATCACCGGGATCGCCCTTCCGATCGACGGCGGATACGTGGCAGGCTGACGGGCACCCGGCTACCCGACGTCGAGCGGCGCCGACTCCTCCAGCTGCAGCAGGTTGACGTCGACCAGGCCTGGCGTCCGCAGCCCACCGTGCTGCGCGAGAGCCCCGAGCGCCTCTTCACCCCAGCGCCGGTGATCGAAATACGCCTCGATGTACCCCACCCGTGTCGTCTCCGCCAGGATGCCGATCGGCCGTTGACCCTCGACGTCGACCGGCTCGCACTCGACTTCGTTGACCACGCGATTGACGATCAGCGAACGGGCCCCGAACGCCCCATCCATCGCGGCGCGCACGCGCTCGACCAGGCCGATGAACGCAGCCCCTGCTCGATCCGGGTCGACCGACGGGGACCGGTCGGCCTCCAGCATGAACTTGGCCATCGCGAGCTGGCCATCGACCCGGTCCAGCAGCACGGTCTCCTCGACCTCGCACGAGCGCAGGCGGTAGAGGCAGTTGACGTGATCCTGCGCCACCATCTCGTTCTGCTCGGGCGTGAAGGCCAGCGTCTCCCCCGGCGTGAAGCGCAGCACCACGAATCGCCAGGCCCGGGGCCGCTGTGCCCAGCCGCCGGTGATGTCGGCCTGGCGCAGGGCCCGGTCGGTGTGGTAGCTGAGCAGTGAGGACATCGGGCGCAGCAGGTCCTGGGCCATGCGCACGTGAACCTCGGTGTAATGGCGCTCACATTCCTCCGGAGTCCGGGAGGGAGTCGGATCAAAGCGCCCGATGACCTTGCCCATGGGAAGCCCTCGGGTGGTGCGGCTCGTACCGTCGTGCGGCTAGTGCGGAGCCGGGTTGCCGACGCCCTCTGCGTCGACGGGGATGGCAGCCATCGGCATGAATCCGCGCGTGATCGTTCCCTGGGTCAGCTCCGCGCCCTGGAGCTCGGCGCTGATCCGGCCCTCGACGATCACCAGGACGCGATCGCAGAGGTCCGCGAGCTCTTCCAAGTCACTCGAGCTGACGACCACGGCGGCTCCGTCCTCGGCCGCGGTGACCAGCTCGCGGTGGAGGTCGGCCTTGGCGCCGACGTCCACCCCCTGCGTCGGCTCGTCGAGCAGGAACACCTCCGGCGTCTTGGACAGCCACTTGCCGAACAGGATCTTCTGCTGGTTGCCGCCGCTGAAGGTGCCGAGCGGCTCGTTGATGGCGCCGGCCGGCCGAACCGATAGCCGCTCGAACCACTCCTTGGTCCGCGCGGCCTCGGGCCGGCGACGCAGAAGCCCGCCCTTCCAGAACGGCCCCAGGTCCGGCAACGTCAAGTTCTCCCGGGCGCTCATCGTCATCACGCCCCCGCCGACCTTCCGGTCTGGAGCGACATAGGCGACGCCGGCGCCAATGGCCAGGTCGGGGCGGTCCGGCGGCAGCGGCCGTCCGGCGATCCTGACCTCACCCTCAGTGCGCGGACGCGCTCCGAAGCTTGCGCCCAACACGTGGTCGCGGCCGGAGCCGGCCAACCCGGCGATCCCGACGATCTCGCCGCGCTCAACCCGGAAGGACACGTCGGCCAGCGCGCCCGCGCGCAGTCCCTCGACCTCGAACACGGTCTCGTGCTGGCGGCCCGCTGCCCGGGCGGCCTTCTGCCGTCGGGACTCCGTTTCCTCGGCCAGAAGCTCCTCGCCGGCCAGCAGATGAACGATCGCTGCGTGGTCGAAGTCGGCGACGGGACCGGCTCCGACGACGACGCCGTCCCGGAACACGGAGACCTTGTGCGCTACGCGGAAGATCTCCCCCAGGTGGTGGGTCACGTACAGCACCCCGACCCCGGTCGCCGCCATGGCGCTGACCCGGTCGAGCAGATGGTCCACTTCGTCGACCGGCAGCGTCGCGGTCGGCTCGTCGAGCACGAGCAGGCAGGCCGGATACTGGGGGTCCTCGCGCAACGCACGGGCGATGGCCACGCCAGTGCGCTCCGAGGGGCTGAGCGTGGCCACCATGGCCCGGGGATCGATGTCGAGGCTGAGCCTCTCCAGGTCGTCCTTGGCCTGCTGGTAGGTGGCTTTCCCGCGGATCGTCCCGAACGCGGTGGGGAATCCGGACCCGAGTGCCATGTTGTCCTGTACCGACAACGTCGGTACCAGTCCGAGGTCCTGTTGCACGAACCGGCAGCCGAGCCGGTAGGACTGTACGGGTGACTGGAACGGCAGCTCGATGATCCTGAATCCGGATACCACCGCCCGGGTCGGGCTGGTGGTATCCGGAGAGGATCTTGATCAGGGTGGACTTCCCCGATCCGTTCTGCCCCAGGAGTGCGTGAACCTCGCCGGGCTCGATCGTCATGCTGACGCCCGACAGTGCTTTGGTCCGCGCGAATGTCTTCGACACCGTGTCGACTTCGAGCACCGTCGTCATTGCATCCTCCTGGAGTGAGTCACCGGTTGGATTCGCTTACTTGAGATGCCAGAGCTTCAGGAACTGGGCCTCCGCGTCGGCCGGAGCGCTCCAGTTGGTGGTCGAGCCAATGGTCGCCTTGGTCAGCAACTGGGTCGGCTGGAGCGCCTCCTGGGTGATCGGGACCGGCATGCCCTCGGCGTCCCGGAAGGCGATGTCCATGTTCTCCAGGGCCTGGTAGCCAGGATCAAACCCGGTCCACGCGGCCTCCTGGCCCGTTTTCAACGCGGCGATCCCGGCCTGATCGGCGGCCTCGCCGATGACCTTGACCTTGCTGGAGAGACCAGCCCCCGAAAGGGCGGAGGTGATGCCATCCGCGAACGGACCATCGTCGAACACGAGATAGTTCGCCGATGAGTTCGACCGCAGCGCCGACACCAGGGTGCTGGGTGCCTTTCCGGCCACGAGATCGGGGATCGTGATGTCGGTCTCCGAGGTCTTGCAGCCCGGACATTGCGCCTTCACCTCTTTGGTGAAACCGTCGGTGAAGCCGCCCAGGATCGGATACGAGGGCACGTGCTCGATCACCGCATTGCCCTTGCCGGCGGAGTCGGAGATGAAGTAGTCAGCGACGATCTTGCCCATCAGGGCATCCTGGGCAAAGGCGTCGACCTGGCCGATGACCGGTGGCGTCACGGTGACCGGGTAGACCGAGTCGAAGATCATCTTGGCCCCCCCGCTCTTGATCATCGCCAGCTGCGGGGCGGTCAGCGGCACGCCCGCTTCGGCCAGATACTGCGGATGCTTGGCCAGGGCGGAGGTGATCGCGGCGGTGAGCGTTCCGGGGTTGGCCGGGTCGTAGCTGACCAGCGAGTAGTTCCAGTGCGCCATTGCGGCCAGCTTCTGCATGCCCTGCTGAATCAGCACGTTCGAGGGGTTGTTGGTGCCGAGATCCACGATCGTCTTGCCGGCCGGCGGCGCGGACTTGAGCGGGGTGGTGATGTTGATCGTGGTCGGCAGCGACGTGTACGGCTTCAGCGCTGCCGCGGCGGCACTGGTCGACCCCGAACCGGAGGTGCTCGTCGAAGCCGAGCCGCTCGAGCTGGTCTGGCTCGAGGCGTTGGCCGCGGTCGACGCGCTGGAGCTGGACGAGCTCGATGAGCCGCAGGCCGCCAGGGCGAGCGCGAGCAGGAGGGTGCCGGCGATCGCGGCGAATGCGCGAGCGCGCGGCCGGCCCTTTCGGCGGCGATTGAGTCTGAGGTGGTGCGTCATGTTTCTCTCCTTACGATTTTTTGCATGTGGGTCACGATTGCGATGAAGACGAGGACGTCAGGCCACGGGTCGCCCGTTCGTCGGGTGATAAGGCCTGTCACATCAGTTCGGCCCGGAGCCGGCTTGAGAGCCCGCGGTGGCCCCGGGGGCGGCAAGTTCCTCCGGCGGGACCTCATCGAGCGCGGACTGGCCTCCCCCAGACCCACCCGAGCCTCGGCCCAGCATGGCCTTGATCCGCCTCCCGATCGTCGAGGGACCCCGCTTGATCGACAGAGCCACGGCGATGATCAGGGCCACGCCGTTGAACATGTCGCTCAGCCAGCTGGCTCCCGAGACGAGCTGAAGTCCTTGCACGCCGGTGGCGAGCACGTAGATCGCCAGCAGCGTCCCCCAGACGTTGAACCGTCCGGGGATGAGCTGGGTCGAGCCCAGGAAGGCGGCCGCGAAGGCCGGGAGCAGAAGCGTGGGGCCGAAGTTGAGCGACGGCCCGTTGAGCGAGGAGAACATGACGCCCGCGAGGCCGGAGATGGTCGCCGATGCCACCAAGGCCAGCGTCGTGTAGCGATTGATGCGCACTCCCGACAGACGCGCGGCCTCCGGGTTGCCGCCGATGGCATACAGGTAGCGCCCGACCGGCGTGTGCGCCGTTAGCCACCACAGAACGAAGGCGAGGATGACCAGATACAGCACCACGATCTGGAACCCCCCGATCGTGGTCTGCGTGAAGTTGTTCCAGGCCGTCGACACCGGCGGGATCGGCTGGCTGTTGGAGGAGACGATCACCTCCGTCGCTCCCAGGATCGACCCCATCCCCAGCGTCGCGATGAACGAGTTGACGCCGAGCTTGACCACAATGAACGCGTTGACGAAGCCGATAGCGACGGCCACCACGATCCCGGCGATGATGGCCGGCACCACCGCCCAGTGGTCATTGTTCATCAACACGATGGTGAGGATTCCGGAGACGTTGGCCGTGGCCCCCACCGACAGGTCGTAGAGCCCCGCCGCCAGCGGAATCAGGACGGCGAGGCCAATCATCCCGGTGACCGCTTGCTGGGCCGCGACGCTGTGGAGCGTGGACGTGGTCAGAAACTCCGACGGCACCCAGAGGCCGAACACGATGATGAACAGGGCCCAGAGATACAGACCGCTGAAGCGGTCGAAGCCGGTGTTGAGCTTCCGGCGTCCAGCCTGACCGGAATTCTGTCCGACGGCGCTCATCGCTGCGTCTCCCCGCTCGTGCGGCGGGTGTATGCGGCTCCGCCGAAGTCAAAACAATCTGCTGCCCGCACCAACGCGGCGCCGCCGCCATCTCGCATGAAGCACCCTCTCCTCTGGGGTGAATTGAACTCAAGTCGAATGCTAAACGGGGCTAGCGCGGAAGTCAAGTTTGGTGCTGTGTTAGGACGCGCAAACACCTACATGCGGGCGCTGGCGGGCGGTTCATCGCCCTCCAACGGGTCGGCGCGAGCGGCTATCCGGCCGCCGTCGACAGAAGTGCCTTCACCTCAGCCGCGGCGGTCTAGAGCGTGCGGCAGGGTCGCCGGCCGCGGTCCCGTTCCCGGGAGCCGAGGTCGCATGGGGTCCGGTCCTCGCGCAGGTGTGAGCGCTCCGCCGCCCACGGCCCCCGGGCCGGTCGACTTAGACGGAGGCGGAGCGCTCGGCCGTGGCGGTGGCCGCCGCCTGCAGGCCGAAGACCAGGGCGCAGGCCAGACCCCCGGCATACGCGCGCTGGAAGACGCCGCCCGCGTCGGCCCCGGCGGCCAGCAAGCCCGGGATCGCGTGGCCTGACTCGTCGAGCACCCGCGCCTGAGGATCGATCCGCAGGCCGCCGAAGGTGAACGTGATCGCGGGGATGACCTCGATCACATAGAACGGCGGGGCCAGCAGCGGCGCGGCGTCGAGCTTCCGGGCCGGGGAGGGAGCGCCGGCCTCGCACTGCCGATTGAACTCCAGCAGCGTGTCGCGAGCGGCCGGCCCGGAATAACCCCACTCGTCCGGGAGGGCCTCGAACTCCTCTATGTCGTCCGCCACCGCGGCGCGGGCGCCGCGCTTGTAGGCCAGCTGGAACTTGTCGAGCGGCTCCACCCCCTCGACATAGGGCGCCATCATCCACTCATCGTGAACGCGTTGGTCGTAGACGAGCAACGCGCGCGCCTCTGGCTGCTCGAGCACGTACAGCGTGTTGAGGTGGTCTCCGATCGTCTCGTCGCAGAACCGCTGGCCCTCCAGGTTGAGCAGAACCCCATGCTCGCTGTGGTAGAAGGTCAGGTCGGTGAACTCGTAGGGGTTGTTGTAGGCCACCTTCGAGGGGATCAGGTGGCCGTAGAAGCCCGCGTCCGGCGGCCCGAACGCGGCGCCCACGGACACGCCGAGCCGACGGCCGTCGCCGACGCTGTGAGGGTTGGCCCGCAGCGGCAGGTCGGCGGCCAGCGGATGGATGTGCTCCGCCCGCAGCGCGGCATCGCCCCCGAACCCGCCGGTGGCCAGGAGCGTCGAGCGTGCGCGGATCTCCCGCCGCTGCCCGGATGCGTCCTCGATCTCGGCGCCGACCACGGCTCCCTGTTCGAAGCAGAGTCGCCGCGCCGATGCGCCGATCACCAGTTCTCCGTGCTCGCGCACGAGCCGTTCGCAGGCCAGCAGGTAGTTCGCCATGTCCGTCGCGCAGCCGCGACCGTATCCGAGCACCACCACCGGATCGGCCACCGCGACCCCAAGCGACCGGACCCAGTCCAGCGCCTCGCCGTACCGCTCGACCACCTGCGCCGATAGCGCGGGGTCCGCGTCCGGGTTGACCTCGTGCATCACCTCAACCGTCGGCGCGGTCCAGATGAACCCCGCGTACATCGCCGAGCCACCGATCGCGGGGGCCTTCTCGACGACGATCACGCTCGCCCCATCGCTCGCCGCACGCGCTGCAGCGCTCATTCCAGCCATCCCGCCGCCGAAGACGAGGAGGTCGACGATCGAGTCTGAATCGGACATCACTGGGGCTCCTTGCGGCTCACTCAACTGAACTGACATAAGGTTAGCTATTTCATGAGCTTAGTTCAATTTGGCTCGGGCACAGGGCTCGCGCAGGTGGCAGGCAGCTTCGCCCGACCGAGAGCGAAGTTCGGCGCGTAGCGCAGGCCATACGGTGCAGATCGCGCCAAGGTTCGCGCGGCGCGGGTACTGCACGGGGCTCGATCGCCGGCGTCGTAGTACCAAGGTCCGATTGCTGGTCGGACCTCGGCCGGCTACGTCAACGGTGGCAAGCAGTACATCTACACGCCCGTCTCGGGTTACGGCAACACCGGCGGCCAGCTCGACAACGACCTGATCCCCTACGGCACCACCTACAAGATCACCTACTACGTGAAGGACGCCTCCACCGGCAAGTTCTGGCCACCGACACCGCATCGGCGACGACGCCGCTGTTCCAGCAGTGACACGAACCCTCACCTCGCCATACGGACGAGTTCCGCGAAGCCCAGGCTCAGCTGGGCCGCCAATCCCAGGTCCAGCGAATCGACCCGCACGTCAAGGATGTGCTCCTCGACGGCTCATACGAGGTCGTCGAGGAGCTCACCCGTTGACCGGCCGCGGGCCCGGCCGCCGAAGCGACCGGACCCGCATGGCGCCGGTGGTCAGCTACGGCGTGACCCGGAAGGCCTGGCCGGTCAGCTCACCGATGTAGAGGCTCCCGGCGTGCTGCCCGAGGCCCACGGTCGGGGCCACGAAGCCGGTGACGAACGGCTCGACCACCTTCGTCTTCAGCGACATCGACAGAACCTCGCCACCCGGACCCGCACCCCCTGGACCCGCGAACGAGGTCATGTAGAGGGTGTTGCCGATGATCGCCAGACCCATGATGTCCGTGTGGGGCGCGAACACCTTGAAGGGCGTCGGCGCTCCCGCGCACACCGTGCAGGTCGGGAAACCATAGTTCTGGCCCGCGCGGACATGGAGCACGTAGTCCGGTGGGTCATTGACGCCGTCGTCCCGACCGAGGTCGGAGACGAGCGGAGACGACGAGTCCCCGGGGAAGACCATCTGCCACGGCTGACGGATCCCCCGCGCGAACACCCTCATGTCCCGGCCATTGGCGTTGAACGACAGGATCTTGTACACGAACGGCGAGAGGCTGTCCGGTCCATGATCGTTGCCGTTGAGCAGGCCCAGATCGGCACCGACGTACAGCCGGCCATCCGGTCCGAAGGCGATGCCATTGAAGCCCTGGAAACCCTCCGGAGCCGTGTAGATCACCTGCTGGTGCTCGAACGTACTGCCGTTCCAGCCGCTCCACTTGAAGAGCGTCCACGTCGCGCTGGTCGGACCGGTTACCGAGCCGCCGCTGCCGTACAGCGCCCCGTTGTGCCAGGCCAGCCCGGCCACGAACTGGGGGGAACCCGGAAGCAAGGTCGCCTTGCCGCCCTTGATCAGGAACACGCCACCGTTGGGCGGCCCTGACTGGCTGTTCCCGCCGTCGCCCTCGAACACGTTGCCTTCGCCGAAGGCGAACGACGTGGGAGTACCGAGTCCGGCGGCGATCTGATCGACCGTGGCTCCATTGGTGGCCACGGGTAGCGGCGGCGGCCCGCCGTCAGCCTGTGCCGTCGCTGCGAGCAGGCCCGACGCGAGCATTGCCGCGGCAAGCAGCTTGGCTGCTCGTAGGTGCATATTGCCCTCCTATGAATTATGAGTCTCCGCCCCGGAGTCTCGTCGCTCCAAAAGCTACCAAGGTCTCACGATGTCCGTCGCATTCAGGGTTCGATCACGTGAGCCGGATCCGGCTTGCGGTCGGCCTCGGCCATGCTGTAGTCGCCGAACAGCGCGTCGCGCTGGTTGGTGGCGGCGCGAACGCCCTGGCTCGAGGCCGTCCCGATGAATCGCTCGGCGTCCGGGGTATTGCGCATCAGCCCGTCGAGGATCGGCCCGAGCGTCTGGGTCGAGTGCAGCCCCATGTTCTCGTAGGCCTGGTTGACGACCAACTTCATCGCGGCGAGCTGGGACAGCGGAATGCTGGCCAGCTGCCTGGCCTGCTCGGCGACCGTCGCCTCGAGCGCCTCGAACGGGACAGCGCGGTTGATCAGCTCGATCTCCGCCGCCTCCCGTCCGGACAGCGGGCGCCCGGTCAGAGCATGCTCCTTGGCCTTGGTCAGGCCGAGCCGGTACAGCCACATACCCGACAGGTAGCAGCCCCAGATTCGCGAGTATGGAGTTCCGATCTGGGCGTCGTCGGAGGCGATGATCAGGTCCGCGCACAGCGCCATGTCGCTGCCGCCGCCGACGCACCAGCCGTGGACCTGGGCGATCACCGGCTTGGGGGTGCGCCAGATGCTCATGAACTTCTGCGTCGGACCGTATGCGCCGGCGAACATGAAGTCCTTGCCCGGGTCCCAGGCGCCGTCGGTGTTGAGCGCGTCATCCCAGTGATGGAAGCCGCCGCCGAAGTCATAGCCGGCGCAGAACGAACGGCCGGCACCGCGCAGGACGATCACCTTGACGCTCGTGTCCCGGGTCGCCTCCAGCACCGCCGCCTCGAACTCGTCGGGCATCGGGGGCACGATCGTGTTGAGCCGGTCCGGGCGGTTGAGCGTGATCGTCGCGATCGCGGCGTCGGGGTCGGCGTCATACAGCAGGGTCTCGTAGGGCACTGTCGCTGTTCCTCCTCGTTGGGTTGCGCCGCCGCGTAGGATCGCGCTTTCAGCCCGGCCGGCGACGAGCGGAGGAACGGATGGCGGAGCGGTGGTTCTCGGATCAGGAGCTCGCGCAGATGTCGCGGCCGACCATGGATCGCGCGATCGAGGCGCTCGACCGTGGCGACTTGGATGAGGCCCGCGCGCTGTGCGAGGCGATGAAGCACGAATGGCGCTACCTCCACGACCTGATGGCCGAGGGGATCGGCGGCCTGATCTCGTTCGTGCAGGATCGTCTTGGCGACGAGGGGGTGGCGGATGCCTGGACCGACGGGCAGGGGCGGGGCTGGAAGCGCGACGTCGAGACGATCGTCTCCCGGGATCGGCGGGAGATCGTCCATGCCCTGGCGGCGACCTGGCGGGCCCATTCCTGCAGCGGCACCGGCCCGCACCCCGGGGCGTTCACCATCACCGAGGACGACGAGAAGTTCACGTTCGAGATGAACCCGTGCGGGTCGGGTCAGCGGCTGGTGCGGATGGGGCGCTACGAGGGACCCGGAGCGCTCGGCGTGACGAAAGCGGCGCACGATTGGAGCTACGGGCGCGAGGGCTTCCCCCTCTACTGCACGCACTGCTCGTTCATGAACGAGTCGCTGCCGATCCGGTGGACGGGCTACCCGCTGTATCCGAGCGATCCGCCCGACGACTTCGGCCGCGATCCCTGCACGTGGTACTGGTACAAGGATCCGGCCGATATCCCGGCCCGTCACTGGGAGCGCTACGGCCTCTCGCCGTCGGCCTCTTTGCGCGGCGAGCGCGACAGCGAGGGCGAGGGGTGACTTCAGCCGCCACCTCGCCGGCGGGTCGGCGCGTGATCGTGACCGGCGCCGCCGGAGGGATCGGGCGCTCGATCGTCGCCGCGCTGGCCGAGGCGGGATGCACCGTCGCCGCCTGCGACGCACCCGGCGCGGCGGCCGACTCGGTTCCGGGCGCCACCGTCGCGCTGAACTTCGACGTCAGCGACCGCGCCGAGGTGCGCCACGGCGTGGCGCAGGCCGTCGACCGACTCGGCGGCTGCGACGCGGTGGTCGCGGGCGCCGGGATCGTCGACACGATCCACCGCGCCGAGCGGTTCTCCGAGGAGGCCTGGCGGGGCGACCTGGAGACGAACCTGTCCGGCGCCTTCTACGTCGCCCAGGCGGCGTTCGACGCGCTGGCGGCCGCGGGCGATGGCCGGATCGTGGTGATCTCGTCCGTCGCGGCCGAGGCCGGGCTACCGGGCCAGGTGGCCTACGCGGCGTCGAAGGCCGGATTGGTCGGCATGGCTCGCACGCTCGCCGCCGAATGGGGCCCGCGCGGCATTCGCTGCAACGTGGTGATGCCGGGCATGGTGGCCACGCCAAAGGTCCTCGGCATGCCCGAGGGGCTCAAGGCCAGCCTCACCTCCGCGATCCCACTCGGCCGCTTCGGCGCCACCGAGGAGCTGGCCGGCGCCGTCAGCTTCCTGCTCTCGGACGCGGCCGCCTACATCACCGGCGCGGTGCTGCGGGTGGACGGCGGCCTCGGTCTGTCGCCCTCGCCGATGAAATAGCGCGCTGCGGCGTGGGTCGGTGGGTAGGTCTTTGACGAACTTCTTCGGTGAAGGGTTGAGCCGCTTGCGGCGCCCGGCACGCGGGTGGCGACCATGGAGCCGCTGATGTGGGGGGCCAAGGTCCACCCGGCCCGCGCCACATCCACGAGGTTTGGCGTTGGATGCACGCCACAGGTGCATCACGCGCCGAAGTTCGGTCCCGGGGGACCCGCTCGACCCGGTTTGTTTCGGGCGCGGGTGAGCGATGCCTGACTTGGAGTCACTTTTCTCGAATATGTAGGGAAAAGTGACTCCAAATGGCCCGCGGTCCGACCTGACGGAGCGCTACCGGCTAGATCAGGCCGACCAGCACCAACGCGCCGATCACGACGAGCACCAACGCGGTGAACGCGTTGCCCCACCGCTCGAGCCACTGGCCGCGGATCTGGTAGCCGCCGCGGGTCGCCGCGAGCGTCAGCCCGACGATCGTCCCGATCGTGACGGCGGCGAAGATCACCAGCGAGCCGATCGCCGTCGCGACGCCCGCCGTGGTGGCGGCGAGGAACACCGGGAGGATGGTGAGATCCGGGGACGCGGCCGCGCCGAACGGGACCATCACGGCCGCCAGCCCGCGGAAGCCGCGCGCGGCGTGCGCCTCGGCTCCGTCGGCGTGCGGTTCGTGGGCGTGGTGGTCGTGCTCGTCGTGGTGGTCGTGCTCGTGGGCGTGGTGGTCGTGCTCGTCGTGGTGGTCGTGTCGTCATCGTGGTCGTGGTCGTGGTCGTGGTCGTGGTGATGGCCGTGCCCGGTCAGCTCGAGCGCGATGAAGCCGAGGCCCGTGGCGATCAGGACGCACCCGATGATCGTGTCCTGTGCGCTCTGGATCTGCGAGCGGAATTGAAGCCCGATGGCGATGATCACCCCGCCGAGGATGATCGAGACCAGTACGTGCGCTACGCCGGCCAGGCCAGAGATCCGCGCGACCTTGGCCAGCGGGTACCGGCGAGTGCGGCCGAGGACCGCCAGGGGAACCCAGTGGTCGGGCAGGATCGCGTGCCCGAAGCCGACGCCCGCGGCGGCCGCGAGCAGCGCCGGCGTGGTGCTGCTCATGCGCTGCGAGCAGCCCGCGCGGGGCTGGCGGCCAGACCGAGTCGTAGGTGCTCGGTATGCGAGATGGCCTCGGTGAGCAGGGCGCGGACGTGGTCGTCGTACAGCGCGTAGACGATCTGCCGCCCGTCCCGCTCGCCGACCACGAGGCCGAGGTGGCGCAGGACGCGGAGCTGCTGGGAGACGGCCGATTGCTCCATCGAGACCTCGCGCGCGAGCTCGCCCACGGAGCACGGGCCGGCGCCGAGGCGGCTGAGGATCCGCACGCGACTCGGCGTCGCCAGCGCCTGCATCGTCTCGGCCACCAGGCGCGAGGTGTCGGCGGACAGGAAGGCCAGCTCGAGCTCGGCGCCATGACTCATGCACGTATTATCGCATGAACAGACGCTCATAGCTCGTTTGTCGTTCCGTCAGCCCGTCCGCCCCGGGGCGGCTACCTTCCCGGTGCGCGCAGTTGGCGGTGGCGCGTTTGGCGGTTACGACACGGTGTGCGCGTTCAGGTCGACCGTCGCCTTGTCACCGGCGATCGCCGGGTTCGTCGTCTTGTAGGTCAGCTCGAGAGTGTGCGCGCCGACGTCAACGGTGACGCTGAGATAGCCGAAGGAGATGATCGGCGCCACCACGAGCGTGTACTCACCCTCGACGAGCGGCGCCACGACGGGGGTCCGCGGCGGCGTCACGGAATAGCCCCCGGCCCCGGCCACGACGTAGGGAATCTCGTGTCCGTCGCTGGTCGTCCGCGTGAACCGCTGGTACAGGTGGGCGTGCCCGGACAGCACGGCGTCGGGCCAGAGGCCGGCGTCTTGACTGGCTTTGTCGATGTCGGCGGCCAAGCCGCTGCCTCCGCCGTGCTTGGCATCCACGGAAGCCGGTGGATGATGCGTGGCGAGCACGACGGCTCGATTCCCAGCGTCCCGGTCCGGCTTGAGTCGCGCGAGCTCGGCGGTGAGGAAGGTCAGCTGATCGTCGTTGATCGTCTTGTAGTGACCGCCCTGGGTGGAGATCACCCCCGGGCCCTCGAGGGTGTTGCTGTACAGGCCGATGATCGAAACATGGGGGGCGTCGAGCGTGAAGTACACCCCCGGCTGATCCATCGTGCTCCGCACCAGCGCGCCGGCGTCGGCGGCGGATCCCGGCGTGGTCGCACAGAAGTTGCGCAGGAACGCGGTCAGCGTGGGGATGGCGGGAGCGTTGGCGTCCGGGCCGAAGCACACGCCGTCGTGGTTTCCGGGGATCGCGAAGATCGGACGGTCGTACCCGCGGAAGGGCTCGTAGAACTGGTCGTAGTAGTACTGGTCCTCACCGAAGTCGTAGACCACGTCGCCGAGGTGGAAGAAGAACGCCGGAGCGTCGGGGCCGCCGGCCTTGACCTCCGCCGTCATCGCGTCGGCGACGCCGCCCTCGTGGCCGATCGCGGTCGCCTGGCTCTGCCCGTGGGTCTTCGCCGCCCCGGTGTCGCCGACGGCGTGGAAGGTGATCCGCTTCCCGGCGGCGATCGGATCGACGATCGTGCTGTCCAAGACATCGACCAGGTCCATCCGCGGAGGGGAGGTTCGAGGGGCGGGTACCGGCTGCAGGGCCTTCTCGTGCTTTTTGTAGTACAGCGAGCTGTAGTACTGGGCGCTGGTGTTGTCGACCTGGAACGCGGTTTCGTCCGGACTCGGGTGGGGGTCGGCGAAGAGTCGCCCGCCCACGCCGGTGATCAGCTCCGTCGGCACTGGTCTACCTCCTCCGTTGGTTCGATAGGCCGAACCTACCGAGCACCGCAGAGAAGATGTGTGATTCCCACCGCCGACGTCGCGGCCGTGGTCCTCCGGCCTAGTCCTCCGGGTTATTCCTCGAAGGTCAACCGGTCGGTCATGCCGGTCAGGTCGAACAGGCGCTGCACCTGGCCGGTCGCCCGCCGGAGCGAAAGCGGGTGCCCAGTGGAAGCGGCGGATCGCTGCGCCCGGAGGATCGCCGCCAGCCCGGTGCTGTCCATGAACTCGACGCCGCTGAGGTCGACCAGCAGGCGGCCCTGGAGCCCCCCGTCGATCTCATCGAGCTGCTGGTCCAGTTCGGGCGTGGTCTCCAGATCCAGCTCCCCGGTCAGCTTCAACTCGACCCCTCGAGAATCCACCAAACACTCAATCTCCAGGCGGCGCAGCGGGCCGTTCGGTGTTGGCCGTTCATTCACCGTGGAAGCCGCCGAGGTGTGGGAGGACTGAGATGACGCATCGATTCGCTCCAGCAACATGCTGTGTGCCGATGACCCAGTCCTTCAGGCAACCGTTCGGATTGCCCAAGTCCAGAGCTCAAACGCTTCGGCGCCACCGGCAATCCGAGATGTCTCACCGAACGGCGACAATCAGCAATCTACCGCGTCGGGCGACGCCGGTGTCAAACCTCGCCTCATCTGCGCCGCCAGCAGGCAGACATCGTCCGAATGTGAGGGATCCCTGAGCGCGCGGACGAGCGTCTGAACGGCCGACCTACGGTTCGGTGTGGACCACGACTTCGGCGACATCCGGAAGGTGAGCCCGCAGATCCTCCTCCAGCTCGCTGGCCAGCCGGTGCGCCTCGGTCAACGACGCGCGATCGCCGACCTGGACCGTGAGGAACAGCACCTCCCCCGTCTCGGTGGGGAGCACGCGGACGGTGCAGGGGCGCGCGTCGATGTGCCGGCTGACCAGCTCCTCGATGGCGCGCACCTCACGACCGTCCGTCTGGGCGCTGGCCAGGGCGATCGGCCGCTCCAGCGGCTCCAGATGCGTCTGCACGTCGATCACCCCGGTCTGGTTCCGGATCGTCTGCTCGACGCGTTCGGCGACGTCGTGGGCATCGCGGACGCTGAGGTCGTCCGGGAGCTTGAGATGCAGGGACACGAAGGTCCCCCGAGGGCCCTCGAAGATGGCAATGTCGTGCGCCTCGCGCACCAGCGGCTCGGACAGCGCGGCGGCCAGGACGCGGTCGCGCAGGTCGAGCCCGCGGCGCCGGGGCTCGATGTGCACGACGACGTCGCTACCAGGGAGCGCCTCGCCGATCGCGGCTTCGACGGCATCGGCCGCCTGGTGGGCCTCCACCACCGCAGCGCCGGGCGGGACCGCCACCACGACGTCGGCGAAATAGCGGCCGGCGGAGTCCCGTAGACGCAACCGGCGCAGCTCGATCTCCGGGGCCAGCGAGAGCACCGCCCGCTCCGCGGCGTCGGTCGCCTCGGCGGAGGCGGTGTCCATCAGGGCCCTGGCGTTGACCGCGATCAGCCGCCCGGCGGCGGCGAACACCAGCGCCGCGACCACCAGCGCGGCGATTGCATCCCCGCGCGGAAATCCGGATCGCGCGGCGATCAGCCCGGCCAGTACGGCCACCGAGCCGGCCATGTCGGCCCCGAAGTGAAACGCATTGGAGCGCAGCGCTGGGCTGGCGAATCGCCGCGCCGCGCCCAGCGAAACCATCGTCCGGCTCAGGTCGACCGCGAGCGCGACCGCCATCACGGCGAACACGTACCAGCTCGCGTCCGGCGACCCCCCACCTTCGGCGGCGCGCTTGATCGCATCGACAGCCACGAACAGTCCGCCGACAACCAGGATCCCCGCCTCGCCGAGCGCCCCGAGGTTCTCCGCGCGACGGTGGCCGTAGGGGTGGCCTCGATCGGCCGGACGACCACCGATCCGGACCGCGAAATAGGTGAAGATCGCCGCCACCACATCACCGCTCGACTCAACCCCGCCCGAGACCAATCCGAGACTCCCGCTGAGCAGACCGGTGACCAGCTTCAACACCATCAGAAAAGCCGCCGCGGCGATCGACGCGATCGTCGTGCGCGATTGGCTGACCGCTTCGGCGGCGCCCGCGTTCGAAGCTCCGCCGCTGCGGGAAACCGAGGCCATCGCGCAAGCGTAAGGCCAGCGGCGGCTTTAACCGGCGCTCGGGGCGCCGGGGCTCTGGATCAATACGCGGAGCGTCCTCCACTCGGGCTGCTGGTGGTCGTCGGCGCGGCCGGGGCGCTGCCGGTCGCTGGCGCCGGTCCTCACCGCGGTCCAGGTGCCGACATCCTTGACGCCCTGACCGTTGGCCTGCCCCGCGCTGGTGTCTTGCGCGAACGTGTACAGCGGCTCGCCCTTGTAGGTGACCTGGAGGCCTCCGCCCGGACGCCTGATCGTCCCCAGCGAACCCACCGGGCCACTCGGCTTGCTCCCCGAGGCGACCGTCAGCGGCGCCCAAATCTTCACGCACCCGGCGGTGCAGACGAACTTCCCGTGCTGCTCGACGCTCAGGTGATACAGCGTCATACCCTGCGCATCGACGAGCACGGTAGCGCCGAGCTTCGAATTCGACGCGGTTTTCACAACCGGGCTCGAGCTGCTGCCGCAGGCGGCCAGCAGCAGCGAGACCCCGAGGGCCGGGAGCACGAATCTAAGTGGTCTGAGCATCGGTGAAACTCCTTGTCTGCGAGTCGCGGCCGGCTGATCGCGCCGCTAACCCTGAGGACGGCGGGCTCCCCCAAATCCTTCCGCCTCGGACCTCGGCGGACCCCAAGGTCTTTGCTCCGCCGACCGCAAGCTTTAGTTAATAATTGGCAGTGATCGGTTGACCGGTTGATTGCGTAGGGCTGATTGACAAGTCGAGTGACCAGCCGTCTCGTCAGCAGACTCACGTTGACTTCAAGACGCGTGCATGGTGCCTCGGGGCGGTTCCGCTCGACGACAACCGATGCAGGACGAGGAGGGTTTCGTGAGCGATCTCACGCGTCTCGGATTTGTGAAGTCTTCAGCGGGAGCGGCTGCGGGCATGACCGTGCTCGGTGCTCTCGTCACCTCGCAGGCGGAAGCCGATGCCGGCCCGGTCGGGTCTGAGCCTGTGGTGGCGTATGTCAAGAACCCCAGGACCGGGGAGATCTCGGTCATGTCGGGTGACCGCGAGGTGGTCGTCCACGACCCCAAGCTCGCGGCGAAGATCGCCCGCGCCGCGGGCTGAGCCGGGCAAGCCTGCCGCTAGGGCAGGTCTCATTCGCTTTAACTATTGGAGGGTATTTCCATGTCGTCTCATCGCGAGGCACCGGCGATCAGCAAAGACCCGGTCGCCGACAACACTGACACGTACGCGTTCGTCTCCCCTGACGATCCGGGCTCGGTCACGATCATCTCGAACTACCTGCCCCTGGAGGCTCCGTTCGGCGGCCCGAACTTCTTCGAGTTCGGCGACGACGTCCGCTACTACATCTACATCGACAACGACGGCGACGGTGAGCCGGAGATCACCTACGAGTTCGATTTCGAGACGCAGGTACTCAACCCGAACACGTTCCTCTACAACACGGGCAGGATCGAGTCGATCTCCAGCCCGAACTGGAACCGCCGACAGTTCTACACGGTGACCCGGATCGCCGGCGGAAGCCGGCAGGTCCTGGGCAGCGGTCTGGCCTGCCCTCCGTGCAACATCGGGCCGGCCTCCACGCCTCGCTACGACAAGCTGGCGCAGCAGGCGATCCACTCGATCGGGGGCGGGCGCAAGGTGTTCGCCGGTCAGCGGCTCGAGGGGTTCTACGTCGACCTCGGGGCGATCTTCGATCTCGGCGACCTGCGGCCGTTCGAGAAGCTGCACATCTACGGCATGGCCAACTCGGTCGGCGTAAACGCCACCAACGGATTCGGCGTGCACTCGATCGCGCTGAAGGTCCCGAAACGGGATCTCACCCGTAGCGGCACGACGCCCACCAATCGGATGTCGCGCGATTCGGTGGTCGGCATCTGGGCGGCGGCGAGTCGGAAGAAGTCGCTGATTCGCGAGCGGGGCGGCACCACGCTGGAGTCGGGCAGCTGGGTACAGGTCTCACGGCTGGGCAACCCGCTGTTCAACGAGGTGATCGTGCCGATGGGCGAGAAGGACCTCTGGAACTCGCTCTCGCCGGCCCAGGACAAGCAGTTCCTGGACTACGTCAAGCACCCGGAGCTGGCGGGGCTGCTGCCGGTGCTGTATCCGGGAGTGTTCCCGAAGCTGGCCGGCATCAAGGGCGCCCGAGCGGATCTGGTCGCGGTGCTGCTCACCGGAATTCCCGGCGGGATCATCCCGGGCTTCCAGAACTACACCGGCCCGGTCTACGCGGATCAGCTCCGGCTGAACCTGGCGATCCCGCCGACCACCAAGGATCCGAGCCCGCTCGGCCTGATCGGCGGCGACGCGGCCGGCTTCCCGAACGGACGCCGGGTGTTCGATGACGTCGTATCCGTGGAGTTGCGGGCGATCGCCGGCGCCACCTACGGCCTGGTGGACAAGGGCTTCAAGCCCGACGGCGCCGCGGCGCTGATCACGGACGGGTTGACAAACGCGGACGCCACCTACCTGCCGACGTTCCCGTATCTGGGGACGCCCCAGGGCGGCTACCAGACCTCCCCCCTCGGCCTGGTCGCCTAAAGGAGAGACAGCATGGGCGATACAGCTACAACGCACGCCGCGCACAGCCACGGAGAATCCGCTCAGGAGCTCGATCAGGCTTCCAGCGCGAGCGTGGCGCTCGACATCGGGGAGGGGCGGGGTGCCCTGGTCATTTACCCGGATGAGGGTTATCGCGATCGCGAGATCGAGATCAGCCGGGTCGACGGCGACGGGCACCGGGTTCACACCGGGGTGCACGAGCGGTTCACACAGGCCGGCTCGATCCTGACCGCGGTGTTCGGCAGCCTCCCAGCGGGTGAGTACCTGATCTGGGCCGACGCCGCGACGCCCGGTCCGGTCGTGACCGTCCCCCAAGCGGCCGTCGCCGAGCTGACGCTGAGCTAGCCACGAGGGTGGCAGCGCGTGGTCGCCCCTCCGCTGGGGGGCGGCCACGTCAGCCACCGCGAGAGGAGAAATCGGATGGAGGCAGCATCGATAGCGGTCGCAGGACGTCCGCGTCTGCGCGGGTTCTGGGCGTCGCTGGAGGCGCCACAGCGGCGAACGCTGCTGATGATGGTGCTGGTCGTGGTCGGCCTGCACGTGGCCGGGTTCCTGACCCTGCTCGCGCTGGTGGCCCCGCACCACTACCACCTGGGATCGGCCGGGGCGTTCACGGTGGGCATCGGCGTGACCGCCTACACCCTCGGCCTGCGCCACGCCTTCGATGCCGACCACATCTCGGCCATCGACAACACCACGCGCAAGCTGATGAGCGAGGGGAAGCGCCCCCTGAGCGTCGGTTTCTGGTTCTCGCTCGGACACTCGAGCGTCGTGTTCGTGCTCGCGTTCCTGCTCTCGATCGGGATCAAATCGCTGGCCGGTCCGGTCAAGAACGACCACTCGAGTCTGCATCAGGTGACCAGCTGGATCGGGACGCTCGTGTCCGGCTCGTTCCTGTATCTGATCGCGGCGCTCAACGTGGTGATCCTGATCGGGATCATCAAGGTGTTTCGCGAGATGAAGTCCGGCCGCTACGACGAGGCGGCGCTGGAGCGGCAGCTGCAGAACCGCGGTCTGATGAACCGCTTCCTCGGCCGACTGACCCGAGCCGTGACCAAGCCGGGGCAGATGTACCCGCTCGGCGTGCTGTTCGGTCTCGGCTTTGACACCGCCACCGAGGTCACGCTACTCGTCCTGGCCGGCGGTGCCGCCGGCGCGGGGCTTCCCTGGTACGCGATCCTCTGCCTGCCGATCCTGTTCGCCGCCGGCATGTCGCTGATGGACTCGATCGACGGCTCGTTCATGAACTTCGCCTACGGCTGGGCACTCTCCAAGCCGGTCCGCAAGGTCTTCTACAACATCACCATCACCGGGCTGTCGGTGGCCATCGCGCTGGTGATCGGGACGATCGAGCTCGGCGGCCTACTCGCCTCCGAGCTCAACCTGAGCGGCGGATTCTGGAGCTGGTTCGAGACGATCAACATCAACGTCCTGGGCTTCGTGATCGTCGGCCTGTTCCTGGCCACCTGGGCGATCGCGCTGTCGGTCTGGCGCTTTGGGCGGATCGAGGAGCGCTGGAGCGCGCATCTGAAGCCGGCCCCCGGCGACTGAGACCGGTCAGGCCTCGGGCAGCTCGGCTTCCTCGGCGATCGCATCGCGCAGCGCCTGCTCGAAGGACCGAGGCGAGAAGTCGAACAGCTGCATCCCCGAGGGATCGGTGACCGTGGTGTCGGTCGAGAGCCCCTCGATCAAGGGCCGGGCCACGCCGGCGTCGACCGGGGTGATCAGCCCGATCCAGTGCGACGAGAGCCAGGGCGTGAGCAGCGGGACCGGGATCCGCGGACGACGGCGCAGGCCGAGGGCATCCGCCATCAGGTCGAGCATCCTGCCGTAGGTGAGGATCTCGGCCGATCCGATCTGGATCTCGCGCGAGCGCGTCTGCGGGATCCGCGGCGTGTCGATCAGATAGCGCAGGACGTCGCCGATGCCGATCGCCTGGGTGGGCGTCTGCAGCCAGGACGGAGCCAGCATCAGCGGCAGCCGCTGCACCAGCGAGCGGAGCGTGCGGTAGCTCTCCGACCCGGCTCCGACCACCATCCCGGCGCGGAACCAGGTGAGCGGCGGCCCCTCGTCGCGCAGGATCTCGCCGACGTGGAGCCGCGAACGCAGATGCTGGGAGCCCGGGCGATCGCCCAACCCGCCGAGATACACGTTCTGGCCGATCCCGGCGGCGGTGGCGAAATGCGCGAAGTTCGCTGCGGCCGCGGCATCGCGGCGCTCGTAGCCCGCATCGCCTCCCCGGCCCATCGAGTGCACGAGGTAATAGGCGGTGTCGTAGTCCCCTTCGATCCGGCGCAGCGACTCGGGATCGAGCATGTCGCCCCGGTGGACCGTGACCGCGGGGTCGAAGTTGACCCGGCTCGGGTCGCGGACGACGGCGCCCACCGACTCACCGGCCGACTGGAGTCCCCGCACCAGCCGGCTGCCGACATAACCGGACGCCCCGGTGACAAGTGCGCGCGCCATGAATTCTCGGCCAGGATACGCGGCGCCCGCCGGCGCGGCGTAGAACGGGTTCGTCAGGTGCCGGCGGCGTGTGGCCGGCCGGTCCTCGGCCGCCTCCCCCCGGCCACTCGGATGCCTTTTCCCAGACTATTCCTGGGAAAAGGCATCCAAGTGATCGCCAGCCGCGCCACCTCGGGTCGCGTCGCTGAGATTGCGGGCGAGTTGGTCGGGGGCGGGGTCGTCGGCGGGCTGCTCACGAGCGGTCAGCTCAGCCGCAGCCCGACGGATCTCCTGTGCCCCGGCGTCGGGCTGGAGCCCCAACTCGGTGAAGCGCAGCATCCGCCGCTTGGTGCTCTGCAGGAACAGGCGTCGCTCGCGGGCTCCGAAGAGCCGGAAGCCGATCCAGATGATCGGGTTGCGGATCCGGGCGCGCCGCGACACCGCGTGAACCCGGAACTCGACCTCACCGGTGTCCAGCCACTTCCACACCTCCCAGGCCATCTGCCCCATCTCGACGTGACCCTCGAGCGTGCGGTAGTTCCACCCCCACACGCGGACCGAGCGTCCGCCGAGCTCGCGGACCTCGTCGAACACCTCGCCGACGCGCACCCCGACGTAGATGTCGACCCGGCCGAGCGCGCGCAGGCGCAGCAGCATGTTGCGGCCGGCCAGCGGCGCATCCGGGTCGTAGTACGCGCGCACGACCGAGGGGTCGGCGAACTCGTATCCGCGGATCAGGCCCTGCGCGATCTCCCAGCTGCCCCCGGGGACCGGCGCTCCCGGCGGCTCGCCCGGGAGGGATTGGCAGCGGTCGTCGAGCAGCCAGCCGTGGGGCGGCGGGGACGTCCGCACGCAGGCGAGGTCGAAGTTGATCGGTTTGTCCGCCAGCGCCTGGAGCCGGCGGCGGACCCTCGGCGGCCCGCTCACGCTGCCGGTGGCCATCACTCCGGCTCCTCGACCCGCCGCGTCTCGATCGTCACGCCACCGTCCATCCGACCGCCCGACAGCGTCACCACGCCCTCCAGGAACGAGATCCACATGTGGGCCTGAACCTCCTTGGCCATCCTCAGCCGGTGGTACATCAGGTGCGAGAGCCGGTCGCCGCTGCGCGCCCATGATTCGATCTCGAACCGTAGCTCTGAGTCCTCCCCGTCCGCGGCCCGGAATTCGATCTGGCCCGCCTCCAGGTGGCCCTGAAGCGTCGCCAGCCGAAATGAGCACGGGCCGGTCTCGACCACCCGCACCGGGCCGTCCCACGGACCGGGCATGCGCACCACGTACTCGTCCCCGGCCTCCATCTGGCCCTTCTCACCGAGCACCTTCTGGAATCGGGCGAACGACGTCGGCGCCGCCGCGTTGAGGTCGCTGGACAGTCGCTCGAGCAGTTGGCGGGCGTTGAGCTCGCTATCCCGGATCCGCGTGCTGTAGCGACGATGAAACAGCGGTCCGTGTCCGGCCTTCTGAGGCTGCACTTCGTCGTGCTCGACGGCGTCGGGAAGCACGGGCGGGAGATGCGGCGCGAGGTCCGATACCACCAATTCGCGCCGGTGCATGGGCGTCGCGCGCCACATGTAGTCCCACGAGGTCAGCGTCACGCCGACGGGCCAGGTGAGCGCCGTCAGCCAGCGGCGAGTGAACGTGGGGCGTCTCGGCATCCCTCGACGCTACCCGTGGCCGCGCCCGGCTACCCGCGTGGCTACGATTCGGACGATGCTGATGACCTCGCTCCACCGGGCCGGATTCCGGCCCTGGCTGATGCAGCTTCTGTCGATGGGGTCGATCGGTCTGTGCATCGGACTCTGGATCCGGGCCAAGACGGTCGACCAGGATGAGCGCGGCAACGCCGAGCGGCGGGCGCTTTTCGTCGGCCTGTGGCCCCCGATGTTCTGGCTGATCGGGGAAACACTGGAGCGCTACGAGTAGCGCCGCGAGCCTACGCCTGGGGCGTGGCGCCGGTTGACGTTCCCCCGGCCGGAGCCGGCGGTGGCGTCGAGGTCGTGGTCGTAGTCGTGCCGGTCTGGCCCGACGGTGGCGTCGCGTCCGTAGTCGTCGGGCCCGTCGTCGTTGTCGGGCTCGTGGGCGTCGTCGGGCTCGTCGGCGTCGTCGTGCTCGTGGGTGTCGTCGGGGCTGTCGGTGTCGTCAGGGTCGGCGGCGTCGGATCGGCTGTCGCGTCGGTGGCGTCGGTGACGTGCGTCGCGCCCCCGGTCAGGGTGGTCGCGACCGCCTGGCTATGGGACCGCCCGGGCTTGTTGGCGCTCGCCGGAACCGCGGTGGCCGGCGCCTTCTTGGTGGCCGGGGCGGTCGTCGACGTCGTCCGGTCGCCCGCCGAGGGCCTGGCGGCGACCCGGGGCTTGTCCGGCCGCGCATGCGAGTGGGCCGCGCGCGGGGCCGCAGCAGCGGAGTCGGCGTAGGCGGAGGGCGGCGCGACCGCGACGGCGCCTCCGGTCGATTGCGCCGCTTGCTGGCTCGGGTGGGGCGCCTTGGTGGCTGAGGTGTCGACCACGACCGCTCCGGCGACGCCGAGCGCCGCGGCGGTGAGCCCGACCGCCGCCTTGCCGGCCAGGCCGCCGATTCCCGCCGAGACGAACCCGGCCGCGGTCGAACCCCCCAGCAGCGACGGCCCGGCCGCCGCGCTCGCCCCCGCCGCGGTGGCGGTCGATCCCGCGCGGGCGGAATGGGCCAGCGGCGAGAGCGAGAGCTTCTTCAGCAGGAGCACCGGCGCCAGGGGCAGCCAGACTCGGATCGCCGGGAGGCTGCGCTCGGGCTCGGGCTCGCGGAGGTCCGTGCAGCGGCGGCACGAGGCGATGTGGCGGCGGACGACTCGGCTGGGACGCTCGCGCAGTCCGGCGGCGACCTCATCGAGCTCGATGCGCGCCTCCTCGCACGAGAGCGAACGCGCTTCGGCGCTCTCGGCCAGCGAGCGACGGGCCCGGATCAGCAGCGACTTGACGCTGGGGATCGTCTTGTCGAGCACCTCGGCGATCTGCTCGTAGGAGAGCGCCTCCATCTCGCGCAGCAGCAAGGCGCTCCGCTGGGATTCGGGCAGCTCCTGGATATCGCCCACCAGCTGCCATAGATCCTCGCGCCGCTGGGCCATGTCCGAGGTGCTGGGGCCGTGCTCGGAGATGTGGTCCTCGATCGAGTCCACCCCGATCGCGCTGATCCGCCGGAGGTGGTTGAGGGAGCGATTGCGGGCGATCCGGTACAGCCACGGCCTGACCCGAATCGGCCGGTCGTCGGCCATCATCGCCTTGAAGGCCGAGGCGAACACCTCCTGCAGAACGTCCTCCGCGTCCTCGCGCGAGCGCAGCAGATGGCGGCAGAACGCCAGCAAGCGCACTTCGTAACGACTTACGAGCGCTCCGAAGGCGGCATGGTTGCCGCGGCGGACCAGGGTGACCAGACGCTCGTCGGACTGCATCCGCAGCAGCGGCGTGCGGTTGCGGACGCCACCGCCCACGCGGAGGTGCTGTTTGATCGCTGATGCCTCCATCAGGCACTCAGACTGGTCGAGCCCGACAAGTCCTTCCCTTCTCTTTCTCTGAGCCTACGGGGTTAGCTGCCGGGCTCGCGCTGAAAGAGTCGCGCTACGCCGTGAATCCGGCGATTCGCCCCTCGGGCCGTGCCGGCCCTGTGGTTCCCCCGCTCCCCGCGCTTGCACCGTGGAGACTCGGCTGAACGTATGTCGAGGGGATCTTAACGGAGCCTCCGGATCTACGCGAACCGCAACCGTAGGCGACCAATTCGATCAAACGCCCAACCCGGGAGGGGGAACGGCGTTGAATGAAGAACAACCGTCTTGCCCACGAAGCAGAGGGGTGTAACAGGGGATGTCCACCGTGATGCCGACGATGACCACGTCTCCCGCGGTCGGGGGAGAGACTTCAGCGCTGTTCCTGCGCTGGAACGAGGACCGCGATCAGCGCGCGCGCGACGCGGTGATCGAGCGATTCCTGCCCTTGGCGCACCGGCTCGCCCGGCGCTACATCGGCTCCGGCGAGCCGTACGAGGACCTGTTCCAGATCGCCAGCCTCGGCTTGGTCAAGGCGGTCGAGCGGTTCGACCCGGACCGCGGGTACGCGTTCTCGACATTCGCCGTGCCGACGATCGTCGGCGAGCTCAAGCGCTACTTCCGCGATGCCGCGTGGTCAGTGCACGTCGACCGCGGAGCCAAGGATCGCGCCCGCCAGACCGCCCAGGCCCAGCGGGCGATCACCTCTCGCACCGGTAGGGCTCCGACGGTAAGCGAACTCGCGGAGTATCTGGAGCACAGCGAGGAGGAGGTGCTCGAGTCACTCCAGACGATCGAGGCCTACGACACCATCTCGCTGGACGCTCCGACGCAATTGGGAGATGAGGGCTCCGCCAGCCGAATCGACACGATCGGCGGCTGCGACGAGCGCCTCGAGCTGGTCGACGACGCCACCACGGTGTTCGCCGCGGCCAAGCACCTGCCGAAGCGCGAGCGCCAGGTGTTACTCCTGCGCTTCGCCGAGGACCTGCCCCAGACCGAGATCGCCGAGCGAATCGGCGTCTCGCAAATGCACGTCTCGCGGCTTCTGCGCAGCGCGCTGAAGCGCCTGCGCGATCTCACCGACGTTCCCTGACCTCGGCCGCCGCCCCCCGCACCGGAGGCCGCCGGTCGAACATCAGCACCCGCAGGATGTCGCCCTGCTGACTGAGCTCGACGTCGAGCCGATCGACCAGCCGCTTCAGCGCTGAGTGCGGCGGCGCCGTGAACTCGGGACCGCTGCCGGACTCGGTGCGCAGGGCGCCGGCACTGCCCTTCGGCAGCGGGCCGACCGTCAGCTCCAGCCATCGCTCGAGCGCGACCACGGCAAAGCCGACGCCGCCGACGGGCACCGTCTTGACCACATGGGCGGCGATCGCATCCGTGACCAGGCCGAGATCCGTGTGGCGGTCGATGGTGAACTGTGCGCGGACGGCGACCGCGGAGCAGACGCGCCCGAGCACGCCGGCCAGCAACGAGCTCGGCGAAAGAAACGCGACGACGTCACCGTTCAGCGGACCGCCGACGCCGTCGCCGTGGAGGCCCCGCGCCGCGCGATTCCCGCTGAGCCACGGGCCCGGGCCGACGCCGAGATCTCGACCCGCGAAGCCCATGCACACCTCCGTCCCCTCGCCCGGTGCGCTCCAGAACTCCGCGCGATCGGCGAGCGCACTGATCAGCGGGATTCCGACCCGCATCCGCTCCTGACCGCCGGCCACCGAGTTGAGCCCGGCTCCGCGGTCGGCCACCGTGACCCGGATCCCGTCGGATTGGAGGTCGACGTCGACGAACAATGGTCCAGGCTGGTCGCCGTAGGCGTGGAGGACGACGTTGCTGCACGCCTCGCCGACCGCGGTCCTCAGATCATCGAGCAGCTCGCGTTCGAGTCCGACCGATTCCCCGGCCCCGACCAGCATCGCCCGCACGCAGGCCAGGGAGTCGGGACGGCTCTCGAGCTCGAGGCTGACGGTGGCGGGGGGCTGCGCCTGGGGCAATGTTCCACAAGTGTTTCCTCATCTGAGCGCGCAATACACATCATTTGTCACAAACCCATCGTCCGGCCGATCAGCTCCTTCATGATCTCGTTCGTCCCGGCGTAGATCTTGGTGATCCGCGCGTCGACCCAGGCCCGGCCGATCGCGTACTCCTTGGTGTAGCCGTAGCCGCCGTGGAGCTGCAGGCCGGCATCGGTGACCGCGCACAACAGGTCGGTCGTCCACCACTTCGCCATCGCCGCTTCCTCGACCGTCGCGGTCCCGTCGACGTAGCGCTGGATCGTCCGATCGACGAACGCTCGGGTGATCTCGATCTTGGTCTTCAGCTCGGCCATCAGGAACCGGGAGTGCTGGAACGACCCGATCGGACGCCCGAATGCCTTGCGCTGCTTGATGTACTCGAGCGTCTGCGCGAACGCCGCCTCGCAGCCGGCGGTGGCGCCGACGGCCAGGGTCAGGCGTTCGGGCACCAGCCTCGAGACGAGCTGCAGGAAGCCCGAGCCCTCCGCGCCGAGCAGGTTTTCGGCCGGCACCCGGACGTCGTCGAAGAACAGCTCGGCGGTATCCGACGCATGCTGGCCGAGCTTCTCGATCTGCCGGCCGCGGGTGAACCCCTCCATCTCGCGCTCGATGATGAACAGCGATAGGCCCTCGTGCCGGCCGCGCGCTCGGCGTCCGGCCTCGCCTGATTGCGCGGCGCACGAGTCATCCGGCTGCTTGTCGTCGCTCGTGCGCGCCGCGACGATCACCAGATCGGCCAGGATCCCGTTGGTGATGAACGTCTTGGCCCCGTTCAGCACGTAGTCCTCACCGTCTTTCACCGCCCGGGTCTGGATCGCCGCCAGGTCCGAGCCGGTCCCCGGCTCGGTCATGGCGATCGCCAGGATTCGCTCTCCGGAGGCGATCCCCGGCAGCCAACGCTCGCGTTGCTCATCGGTGGCCGAGGCCATCAGGTAGGGCAGGCACACGTCCGTGTGCAGCAGCGGCCCGGCGAACGCCGCCCCCACCCCGCTGTAGGCGATCTCCTCGCCCAGCACGACGTTGAAGCGCCAGTCGGACACCCCTGAGCCGCCGTACCGCTCGGGGACCTCCATGGCCAGGAAGCCGTGGGCGGCCGCCTTGGTGAACAGCTCACGCGAGACGATCTGGTCCCGCTCCCACTGATCGACGTGGGGCAGCACCTCGGCGGCGAGGAACTTGCGGAAGCTGTCGCGGTAGTCGTGGTGCTCGGGCTCGAACAGGTCGCGCTGGCCGACGGGAGGCGTAACCACGGCCATGACTAGACCGCCACCTTCCCGCTCAGCTGGAGGGCGATCGAGTCGATCGTCCACGGCTCGGTGGTGGTGATGCCCGGCTGCATGGTGAAACCGCTGACCTCGGCGATCTGGCCGCCCTGGACCGCGAACAGCTTGCCGTTGACCGGGCAGTCCTCGGTGGCCAGATACGCGACCAGCGGCGAGATGTTCTCCGGCGCGAGCCGATCGAACGCGTCGGGGTCATCGGGCTTGGCGAACATCGCCCCGACCGGACCGGGAACGTTCTCGGTCAACCGCGTGCGCGCGATCGGGGCGATCGCGTTGACCCGGGCACCGATCCGCGGCAGCTCGGCCGCCGCCACCATCGTCAGCGTCGCGATCGCCGATTTCGCCGCGCCGTAATTCGCCTGCCCGGGGTTGGGCAGGAACGTGCCCGAGCCCGACGCGGTGTTGATCACCGCCGCCTTGACCGCCTCACCGGCCTTGCTGCGGGCCCGCCAGTGCTCGGCGGCGTGGCGCAGCACGCAGAAATGACCCTTCAGGTGGACCTTGATCACCAGGTCCCAGTCCTGCTCGGACATCCGGTGGATGAAGTTGTCCCTGAGGATCCCCGCGTTGTTGACCAGCACGTCCAGGCGCCCGTAGGTCTCGACGGCCTGCGCGACCAGCGCGGCGGCGCCGTCCCAGCTGGCCACGTCGTCGTGGTTGGCCACAGCGTCACCGCCGGTGGCCACGATCTCGTCGACCACCTGCCGGGCCGGGCTGGCATCCGCGCCGGTCCCGTCGGGGTTGCCGCCGAGGTCGTTGACCACGACCTTGGCCCCCTGGGAGGCGAACAGCAGCGCGTGCTGACGCCCGATTCCGTTGCCCGCGCCGGTGATGATGCAGATGCGGTCCTGTAGGGCTCCCATCAGGCCGGTCCGATTTCCGCGAGACCGTCCTTGATCACGACGTCGCCGGCCTCGTTGACGGTCTCATACACATAAGCCCCGCTGGCGGTGCGCCAGATCGAGGTGGTGATCTCCTGGCCGGGGAGGCAGGGCCGCGAGAACCGCACCGCCAGGCGCCGCAGGCGCGTCGGGTCCTCCGGGCAGACGGCCTCGATCACGGCGCGCGAGGTGAAGGCCATCGTGCAGAGGCCGTGGATGATGATCCCGGGCAGGCCCATCGCCTTAGCCAGCGCGTCATCGGTGTGGATCGGCATCGGGTCGCCCGCCGCCGGGCCGTAGCGGAAGGTCTGGTCCTCGTCAAAGCGCTGGCGCACGACGGCGATCGGCTCCGAGGACCGGACCTCCTCGGGGAAGCTGTGGTCGGGGCCGGACTCACCGCTCGCGGGGTCCTCCGTCTGCGCGCCGCGGAAGAACGAAGTCATGTACTGCTCGACGACGGTCTCGCCATCCGCGTCGGTGGTGTCGGCCTTGACCGTCACCGTCACCCCCGAGGACTTGGGGCTGATCCCGATCACCCGTGCGCGCGTGGTCAGCCGATCACCGGGCCGGATCGGCCGGTGGAAGCGGAAGTCCTGCTCGCCGTGCACGACCCGCATCAGCAGCTCCGGTGGGACGGCCTTGACCGCGGCCGAGGCCAGCGTCTCGAACGCGACCACCACGGCGAACACCGGTGGCGCGTATTCGCCGGAAGCGTGCTGGGGGATCACATCGTTGGTCGCCGCTGCGTAGGCCACCACCCGATCGTGCTCCACCTCGAAGCTGACCGGGTCGTTGTCGACCCCGATCAGCGTGGTATCGAACTTGCTCGGCGAACTGGTTGACACCTGGCTCTCCTTGGTCGGGGCGGCTGCACGAAAAAGCATACATACTTTTCGGTCGTACGACTGGTTTGTAGGTGATCCGGTTGATAGGGTTCGCTCCGTGCTCAAGCCGCGACGAACCCAGTCCGAGCGGCGGGCGACGACGCGCGCGGCGCTGCTGGATGCTGCGATGGCCTGCCTGGTGGAGGACGGATACGCGAATCTCACCACCCGCCGGATCGCCGAGCGCGCCGGCGTCTCCCAAGGGACCCAGCAGCACTACTTCAAGACCAAGACCGAGTTCGTGGTCGAGGCGATGCGCTACGCGGTCCAGCAGATCACCGCCGACGTGCTCAGGCGGATCGACATCCGCTCGCTCGGCGACCCGGAGCGGCAGGACGCGCTACTCGACGAGATCTGGGCGGTCCACAAGTCCGCGGCCTTCAAGGCCTCGCTCGAGCTGTGGATCGCCGCCCGCAGCGACGACGAGCTCCGGCGCAACATGCGCAAGCTCGAGCGCGAGATCAGCGCCACGATCGGCGACGCGGCGCGCAAGGCGATCCCGGAGCAGGACCGCACGCCTGAGCTGCTCGAGCTGGTCGACGTCGGCCTGGCCACGGTCCGCGGGTACGCGATGATGGCCCCGGTCGTGCCGCCGGCCGACCTCGAGCGGCGCTGGGCGTTGGCCAAGCGACATCTGCTGGTGGCCCTCCAGGGCGTCGCCCCGCCGGTGGCCCCTACGCCCTAGTCTCCCTAGCCGAACCAGGGCTCTGGCCTTCTCTCCCTAGCCGACCAGGGCTCTGGCCTTCTGCAGCGAGGCGTCGGCGGCCTGCGTGGCTGCCTTGCCGACCGCGTCGCCCAGCGGGCCGGCCAGTGGCGCGCCGTCGAACGAGCTGGTCATCGTCACCTTGGTGCCGCCGTTCTCGGCGGCCACGTCGAGGCTCATGGCCAGCTTGATCCCCATCGGGCCGTCGCCGTCCATGACCAGGCGCGAGCCGGGCTCGATCTGCTGGATCGTCCAGGTCGCCTCACCGGGCATGCCCATGATCGTCACCTTCTCGCGGAACGTGGTCCCCTCGGCCAGCTCGGGCGCGCCGTCGGGAAAGTCGACGTGGATCTGGTTCCACTCGCCGAAGCGCGAGAAGTCGCTGAGGACCGACCAGACGTGATCGGGCTGCGCGGACATCTCCGCGGTGCTGCTGACTTCCGGCATTTGATCCTCCTGCTGCTGGCGGGCTCGCTAGCTGGTCCGCGAAGGCTCCGCGACCGTACCGGACCCTACCAGAGAAATCAGTCATACGACTGAAAAGTTTGCTGGCGCGACGAGCCTGGTCATATAAACGAACCTCACGTTCGCTCAGATGACCGGGCCTCCGGTCAGGACGCCAGGTCGTAGGCCGCGGGGTCAAACCGCCGCGTCCGCCGACGGAACCCGGCCGCGAAGCCGGGGTAGATCGCGAAGTTGCGGCCGTTCGCGTCCGTGTAGTACGCCTTGCAGCCGCCGTCGGTCCAGACGCTGCCCTCGCTGCGGCGGTCGACCTCGCCGATGAACCGCTCGAGCGCGGCCGGCTTGACCTCGATCCGCTTGACGCCCTGGGTGTCCATCGTCTTGAGCGCCTGGATCACGTAGTTGCTCTGGGACTCGAGGGTGAATATCACCGAGTTGATCCCGATCGCGTTGGGGCCGAGCAGGATGAACATGTTGGGAAAGCCGGGCACGGTGGTGCCGAGGTACGCGCGCGGGGACTGATTCCAGATGTCGCCGAGCGTCTGGCCGGTGGCGCCCAAGATCCGGTTGACCAGCAGCGCCCGGCTGTAGCGGTAGCCGATCGCGGTGATGATCGTGTCGACCTCGTGACGCCGGCCCGTTCTGGTCACGATCGCCCGCCCCTCGACGTGATCGATCCCGTCGGTCTCGACCTCGACGTTGTCCTGCGCCAGCGCCGGGTAATACGTGTTCGAGAGGACCGGGCGCTTGCAACCGAAGCGATAGTGCGGCATCAGCTTCTCGCGCAGCTCAGGGTCCTTGACCTGGCGACGCAGGTGCGCACGGCCGAGCGCCTCGATCGGCGCGATCAGCTCGGTCCGCCCCCGGAATCCCAGCCCGGTCGTCTCGTACAGCGCGAAGAACAGGTTGCGCTGGATGTCCTGGGCCTGGGGAACCAGGCGATAGAGGAGCCGCTCGACGCCGGGCACCCGCCGGTCGAAATGCGGCACCACCCAGGGCGGCGTGCGCTGGAACACGACCAGCCGCTGCACCTCGGGCTGGATCCGGGGCACGAACTGGGCGGCCGCCGGTCCCGTCCCGATCACCGCCACCCGCTCGCCGCGCAGGTCGTGCTGATGATCCCACCGGGCCGAGTGAAAGCGATGCCCGGAGAACGTCTCGAGGCCCGGGATATCCGGCTCGTCGGGCTCGGCCGTCGCGCCGATCGCCGAGACCAGCACGTCGCAGGTTAGTTCGCCGGAGTCGGTCCGCACCCGCCAGCGTCCCGTCCGCTCGTCCCACGCGCTCTGCTCCATCTCGCAGGCGAACCGGATGTGCGGGGTGACGCCGTACTCGTCGGCGATCCGCCGGACGTAGGCGAGGATCTCCTCCTGGCGCGGGAACAGCCGCGACCAGCCCGGATTCCGGGCGAACGAGTAGGAGTACAGGTGCGTGGGGATGTCACACCCGCAGCCGGGGTAGGTGTGCTCGAACCAGGTCCCGCCGACCGACTCGTTGCGCTCGAGGATCACGAAGTCGCCGATCCCGCGCTCGAGCAGCCGGACGCCCATCCCGACGCCGGCGAAGCCCGCCCCGATGATCACCACGCGATGGTGCTCGGTCTTCGCGGGCCGCGAGCGGCGCTTCGGGGTCGACGTGGTCGTGCTCATCGCTGGCTCTCCTAAGTGAACGTCGAAAGTCGTCTCAGCCGAGCGAGACGCGGGTTAGCAGGCCGTGGACCGGGGCGGGAACGAAGGGCAGCAGCCGGTAGGCGAGTTCTGACTCCAGCCCGACCGGAACCACCGCGTGGTTGTGCTCGACGGCGCGAACGATCGCCTTGGCCACCAGATCCGGCGAGTGGCCGAGGCGGAACGCGCGCGCGATCCGCTGCGTCTGGCCGGGCAGGCTGCCGTACATCCGCGTGCGCGTGTGTATCGGGGTGTTGATCACCCCGGGGCAGATCACGCTGACCCCGACGCCGGATCCGGCCCAATCCGCCCGCAGACACCGCGACAGCGCCAGCACCGCGGCCTTGGAGGCGCAGTAGGCGGCCATCTGCCCGTTGTGGATATAGGCGGCGCCCGAGGCGACGTTGACCACCTGCCCGCGGCGGCGCTCCACCATCGCCGCGCCGAAGGCACGGCAGCCGTAGGCCACGCCATCGAGGTTGATCCCGCGCAACCAATCCCAGTCCTCGACGCTGGCCTGCAGGAACGGCCCTCCGATCCCGACCCCGGCGTTGTTGACCAGGACATCGACCGGCCCGTGCTCCGCCTCCACGGCGGCCGCCAGGTCATGGACCGCTGCGGAATCGGCGACGTCGCAGACGTAGGCGTGCGCCGCCCGGGCGCCCGCCCGCTCGCATGCCTCCGCCGTCGCTTGCGCGGTGTCCGCGTCGATGTCGACCGCGACCACGTAGGCACCCGCCCGCGCGCAGCGCAGCGCCGTGGCCTCACCGATGCCGCTGCCCGCGCCGGTGATGACGACCAGCGCCTCGCGAATCTGCAGACGGCTCATGCCGGGCCGCCGCTCGCCATCCGGGCTCGCCCGATTGGCGGCCGCATGAGTCCTCCGGCTGCCGCGGCCGCCGTCATCGTCACGGCGGGGTGCCGGCGCCGCGCGATCATCTTCAGTCCGTAGCGAGGACGCAGGGTCAGCGTCGCCTCCGGCTCGACCGGATGCCCGGGCACGAGGTCGTAGACGAACTCCCGGCTCATCATCGCGGTGATCAGCGTCGCCTCGATCAGGGCGAAGCTCGAACCGATGCAGATCCGCCGTCCCCCGCCGAAGGGCAGGTACGCGGAGCGGTGATGCGAGCGGATGTTCTCGGGCATGAACCGGTTCGGGTCGAACACCTCGGGATCGGGCCAGAAGCGCGGGTCGTGGTGAAGGCTGTCGATCGGGATCAGCACGGTCGCGCCCTTGGGGATCCGGTGGCCGTCGATCACGTCGTCCTGCACGCACTTGCGCGGCACCACCCAGGCAGGCGAGAACATCCGCATCGCCTCCTGGAAGCAGGCCGTCGTCCAGGGCAGCTTGGCCACGTCGGCGAACTTCGGGCGCTCGGCGCCGAGCACCTGGTCGACCTCGGCCAGCATCCGCTCGCGGGCCTCGGGGTTGAGCGCGAGCAGGTACCACATCCACGAGAGCGCGTTGGCCGTCGTCTCGTGGCCGGCCAGCAGGAACGTGGCCGCCTCGTCACGGACCCGCCGCAGCGGCAGCGGCTCACCGTCGTCGGTTCGCACCGACAGGAGCAGCCCGAGCATGTCCTCCGCGTCGGTCGGATGCTCGCGGCGATCGTGGATCACGTCCCAGACCATCTTGTCGATCGTCCGCATGATCGTGTGCAGGCGGCCCAGCGGTGGCGGCAGCAGCGGCGCGCGGTCGATCGCGCTCGCGCAGCCTCGCACCAGCCAGACGGGCGGATTGGCGACCAGCAGCAGGCGAGTGGCGATCTCCGCCGCGCGCAGGGCGGCGGTGACCGACGGCCCGATCCGGCGGGCCAGATCGGCCATCCCGTGGCCGAACAGCGCCGAGCCGACGACGTCGAGGGTCAGCTCGGTCATCCCGGCGGTCATGTCGACGTCGATCTGCGGCGAGCCGTCGTCGAGCTTGTCCATGAACGTGCTGATCGGATCGACCATCAGGTCGAACAGGCTGGTCAGGTGGCGCTTGGCCAGCACCGGGTTGAGCATCATCCGATGGCGGCGCCACGACTCGTCCTCGTCGGTGAACAGGCTCAGGCCGACCACCGCGCGCAGCAGTTCGTACTCGATCGACTTGTGGTAGCGCTCGACCGCCCCGTGGAGCACGTGATCGGCGTAGTCGGGGTGCTTGAGCACGAACGCGGTCCGGCCCCGGAGGGAGAAGGTGGCGATGTCGGCGCCCTCGATCCCGCGGACGAGCATGCCCTCGCGCTGGAGCCCGTGGGTGAGCGTCTCTCGGGCCACCCGGTAGCCGCGCATCCGCGGGGTGCGCGCACGCCCGATCGTCTCGGTCATACCAGCACCTCGGTCGCGTACTCGAACCTGCCGCCGAAGAACTCCTGCTCGGCGCGCCCCAGATCGGTCGCCGGGGGCTCCCCGAACAACCACTCGCGGGCGATGTCCAGGAACGTCCCGGTGGCGCGCAGCTGGCCGACCAGGCCGATCAGCAACATCACCCCGCGCATCAACACGAAGTGCTCGGCCGGCAGGATCAGCGCGTCGAATCCGTCGAGTCGGCGCATCTGGGTGTAGGCACGCATCATGCCCGCGGTCATCGAGGCGTCGACGGTCACCGGCTTGTCGGTCAGCAGCCACCCGAAGATCGCCTGGTAGCTGGCCAGGAACGGCTCGGCCAGCTTCGAATCCGGGGGCAACGCGCCGAGCCCGGCGATCACCTCGAAGAGTTTCGCCGCATCGCCGTCGTAGGTGGCGCGGGTGGAGGCGTGCAGCTGCGCGATCTCGGCGTCGGAGAGGCGCTTGAAGAAGCCGAAGTCGATGAACGCGACGCGGCCGTCCGGCATGAACAACGAATTACCCGGGTGGGGGTCGCCGTTGAGCAGGCGATGACGCAGCGGACCGTTCAGATAGAAGCGGATCAGGATCTCGGCGATCCGGTCGCGCTCGGCGGCGGGCCGCTCGCGGATCTCCGCGAAGCGCTGGGCATCGACGAAGTCGGTGACGATCACCCGCTCGAAGCTCAGCGAGGTGACCACGTCGGGCACGAAGATGAACGGGTGCTCGCGGTACACGCGGGCCATCGCCTTGTGGTTGGCGGCCTCGAGCTCGTAATCGAGCTCTTCGCTGATCCGCTCGCGAATCTCCTGCGCGATCGCTCCGGTGTCGATCCCGGGTGCGATCACGCTGAGCAGCTTGAGCCCGAGCCGCAGGTTCTGCATGTCGGAGTGGATCGCCTCGGCGATCCCCGGGTACTGGACCTTGACCGCGACCTCGCGGCCGGCCGCCCCCTCGCCATCCCGGCCGCGCAGCGTCGCGCGGTGGACCTGCCCGATCGACGCCGCGGCGATCGGCTCGGGATCGAAATCGGCGAACACGTCGCCGAGACGCTCGCCCAGATCCTCCTCGACCACCTTGCGGATCGCCCCGAACGACACCGGCTCGGCGTTCTGCTGGAGGCTGGCCAGGATCTCCTGAAACTCGGGGCGGATCTCCTCGGGGACCAGGCCGAGGTCGACCGCCGACAGGGTCTGGCCGACCTTCATCGCCGCCCCGCGCATCCCGCTGAACACCTTGACCAGCGACCTGGCGCTCTTCAGCTGTTGCCGCCCGGCGGTGACCCGGCGGGCGTCGCTGTCGCCGGTGGCCAGCACCGCCCGGGCCGTGGCCTCGCGGGCGGCGACTCCGGCGGCCGCGCCGGTCAGCTTCGCCGCGCGCCTGATCCGGGATCCGCGGATTTCGTCATCGCCCAATGTCGTCTCCGGCGTTTCGAGGGTCTCGAATTTCATCGATCAGCTGATCGGTGAGCGGACGATAGCATTTCACCGATCAGATGAACGGTCAAACCACAGACCCGGCGCTCGAGCCGCCGCCGCCGCGGCGCAAGACCCGCGCCGAGCAGCGAGCCGCCACGCGCCTGGCTCTGCTCGACGCGACCACCGAGTGCCTGGTCCAGGACGGCTATCCCGCTCTGACCACGCGGCGCGTGGCCGAGCGGGCCGGCGTGGCCCAGAGCACGCTGATGCACTACTTCCCCACCCGCGAGGAGTTCCTGATCGAGGCGATCACCCACCTCGCGTTGCGGCTGGCCGACGAGGCGCTCGACCAGATCGACCTGGCGGCCATGCGCCGGCCCGAGCACCGCGAGAAGGTGCTGGATCAGGCCTGGCGCGAGTTCACATCGCCCGAGGCGCTGGCCGCCGGCCAGCTGTGGATCGCCGCCTGGGCCGAGCCTGAGCTGGCGGCAACCCTGCGCGATCTCGAGCAACGGCTGAACTCGATCATCCTGGCCACGGCGACCACTCTGTTCCCCGACCAGACCGAGGATCCCCGGTTCCCGGCGCTGCTCGATGCCGCCATCGCCCTGATCCGCGGGCTGGTGATGGAGATACCGATCTGGGGCCACGCGGCGGTGACCGCTCGCTGGGAGGCGATCCGGCCGATCCTGGCCGACGCCGCCGCCCAGCTGCTGGACTGAGGCTGTCGCGCCTGATCCGTGCGGCCGCGACTACCGTAATAGTCATCTAACGATGCCGCTGGGATTCGAGAGAACCGGTGAAGGTCCGACGCTGGTGTTGCTGCATGCGCTCGGGGCCGACCGCCACGTCTGGGATCAGGTTGTGCCGCTGCTGGCCACAGAGCGCGACGTGGTCACGGTCGATCTCCCCGGATTCGGCGCCTCGCCGCCGCTGCCCGGCCGGCAGAATCCGGGTGCGCTGGCCGCCGCCGTGGCGGCGTTCCTCGACGGCGAGGGGATCGTCGCGCCGCACGTGATCGGCAACTCGCTCGGCGGCTGGGTCGCGCTCGAGCTCGCGTTAGCGGGCGCGGCCCGCGCGGTCACGGCGATCGCTCCCGCCGGGCTGTGGGCGCGACCGCTAGCGCCCAAGCCCAGCGTCGCCCGCCGGGCCGCCCGCGGCGCTCTGCCCCTGGTTCGTGTTTTGACTGCCACCAGCGGCGGCCGTCGCCTGCTGCTTTCTGGCACCGTCGCCCACCCGGAGCGGGTGCCGGCGGCGGCGGCCGCCCAGCTGGTCCGCTCCTACGCCACGGCGCCCGGCTTCGTGGCGGTCAACCAGGCGATGCGGGCCGGCGTATTCGTCGACCTCGAGTGGATCCACGTTCCGGTCACGCTGGTCTGGCCGGAGTACGACCGGCTGATCGTCCGCCCGAAGCGGTTACCGCCGTCCGTCGTCAACGTCGAGCTGCCCGACGCCGGTCACGTGCCGATGCTCGAGGCGCCCGAGGCGGTGGCCCGGATCCTGCTCGGGGCCAGCGACCCTGAAACCGAGCCCGCCGACCAGTCGCGGGCAATCTGAGGCGAGGGTTGGGCGATTACCCGCCACGATGGCGGGTTATGTCCCACACCCCCACCGCAGCACCGCAGCAACCTAGAGCCGCTGGCCGAAGCGCTCGCCCACCTGCAGGGCGCTGACCACGCCGTCCTCGTGGAACCCCGAGCCCCAGTAGGCCCCGCAGAAGTGCGTGCGGTTCTGGCCGCTGATCTCGGCCACGCGCTGCTGGGCGCGGACGCCCTCGGCCGTGAACACCGGATGCGCGTAGGGGATCACCTTGATGACCTTGGCCGGGTCGATCGCCTCGGTCCGGTTCAGCGTGACGCAGAACTCGCGCTCGGCGCTGAGCGACTGCAGACGGTTCATGTGGTAGGTGACGGTGGTGCAGGACTTCGGCTCTGCCAGCAGGTGGTAGTTCCAGCTCGACCAGGCCCGCCGGCGACGCGGAAGCAGCCGTTCATCCGTGTGCAGGACGGCCTCGTTGGCCTGGTAGGGAATCTCCCTCAGCAGCCGGCGCTCTGCGTCCGTGGCATCGCTGAGCATTGTCAGCGCCTGGTCGGAGTGGGTCGCCAGCACGACTTCGTCGAAGCGCTCGGGCTCGCCGCCGCGAGCCTTGACCATCACGTGGTCTGACGCGCGCGAGACCGACTGCACCGGCGTGGCCAGGCGCAGGCGATCGCGCCACGGCGCGGTCAGCGCCTCGACGTAGCGGGCCGAACCGCCCCGGATCACCCGCCAGTGGGGCCGGTTGACGAAGCCGAGCATCCCGTGATGGTCGAAGAACTCGGCCAGAAAACGGGCGGGAAAGGCCCACATCTGGCGGGGATCGGCCGACCACACCGCCGAGGCCTGGGGAACGATGAGCCGGTCGATGAATGGGCGGGAGAACCGTTGCTGCTCGAGCCAGTGACCCAGCGAGGGGCCCTCCTCGGTCGTGAGCAGGAGTTCCTTGGCCGCCCGGTTGAACCGGGCCAGGTCGCCGATCATCCGGTAGAACCAGGGCCTGACTAGGTGCGAACGCTTGGCGAACAGCCCGTTCGGCGATCCTCCGCCGTACTCGAAGTCGCCGAGGCCGTCGCTGACGCTGAAGGTCATCGAGGAGGGCTGCCAGGCCACGCCGATCCGCCCGAGCAGCCGCTCGAAGTTGGGGTAGTTGCGGTCATTGAAGACGATGAAGCCGGTGTCGACGTGGTGGGTCTCGTTCGGGGTGTCGACCCGGATCGTGTTGGTATGGCCACCCGCGTAGTCGCCCGCCTCGAACACCACCACATCGTGCTCGCGCGCGAGCAGGTGCGCCGCCACCAGGCCGGAGATCCCGGCCCCCACGATGGCCACCCTCATCGGCGGTTTAGTTTGCGGTGGAACATCTGCACTGCCGGTTATTCGTATTCCGTCGCTTGACGGATCATCGCTGCAGCCTATGCCGGCTCGTGGACGGCGAGTCGATCGACTACTTTTCCCCCAGCAGCTCTCGTTCGAGCCAGGAGACCGCCAGATGCCCACCTACGACCAACTCACCGCCGGCCGCACCGCGGTCTCACGCGCGGACACCCGGGCGGTCTTCGGACAGGTGATGGGACTGGTCGCCCTCACCGTCGGCTGCACCGCACTCGGCGCCTATATCGGCCGCAATCTCACCGGCGGCGCGGGCATCGCGCTGTTCATCGTCGCCTTCGCCTGCGTCTTCGGCCTCCAGTGGGCCTCGGCCCGCGGGCACGAGCAGCTGGCCATTGGGCTCCTGTTCGGCCTCGGGCTGGCGATCGGGATGGCGGTCGGGCCCGTCCTGGCCGACTACGCCAAGTCCAACCCCGCGGCGCTCTGGCAGGCGGCCGGGGCGACCGGCGCCTTCGTCGGGGCGCTCGGCGCCTTCGGTTACGCCACCCGCCGGGACCTCTCATCGTGGGCGCGGACCCTGTTCTGGGCGCTGCTCGCGCTGATCGTGTTCGGGATCGTCACGATCTTCATCTCGATCCCGGGCGGGAACATCATCTACTGCGTGGCCGGCCTGGTCATCTTCGGCGGGTTCACGATCTTCGACTTCAACCGGCTCCAGCGGGCAAATCCGCAGAGCGCGGTGCCGATCGCCGCCGGGATCTTCCTGGACATCTTCAACATCTTCCTGTTCTTCCTGCGGCTGTTCGGGGGCGGGCGGCGTTGATCGCCGCGATGTGACGAAAGTCGCATTTTTGGGGCGCCGGGCGGTCTTAGCCTGGCGGTGTGATCAGTCAAGCCCAACCCACTCCGGCACAGTGCCGCGACATCATCGCCGCCGCGACAGATCCGATGCGCGTGTTCGGCTCGGTCCGTTCACTCGACGCCCGGTCTCTCGCCGGCCCGGCCCTCGAGGTCCAGGTGCCCGCGGGGGAACAGCTCGTCCACGAGGGCGAGCTGATCGGAACGTTCTTCGTGATCCGCTCGGGCAGCGCCGAACTCCGGCGCGGTGAACGCGCACCGCTGACGCTCGTCACCGGCGATTGCTTCGGCGAGATCGACGCCGTGCAACCGCATCCGCAGCGCTTCAACGTCGTGGCTCGCTCGCCGATGCGGCTCCTGACCTTCAGCGCGCTCGGGATCGGCCGGTTGTGCGCCACCATTCCCGGCGTACGCCAGCGGCTGCTCGACCACCTCCCGCCGGCGTAGCGACTACTCGTCGGCGCCGCCGCTGCGCTGGCGCAGGGCTTCCGGATCCAGCACGGTGATCTTGCGGTTGTCCGTCGAGATCCAGCCAAGCTGCCGCATCAGTCGCAGCGCACGTGAGACCGTCTCGCGGGTGGCCCCGGTCCAGCGCGCGATCTCGTCCTGGGTCAGGGAGAGCTCGATCCTGGTGCCACCCCCCGATGGGGAGCCGTGGTCGGCGGCCAGGTCGAGCAGTCGTTTGGCGATCCGGCCGACGCTGTCCTGGGTGGCGAGGTCGACGACATCGCGCGTGGACTCGGTCAGACGGCGGACGAGCATCCGGATCAGGACGAGCGCCGCGTCCGGGTGCTCGCGGAGGTAGCCGCGGAACTCGTCGCCGGTCATGAATCCCGCCTCGACGTCGTCCACCGCGATCGCCGAGGCGCTCCGGCGCCTGCCCCCCAGGGCGGCCATCTCGCCGAGCAGCTCGCCCGGACCGCGGATCGCCAGCAGCACCTCGCGTTGGGCCATGCCGTAGGCGACGAGCTGGACCCGGCCGGAGAGCACGAGCACCACGTCGTCGCCCGCCGCCCCGGCGCGCAGGATCGGCTGGGAGCGGGCGAAGGTTCGTTTGCGGACGCGGGCGACCAGCGCATCGCCGTCCACCTGCCCAAGCTGGCGAAGAAAGGGGATCGACGTAGTGCTCACGGACGTCAATTCTCCCAATCCTGGAGCCATGTGACGAATGTCGCAGTTTGGGGTGGGGGTATGCACATAGTCTGCCGATAATGCCTTGGGGCAAACAGCACAACGAAGTACAGAACTTGGGAGCACCGGGGCTCCCAAGAGTGGGGGCAATGGGGGCAACGGCGTTCGACTCGGGGATCTTCAGGGTCCCCGAGTCGGCGCCTGATCTTGAGACCCTCAGATGAGGGCGATCGTGGGGCTAGGGGCACGCAGCTCGGGGGCCAAGGGGGCCGTGGGGGCAGTCGGGGGTAGTGGCAGTTCGGGGGCATCGGGGGCAGTCGATCGGGGGGCACTTGGTCGAGATCTGGGGCAAAGCTCGACCTCATCCGCCGCTCGCGGGACCGGGCACCTTCGGGTGTAACGGGCGAGCGGGGCTTCGCTCCAGGCGGCACGGTCTGCCGCCTGGAGCGATGAAGCCTCATGGGCAGAGAACTCGGTCCCTTTCGAATAGGATCCCGCGCAGATGCATGGTGCGGGAATCCGCTGCTCAAGTCGGGGATCTGATCGCGCGAGCGCAAGCGGCCGTGGCTGGTTCGCGTTGGCTCGAGGCGCTTGACTTTGCCTCGCAGGCGCTCGCCGTCGATCCTGCACTGACCGAAGCCGCCGCGCTGGTCGGTACCGCCCGCCAGCGACTGGGGACCGTGAGCGCCGCCGGCGCCGAGTTGCGCCAGGTGACCGTGATCGCGGTCGACATGGCCCGCTCGACCGCCATCGCCGCGCGGCTCGGACCGGAGCCGATGCGGGAGCTGATGCTGGCGCTCTACGAGGTCTGCGTCGAGGCGGTTGTCCGCTACGAGGGTCGCGTGACCAAATACAGCGGCGACGGCGTGCTGGCTCAGTTCGGGCACCCGGTCGGACACGAGGACGATGCCCGGCGGGCCGTCATGGCCGCCTTCGGAATCCTCGAGGGCGTCGAGCTGCGCGTGCCTGGCTGGGAGGCCTCCTACGGCGAGATGGTGCAGGTGCGGATCGGGATCGACTCGGGACTGGCCGCCGTCGGCCCGATGTTCGAGACGCCGTGGTCGCCCGAGGAGATCGCCGGAGACCCCCCCAACGTGGCCACCCGCGTGCAGAGCACCGCCGAGCCGATGACGATCAGGGTGACCGACGCGACGCAGCGGCTGGTCCGGGGATGGTTCGAAACCGTGCCGATCGGCGAGGTCGAGCTCCGCAACTACCCCAGGCCGGTGGGCCTGCACCGGGTGATCCAGCCGACCGACGCGGACACGCCGCTGGAGGCGAACGCGCGTCCCAGGCCTCTCCTGGTCAACCGGGAGCACGAGCTCGGGGTGCTGCGAGCGGCCTGGAACAACGTCGCGGCCACCGGCCAGCGCCACGTGGTCAGCATCGTCGGCGAGGGCGGGATCGGCAAATCGCGCCTGGCCGAGCACATGCTGGCGACCTCGGTGGCCTCGGGCGCATCGCACCTGACGCTGGCCTGCTCGGCCGTCCATCGCGACAGCCCGCTGCGCCCCGTGGCCCGCGCGGTGAGCCGGATGTTCCGGGTCTTCCCCCGCGAGGGAGGCAGCGAAGACCTGTGGATCGACGCGATCAGGCGGCGACTCGAGCAGCTGCCGGGACGTTCGATCCCGACCGAGGAGGCGGTCCCGATCATCGGCTGGCTACTCGGCATCCGCGGCGCCGTGGACCTGGAGCCCGACGCACTCCGGCGTCGTGAGTTCGACGTGCTGCTCGACCTGTTCAGCGCGATGGCGTCCGGCCCGCTGGTCGTGCTGTCGGTCGAGGACGTCGACAACGCCGACCCTTCCACGATCGAGTTTCTGACCGAACTGCTGGCTCGCCAGAACCTGACGATGCTGGTCATCCTGACCGGCCGGCGGGTCCTCGACGCCTTGGCCGAGCCCGACGATCTGCTCGAGCTGACCGGGCTGAACCCCGACCACGCCAAGGCCCTGGCCCGCCTGGTGGGCCCTGGACTGGCCGACTCGACGATCGACCGCATCGTGGCGCGATCCGACGGCGTGCCCTTCTTCACCGAAGAGCTGGCTCGGTCTGCGGCCCAAGCGGACGGCGGCACCCTGGCGGAGACGGTCGAGCTGTCGGGCTTTCTCACCGCCCGGCTCGACGAGCTCGACCCCGAGCTCAAGCACGTGCTGCGGCCGATCACGGTCGCCGGGGGCGAGCTGGCTCTCGACGTGCTGCGCGAGATGACCGAGCTCGCGCAGCCGCGGCTGGACCAGCTGGTGTCCGAGCTTCACCAGCGGCGGGTCGTGGTCCGCACGAGTGCCCCGACCGGCGACGGGGTCCGCTTTCGCCACAGCCTGATGCGGCAGGCGGCCTACGACAGCATCCTCGAGTCCAGGAAGACCGCGTTGCACCTTCGCTTGGCCACCGTGATGGCGGGCTCGGCCCGGGTCACGTTCCCGCCCGAGGACGTCGCGGCGCAGTTCGAGCTCGGCGGAGACCGGCAGAGCGCGGTGCCGCTCTGGCTCGAAGCGGCCGAGCGTGCCGCCGCGGCCGGCGCCAGCGCCGAGGCGGCCGAGCTGTACCGGCGCTGCCTGAGCGCGCTCGGCTCGCTCCCGGCCGGGCCCGAGCGAGCCGGCCTCGAGCTGAGCGCCCAACTCGGCTTCGGCACGATCATCACCCTGGTCGACGGCTACACCTCGGTCAGCGGCCGGGCCGCGTTCGAACGCGCCGTCACGCTGGCCCAGACGCTCGAGGACGACGTAGCGGTCCTCCCCGCCCTGTGGGGCGCCTGGGCCTACTGGTTCGTGCTCGGCGAGCACGCCGTGGCGGCGCCGCTGACCGCCCGCTGCGTGCGGATCGCCGAGGAGCAGCCCCATCGACCCGAGTTGCGGCTGCTCGCGTCGGCGATCAACGGCTACCACATGCTCTACCTCGGCGAGCTCGAGACCGCCGACGCCGAACTCGAGTGGACCACGCGGCTGCGCGGGGTCAAGCCGCCCGAGGTGTTCCCGCACGATCCGGTCGTGGTCGGCATCGCCTCGCGCGCGGTCGCGCAGTGGCTCCTGGGTGACAGCGCCGCCAGCCGCGAGCGTGCCGCGGACGCGCTCGAGCAGTTACACGGGCTCGACCCGACCGGGCGGCGCACCGGCCTGACCCAGTGCTTCGTCGGATGCCTGCTGTCCTGGCGGGCCGAGCTGGACGGCGATTCGCCGGCGGCGATCGAGCTGGCCGACCAGACGATCGCGATCGCCACCGAACGCGGCTACCAGACCTGGGTGGCCGCCGCAGTGATGCACCGCAGCATCGCGCTGTGCAGCCAGGGACGCTACGAGGAGGGTCTGCCGACCCTCGGCGCCGTCGTGGCCGCGTGGCGGACGGCGGGACAGGATCCGACCGGTCGCCAGCTGCACCCCGTGCTGATGACGCCGTACTTCGCGGGTCGGCTCGCCGAGGCTCAGCTTGCCACCGGCGATGCCGAAGGAGCGATCCGGGAGATCGACCGGATCCTCCGTGAGAGCGCCGGCAACGGCGAGCGGTTCTGGGACGTCGAGTTGCTGCGGGTGCGCGGCGCCGCGCGGCGCGCCCTCGGTGACTCGGCGGAGAGCGTGCACGCCGATCTCGACGCCGCTCGGACCCTGGCGGAGCAGCAGCACGCGATCGGCTTGCTCGGACGGCTGGCCCCCGAGGAGGAGGTGCGAAGTTGACGATCAGCAACCTGCCCGATTACGTCGATCGCGAGAGCGAGCAGGTCTGGCGGCCGCCGGCTCGCGCCACCGACGTCGAGCTGTACGGCTTCGTGATCCCGGCCAGCGGCGCGGCGATCGACGCGATGCTGACCCACGACCTCAATCTGCCCTCGGGAAATATCGTCGACTACCGCTGCGCCAATCCGAACGTGATCGTCACCTTCGGGAAGATCAGCCAAGAGGCCTCCACTGACCCGGTCGACAAGGAGCGTGGCTACATCGGCGAGAGCGAGGTGTCGGTCTGGTGCCTGGCCGCCGACATGAATGCCAAGGGCCGGCTGGTCTGGTACCTGCCCTACATCTTCACCGACTCCCAGCAGACGGTGTCGACCGGCCGGGAGATCTTCGGGTATCCCAAGCAACTCGGTTACTTCGACGCCGATTATCCGACGCGGCTCGGCGATGTCGGTGGGACCACCACCGTCTCCGGCGTGGCCATCGATCCGTTCGGCCCGACCTCGGGGGCGCGCATCTGCAAGATGTTCTCGGTCACCCGCACGGCCGGCGCGGCGGTGATGGCGGCACCCCCATCGCCGCTCGGCGCGGTCGGCGTATTCGGGTCGCTGCTGCCCGGAGGGATCTCGGTCAATCCGGGCATCCCATCGGGCCCTGGCGCGGCGCCCTCGGCGACGATCACCGCGTCGGGCTCGTTGCCGCCGGCCACCACCCAGTCCCCGACGCCCTGGATCAAGGGCTTCGTCAATACGCTCAAGGCGCTGAAGACGATGGACGACTCGGGGTCGTTGATCTACGACCTGGTCCACAACACGACCCTGGTCTTCCTCAAGCAGTTCCGCGACATCACCTGCCCGACCAAGGCGTGCTACCAGGCGGTGGTCGAGGCGCCGATCACCTTCCACCTGGCCCCGGTCGGCTACCAGCAGCTCGACCCGTCGTTTTTCAGCGTGACCGTCCAGAGCTGGGCCAGCGATCCGATCGCCGCGCAGCTCGGCATCGCGCCGAACACCCCGATCAAACCGACCAGCGCCTTTCGGGCCGAGCTCGCGTTCGAGATCGGACTCGGCGTCGAGATCTGGCGAGCGCCGACTTGAGGATCGGAGCCTGAATGACCGGACTTCCTCGTATCGCCATTCTCGGCGGCGGCGTCGGGTCCGTAACCGCGGCGATCCAGCTCTCGAAGCCCGGCTGGGAGACCCGGTTTGAATCGATCACCCTCTACCAGCAGGGATGGCGCCTCGGCGGCAAGGGCGCGAGTGGCCGGGGCGAGGAGATGCGAATCGAGGAGCACGGCCTGCACATCTGGTTCGGCTTCTACGAGAACGCGTTCCGGATGCTGGACGAGTGCCACCAGGAGCTCGACCGGCTCGCGCAGAACGGGTGCCCGCGCTGGCCGCTGGCTTTCAAGAACGTGCAGGACAGCTTCTCGGCCTGCGACCGCATCACGTTGACCGATTTCGATGGCTGTGACTGGAAGCTCTGGACCGCGGACTTCTTCGAGTTCACCGATGACCGTCCCTGGATCCAGCCAGACCCGCGGCCACCGGGACAGCGGCCGGACGACTGGTCGGTCGCCTTCTACGCGGGCCGGTGCCTTCAGCTCGCGGCGGACCTGGCGATGTCGTTGTTCGATTCCCCGCCCGGGGTGACCATCACCCCCGGCCCGCCCCCTCCATCGCCGCCGCCCGCGGACCTCGACGCCGCCGTCCTGAAGCTCTGGGGCTCGCTCGGCGCAGGCCCGCAGGCGATCCTCAACGCCGCCGCCGAGATGTTCGACGCGCTCGCGGCGGAGACGCTCGAGCAGGGCATCGTGCTGGAGATCATCGACCTGGCGGCGCGGGCGCTGCAAGTGGCGCTGGACTGGCTCACCGGCCGCTACGCCCAGTTCGTGCGAGCCAACGACGCCGTGCGCCGCGCCTGGTACGTCGTCGATCTGATGATCGCGATCGTCCGCGGACTGATCGAGGACGACGTGATCGTCACCGAGGACTTCGACGTGGTCAACGGGATCGACTTCTGCGAGTGGCTGCTCGGCCACGGCGCGAGTGAGGAGACCGTTCAGTCGGCGCTGGTCCGCACGGTTGTCTATGACCTCGCGTTCGCCTATCGCGGTGGCGACCCCCAGCGTCCGGCCGCCGAGGCCGGCACCGCCTTGCGCGGCCTGCTCAGGACCTTCTTCACCTACCGGGGCGCGCTGATGTGGAAGATGAACTCGGGCATGGGCGACGTCGTATTCGCCCCGCTGTACGAGTTGCTGATCAAGCGGAAGGTGGGAGTCGAGTTCTTCAACCGGGTCGAGGAGGTGAGGGTGGCCGGCGGGCAGGTCGACCAGATCGTGATCGACCTGCAGGCCAATGTGTCGGCGACTGTCACCCCGGAGAGCTACCTCCGGGCCGGCTCGCTCTCGAAGAGCGCCGGGGTCTCCGAGCCGGCCGTGTGGCCGAACAACCCGGACAACGTCCTGACCACCGGCGGCACCTCACTGGCCCCGCTGATCCCGGCGGCGGTCTACGAATCCTGGTTCGCCAACCCGCAGAGAACCTACGTCACGACAAAGGTGCTGAACCGGGGCGCGCCCGGCGACGGTTTCGAGCTCGTCGTGTTCGGGCTGCCGATCGCCTGCGTGCCCCTGATCGCGCCGGACCTGCCGGCCCAGGAGCCTCGCTGGCAGGCGGCGGTGCAGTCGATCGAGACCGTTGCCACGCAGGCGGTCCAGCTGTGGTTGAAGCAGCCCGCGTCGGCGCTCGGCGACTTCCCGGATGGGATCGTGGTGGGCGGCTTCTTCGAGCCGTTCGACACGTGGTCCGACATGTACCAGCTGGTCTCCCAGGAAGGCGTCAGCGGATCGCAGACGGTGGCCTACTTCTGCAACGTGCTGGCCGATTCGCCCACCCCTCCCCCGCCGCGTGGCCAGGCCGACACGTGGCTCGCCGAGCGCAACGCGCTCGTGCATGCCCAGGCCCTCCAGTTCCTCAAACGGGACCTGGCCAGGCTGTGGCCAACCGCCACTGATCCCATCTCGCGCGAGCTGCTCTGGGATCTCCTGGTCGATCCCTCGGGAGCGACCGGCTCGGCCCGGCTCGACGCTCAGTTCCTGCGGGCGAACGTCGAGCCGTCGGAGCGCTACGTACTGTCGGTGCCGGGCTCGAGTGCTACCCGCGTTCCCCCTGACGACACCGGGTTCCCCAATCTGTACGTGGCCGGCGACTGGACCGCCTGCCAGCTGGACGCCGGTTGCGTCGAGGCGGCCACGATCTCGGGCATCCTGGCGGCGAACGGAATCTTGCGATCGGTCGGCGCGGCCGGCGAGCAAACCACGATCATCGCGGGCAGCGGCCCTTGAGCGAGGAGAACGAGATGTCGACGCAGGGCGAACCTCAGTCCCCCCGGCCGATCGAGCCACTGCTCGATGCCGTGACCGACGCCGTGGCCAGCGGCTATCAGTCGCTGGAGCACGTGATCGAAGGGCTGCGGGAGAGCCTGCGGCTGAATGCCGGCGCCCCGGTCCGGGCCCGGGCGGTGCGCGCGACTCGCCCGGCCGCGAGGTTCGAGCCTGGCTGCGGCACGCCGCCGGCGAGGCTGGTCAGGACCGGCGCCGCGCATCGCGCCGGGCTCGCGCAGGACCTGGCCGGACTGGTGACCGAGGCGCTCGGGGTGGCCGGGACCCTGGTGGAGGACATCGGCGAGGCGATCGGCGAACAGACCCACGGGTTGGTTGGCGCCGAGCAGCGCCTCCAGACGCTGGCGCTGTGCGCCGCGCCGGGCGAGACCGCGAAGACGACGTTCACGGTCTGGAACACGGGCCCAGTCGTGCTGACCGACGTCCGGTTGAGTGCGACCGGCCTGATCGGCGGCAGCCTCCACGGCGCCGACGAGGCGGTGACATTCGCGCCCGCCTCGATCCCCCAGATCGGGCTCCGGAAGGGCGAGCCGGTGGAGGTCTCCGTGGAGGTCCCGAAAGACGCGCAGCCGGGCGTGAGCCGCGGAGTCGTGGTGGCGATCCCCGGCGATGGCAGTGCGGTGCTCGAGCTGACGGTCACGGCGCCCCCTCAGCCGATCGCCGTCCCGGCGGATTCGGATGCTGAGGTCGCGGACCTCGGGGAGTCGTGATCGCCGCGCCCGGTCAGGGGGCGGCGGCGGTCGTCGACCGGGTCCTCACGGAGACCCGGGCGCTGACGCTGCAGACGCTGCTCGAGTTGATCCCGCGAGACCCGCGGCTGGCCGAGTTCTACGAGACCGTGACCGAGTACCCGCGCCGCGCCAGCAAGGCGATCAGGCCGGCGCTGTGCCTGGCGGCCTGCCGCGCCCACGGCGGAAGCAGCGAGGACGCGATCGGGGCGGCCACCGCGATCGAGCTGCTCCACAGCGCGTTCCTGGTCCACGATGACATCTGCGACGGCGCCGGTCGCCGGCGCGGCGCTCCCGCGCTGCATGTGCGCCATGGCCTCCCCCTGGCCCTCACCGCCGGCGATGCGCTGGCCTGGCTGGCGCTCGAACCCCTGCTGGCCAGCGCCGACCGCCTGGGTGGCGGGCTCGCGCTCGACGTGCTGGCCGAGCTCCAGCACATGACCCGGCGCACGATCGAGGGTCAGGCCGCGGAGCTCGCGGCGCGCGAGCGACCGCCCGGAGAGCTGGGTACCGACGACTATCTGCGCGTGGTGCTGGACAAGACCTGCTGGTACTCGGCGATCCACCCCTGCCGGGTCGGGGCGCTGATCGGATCCCGGGGCGAGGCCGACCTCGACGCGATCGCGCGGTTCGGTTTCTTCCTCGGCGCCGTGCTGCAGATCCGCGACGACATCGAGAACGTGACCGACCGAGACGAGCTCGGCGGCAAGGATTTCGGCGGCGACATCATCGAGGGCAAGCCGACGCTGCTGCTGATCCACCTGCGCGGCGTCATATCCGCTGAGCTGCGCACCGAGCTCGACCGGCTGGTCGGTCCCCTCAGTGAGCTCGGCGGCTCGCCCGCCGAGCCTGACCGCGTCGACCGGGTGGTCGCCCTGATGCAGGCGCACGGCTCGATCGACTACGCGTGCGCGTTCGCTGACGGTCTGGCCGGGGCCGCGCTGGCCGAGTTCGACGCCGCGATGGGCTGGCTGCCGGAATCCGACGACAAGCTCTTCCTCCGCTCGCTCGTTTTGCATCTCCGAGATCCGGCGGTGCGGGGCCGCTGAATCCCGTTCCCCGCTACGGTTGGGACCCGGTATGCCGAAGCGTTTCGCCCCCCTCGTAGCCGTGTTCGTCGCGATCGTGCTGGCCGGCTGCGGCAGCAGCTCCTCGAGCAGTACCTCGAGCCAGGCGTCCAAACCCGCCGCGAGCAGCACCTCGACCGCGGGCGCCACAACGACCCCGGCCGTGCAGGAAGGCTTCGAGAACGTCCCGATCGAGTCGGGCGCCGACATCGCCCCGGCGAGCACCACGCAGACCGGCGACATCGACGGGATCAAGTGCGGCGCGACCGAGCAGCTCGCCTACCACATCCACTCCCACCTGGCCGTGTTCGTCAACGGCTCCCCGCGCGCCCTTCCGGGCGGCATCGGGATCCCCGGATCGGTGACCGAGCAGAGCCAGCAGGGCCCGGTCGCCGCCGGCGGCCAGTGCATCTACTGGCTCCATACGCACGCCCCGGATGGCGTGATCCACGTCGAATCGCCGACGCAAAGGATCTACACGCTGGGGAACTTCTTCGACGAGTGGCACCAGCCGCTCACGGCCGGCCAGGTCGGCGCCCAGACCGGAAAGGTGACGGCGCTCGTCAACGGCAAGCCCTGGACCAAGAGCCCCCGCGACATCCCGCTCAACCCCCACGCGATCATCCAGCTCAACCTCGGCCAGCCACAGGTCCCGTTCCAGACCGTCGACTGGTCGGCCACCGGGCTCTAGCCCGAGCGGTCGAAGCGGGCGCTCAGCCCGGCGAGCTCCACCGGCGCCGGCGCCGCAGCGCCTCCCACCCGATGATCACCGTGATCAGCAGGACGAGGCAGATCCCCAGCACCAGGCCGGCGTCGTTGACCACGTCGATAACCGCCGGACCGACGTAGTACGCGCCGAGGCCGATTCCACCCGCCCACACCGCCGCTCCGACCACCGTCGTGGGCAGGAACACCCGGGTCCGGGCCCGATGAATGCCGGCCATCCAGGACGGCGCCAGAAACACCGCCACCACGGGCGCGCGCGTGAACACCTGATCGCCACGGCTGAGCGCGGCACGCCGGAAGCGCAGCAGCGGCCCGCTACGCGTCAGCACCGCACGTCCCGCCTTCATCCCGGCGAGCCAGCCGACCACGCCCCCGACCGTAGCCCCGACCCAGGCGGTGACCAGCACCGAGGAGATATCGAGTCGGTGCCGGGCCGCGACCACCCCCGCCGCGATCAGCACCGGCTCGCCCGGTCCTGGCACCCCGGCCCAGCTGGCGGCGGCGGCCACCGCCAGCCCTACGTAGTCGATCGCCGGACCATGAAAGTGGTGGCGGATGTGAAACGCGGCCCCGGCAATGAGGACGATCTTGAGGGCAGCAGCTAGTCGCAATATGGGCTCCGGCCGCGATCGTGGCACACGGCGAACCCGTCACGACCCGCCGGGTGACGGCGCCGCAGCGCCGCGTGGATAGGCAAGAGGGGCGATTCCTGGACTCAGGGCCAATGCCCGGGGCCCGCCGCTGCCGCAGCATGCACGCCGCATGGGCGCCGCCATCATCATCTCTTACGACGGCACCTCTAACGACGACGACGCGATCGCCCTTGGCAGGATGCTGGGGGCCTCAGGCGCTTCCATGGCGCTGGCCTACGTGCGCCATTCACGAGAGTTCGACCCGGCTCGCGAGGAACTCGCCCAGCACGACGCCGAGCGCCGCCTGGAGCAGGGAGCGGCGATGCTCGGCGATCCGACCATCGCTCAGCACGTCATCGTCAGCGGGTCCACGAGCCAGGGGCTCGAGCGGCTGGCCGGCGCCGAGCGAGCCTCGGTGATCGTGTTCGGCTCGGACTACCGGACTTCGCCTGGGCGTTCCGAGCCCGGGGAGACCGCGCAGAGCTTGGTCGAAGGTGGTCAGGTGCCGATCGCGGTGGCCGCCGCCGGATTACGAACCCAAGCCGACAAGACGATCGAGGCGATCGCGGTCTTGGGGCCGGATCCGGACCCTGCCGCGACGCGGACCGCCGAGGGGCTGACGGAGAAGTTGAGCGCCAAGCTCGTGGCGCTGAACGCCGGCGACCTCGACGTGATCGTGGTCAGCTCGCAGCCCGGCGCGCCCTCCGGCCGGATCGCCATCGGCGGCTCGACCCGGTCGGCGCTGAACTCCGCCCGGAGCTCGGTGCTGATCCTTCCGCGTGACGTTCCGGTCCAGCTTTAGCTCGTCCGACCGGTTTTTGGCTGCTCCTGGCGGGCGTTTATCCCAATGTCCAGGAGCCCATTTTGTTTGCTGGACGGCGGGCCATAGGTCACCAGCCGCCCGGATAGCAATCTACAGCCGGAACTCTGGGCCAAATAGTGCCCTGCCGCCGACCGAGTGGTCGGTCTATCCGACCCTCCGGACCAAGGAGAACCGTAGTGCTCCCATACCCAACCTGGCTCAGCGCGGGTGACAACGCCTGGCAGATGACCGCCGCCACGCTCGTCGGTCTGATGAGCGTGCCCGGGCTGGTCGTTCTGTACGGAGGCGTGATGCAAAAGCGCTGGTCTGTGAACAGCATGATGCTGGCGTTCGCAGCGTTTGCAATCGTCTTGCTCGTCTGGGTCCTGTGGGCGTTCAAGATGGCGTTCGGCCATCCGATCGGCTCAGGCCAAGGCTTCTTCTCGACATTCATCGGTGTACCCGGAGACATCCTCGGGCACGCGCAGGAACAAGGCCAAGCCAGCATCCCGCTGGCCGACGGCGGGATTCCGACCTTCCGATTCCCAATGTCGTCGCTCGCGTACTTCCAGTTCGTGTTCGCCGGGATCACCCCGCTCCTGATGCTGGGTTCGGTGCTCGGACGAATCAACTTCAAGGCATGGGTGCCATTCGTCGCGCTCTGGTCCTCGTTGATCTACACCGTCAACGCCTTCCTGATCTGGGGCGGCGGTTGGTTCGCGCACAAGGGCGCGATCGACTATTCCGGCGGTTACGTCATCCACCTATCGGCCGGTGTCTCCGGCTTCGTCGCCGCGGCGGTGATCGGACCACGGTTGCAGCGAGACCGCGAGATCGATGCACCGAACAACGTGGCCATGGTCGCCGTCGGTGCGGGCTTGCTGTGGCTCGGCTGGAACGGGTTCAACGGTGGAGATCCGTATTTCGCCGGTCCTTCGGCCTCGGCGGCGGTCCTGAACACAAACCTGTGCACGGCCGTCGCGTTCCTGGTCTGGGTCGCGTGGGACTACATCACCGGCCGCAAGCCGGGTCTGATCTCCGGAGTCAACGGCATGATCACCGGCCTGGTGGCGATCACACCGGCCGCGGGTTATGTGAACGGCTGGGGAGCGATGGCCATAGCCGTGATCGCGTCGACCTTGGTCTACTTCGCGCTCAACTACGTGAGCCGATTGCGACCATTCAGGAACGTCGACGACACGCTGGGGGTGATCTATACGCACGGTTTTGCCGGCCTGACCGGCGGCCTGCTCACCGGTGTGTTCGCCGATCCCAACATGGCGATCTACTTCCCCTCGGCCAACGGCAAGACTCCTGGGTTCAACACACCGCCGGGCGTGATCCACGGCAACTGGACACTGATCAAGTGGCAGGCGTTGGCCGGCATCTGGGTGATTGCCTTCTCCGCAGTGGGGACATTCATCCTGCTCAAGCTGGTCGGTCTCTTCATCCCCTTGCGCATGTCGCAGGAGAACATGGAGATCGGGGATGTCGCCGAGCACGGTCACGAGGTCTATCCCTCGGACGTCCCGTCACTGGGCTACCCGGGCGGGCTGCCCGGCCTCGGAAAGGAGTCCGCGCCGTCGGTGGCCTGATCTCGCTCGTGGGAGACCCTGCCTGCAGGAATAGCCACGATGCGATCTGCTCGGCCGTTTGAGGGCAGCGCAGTTCCAGGCAACGCGCGGGGGGCGGCTTCGGCCGCCCCCCGAGCCACCCCGTTGACGATCGTCTCCGGGGCCGTGGCGGGCGACAACGTCCAGAGCGTCGCCGCCTCGGCATCGGCCGGGATCGGGTGTCCGGTCGCGATCGCCCTTCCCGCGCTCGGAGCTCCAGTGCTCTGGCCTCATGGCGCTGTCGAGTCCAGCGTGATCCGCCAGCTCGCTGAGCATGCCGTCGCGGTCATGGCCGGCCAGCAAGCGGCTGAGCCGGCTTCGGTCTCAGAATCCGTTCCGATCCGCATCGGGAACGAAGTCGTGGGCATGGTGGCCGCATTGGGTACCTGCACCGCTCCTGCAGAGCGGCGCGCCTGGCTCGAGGCCGCCGCCGCGGCGGCCGCGGTAACCGCTTTGATCCGGGAGACGCAGGATGGCGACCTGGTCGCCGCCCGGCGCGCGCTTCTGCGGGCCCTGGCCCTGGCGCCGCCCGACGACGCCGCCACGTTGGTCAATGAGGCGCAGCGTCTGGGCTGCGATCTCGGCTCGGGGGCGGTGGCCATCTGCGCCGAGTGGACGGCCGCGGGCAATGGCGTGCACGAGCTTCCCGAGGATTCGCCCGTGCTGCTGGCCGAGGTCGCGGAGGGGCGCGTGCTCGGTCTCATGCCGGTCTCCGCTTCGGGACACGACGTTGGCTGGCTGCGCGATGAGCTCGAGCGGCGCGGCATGCTGGTCGCGACTTCGGTCCCACGACACGATCCCGCGGCCCTCCACGACGCGATCCGCGAGGCCGAGGTGATGCTCGGACTGGCGACCGAGCCCGACGCGATGCTGTCCACCCAGGAGGAGATCTACCGCTTGTTGATCGGGGTGCTGATACGCGACCCGGCCGAGCTCGAGTCCCTCCGCGCGACCACGATCTCCGCCTTGGAGAGGTACGACGCCGAGCACGACACCGATCTGCTGGCGACGCTCCGAGCTTTCCTGGCCCACCACGGTTCCACCACCGAGACGGCGGAGGCGATGCAGCTGCACCGGCATACGGTCGGCTACCGGCTGACCCGCGTGCTCGAGGTCTCGGGCCTCTCGCCCTACGAGTCCGACGGCCGGGAGCGCCTCAGCCTCGGGCTGAAGGCCGATCGGATCCTCGAGGCCGACCGGCGGCGCAGCCGTCGGGCGGGGCCGAGGCCTTAGCGCTCAAGCCTAGGACCGGTCTTGGCGCTCTAGCCGAGGACCAGCTCGGCGGCGGTGCGCAACATCGCCGCGTCGCCGGCCACCAGCAGCGTGGTCACGACCGACTCGCGCCACGCCGCGAGCTCGTCGCGGACCTTCTCGCGCGGCCCGATCAGGGCCAGCTGCTCGACCAGCGCGGTCGGGACGGTTGCCGCCGCCTCAGCCTTGTGCCCCGCGAGGTAGAGCTCCTGGATCTTGGCCACCTCGGCCTCGTAGCCCATCCGGATGGCCACGTCGGCGTGGAAGTTCGCGCTCTGCGAACCCATCCCGCCGAAATACAGGGCGTACATTGGGCGCAGCATGTCGGCGACCGCCTCTGTGTCCTCGGTGACGATCAGGGGGACAGTCGCCGCCACCTCGAACTCGTCCGCGCTCCGCCGAGCGCCGGGGCGGCCGAGACCCTCGGTCAGCGCATCGCGGTAGAACCCGTCGTGGTAGGGGGAGTAGAACAGCGGCAGCCACCCGTCGCACAGCTCGCCGGCCAGCGCGATGTTCTTCGGCCCCTCCGCGGCCAGATAGATCGGGATGTCGGTGCGCAGCGGGTGGATGCTCGCCTTCAGCGGCTTGCCGAGTCCGGTGCCGCCGGCGATCGGCAACGGGTAGTGCGGACCCTCGTTGCTGACCGGGCCTTCGCGCGCCCAGATGTCCCGCAGGATCCGGACGTACTCTCGCGTCCGGGCCAGCGGCTTGCCGAACGGCTGTCCGTACCACCCCTCCACCACCTGCGGCCCTGAGACGCCCAGGCCGAGGATGAACCTGCCCTGAGACAAGTGGTCCAGGGTCATCGCCGCCATCGCCGTGGCAGCCGGCGTCCGCGCCGATATCTGCACGATCGAGGTGCCGAGCTTCAGACGCTGGGTTGCCCCTCCCCACCAGGCCAGCGGCGTCAGCGCGTCAGAACCGTAGGCCTCGGCCGTCCAGAGCGAGTCGAATCCGAGCCGCTCGGCCTCGGCCACGGCCTCCGCTGCGCCCGGCGGGGGTCCGCCGGACCAGTAGCCGAGGTTGAGTCCGAGTCTCAGCTGGCCGGCCATTGCGTTGCGAACACTATTCGTCTCGTTGCTTCCAGCGGGCGACGATGCGCGCCAGCAGGCTCGGCGGGCGCGGTTGGGTGCGCTGCCACTCATCCCGGGTCGGGAGCCGGCCGGCGCGCCGGGCCTTCATCACACAAGCGCTGTGCGCGTGACGCCGGCGGCTGGAGTCGCCCTCCGGGACGATCAGCATGTGCTCACTCAGCGCCGGCAGGCGGCGGTCACAGAACGGACAGCGGTACGTCGCCGGCTTGCGGTTCTGGGCAGGGCGGACGTTCCACCACCGCGGCTGAGCGGCCCCGGACATCCCGCATAGGATCGCACTCACCGTCCGCCGCCTCGATTTGTGCGGGCTGCCTCGATATCGGTCCACTGGGTTATGGCCGGCGCTCGATATGCCGATATGGTCGAGGTGATGGAGCATCGCGACGAGCGGATCGTGGTCGAGACCGACCGCTACCGGATCACCGGCCTGTTGAGCATGCCCAGGGACGGCTACCGAAGCCGGCTGACCGACTATCTGAACGCCGATGGACGGGCATTCCTGGCCCTGACCGACGTGACCATGGGGCCGATCGAGGCCGAAGGCCCGATCACGAATAGCCCGTTCCTCGCCGTGGCCGTCAACCACATCGTGATCGCGATGCCGGCCGAACCCGCGGCCGAGGCCGCCTGACCCACAAATCGAGGATCGGGCGGTGCCCCGAGAATCGCGCCGGCGAATTCTCGCCGGCGCTGAAGCCGCCTGCGGCTATCCTTTAAGCCATGCAGACGCCTGAGATGGATCAGCTCGAGGGCCTCAAGCGCACCGATGTGCTGCGCGCGTCGCCCCGCATGTTCGATTCAGACCTGCTCGACAAGCTTTCCCGGGTCCACCCGGCCGTCCCGCCAATTCTGTTCGGCCCGACGATCGTGTTCCTCGTCGTCGAAGGCCTGGTCCGCGGCGCCGGCTGGGCGACGCTCGCCTGGCTGCTCGGCGGCTATCTGTTCTGGACCCTGACCGAATACTGGCTGCACCGGATCGTCTTCCACTTCGAGCCGGAGAAGGGCATCGGAGCCCGGCTGCACTGGATCATCCACGGCGTCCACCATGATCACCCCAACGACCCGATGCGGCTGGTCATGCCCCCTTCGGTCAGCATTCCGCTGGCCGTCCTCTTCATCTGGGGCTTCTCCGCGGTCCTCGGAACCCCGGCGTTCCTGCCGTTCGGAGCGGGCTTCCTCAGCGGATACCTGTTCTACGACATGCTGCACTACCACGTGCACCATCACCGGCCGAAAACGGCCCTCGGCAAGCGGCTGCGCGAGCTCCACATGCGCCACCACTTCCAGAATCATGAGCGCGGCTACGGCGTGAGCGCGCCGTTCTGGGATCACGTCTTCGGCACCGCGCCGAAGAACCGCTAGGTTCGATCGGGGCCGGTCGGGCGCCCAGCACCCTCCTTTAGCCGACCCGCGCTGCTCTAACTCATGCTGCGGCCCCCAAGGGTCGACAACAACCGCATGTCCACTGGAGCCCTGGCGGCGGGCCGGATGCCCCGCACCCCTCCCCCACGCGGGTTCTTCAGTACCGCCGCCACGAAGGTAGCGCGCCGGCCTCGCTGGCTGGGGATGGCGTTGGCGATGGGCTCGCTGCTGATGGTCTACGCGGCCTGGCAGCTGTTTCGCTGGACACCCGGCCACCGCGCCATCGTCGGAGACGTCTTCTTCTATCCGTTCGTAGCGGCTGCTGGTTGGGCGGCCTGGCGCGCCTCCACACGCTGCGCCGATCTCCCCAGGTCGCGATCCGCCTGGAGGTTGGTGACGAGCGCGATGGTCTTGTTGTTCTGCGGCGAGGTGACGCAAACGATCTACGAGGCACTGCACCAGAAGCCATTTCCCTCTATTGCCGACGTCTTTTTCCTCTCGTTCTACGCCCTCATGCTCTGGGGTCTGCTGCGGTTCGCCGTCGGCCGGCGGACCCGCAGCGAACGTATCCGCCTCGGCCTCGACCTCGCGGTGGTGGCGATCGGCAGCTCGGCCGTGGTTCTGTACCTGGTCCTCGGCCCCACCGCGGTGGAAGGCAGCGAGAGCGCACTGCAGGGCGTGTTCTCGATCGCCTATCCGGTCGCCGACATGGTGCTGCTGGTGGGATTGGCCTCGGTGCTCGTGCGCGAGGCCGAGCCCTCGGCTCGCCGGGCCCTGCAATTCATCGCCGTCGGACTGCTGCTCTACGTGGTCGGCGACGTGATCTACGGCTACATCTCGCTCCATTCGACCTACCATGGCGGGGACCCGGTCGATTCGTTCTGGGTTCTCGCCATTGCCATGTGGGCTATCGCCGGAGCGGCCCAGGGCACACCGAGGGCGTCGGCGGAGCTGCCGACGGAGACCGCCCGTGAGCGCGCCAGCTGGCCACCGTTCGTGGCCACCGCGGTTGGCTTCGGGGTGCTGATCATCGTTCAGCGCCACGATCCTTTCTTTCCCGAGATCAGCCTCGTGATCACCGCCGTGGTGCTGGCGGTGCTCGTGTCCACCCGCCAGTTCCTGACCCACGGTGACCTCCTGCGCACCCAGGGCCAGCTGAGTTATCAGTCGCTGCACGACCCCCTCACCGGGCTACCCAATCGTGTCCTGGTGTTCGATCGGACCAAGCAGATGCTGGCCAGATCCCGCCGCAACCAGGCTCCCGGGGCGGCGCTCTACCTTGACGTCGACGGCTTCAAACAGGTCAACGACAGCCTGGGCCACGCGGCCGGCGACGAGCTACTCCGGGTAGTGAGCGCACGCTTGGTGGCCGCGGTCCGCCAGATCGACACGGTGGGCCGCCTGGGAGGCGACGAATTCGCGGTGATCGTCGACCAGTCAGCCGGCGAGGCGAACCCGGAGCTCGTCGCCGAGCGCCTGCTCGAGGTGCTGCAACAACCAATCGAGCTCACCGAAGCTGCCGGCAAGTCCGTGGCGATCACGGCCAGCATCGGTATCGCCTACGGCGGCGAGACCTCGGCGGAGCAGCTGCTCCGTGACGCGGACCTCGCGCTGTACGAGGCAAAGGGAGCCGGCAAAAATCGCGTCACGGTGTTCGAATCCAGAATGCAGACCGCCGCACAGGACCTCGTCGAGCTGCAGAGCGACCTGCGCACTGCTCTGGCGGGAGACCAATTCTTCCTGCTCTACCAGCCGATCTTCGACTTGGAGCGCGAGACGATGACCGGCGTCGAGGCGCTGATTCGCTGGCGCAGGCCCGGCCAGCCGGTCGTCTCGCCCGACAGGTTCATCCCGATCGCGGAGGAAAACGGGCTGATCATTCCGATCGGTCGCTGGGTGTTGGACACCGCCTGCGAGCAAGCCGCGGTGTGGCAGCGACGCGGGCATTCGCTCGGCGTATCGGTGAACGTGTCGGCCCGCCAACTCGAGCATGACGATGTCATCGCCACCGTCGAGGAGGCTCTGCGCCGAAGCGGACTCGCCCCCGGCTCACTCACCCTGGAGATCACCGAAACCGCGCTGATGCGCGACCCAGCCGGCGCTGCCCGGCGACTGCAGGCGCTCAAGGCACTGGGCGTGGGCATCGCGATCGACGACTTCGGCACCGGTTACAGCTCGCTGGCCTACCTGCGCCAGTTCCCCGTGGACGCTCTGAAGATCGACCGATCGTTCATCTCGGGCATCGGCGCATCCCTCGAGTCGTCCTACGCCCTCGTTCACACCTTCATCCAACTCGCCAGGACGCTGGGCATACGAACGCTGGGGGAAGGCATCGAGAACCATGCTCAGCTTCACGGCCTGAAGCTCGACCGGTGCGATCTCGGCCAGGGATTCCTCTTCGCCCAGCCGCTGCAAGCCGCGGCCGTCGAGGAGTTCCTTGAGGCCTCACCCCGGCCCGACGAGCCGGAGCTCCTCTTGCCGGCGTGACTTCCCCCTGGTAACGGAGAGGGCGGGATTCGAACCCGCGAAAGAGCGTTAGCCCCTTACTCGCTTAGGCAAGAGCCGGCCGGAAAACATGTACTTTTGCAGGTAGACAAGCGGGTGGCCGTAGTTACGACGCCGGTGAGGCGGAGCAGGCGGCGAAGACGCTACGCATGTTGCGGACGGTTGACGTCCAGGCCTGGCGCGTGGGCAGTACGATTCATGCGGGACGCCTGGGCAGGTGGTGGCTGGTCGCTGAGCGCCGTCGCATGGATCCGGGCTGGGCCCAACCCATGAGCGACTCAGGCAACACCTCATCTCTAGTCCGCAACACCGTGGCGCAATCCGCCCCCTTGCTGCTCGGCTACTTCTTCAGCCTGGTGTCGGCGCCGGTGATCGTCGCCGGCCTCGGCATCCGGCAGTTCGGAATCTGGGCGCTGACCGGGGGACTCGCTCAGTACGCCGCGCTGCTGAACTTCGGCGCCGGACAGGCGGTCTCCCGGTACATCGCCGCCAACGAGGACGATGAGCGGATCTGCGGTGAGTACATGGGCGTGGGCGTCCTCTCGGTGGCGGTGGTGGGCCTGGGGCTGATCCCGGCGGCCATCCTGGGTGCCGGGCCACTGGCCGCCACGCTGCACGGCATCACCCCGGACACGATGCGCGCCGTGCTGCTGTCCAGCGCGAGCGTGCTCCTGGCTTCGCTGGTGGTCGCCTTGGCGGCCGCGTATCCGGTCGGGATGCGACGTATGGTCGCGCCCAACCTGGGAATGGCAATCGGAGCAGTGCTCAGCTTCGTGGCCAGCGTTGTCGCGATCGCCCTCGGAGCCGGCCTTCGCGCGTACGCGTACGCCAACGCCGGGGCTGCAGCGCTGTCGGCGCTGGTCGTGATCGGGCTGGTGTTGAGGGCCGAGGGCTCGATCCCGATGGCCTGGCCGTCGTGGCCGAGGGTGGGAGAGTTCCTGCGGTTCAGCGTCAAGACCCAGCTCGTGCGCTGGGCCGACCTGGTCAACTACCAGACCGACAAGGTGGTGATCGCGCTGGCGGTCGGCCCCAGCGCGGCCGGCGCCTACGAGCTCGCCAACCGCGTGGCCATGGCCGCCCGGGGGATCGGCGTCTATCCGCTCTCGGCGCTGCTCCCGACGCTTTCGGCCGACGTGTCGCGTTTCGGCATCGCTCAGGTCCGCCGCCGGTATCGGCGGCTGGTCACCGTCACCGTTTCGATCGGCTTGCCGCCGCTCATCTTCATCGCCGCGATCGCGCCGCTGCTGCTCGACGCTTGGCTAGCGCACGTGCCGGCGAACGCGACGATGGTGCTGGCGATCCTCTCGGTCGCCTACGTGGCCAACGTTTCCTCGGGCGTTTCCTACGTCATCGGCGCCGCGGCCGGTGCTCCCGGCATCGCCGCGCGGGCCGCGACCGGGACTGCGGTCCTGAACCTGGTCATGACCGCCACCCTCGCGCCGCTGTTCGGGATCTGGGGGGTGCTCGCCGGCACCGCGGTCGCTCTGACCGGGGGGGCGCTCGCCCAGATCGTCATGGTTCACCGGCGGTTCTCGCTCGCGCTCAGTTCATACCGGGACGCCGTGGTGCCCACCCTGGCCGTCAGCGCGCTGCTCGCGGCCCCGATCGCCCTGCTCGCCTACTCGCGCGTCCTGACCGGCCGAGGGGTTGAAGTCGCCGCGGTGCTCGTCATGACCGTCGCCTATCTGCTGGCTTATGCGCGCTGGGCGGTGCGATCAGGTCGGGTGCCCGAAACGGTCGGCCGTCGCCTGCCCGGTCTCACGTGGCCGATTCGGGCGTAGGCGGCGCGTTTTCATCCGCCGGGCGGCGGCGTTGCACGCTCCAGCACGTCGGTTGTGACCATGAACCGACGTGCTGGAGGAAGCTGGCTCAGAGCTGGCTGCCGGGGGGCGGAAGACGGGACGCCCCGCGATCCTGCGAAGCACGGAGGTAGGCGAGAGTTCGCAAGGTTTTTCATCATTGCGCCACGCTATCGACGCCCATCTGGAGACTCTCGCGCGCGTACCGCTGCCATTTTGCTGCCATCTGGACTCGCCCGCCGCGCTGACGACAGCGCACTGAGCCACCAACCGGAGCGAAAGCTAAGGCAAATGCAGGCGATTCCTCGAACGGAGAGGGCGGGATTCGAACCCGCGAAAGAGCGTTAGCCCCTTACTCGCTTAGCAGGCGAGTGCCTTCAGCCACTCGGCCACCTCTCCGAGGCCCGGCCAGTCTAATCGTTGCGCTCCCTGGCTGGCCCGCCGCCAGTCGGAATCCGCGCCGCGCCTCCATTAGCATCGACGGCGCCGGCCCCGGAGGGGTGGCAGAGTGGTCGAATGCGCTGGTCTTGAAAACCAGAGTCCGTGCAAGCGGACCGCGGGTTCGAATCCCGCCCCCTCCGCTTCGTCGCCGCACGACGTCAGCCAGACCGATACCAGGAGCCCCGCCATGGCCGAGCAGTTGATCACCGAAGTCGACTTCGTCTCGCTGCCCACCCACGACATCGAGGCGGCGTCGGCGTTCTACGCCGACACGCTCGGCCTCCCGCGCTCGGCCTACCGACCCGACCGCGGCTTCGCCGAGTTCGAGACCGGAAACCTCACCCTCAGCATCATGAACCCCGAGAAGATGGGAATGACCCACCGGACCAGTCCGAACCCAGTGGCCTTTCGTGTCGCCGATGTCGAGGCGGCCCGGGCGACGCTCGAAAGCCGCGGCGTCAGCTTCAGCGGCGACACCTTCGATACCGGCGTCTGCCACATGGCCTTCTTCCAGGACCCCGACGGCAACGCCCTCATGCTCCACCACCGCTACGCGCCGCGCACGAGCGACGCCTGACCCTGGGTATTGGCGATGCGCGACCGCTGCCCATCGGCTCGACGCGCGGGCCCCGGGCATCAGGCACGGCATGCCGTCTAGAATCGCCGCCACGCGCCCGTAGCTCAGCTGGATAGAGCGTCGGTCTACGGAACCGAAGGTCGGGAGTTCGAATCTCTCCGGGCGCGCTTTCGACGAGCCCCGCGGCTCGAACGGTCGGGCTGGCTTGGAGACCGTCTGCGTGCTGGGCCAAGCGAAGGTGAGCTGGGACTCAGTCCATCCCGAGCGTTTCAAAGCTGGTGATAGCGCCCTCGCGCACGCGAAAGACCGCGGTGCGGAACAACTCCTCCCGGTGGGCGAGCTCACGGATCGGCACGTTCACCCGTACCCCGCCGTCGTCGGACTCCACCTCCTCGAGCGCGGTGCGCACCACCAGCATGTCGAGGTGGCCGGCCGCCTCGAGCAGTTCGCTCGCCGCCGGATGTCCGCGCAGGGAGGAGCCGTTCGGGCCGCGGATCTGTGCGAGGCACCCGGCATGCGACGGAGGCACCGCGACGCGCGCGGCCGCCCTGCCCTCGACCAGCACCGGTCGTGGGCCTGCGGCTTCAGTGGCTGATGTGTCTGATGCAGAGCGCCGCCAAGTCCATCCCATACACCCCATAGGTCTGGCAGCCGATCCGAGCGGAGAAGAAGTCGTTGGTGGAGATGTTGCCGAATGCGGCCAGCGGCGCGGCGTTGCGCGCGAGGGCGAGGTCGAGCGCACCGTAGTTGATGTAGCGCTCGGGGCCGGTCAGCCGCGCCGCGGCGGCGAGCCGTCGCTGGTAGACCGGGTCGCTCAGCGTGGGTCCCAGCGAGCTTTCGTCGAGGATCTCGTCCAGCATTGCCTCGGGGTCGTCATAGTCGGGGATCCAGCCGTGATACGCGAGGTCGAACGGCTCACCAGGCGTTGCCACTCGCGAGGCCAGCGTGGCGAACGGGAACGTCTTGACTTCCACGCGGAGGCCGATCGCGCCCAGATCGGTTTTCACGATCTGGGCCTGCGCCGGGCACGGGTCCGCGTCACACGTGTAGAGCACGACAGTTCGGTCGCCCGGATGGACGAGGCGAACCAGCTGACGCGCCTTCGCCAGGTCCGGAGACAGGGGGTAGACGTGAGCGTTGCCAAACCCGGGCATCCCCGGCGGCAGATAGTGGTCGGTCGGCGGCTCGGGCAGCGGCTCATAGCCGCTTCCGAGCGCAGCGAGCTCATGCCGGTTGATCGCATAGTTGACCGCTTGACGCAGGCGCACGTCGCGGAACGGCCCCCGGTGCGTGTTCAGATCGAAGTAGTCGAGCTGCAGCGACGGATTGACGAAGTACTGCTGTCTGCCGCGCGCGGCAGCCGCGCTGCGGGGTCCGTAGCGGACGGTCAGTCGCGAGGAGGCGGGCTCCGTGATCGTGGTCGACGGGGTCGAGTTCAGTCCGAAACTGGTGTAGTCGGCCGTGCCGCTCTGCACTTCGCTCACCTCGCGCTCGGCGGAAATCCCGACGGAAAGCTCGATCCTCGCGAACTGGTGCGGGCGCCTTCCGTGGTAGTTCGGGTTGCGGGTCAGCACGACCCCGTGGCCCGGCGCGTAGGAGCTCACGTAGTACGGCCCGGCCGATGGGACCGCCGCCACGCCGTTCCGATCGACGGGGGTGTTCGACGGGACTGCGCAGAATGCCGACAGGGCCAATCGCGACAGGAAGTCGGGGGCCGGGGCGACCAACCGGATCGTGAGCGTGTCGCCGTCGGCCACGACGCCCGCGATGTGGCCGGCATTGCCGGCCATGTACGCGCGGGCGCCGACGACGTCGGACAGGTACTGAGCCAGGAAGCTGTGCATCGCAGGGTTCAGCGTGCGCTCGATCGAGTCCTTGAACGTCTGGGCGGTGACCGGCTCGTCAGACGGCGGCGAGAACCGATAGCCGGGACGGACCTTGAACGTGTAGGTCTTGCCGTCGGCCGACCGGGCGGGCAGCGATTGCGCCACCTCGGGCGTCAGCTGCGCGCCCGCGGCGCCGGCCATGTCCGGGTAACCCAACAGCCCAGCGCAGGTCGCCTGCAGGAGCTGCCACGAGAGCGGTCCGTACGCGAGCGCGGGATCCATGAAGTCGACATCCACGGTGGACACGATCCTCAGCGTCCCGCCACCCGGTCCGCCCCGGGTCGGCTCGACCGACTGCGCGTCTACCGTCACCCACGCCCTCCCGCTCGCGATCGTGATCGCCTGCGGGCTCCCGCCGACCTCGATCGTCGCCTGGATCCGGTCGGTGACCGGGTCGATCCTCGTGACCGTGCCGTCGCCGCCGTTGGCGACCCACACCGAGCCCGCGCCCACCGCGATCCCGTTGGGGGAGTGCCCGACGCGGATCGTCGCCGTCACCGAGCGCGTGCTCGGGTCGATCCGGACCACGTCGTCGTCAAGCGAGTCGACCACCCACACGCCACCCGCACCGGTCGCGATCCCCGTCGGTGCGCTGCCGACCGGGATCGCCGTCAGCAGCCCCGTCGGGTCGACCCGAATCACGTTGTCTGCCTCGTGGTCGGTGAGCCACACTGCGCCCGCTCCGATCGCCACCCCGGCCGGGCTGGCGTTCGGATCGAGCCGCCGCGTGACCGTTCCCGTGGTCGCGTCCAGACGCGTGAGTAGACCGGTGGCCGGCGCGACCCAGACCGAGTTTCCATAGGCGGCGATTGCCCCCGGTCCATCCGGGACCACGTCGCCGATTCGCACGCGCGTGTGGAAGCTGTCGAATTCGGGCGTCACGCGGCCGACGACGACGCTGCTCGTCGAAGCGGCGTTGGTGTCGCTGGGGCTCGACGAGGCCACCCACACGCCTCCGGCGCTCGTGGCGATTCCGGTCGGAGCCCCCGCCGCGGTGATCGTCCGCACCGTTCGTAGGCTCGCCGGGTCGACGCGGGAGATCGTCCGATCGTCGAGGTTGGCCACCCACAGCGAGCCGAACCCGGACGCAAGCCCATCGGGTCGAGCGCCGACCGGGACCGCGGCAACGACGCGGTCGCTGCCGGGGTCGATCGCGGCCAGCGAGTTCGGGGCGACCCGGATCGTGGCCGGGCCGCCGCTGCTGAGCTCGACGGCTCCCGCGGCGATCGCGGCGACCAGCAGCAACGCGGCTCCCACGATGATCAGCAGCAGTCCGCGCGAGGCTTGGGGCTGACCGGGGACGCCGGGCACCGCACGCTGTCCTCGTGGCGGCTCGAGCTCGGGGTCATGGTCGAGGATTCGCTGCTCGAGCCGACGCAGCTCGGGACCCGGCTCGAGCCCGAGCTCGTCGCTCAGCGCCTGGCGGCCGCGGCGATACGCCTCGAGCGCGTCCGCCTGCCGGCCGCACCGGTACAGCGCGAGCATCAGCTGCGCCAGCAGGCGCTCACGGTTCGGGTTCGCGCCGACGAGCGACTCGAGCTCCGCCACCTGATCGCGGTGGCGGGCCATCGCGAGCTCGGCTTCGATCCGGTCCTCGAGCGCGGCCAGCCGCGCTTCCTCGAGCTTCGCGATCTCGGCCTGAGCGAACGACTCATAGGCGAAGTCGGCGAGCGGCGGACCGCGCCACAACTCGAGTGCCTCGCGCAGGAGCCGCGCGGCCATGTCGGCGTCGCCGCTCTCGAGGGCGCGACGACCCCTCGCCGCCAGCGCGTCGAAGCGATCGAGGTCGACCTGCTCCGGATCGGCGGCCAACCGGTACGCCCGACCGTGGGTCTCCAGCAGCCCACCGCCGAGCGCTTTGCGCAGCTGCGAGACGTACACCTGAACCGTCTTCGTCGCCGTCGGCGGCGGACGCGCGCCCCACAGCTCCTCGACCAGTCGATCGGTGGAGATCGCCTCGCGACGGTGCAGCAGCAACACCGCCAACAGCGCGCGCTGCTGCGCTCCGCCCAGCGCGACCGGCACTCCCCGCGCGATGACCTCGAGCGGGCCCAAAACCCGGAACTCGACGCCCGATCCCATGGTAACCCCAGCCGGACGCTACCAGCCGTCCGCCAGAGGCACGCCGGAACCTTCCGGGCGAGCGCATTTGCCGGCCTCTTACCGCTTCCAGGCGTGCGTTTGCCGAGTCCCGCCAGGTTTTCGGACCGACCCGCTCGCGAGCCCAATCGGATCACACGAAAGGCCGACGACATGACCGCCCTATCCCACCGCACCAGTACCGGTCTGGCCATAGCGCTCGCGCTCGGTGCGATCACCGCGTCCGGCGCCCAGGCTCGCTCTCCGCTCCAGCCGGCCGCCGGGGCAGTAACCGCGTCTCAGCGGGTGGCGGTCCGGGTCGTGCGTGTCGCCGACCACTCTGGCTTTGTCTGGGGCGACGCTGTCATCGGCGCCGGCGCCATGGCGGGCCTGATCGGGATCGGCGCCGGGGTGACGCTGGCCAGCGGTGGCCTCCGGTCGCGCCGAAGCCATCCCCGAGCGACGCGCGTCGGTTGAAGCCACGAATGCACAAAACAAGGGAGATCACGATGAAGCTCTATGCCGTTACCGCCGCGATCATGGTCGCAGTCGCGGTCGCCGCGACCGCCGGACCGGCGATCGCCTCACCGCGGGATCGGGGCTCGGGCTGGCAGCCGCGCGCCTCGATGCCACAGCCCGAAGGCGGCCTGGCCACAACCACCGCGGGCGGGCGCATCTACACGCTCGGGGGTTTCACCAACGGGTTCGAGCGAACACTGGCCGTCGTGCAGTCCTATCGGCCCGCCTCCGACCGCTGGGCCACGCTCTCCCCGATGCCGACCGCCCGCGGTGACCTCGCCGCCGCGAGCGTCAACGGTCGGATCTACGCGATCGGCGGCTCTGACTCCAATTTCGATGCGCTCGACACGGTCGAGTCCTATAACCCGGCGAAGGGCGCATGGCGCACGGTCGCGCCTCTGCCGGTTGCGACCAGCGGAATCGCGACAGCCGCCACCGGTGCGCTCATCTATGCGGTCGGCGGATACGACGAGGCAGGCGACGCGGTCGCGAGCCTCGAGATCTACAACCCGGCACACGACAAGTGGACAAGTGCCGCGCCGATGCCCACAGCTCGTGGAAACCTCAGGGCCACGTTCTCAGCGGGCCTCCTGTACGTAATCGGCGGGGCGGACACGCTCGGCAACCCGTTGACAAGCGTCGAGGTTTACAACCCACGCACCAACCGCTGGGAGATCAAGGCACCGATCCCCCTCGCTCGCGAAGGCGAAGCCGTGGCCACGCTAAGCGATGGCCGGATCCTCGCCGCCGGCGGATGCTGCGCAGCCGATGGAGCACCCGCGACGCAGACCGACGTCGAGCTGTTTACGCCCTGGACCAACTCATGGCGGCGGTCGCCTGATCTTCCCGACGGGCGTGGAGGACTCACCGGCGCTGCCGTCGAGGGCAACGACTTCTTCGCGCTCGGCGGGTTCGTCGCCGGCCTGCAGGCCAGCGGTCTGGTCAACGAGCTCCACGTTCCCTACCTCAACCACTAACCAGGAGGACAACATGTTCAAACTACGCACCCACAAACTGGCCGCCGGGCTCACGATCGCCGCGGTGACGCTCGTCGCGCTCGCGACAACGGTCGGATTCACCGCCTCGGCCTCGGTGAATCAGAACCACCCGGCTGCCGCCACGACGGCGGCGTCGAGCCAATCGCGCATGGCCGCTGACGTGATCGCCGCACGCCTGGCCACGAACAAGTACGCCACCAACCTGACGCGGGCGAAGGCCGACGGCTACCGGATCATCACCCGCATGATTCCCAACATGGGCTACCACTTCATGAACGCCAAGGTGACCGGATTCAACGTCCGCCGACCGGCGATCCTGGTCTACGAGCACGTGGGCAAGAAGTGGCAGCTCGGAGCGCTCGAATGGGTGTTCACCTCGATGCCCGCCAAGCCGCCCCTCCCGGGCGCCAGCTACGGCGTATTCGGCGCTGCCTGCCACTACACCGATGGAACGCTCGTGTTCCAGACCGTCCAATCGAAATGTGCGACGAAGAGCCCGCAAACCGGCGCGAGCTTCAACTTCTGGCACCCGCGACTGATCACGCTGCACTTCTGGGTCTGGTACCCGAACCCCTCGGGCATGTACATGGGAACCAATCCGCTGGCCGCGCCGTTCAACCGCGGCTGACGCCTCATACACGACCGACCCGCGCCCGCATAGACGGGCGCGGGCGGCCACACAAACACACAACGAGGAAGCGCTCCGCACATGTAATGGTTTACGCTCGCCCGGAACGGCAGCCGGCCGTGCCTCAGGTGCGCTGGCGCCTTTTGAGCCGGTTGGCGACCGATGATTTCTCAGCGGGTCGGTGGTCTAAAGATCCCATGACACCAACAACCTGCCATATGTCAATATCGCTTGACGGTTTCGTCGCGGGCCCTGATCAGAGCCGCGAGAATCCGTTGGGTATCGGCGGCCTCGAACTCCACCACTGGCACTTGGATGAGCCGCTCCACGAAGCTGACGCCCGCGCCCGGGATCAGCTAATGAGGCGCCGCGGTGCGTATGTCATGGGCCGCAACATGTTCGGCCCTATCCGGGGCGGCTGGGATGACGAGTGGCGGGGATGGTGGGGAGACGAGCCGCCATATCACGCGCCGGTGTTCGTCCTCACCCACTATCCGCACGAGCCAATCGAGATGCACGGCGGGACGACGTTCCATTTCGTAACCGAAGGGTTCGACGCCGCGTTCGAGCGCGCGACGGCAGCGGCCGACGGGCTTGGGGTCGACATAGCCGGCGGCGCCTCCACCGTCCGCCAGGCGCTCGCCGCGGGCGTGATCGACGAGCTGATGCTCGACATCGCTCCAGTCCTGCTCGGTACCGGCGAGCGGTTGTTCGACGGGGTGGAAGACCCCGGCTTCGAACCGCTCGAGATCATCCATTCCCCACGCGCAACACACGTGCGCTATCGCGTCGGCGGCTGACCCGACCGACACGCGAGCCGGTCTGCATGCGGGAAGCTCGAAGCTCAGGCGGTGCCGCTTCGCCGTCCGCGTGAACTGATGGGCTGATGGTCTGATGGGCTGATGGCGACCCGCTGGATATGGTCTCATCGATGGAGCCGACGCATCGAAAGGAGTTCCGAGATGACCATTCGCTACCTGGAGATCGTCAGCAGCGACGTCGAAGCCCTCACAGGGCTTTACGAGCGCGCGCATGGCCTCTCCTTCGGCCCCCCGGACCCTGATCTCGGGCAGGCACGGGTTGCGGCCCAAGGGGACGGTGCCCTGGTCGGCATTCGGGAGCCGCTGGCGGCGCATGAACAGCCGATCATGCGGACGTACCTGGCGGTCGACGACATCCAACAGGCAGTGAAAGAGGCCGAGAAGGCCGGCGCGACGATCGCCTATCCCCCAACCCGCCAAGGCGCCCACGGCACCTTTGCCATCGTGATCCAGGGCAACCTGGAACACGGACTCTGGCAGCGCTGATCAACAGCCTTTGGGAAAGCTGGCCTGACGACGAGCCGAACTGCAAGAACGCCCCTACCAGTGCTGTTTGCGATCCAAACGCAGGTCAATGTCTCGGCGCAAGGGCGGCGTACATGGCGCTGAGCTGCCCGAACCCGAGCGCAAACGCCGGGTCCGTGCCGGTCAACTTCGCGAGCCGTCTGATGCGCGCCGCAAGCTCCTCGCCCCAATCGTTGCGAAGGCCGGCGTTCGCGACATCGAGTTCCCGAGGTCCGGAGATCCCGACTGGGTCGATCACCGCGATCGCGCCGCGGTGCTCAAGGATGTTGGCCGGCTGTAAATCGCCGTGCAGCGCCACAACCGGTCGGCCCTCTCCTTGTTTGAGCAGTTCCCGTCCGAGCGTTTGCAAGGAAGGTACTTGCGAGACGGCGGCTTTGATGCTCATACGCCAGTCTCCGAGTCCTCGCCAGCCGGCGCTCGTGGGCCGGTGAAGCGCGTCCAGGAGCAGCGCTAACCGCGCGGGCGCGAGCCGTGACGGTCTTCCTGGACGGGCGCGTTCCAGAAGCAGCGCGCCTGGTCGGTGAGCGAGTACCCGGACCGCATGATGGCCGCCCCACGCGAGCATCGCGTTCGTCTCGGCGGACAGGCGCTGCTCGTCGGCGCACAGCTTCAGAGCCGCCTCGAGGCCGCTCTCGGTATGACACCACGCCACCACTCCCCACGCGCCTGCGGCCATCATCTCATCGTCGAGTGACAGGTGCCAGTCCTCGCACAGAGCATCGATCAGCTGGGGCAGTTGCGAGACCCAATCCTCGCTGGCGCACGCCGGGCGGCGCTGGAGCTTCACCGGCGCGCGCGACTTCAAACGCCGTGGGCTGGCATCGCGGCGCATCAGACAGCACGCCGCATCAGACAGCACGCCGCACGTAGCGGAACCCATCCGCCAAAACGCTCCACTGCATGAGGCCAATTCTGCAACCCCCTGGGACGCATGTCTTTGGCCACCGGGCCAAAGATGAACTCGAGGGGTGAGCGGCTGCCTCCTCGTCGACCCGGAGCAAAAGGGGCTCGGCGGAGGGCGAAGTGGAGTTGCAGTAGCAGCCGCGGATGCGTAGCTTCCTCGCCGAGGCTACCCCGGGACGCCGGCCGGGAACTTTAGGCCGTCATCGCCAATCAAATCCCGAGGATCTCCGACATGACAGCTGATCTCATCATCTCCTACGACGGCACCCAGAACGACGACGACGCCCTCGCACTCGGAAAGCTCCTCGCTCAGACCGGATCCTCCGTCGCGCTGGCGTACGTGCGTCACTCCAGAGAGTTCGACCCGCGGCGTGAGCAGGTAGCCCAGCACGACGCTGAGCAACGCCTGGAACGAGGGGCCGCTCTGCTGGATGGTCCCGTCGCGCGTCACGTCGTCGTCGGCGCTTCCACCGGGGAGGCGCTCGACGAGCTCGCGCAGCGGGAACACGCCTCGATCATCGTGTTTGGCTCCGACTACCGGACACCCCTGGGGCGCGCAGAGCCGGGGACCTCAGCGCAGCGACTGCTCGACGGTGGATCCGTCGCTGTCGCCGTCGCGGCCGCCGGGCTGCGGGCCAACCCGGGGGGCGCGATTGGGACCGTCGCGGTTCCGTTCGCCGGCCCGGTCAACGACGACGCGCGGGCGACCGCGGCGGCGCTGGCCGCGAAGCTCGGCGCGACCGTGGCGGATGCGAGCGCGGGACCGGTCGATCTGATCGTGGTCGGATCACAAGCCGGCGCCCCGAAAGGCCGCGTGGTCGTGGGCGGATCGGTCCGCAACGAGTTGAACAGCGCCCGCAGCTCGATCCTGGTGCTCCCCGCCGAGACCCGCATCGAGTTTTGAACCTCGGCTCTCCGTCACGCGACGCGACGCCCTGCGATCGGTCAGGTTCGCTCCATCGCGACCGCCACGGCGACATCTGAACGAGAACCCGAAGGTCGGGATTCGAATCGAGTGATGCACGTCGCGAAGACGCTGACGCTGATGCGACAATGCTCCGATGGTCGCGCGACGGTGGACGGCCCTGGCTGAAGGATCGGAGCGGGCCAACGCGTATATCGAGCACTTTGAACGTGCAGTCCGGCCGCAGCTGGAGCGCACCGACGGGTTCCTCGGCGCGACCGTGGAGCGGGTCGAGACCGACGACGGGATCGAGATCGTCGTCGTCACCCGATGGGAGTCGATCGACGCGGTCCGGGCGTTCGCCGGCCAGGACGTCGACCTTGCGGTGGTCGAGCCCGAGGCTCGGGCCGTCCTTTCCCGCTTCGATAGCCGAGTCCGGCACATCGAGCTGGCTGACGGTCAGGCCTTCGGCCACCTCGAGTTGATCGACGTGCCCGCCGAGGCCGCGGCGCACGAGCCGTGGTTCAACGAGACGCTCGCCTCGGTCAACGACGCCGTGATACGCCTAGGGGTGATCGACGGCGACTTTCACTGGCACAAGCACGATGACCAGGACGAGTTCTTTCTGGTCCTCGACGGCGAACTCCTGATCGATGTCGAAGGCGCCGACACGATCACGCTCGGCCGGCACCAGGCGTGCAGCGTGCCCAAGGGCGTCGTTCATCGCACCCGCGCTCCTCGGCGAACCACGATCCTGATGGTCGAGGCCGCGGGGGTCATGCCGGTGGGAGACTGAAGATTGATTACGTGCCCGGCAGCGGGGCGACGAACTGCCTAACGCGGGGTTAGGGCCACCACCGGGATCACGCGATTCTGGGCTCGGCGCTGATACGTGGCATAGCCGCTGTAGTTGTCACATACGATCCGCCACAGCCGCTCGTGCTCCTCGCCTCGGTCCGCGATCTCGGCTCGCATAGGTTGGCGCACGCGACCGATCGTCACCTCCACGTCGGGGTTGGCGCGAACGTTGTAATACCAGGCGGGGTGTTTTGGCGCTCCCGCTTTGGACGCCACCAGCAGCACCGTGTCGCCAGTCTTGGTGGCGAGCAGAGGTATCGTGCGCTCGACTCCAGTTCGCGCCCCACGGACGTGGAGCAGTACCACCGGCTGGCCCAGGCCTGTGCTCAGCCGTCCACGGGTCAGCGGCATCAGTCGCCGGTCGAGGGCGGGAAACACCGAGACGAACAGCCGCCCGCCGAGGGGGGTCTGAGCGAAGGCCTGCATTAACTTGTCGATCCGGGTCTTCTGGCTCTGGGGCTTGTAGTCCCGCACGCGCGGAACCTACCAGGAGCGCGAGGCGTAGCTTGTCCGCGTGGCGGGGTCCAGGACGCTCGTACGACCGCGCCGGCGCCGGGCCGACCCGAGCGATCAGCAGAACGTCGCGACGACCTGCCCCGTCCCGCCGTGGCCCGGATCCGGGCCGTAGCCGGGATTCGTTTTCACAACCACGATGTGGACCGTGTTGCCGGAGATCTGGCTGCCGTCCTTGCGCACCTGACTCGTCACGAGCGTGCCCATGTACGAAGGCACGGCGTTTGGCGGCGATGAGCTGTTGCCAGGGTTCGATGTCCAGCCCTGAGTACAGGTCCCGGGCCCGGCCGGTGAGGTCGTCGGCAGCTTCACCGCATCGGCGAAGCCCTTGAACGCCGACGGCGCGGATCCGCCCGACAGGCTGTTGACCTTGTCCCAGCTCGAGCCCCACCAGGTGAGGCTGGTGCTCGCGGTGGAGTGCGCGACGCTCGTGTCGCCGAGGGTGAAGGCGCCGCGCGACGGGAACGCGAATACGATCGCGGTCTTGCTGTCGCTCGAAGGCCTGTAGAACGCGTCGCCGGCGAACGCCGCGCCCACGGCCACGGACCCGAGCGGCACGGTGACCGAGGGGATCGTGCAGGTCACCCTGCCCGACGCGTCGGTCATCGCGCTGCACGACTGCGAACCGATCGAGAGCGTCACCAACTCCGACGGGTTCGGCGCGACCGTGCCATCCTCGAGCATCTGCGCGGTCAGCGTCGCGCCAGAGGCGCCGGCCAGGATCACCGTCGGGCCCGTGAAGGCCATCGTCGTCTCCTCGGGCGTGATCACGAACGGCGCCGCATCGTTGCTGGCCAGGTAGTCGACGTCGCCGGCGAAGGACGCCGTCATCGTCTTGGTACCGGTCTGCGTCGGGGTGATCGCGCATGACGCGTTACCGCTGCTGTCGGTGGGCGCGCTGCAGGTGTCGCCGACGCCGAGCGTGAACGTGATCGTCTTGCCGACGATCGGCGTACCGTCGTCTCGATCGCTGAGGCGCGCTGACGCGGTCGCCGGGTCATGGTAGTCAGACGTCGTCGTCCCGGTGTAGGTGAGCTTCGTATCCTCCTTGTTGATGGTGAACGCCCGACTGGTGTTGCTTGGCGCGTAAGTCGCGTTGCCGGCGTAGGAGACAGTCACCATGTACGGACCGGGATGGTCAAGTGGCGTAACCGCGCAGCTGGCCTGGCCGCCGGGGTTCGTCATGGCACTACAGCTGCTGCTGCCCAGGGTAAAGCTGAGCATCTGTCCCGGGATGGCGTTGCCTGACTCGTTGTCGGTCAAGCTGGCCGAAAGAGTGACCGGATCGTTGTAATCGCCGTTCGTGGGCCCGGTGTAGCTGGTCGTCGTAGGCCGCCCGACGACGTTGACGACGTTGCTCGTCGTCGCGGTCTGCCCAGCGTCGTCCTCGATCGTGAGGGTGACCGTGTAGTTGCCAGAGGCGCCGTAGGTGTGACTGGTCGTGGGGGTGGCGCCGCTCAGCGACTGACTGGTCGCGGTCTGGCCGTCGCCGAAGTCCCAGCTGTACTTGATGATGTAGCCGCCGGTGTCGTTGGAGTGGGACGCAGAGCCGTCGAACCCGACTGGGTCGCCGACGGGCGGTGGCGACGGCGAGGACGTGAAGCTCGCCGTAGGCGCGACCACGCCGTAGTTCGGCGCGCAGCCGGTGATCGCGTTGCTCCACTCCTGCTGAATCTCATACGGGTGATGGTTGATCACCTGGTCATAGCCGCCGTTGGCGGTGGAGCCGATGTCGGCGGCGAAGTTGAAGTTGCATTTGTCGCCGTTCTCGCCGGCTCCATTGACGTCAAACCAGCCGCCATTCGTCGGATCGGTGATCGTCTCGTTGTGCTCGTGACTCAGCACGTTGAGCTCGTGGTCCGCGTCATCGCCGTTGGGACTCGAGGCGGTACCACTCATGCAGTGGCCCTGCGGGACCCCGATATAGGGCTCGTTGGCCCACAGGGTGAGCCCGTGGCCACTGATGTTGAACGAGCTGTGGTAGGCGCAGTACCGGTTGGGCGAGGTGTTGAGAATGTTTCCACACTGCGTGAAGTCGTCGCTGCACGTCTCGACGTTTTTCGGTAGGACCAGGAAGTACAGGTTGTTGATCCCGCGCGGGAGGCTGTTGGCCTGAAGGAAGTTGTCGAGCTCCGTGCTCTCCTGCGTGTCGGTGAGGCAATTGGCCACGGTGTTCGTGCCGTCGGTGGTCGGGCAACCGGTCAGCGTCGCGGGATACGCGGTGGTGTCCGTGAAGGAGCCGCCGTAGCTCGATTGGTACTTGAGGAACAGGTTGCTCCCGCCCGAGCCCGTGTTGTCGTAGTACTGCGTCGCCACCGCATACACGTTGGTGGCGCGGTTGCTGTCCGCGGCCACGTCCCCAAGGAACTGGGTGATCAGCGAGTGGTAGTTGGCGCTGACGCCGCCGTTGCCTGGCGGCTCCCAGAACACGACATATGTGGTGTTCGTCTGCATGACCGGGCCGTTGTGGTAGGTCAGATTGCAGGCGGGATCGGGCGCGGGTTGTGGGCAGCTCACGAGTGGGGCCAGGCCGCGGGCGGTCGGGCGGCGCTCCCGGCGCCGGGCCTCGGCACGCGACTGCGCCTTGGCGATGGTCACGGAGCCCCCGTCGGGGACGGCCCCCAGAATCGGCCCGACCGATGCGCTCGCCGGCAACGCCGTCGCCGAAAATGCTGTGCAGAGAGCGATGGCGAACGCACACGGAAGCAGGCGACGAGCGCGCCTTCCGGCAGCCGGAAATGCCCTGCGTGAAACCGACGACCCAGCCCAGATCATCTCGAACCTCCCGCCGGAGTCCCCGCCGGCGTCGACGATACTTTATGCGCCCTTTATGTTGCGTCGACGACCCTACACCCGCCGCCCGGCACACGCAAGGTGATGTTTGTCACACCTGGCGCGCGGAGTACGCTGCGCTGGAGGCGGCACGTGTTCAGAGCTCTCGCAGCCGGACTGGCGACCATCGTCGCGTTGGTTATCTCCGCGGCCACGGGCACTCACGCGCCAGGCGTTGCGGCGCCCCGGTGCGCCCGCGCGAACGTCGGCGGGCAGATTCGCTGCCTCGCCCCGCGGCAACCCTGTGCGCGCCGATACGAGCGGAGCTACGAGTTCTACGGCCTGGCCTGTCAGCGTGGCCGAGACGGCCGGCTACGCCTCGAGCAGCGCCACTTCCTCGGCCCGATCTCGCCGGGCTAGCTTGCTGCCGGCTCGCCTGTGCTCTAGCTTCCCTACCCGATGCGAAGCCATTACGGATCCCGGTCCTCCGACCGCTCGGCGCGGACGATGGGCTACGTCGAGCTCTTCGCCTGCGCGGTCGTGCTGGCCGTCCTGATCGCAGCCATCGTGCTGTTCCTGTTCGTGTTCCACGACGCCCCCCTCCGCGCCGCCTAAGCGGTGATTCCGCGGATGTCGAGCTTGGCGACCAGCTCGGCGTCGTTGAACACGTCGATCGCCACCGCGCGGTCGTCGATGACGGTGAACGCGAGGACCGCGAACGGCTGCTCGCCGTCGAACGCCACCGCGCCGGCGGCACCATTGACCAGCGCCGGGCGGACGTACGGCGCGAAACGCCGGGCCGTCATCGCCCCGCGCGCGACCTCCGCCGCGCCGTGGAGCTCGAGAGGGTCGCCGTCGCGACGGTGGGCGCGGAGCACGACGTCGGGGTCGAGCACCGCCACCAGCGCCTGAAGGTCGCCCTCCCGAGCGGCAGCGAAGTAGGCGTCGACAACCGCCCGCTGGCGGGTCAGGTCAGGGTCCGGTGCGGGCGCCACGTCGCGCACTCGCCGGCGGGCGCGGCTGGCGAGCTGGCGGGTCGCCTGCGGTGAGCGGTCGACCATCGCGGCGATCTCGTCGAACGGGACCGCGAACATGTCGTGCAGCACGAAGGCGAGTCGCTCCGCCGGGCTGAGCGTGTCCAGCACTACCTGCAGCGCGATCCCGACCGAGTCCGCCAACAACGCTTCGTGCTCGGGATCGGTCCCAATCGCCGGGTTGTCGATGATCGGCTCCGGCTGCAGGCCGTCGAGCGGCTGCTCGGCGCGGGTCCGGCGGGACCGGAGCATGTTCAGGCAGATTCTGGCGACGACTGTGGTCAGCCACCGCTCGAGGCTGTCGATCTGCTCGGCGTTCGCCCGCCGGAGCCGTAGCCACGCCTCCTGCACGGCGTCGTCGGCCTCGCTGAGCGAGCCGAGGATCCGGTAGGCGACCGCGCGCAGGTGGGGGCGCTGGCGGTCAAAATCGTTGGCCAGCTCGAATTCGTCCATCGAAGTCACACCGTTCGGGTCTCGCGGGTCATACCGGAAAGACCCCCCAACCCAAACCTATGTGACCGGAGGCGCCAGATGGCACGCATTGACGGAGTATCGAAGAGCGAGGCAGGGCCGATGGTCAGGCTCGTCTACAGGCTCGGACCGAGAATGATGAGGAAGCTGACCGGCCGCGAGCCGCTCACCGGCAGCGGCATGGAGCCGATGGAGATCTGGGCCCACCAGCCGAAGATGATGATGGGGATGGGCAAGTTCAACCAGGCCGTGCGCAAGGGTAAGTCCGTCGATCAGCGGCTCAAGAACCTGGTCGAGCTGAAGGGCGCGCAGATGATCGGATGCGCGTTCTGCGTCGACCTGGGCTCGCAGGTCTGCCGCAACTCCGGCTTCTCCGACGAGGAGCTGCTGGCCCTGCCGCGCTACCGCCAGAGCGAGCTGTTCACCGAACGCGAGAAGCTGGCGCTCGACTACGCGGTCGCCGTGATGCGAACGCCGGTGGAGGTCACCGACGAGCTGTTCGCTCGGATGAGGGAGCACTTCAGCGACGAGCAACTGGTCGAGATCACCGCCCTGCTGACCCTCGTCAATCTCGACCGGCTCAACGCCGCCTTCGGAATCGGCTCGGCCGGGTTCAGCGACGGAATGGTCTGCGTGCCGCCCGACCGTCCGGCAGCCAACCCCGCACTGGCGAGGATCGCGTAGAGATCGAGGTCGCTTTCGCCGGTCAAGTCAGTAATTCGTGTGCATCGCGGCGGCGACCTCGGCGAGCGTGGTTTGGGCAATGCCGCGAGCCGTGGCGCTCCCGTCGCGTAGGACCGTCCTGAGATAGCCGCGGTCACGAATGAGCTCGGACCGGCGCTCACGGAGCGCTCTTAGCCGTTCGTTGACGGCCTCGGTCGCGCGGCGCTTGAGCTCGGCGGCCCCGCGGCTACCAATCTGTTCCGCGAGCCGGCGAGGGTCGACTCCTTCGCACAACGCCGTGAGCAGGACGAGGTTCGAGACCTCGGGGCGATCCTCCGGTTCGTAGGTGATGTGCGGATCCGAATCTGTCTTGGCTTGGCGCAGCAGCCGGGCGGTCTCATCCGCGGTGGCGGCCAGAGCGATCGCGTTGTTGCGGCTCTTGCTCATCTTGCGCCCATCCGTTCCCAGCAGAACGGGGGCGTCGCTGAGCAGCCCCTCGGGCTCGGGAAAGACCGGACGCTCCGGCGCGTATCGTCGGTTGAACCGTCGCGCGATCGCGCGGGCCTGCTCGACGTGCGGAAGCTGGTCGGCGCCGACAGGCACGAGCGTGCCCTTGCAGAACAGGATGTCGGCGGCCTGATGCACGGGATAGGTGAGCATCAGCCCGTTGAGCGTCGTCATCCCGGAGGCGGCCGCCTCCTCCTTGACCGTGGGGTTGCGCAACAGCTCGGGCAGCGTGACCAGGCTCAGAAACGGCAACAGCAACTGATTGAGCTCGGGCACCAGCGAATGCGCGAAGATCGTCGCTTGCGCGGGGTCGATCCCCACGGCCAGGTAATCGGCAACGAGCTCGTCGACATCCTCAGGTAGCGACGCAGGGCTGTCGCGGTCAGTGATCGTCTGGTAGTCGGGGATCACCACCATCAGATCCACGCCTTCCTGCTGGAGCCGGACCCGGTTCAGCAAGGTCCCGAAGAGATGGCCGAGGTGCAGCTGGCCGGTCGGGCGATCGCCGGTCAGGACTCGCGGCGGGAACAGCCGGGAACTCGGATCGGAAGTTGAATCGAGGTGAACCATCGAAGGGGCCTTTCTAAAAGTGGCCCCTCCCGAACACAGATCGTCAGCTTCGCCGGCGGACCGCCCAGGAGCGGCCCGAGAACACAGATCAGCGGGGCCGCTTGAGAAGCGGCCGCCACCAGCAAAGACAACGATTGCCGAACGACATGCGCTGCATCATACGGACGACCCACGAGGGTCCACTTAACGCGCTGCGCTCTCGTCGAGAACCTGCAGCAGCTCGTGCGCGGCGAGCTCGATCGCCTTGTGGCGCCACTGTGCTGCGCGGTAGTGACAGGCGATGATGCCCGACCGGTGGATCCGGCGAAAGTCGCCGAAGGCGAACGCGTAGCGCGCCTTGGTCTGCTCGTTGGCGCCGTCCGTCAGGCCGAGGAACCAGGCGCCGTACTTCTCCCAGCCGTGGCGCTCGAGATAGGCGGTCTCGGCTGCCGCCGTCGGCTGGACTTCACCCCACTCACTGTCGAGCACGTACTGACGCTTTGCGATCAGTTCGCGCGCGTGCGCGAGGCCGGCGTCATTGACCGAATACGAGGCCATCCGGGCATTGTGACGCCCTCGGCTCGGCCGGACGCCACTTTCGCGGAGTCGACCGGCCGTGCCGCCAGTACGATCCTGGCGTGACGGTCGATGTCTCCACGGAGATCGTGATCGCGCGTCCGAGACATGAGGTCGCGGCGTACGCGAGTGATCCGGATCGCGCGACCGCGTGGTACAGGAACATCAAGGCGGTGGAATGGCAGACGGCGCGGCCTCTGACCGTTGGCTCGCGGCTGGCCTTCGTCGCTCGGTTCCTCGGACGGCGCCTCGCCTACACGTACGAGGTCAAGGAGCTGGTGCCCGGTGAACGGTTCGTCATGAGCACCGCTGAGGGTCCGTTCCCGATGGAAACCTCATACACGTGGGAGGACACGGCGGCTGGCGCGACCACGATGAGACTGCGCAATCGCGGCGAGCCGTCCGGATTCTCCATGCTCGCCGCGCCTCTGATGGCCGCTGCCATGCGTCGTGCCAATCGCCAGGATCTCAAGCGGCTGAAGGCGATCCTCGAGTCGGAGGGGTAAGCCGCGGGCAGCAGTCAGGTCGAGTCGCCCGACGTGCCCCCGCCCAGCCACGGCTACCTGCCGACCTCGACGGTCTGGCGCATCCACGGGTGGATGAGGCACTGGAAGTGGTAGATGCCCGCGGCCAGGCCGGTGACGTTCACTGTGGCGCCGGGCTGCACGATCGTCGCCGGAAGCGCGGTGGCACATTGACCCGGGAACGGAGCGAGGCCCAGTGGCGTACTGAGTCCGGCGACGCAGCCGCCGGTGAACGACTTCGCGGTTGAGTACTTCTCCACCGCGGTGAACGTGTGGGCTTCGCCGCCCTCGTTGGTGACCTGGAGCGTGTCGCCGACCTTGATCTTGGTCGTTCCGAGCCGACCGCCCGATGCGTTGGTCCACCACGCGTTGTGACCGAAGTCCTTCGGGTTGAGCTTCGCCAGAAACTCCTGCGCCGAGACGCTGCCTCCTGCGCGTTGGCAAATTCCGGGCCCGAAGGTGGCGTCGAACGTCGCCTTGTCGCACGAGTCGCGGAGCTTGACCGGCTCCACCGTCGGCCCCTTGGCCAGTACGGCCTGTGGCGCCGCTACGGCGATCGCGAAGACGGCCCCCACCATCCAACCTCTTCCGCCACGCATGTTGAGTCCTTTCGATCGTCAGCAGTTTCGGCGAACCTACTGACGCCGCTCGCCACCGGCCATTGGACCTTGGTCGTACGACCGTTGTCCAGTTGCGGTTGGGACGCCGATGCGGCGATTGTGCCGCTCGTGCGTGCCGAACCTACGAGGGAGGATTTACATGCGTGTTGACACACGATGGTGCAGGTATCGAGTGAAGACGGCGTCTTGGGCGGCCGTGTCGGCCGCGTCACTGCTGGTGAGTCTCGGCCTGGCTGCGCAGGCGTCCGCGCAGGCTCAGCCCCTGGCCGGCAGCACCTCGGCCTGGACGGTCGTCCCGAGCGCCGACGCCTCCCCGGGTAACAACCTGCTTAATGCGGTGGCCAACGACTCGGTCGGCGACGTGTGGGCCGTCGGATCGGCTGACGACGCCAACGGCAACTCTCAGCCGCTCAGAGAGCATTGGAATGGCTCGTCCTGGAACGTCGTCGCCGGCCCGAACAACTTCGACGTGCTCAAGGGGGTCGCGGTGGCGTCCAAGCAGGCCGTCTGGGCCGTCGGGCAGCGCTTCGGCACCGCGGTGATCGAGCGCTGGAACGGCCTGACGTGGGCCGACGCCGCCAATCCTGCCGGGTCCGGGACAACGCTCAACGGTGTGGCTGCCGTGTCCGCGAGCGACGTCTGGGCGGTCGGCACTGCCACGCCCACCGGCGCCGCGCAGACATTCATCGAGCACTTCAACGGCCAGACCTGGAGCGTGGTGCCCAGCCCCAACGCCAGCACGCGGAACAACCTCCTCGTAGCGGTGGCCGCCGTCTCGGCCAACGACGTGTGGGCCGTGGGCGATTTCCAGACCGACCGCAATGTCTTCCAGACCTTGACTGAGCACTGGGACGGGAAGACCTGGCGGATCGTGCCCAGCCCCAGTGGCCCAGGTCTCCAAGCCGGGCTGCTCAGCGTGTCGGCTCTCTCCAGCACGAACGTCTGGGCGGGAGGAGACAGCGGAACGGCCACACTGCTCGAGCGCTGGAACGGCACTCGCTGGACGGTGGTGCCCAGCCCGTCTCCGCCCGCGACGCAGTTCAATCCCGTGTTCGGACTCGCGCCCGTGTCCGCCGGCAACATCTGGGCGGTAGGCCAGACCCAGAACGTCACCACCGGCAGCCCCGCGACCCTGATCGAGCACTGGAACGGTACGAGCTGGAGTCTCGTTTCCAGCCCGAGCCCCGGCTCGCAGGCCACCCTCAGCGGAGCCGCGGCGGACCGCAGCACCGGTCAAGCCTGGGCGGTGGGGAACTTCACCGATCCCGTCACCGGAGCCCAGCGCACACTCGCCGAGTTCAACCCGTAGCCCCTGCATCTGCGGCCGCAGACTCCCCTCTGCGGCCGCAGATCGGCTACGCCTCGGGCCGGATCCCGACGGCGGCCGCGGCACCTAATCTGGACTGATTCCAGAATTTGTGGCACACTGCGGCCATGCTGGCGACCGCCGACCTCGAGCGCATGGTGCGCGAGGCTTCCCTGAGCGTCACGCGTCCACGTATAGCGGTGCTGGCCGCGGTGTACGAGCATCCGCACGCCGACACGAACGCGATCATCGGTTTCGTGCGCGGGAGCCTGGGTGAGGTGTCCCAGCAAGCCGTCTACGACGTGCTGAGGGCCCTGACTACCGCGGGGCTGGTGCGAAGGATTCACCCCCCGGGCTCCGTGGCGCGCTACGAGTCGCGCGTCGGGGACAACCACCACCACGTCGTGTGCCGGTCCTGCGGTGCCATCGCCGACGTGGATTGCGCCATCGGTGACGCGCCGTGCCTGACCGCAGCCGACGACCACGGCTACGCGATCGACGAGGCCGAGGTCGTCTACTGGGGCGTGTGCCCCGAGTGCTCCGCCGCAACCGCTGCCTGAATACACCCCGATCCCGGAAAGGTCCCCCCTGTGTCCGATAGTCCTGACGCCGTTGTTGGAGAGATGAACGAAGAGAGCGCCGGGGGCTGCCCGGTCGCGCACGAGCGCGCGCCGCACCCGACCCAGGGCGGGGGCAACCGAGGGTGGTGGCCGGACCGGCTCAACCTGAAGATCCTGGCCAAGAACCCCGCGGTGGCCAACCCGCTCGGGGCGGACTTCAACTACGCCGAGGCGTTCAAGACCCTCGATCTGGCCGAGGTCAAGCAGGACATCGAGAACGTATTGACGAGCTCGCAGGACTGGTGGCCGGCCGACTACGGTCACTACGGCCCGTTCATGATCCGGATGGCGTGGCACAGCGCCGGCACGTATCGCATCAGCGACGGTCGCGGTGGAGCCGGGGCCGGCCAGCAACGCTTCGCCCCGCTCAACAGCTGGCCCGACAACGGGAACCTCGACAAGGCGCGCCGGCTGCTCTGGCCGGTCAAGCAGAAGTACGGCCAGAAGCTTTCGTGGGCGGACCTGATCGTCCTCACCGGCAACGTGGCCCTGGAGTCGATGGGCTTTGAGACCTTCGGCTTCGCCGGAGGTCGGGAGGACGTGTGGGAGCCCGACGAGGACGTCTACTGGGGCCCGGAGACCGAGTGGCTGGGCGACGAGCGCTACACCGGCGACCGGCATCTCGAGGAGCCGCTGGGTGCCGTCCAGATGGGCCTGATCTACGTCAACCCGGAGGGACCGAACGGCAACCCGGATCCGCTGGCCGCCGCCACGGACATCCGCGAGACGTTCCGCCGCATGGCCATGAACGACGAGGAGACGGTCGCGTTGATCGCCGGCGGTCACACGTTCGGCAAGACCCACGGCGCGGCTGATCCCGATGAGTACGTCGGCCCCGAGCCCGAGGGAGCGCCGCTGGAGGAGCAGGGCCTCGGCTGGAAGAACAGCTATGGCACGGGCAAGGGCGCGGACGCGATCACCAGCGGCATCGAGGTGACCTGGACGGCCACCCCGACTGCCTGGTCCACCAGCTACTTCGACAACCTGTTCGGCTATGAATGGGAGCTGACCAAGAGCCCGGCCGGCGCCCACCAGTGGCAGCCGAAGGACGGCGCGGGGGCGGGTACCGTCCCGGGTCCCGACGAGGGCTCGCCGATGCGGCCCCCGACGATGCTGACCACCGACCTCTCGCTGCGCCTCGACCCGGCCTACGAGAAGATCTCGCGGCGCTTCCATGAGAACCCGGCGGAGCTCGCCGACGCGTTCGCTCGGGCCTGGTTCAAGCTCACCCACCGTGACATGGGGCCGATCGCCAGATACCTCGGTCCGGAGGTCCCGGCCGAGACGCTGCTGTGGCAGGACCCCGTGCCCGAGGTGACACACGAGCTGATCGGGGCGCAGGACATCGCCGCCCTCAAGGGCCAGATCCTCGACTCGGGGCTGTCGGTCTCACAGCTGGTCTCCACCGCGTGGGCGTCGGCGTCGACGTTCCGGGGCAGTGACAAGCGGGGCGGCGCCAACGGCGCGCGCATCCGCCTCGAGCCCCAGAACGGCTGGGAGGTCAACGACCCCGACGAGCTGGCGACAGTGCTGCGCACCCTCGAGGGAATTCAGTCCGCGTTCAACGGCGCTCAGGCCGGGGGCAAGCAGGTGTCGCTGGCCGACCTGATCGTGCTCGGCGGTTCAGCGGCCATCGAGCAGGCCGCCAAGAACGCCGGTCATGACGTGGAGGTCCCGGTGACGCTGGGACGCACGGACGCGTCGCAGGAGCAGACCGACGCGGACTCGTTCGCCGCGCTCGAGCCAACCGCTGACGGGTTCCGCAACTACCTCAGGCCGGGGCACCGGCTCTCGGCCGAGTATCTCCTGCTCGACCGCGCCAACCTGCTCACGCTGAGCGCCCCGGAGATGACCGTCCTCGTGGGCGGCCTGCGTGTGCTGGGCGCGAATGCCCAGCAATCATCGGTCGGTGTCCTCACCTCCACCCCCGAGACGCTGAGCAACGATTTCTTCGTGAACCTGCTGGACCTGGGCACGGAGTGGACGGCGAGTGCCGATGGCGCGTACGAGGGCCGGGACGTAGCCACGGGCGACCTGAAGTGGACCGGCAGCCGGGTCGACCTGGTGTTCGGTTCGAACTCCGAGTTGCGCGCGCTGGCGGAGGTCTACGCGAGCGATGACGCGCGGGAGAAGTTCGTGCGCGATTTCGTCGCGGCGTGGGTCAAGGTGATGAACCTCGACCGTTTCGACCTGGCCTGATCACGGTGTTCTAGGCCGGCCGCTCGCCGGCCGGCCTGGATACCGCGCCTACTGATTGCGAAGGCTCGGGTGTCCCTCGCCCGGCCATGGCGCGAGCATCAAGACCAGCAGCGAGTCCTCGACGGCGCGCACGGTGTGGCGCTCCTTCGGCAGCCAATGCAGCACACAGCCGGCCGAGGCGACCAGCGTGCTCGCGGCGGCCGTGACCTCGACTGCGCCGCCATGCACCGACAGCCACGCGTGCTCGTGGACCTCATGCTCCTGAAGTTCCTCACCGGCGGGCAGGTTGAGCGCGATCACCCGTGCTACGCCGTCCTCGGAATGAAGCACCTGCGGATGGCGCGGCTCGAGATCGAGCGCAGCAAGATCCCACATCTCCATGGCGCAAGTCTACGCGGACCCGGAGGACGGCGTTATCGCGTAGGTTGCAGCGCGGCGTCGAGGTCGCGCCACAGATCATCCAGGTTTTCGCAGCCCGTGCTGAGCCGGATCAGGCTGGGCGGTATGTGCTCCTGGCCCGGGTGGGTGCCGCGCCGCTCCATGCAGGTTTCCACCCCACCGAGGCTCGTGGCGTGTCGGATGATCCGGGTGGCGCGGCAAGCGCGATCCGCGGCGGCCGCGTCGCCGAGCTCGAAGCTCACGATCGTGCCGAAGCCTGGATAGCGCACCCGGCTGACGGCCGGGTGCTCGGCCAGTCGCGCGGCGAGCTGTCCCGCCGATGCCTGCGCCTGACGGAGCCGCAGCGCCAGCGTCCGCGCGCCGCGCAGCGCGAGGAAGCACTCCAGCATCCCGGGAGTGGCGCCATACAGGCCCCGCGCGGTACGCAGTCGCTGGAGCTCTGCCGCGTCGGTGGTGACCGCTGCGCCGAGCAACAGATCCGAGTGCCCACCGATGAGCTTGGTCGCCGAGTGCACGACGATGTCGGCCCCCAGCTCGAGCGGGCGCTGAAGCAGTGGCGTGGCAAAGGTGTTATCGACGACCACCCGTGTCCGCTGACCGCGCGGCGCCGCGCAGATCGCAGCCAGGTCAGCGACGTCGAGCAGTGGGTTCGACGGCGACTCCAGCCACAGCAGATCTGCCTCGGAGGCTTTCTGCACCCATCGGTGATCGCTCGCGGGTAACCGCTCGACGCGCCAGTGGTTTGACCGCGCGCCCGCCGCGGCGATTCCCGCCACCCCTTGGTAGCAGTCGTCGCCCAGCACCAGGTGCGCGCCACTCGGAAGCTGGCCAAGCACGGCCGCGCACGCCGCCATCCCGGAGGAGAACGCCACCGCCTCCCCTCCCTCGAGGCCACCGAGCATCGCCTCGAACGCCTCCCAGCCCTCGGTCCCCTCGTTCCGGCTGTAGATCCTTTCGCTGCCGAGCGCGAAGGTGGAAGCGGCCACGATCGGGGTGTTGAGGGTGGTGCCCGGCACCGGCTCCGGGCGCCCAGCCACGATCGCCCACGTATCCGGGTTCACCTCGTCGCGTCGCACCATGCCGTCACCACGTTCGTCGCAGGGGGATCCAGCGTAACTGAGGCCCGAGATTCGACAGGCCCCGCGTAACATGCTCACGATGGAGCGCGATCAGCTGCGGGCGTTGCAGGCGCCGCTCAAGGACCGTTACCGAGACGAGCCGGAAGCCGCGCTGGTGACACTGTCAGCGGTCGGCAACCTCGAGGCGGGGATCGCCTGCTCGGTGAAGACCGGGCGGGCGATCGCCGAAGCCGGACTTCACCCCGCCAGCGGCGGGGACGGATCGCTGCTCTGTTCCGGCGACATGCTGCTCGAGGCGCTGGTCGCCTGTGCGGGCGTCACCTTGCGGGCGGTGGCGACGTCGCTGGGAATCTCGGTGCCATCCGGGACCGTGCGCGCGGAAGGCGACCTTGACTTCCGCGGGACGCTCGGGGTCGATCGCGACGCTCCGGTGGGCTTCAGCGCGATCCGCTTGTCGTTCCAGCTGAACACCGACGCCGACGCAGATCAGCTCGCCACTCTCCAGCGGCTGACCGAACGGTATTGCGTCGTCTTCCAGACGCTCGCGGGCCCTCCGGCTCTCTCGACCGCATTCACACCCGAGTAGCCACCCACCATGAGCGTGTTCACGGAGCCAGAGCTTCGATACCTGACCGGCGGTCGGCAACTGGGACGACTGGCGACGGTCGGCGCGGACGGCACGCCGCACGTGGTCCCGGTGGGATGGATCTACAACGCGGCGCGCGATGCGATCGACATCGGGGGCCACGATCTTGAGCAGTCGAAGAAATTCCGGGACGTCGCCCTCACCGGGCGAGGCGCGATCGTGGTCGATGATCTGGAGAGCACCGACCCGTGGCGTCCGCGCGGGATCGAGGCCCGGGGACGGGCCGAGGCGATCGCGATGCCGACGCCGCTGATCCGGATCTATCCGGAGCGAATCGTCAGCTGGGGGCTCGAGCAGCGCCGCAGCGCGCGTACCGTCGCCGGGTAGCGCCCGGAGAACCGAAAGGAGGCTGAACCTCATGCGAAAGCTCCAGAGCCAGGGCGTGCATCACATCACGCTGGTGGGCGCCAACCGGGAGACCTCGATCGGCTTCTGGGAGGGGGTGCTCGGGATGCCGTTCATCTTCGAGCAGCCCAACCTCGACAACGCCGCCGAGAGTCACCTGTACTTCGACCCGGGAGACGGTCGCCTGATCACCGTCTTCACCAACGAGCAACGCGAGGGAGATCCCGCCCGCACCCCGACCGACCCCGGCTGCGTGCACCATCTCGCCTTCGCGGTGTCCCAGGCCACGTTTGCTCAGACCGTCGAGCGGCTGGACGAGCGCGGCATCAGGCACAGCGGCGTGAAGGATCGCGGGTTCATGGACTCGATCTACTTCACCGATCCGCTCGGGCTGTTGATCGAGCTGGCCTCCTATCGGTTTGAGCCACCCGCGGGGCACACTCACGCCGACGTGCTGCTCGCCGCCCATCGGATCCGGGTGAGCAACGGCGACTACAACATCGCCCCCGTGCACCTGGCCGACGCGATCGAGCAGCTCGTCGCCGACTCGCGTGACTCGCTGTCGGATGACCGCTCTCCGAAGGATCCCTACGCGACCACCGAGTGACGAGGGCACGGCGAGCGTGCCGGCCCTCGCCACGAGGTAGGTCAGCCTCCGTAACCGGCGTGAGCGCCGGGACCCCCCGGACCTCCCGGACCTCCCTGGAAGGCCTGGTATGAGCTGTCCAGGTGGACCTCGACCTTGCTGCCGTTGGACTTCGTGACCGTCGTCTCGAAGCCGGTGCCGGTCATGTCGGTCGTGACGGCACCGGCGGTGCCGCTGCCGACGCTCTTGACGGCGGCGGCCTGAGCCTTGGCGGCCTCGGCGCCGGTCACGGCCTTCTCGGCGTCCTCGTGCGCGGCGGTGCCGTGGGCGGGACCGCGGAAAGCCGGCGGAGCCTGAGAGGCGGCCGGGGCGGTGGAGCTCGGCGACGTGGTGGTCGAGGATGTGGCGGCGTCGGCAATCGCCGCGCCGCCGATAGCAGCCGCCCCGACGGCGGCGCCGGTGACGAGCATTGACTTGATATTCCTCATGTCTCTCCTTGCGGTTGTTTGAGACGACGAGGCCGGGATCGTGGCCGGGGTTCGTGAGGAAGCTGCGAGAGCAGCGTAAGAATGACGTCGGAGCCGCGACCCGCCCCGCCGGCTACACATGTCAGGATTCGGCAGCATGAGGATCGTCGATCTTTCCGCCCCGATCGTGCCCGGTCCGGAAGCCGCTCCCGAGCTCCTGCGGACCGAGATCGGCTTCGTGGATCACGCCACGGGCGCGGGGCAGATCGCGGCGATGTACGGCGTCGGGCCGGAGTTGTTGCGCGACGGCGAGGGCTGGGCGGTCGAGAGCTTCACGCGCTTCGGAACGCACAACTCGACTCACGTGGACGCTCCGTTCCACTACAACTCGACGATCGGTGGGCGGCCGGCGCAGACGATCGATCAGCTGCCGCTCGACTGGTTCTTCCGGCCCGGGGTCGTGCTCGACTTCCATGACCGTGCCGATGGTCAGACGATCGAGGCCGACGACTTGAAGGCGGCTCTGGAGACGGCCGGGCACCACCTCGCCGAGCAAGACATCGTCCTGATCCGTACCGGGCGCGACGCCTACTACGGGCAGGCCGACTACCCGGAACGCGGCCCCGGGGTCAGCGCGCCCGCCACTCACTGGCTATATGACCAAGGCGTCCGGGTGATGGGAATCGACGCCTGGGGATGGGACCGTCCGCTGCCGCTCCAGGCCGAGGAGGCGATCGCGGCCGGACGTCCCGGGATCTTCTGGGCGGCGCATCAGGCGGACCTGCCGTATTCGCAGATCGAGCGGTTGGCCAACCTCGACCAGCTGCCCGCGACCGGGTTCACGGTCGCCGCCTTCCCGCTGCGGCTGATCGGCGGGAGCGCCGCCCCCGCGCGCGTGGTCGCGATCCTGGACCAGGGTCCGCCGGGCACCTGAGCGCGCTGCCTCGAGGTCAGACCCGGATCACACGCGCACGGCGGCGTCGAGCAGGCGCGGCGGGAGGGCCGAGTCCGCGCCGGCGACGATCTCGATGTCGGCCAAGCGCCCGTAGTGATCGAAAATCGCCGGGCTCACGCGATCGCAATCGGCCTGGCTCGGCGTGGCACACTTAATTCCGTGGGTGCCCACCTCCTCGTGTTCATCGGCGTCGCCGCGATCGTGATCCTGGTGCCCGGGCCGGACACCGCCGTGGTCACCAAGAACGTCCTGCTGCACGGTCGCCGGGCGGCGCTCGGGACCTCGCTGGGGGTCAGCGCCGGGCTGTCGGTGTGGACGCTCGCGGCGGCGGTGGGAGTCGCCTCGGTGGTGCGGGCATCCGCGGTGGCATTCACCGTGCTGAAGCTGATCGGGGCGCTCTACCTGATCTGGCTCGGGGTCCAGGCGCTGCGCGCCGCCGGACACGCGGCCGCGGGCGAGCCGGAGTCCACGCGCGGAGCGAGACCGGCGATGAGCGCGCTCGGCGGGTTCCGCCAGGGCTTCCTGAGCGACCTGGCCAACCCCAAGATCGGGATCTTCTTCACCAGCCTCCTCCCCCAATTCGTCCAGCCCGGCCGGCCGGTCCTGCTGCCGTTCCTGGCGCTGGGCGCCGTGTTCGTGCTGATGACGGTGCTGTGGCTGTGTGCCTACTGCGTGATCGCCGCGCGCGCCGCCGAGACCCTGCGTCGGCCTCGGGTCAGCGCGGCGCTGGATCGCGTTACCGGCGTCGTCCTGATCGCACTCGGACTCCGCCTGGCCACAGAGCACCGTTAGGCCGCGCCCTCGCCCTGAGCCCCGGCCAGTGCATCGGGCGCCGTCAGCCGGGCGGCGTCGGCAGTCCGGTCGTCGTCCTGGCGTTGCGAGTCCCGTTCGGCGGCGACGCGAGCTCGGTAGATCTCGATCTCGTGGGCGATCTGCTCCTCCGACCAGCCGAGCACCTCGGCCATCAGCTGAGCAACCGGCTCCGCCGCGGCCTCGCCGCGGTCCCAGCTTTCGATCGAGATCCGGGTGCGGCGGGCCAGGACGTCATCGAGGTGCAGGGCGCCTTCGTGGGAGGTCGCGTAGAGCGCCTCGACAGCCAGGTAGTCGTCGGCCTCGGGGAGTGGGTCACGCAGCTCGGGTCGCTCGGCCACCAGCTCCAGCAGTTCATCGGTGAGCGAGCCGTAACGCCGCAGCAGGTGTTCGATGCGCGCGACGTGCAGGCCCGAGCTGGCGGCCATTCGGTGGCGAGCGTTCCACAGCGACTGGAACCCGTCGGCGCCGACCAGCGGCGTGACGGCGGTGGCCGAGGGCGCCACCAGCGCGTCGATCCCGCGGGCCGCCGCGTCGACGGCGTCCTGGGCCATCACGCGGTAGGTGGTGTACTTGCCGCCGGCCACGGCCACCAGCCCGGGCACGGGCACGGCCACCGAGTGCTCCCGGCTGAGCCGCGAGGTGTTCTCGGACTCGCCGGTCAGCAGCGGGCGCAGTCCGGCGTAAACGCCCTGCACGTCATCGGGCTCGACCGGCTGCTGGAGCACGGCATCGAGCTGGCGCAGGACATACTCGATGTCGGCCCGGCTGGCCGCCGGGTGGGCCTTGTCGAGCTTCCACTCGGTGTCGGTGGTTCCGATCAGCCAGTGCCGGCCCCACGGGATCACAAACAGCACGCTCTGCTCCGTCCGCAGGATCAGCCCCGTGTCGAGTTGCAGGCGGTCACGGGGCACCACCAGGTGGATGCCCTTGGAGGCGGTGACGTGGAACTTGCCCCGCTCACCGACCAGGTGCTGGAGCTCGTCAGTCCAGACGCCGGTGGCGTTGATCACCACCTGCGCGCGTACCTCGAACTCGTCCGTGCTCACATGGTCGCGAACGCGCACGCCCGCCACCCGGCCGGCCTCGAGCACGAACCCGATTACCGATGTCGAGCTGGTCACGGCGGCGCCGAAGCGCGCGGCCGTGCGGGCCACGGCCAGCGTATGGCGCGCGTCGTCGACCTGGCAATCGTCGTACTGCACGGCGCCGACCAGCGAATCGGGGGCCAGCGCCGGGGCGAGCCTCAGGGCCTTGCGCTTGGTCAGGTGACGGTGCCGGCGCAGCCCCTTGTGACCACCCAGCTCGTCGTAGAGCAGCAGCCCAGCGCCGACGTAGATCCGCTCCCACACACGGTGCTTGAGTGGATACAGGAAGGACACCGGCCGCACGAGGTGCGGCGCGATCACGTTCAGCAGCAGATCCCGCTCGCGCAGCGCCTCGCGCACCAGGTGGAACTCCATCTGCTCGAGGTAGCGCAGCCCGCCGTGGATCAGCTTGGACGAGCGGCTGGAGGTGCCCGAGGCAAAATCCCGCGCCTCGAGCAGAGCCACCGACAGACCACGGCTGGCGGCGTCAAGCGCGCAGCCGGCCCCGGTGACGCCGCCGCCGACCACCACCACGTCGAATGTCTCCTCGGCCAGCCGCCTGAGGGTCCGGGCGCGTTCGGCGGGACCGAGCCGGGACGGGTCGCCGGGGGCTTCGATGGGAGGTTGGTTTGAGGCCAATTGTCCGAGGCTAGCTACCACCTCTCAGCGGTCCCAAACCGGGTTGAGGAGAGAGATGACCGAGAAACGCGGAAAACGCTGGCGTTGGCAGCGCTCGACGTTGGGCGAGCTGCTGGCGGAGTTCCTGGGTACCTTCGTGGTGATCGCCTTCGGCGACGGGGTGGTGGCGATGGTGGTGGCGGCGTTGAACCAGTCCGGCCGGGGGAAGGTGGCCTTCGCCGCGCAGGCCGACTGGCTGATGATCGCCTGGGGGTGGGGTTTTGCGGTGGCGTTTGCGATCTGGATCGCCGGCGGGGTCAGCGGCGCCCACCTGAACCCCGCGGTCACGCTGGCCCAGGCCCTGCGCCGAGGGTTCCCCTGGCGCAAGGTGCCGAGCTACTGGGCGGCCCAGATCCTGGGCGCGTTCGCCGGGGCCGCACTGGTCTACTTCAACTACCACAGCGCGATCGACAGCCTCAACCACTCGATGCACATCGCGCGCGGCGCCTCCAAGTCAGTCTCGACGTTCTCGATCTTCGGGACGTTCCCCGCCCCGTACTTCAAATCCTGGACCGGGCCGTTCTTCGACCAGGTGATCGGGACGGCATTCTTGGTGGCTTTCATCTTCGCGATCATCGATGAGTTCAACGCGCCGGTGAAGGGCAACATGGCTCCGTTCGTGGTCGGCCTGATCGTGGTGGCGATCGGCCTGTCCTACGGCGCCAACGCCGGCTACGCGATCAACCCCGCCCGCGACTTCGGCCCGCGCCTGCTGGCCTGGATCGCGGGCTGGAAGTCGGTCGCCTTCCCCGGGAACTACGGCAACGTCAACGACTACTTCTGGATACCGATCATCGGCCCCCTGGTCGGGGGCGCGATCGGCGCTGTCGTCTACGACCTGACAATCCGCAAGACCCTGATCGCGCGCGGCGCCAAGCCCGACCCGGATGTGGTCGAGCAGGCGTCCGACACGCTCGACGAACCACAGAGGAGCTGACATGGCCAAGTACATCGGAGCGATCGATCAGGGCACCACCAGTTCGCGCTTCATCCTGTTCGACCGGGACGGGAAGATCGTGCACGTCGACCAGCGCGAGCACGAGCAGATCACCCCCAAGGCGGGATGGGTGGAACACGACGCCAAGGAGATCTGGACCCGCACCCGCGAGGTGATCGGGGGCGCGCTGGCCTCCTCCCCGGCCGAGGCCAGCGACCTGGAGGCGGTCGGGATCACCAATCAGCGTGAGACCACGGTGGTGTGGGACCGCGAGACCGGCGAGCCGATCCACAACGCGATCGTCTGGCAGGACACCCGCACCGGTCCGCTGGTGCGCGAGCTGGCCGGCGAGGAGGGCGTCGACCGCCTGCGCGAAGCCGTCGGCCTGCCCCTCTCGACCTACTTCTCCGGCCCGAAGATCAGGTGGCTGCTCGACAACGTGGAAGGCGCCCAGGAACGAGCCGAGAACGGCGAGCTGGCCTTCGGCAACATGGACACCTGGGTGCTGTGGAACCTCACCGGCGGGACGAACGGGGGCGAGCATCTGACCGACGTGACCAACGCCAGCCGGACGATGCTGATGAACCTGGAGACGCTCGACTGGCACGAGCCGAGTCTCGAGCTGATGGGCATCCCCCGCTCGATGCTGCCCGAGATCCGCTCGTCCTCGGAGGCCTATGGCGAGGCCCAGGGAACCGCGATCGGCGGGGTCCCGATCGCCGGGATCCTGGGCGATCAGCAGGCCGCCCTGTTCGGCCAGACCTGCTTTGACCCCGGCAGCGCCAAGAACACCTACGGCACAGGCTCCTTCCTCCTGGTCAACACCGGCGAGGAGATCGTCCGCACCGACAAGCTGCTGACCAGCCCGGGCTACAAACTCGGCGAGGCCCCGGCCGTGTACGTGCTCGAGGGCTCGATCGCGGTCACCGGCGCGCTGATCCAGTGGCTGCGGGATCGCCTGAAGATCATCCCCGACGCGGCGGCCGTGGAGGATCTGGCCCGCAGTGTCGATGACAACGGCGGCGTCTACTTCGTGCCCGCCTTCTCCGGCCTGTTCGCGCCGCGGTGGCGCGACGATGCCCGCGGGGTGATCGTCGGGCTGACCGCCTATGCCAACCAGGGTCACATCGCCCGGGCCGCGCTCGAGGCCACGGCCTGGCAGACCCGCGAGGTGGTAGACGCCGCCAATGACGTGGCCGACGTGCCGTTCACCGACTTGCGCGTGGACGGCGGCATGACCGCCAACGAGCTGCTGATGCAGTTCCAAGCCGACGTGCTCGGAGTGCCCGTGATCCGGCCGGCGGTGACCGAGACCACCGCTCTCGGCGCGGCCTACGCGGCCGGGCTCGCGGTCGGCTTCTGGTCCGACCAGGACGAGCTCAGAGAGCGGTGGTCCGAGGACAAGCGCTGGGAACCGCGGATGGACGAAGACGAACGCGAGGCCCAGTACGCCCGCTGGCAGAAGGCCGTCGAGCGGTCCCTGGGCTGGGAGGACTAAAGCCTCCCGGTCAGCCCTGGGCCAGCTCCGCCACGGGCTGCCACTCCCGCCAGGTCGCCAACCGGCTTTCGTAGTCCGCCTCGGCGATCCCGAGCGGGGCGGTGCCGAAGAACGCACGCAGCGGGGGCGCTTCCGCGTCGACGATGCGCATTACGGCCTCAGCCGACGCGGTCGGGTCGCCCTGGGTGTTGCCGCTGCGCCGCCGCTGTGCCGCGTCGCGCTGGGGCTGGTAGGCGTCAAGTGCCTTGGCATGCTTGGCCGACGCGCCACCCCAGTCGGTCGAAAAGCCGCCTGGCTCGATCAGCGTGACCTTGATCCCGAAGTCCTTGACCTCCTGCGCCAGCGCCTGGCTGAGGCCCTCGAGCCCCCACTTGGACGCGTGGTACATGCCGATCCCCGCGAATGCCGAGATTCCGCCAATCGAGGACACCTGAAGGAAATGCCCGCTGCCCTGCGCGCGCAGAATCGGCAACGCGGCCTGCGTCACCCACAGCGCGCCGAACAGGTTGGTCTCGATCTGATCGCGGGCCTCCTGCTCGCTGAGCTCCTCGACCATCCCGAACTGCCCGTAGCCGGCGTTGTTGACGACGATATCGAGCTGGCCGAAGTGCTCGTGCGCGCGGCGCACCGCCTCGAACACCGCGGGACGATCGGTCACGTCGAGCTCGATCGGCAGCAGCGCGTCTCCATGCTCCTTGACGAGGTCGTCGAGGGTGCCCGTGTCGCGGGCGGTGGCGGCGACGCGGTCGCCGCGTCGCAGCGCTGCCTCCGACCATTCGCGGCCAAACCCGCGCGAGGTTCCAGTGATAAACCAGGTTCTAGTTGTCATCTCAATCATGGTAGCCCTGGCTCGGGAGCGTGATCACCGGAGGTGAGCGGCGATGAGGCCGGCCACGGCCTCGGGCTGCTCATAGGCGACGCCGTGGGTTCCGCCGGCGATCACGTGCAGCTTGGCGTCGGGCAGCAGCTCGGCTAAACGCTCGCCGACCGGGGGCGGGCTGATCGGGTCGTCAGCTCCCCAGATGAGCAAGGTCGGGATCGCGAGCCGCCCCAGCTGGTCGGCCAGATCGGCCTGTTCCTGAGTGACCCAACTCGCGGCGTGCGGGAACTCGCGCCGGTAGTCCGCTCGCCAGTCAACCCCACCGAGCGAGCGGACGTCGAGGCCACCGGATGTGGCGACCAGAACCAGACGCCGGACCATCGCCGGGTGGTCCAGGGCCAGCCGCACCGCGATCACTCCACCCATCGACTGGGCGACGACGTCGGCGGGCGGCGCGATCTGCCGGGCCGCCCAGGCGACCAGCTGATCGAAGCCGCGCACCTCGGGGTCATGGGCCTCACCGCCCGCCCCCGGCCAGTTGAGCAACTGCAGCTTCCACTCGTCGGGGAGCCTGCGCGCCACGGGCCGCCAGAACTCGCGGTCGCCAGAGGCACCGGGCAGGAACGCGAGTCGATGAATGCGGTTAGTCATCATGGGGCGATGCCAGTGAGACGAATCGTGCCCGACTTTCAATCTCCCGAGCCCGCCGAGAGCCGGGAGTTCTACGCCGAGGTGCTGGGTCTGGAGGTGGTGATGGATCTCGGCTGGGTCATGACCTTCGCCGCCCCGGGCAACCCCTCGGCACAGCTCACCGTGATGCGGGAGGACGCGAGCGCGTCGGTGCAGCCTGACGCCTCGATCGAGGTGGACGACGTCGACGCGGCGCATGCGGCCGCCCAGCGGCTGGGGTGCGAGATCGTGCATCCCCTGACCGACGAGCCGTGGGGCGTCCGCCGCTTCTTCGTCCGGGACCCCAGCGGCAAGGTGCTGAACATCCTCAGCCACCCGGGCTGATCGCGGCCGGGCTCACTCCTCGGTGGGGGTCAGGAAGATGCCTTTGCGCTCGCGCTGAAGGCGAGCCAGGCGCCCCCCGCCGGCGGCCAGGAACATCCCGACGATCGCGGTCACCACGGCCAGCAGCGGTGGGAAGCTGCCGAGCGAGACCTTGGCGTGCGTTCCGGCCAGCTGGTGCGCGATCAGCAGCGCGGCCCCGTAGAACGCGCCACCGAAGAACCCACGGTCGGCCCCGCCCCAACCGTCCCGATGCTCGAAGCCCGACAGGAAGCCGCCGATCCCCGCCACCACGGCGACCGCCCAGTACGCCCCGCTCGAGACGCCGACCAGGATCCCGGCGACCGCGCCGATCAGAGCCGGCACCACCCCGCCCAAGATGATCTGGGCTGGTCGGGAACGGTCGCGGAACAGAACAGGCGTGGGCATCGATCCCTCTCTCTCGGTTGCTGGCAACCCTACCGCCGGCGGGGACGGACGGGGACCCAATGCGCGGCGCGATCAGGCCGTCCCGCGGACCGCCCAAGCGCGGGCGCTGAGCGTGAACGCGCCACTTGGGTTCCCCAGCCTGCGCAGGCATTCCTGCCGGAGCGCGGCCTGATGCTCGGAGTCGAGCGAGACGCAGTACGCGCCACCGGGACCTGTCCCGGTCAGGAACGGCTGCCAGTAGTCCTCGAAGTCGTCGTATTCGGTCTCGATCACCATCGATGCCGTCTCGATCTCTTCCAGGCCGGTGCTCTGCCACAGCTCCCGCAGGGAATCCCGATCGGCGTAACGCAATACACGTGCCTCGTCGGCCGCCACCGGGTCAAGCGTCAGCGCCGCGTCCCAGAACGTGCGCAGCATCTTCATCTCGCCGGCGTAGTCCCACGAGCACGCGGCCACGATCGCGCCGGGGCGGGCGACCCGGCGCATCTCGCCGGCGCCCGCATCGGCGTCACCAAAAAAGCTCACCGCCAGCTGCGCCAGCACCGCATCGAAGGATTCGGAGGTCCACGGCAGCTCCTCGGCCGGCGCGGCACGCACATCCGCGGCGGGAAAGCGCTCGGCGCAGGCGCGGGCAAATCCCGACGACGGGTCGGCCGCCGCCACTCGCTCCGCCGCGAGCCGGGTCGTCAGCTCGGCCGTCAGCGCGCCGGGACCGCAGCCCACGTCCAGCACCCGTTGTCCGGCTCGCACCCCGGCAAAATCCGCGAACAACGGCGCCAGCCGGCGGGAGTAGCGGCCCATGTAACGGTCGTAGGCATCAGACGGAACTGTGAAGCTCATGGAGAGCACGTGATCGTGAGCACGTCGGCTGGATTACCGGGCGGACGGGAACACGTCGAGCCAGACCCGGTGACCGCCAGCGTCGAAGTAGCCTCGGGTGTCACGGTCCGGCGCGCGTTGCGGCAGGCCGCTGAGCGACATCCACGCCCGCGGGTGGACGACTCGACGGTTCGCGAGCTCAACGGCCGTCGCGGGCCCGGACCGGGTGAAGCTCTGATCGACCGAGCACTTGATCTCGGGTCCCCCCAGCGGATCGCGTGAGAGCTTGTGGTCCGGGAGCAGATATCGCCCGACGGCGATCCGCTCGCCCGGTCCACCGTGCTTGTTCAGCAGGCCGACCAACGCGGTGCCGATGATGTCCGCCGACTGGGCCGAGGTCGCCTCGCTGTCGTCGGAGTGCCCGCAGCCGAAGCGGTCCGTGGACGACGCATTCGGGTTGCTGGCGGTGGGGATCCCGACCGCGTTTCCGCTCGGGAAGATGTACCCGAGCATGTCCTCGGCGAGGCCGTCGACGAAGCGGAACGGCGTGTGCATGTGCGGGATCAGCCAGGGCGGCAGGGACGCGCCCGGGACCGGCATGTCCTGCGGCCCGAGGAACCCGCGCAGGTAGGTGAACGGGAACGCCTCTCCGGGGATCGAGACGAACTCGCCGTCGCCGATCTGGAACGCCGCCACCTCCGAGCGGAGCGCCGATCCGGTCGAGGATCCGTTCGGGAGAACCGGAGAAGCAACCGTGCAGTTCTGGTTGTAGGCCGCGCGCTGTGCGAACACGCCGAGCGTCGCGCCGAGCTGGAAGAGCAGGTTCTGGACGGGGACGCAGATGTTGGCGCGAGCACCCCAGAGCTGGTTGCGGTGGGAGTTGTAATAGGCGCCCGACTTGAGCGCGTGGGCGATCGGGACGGCCATGTCCTGACCGAACGCCCGCGTCTCGCCGTCGTAGCCGATCGGCACGTGGAGGTTGCCCGGGGCGTCGGTCGTGCCGCCCACTTTGAACAACGTGCGACAGCCCGCCGAGTGGCTGGCATCGACGAACTGCTGGGGCGTGCGCGAGATCGCCCGCGAGTACACCTCGGGGCTCTCCACCGATCCGACGGCACCGGCCATCTCGATCGCCACACCGCCGAGGCGTCGCTGCAACGACGCGCGGAAGAAGTTGATCCAGTCGGCGGACACCCAGTTCGCCTGCGCGTTCAGCGCGGGCGTGCCGCCGTTGAAGCCGAGCGTCTCGGCGTGCTGGCTGACGCTCGCCAGCGTGACGATCGTCTTGCCGTGGGCTCCGACCGCCTGGAGCACCGGGATGTGCTGATCGTCGACGAACGGATAGGAGGACCAGCATTGGCGCACGTTGGCGGGCTCGAGCACCTCGGTGTACCGGATCGTCGCCGGTGCCAGCGCCCGGTAGGCGCGTTCGATCGCCCGGGCGCTCTGGGTGACCAGGTAGCTGACCCAGTAGTTGTTCACGCCCGACGTGATCTGCGTCACCCCGCCCAAGCCGAGGCTGTCCGGGGCGGACTCGTCGTGCGTGGCCGAGATGAAGATGTTGCTCAGGTGGTAGCCGTCGGCACGGACCTTGGCGCGGATGCGCTGCTGGTAGACGGCGAAGAGCCCCTCCTGGTCGACCACCTCCACGGCGATCTTCTGGCGTCCGTTGGCGACGACCATCGCGCGCGCGGTGACCGGGTCGGCGACGTGGTCGAAGTAGCGCGGGGTGTTCCCCCCGCCGCCGAGCAGGTTCCCGTCCCAGCGCGAGTCGTGATTGCAGTCGACGTACGGCTCGCCGGGGTCGAAATGGCCGTTGTGGTTGCTGTCGACGTAGGGCTCCTCGAAGGCGAACTGACGCGCGCCGTCGTAACTCGCCGGGTGGGCACAGTCGGCCGGGTCGCCACCGGGCGCCCGGCCGTGAAGCGGCGGGGTGAAGCTCTGCACCGCGGCGCCGACCTGGAACGCGGCGGCGCTGCCGTGCTGATAGTGGCCCGAATAGCCGCCCGCGGGGCTCATCAGCATGGCCGCCGCGGCGAACGCAGCGCTGAGGCTGGCACCGATCATTCCAGCGTGACCCTACCTTCTCCGAGCCCCCGCGCGCCACCGATTCGCCGATAATGGACGAACCGGCCCGCGTCAGGTTCGAGCCGGCAGCTTCACCACCTCGAGCGCCAGCGGGGCGCAGATCAGCGCCGGCTCATCTGAGCGCATCAGCCGGCGCCGGAGCAGGACGAACGCCGGGGCGCCGAGGACGGCGGGTATGACCAGTTGGAAGAGCCGATAGCAGAGCACCGCCGCGGTGGCCTGGGTGAGATTGGCGCCGTAGAGGACGAACATCCCGATCAGCGCCCCCTCCGTGCCTCCCACCCCGCCGGGCAGCGGGATCAGATTGCCGAGCTGGCCGATCAGATAGGCGAGCACCAGCGTCCCCCACGTTGGGACAGGCCCGATCGCCGCGAATCCGAATCCCAACGCCACGATGTCGAAGGCCATGTAGCCGAACGAACCCACGATCACCCCGAAGCTGTGCGAACGCAGCAGCGCGATCGCCTGGTCGACCCCGTCGGCGACGGCGGCCAGCAATCCGCGCGCGGTGTGGCGCGCGCGCCCGCGCCAGTGACTCCGGTCGGCGTCGGCCCCCCGATCCCCGAGCGCGCGCAAGAGGCTGGGGCTGAGAAGGACCAGGAAAATGCCCAGCGCGGTGATCAGCGCGGGCAGCAGCGTGAGGGCCCACGAACCGCTGCCCGGCACGATCCCGACGAACACGCCGATCCCCACCAGCACCAGACCCACGAAGTTGGCGGCGCTGGTCACGACGAAGAAGGCCACGGTGCGGCGCGCCACCTGGCCGGTCGGCATGCCGGCCTGACGCAGCGCCCAGATGCCCAGCGCGAGACCCCCGGCGCCGCCGGCGGGCAGCAGCGAGTTGGCCGCCTGCTCGGCCATCGCGATGTCGTAGCTGAGCCCCCACGGCATCTGTGCACAGAACGTGGAACGGAACACGATCAGGTAGCCGGCACACGAGCCGACCTCGGCCACGGCGAGCGCGACGATCCAGACCGGATCGGCGTGCTGCAGCCGCATGCGCACCTCGTCGAGCCCCGGCAGGGCCCCGACCGCGAGCACCACCAGCGCGACCACGGCGGCGATCTCGGCCACGCGGATCAGGAGATGCCGAGGGTTCAGCTCGCTCGGCATCGCCGCGCCGCCGGGCGCGGAAGCCTGAGCGTCAGCGGTGTCCACTCTCGATCATCCCTTCGACCTCTGGCTAGAGGCTAGCCGGAGCGGCTTACTAGCTACGGTTGGCTGATGCCCCGCCCGGCCGGCCTAGCGCACGTCGCGACCGTGTCATTTCTCGCCGCCCGGGCTGCGCCGACGGGGGCGTTCTGGCTGGCGTTGACCGGCGGCGCCGCGCTCGCGCGTGAGGCCGAGCTCAGAGGCATGCGGGAGGGCTACGCGGCCAGCACCGCGGCGATGCTGCAGACCGTGGCGATAGTCGGGCCGCTGCGGTTCAGCGCACCGCTGACCCAGGCGCTGAGCGCGCCGCTGCTCGGCGCGATGTATGCGCGCGGAAGCCGGCGGTCGGCGCTGGTCCTGGCCTGCTTGGCGATCCGGCTGGTGAACTACGTCGCCGTGACCGCGTTCGCGGTGTTGGTGCTGCTCGGCCCGAAGGCCTACGCGGGGAGCTATAAGGCCCTCTTCGGATGGTTGCCGTTCTTGCCCCACGGGCTGGCGGGAGCCCTGCTGCTGACGGCGATCTTCAATCTGGCGGCCGCCGTCTTCTACTCGGTGGTCCAGGTCTGGATCTACCGGCGCGCCTTGACCGACTGGTCCGCGCGGACCGCTCCCACCCGGAGCGACGGCTCCGCGACGCAGACGGCGCCGCCGGCGTTGGCGGGCGCGGACCCGCGTGCCGCGCTGGCGGCGGCGACGCTGGTCACCGTGGCCCTGCTAGTCAGTCACAGCTGGGCCCTGCTCGGGGGAGTCGCCGTGTGGCTGCTGCTCGCCTCGATGCTGCCGCGCCACTGGGACCGCGACGTGCTCCGGGTCGGTGTGTCGCTGGCGGCGTTGCTGGGCATCGGCACGCTGGCCGCTTCCCTGATCGGGGGCCTGGGCGCCGATCAGGCGGCCAGCCGCGGCGTGCGTGGTGCGCTGCTGGTGCTGGTCGCGACGTGGCTGCGTCTGGCCGCCGGCAGCGACGGATTGAGCGAGGCCTTCCGGCGCGCACTCGTGCGCCTGCGCCGTATCCCCGGCTCGGCCCGGGCCGGAGAGATCCTGCACGAGCTGGATTCGGGTCGCCCGCTGGCCGCGTCGGCGATTGCGCTGCGGGAGCGGCTGAGGGGCGTGCGCCGTGACCCGCTCGTCGTCGCCGACGCGGTCCTGGACTGGGCCGCCCAGGAAGCCGGCGCGTTTCCCGAGCGGGTGCCGGTTCCGGCGACCCGGCTGTACTTCGGCGCGCGCGACGCGGCTCTGTCGATTTCCCTGATCCTGCCGATGACGGCGCTCGCCGCCGGGCTCGGCTGACCGGATAAGGTGCCAGGACTTTGCAGTACTCGGACATCGACACCGTCGAGCTGAGCGCGTCTGGCCTGACGCTCGCCGAGGTGCTGGCAGTCGCCCGCGGCACCGCGCAGGTGGCGATCAGCACCGAGGCCCGCGCGGGAATGGAACGCGGCGCCGCCGTCGTCGCCGCCCTCAGTGACGCCGTCGAACCGACCTACGGCGTCTCGACCGGATTCGGCTCGCTGGCCACGGTGCGGATACCCGCTCAGCGGCGCGAGGAGCTACAGCGCGCCCTGGTCCGTTCGCACGCCGCCGGAATGGGCCCGCCGATCGAGCGCGAGGTGGTGCGAGCGATGATGCTGCTGCGGGCACGGACGCTGGCGATGGGTTGCTCGGGGGCGCGCCCGGTGGTCGCGGAGACCATCCTGGGCCTGCTCAATGCCGGCCTGACCCCGGTCGTGCCCGAGCACGGCTCGCTCGGGGCCAGCGGCGATCTCGCCCCACTGGCCCATTGCGCGCTGGCGCTGATCGGGGAGGGCGAGGTGGACGGCCGTGACGGAGCCCGGCGGGCGGCCGCCGAGGCGCTCGCGCGGGCCGGTATCGAGCCGGTGGTGCTCATCGCCAAGGAGGGCCTGGCCCTGATCAACGGGACCGACGGGATGCTGGGGATGCTGGTCCTGGCCATCGACGACCTCGAGCGGTTGCTGCGCGTGGCGGACGTGAGCGCGGCGATGTCGGTGGAGGCATTGCTCGGCACCGACCGCGTGTTTGCGGCCGATCTGATCGCCCTGCGTCCGCAGCCGGGACAGGCGGCCAGCGCCGCCAACCTGCGTGCCGTGCTGGCCGATTCGGAGATCGTGGCCAGCCACCGCTACGGCGACCCGCGCGTGCAGGATGCCTACTCGCTGCGCTGCTCACCACAGGTCACCGGCGCGGCTCGGGACACGCTGGCCCACGCCGAGCGGGTGGCCGACGCTGAACTGAGGTCCGCGATCGACAATCCGATGGTGTTGCCCGACGGCCGCGTCGAGTCATGCGGCAACTTCCACGGCGCCCCAGTCGCGTACGCCTGCGACTTCCTGGCCATCGCCGCGGCCGACGTCGGCGCGATCGCCGAGCGCCGCACGGATCGGCTGCTCGACTCGACCCGCTCTCACGGCCTGCCGGCCTTCCTGGCCGAGGATCCCGGGGTGAACTCCGGCCTGATGATCGCCCACTATGCGCAGGCGGCGATGGTGGCCGAGAACCGACGGCTGGCCGCCCCGGCCAGCGTCGACTCGCTGCCCACCAGCGCGATGCAGGAGGACCACGTGTCGATGGGCTGGGGAGCGGCCCGCAAGCTCCGCCAGGCCACGGCGAACCTGACGCGGATCCTGGCGGTCGAGCTGACCTGCGCGGCCCGGGGGCTCGAGTTGCGCGCCCCCCTGCGCCCCGCGCCCGGCACGGCCGCCGCGCTCGCGGCGATCCGCGAGCTCATCCCCGGGCCCGGTCCGGACCGGTACCTCGCGCCCGAGCTCGCGGCCGTCGAGGCATTGGTGGCCTCAGGCGGGATTCTGGGGGCTGTCGAGTCGGCGATCGGGGCGCTCCAGTGACCGCGGTCCGAGCGCCTCGGGGGACGGAGATCTCCTGCCGCGGCTGGCCGCAGGAGGCGGCGCTGCGCATGCTGATGAACAACCTCGACCCCGAGGTGGCCGAGAATCCCGCCGAGCTGGTCGTCTACGGCGGCACGGGCAAGGCCGCCCGCTCCTGGCCGGCCTTCCACGCGATCGTGCGAACGCTGCGGACGCTGGCCGACGACGAGACGCTGCTGGTGCAGTCGGGCAAGCCGGTCGGCGTCTTCCGCACCCACGAGTGGTCCCCGCGCGTCCTGATCGCCAACTCCAACCTCGTGCCCGAGTGGGCGACCTGGGAGGAGTTCCGCCGGCTCGAGGCGCTCGGGCTGACCATGTACGGACAGATGACCGCGGGCTCGTGGATCTACATCGGCAGCCAGGGCATCGTGCAGGGCACCTACGAGTGCTTCGCCGAGATCGCCCGGCGGCGCCACGGCGGAACGCTGGCCGGAACGATCACCCTGACCGCGGGGCTGGGCGGCATGGGTGGCGCCCAGCCGCTGGCGGTGACCATGAACGGCGGCGTCGCGCTGTGCATCGAGGTCGATCGCCAGCGGATCGAGCGTCGTCTCCAGACCCGCTATCTCGACGAGGTCGCGGACTCGCTGGAGGACGCGGTCGCGCGGGCCGAGAAGGCCAAGCGCGAGGGCCGGGCGCTCAGCATCGGGCTCGAGGCAAACGCCGCCGCGGTCCTGCCCGCCTTGCTCGCTCGCGGCTTCGAGGCCGAGATCGTCACCGACCAGACCAGCGCCCACGACCCGCTGAACGGCTACGTCCCCGACCGCATGTCGCTGGCCGAGGCGTCGCGCCTGCGCGAGGCCGACCCGGTGCAATACATCCGCCGCTCGCGCGCCGCGATCGCCGCCCACTGCGCCGCGATGGTGGGTTTCCTCGACGCCGGGAGCGAGGTGTTCGACTACGGCAACAGCCTCCGCGCCGAGGCCCGCCTCGGCGGCTTCGAGCGCGCGTTCGCCTACCCCGGATTCGTGCCGGCCTACGTCCGCCCGCTGTTCTGCGAGGGCCGCGGTCCGTTCCGCTGGGTGGCGTTGTCGGGTGATCCGGCCGACATCGCGGCGACCGACCGCGCGGTCCTGGACGAGTTCCCCGACGATGAGGCCCTGGCCCGCTGGATCCGCCACGCCTCGGAGCGGATCGCCTTCCAGGGCCTGCCGGCACGGATCTGCTGGCTGGGCTACGGCGAGCGCCGGCGGCTGGGGCTGCGCTTCAACGAGATGGTCCGCTCGGGCGAGCTGCGGGCGCCGATCGTGATCGGCCGCGACCACCTGGACTCGGGGTCGGTCGCCTCGCCCTACCGCGAGACGGAGTCGATGGCCGACGAATCCGATGCGATCGCCGACTGGCCGCTGCTCAATGCGCTGGTCAACACGGCGTCGGGAGCGAGCTGGGTGTCGATCCATCACGGCGGAGGCGTCGGCATCGGTCGCTCGATCCACGCCGGGATGGTGTGCGTGGCGGACGGCAGCGAGCTCGCGGCGGAGAAGCTCGACCGGGTGCTGACCGCCGATCCCGGGACCGGGGTGATGCGACACGCCGATGCCGGATACGAGCGGGCGATCGAGGTGGCGGAGCAGCGGGGCGTGCGCATCCCGATGCGCGAGGGCTCGCCCGAGGGGTCGTCCGATGGGTCGTCCGAGGGGTCGCTCGAGGGCTCGTGAGCGTCCTGCCGATCGCCACCGTCGGCGACCCGGTGCTGCGCGAGCGCGCGCCGGAGGTCGATCCCGATGAGCTGCACTCGGACGATCTCCAGCAATTGATCGACGATCTGATCGAGACCAAGCGCGCGGCGGGCGGCGCCGGACTGGCCGCCACCCAGGTCTCGGCGTTGCGAAGGATCGCCGTGGTCGAGGTCGATGCGGGCACGCGGTACGCCTACAAGCCGCTGGTTCCCCTGACAGTGATGGTCAACCCGGTGCTGGAACCGTTGTCGCCCGAGACGCTGGTAATCAACGAGGGCTGCCTGTCCGTGCCCGACCTGCGCGGCGACGTCGAGCGGTTTGTGGAGGTGCGGGCTCGGTATCTCGACCGTGACGGAGTGGCGCGTGAGACGGTGGCCCGCGGGCTGACCGCGGGAACCTTTCAGCACGAGCTCGACCATCTGGATGGCGTCCTGTTCCTCGACCGGGTCACCGACCCGAGGACCTTCACCACCTGGGAGCAGTTCGAGCGCCACCACCAGGCCGACTTCCTGCGGCGGATCGCCCCTTATGCGCGGGGAGCCGGGGCGTGAGCGTGTTCTGGTGCGAACTGGCCTGGCTCGGCGGCGCGCAGCCTGACGCCGGCGTGGTGATCGAGGTCTCGGGTGAGCGGATCGAACGCGTGCAGTCCGGCGTCGCCCAGCCGCCGCCGGGGTCAGAGCGCCTCGATGGGCTGGTCATCCCCGGGCTGGCCAACGCCCATTCGCACGCGTTCCAGCGCGCGTTGCGCGGCCGCACCCATGGCGCGGCCGGATCGTTCTGGACCTGGCGGGCGCAGATGTACGCGCTCGCCGGCAGACTCGACCCGGACCTCATGTTGGCGCTGGCCCGCGCGACGTTCGCCGAGATGGCGCTGGCCGGTGTGACGCTGGTGGGCGAGTTCCACTATCTGCACCATGGTCCGGGAGGTGTGCCCTACGAGGATCCCAATGCGCTCGGCGCGGCGGTCATCCAGGCGGCGGCGGAGGCCGGCGTGCGCCTGACCCTGCTGGACGCCTGCTATCTGCACGGCGGGATCGGGAGCCCGCCCGATGCCGGGCAGCTGCGCTTCTGCGACCCGGACGTAGAGTCTTGGGTCGCGCGGGTCGATCTGCTAGACGACGGGCCGCTGGTCTGGATCGGTGCGGCGATCCATAGCGTTCGCGCCGTCGACCCGGTGGCGGCGGCGGTGGTGGCGGAGTGGTCGGAGGTGCGGACGGCGCCGCTGCACGCGCATGTGTCCGAGCAGCCGGTCGAGAACGAGGCCTGCTTCCAGGCCTACGGAGCCAGCCCGGCCGCCGTGCTGGCTGAGGCGGGAGCCCTGTCGGAGCGCTTCACCGCCGTCCATGCCACTCATGTCTCCGAGGCGGACCTGACCCTGCTCGGCGAGGCGGGCACCTGCTGCTGCCTGTGTCCGACCACCGAGCGCGACCTGGCCGACGGGATCGGGCCGGCGCGCAGGCTGCGCGACGCCGGAGTCCGGCTCGCGCTGGGCAGCGATTCGAACGCCATGATCGAGCCGTTCGAAGAGGCCCGGGCCGTCGAGCTCGACGAGCGACTGGCCAGCGGCGTGCGCGGGCTGCACACGGCGAGCGACCTGCTCGGGGCCGCCACGACGGGCGGCTATCAAAGCCTCGGGTGGGCCGATGGCGGGGCGATCCGTCCCGGGGCGTTGGCCGACCTGGTGGTGATCCGGCGCGACGGCGTCCGCCTCGGCGGGGTGCCGGCCGACGATGCCGTGGCGGCGCTGGTGTTCGCCGGCGCGGCCGCCGATGTGCGCCACGTGATGGTCGGAGGGCGCTTCGTGGTGCGCGACGGGGCCCACGTTGACTTGGATGTGCCGGGCGAGCTGGCTCGCGCGCTGGCGGCCGTGGCGCCGTGAGCTCGCTGGCGATCGACAACATCGGTCTGCTGGTTACCAACGACCCGGCGTTGGGCGACGGCGTCCTGGGGATCGTGCGCGACGCAGCGCTGGTGCTGGACGGGGGCCGGGTGGTGTCGGTCGGGGCGTCCGGGCCCGGCGCGACGGCGGCCGATGAGCGGCTCGACGCCGGGGGGCGCTGCGTGATCCCGGGATTCGTCGACAGCCACACCCATCTGGTGTTCGCGGGCGACCGCGCGGACGAGTTCGCGGCGCGGATGGCCGGCGCCCCGTACGCGGCCGGCGGGATCAACGCGACCGTGACGGCGACCCGCGAGGCGACGACGGCCGCGCTGCGCGAGCTGGCGGCCCAGCGCCGTGCCGAGGCGCTGCGCGCCGGAATCACCCACCTTGAGGTGAAGTCCGGCTACGCGCTCGATTCCGCGGGCGAGCGGCGCCTGTGCGAGCTGGGCGGCGAGCTGACCGACGACGTCACGTTCCTGGGGGCGCACGTCGTCCCCCCGGAGTACGCCGAGCGGCCCGACGACTACGTCGCGCTGGTCTGCGGCGAGATGCTCGCCGAGTGCGCGCCGCATGCCCGCTGGATCGACGTGTTCTGCGAACGGGGAGCATTCGACGCCGAGCAGTCGGGCGCGGTCCTGCGCGCCGGGCGCGAGGCCGGGCTCGGCCTGCGCGTGCACGCCAACCAGCTCGGGCTGGGTCCCGGGGTGCAGCTGGCGGTCGAGATGGGCGCGGCGTCGGCCGACCACTGCACTTTTTTGTCCTCCGGCGACGTCGCGGCGCTGGCCGGGTCGGCCACGGTGGCCACGCTGCTGCCGGCAACGGACTTCTCCACCCGGCAGCCCTATCCCGACGCCCGCCGCCTGCTCGATGCCGGCGCCACCGTCGCGCTGGCCACCAACTGCAACCCGGGCTCCAGCTACACCACGTCGATGAGCTTCTGCATCGCGCTGGCCGTCCGCGAGATGGGGATGACGGCGGAGGAGGCGTTGCGGGCGGCGACGCTCGGCGGGGCGCTGGCCTTGCAGCGTTCGGATGTCGGCGTGCTCACGCCCGGCTCGCGGGCGGATCTGGCGATCCTGGCCGCGCCCTCCTACACCCACCTCGTCTATCGACCAGGGGTGCCGCTGATCGCCACGACGGTGCTCGGCGGCCGCGTCGAGTGGATGCAGCCGGGCGTCTGGCGAGGGATCTAGGTCCCAGTCGGGCAGAATCGGTGTCATGCGGCACAGCCCCAGTCACGTCTGCGAGGACCCCGAGGTGGTCCGGCAGCTGATTCGCGAGAACCCGTGGGCGATCCTGGTCAGCAACAACCAGGGCGAGCTCGTCGCCTCGCACTACCCGATCCTGCTCGACGATGAGGCGGACGGGCTGGCCATCGTCACGCACGTGGGCCGCCCCGACGATCAGGTCCACGGGTTCGGCGATCACGAGATGATGCTGATCGTCCAGGGCCGGCACGGCTACATCTCGCCGAGCTGGTACGCCCCGGGAGCCACGCGGGCGCCGACCTGGAACTTCAGCGTCGCGCACTGCTACGGGGTGCCCGAGCTGTTGGGCGAGCGCGAGAACCTGCGCGTGCTCGGCCGGCTCGTGGAGAACTTCGAGCGCCACGTCGAGGAGCCGATGCTGCTCGATCCGGAGTGGGGCGCGCAGCTGGCCAGGGGCACCGTCGGCCTGCGGCTGCCGATCACCCGGTTCGTCTGCAAGATCAAGCTGAGCGGCGACAAGGACCCGGTCACCCAGACTCAGGTGATGGCCGCGCTGCGCAAGCCAGGCCCCTACCACCACCCCGACCTGGCCGACGATATGGCGCGAGCATTGCGGAGGGATGCATAACCCTAGGGTGGTTCCCTAGGGCGAAACCGCAGACTTGTAGTTCCCTGGATTTCGTGAGCAAATTGGTAGGAGGGGGTCGGGCGGATGAGCGCGCTTAAGCACAGGGATGACTCGGCGCCGGTAACGATCGGTTCCTTCGACTCCTGGCCTCAGCTTCACGGCGCCTGGTACGCCGATCCGTTCGGCGAGGGGGACCTGCGCTGGTGGGACGGAACGAGCTGGACCGGTGACGTCAAGGCCGGGGATGACGTCGTATCGGACGGCGCCGATGACGTCACACTGGGCGGCGCGGGCCAGCGGAGGCCTGCCCGCTTCCACGCGGCGTTCCTCGCCGCGCTGGGGCTGTAAACGCCGCGGCCGCGGTGGCCGCGCCGTGCTCGCTCAGGCCAGGGCGCCGGTGGGCAGCACGTAGCGATGCGGCGCGCGCTCCGGTGCGCCGCCGCGGTCCGCGTCCCGCGGACCGTGCAGTCCACGCGAAGAGGAGACGGCCACTGTCGTCTCGGGCTCACCGGCGTGAGCGGTGATCCAGGCGAGAACGGCGGGGAAGTCAGCGCCCTCGGCCAGGATCGCGGCGCGCTCGACGACCTGTCCACCCGACTTGTGGGGACGAGCGAGCCGTGAGAGCAAAGCCTGGATCGCCACGTCTTCCATACCCACACAGTAGTGCTTCTGTCCAATCAGGACAAAACCGCGGCGCCGGCAGCGCCGTGAAAGCGACGAAGTGTCAGCCCACCGCGATCAGATCGACCACGAAGACAAGCGTCTCGTCGGGTCCGATCACCCCGCCGGCGCCCCGCTTGCCGTACGCGAGCATCGGCGGAATCGTGATCCGCCGCCGTCCCCCCACTCGCATCCCGGCCACACCCTGGTCCCAGCCGGCGATCACGTCGCCCTTGCCGAGCCCGAACTTGAAAGTGCTGCCACGGTCCCACGAGGCGTCGAATTGCTGGCCGGTCTTCCAGGACACGCCCACGTAATGAACCTCCACCACTCGGCCCGAGACGGCCTCATCGCCGTCGCCGACGACGATGTCGTCGAGCTCGAGCTGGTAGGACGGGGCCTGGTCGGAGGGGACCTTGACCTCGGGCTTCTCGGCGGCGGCCATCAACGTGGACCGTACCAGCGCAGGCGAGTTCCTCGCCGACGCGATCGCCGCCGCGGTGCCGGCTAACCGCCGATCACCAGCTGGCTGACCGAGAACGCCGCGCCGCCCGGGTCCGCGATCACGGTCCGGCGGAACGGCGGCACGTCGTGCGGGGGAACCAGCACCGTGCCGCCGTGCTCGGGCGTCCTCGCCGCGGCCGCGTCGGCGTCGTCGATCCAGAAATCGACGGCCCAATGCGGCGGCATGCCGGCCTGGATCTGCTCGTCGCCGAGCGCGATCATCCCGGCCACCATGTCGCGCGGAACCGGCTGCGCGGGCTCGCCGCCGACATAGCCGGGGAGCCGGAACAGCGTGAACTCGGCGCCGTTCATGTCGATCGGCTCGGCGCGCCAGCCGAACACGGTCCCGTAGAAGTCCGCGGCGGCGGCCGTGTCGCGGGTCTGCAGCAGGCTCATGGCCCAGGCCGAGGGCTCGTTGAGGATCTGGGCGCCCTGGCGATCGCGGGGCTCCCAGACTCCGATCACGGCCCCGGCCGGATCGGCGATCACGGCGCCGCGGCCGGCCGGAAGCGCGTCGAACGGCGAGACCACAGTCGTGCCCCCGGCGCCCTCGGCCCGCTCCACCGCCTCCTCGGCCGAGGCCACGGACACATACGTATTCCAAACCGGAGGCGTCTGGTCCTCAGGCGGGCTCGAGCCCACGCCGGCGGCATCGCGCCCGCGCCGCCGGGCGACGTGGTACGCCCCTGACGGGTCGGGCATCGGGCCCGGACCGGCGAACTCCCAGCCGAACACGGCCTCGTAGAAGCCCAGGGCGCGTGGCAGGTCGGAGGTCAGGGTGTCGACCCAGCACGGAACCCCGGCCGGGTAATGATCGCGTTCACTCATCGGTTTGCCTCCGCTATCGGGGTTGTCATCTGTGGCGGGACCGTAGCAAAGTCTGGTTGGAAATTCCAACTAAAGAGTTGGTAACTCCTATGGTGCGATAAGATTCTGCAATGGCTGGTAAACGCTCGTATGGCGACCGCTGCGGCATCTCCCGGGCCCTGGACGTGGTCGGCGAGCGCTGGGCCCTGCTGGTGGTGCGCGAGTTGCTGCTCGGACCCAAACGGTTCAGCGATCTGCGCGCGGGCCTCCCCCACCTGAGCGCCGACGTGCTGGCTCAGCGGCTGCGCGAGCTCGAGCTGGCCGGCGTGCTGCGCCGCCGCAAGCTGGCCCCGCCGGCCGCCGCCCGCGTGTACGAACTGACCGAATGGGGCCAGGAGCTCGAACCGGTGGTGCTCGGGCTCGGACGCTGGGGCAGCCGCGTCCCGTTCCCCGAGCAGGGCGAGGCGTTTGGGGCGGACTCGGCGGTGCTCGCGCTGAAGACACTGTTCGACCCAGCCCGAGCCGGCGACCTCGACGCCGACTACGAACTTCGCTTCGGCGAGCAGGCCTTTCGGGCCAGCGTGAAGGGTGGCGCGCTCGAAGTCGCGCGCGGCCCCGCCGAGGCCCCGGTGGCGGTCATGGAGACCGAGCCGCCGGTGCTCGCCGCGATCCTCTGGCACGGACGCAAGCTCTCGGCCGCGGTCCGCGACGGCGAGGTCCACGTCCAGGGAAGCCGCGCCGCGGCGGAGCGATTCCTGCGGCTGTTCCCGCTGCCCGTCGATGCTTAGTAGTGCTCCGTCAGGTGGCCGGCCGGGCCGACCCGCGCCTAGCCCGCCCTACAATCGCCCGGTGGACTCCACGCCAGGGCAGGCTCCGAAGACCGGCGGGCAGACGGTGCCGTGTCTCCACAACGCCGACCACGACGATGTCGTCGAGCTGCTGGACAGTGGCCAGTTCTTCTGGCTCGATCTCGAGGACCCCAGCGACGAGAAGCTGCGCAAGCTCGGAGAACGGCTCGGCCTGCACCCGCTGACCATCGACGACGCCCAGAAGTTCGACGAGCGGCCGAAGATCGAGGAGTTCGACAACTACGTGTACCTCGTCGTATACGGGGTCGACCCGAGCACCACCTCGGGCGGTCCGCTGCTCCGCGAGGTTCACCTGGTCGTCTCCGGTGATTACGTGATCACCATTCACCATGGGCCGCTGGCGGCGCTGGCCGACCTCCGGGTCCGGGTCGGCGTGCATCCCCTGCGCGGCGAGCAGTACCTGATCTACAGGGTCCTCGATGCGGTGATCTCGACCTTCTTCCCGGTGCTGACCCGGACCGACGACGACATCGACGAGATCGAGGAAACGGTGATCGCCGATCCGAACGAGGCGATCCTGCACCGGATCTTCGCGCTCAAGCGCGACCTCGTGGCGATGCGGCGCGTGGTCACCCCGATGCGCGACGTCTTCGCCCGGGACGCCGAGCGGATCACCGACCTGCCCGGACTGGAGGCGGACGAGCGCCTGTATTTCCGCGACGTCTACGACAGCCTGATCCGGGTCTCGGACATGGTCGACTCCTACCGCGACCTGCTCAGCGGGGCCACCGACATGTATCTCTCGACCGTGGCCAACCGGCAGGGCGAGGTCAACAAGCAGCTGACGGTGATCGCGACGATCTTCCTCCCGCTCACATTCCTGACCGGCTTCTTCGGTCAGAACTTCTCGTTCCTCACCGGCCACGTGCTGAACACGACCTGGTCCTTCATCGTGTTTGGACTGGGCGGCCTGGTGGTGTCGGCGATCGGGTTCCTGATCTTCTTCCGGCGCAAGCGCTGGATGTAGCCCGCAATCGCGTACCGCCTGGTACTTTATTGCGGCGGGACGGTTGCCACTTCACTGCTTGGGAGGCAGAGGATGACCTGGTTCAGAGAGCATTTCCGGTGGATGCCGGCGCTGGCCGCGTGCGCGGCGTTGGCGATCCTGGCCCCTGCAGCCTCGGCGCAGTCGAGCCTGGCCAACCCGCCGGCGGGTGCGAACAACTTCTCCTGCAAGCCGTCCGCCGCCCATCCAGACCCGGTGGTGCTGGTGCACGGCCTCGGGGCCACAATGGGCGAGAACTGGTCATACATGTCTCCGCTGCTGGCCCAGCGCGGCTACTGCGTGTTCGCGCTGACCTACGGCCTGAATCCGCTGGTTCCGTTCTTCGGTGGGGTGATCCCGGTCGAACAGAGCGCGCCGGAGCTCGGGGCGTTCGTCGACAAGGTGCTGGCCGCGACCGGGGCGAAGAAGGTCGATCTGGTCGGGCACTCCGAGGGCACGTTCATGCCCCAGTACTGGCTCAAGTTCCTGGGCGGCGCGAGCAAGGTCAATCGCTATGTGGCGATGACGCCGCTGTACGCCGGGACCGACGTGGCCGGTGCCGCGATGATCCGCGACGCGGGCGCGGCGTTCGGCATCGCCCAGCCGATCCTGAACCTGGTCGATGCCTTCTGCGGATCGTGCACCGAATTCCTGGCCGGCTCGCCGATGGTGCAGAAGCTGAACCAGGGCGGCCCGGCCGCGCCCGGGGTCGCCTACACCACGATCATGACGCGCTACGACGAGCTCGTCGTCCCCTACACCAGTGGGACACTGCCGCCGCCGGCGACCAACATCGTCCTCCAGAACGTCTGCCCGACCGACATCGACGATCACGTCGCCGAGGCGTTCGACCCGGTCGCGGCGCAGCTGATCTTCAACGCGCTGGACCCGGCCCATGCGCAGCCGGTGGCGTGTGGGGGGCTGCCGTTCAGTCCGCCGCCCGGCGGCTGACTCAAGCAGCCCGATAACGTGCACGGCCGATGACGGACTCGGCTCCCACGGTCGCCCCACCCGGCCGGCTCGTCCGCTGGCGCCATGCGCTGAGCACGATCAACCCTCCGGCCGGAGAGCTGGATCTGGTCTCCCGCTGGCTGGTCATCACCCGCGCCGGCGTCCTGCCGATGACGCTCACCGCCGGGGCGATCGCCGGGCTGCTGGCGGCGCGCCACCACGGCTTCGCCGCCGGCTGGTTCGCCCTCTCATTCATCGGGATCGCGCTGGCCCACGTCTCCAACAATCTGGTCAACGACCTGTTCGACAGCGACGTCGGGCTCGACAAGGCCGATTACCCGCGAGCGCTGTACGCCCCGCACCCGATCATCTCCGGGATGATCACCCGAGCCGGACTGGTGCGCGCCGCCGTCGCCGTCAACGCCGCGGACGTGGTGATCCTGGTCGTCCTGGTGGCCGCGCGGGGCGCGACGGTGCTCGCCTTTGCGATCGCCGGGCTCGTGCTCAACATCGCCTACACCGCCCCGCCGCTGCGACTGAAGAAGCGCGGGCTGGGCGAGCTCGACGTGCTGGTCGTCTGGGGGCCGCTGATGATCGCCGGCACCTACTACAGCGCGGTCGGCTCGATTCCCTGGCAGGTATGGCTCGCCTCGGTGCCCTACGGGCTGCTGTGCACGGCCGTGCTGATGGCCAAGCACATCGACAAGCTCCCCTGGGATCGCCGCGAGGGCGTCCACACGCTGCCGGTGATCCTCGGCGAACCCCGTGCGCGCACGTTGACCAATCTGCTGAACGTCGGCTTCTATGTGGCGGTGGTGGCGAGCGTGGTGGCCGGTGCGCTGCCCTGGCCGGCGCTGGCCTGCTTCGGGGCGCTGCCGCTGCTGTGGCGTGCCGTCAAGGCGCTACGGCGCCCGAGGCCCCAGTCTCCCCCGCGCGGCTTCCCGATCTGGCCACTGTGGTTCGCCGCGTTCGTGTTCACCCACACCCGCCGAGCCGGCGCGTTGCTGGTCGGCGGGCTCGTGGTGTCCACGATCTTCGGTATCGGCCCGGGCTGGCTGCGCGCGTAAACGGCCGGCCAGTCGGCGATCAACCTCCTTCGACGCCGGTCCTGGACTCCCTGCAAGTTTCCCTTCAGGGGTCCCGCCGGCTGGTTCGGCGGACCCCGTGACTGCTAGGTTCGCCGCCTGATCCGAGCTCGCTTGCAGGGAGAATTGCAACGCGCGCGACTCGGATCCGACCCATGGACCGCACGCTCCGACTTCGCCACGCCGCCCCCATCGCCGCGCTGGTTGCGCTGGCCACGGCGCTCGTTCCCAGTGCCAGCCACGGAGCAGCTTCCCTGTCCGATCGCGTCAACGCCGGACAGCACCAGGCCGGAGCACTGTCGGCCAGGATCCAGGCCGAGAGCAGCAAGATCCAGGGCTACGAAGGCTCGATCGGATCGCTGCAGGGCCGCCTCAGCGTGATCGAGCGCAGCGTCATCGCGCAGGAGCAGCAGCTCTCGCGCGTACGCGGGCAGCTATCCGCGGCCCGAGGCCGGCTGACGCTGCTCGAGCGCGACTACGCCCGCGACCGCCAGGTTCTGGCGACACAGTTGCTGGCTCGCTACGAGTCGCCACCGCCGACGATCGTCGATGTGATCGTCGACTCCAACGGCTTCAACAACCTGCTCAACCGGCTCCGCGATCTGAAGACGATCGAGCAGCAGGACAGCCGGGCGACCAGTCTGGTCAACAGCATCCGGGGGTCGGTGGCGGCCCAGGCGCGGACCCTCGCCCAGGAGGAGGTTCGCCGCCAGCGCGCGACCGCCGCGGTGATCGTCGAGCGCGACCAGGTCGCCCAGCTGAAGCTCTCGATCGTCAACCGCGAGCTGGTCTTCGCCCGCGCCAAGCAGCGTGACACCACGAAATTGACCTCCCTGCGCCGGACGCTCACGCGGGAGTCGCGGATCCTCGAGCAGCGGGCCGTGGCGGCGCAGGCGGCCTCGTTCGCCACCGGCGGCGTCGCGCCCAGCGGGTGCATCAGCACGCCGTTCGTCCCCCACGGCGGCTCGACCGGCTTCTTCCCCGCCGCCGGCACGAACTACAGCGTCGGTCAGGAGCCGATCATCGCCGCCCGCCTTGACTCCCTGGGCCGCGTTCTCGGGCTGCAGCTGACCGGCATCTCGGGCTACCGAAGTCCGGCGCACTCGGTCGAGGTCGGCGGCTTCGCCGATGATCCCCACACCCAGGGCTTGGCCTCGGACACGCCCGGCGTCGAGGGCGTGCCGGAGTCGACGCTCGTGCGCTTCTGCCTGACGCGGCCGTTCCCCGGCCCGCGTGAGGCCGATCACATCCAGGAGTCCTAGAGCAGCGCGAGTTCCCGCACTCAGCTCGAGAGCGACGGCGGCCTGAGGTCCGGCATCTGCGCGCGATGCGTCAGGTCGAGGGCGCCGAGCGGTTCCGGACGGGCCACATAGAAACCCTGTGCGTAGTCGATCCCGTAGTGCTTGAGGAGGCGCAGCGTCTCCTCGTCGCCCACAAACTCGGCGATCGTGCGCTTGCCCAGCCCGCGGCCGATGTCGACGACCGACTGAACGACCAGTTGATTGACGTGGCTCTCAGGCAGCTTGCGGATGAATTCACCGTCGATCTTCACGTAGTCGAAGACCATGTGCTTGAGGTAGTAGAACGACGCGAACCCGGCGCCGAAGTCGTCGAGCGCGAACTCGCAACCGAGATCGGCGAGCTGATGGGCGAACCGACGCGCGCGGTCGACGTTGACGATCGCCGCCGTCTCGGTCACCTCGACGCACAGCCCACAGCCGTCGATCCCGGCGTTGCGGAGCTCGGCGGCGACGAAGTCCGGCAGCTTCGGGTCGACCACCGACTTCGCCGACAGGTTGACCTCGAGGTGCAGCCGGCTGCCCGCACGCTTATGCTCCGCGAGCAACTCGATCGCCTGCCCGAGCACCCAGCGATCGATCGCCTGGATCAGATCGAAGCGCTCCCCGATATACAGAAACGTCCCGGGCGGGATCAGGTCGTCGTTCTCGCCGCGCATCCGAATCAGCAGCTCGTGGCGGGGGACTTCGTCGCCGTTGAGGGCGAGAATCGGCTGGGCGTGCAGCACGAACCGGCTCTGTTCCAGCGCGTCGCGGATCCGGTCGGCCCACGCGAGCCGGGCCTGCATCCTCACCTGGCGGTCCTGGGCCGCGTCGTAGACCACGACCCGGTCGCGACCCGCTTCCTTGGCGTCGTACATGGCGATGTCCGCCTCGACGAGCTTCTCCTCCCCGCTCAGCGACTCGCCTTCGAGCAGAGCCACGCCGATGCTCGCGGTCACGCGCCGCGGATGCTCGTTGCCGTGGCTCAGCATGCCCTCGCCGTGGCCGGCGCCGATTCGCGCATGCTCGCGTAGGGCGACGAGCAGGTTCTGGGCCACCTGCAGCGCCTCCTCGAGGGTGACCCCGGGCAGGATCACCGCGAACTCGTCGCCGCCGAGGCGGGCGATCGTGTCCGTCGCGCGCAACCGGTCGACGAAGATCCGCCCGGCTTGGGAGATCAGCTCATCTCCGACCGAATGGCCGAGCGTGTCGTTTACGTACTTGAAATGGTCGAGGTCGATCGCCAGCACGGCCCCCCCACTGTTGTAGCGCGAGACGCGCGCGAGCTCCCGCTGTAGCTCGTGCTCGAAGCGCCGGCGGTTGAACGCCCCGGTCAGCGGATCATGATCGGCGAGATATTGCAGCTGGCCTTCGAAACGCTTGCGCTCGGTGATGTCGTGCAGCTGCGCGAGGAGGTGTCGGGGCTCCCCGTCCGCAGCGTGGACGACCGCGACGCTGAGGTCGACCGGGACGGGATGGCCCGCCGAGTGGATGTACCGCCGCTCGGCCCGGTACCGCGTGATCTCCCCGGCCACCAACCGCTGCAGCTCGATCTGGTCGTCGTGCACCTCCTCCGGATGCATGATCGAGGCGAACGTGGTCGCCTCGAGCTGATCCCGCGAGTACCCGATGATGTCGCACAAGGCACGGTTGACCTCGAGCAGCCGCCCGTCGAGCGCGGCCAGCGCCATCCCCACCGGCGCCGCTTCGAATGCCGTGCGGAAGCGCTCCTCGGCCTCTCGCAGAGCCGCCTCCGCCGCCTTGCGCGCGCTGATGTCACGGATCGTGCTCGAGACGAGCAGGCCCTGGTCGGTCCGCAGCGGTCCCAGGCTGATCTCCACCGGGAACTCGCTGGCGTCCTTGCGGCGGCCGAAGAGCTCGTGATCACCGCCCATCGGCCGGGCGCGGGCGTCCCGCAGGTAGCCCTTGAGATGTTCCCGGTGAGCGCCGCGGAGCCGGTCGGGAATCAGGAGGGCGATGTTCTGGCCGATGATCTCCCCGCGCGCCCACCCAAATAACCGCTCGGCCTGCGCGTTGACGAGCTGGATGTGGCCGTGCCAGTCGACGATCACCATCGCGTCGGGCGCCGCCTCGAGCAGGGCCCGGAACTTACGCTCGGAGCCCGCGACCAGCTGGTCGCGGCGGAGCAGGCGGGCCAGGATCCGGCGGTAGCGGCGATTCGCCCGCGCCGAAAACGCCTGCCAACTCAGGCCGAACCAGCGGACGATCTCGCCAACGGTGCCCATCTACTGCTCACCAACGCTTCTCGTACCCGCTGGTCAGCTGCGGTTCCGGCTGGCGCCACTCGGGCTCGATCTCGAAGTGCTTGGCCAAGTTGCGCTGGCGGAAATAGCGGAAGATCGGGCCGTAGGTGAAGCGCTGCACGTTGGCGGCGGTGTTGCCCCAGCGGTCGGCCTCCATGAACGGCATGAACTTGTCGGGGAACCCCGGCATCGTGCAGGCGATGCAGATTCCACCCACGTTCGGGCACCCGCCGATCCCGGCCACCCAGCCCCGGGTGGGCACGTTGCACTTGGCCACCGGCCCCTTGCAGCCGAGCTTGACCAGGCAGCGAGGATCCGAGCCGTACTCGGTGGCGAAGTTGCCCTGCTCGGTGAAGCCGGCCCGGTTACAGCCTTCGCGGGTCGTGCGCCCGAACAGCCACTTCGGCCGCAGCTGAGCGTCGAGCTCGGGCGCCGGGCCGGATCCCCCCAGGTGAAGCGCCACTCGGAGCAGAACCTCGGTCATGTTGTCGGGCTGTGCCGGGCAGCCGGGTACGCACACGATCGGATGCCCAGACCTCGTCCTCCAGTTCCATCCGAGGTAGTCGGGCAGGCCCATCGCACCGGTCGGGTTGTTCTTCATCGCGGGAACGCCGCCGTAGGTGGCGCAGGTTCCCATCGCGATCACGGCGCCCGCCTTCGGCGCGAGCCGGTCGATCCAGTCGTTGACCGGGATCGGCTGACCGGTTTCCGGGTTGGTGCCGAAGCCCGACCAATGACCGTCGCCATTGATCCGCTCGTTGCCGAGAGCCCCCTCGAGCACGAGGATGAACGGATCGAGTTCGCCGGCTTCGGCGTCGTACCACGCCTGCATGAACTCGTCGCCCACCTGATAGGCCAGCAGCGGACTGTGCAGGATGATCCGCGGCGTGCCGGGGATCGTCTGGGTGATCAGGTCCTCGAGAGACGGTGAGGTCGCCGAGGTGATCGCCACCGACTCTCCATCGCAGCCGAGTCCGCCGGCCATCCACAGGACGTGCACGGTCGTGGCCTCGCGGCGCTTGTGCTGCGCGTATGCGTCCTTCTGCATCCAATTCCCCTATCGGCCGTGACGGCCCGGGCCTTCAATCCGATTTTCGGACCGGCCTCGGACGACTACCCGCCGGCCCGCGCGAGGCACAGCCGTGTCACATAGGTCAACTCGAGCACGCCACCGGCTCCGTCGATCACCGCGGCCACCCCGTCGAGCAGCGCCCGCCGCTGACCGGGCTCGAGCACGATGTGGTCCGAGTGGGTCTGGAGCAGCTCGATGTAGTGCGCGGTTGAGTACTCCGTGGCCCAGTGGTACTCCCGGATCTCCGGTTGCTCGAACCCATCGGTCGGATCGATCTCCTGATCCCACCGGCTCCAGACTTCTGAGCTCGGCCGGCACGCGGGGCGCATCGGGCTGTCCGCGGCCAGCTCCGGCGCGTGGCGGGCATACACGCGTTCAAGTGCTTCGCGCAGCGGGCTGTGATCCCATTCGGGCCGGTTCCAGAACGCGGCCAGCAGTCCGCCGGGCTCGAGCGCCGCCCGGGCCGCCGGGTAGCGCTGCGCGGGGTCGATCCAGTGCCAGGCCTGGGCGCTGTAGACCAGCGGGAAACTCCGCCGGTGGCGGTTCCAGCGCTCGAACTCGACCCGCTCGATCGTCACGTCGGGGTAGGCGATGCAGTTGCTCTGCGCCACCGCCGCCATCTCCGGGAGCGGCTCGAGCGCGTGCACCGCGACTCCGCGGGCCGCGAACAGGACTGTCGCCTTGCCGGTCCCCGCGCCCACCTCGAGCGCGCGGGGACCGTCGCCCATCGGCGCCAGCGCGATCACGTCGTCGATCAGCTCGGGCGGGTAGGACGGGCGCGCGCGGTCATAGATTGACGCGACCTCACCAAACGAGGTCCGCCGCTGCTTCTCGGCCATAACCGCAGTCAAGCAGCGCGCGCCGGCGTGGCGCAAGCCAGCCGACCGAGCCTGCCAAGATGCGGGAGGTGAGGGAGTACTACGACGCGCGCGCGACCGAGTACGACGAGTGGTACCTCGGCCTTGGCAGGTTCGCGGCGCGCGAGCGCCCTGGCTGGGAGTTGGCAGTTGCGGCGCTCGAGCGCGCGGTGGCCGGGCTGGCCCCGGCGCGGACCCTCGACGTCGCCTGCGGGACCGGCTTCCTCACCCGGCACCTGCGCGGTCCCGTCACCGCGCTCGACCAGAGCGAGCGGATGCTCGCGGTCGCCGCCGAGCGCCTGCCCGCGGCGACGCTCGTGCGCGGTGACGCGCTCTCGCTGCCGTTCGACGATGACGCCTTTGACCGCGTGTTCACCGCCCACTTCTACGGGCACCTAGAGCCGGGGGCGCGCGAGACGTTTCTGGCCGAGGCGGCCCGGGTGGCTTCCGAACTGGTGATCGTGGACTCGGCCGTCCGTCCGGATCACCAGACCGAGGAGCTCCAGGAGCGCGTCCTCAACGACGGGTCGAGCTTTCAGGTCTTCAAGCGCTACTTCCGCGGCGCGGAGCTCGCCGCCGAGCTGGGCGGCGGCACAGTCGTCCACGAGAGCGATTGGTTCGTGATGGTCTCCACCACTCCGAGGGAGAGCTGATGCCACACCCGATGACTCCGGACGAGATCCGGGAGTTCCTGCTCCACGGCACCCGTACCGCCAAGGTCGGCACGGTGATGAAGGATGGCGCGCCGCACGTGATGCCGATCTGGTTCGTGCTCGACGAGGACCAAATCGTTTTCACCACCCATCGCGACACGGTCAAGGGCCGGGACCTGCGCCGTGACCCGCGGATCTCGGTGGTCGTGGACGACGAGGCGCCCCCGTTCGGATTCGTCCACATCCGCGGGCACGTCACGCTCGCCGAGGACTCCGACGAGCTGCTGCGCCTGGCCACGGCAATCGGCGCGCGATACATGGGGGTGGACCGCGCCGAGGAGTTCGGGCGGCGCAACGCCGTGCCCGGCGAGCTGATCGTGCGGGTATTCCCGGACCGGGTCATCGCCCAGGGCGACATCGCGGGGTATTAGAGGCGCACCTCGCGGGTCGAGGCTAGAGACGGAGGGCGAATGGGGTCGAACTACATCAATGAAGGGGTTATGGCCGGCCTGATCTGCCTGAACGACCGACGTCGAGCCGGCCCGAGAAGACAAGCGGGCCCGCGCGGCTGCCCACCCAGCGGCTAACCCCGGAGGCTGCTGGCGGCCGGGGCGCCGCGGGTGATGACCTTGACCGAGGTCGACGGAGCCGGGGGCAGGGTCCCGCGCGAGTACTGACGGGCGACGTCGGAGAGGATCTTCAGCATGGTCTTGGCGGCGGGCGCGACGCCCGGGCCTGAGCTGGTGGCCGCCACGACCTTGCGTTCCGGGCTGTGCGGCGCGAGTGCTCGCACGACGATCCCGGCGTGCACCCGGGTCAGGGCCAGGCGCGGGATCACGGCGACTCCGACGCCGGCGGCCACCAGGCCCTGGACGGTCTCGTAGTCGTCGCTCTCGAAGGTCACGTTGGGCTCGAATCCCGCCGCCACGCACGATCTGACCACGTGGCGCGCGCACGGGCTCGACGCCGAGGTCTGCACCCAGTCCTCGTGCCTGAGGTCCTCGAGCGTGAGCTCCGGCTTGCCGGCCAGGGCATGCTCGCCGGGTAGGACGACGTGCATCGGGTCCTGGAGCAACGTGACCGAGCGCAGCCCGGCGGTGGGTCGCTCGCGCACGCCGGGGAAGTCGAACAGCAGCGCGAGGTCGAACTCTCCCGACCGCAGCCGCGGCGCGATCTCCTGGGGCTCGCCCTCGGCCAGGGTCAGGGTCACGTCGGGATGCCCCTCGCGGAAGGTGGCGACGGCCTGCGGCATCAGGGTGGCGCCGGCCGACGGGAACGAGGCGACGCGCAACCGCCCGCCGCGAACCCCGAGCACCGCCGCCAGCTCGTCCTCGGCGGCCTGGACCTGGGCGAAGATCGATTCCGCGTGCTCGACCAGGGTGGCTCCGGCCGCCGTCGGGCGCACGCCCCGCCGGTCGCGGATCACCAGGGCCGCACCGGTTTCCGCCTCGAGCCGGGCGATCGCCTGGGAGACGGCGGACTGCGTGTAGGACAGCGACTCGGCGGCCGCGGAGAACGATCCGCGGCCGATCACCTCGGACAGGACTCGGAGACGGCCCAGATTGAGCATTAGCAAAACTTATCATGGCGATGACTAACTTCACTTGCGCTGATGCAAGGCGGTTGCGATGCTCCCGCCGAATCTGGAACAAGACTTTTTCCTGCGAGAGAGATGGAGCTCGACATGGCCCCGAAGACGATCGTCTCCTACGACGACACACTCAACGATCACGACGGACTGGCGCTGGCCCGCGTCCTGGCTGAGGTCGGTGCCGAGATCACCCTCGCCTACGTCCGCCACACCACCCGGTCCGAGCGCGCCCGCGAGGAGCTCGAAGAGCACGAGGCCGAGGCCCTGCTCGAGCGCGGCGCCCGCTGGCTAGGCGATCTCGACGTAGAGCGCCGGGTCGTCGTCCACGCCTCCACCGGCGAGGGCCTGAAGTGGCTGGCCGAGCACGAGCAGGCCGACCTGGTCATCTTCGGCTCGGATTACCGCACGGCGGCCGGCCACGTCGCACCTCAGCGCTCCGCGCAGCGGCTGCTTGACGGCGGCCGCGCGGCGGTGGCGATCGCCCCGGCCAACTACCGGTCCGGTCGCGACATCGAGATCCACACGGTCGGCGTGCTGGCCGGCGCGGACGATCGCGCCGCGGTCGACACCGCTCATTCGCTCGCCGATCGGTTCGGCGCCACGGTCAGCGTCAAGTCCTACGGGGTGGACCTGCTGGTCGTCGGCTCCCGTCCCGAGGCCGCCGACGGTCGCGTGATGATCTCCTCCCAGGCCGAGAATGCCATCGACCAGGCGACCTGCCCGGTGCTGGTGATCGCCCGCGGCGTCCCGCTCGAGTTCGTCTCCCCGATCTACGTCAGCTAGCCAGCTGCGCCTCACGCGCGCGCCGCGGTTATCGTGGCGCGGCGCGTGCCGCGGACCCTCGTCATATCCGACTTTCACCTCGGCGGCCGGCTCAGACACGGAGTCCTGACCCGGCCGGCTCCGCTGGCCCGTCTGCTCGAGGCGGTCCGGCAGACCGAGCGGCTGGTGCTGCTCGGAGATATCGTCGAGCTGATCGAGGGACGCGCCCGCGTGGCGATGGAAGTGGCCGGTCCGGTGCTCCGCGCGATCGGCGCGGCGCTCGGGCCAGAGCACGAGGTGGTGCTGGTTCCGGGCAACCACGACGGCCCGCTGGTGCGCCCTTGGATCCGGCGCACCGCCCCCCCGCTGGCCAACGAGACCGCCGTGCCGCTCGACGCGACCCCGGCGCTGGCTCGGGTCACCGCCGAGCTGAACCCGGCCCGAGTCCGGGTCAGCTACCCGGGCGTGTGGCTGACCGAGCGCGTCTGGGCCACCCACGGCCACTACCTCGATCAGCACCTGATGCCCGAGTCGGCGGTGGGGATCGGCCGGGGCTCGCTGCGGCGACTCCCCCTGGACGAGGCCACGCCGATGGACTACGAGCTGGGGCGCCGCATCTCGCTGTCCCGGGCCACCGGGTGGGTACCGAAGCCGATCGCGGCGCTGCTCGACGACGTCGCCGAGCTGATCCGAGCCTCGACGATGCCCCGGGTCCGCCGCCGGCTGTTGACCGAGCGCTACGCCCCGCTGATCTCCGCCGTGCTGCGCGTGCAGATGAACCGCGCCAGCATGCCGGCCCTGGCCCGGGTGGTCCATCGGCTCGGAGTCGACGCCGACTTCGTCGTGTTCGGGCACGTGCACCGGCTCGGCCCTCTCGCCGCGGATGACCCCCAGAAATGGCAGGGCCCGAATGGGTCGCCCCGGATTCTCAACACGGGCTCCTGGCTCTATGAGCCGCTGCTGCTGCACCGCGCGAAGGCCCCGAATCCGTACTGGCCCGGCGGCGCCGTGCTGCTCGAGCCCGGCCAGGACCCGCGGGCCGTCGGCCTGCTCGACGACCTGGCCCCCACCGACCTGCGCTGAGCCGACACGCTCGAAAGGTCAGGGCAGGATCAGGTGGCTGTCGCCGAACTCGTGCCAGAGGTACCCGCAGTCGAGCGCCTGCCGGTAGGAGTCCGCCAGCAGCTCGGGTCCGGCCACCGCCTCGAGCATCTGCAGATGCGACGCCTCGGGCTCGTGCCAGCCGGTGATCAGACCGTCCACGGCGCCCAACCGATGCTCGGGGGCGATCACCAGGTTCGTCCAGCCCCGGCCCGCCACGGGCTCGGCGCACTCCCCACCGGCGACCGTCTCCAGCGCTCGCACGACGGTGGTCCCGACCGCGATCACGCGCCCGCCCCACCGTCGCGTGGCGGCAACCAAGCGGGCGGTTGGCTCGGATACGTCGTACTGCTCCGGGAACGGTGGCTCGTGCCGCTCCGGCGAGGAGACCCCGCAGTGCAGCGTGATCGGGGCGACGAGGATGCCGCGGGCGGCGAGGCGAGCGATCAAATCGGCGCTGAAGGGACGGCCGGCGCTGGGCATCTCGGCGCTGCCGGGCACCGTCGCATAGACGTTCTGATAGGTCGGCAGCGGCCAGGTCCGGCTCAGATAGCCGTAGCGGATCGGCTGGCCGTGCCGCTCGAGGTATTCCTCGAGGTCGCCCGGTCCCCGGTAGCGCGCCAGCATCAACCGGGCGCTGGAGACGTACGGGGCGATCAGCTCGATCTGCGCGCCGTCGCCGTCGCCGTCGAGCGCCAGCCGATCGCCGGCGCGTCCGCGGGCTGGCGAGCCACCGTCCTGGCTGCGGACCTCCACCACGCGCCAGGTGTCGTCGAGGGCGGGCGCCCGCGTGGCGAAATGCAGCCGGACCGGGCTCCCGTCCGAGCGCCGGGCGTCGATGGCGGCCGGGAGGGTCGCCGAGTTGTTGATCACCAGCAGGTCGCCGGGGGCCAGGATGTCGGGCAGGTCGCGAAAGCTCGCGTGCCGGATCCGGCCGCCGGCCCGCTCGGCGACCAGCAGCCGCACCTGGTCGCGGGCCAGCCCCCGCGCCTCGGGCGGATCGTGCGCTTCCAGGCGGGTCGGCAGGTTGAAGGCCAGGCTGCTCATGCCCGGGTCTCCCCGATCAGCGCCGAGGAACGCGCGCGGTAGCGGCCGCTCGGCAGGTCCCCGTCGATCAGCGCGAGCATCCCGGGGATGCTGTCCTCCGGCGGCGGACGATCGGAGATGTCCTCGTTCGGGAACGCCTCCTGGTGCATCTGCGTGCGCATGTCGCCGGGGTCGACCGCATAGACCCGCAGGGCAGGGTGCTCGGCGCCGAGGATGGCCGTGAGCTGCTCGAGCCCGGCCTTCGACGAGCCGTAGCCGCCCCAGCCCTCGTACGGCTCGATCGCCGCATCCGAGCTGATGTTGACGATCCGGGCGCCGTCGGGCATCCGCGGCAGCGCGAGCTGCGCCAGCGCGAGGGGCGCGACGGTGTTGACCCGGTACACGGTCTCCAGCGTCTGCAGTGGGTAGTCGGCCAGCGCCGGCTGCGGGCTCGGGCCGAGCATGCTCGCGTTGTTGACGAGCAGGTCGATGACCTCGCCGGCGGCGTCGATCAAGGCGCGACGGTGACGCTCGTCGGCAACGTCGCCGGCGATCGCCACGACCTCGGTCAGCGCGGAAAGCTCGCGCTCGGCGCGCTGCAGGTCCTCGGCGCCGCGAGCGTCGATGACCAGAGCCCATTCACGGCGGGCGAGCGCGCGGGACAGCGCCAGCCCCAGTCCTCGGGATGCTCCTGTGATGATTGCTAGTGGCATGGGCCCAAGCTACGCTCGCTCGGGTCCCGCATACCAGGGGTAATTGGTCCTAGGTCTCCGGTCCGGCTCCTACTCGACCCGGCGTTGCACGAGGCCGTCGCGGATCGCCAGCAGCGCCGCCTGCGTGCGATCGGCGACGTCGAGCTTGGCCAGCAGATGGCCAACGTGCGTCTTCACCGTCTTCTCGGAGATACCCAGCTCCACCGCGATGCGCTTGTTTGAGCGGCCGCCGACGATCAGCTCCAGCACCTGCTGCTCGCGCCGGGTCAGGTGCCCGGGCTCGGTGACGCTGACCGAGGCGCCGTCGGCGATCGCCCGGACCAGGCGGCCGGCCACGGCGGGGTCGATGATCGCCTCGCCGACGTGGGCGGCGCGGATCGCCCGGGCGAGCTCCGCGGGCGCGACGTTCTTCAGCAGATACCCGGCGGCCCCGGCCTGGATCGCCGGCAGCAGCCGGTCGTCCTCGAGAAAGCTGGTCAGCACGATCACCCTGGTCTCGGGAGACAGCCCGCGCAGGCCAAGCATCGCCTGCACCCCGTCGACCCGTGGCATCACCAGGTCCATCAGCACGACATCGGGGCGCAGCCGCCGCACCTGCTCGATCGCCTCGGCCCCATCGGCTGCCTCGCCGGCGACCTCGATTCCGTCCTGGAGCTCGAGGAACGACCGCAGGCCCTCGCGCACGACCGAGTGATCGTCGACGATCAGGACCCTGATCACGGCGTCAGCTCCAGGCGCACCGTAGTCCCCAGCCCGAGCTTTGAGGTGACCTCGAGGCGGCCCCCCAGCTCGCGCGCGCGCTCTTCCATCGAGGTCAGCCCCAGATGCCGCGAGCGGAGTTCGGCGCGGTCCGGCTCGAAGCCGATCCCGTCGTCGGCAACCTCGATCCCGTCGCGCCGGAGGCGGACGACGACATGGGCGGCCTCGGCGTGCCGAAGCGCATTCTGGAGCGCCTCGTGAACGATCCGCAGGATCACGAAGTCGCGCTCGCAGTCGGCGCTGCCATCGTGCCTGGGGAGCTCGCTGGCCAACTCGATCTCGACCGGGTGGGCCCGGCTCAACATCTCGATCTCCTTACGCAGCGCGCCCTCGAGGCCGTCCCGCTCGAGCTCCGGCGGGCGGAGCCCGAGGATCAGCGAACGGAGCTCGTCGAGCGCGTCGCGGGCGAGCACCCGCAGCCGCTCGGCGTGACGGCGGGCCGAGGCGGGGTCCAGATCGATCTGTGTGCTCACCACCTCGGCGGTCAGCATCATCGAGAACAGCTTCTGGGAGACGACGTCGTGGAGCTCCAGTGCGAGCCGATTCCGCTCGGCCACGATCGACAGCTCGCGGCTCTGCTCGTATAGCCGGGCGTTGGTGATGGCGATCGCGGCGTGGGCCGCCAGCAACTCGATCAGCTCGCGGTCGGCCGAGTCGAACGTCGCGGCTCCCTGCTTCTCGGTCAGGTAGAAGGCTCCGATCACCTCGCCACGAGCGACGATCGGCACGCCGAGGAACGAGCGCATGTCCGGGTGCTGGCTCGGCCACCAGCCGCCAAAGCGCGGATCGTTGTGGATGTCGTCGGTCAGGTACGGCGCGGAGCCGGCCAGCATCGCCCCGAGCATTCCGTGCGTGCGCGGCAGCGGTCCCATCGCGGCGATCAGCTCATCCGCCATGCCGGCCACCAGAAAGCGCCGGAACCCGCCTTCGCCATCCGGGATCCCCAGCGCGGCGTAGCGGGCGCCCGCCAGCTCGCGGGCGCGGTCGACCAGGCGCTGGAGGACCTCCTCGACCGACAGCTGGGAGGCCACCGCGAGCACCGCGTCGCTGACGGCTCTCAGCGCTGGATTCAGGCTCTCGGCCACCAGTCAGACGTTATACCGGCGCGGTCGCGTGCCGAGCCCACGGCGAACTCAACCCGGTAGCTTCTCGATGATGCCCAAGCTATGGATATACCTGCAGGCCGCGATCGTGGTGTTCGTGGTCGCGGGAATGGTGATCGCGATCGTCAGACTGGCCTGAGTCCGGTGTTCGCCTCGATCGTCGTTGGAACCGATGGCTCGGATACCGCGAAGACTGCGGTCCGCTACGCGATCGATCTTGCCCGTGAGCTGGGCGCCCGGCTGCAGATCGTCAGCGCTTACGAGCCCGTCTCGGACCAGCGACCGCGTGACGAGACGCTCGAGGTTCCCGAGGGGCTCCAGTGGATGATCAACCTGCGCGAGGAGGTTCTGGCCCAGCTCGAGGAGGCGATGGAGGACGCCAGGATCGCCGGGGTCACGAAGGTCGAGACCTTCGCCCGGCAGGGCGATGCGGCCGACGCGATCCTCGACGTGGCCGAGGAGCAGCGCTCCGACCTGATCGTCGTCGGGAATCGCGGGATGACCGGGGCCAAGCGCTTCCTGCTCGGGTCGGTGCCCAACAAGGTCTCCCATCACGCGCCCTGCTCGGTGCTGATCGTCCGCACCACCTAGGCCCCGCGCGGACGGTCTGGTCCCCTAGGCCGGAGGGGTGGTGGACGTGGCCGCGGCCGTGTCGAGCAGTCCGTACCCGTAGTCGGTGTTCGGCTTGCTCCCGCCCAGACCCTGCGCGGTCTGCTCGAGGCGGCTCAGGATCTGGTCGGGCGTAGGGTGCCGGCCGAGCACGCCGCTGGCGATCACCAATGCCGCGGCGGCCGCGACGTGCGGGGCCGACATCGAGGTGCCATACCAGCCGCTGGGCAAACCGAACTGACCCGGGTGCGCGCCGTCGAAGATGGTCATCTGGAAGATGTCCGGCAGGGAACGGAAGGGGCGGCAGTTCGGACCGGGCAACAGCGCGGAGTCATCGCCGCCACCGGGAGCGACGAGATCGAGCCGGGTGCCGGTGTTCGAGTAGCTGGCCAGGCAGCGATCGATCGTGGTGGCGCCGACCGAGATCACCTGGGATGCCCGCGCCGGGTAGGCGATCTGGGTGTCTCCGTCGTTCCCGGCGGCCGCCACCACGACCACGCCACGGCGATGCGCGTAGCGAAGGGCCGAGATGATGTCGGGGATGTCGGTCGAGGTGATGTCGAGGCTGAACTCGATGCTCAGGTTGATCACGTTGGCGCCGTGGGCGACCGCGTAGCGGATGCCCCGCGCGATCGTGGCGGCGTCGCCGTTGCCCTGGGCATCGAGGATCCGCACCGGCATGATCGAGGCGCCGTAGGCGAGTCCGGTCAACCCGATGCCGTTGTCGGTCGACTCCGCGACCGTGCCGGCGACAAACGTGCCATGTCCCTCTCGGTCGAGCGGATCGGCGTTCTTGGCGACGAAGTCGTACGGATCGACGAAGCGGGTCCGGCCGAAATCCGGCGAGCGGCGGAACTGGTGCCAGTTCCGGTAGGCCACGCCGGTATCGAGAATCGCCACCACGGTCCCAGCGCCGCCCGGCCGGTGATCGGCGATCAGATTCGCCCAGGCCCCGGGGGCGTTGACGCCCGCCTTGGCCAGGAAGTTCCATTGCAACTTCTCCCACCCCCGAGCCACGTGCGTCCGGCCCGGGTCATCGGGCACCCAGGAGCCGGCGGCATGGGCGAGGTAGTCGGGGACCGCGTAGGCGACGCCGGGCAGCCGGCGCAGGCGCGCGACGGCGGCGGTGACGCCCAGCCCCTTCGGGAGCCGCAGGAGCTTCTCGCTGGAGGTGGGAGCACCCGGGGCGGCCAGCCGAATCCCCATCCGCCGGCTGAGGTCCGCCACCTCCGAAGGCGCCGCGGTCGAGCGGTAGCCGACGATCACCCGGCCCGGCAGGTAATCGGCCGCCCGTGCCGGGCCGGCCAGCCACCCGGCGCCCAGGATCAATCCGGCCGCGGACGCGGCCAGGACGACCATAAATCGACGAATGGCGAGGAAGTGAGTCACTGGTGAGATGTCCCAGCACGAGCGCACGCGCGCCCGGCACGGTTAAGACATCATCGCGTACCGAAAGTTTCCCTTCTCGGCCAAAGTTCTACGCCGGTTGACCTCTTGAGCACGCATTTCTTCCCGCGCGATGAGTACTTCATGCGCCTGGCCTTGCGCGAGGCCACCCGCGCCCTGGAGCACGACGATGTGCCGATCGGCGCAATCGTTGTCAAGGAGGGCGAGCTGATCGGCAGCGGACACAATGAGCGCGAGGTCCGGGCCGACCCCACCGCCCACGCCGAGGTGATCGCGCTGCGCGAGGCCGCCCGCACGCTGGGCAGCTGGCGGGTGCTCGACGCCGTCATGTACGTCACCCTCGAGCCCTGCGCCATGTGCGCCGGCGCGATCGTCCTCTCACGCCTCCCCCGGGTCGTCTTCGGCGCCGCCGACCCGAAGGCGGGCGCGGCCGGCAGCGTGCTGAACGTGCTCGACGTCCCCGAGCTCAATCACCGTCCTCAGGTGGTCGGCGGGCTGCTGGCCGAGGACTCGGCCGAGATGCTGCGGGCGTTCTTCGCCAGCCGCCGGAGCTAGCAGCGCGATCCCAGGCGGTCGTCTAACTTTGTCGACGTCGCCTGGAGAGGTGGCAGAGCGGTTGAATGCGCCGGTCTCGAAAACCGGTATGGGCTATCAGTCCATCGGGGGTTCGAATCCCCCCCTCTCCGTTGTCATCCCGCCGATTTGCGGCGGTTTCTCGGGGTCTTGCGGGCCTGGGTGGTTTTCGGTCGGCGGCGCTGGAGACCGCCTTGCGCCGCTCAGAACCGCCTTTTTCGGGGGTCGTTTTTCCCGCACTTTTCCCGCACCCACTGATTTCGGCCTGGCGAGCGCGCTCGTGGGCGTCGGCGAGATAGGCATCAAGCAGGTTGGCCGCCTGCGCCTCCGAACCGGGGAACAGGTGGCCATAGCGGTCAAGCGTGACGGTGATCGATGAGTGACCCATGAAGGTCTGCAGTGCCTTCGCGTTGACGCCGGCGGCGATCATCAGGGTGGCGAACGTGTGGCGGCATTCGTGGAGGGTCACGGGCTCGAGCCCACGGGCTCTCCAGGCACGCTCGGCGCGTTGCGCGACGGTCGACGGGCTGAATGGAATGCCGTCTGCGCGACCGAAGACGAGCGCATGCTTGTCGTTGTCTTGCGTGACCCGATGCTGGACGAGGTAGTCGCGCAGTGCCGCGGGGATCGGCGTGCGACGGAACCCGGCCGCCGACTTCGGCTCGACCGGGCCTTGCTTCTGATCCCAGGAGCGCTCGACCCTGATCAGGCCGCCCGCGAGATCGACGCCGTCCCAGCTGAGCGCCTGCAGTTCGCCGCGGCGCAGGCCCGCGTAGAAGGCGGTGGCCCAGAGCGCGCGATCTTCGGCCGGCGCGCTGTTGATGAGCGTCAGGGCCTCCACTGGGGTCACGATCCTGGTGCGGCGGCCGCGGACGGCCGGGATCTCGACGCCGGCCGTCGGGTTGGCGTTGATGTCGCCGTGGCGGAGCGCGCGGCGGCAGATCGCTCTCAGCGGCAGCAGTGCGTTGCGCACGGTCGACGGGTTCAGTCCGCGGCCGACGAGCGTGTCGACCAGGTGCTGAACGTCACCGGCGCGAACATCCTGCAGCTTCGCCGCGCCCAGCTCCGGATAGATGTACTCGCGCAACGCCTGCTCGTAGCCGCGAAGCGTCGAGGGCTTGTAGCGGTCACCCGAGCGGTTGTGGATGCCGCCACCAAGAGCTGCGGACAGCCACGCATCACCGATCTCCCGCAGCCTGGTCGGCCGCGGCGCGACAAGCACCCCGCGGCGCAGATCGACGCGCGCGTCCTCTCGCCACATCCGAGCGGCTGCTTCGGTCCTGAATGTCTTTCGGACGAGGCGCTGGTCGCGATGGCTCCACGCGACGGCGCGGAACGACGGCTCGCACGTGCACTGTTCGCCCTGATTGGAGGCGCAGACGCGGGCGTGCCGGACTTCGATCCCCGTCGACGTCTTTTGCTTTACCCGTTTGGAGCCGCTCATCTCGCGTCCCAGTTCGCCGTCGCCTACTCGCCGCCAAGGGTACGTTGGGCATTGACCTCCATCCAGCGACTCAGCTCGGCGATCGGGATCAGCCGCCGACGGCCGCGGCGAACGATCCGCAGCTCGTGCAGCACATGCTCCTCGAGGAAGTCGACGCTGACTCCGAGCGCCTCCGCGGCTTCGACCTTCGACACCGCCAGCCGCGGGATCCGCGATTGCGCGGAGTCTGCCGGCGTTGGGATGTTGTGTGCCTTCGTTGCCACAGCCGTGGATCACCTAGGTGGTTTTGCTATCTTATCATACGTTATGCACTGGTACTGAGCGTTTGACGTCGGTGATGGAGCGTGGGTCGTGACGGAGCCGCTTCTCACCCCCGCGCAGGTTGCGGACGAGCTGCAGGTGACCGTCGGCACCGTGCGGCGGTGGATCACGACCGGCGAGCTGCGCGCAGCCAAAGCGGGACCGCGGCGATGGACGGTGCGCCGCTCAGACCTGGACCGGTTCCTGACGGCCGAGACCCCTTGGACCTCGGCGGTCGACGCGTCGTCCGAGGATCCGGCGTTCCTGCGACACCTGGTGGCTCCCGATGAGCGTTGAGCGCGCCAGAGAGCAGCTCGAACTCTCCGAGGGACGCTGGCAGGACGCGGTCCGCGATCACACCCAGCCGCCCCCCGATGCCGGCTTCGCGCGGCGCTTGCGAGCGCTCGCCGACGCCGCCGCCCAGGAGCAGGCCGCCTACCGCTACGCCGACGAGGAGGGCTTCGGGTGGAAGCCCGGGCCGGCGTGGATTCCCCCGCGGGAGCTCCGGCCCGCGCCGTGGCGCTCGTCGATCGCTCCCGCGCACGTCTGGGAGCGGTTCGACGAAGCGGTCGACCGCCTCTCCCGCGCCCGTACCGGCGTCAGCGTCACAGCGATAGCACGCGCATTCGGCGCGCTCTCGGAGGCCGCCTGGGAACTAGCCGCTGCCGTCGATGACCATGCGCAGCAAGCAAGAGCAGCTAGCCAGATCTGAGTCTCGCCACTCCCATCGCGTGCCCCGTTCGACCTAGACGCGCGTCTAGGTCAGTCAATCCACCACTCCCGCACCCCTACTCTGACCCGCTCCCACCGGAACGTCCCCACCTGTGCCCGCCCCAGCCCCCGGTTCAGAGGATCCAGCCGCTGCCACCACAGCAGCCGAGCCGGACTACCCGAACGCAACATGTGGAGGGCGGGTAGTCCGGCTCGGCTGCCCACGACGAGGTCGCGCAGATTCCCAGTGTGTCCGGGGGCTGGGGCGGGCACAGGTATTCGCCAAAGTATTCGCCGTCGATGAACAGTTCTGCGAGTACTTCGGCGAACACCCCCCCCCTCGCCGTTGTGCCGCCGGTTTCGGGCGCGCCAGCCGCCTCGGCCCCGACTGGCTTCTCCCGCTTGGCGAGCTGGCGGAAGGGTGCCGGGCATCGCGGCTCGGTCTCGTCCAGGCTGCTGCGGGAACGGCGGCGGGACAGCCGGCGCCTCTCGGGTGATCGCCCTCGAGGGATGCAATGACGCAACACTGTCTGACCGGATGCCTGAGTTGGGCGGATGCGAGGAGTGCGCGATCGCGCTCGCCAGGGCTGGGCGGGTGACGAGTCAACGGCAGCAATGAAGGTGGCCAGGACGGGCCGCTCTCGGGCGCGCACGGAGGTGACCGCTTCGCTCTCGCGGTGATCTCGCTGGCGCTCGATGAGGTTGACGCGGCGGAGGTGCTGCGCCGATGTCGCCGATGGGGCCATCATCTCGGCGAAAGGCGATCGTCAGCCGTGACACTGATCCCGGCCAACCCGGGCCACGCTTCGTCGCCGCAGCGCTCGTCCCATCGAAGCTCTCCATCTGGCGAAAGCGCTCGTCCGGCTGGCGAGCTCGCTTTCCGCGCATAGGAGGGCGCGGCGGTGCGGAGTCCGCGATGCAAGCCGCTGAATGGAAGCAGGGCCGCATGTCGCTTCCCGGTCATCATCGACGGCGGTGGTCGGAGTTAGCCAAGACCCGAGCAAGCACCGGCGCGCCGCTCGCCGAGGCGCAGACGATCGCGTTCGGCGACCTGTTCCTAGCGGATATCCGGGCGTATCGAGAGGAGCGGCTGACTCGGGTTGGTAAGCAGGCAATCTTCCCGCTGTGGGGGCGGGACACGAGTATGTTGGCGCGCGGGTTCATCGCGGCGGGCTTCGAGGCGGTCCTCGTCTGCGTCGATCCCCGCCAGCTCGATCCGTCGTTCGCTGGCCGGCGGTTCGACGCCGAGCTGCTGACCGATCTCCGGCCGGACGTCGATCCGTGCGGCGCGAACGGCGAGTTCCGCACGTTCGTGCACGCGGGGCTCATCTTCAGGGCGGCGAGGACCAGGTTCGTCTCACCGGGAACCGGCACCCCGAAGTCCTCGATCGTCACCAGCCCCACCACCGCGAGGTAGCCGAAGTGGTTGAGCGTCGGTTCGACGACTATGCAGAACACCCGGCAGGTGCGAAGGCTCGGCGACGGCGATGATCATTGGGCGCGCAGTTCCTCGGGCGGGTTGCGCAGCACGATCGGCTCCTGCTTGGTCGTCTGCAGCACGGCGAACGCGATCGTGCCCCAGATCGTGGGGACCCACAGCGAGATCGCGTGGTAGACGAGCGTCGCCGCCGTCGCCTCGGTCCCGCCGAGGCCGTACAGGACGAGCATCGCGATCAGGCTGCCGTCGAGCACACCGATCCCACCCGGCACCGGAATGAAGTTGGACAGGTAGCCGATCTGGTAGGCCAGCACCAGCGGAGCCAGCGGCGGCGTGTGGCCGGCGGCGGCGAAGCACGCGAACAGCACCGCGATGTCGAACCACAGGTAGCCGATCGCGCCGAGGATCCGCCAGTCGGGATGGAATGTCAGTCGCTTCGTGTCCCGCACACTGGCCGCCGTCTCGGTCAGGAAACGCGTGCATCCGCCCCGGCCCGACCCGCCGAAGGATCCGGTCCACGTAACGCGGGAGTTGCAGAAACAGGGCCAGCACGAGCACCCCGATCGCCGCCGGCACGATGCTGAGCAGTGGGTTGTCAGGACCGGGGAGGCCGAGGAACAGGCCCAGACCGGCCAGGATCAGCGTGATCACGTTGATCGCGCTCGTGTAGAGGAACAGCACCGCAGAGCGTTCGGCGACCCGCCGCGTGGGCGCGCCACGCGCGATCATCAGCCATGCGCCCACCGCTAGGCTGCCGGCGCCCCCGATCGACACCGCCGACCCGAATGCCAGCTCGCTGAGGGCGACCCGAGCCCCGAGCCGGCGCGGCGCCCGCTCGAACACCTGCAGGAACGCCACGACGAAGCCGGCGCAGGAAAGCACTTCGAGCACAACCGCGACCGCAACCCATCCCGGCTTCATCTTCGACGCCGTCGTCGCGACGCCGCTCAGCCCAGGAACCGCGACCAGCAGCCCGATGGCGAGCGCCAACGCGAGCGCCAGCGTGATGAAACCGTTGCGCAGGCTGCGGCGCGCTTTGGCCGCGTCGACCGGTTCTGGTTCTGGCGTCTGCGCCGTTCTCGACCTATCGGGCATGACTTATCCCCTGGCCGCCGATGAAGCGGATCGCGCGCCACCTGGCGCCAAGCCGGTAAAGCGGGCAAGCTCGCGACCATCGTTCAGCACAACCGCCCAACCGCGGTCGACCGGCTTGAGGATCACCGCGACTGCAGCCATTTACGTTGCGCCGAGCGGTGAACCGCGTGCGGGAAGAACGTGCGCCGGTCATCCGCCCTCCGCGACCAGTCTGAGATGTGAGCCGCCGGTTTCCGCGGCGAGTGTGGTTCGCGCGGCGAGGTAGGCCTCATTGATCAACCGGGCCGAGTGCTCGAAGCACGTTGGTTGTATGCCGGTGGTGTCGGGGGGCGGTAGGACGATCAGCTCGACTCGGCGCTCGTAGCGCGCGATGTCCGCCTCCAGTCGGTTGTTGACCAGCAGGCCAAGCCCGCAGATCGCGGCATCGAGTGCGGTCGCCGGGGTCCTCTGGAGGTGGTGCTGGGGCCGCTGCGTCGGCAACACGTAGACCCGCTCGGCGCCGAGGTCGACCGCGTGGGAGATCGGGGTGTTGTTGATCACCCCGCCGTCAACCAGGCAGCGGCCGTCGAGCATCACCGGCGGAAACACTCCGGGGATCGCTGCCGACGCCGTCACAGCCTCAACCGCGGGTCCGGTCGAAAGCAGCAGCTCACGGCCGTCGGTGAGGTCGACGGTGACGAGGTGAACAGGGATGGCTGTCTCACTGAGGTCCTCGAACTCCAGGTGACGGCGCGCGAGTCGGCGCAGGCCACTGGCGGGGACGAGGTGATCACGACGGCCGCAGACTCCGCCGACCAACGCGCTCAGGCTCACCGGAAAGACGTCGTCTCGCTCGAGCGTGCGCCAGATCCGGCTCAGCTGACGCGCGGTCGAGACTCGCTGCGGCCGCGAGGCGACGAACGCCGCGTTGAGCGCGCCTGCCGATGCGGCCACCAGCAGGTCGGGCACGATCGCCAGCTCATACAGCGCCTGGAGCATCCCCACCTGCGAGGCCCCGAGGCTGGCTCCGCCCGAGAGGACGAACGCAGTGCGCGGCCGGGCCGCGGGCGATGGGACTGCGCGCAGCATCCTCAGCTCACGATGATCCTCGCGACCAGAGTGGCCGCGACTCCCAGTCCTGCGACGGCGACGGCCAGCGCGAACTCGACACGCGAAGCGGGCCCGCCATGACGCAATGTCCCGCGCTGCCGGTGCTGGACGCGTTCGACAAGCACCTGATACGCGGCTGCGGCACGCTCCTCGCGGTCGAGTGCGACACGGTAGTCAACGAAAGCCTCAGCGTCGCGCCCGCCCGGGCGCTGGCTCCAGCGTGCGTACGCATCGCGCACGTCCGTGGATCGCTCACGCCAGGTCACGTAGGCCTCGACCAGCTCATCCAGAAGCCCGGAGTCGTTGCCTTGATCGATGTTGGCGATGTCGCTGTTCATGTCGTCGGGATTCGTCGCTGTCCGCTGAGTTGCACAGTCATCGAGACGAGCCTCGCTCGCGCCCGGAGGTCCCCGGTCAGCACCCTGGTCGATCGCCGGTGCGGTACTCGACGGGCACCCATGTCCTGGTACTCAGGCGGCGAGCCGGCGAAGCGGCTCGCGGATCAAGGGGCAGGCTTCCGGCATCGAGCGCTCGCCGCCGCCTGTGGCCCGGTCGTCACTGGCGAGGGCGACTACACCGGCGGGAAGATCGCCATCGCCGCGGCGCAACGCGGCGATGCAGGCCATGACTGCGGCGAATTGTGGACGCTGGAGTGTGTGGGTTCCGTCGACGATCACGAGCGGCAGCCGAACTGACCCAGCACCCTGGGCGGCAATCGCGGCCTGCGCCTCCGCACTGGCAAAGTCCAGCCATCGCACACTCAGGCCGGCGGCTGCGGCAGCCGCAGCCAACTCGCGGCCCTCCAGCGCGATCTGGCCGCCGACGAGTCGAAGCTCTTCGATGTCGGCGCCTGCTCGCGTCCCGCCCGGGTCGATCGGATCCTCGCCACACACTCTCATGATTCGCTCCTGCCTCGCTGGTCGGCTCGGGAAGAATCCTGCGCCTCGAGCGCCGAAGTCGCGCCCGTGAAAGCCCTGGCGCGGCCACGGGTCCCCTGGCTGACAAGCAACCCGGGTCCCGCTCCGGAACCCGGTCGAGCAACAGCTCGACGACCAGAGCGCCATATGAACGCCCCATCCGCAGCGGCTGCTGATCGAGATCACGGATCAGCTGCTCGTAGTGATCGACGATCTCCTGCACCGCGAGGCCGGCCCACGCCCCCCGCGGTGTCACGCATCCCGACGCGACTGAGGGCGTGCCACGTAGCACGCTCCTCCAGTGGCAGCCCGAGCCGTGCCTGGCCTTCCGACCGGGGGGTCGGCACCGAGGTTTCCGTTACGGACGTCGGTTTCGGGCCCGGCGTCGACGGCCGGGTTCAAGTGCGGCGGCGGCAGGAAATGAACTTGCAACCCCCGGCCGATGCGAGCGCGCCGAGACCCCTTATCGGCCACAGCTCACGCCAAGGCCGGCGATGTAGCGGATCGCGCGCCACCTAGCGCCGGCGCCCGTGAAACGAGCGACCTCGCGACCGTCGGTCAAGACAACCACCCAACCGTGATCGATCGGCTTCAGAATGACCGCGACCGGACGCACGTCGTCAACGCCCGCTCCAGATCGCAACGGACGAGGCCGGACGTTGAGCAACCGATTGCGGCAGCGCTGCTCTCACGCGAGCGCGTCGACCAGGTAGGCGACCGCCTGCGCAATGGCTGCTCCCGCGGCGTTGGTCTCGCGCAACGCGTTGAGCATCACGAAGTCGTGGATCACGCCCTCGTAGCGCGTCGCTGTCACGTCGACCCCGGCGTCGCGCAGCTTGCGCGAGTAGGCCTCGCCCTCGTCGCGCAGCACGTCGACCTCGGCGGTGATCACCAGCGCGCTCGGCAGCCCGGCGAGATCCTCAACGGTGGCACGCAGCGGTGACGCCGTGATCTCGTCGCGCTGAGCCGGCTCGGTCGTGTACTGATCCCAGAACCACTGCATCCCGTCACGGCGCAGGTAGTACCCCTCCGCGAACTCATGGTAGGAGCCGGTTTCGAAGCTGGCATCGGTCACCGGGTAGAACAACACCTGCGCGGCGAGCTTCGGTCCCGAGCGCCGCTTCGCCATGAGCGTGATCGCCGCGGTCATGTTGCCGCCGACCGAGTCCCCCGCGACGGCAATCCTCGTCCCATCGAGACCCTGCTCCTGGCCGTGCTCGGCGACCCACTCGAGCGCGGCGTAGATCTCCTCGATCGCGATCGGGTAGCGCGCCTCGGGCGACAAGCTGTAGTTGGTGAAGACGACTGCGGCACCCGCACCGGCGACGAGTTCGCGGATGAGACGGTCATGGGTGTGGGCGTTGCCAAACACCCAGCCAGCGCCGTGCGTGTAGAAGATCACCGGCAGTTGGCCGCTCGCGCCCTTGGGGCGCAGGATCCGGATCGAGACCTCGCCGGAGGGTCCGCCCGCGATCGTTGTGTCCTCGATGTCGACGTCGGGCTTGTCGATCTCGCCTGCCTGCAGATCATCGACCGTCTTGCGGCCGATGGCCGGGTCGAGGTCGAAGAGGTACGGCGGGTTCGCCGTGGCTTCGGAAAGCGCCTGCGCGGCAGGCTCGAGGCTGATGGCGGTAATGGCCATGAGGTGTCCCTTCGGAAGGTGTCGTCGTTGCCTGGCTCGAGACTGGCGCGGTGGCCGCGGCCTGACATCGGAGAACTCGCGAATCTATTGCGGCAAAGACGTGGGCGGCATCGAGCTCGGGACTCCGAGGTCGTCACCCTCGACTAGCCGTGCGGGGACGACGAATCCGAGGCCCCGAGGGCGCTTCCCAGCTCGCGCCGGGATCGGATTGCGAGCTTCGAGTAGACGTGGCGCAGGTGCCACTCGACCGTGCGCGGGCTGAGGAACAGGCGGGCGCCGATTCTGGACGTTCGAGAGCCCATCGCGGGCCAGCTCGGCGATCTGGCGTTCCTGGGCGGTGAGGATCGTCCGGGTCTCGGGGACGCGGCCGGCGGCGCTTCTCGCCAGTGGCGACGAGTTCGCTGGCGGCGCGCTGGCGAACGCCTCCATGCCCATCGACGACGAACATGCTCGTGCGCGACATTGAGCTCGGCGCGCGCGTCGAGTCGGCGACCCTCGCGCCGCAGCCACTCGCCGTACAGCAGATGCGTGCGGGCGAGCTCGGCCCGAACGCGAGTGCGGCGCAGATGGTCGATCGCCGTGCGGAACCAGCGGTCGGCGTCGGCGCCGTCGCGCGAGCAGCGCCCGAGCGCGCGCCTCGATGCCGCGCGCCCAATGCGGTTCCCGTGGCCTCTGCCTTGATCGCCAGCCGGTTCAGCGCGTCCGTGGCGAGGTCGAGCCTGCCGCAGCGCGTCGCCGCCTCGACGAGCTCGCTCAGGCCCCAGTTCTCCGCGACGACCTCGCGATGCTCGACGGCGGACACGGCGGCGGCGAGCGCGTCCTCGTACCGGCCGAGGCCGTTGCACAGGACCGCGCGCGCGTAGGCGCTGATGGCCAGTCCGATCCCCTCTCCGCGAGCACCCGCCTCGCGCTCCGTCGTCTCGATGAGCTCCGTGGTTTCGCGCTGCCTGCCTCGCCACGCCGAGACCATCGAGCGCTCCGTACGGCGCGGCGCGGATCCCCGTCGCCTGCTCGACCGACGCCGTCTCGGAAACCGTGGCTGCGGCGGCGGCGAGGTCGCCGCAGAACACGAGCACGGGCGTGCGGGCGCTGAGAGCGAGCGCAAGCTCGCTGAGCGTCCCCGTCGCGCGAGCGATCTCGACGCTGGAGCGCGACAGCGAGGACGCGTGTTCGTCGTCCCAGATCTCGAGGGCGACGACGCAGCCCTGCCACAGCCAGCGCAGCCGCTCCTTGGCCGACGCCTCGTCGCCGGAGAGCCGCTCCACCGCCTGCCGGCAGAGCGGGACGGCCGCGGCGTAGTCGTCGGCGAGGGCAGACGAGCGCGTCGAGCAGCAAGTCCGCGGTCGCGGGCTCGCCGCTCGTTGAACGCGTCGGCGCTGCGCGGCGCGGGCGGCCGTCGGCGATCTCGCGTAGCGCCGACGCTGCCGTTGAGCCTGCGCGCCGAACAACGCCGCGGAGAACGCGTCGACGTACGTCTCGCGCGCGACGGCGATGTCCAGTCGGTTCGAGCCTGCGGGCGGCGGCCAGCAGGAGCGGGATGGCGTCGGTGCCTCGGCTGGAGACGAACGCCAGCTGGGCGCGCAGCAGGTCGATCCGCGCGCGCTGGAGCTCGTCGAGCGGCCCTGCCTCGGCTGTGGCCAGCAGACCGCGAGCCGTGCTGAACGCGCCGGCCTGGATGCTGGCGTGCGCGGCCGCGAGCGCACGGCGACGCGCGCGGTGCCGGGTCCGGGGTCAGCGCGACGGCGCGCTGCAGGAAGGCCGCGGTTGCGGCGACCCCACCACGAGCCTGCGCGCGGCCGGCCGACGCGCTCGAGCTCGGCGGCGACGTCCTCGTCCGGTCCTCGCGGCCGCCAATGCGCGGTGCCACGCGCGCCGATCGGCGTCGGCTGTCCGGGTGGCTCACCTCGGCCAGGACTTCGTGCGCCCGTTGTCGGCTGGCCGGTGGCGCGGCCCGGTACACGGCCGAGCGGACGAGTGGATGGCGGAACTGGACGCGCGCTCCGATGCTCCAACAGCTCGGCAGCCTCGGCAGGCCCTGAGCGCGCCGGCGCTCGATGTCGAGCTGCCGGGCTGCGCGCAACACCAGCTCCGGGTCACCCGAGGGTTCGGCCGCCGCCACCAGCATCAGAGTGCTGCGTCGCCTCGGGCAGCTCGCGGATGCGCCGGAGATAGTGGTCCTCGATGTGCGCCGGAAGCTCCGCCGCGCCGGGAAGCTCGAACCCGCCGGCCAACTCGGCGGCGGTCATCCGCGCCGGGAGCTCGAGCAGTGCGAGCGGGTTGCCTCGCGTCTCGGCGACGATCCGGTCAGCGACGCGGCTGTCGAGCCGGCCGGTCACGACGCTCGCCAGCAGCGTGCGGGCATCCTGCTCGGGCAGCCCTTCGAGGCGGAGCTCGGGCAGGCCGTCGAAGTCGTGCCCGTCGGCGGCTCGCGCACCGCGACCACGATCGCCACCGACTCGGCCCGCACTCGTCGCGCGACGAGGCCGAGGACCTGGGCCGAGGCGGCATCCAGCCACTGCGCGTCCTCGACGAGGCACAGCAGCGGCCGCTCCTCCGCGACGGCGGACATCAGGCTGAGCACGGCCAATCCGACGAGGAACCGGTCCGGCACCTCCCCGGCCGACGAGTCCCAGCGCGATCGCTCAGGGCGTCCCGCTGCGGCGCGGGGAGCGCGTCGATCCGGTCGGGCATCGCCGTGCAGAGCTGATGCACTCCCGGCGAACGGCAGCTCCATCTCGGCCTCGACGCCGGTGAGCTGCGCAACCTGGAAGCCAGACGCCTGGCGTGCGGCGTAGCGCAGCAACGCGGTCTTCCCGATGCCCGCCTCGCCGCGGATGACCAGCGCCTCGCTCTCACCCGCGCGGACCCTCGCCAGCAGTCCATCGAGCAACGTCCCGCTCGGACGCTCCGGCCCACGAAGCCCCGACCCGCGGGTGCCGACCATGCGTCGAACCCTAACTCGACTAGCAGCGCCCGCGATTGCGCGCTTCCGACCTCAGGGCGGCATCGAGGGCCTTCGCGCGAGTCGATCCCCAGCTTCCCGAACACCCTGTTCAAGTGCCATTCAACGGTGCGCGGACTGAGGAACAACTGGGCGCCGATCTTCGCGTTCGTCAGGCCGTCGCGAGCCAGTCGCGCGATCTGCTCCTCCTGCGGTGTGAGGTCCGCGCGCGGCTCGGCGGACGCTGCCGCGCGGCTTCGCACCTGCGGCGACCAACTCCCCCCGAGTGCGCTCGGCGAACGCCTCCATCCCGATCTCGGCGAACATCTCCTCGGCTGCCCGCAGCCGCTCGCGCGCCTCGCGGAGCCGGCCCCGGCGGCGCAGCCACTCCCCGAAGAGCAGATGTGCACGGGCCAGCTCGGTGCGATTCCCGCTCCGATCCAGCTGATCGATCGCCTCGCGATACGACGGTTCGGCACCGTCGCCCTCGAGAAGCGCCCGACAACGCGCCTCGATGCCGAGCGCCAAGCAGCTACCGGCAGGTTGTGTGGTCGCGACAAGCCCGTCCAGCGCATCGCGTGCGAGTTCCGCGTCGCCGGTGCGCGCGGCCGCCTCGACCAGCTCGCACCGCGCCCACATGGACAGCCAGGGCGGGCTGCCGGCTTTGAGACGACTTCCCGGGCCGCCGCCGCTGCCCCCTCGTAGCGCCCGAGCCCGTTGTTCAGCACCGCGGCCGCCCAATGGGCCGTCATCACCGCGATGCCCTTGCCCTGGCTCGTGCCATCCCGGATGACGCGCTCCGATCAACGCGGAGGCCTCGGCTTCCCGTCCCTGCAGAGCCAGGAGCTGCGGAGCCGGGCAGAACGGCGGGGCCTCGTTGCCCGTTGATGCCGAGATACTCTCGGCCTCGGCGACCAGCCGCTCCGCGCCCGGGAGATCGCCCCGCCACGCTCGCTCCAGCGCCAGCGCCTGGAGATGGATGCGGCAGCTCGGCGAGCGCGCCCGCTTCGCGCACGAGCTGGGCCTGCTCGCGCCGAGATCGCCAGCGCGCCATCGTTGTCCCACACCGCGTTGCATGGCCGACGTCGCCGCCCACCCCCACCGCAGGACTTCTTCCGTGGGCAGCTCGGCGAGCGCTTTAGCCGCTTCCTGCAGGACCGGCAGTGGCCGCCGCGTGTCCGTCCGAGATCAGCAGGGCGAAGCCCTCGATCAGCAGGTCGAGCGGATGCCGGGGTCCGCGGCAGCGGGGGAGAGGGCTAGGACGGCGTGACAAATGTCCGCAAACAGGGCTCCGCCGAGATGGTGCGCCGTGACTGGCGGCGGTCCATGCGGTCAGGTAGGCTCGCGCGCGAGGCTGCAGGTCGAACGGCTCGAGCTCGTCTCGCCGCCTTCAGCAGCAACGGAGCAGCATCGTCGAATCGCTCCCGAGCGTGACACGCGGCCAGGCCCCGGAGCAGAGCGCCTCTGCGCTGCTGGAACCCGTCGAGCGCCTTCCGCCTCTGCAGCTGCGCCAGGAGCGCTGCGTCGCGTCGAACTCGCCGGCCTGGAAACTTGCCTGCGCGGCGGCCAGCGCGCGCCGCACGCCGAGCGTCGGGTCGGCGGTCAGGCCGGCGGCCCGTTCGAGCAATGCCGCTGCCGCCGCGAGGCCGCCGCGGCTCTTGCGCGCGTTCTGCGGAGCGCTCGAGGTCGGCAGCCACGGCTTCGTCCGGTCCCGGCTGCGGCCAGTGCCCGGTGCCATGCGCGGCGGTCGGCAGCCAGCTCCGGATCGCTCGCCTTCGCGAGCGCGTCGTGCACGAGCCGTCGTTGGTCGGGTGTTGCGGCTTGGTACACCGCTGAGCGCATCAGCGGGTGGCGGAACCGAACCTGGTCGTCGACCTCCAGCAGTCCGGCGTCGGTCGCGTGCGTCAACGCGCCCGGGTCGGTGGAGAGTTGTTCGGCCGCCCGCCACAGCAACGCGGCGTCGCCCAGCGGGTCGGCTGCCGCCAGCAGCATCAGTCGCTGCGTCGCCTCGGGCAAGGCGGCGACGCGCCGCAGCGTACTCCGTCTGCAGCTGACTTGGGAGATCGCTCGTCGCGTGGGGGGCCAAGCCCCCAGCTCGCTCTCCGGGACTCATCGCCTGCGCCAGCTCCACAAGTGCCAACGGGTTGCCCCCGGTCTCGGCGATGACCCGGTCGCGGACGCGGTCATCGAGCCGACCCGGTACGGCTCTCGACAGCAGAGCGCGCGCATCGGGCTCTGCGAGTCCCTCAAGCGACAGCTGCGGAAGGCCGTCGAGCGTGCGGGTGGCGGCTGGCTCGCGTAGCGAGAACATCATCGCCACGGGTTCGGCGAGCAAGCGCCGCGCGACGAAACCGAGCGACCTGCACCGACGCGCCGTCGACCCACTGCGCGTCGTCCACCAGGCACAGAAGGGGGCGCTCCTCGGCGGTCGTTGCGAGCAGGTTGAGCACGGCGGCGGCGACCAGGAACTTTTCCGGTGCATCGCCCGACGCGATGCCCAGGGCGACTCGGAGTGCACCTGCTGCGGTTCGGCGAGGTCTTCGAGCCCGGCGAGGATCGGCGCGCACAATCGATGGATCGCCGCGAACGGCAGTTCCATCTCGGCCTGGACACCTTCGAGCTGGATGACCAACATGCCCGAGGCCTGCCGCGCGGCGTACCGCAGCAGCGCGGTCTTCCCGATGCCAGGCTCGCCACGGATGACCAGCACGGCGCTCTGGCCGTCGCGGGCCTGAGCGAGCATGCTCGTCGAGCCGTCGGCACTCGGTTGTGCGGCCGAGGAAGCCCAAGCCCCGGATGGCAGGCATCCTCCTACTCTAAAGGGAGTCTAAAGCAGGCGCTAGGCCTCAACTCCCGGCTCGCCGCCGCCACCCGTCGAGGAACGTGCAGCACTGCTTCCGGTGGGGCCGTGCCGACCGTGATGCCGCGCTCGCGCAACTGCCGGGCGATCCCCAGTGGGATTCGCTCGGCCGTGGTGCTGACGATCACGCCTGTCGGACGGACGTGCCGCGCCGCGTGCTCGTACAGGAGCGCGGCGCCATCGTCCGTCGTATGGGCGACAACGTCGACGCCACCGAATGCCGCGATCGACTCGCTGAACAGCCGCTGGACGTCGAGGTCGTCCGCGAGATCGGCACGCACAGCGACGATGGTGCCTTCCTCGGCGGTGATCTCCGCGACCGTCGCCTCGGCCGTGCGATTGATCGTCGAGGTAGACCACGACGACGGGCCACGACCAGCGCGCCAGCCCGAGCGCGACATCGCGGCCGGTTCGGCCGGCGCCGCCCGTGACGATCACTACGGCTCGCCGAGTATCGGTGGGGGACGCCATCACCAGTCCATCGTCGAGGTTCATAGATGCCTGCAGACAGGATGGTCCGACACGATGCCGCACGCGCCCGTCGACACCCGGGTCAGAACGCGGGGCCAGGGCCAGGGCGGAGGCCCGAAGGTGGCGGGCGGCATCGCCACCCGTGTGCTCCGCCGCATCTACCCGCGTCACGCCCGGGGTTCCGCGGGCGTAACGCGGATGCGGAAGGAGCAACCTCTCGATCAGCAACATGAACCCTCTACAAGACATGTCCACGACAAGTAGGGGACGAGCCACGATGACCGCTCGGGAGCATCGGCTGGTCCTCACCACGAGGAGGCTCGCCCGGCGTAACGAGGCGCTCGAGGAGTTCGCGGCCCTTGTTGCTCATGAGCTGAAAGCTCCCCTTCAGGCGGCGCTGGATGTGGACGATCCGCGGGCATGCGTGCGCGAGGCACTCGATCTGGTCGACGTGTTACTCGACGCCGCGCGCGAGGCCGCCGAGATCGGGACCGCCTCGCCGTCCGCGTGTCTCGACGCCGCGCTCCGCGATCTCGGCTTGAGCGGCTTTGCCGCGACCGCCGACGTGCCCGCACAACTTCCACTGCCACCAACCATCCTGCGACTGATCCTCCGGAACCTGCTGAAGAACGCCATCGCCGCTGGGGCCAGTTCGATCCACGTTTCGGCGACGCGATCGTCTGGCACGTGGCTGCTCGACGTGGAAGACGACGGAGTGGGCCTGGACTCCGAGCATCGCTACCGCGCTGGTAGCGGTCTCGGCCTGCGCCTCTGCGGCCGCGTTGCAGGCCGGTACGGGGTGCTGCTCGACGTAGCTCCGCGTCCGGCCGGAGGCACACGAGCACGGCTGGAGTTGCGAGACGCGGCATGATCCGGAGCCTGCTCGTAGACGACCACGCGGCGCTGCGATCTGCACTCCGTGCCCGCATGGAGAGCGAACCTGATTTTGCCGTCGTCGGCGAGGCGGCGACGACGGAGGAGGCCATCGCGATGACCCGCGCGCTCAAGCCCGACGTCGTGCTTCTGGACCTGCTCCTCCCGACCCGGGGAGGCTGCGAGATAGTTCCCGACCTCCTCCGGCACGCGCCGGCGCCGCGCATCCTGGCCATGTCTTCGCAGGCTGCCCCGAGCTGGGTGCGCCGCGCGCTCTCAGCCGGAGCGAGCGGGTACGTGTCCAAGTGCGCTGGCGAGCCGGAGTTGTTCGCCGCGATACGCCTTGTCGCCGCCGGCGAGCGTTACGTCGAGCCGAAGCTGGGCGCAAGACTCGTGGTCGATCCATCGGGCTCCGTTTTCGAGCCGCTGACCGAGCGCGAGCGCGACGTCATGCAACTGATCGCGCTCGGCTACACCTACCAGGAAATCGCAAAGCGGCTGTTCGTCTCGACGCGGACCGTCGACGCCCACCGCGCCCACATCATGCTCAAGCTCGGCCTGCAGTCGCGGGCCGAGCTCGTGATGTGTGCTCTGTCGAACGGCATCCTCGGCCCCTGACTTGACCTGGCCCTCAGCTGAACTTCACGTCGCTGAAGTCGATGGCGACCAGCAGAAGGTCATGGATCGGCTGGCGCTCGGGGCCGCGGGCATAGGCGCGTCGCCTCGTCGGAAAGTGGATCCCCTCCGCAGTCGCGTGCCTCGAGGTGTACTGCGCAGCACCGAAGCCTCCCGCGATGTTCACCTGGTAGTCATGGCGCACGAGCATTCGTGCGTCGTCGAAGAAAAAATCCTGAACGCGGCAGTGGGTCTCGATCGACCCCGGAAACCGCGCGCGCAGTGCCCGCCAGGTCTCTCCGCCTTCAGTCCAGGGCTCGGTCTCCTCGATCTCGACACCGTCGAACGTCAGGAGAAACGGTGTGGTCAGGTACGTCCAGACTGCCTCCCCGTTGAAGTAGGCCCGGTGCAGGGCATCCCACGCCGTGTGCATCTGATGGCCGGCGAACGAATCCACGGGGGCGAGGCGTTCAGCGACGACCGTGCCGTCGAGCTTCTCGATCGCGATGCGGTCGGGTGTGAACATCGTCTGCTGATCCGGCGCTCCGTACGGAAGAACCGACGAGCGCTGCGCGTGCAGCCAGGCCGTCATGTGGCGCGGTGTCGAGTCCTGCGGGGCGCCCTTGAGCGGGAACAGCCCCCCACCGGAGACGATCGTCGCCTCCACCTTCTCGAAAGCGTTCCATCGTTCCAGGCCGCCGTGGGCCTCGATGACCTCAGCCAAAAGCTCGTTCATGGTTACGCCCCGGTATGTGTTTCAGCCGTGCTGGCAGGCAACAGCGTTTTGGTGGCACCCATAACTTCGCCACTTACTCGTTCAGGCCGCCTGAGCGCGAGCCGATATCCAACCGAGACCATGATCTTCACTCCTTGTGGGTGGGGGGGGTTGAGTGGAATCGCCCACGATGCGCCCGAGGCCTGTGCCGGCCGCATCGGAGCGAGAGCCGATTACGTGCATGAAATCCACAGCTCACGGGTCCACGGGGACGGCACTTGTGTGACCGCTGGTGAGCGCACCCGCAGTCGATGGCACGGGTGCCGTTTCCGCTGCCGCTCGACGCTCGTTTCGGTAGGCGCCGGCGACGGCCAGAGTCGCCCCGACTACGATGTAGGACGCGAGCACAGCGATGTGGCCGGTCATGTTGTGTGAGCCGAAGTACAGGATGTGGCGCAAGGACTCGGTGCCGGCCCCGTTTGGCAGCAACGGTCCGATGTCTCGCCAGAACGCCGGCAGCAACTCGAGCTGATACGCCCCGCCGGCGGAGGGGTTTCCGAGCACGACGAACAGGATGATGGCCAGGCCGACGCCCACGAACCCGAGGAAGGCTTGGAGCGCCAGGGTTGTGGTGGCCGCGGCTGCGACGATGAGCGCACCTGTCCCCCAGAGAGCGAGGAAGTGACCTGTCATCGCCCCGAGGAGCGGGTCGACCACCAAGGCTCCGCAGAGCCCTGCGATCACGGCGTACGCAACGGCGACGAGCAACCGGAGGCTCACGTTTTCCACCGTCCCCGGGCGGATCTCGGTCGCAACCCCGAGAAACGCCGCCATCAGGTAGCCGGCGACGAGCCAGCCGACCGTCAGGTAGAAGCCCGAGAGCCCACGAAAGTCACCGGACTGCAACGGCACGACGTCGGAGAAACTGGCCGTGCGGTGCTGGGATCGCTCGGCGGTCGCGGCGATCTGTTTGACCGCTTCCGCGACCGTGGCGCCATCGCCCGACGCGTACAGCACCCGGTCGGTCGTGCCGTCGGGGTTGACGACGACGGCGCCGTGGATCGAGCCCTCGCGCAGCTTCTCAACCGCGGCGCCCTCACTGTCTGCGACGTGCGCGCGAAGAACGTGTCCGCGTGCGGCGCTCAGCGAGTCCGCCAGCCGTTGCGCGAGCGGCGCCGTCGCGACGACGTCGACACGGACGCGGTGCGGCGTGGGGTCGTGAAATGCGTCGACGTAGCTGAAAGCAAAACCTACCCCTATCGCCAAGGCTCCGACGACGAACACGGCGGCCTGCAACGGCACGGCTTGACGGACGGCGTTCCTGAAGCGCGTGTGCATGGACCCACGGTGTCCAGCCTCGGCGCATACCGCATCGGGAAAACCGCCAACGCCCCGTGCGAAGTACGCACACGTGCCGCTCGCCAGCGGATTTGTCGCAACCGATTGGTGAGTGTCCCGATGCGTGGGAAGGTGGAGCTCGGCGACCCTCCGGCCGTGCTCTCTACCCGAACAGGAGGCAAAGATCATGGCGTCGTATAGAGCGATGGCTGACCACCCTCACCGCGTCGTCATCATCGGGGGCGGATTCGGCGGCCTGCTGGCCGCCCGCGCGTTGCGCCGCGCACCGGTCGAAGTCACGGTGTTGGACCGCACCAACCACCACCTCTTCCAGCCCCTGCTCTATCAGGTGGCCACCGGCGTGCTCTCGGAGGGCGACGTCGCGCCGCCGATCCGGGACGTGCTGCGCAAGCAGGCCAACGCCCGCGTGGTGCTGGGCGAGGTCGCCGACATCGAACTCGACGCCCGCGCGGTCGTGCTCGACACGCTCGGCGAGAAGACGCGCGTCCCGTACGACAGCCTGATCGTGGCGGCGGGCGCCTCGCAGTCGTACTTCGGTCACGACGAGTTCGCGGACCACGCGCCCGGCATGAAGACGATCGACGACGCACTCGAGCTGCGCGGACGCATCTTCGGGGCGTTTGAGATCGCCGAGCTCAAACCCGAGTCCGAGCGCGCCGGCTGGCTGACGTTCGTCGTCGTGGGCGCCGGCCCGACCGGCGTCGAACTCGCCGGCCAGATCGCCGAGCTCTCACGCCGCGCGCTGAAGCGCAACTACCGCGCTTTCGATCCCGCGACCGCGCGCATCCTCCTGCTGGAAGCCGGCGACACCGTCCTCCCGCCGTTTCCCGAAAGGCTGCGGCGGCGCGTGCAGCATGATCTGGAGAAGCTCGGCGTCGAGGTGCGCCTGCACAATCGCGTCACGGGCGTCGACGCGGGCGGGCTCGACGTCGACGTCGACGGTGTCCCGGAGCGCATCGACGCGTTCACGAAGATCTGGGCGGCCGGCGTGCAGGCCTCGCCGCTGGGCGCCACCCTCGGCCGCCAGAGCGGAGCGGAGGTCGACCGCGCGGGCCGCGTCGCCGTGCTGCCCGACTGCACGTTGCCCGGGCACCCGGAGGTGTTCGTGGTCGGCGACATGATGAGTCTGGACCGCCTGCCGGGCGTGGCCGAAGTGGCGATGCAGTCCGGCATTCACGCCGCGCGCACGATCGCCCGCCGGGTCAAGGGCGACCAGGGCCAGCGCCCGTTCCGCTACCACGACCTGGGGACGATGGCCACGATCGCCCGCTTCAAGGCGGTCGCCTACGTCGGCCGCCTGCGGTTCTCCGGGTTCATCGGCTGGTTGGCGTGGCTCGTCGTGCACCTGGCCTTCCTGACCGGCTTCAAGAACCGCATTTCCGCCGTCGCCAACTGGGCGGTCGCGTTCCTCGGGCGCGGGCGCCGCCAACGGACGATCACCGAACAACAAGTGTTCGCGCGCACCCGGCTCGCCGAGCTGGAGCCGCCCGTCACGCACGGCACGTGAACCGCGAGAGACATCATGGAGCTCCGTCATCTCCGCTACTTCGTCACGATTGCCGAGGAGGGCAGCTTCAGGCGCGCCGCCGAGCGGTTGTGGATCGCGCAACCCGGGCTCTCCACCCAGATCCGGAAGCTCGAGGACGAGCTCGATGTGAAGCTCTTCGAGCGCCATCCCCACGGGGTCACGCTGACCGGGGCGGGGACGCTGTTCCTCGAACGCGCCCGCGCCACGCTCTCGGCCGCCGATATCGCCGGGGCGACCGGGCACGATCTCGAGCTCGGCCTCGCCGGGAAGGTCAATCTCGGGGTCGCTTGCGGCGCTCGCTGGCAGTTGACGTCCGCCGTGCTCGAGGAATTTGCGCGCGAGCGCAGCCGGGTCGAGTTCGGCGTGCTCGAGGGTCTCGGCGGAACGCTCTGGCGTGACCTGCGCGACGGGCGCCTCGATGCGGTGATCGCGCCCAGCTGCTTCGCGTCCGGCGACCTGAGACGCCTGACGCTCGGCAACGAGCCGTGGGTGGTCCTCATGGGCACGAGCCACAGGCTTGCCGGCATCGGCCGGCTGGCGGCGATCGATCTCGATGGAGAGCACGTCGCGGTCGCGGCGCACCGCGACGGCGCGGGGTATGACCGAGTCATCGCGGACCTGTTGGACGAGCTCGGCGTGAGCGCGACGTTCGTGCCGGTCGGGCCGGGACCGGCGATCTACCGTGCTGTCGCGAAGGGCGAGGTGCTCGCGCTGACGACCGCGCCTGAGGCACTGCCGCCGGGCGTGCTGGCTCGCCCGCTGGACGCCCGCAGCACGCTCGGGTGGGACCTTCTCTGGCGGGACGAGCCGGCCACGCCCGCGCTGGCCGAATTCGTCCGCGTCGCGGCACGCTACGCGGTGCGCCCGTCCGCCGTGAGCCGCGCGCTGATCCCGGTGGCGGCATGACCGCCAGAGACCGCATGATCGAGGCGAACCTCTGGTTGGTGGTCGCAGTGGCGCGGGGCCATCGCGGCCGCGGGGTGCCATTCGCCGACCTGGTCCAGGAGGGGACGATCGGGCTGATTGAAGCCGCCGACCGATTTGACCACCGCCCGGGAGTGAAGTTCTCGACCTATGCACAGTGGTGGGTCCGGCGCGCGGTGCTGCAAGCGGTCGCCTCGGCGCCGATAATCCGGATCCCGGCGAAGGCCAACCGGCAGCTTGCCGCAGTGAGGAACGCCGAAGCTGCGCTCACGCGGCACGGTCAGGGCGCGGCATCGAGTGCGGCCATCGCCGAGCGAACCGGCCTGAGTGCGACGACCGTGCAGTCGTTGCGGATGGCTGCTCGCGTCACCGCCTCGCTCGACGAGCCGGTGGGCGAGGATGGGTCGTTGCTGGGCGATCTAGTGAGCGACGAGCGCGATGTTGATCCGTTACGCCGCGCGATCGACGTCGAGGATCACCGCGCGGTCTCGATGATGCTGCGTCTGCTCCCCCAGCGTCATCGGGAGGTTCTCGCGCGTCGATACGGCCTGGATCAGGCCGGGGCTCAGAGCCACTGGCAGATCGGCGCCTCGCTCGGAATCGGCGCGCAGCGCAGCCGGCAGATCGAGTACGCGGCGCTTCATCGGCTGCGGACGATCGCCGCGGCGTTGGAGTCGTAGCCGGCCTCGCGGCGGCGCAGCCAATCGGTGAACCGCGCCACTTCCCGTTCCAGGATCGCGGATGCCTTCGGGAGCTCGGCGCGCCGTTGCACGAGAGCCCGCTCGACGACACCGCCGAGATCGTCGAGCGTGTGAAGCTCGACGCCGGACAGCCCGGCGGCGGCCGGGTCGACATCCCTCGGAACGGACAGATCGAACAGCAGCAGCGGCCCGGCCTCGGCGCCCCGCCGTGCGAGTGCGCGTCGGAGCTGATCCCGATCCAGGACCGGGCGCGAGGCGCCTGTCGCGCAGATGACGACGTCGGACTGCGCCAAGGATTTCTCGAGCCGGTCGGGGCTGATCGCGTGACCACCGTAGGACTCGGCAAGGCGCTCCGCGCTGGACGGCGTGCGGCCGAGAACGAGGAGTTCCTTTGCTCCTCGCTTGACCAGCTGCTTGGCTGCGAGCTCGCTCATCGTGCCCGCCCCGATCAGCATCACGGTGGACTGGCTCAGCGTTCCAAGGCGCGCACGCGCGAGCTCAACGCTGACATGGGGAACACTCGCCGTTCCCTGGCAGATGGCGGTGCGCGAGCGCACGCGGCGACCGGCGGCGACGGCCGTCTCGAACAGGCGGCGGAGCTCGGCGTCGACGGTGCCGGCGGCCAGCGCAAGCTCGAGCGCTCTGCGGATCTGTCCCTGGATCTGCGCCTCGCCGAGCACGCGCGAATGCATCCCGGCCGCGGTCGCGGCAAGGTGATGCGCCACCCGGTCCCCTCGGTGGACGCGCAGCGCGCCGGCGACCTCGGCCAGGTCGAGGCCGTGGTGATGCGCCAGAAAGGACGCAAGCCGGCGGTCCGCCGGTCGCGATCGGGCGACGCCGTAGAGCTCGACACGATTGCACGTCGACAGGATCGCCGCCTGATCGAGCAATGGGTCGGCTGGATCGGTGAGCCGTTGGAGCACCGACGGGATCTCGGCGTCCACAAACGCGAACCGCTCGCGCACCTCGATGCCCGCGGTCGTGTGATCGAGCCCGATCGCGATGAACTCACCGGAGCAGTTCATCTGCGCTGGCCGGCTCTGTCAGCGGCTGGTGGTTGAGCGTTCGGCGGACCTTGGCGGAAGCGGTGTAGATCCGTCGCACGTCCATGATCTCGCCCAGCGGCCGGTGGTCGGCGGTGACGCGCCACTGGTTGAACGCGAGCACGTCGCCCGTCTCGAAGTTCCGGCCCGAGATGTCCTGGCGCGGGAGGTGCACCCGGCCGACCGTGACGAACGGCGACAGCTTCTCGGGCCAATCCACCGTCGTGTCGTTGACCGGCATGGCGTCGAGATCCGTACACAGCTGGACCTGGAGATCGAAATCGAAGGGGCGCGCCCGCAGTTCATCGACCAGGGCTGGACCGAACACGTCCGGCCCGGTGCTGAGGTCGATACCGGGGTGCAGGACGCCCGCGGCGCTCTCCGCGGTTGGGGCAACACGGACCTTGGCGACGTACTCGCCGTGGCGCACCGCGGCCATCGTCCAGTACGGCGTTTGCAGCGGATGGCCGACCGGTGTCTGCGCCAATTTGACGAAAGCGAACATCTCCTCCCAGGCCCATTCCGTCGGCTCGAGCGTGCCTCTTCCGGTGAGCATCTCCGTCAAGAGCTCGTGGAAACCAGCCTTGCCGCGCGCGAGATACTGGCCGCTGGTGTTGGCGAGCTCCTGGATGAACAGGTAGTGCTTGGCGGTGTTGGCGAGGAAGATCGGACTGTTCTTGAGCACGAGGTCGAAGGTGGTCGCGTCCGGCTCGTCCTCCGTCAACTTGGTCCCGTCGACGTCGAAGATCTTGATCGCGAAGCCCAGCAAGGGACCGAGCTCCACGTCCGGGCCCAGGTGGTTGGAGGCCATGGAGAACCGGATCAGCGCGCCATGGCGGCCCGGCTTCGCATAGATGCCCTGCGCGTAGGCGGCCGGCACGTCGTCGAAGATCTCAACCTCGGCCTTGACCACGCCGAGGGTCTTCGCATGCGCGCCGCGAACGGCGCGTCCGCTGCCCTCCTCCGTCGGCGATGTAGCGCACCTTGTTCTCCCAGAACTCGATGATCTGCGGCAGCAGCTCGTCGAGATGGGGATCGATGGTCTCAATGTCAGGGGTGTAGCGGACAAAATCGGATGACATCTGTCAGGGCTCCTTGGGCTAGGCGAGGGTTCCGAGCCACCGCAAAGCCGACAGGCTCGGCATGAATAGGTACTCGCCGCCGCGAAGCACGCTGAACGTTTCGATGCCGTGGAAACGGCGGCGGACGGGCTGCTTGGGGACGGTGAACGACCCCGGGTCTTCGTGGAGGCCGATAAGTGGATCGCGTTCCTTGCCGACGCCGATGAAGTTCCCGGAGTTGATCCATTCCTTTTGGAGGAACTCGGTGGTCTGCATCACCCGGGCGCTCATGAACAGGAAGAAGAGGCCGCGCGGCACCTCGTCGTCGAGCGCTGACATCGCCGCCGGGTCGTACGGGGCCCCGAACGTCGTGCTCCGCCGGATGATCCGATGGAGGTCCACGTCGGTGAGCACGGCCAGCTTCGTATCGCGCGGGTTCATGCGGCGCATGTGCGAGCCGAACGGCACCTGTCTGCCAGCAGGATCGTCGGCGTACGTGAACGCGTTGTTGCGCTCTGGGTCTTCGCCGAGGCTCGGGTCGTCCTGGTGCGGAGCAAGCGTCAGCGGCGCGCCACTGCGCCAGCGCCCGACGAGCTTCGCCGCAAGCAGCTCGCGCTCGTCCTCGGTCTCGGCGTTCGCGTGCAGGAACCGGTTGAACGCACCGACCCGCATCTGGTACTTGCGCAGCCCGAGGAACGTGCCGTTGCGCCCGAGGAGATCGGGCTGAGGCATCGGGATCAGCGCGCCGGCCTCGCCCGGGTAGCCGAGGACGAACTCGCCGGCCTTGATCGGGCGCCCCTCTCCCGGCAGCGGCTCTATGCCGCTGCCTTCGATCGCCGGTTGGCCGATGGAGTCCTTGTAGCCGAACGGATTGCGACTGTTGGGCTGGGCGCCGAAGTCCTGCATCAGAACGATGCTGATGCCTGGTAGCCCCTGGATCTGTCGTCGTGCGCGCTCGAGCGCGCGAAGCCACTTGTCTTCTGCGTCGGCGAAGACGCTGACCTGGAGATGGATCTGCCCGTTGCCGAAGGGCTCGTCCCAGTGCTGCGGAGCGTTGGCGCCGTCGTCGAGCAAATGCGCGGCGCGGGCGGCCATGCCCTGACGAAACGCCTCGGGGAAGCTCCGGAGGGAATCGTCCGGCACGCCCAATGCAACCAGTCCGGTGTAGGAGATCGCCGCCGCGATCCATGCGTCGGCGGCCTGCCACCAATCCGCGGCTGACCCGACGTGCGGAGCAAGCCGGCGGATCAGCTCCGTGCCCGCACGTGCGTGCTGGAAATGGAGCATGAAGTGTGTGCCGTAGTACGGCTCGGGACGGTGGCGAAGGACGGTCGCTTGGATGTCGTCGAGCTCGAGCCCGGCGGCATCGCGCCGAACGTCACCGCCGGGCTTAGCGCGCAGCATCAGTCAGCCGATCTTGTCCAGGAACTCGTCGAGCGCCGCGCCGACGCGCTCGAGTCGGCGGGTCTCGGCGACCGTCAGGTCCGGGCTGGACACGTACCAGGCTGCCGCCGTGATCTGGCGGGCCAGGATCCAGTCCTTGAACTCTGGGCTACGGCTCCCCGGGTAGTCCTCCAGCATCCAGAGCAAGAGGTCCAGGTAGTCCGGGATCTTCGCCCCGAAGTCGTCGATGTACGCGTCCCAGTCGCCGTCGTAGGCGGTGGCGAACAGCAGCTTCGTGTCGTTGTCGAGGAACACGAAGCGCATGTCGTGGACGGAGCCGACTTTGTCGGCGCCTTGGAAGCTGCCGTCCAGCAGTTCCAGAAGGCCCTTGAGTTGCTCCGCGCCCCCATCTTTGATCGGCATGATCATTGTGAGCTCTGAGACCTCGCCCTGACGGGTGCCGATGCGGCCGGCGCTCGTCGCCTTCGACGTCGGGGGCGCGTAGTCGCCGCTGGCGATCTCGCTGAGGACGTTCTCCAGCGCGACCTTGGCGACCTCCGGTGCGTCGGCCATGATCTCCTTCGCCTTCGCGACCTTCCGCTGCAGGTCCTCGGACTGGCCGTTCATTGTCTGCGTCTGCGCTCCCATGGTGGCGCGCTCCTTTCGGTTGGTTGTCACCGTCCTCGGGCCTCGGGCGGCGGGATGGCTTACGCATGCGACGAGGCGGTGATACGGCGTCGCTATCGCCGATGTGCGCGTTTCGCGAAGCCGGTTGGGGACTGTCCGGATGCGCCGGCCACCCGCTCCCGGCACTCTCGATCAACGCACACAAACTCAGAGAAGGAGCGGCGGTAATGACCGATAGCACGACATATGTCGCAAACCCCGGCGCGGTGTCGCAACGCACGATGCGGGCAGCCCGGTACACGAAGGCCACCAACACGCTCGCGCTCGTGGACGTGCCGATTCCGGAGCCAGGCCCCGGAGAGGCGCTCGTCAAAATCGCCTACTGCGGGATCTGCCTCACCGACGTCCACATCGTCGGGGGCCGCCTGACGCCGCCACTCGACGTCGTCACCCCCGGACACGAGAGCGCGGGAACGATCGCGGAGCTGGGGCCCGACGTGCCTGAGACCTGGGCCGTTGGGGACCGGGTCGCGATCTACTCAGCCCGCCGGGACGGCGTCTGCGCGGCGTGCGCCCTCGGCGGCGACGCCGAGCAGTGCCTCAATCTGCAGGTGATGGGCAGCGACTACGACGGTGCCTGGGCGCAGTACGTGGTCGTGCCTGATACGGCACTGGTCGCGGTGCCCGAGGGGGTCCCGCTCGAGCAGGCCGCGATCATGGCCGACGCCGTCGGCACGCCGTACGCCGCCCTCACGGACTCCGCCGGGCTTCGCACGGGTGAGTCGATCGGGGTGTGGGGAGCGGGCGGCCTCGGGGTGCACGCGATACAGCTCGCCCGGACGATGGGCGCCTCGCCGATCATCGCCGTCGACCCGCTGGAGGCGGCGCGCACACGCGCGCCCGAGTTCGGCGCGGACGCTGCGCTCGATCCCGGCGCGCCCGACTTCGCGCAGCAGATCGCCGAGCTGACCGAAGACCGAGGCCTCGACGTGGCGCTTGACCTTGTCGGCGCGCCGCCGACGGTGACGCAGGCCGAGGCGAGCCTGACGCGCTTCGGGCGCCTCGTGATCGCCGGCGCGGGGACTGCGCCGCTCGAGCTGCCGTCGTCGCGCGACCTCGTGCGCCGCCAGCCCGTGATCCGCGGGCACCTCGGGTACTACAGCCGGCACCTGCGTGCGCTCGTGGCGCTCGTGCATTCCGGGCGCCTCGATCTCAGCCGCTCGGTCAGCGACGTGCTGGACCTCGAAGACGTCGCCGAGGGAGTGCAGCGACTTGAGCAGAAGGTCGGCAACCCGATCCGGCTCGTCGTCCGGATGTGACGGCCACACGCCGCCGCACTCAAACGATCCCTGGCCGAGAAGCAGCTTCATCATGACGCACCAGGCGTATCTGCTCGAGGCGCGGCAGATGCAGGCGCTGTCGTTTGCGGTGCACATCCCGCTGGTGTGCTTCGGGATCGCGTTTCCGAGCATGGTCCTGTTCGTGGAGTCGCTGTACCTGCGCACCGGCGACGAGCTTTACCGCGTGCTGGCCAAGCGGTGGTCGAAGGTGATGATCTCCTTGTTCGCCGTCGGCGTGGTGACGGGGACGATCCTGTCGTTCGAGATGGGCCTGCTGTGGCCCGCGTTCATGGCGAAGTTCGGCGAGGTCTTCGGCGTGGCGTTCGGGCTGGAAGGATTCTCGTTCTTCGTGGAGGCGATCTTCATCGCGATCTACGTCTACGGCTGGGACCGCTTCTCCCCGCGCACGCATTTGTTGTGTGGGGTGCCGGTGGTGCTCGCGGGATTGACCGGATCGCTGTTCGTGATCTCGGTCAACGCCTGGATGAACCACCCGTCGGGGTTCCGGCTCGTCGGCGGCCGCGTCACCGAAGTCCATCCGTGGAAGGCGCTGTTCGCCAACGGCCATCTGTGGCCCGAGCTCACGCACATGTACATCGCAGGGTTCATCGTCGCCGGCTTCCTCGTGGCGGCGGCCTACGCGTGGGGCTGGCTGAAGGGCCGCCGCGGCCGCTACGAGCGAACCGCGCTGGCGATCCCGCTCACAATCGCGGCGCTCGCCGCGCCGGTCCAATTGATTGTCGGCGACTGGATCGCGCGGCGGGTCACGGACGACCAACCGACCAAGCTCGCGGCAATCGAGGGCCTCGGCCACACCGAGAAGGGGGCCGACATCCACGTCCTTGGCTGGTATCACGACGGCGAGGTCAAGTTCGGCATTCCGATCCCCAAGGGCCTGTCGCTGATCGCCAAGCACGATCCCAACGCCACGATCCAGGGTCTCGACGCCGTCCCGCCGCAGGACCGCCCGCCGGTGAACGTCGTCCGTGTCGCGTTTCAGACGATGGTCGGTATCGGCACGCTCCTCGCGCTGCTGGCCGCGCTGCACCTGGTGACCTGGTTCCGGCGCCGACGGTTCGTGGAATCGCGCTGGTTTCACCGGGCGGTGGTCGCCGCCGGGCCGCTGTCGGTCGTCGCGCTCGTGTGCGGTTGGGTGACGACCGAGGTCGGCCGCCAGCCATGGGTCGTCTACCACGTCATGCGCACGTCCGAGGCCGTCACCGGCGCCGGCGGGATCGTCGTCGGGTACACCACGCTGGTCGCCGTCTACGTCGCGCTCGCGTTCGCCGTCGCGTGGATCCTGCGACGGCTGGCCCGCCGGCCAATGCTCGAGGCGCACAGTGCTCGCTGACTTCCCCGCCATCCTGATCCTGGTCGGAATCGCCGCCTACATCGTGCTCGCCGGCGCGGACTTCGGCGCCGGCCTGTGGTACCTGCTGGCCGGGCCGAAGTCGCGAGGACGACCGGTGCGCGACTTCACCTACCACGCCATGGCGCCCGTCTGGGAGGCCAACCACGTGTGGTTGATCTTCGTGCTCGTGGTGACCTGGACCGCCTACCCCACGGCGTTCGGGTCGATCTTCTCCACCCTCGCCGCTGCCCTCTTCATCGCAGGCATCGGCATCGTCATGCGCGGCACCGCCTACGTCATCCGAAGCGGCGCATCGCCCGAGCGCGAGTCCGAACGCGCCGCCGGCTTCACCTTTGGCGCATCATCGGTACTCACCCCGTTTGCCCTCGGCGCCGCGATCGGCGGGATCGCCTCCGGCCGCGTCCCGGTCGGCAACGCGACCGGCGACCTGATCACCAGCTGGCTCAACCCCACGTCTATCACCATCGGCGTCCTCGCGGTGGCGAGCTCTGGCTACCTCGCAGCTGTCTACCTCGCCGCCGACGCCACCCGCGCCGGCGAGGCGGAACTCGCGCACGCGTTCCGGCTGCGGGCACTGGTCACCGGCGTGGCATCGGGCGCGTTGGCCATCGCCGGGCTAGTGGTACTCCGGGAGGATGCCCGCCCGCTCTTCGACGATCTGACCACCGGCGCGGGCGTCGTCGCCGTGATCGCGTCCGGGATCGCCGGGGTGGCAACGCTGTCGCTGGTGCGCGCGGAGCGCTACGAGGCCGCGCGCGTGTCCGCGGCGCTGGCGGTCGCCGCCATCGTCGCCGGGTGGGGCATCGCCCAGAGCCCGGACATCCTCCCGGGGCTCACCATCCACGAGGCCGCCGCCAGCCACGCCACGCTGGTGGCGCTGCTGATCTCCATCGCGGCGGGCCTCGTCATCCTGGTGCCCTCGCTCGTGCTGCTCTTTGGGCTCGTGCTCCGCGGGCGGTTCGACGCGCCAGCGCCGGCGGTGGACGGAGCGACTGCCGCAGCGCTCGGCCCTCGGCGATCGGTCCTTCGCTGCCACCGCCGTCGCGCTGTTCATCGTCGGCACGGCGCTGACTGTTCTCGGCGAGGGCGTGATCCTTGCGATCGGCGTGATCGCCCTGGTCGGGTTCATCGTCATCGGCGCGGCCGAGCTGTTGCGCCCCGACGCGCTCGAACCGTGACCGACGCTGCGCCATCTCCGGATGCGCCGCTCGCGCCGCTTGACCCACGGCAGCTCGAGCAGCTGCGTTCGTATGGACACGATTGGGGACCCGCACGGATCGGCGACGAAGTGGCTCTTCCGGTTGACCCGTCGCTGCACCGCGCTTCCCGGATTGCCGGACCGACGCGCTGGGGGCGGTTCGTGCACGTGCAACCGCGCGGGCAGTTGCGGGAGGAGCTCGAGGCGACACCCGCCGACGGTCCGCTCGGGCGCGTCCGCCGGGTCCTGGTAGGGCCGCCGATCAGGAGCAGCGCGGTGACGAGCGAGCGGATGCGCAAGGTGGTGGCCATGCCGGTGCTCTCGGCTGACGCGTTGTCGTCGGTCGCGTACGGGCCCGAGGCGATCATCGCCGTCCTCGTGCTGGCCGGAGGAGCCGGGCTCGCGTGGTCCCTGCCCATCGCCGGGGCGATCGCTTGCATGATCCTCGCGGTCGGGATCTCCTATCGCCAGACGATCCGTGCCTATCCGCACGGTGGCGGGTCCTACATCGTCGCGAGCGAGAACCTCGGGCGGGTCGCCGGGCTGTTCGCCGCGGCGGGGCTCGTCACCGACTACATCCTCACGGTCACGATTTCGACGGCTGCCGGGGTCGACGCCGTCAGCTCGGCGGTTCCATCGCTGCGGTCGGAGGCAGTCCCGATCGGCATCGGGGCGATCACGCTGCTGCTGCTCGGCAACCTCCGCGGCGTCCGCCAGGCCGCTGGGCTATTCGCCGCGCCGACGTACCTGTTCATCTCGGCGATCGCCACGCTCGTGATCGTCGGGCTGGTCGACGCCGCGAGCCGGGGCTGGCACGCCACGCCGCATCCAACCGCGCACGCAACACAGGGTGTCGGCGTCGTACTCGTGCTGCGCGCTTTCGCCTCGGGTGCGACGGCGATGACCGGCGTCGAGGCGATCTCCAACGCGGTGCCCGCCTTCAAACCGGTCGAGTGGCGCAACGCCCGCGTGACGCTCAGCTGGATGCTGGCGCTCTTGCTCGCGATGTTCGCCGGGATCGTCGCCCTGCTCCATCTCGACGGCCTGGTTCCCGATCCGCACGAGACGATGCTCTCGCAGCTGGCGCACCGCCACTTCGGCGGCGTCCTGTACGCGTGCACACAAGCGACGACAGTGTTGATCCTCTTGTTCGCGGCCAACACCGCCTTCAACGACTTCCCACGCGTCCTGTACCTGCTCGCGCGCGACCGATTCGTCGCCCGGCGCTACCTTCGGCTAGGAGACCGGCTGGCGTTCAGCAACGGCATGATCGCCCTGTCGGTCGCGGCCAGCGGCCTGTTCGTGGTCTTCGACGGCCACACGCAATCGCTGATCCCCCTGTACGCCGTCGGCGTCTTCCTCGCCTTCACGCTGTCGCAGGCCGGGATGATGGTGCACTGGTGGCGGCAGCGCGGCAACCAGTGGCGGACGAGCCTGCTGTGCAACGGGTTCGGATGCGTCTGCTCCGCCACCGTGCTCGCAATCGCCGCCGTTACCAAGTTCATCGAAGGCGCATGGGTCGCCGTCGCGATCGTGCTCCTGTTCACCGGCACCAGCATGCTCGTACGATGCCACTTCGAACGCGTCAACGACGCCCTCGCATTCCGCCCTCGCACGTTCGCGCAGGACGCCGAGGGGGAGGAGACGCCGCAACAGATCTCGAACGTCGGCATCGTTCCCGTCCCGGCCCTGAACCGGGCGACGCTTCGCGCGTTGGCGTACGCGTCATCGGTCTGCCCATCGGTGCTCGCGCTGCACGTCGCGCCGACCGAAGCTGAAGGTGACCGCTTCCAGCGTTACTGGGCCGCTTGGGGCAACCACGTCCGCCTCGAGGTCATCCAGTCGCCGTATCGCGCCACGGTGCCGCCGATGATCGCCTACATCGAGGCGCTCCACGCACAGCGCCCGGACCTCACGCTGACCGTCGTCGTCCCCGAACTGGTGGTGCGCCACTGGTGGCAGCGCGGCTTGCACGACAGCGACGCCACTCGCCTCCGACGGGCGCTACGTCCCCTGAGCAAGATCGTGGTTACCAGCGTACCGTTTCACGTCTGACAGCTTCAACGACACAGGGCTTGCCAACGACGGATGGTGTCCAGCGACGGACCGGAACCCTCGACCTCCGGCGCGACCGGTCTCATCTGATCGTTGACGTCGCGTCAAACTCGGTGACGGCTGGAGCAGATGGGTTCGCCCGTTCTCCTACCACGGAACGGCTCCGTCCGAGCGTGCCGGCGAGCTGGCGACTGGTCAGGGGAACTGCGGCAGTCACGGGCGCCGAGACCGAGCTGTCCGGTGCCTGACGTAGGCCAGGATCGGGCCACAACGGCCACCGTGACCGAACGGGCAGCCGGCGCCGGCGCGATCGATGCCCAGCCCGTCACCCCGCATGACGCTCCGTGGGGAATCCACCGGCAGGGCGGGTTCACCGACCCCTTCGGGCACCGCTGGGCAGTCGGCGACCGCACCCCGCTTGCGGCGTTCGAGCCAGAGCGGCTCGGCAGAGGCAACGGGCAACGGTGCGTTCGCGCCGGCGCGGCGGTCGGCCCCATGCCTTCGAGGTCATACCGCGTCGTTCTCACACGATCGCTTCGACGTCGGCGCTTATGGTGGACGCGCGACCGCTTCGGCGACGTCGTGATCGCCCGGCGGGGCCCGCCACGGACGACCCCTACTCCACGAACGTAGGAGCCGGTGCTTGCTCGGTCTCGGCTAACGCCGACCTCCGTCCCGACTCGATACGAGCAGCGCGCAGGGCACCCGTGGGTGAGGAGAGCAGGGCGCGATCCGTCCTGCCTACGAGACCTCCTGTTCGCCAATTCCGGGACTCTGCGCCGATCCCAAAGGCCGTGGGTCGCCGTTCAGTTGATGCCACCGCATTCGCGCGATGCCAGATGTTCTCGCCGAGGAACGCGATCGCCGAAGCGATCCTCGCCTGACGGCGGCCGGTGCCGCTCATGATCTACCTCTGGCTCCGCGACGCGGCTCATCCGCGGCGGGTGGGACGCTTCCGCAGTCACGACATGAGCGCACCACACAACCCCAGCGAGCAGGAGCTGATGACGGCGGTCATGGGCTTCTATGGCACGACGATGCAGCAGGTGCAGTCGTTCGAGCTTGTGCTCGCTGGTTTTGTCGTAGCCGTCGGACTCACGCCACCCTCAACGCCCCCGGCCGATCCAGAGGCATTCCTCAACGAGATGTGGAAGCTCGTCCACAAGGCGTCCGCCGGCCGGATGCGTGAACGTCTGGCCGGCAAGATCCCGGAGGACCTCGTGACCGAGATTGAGGCACTTGTGAGCTGGCGCAACTTTTTCGCACATCGCTATCTGCGGACGAGGCTCGTGGCCGCGACGGGTGAGCTATCTCTACGTGCCAGCCCCGAGGACCTGGTCGAGCTGATGAGGCTTCAGCGAGCGTTCGCCGATGGCTCGCGCCGGTTACACGAGGGCACTGCTGCAGTTTTAGAGAAGGCGGCCGCAACCGGGGAGATGGCATCGGTGCCACCCCGCGCGCTCTACGCGTCCATTGAGGATTCGCTCAAACAGATGGTTCTCGCTCAGCCGCCGCGGTTCGAAAGCGTTGAGGCCACGCCGTCCGGAGATGCCGACTGACCGGCGCTCACCTCCGCGGCTGTTCTTGAGAAACCGGACTCGCGGGCGATCGCTTCTGCGACCGAAACCCTGCAAACCGGACGAGCGCTTGGGCGAGAGGCCGTCGGAAAATGCGGAATGAGCGGAAATCCGGACCGGGCTCGGCGTTTCCGCGGAAACGTTTTCGGGCCCGGCGTCCCCTGGTGTCAGGCGGTGTTGGCGATCCAGTGGCTGTGGAGCTTGAGCATGTTGTGGGTCGCTGCCACCAACCGCCACTCCGACTGCGCGGCGGCTCTGCCTCTTCGCATGAACCGGTCGATCCGTCGGTTGTATTTGATCTGCCCGAATACCGGCTCGATCGTGATCTTCCGCTGCGCGTAGAGCTCGCGGCCTCTGTCCGTGGTCAGCTTGTCGCGCATCTGCTGATAGACGCCTTCTTCCCAGCCGCGGCGTTTGCCCTCGCGCATATTCCCGTCCGGAGGAACGAGCACCTCGGTCCCCTGCTCGGCGATGCTCTGCATCTGCGGGTGATGCCAGTAGCCGGCATCAGCGAGGACCACCTCCGGCACCGCGGTCACGCCCTGCTCAGCAAGCTCACGCATCGTCGCGTTGAACATCGGCGCGAGCTGCCCGAAATCAGGCGCGGCGTTCGTGATCTCCGCCGCGAGAATCACCTGCCGGTCATTGACCGCCGCCTGGGCGTTGTAGGCCTGCCGGGGAGGGGTGCCCTGGGTGCGCATCACCCTGGAGTCGGGATCTGACACGTTGATCACCCCTTCGGGCAGCTCCGGCGCGACGAACACCTTGCTGTTGCCGCGCAGCACCCGACCCTTCGTGTCACGCGCGGTGAGCCGCCAACGCTCGTAGGTCTGGACCGCGGCAAGGTCGACCTGGTGGTTCTCCTCCAACCGCTCAAGCGCGCCGATCATCCGGTCATCACGATCACGCGGAACCGCTGCTCCTTGGCGGCTGCGATGAGCTTCGAGCTCGCGGCGCGCGACCCGCAACCACTCGATCCGACCGCCGCGCCGCAGCACCGGACGACTGAGCACCGCGGTCTCCAAGTCCATCTCCAGCTTCTCGGGCTCCAGCTCGGGCCGCTCATCCACCGGCCGGCCCTTGCGCTCGGCGAGACGTCGCTTCGCGTCCTCCAACGCCTGGCAGCGGGTGTCCGGGTTGCGCAGCTGTTCAGGCAGCTCATCGCCGCGTCGGTCACCGTAAAGCTCGTCCTCGCGACGGTCGGCCTCCTCCGCTTCGCGCAAGATCTCTTTGACCAGCCCGCTATAGCTGCGGTTCTGATCCATCGAAGCGTTCGCTTTGATCTTCGTCCCATCGATCGTGATCACCCCGACCGACACCAACCCGGCCTCGCGGCACAGGCCCAGCACGTCGTTAAACAGCTCCGCGATATCGGCCTCATGACGGCGGCGGAAATCCGCGATCGTCGAATGATCCGGTGTGCGCAGGCTCGTGATCACCTTGCACGCAACGTCCTCCTGACAGGCCCGTTCGATCTTGCGTGAGGACCTGTTCCCGCGCGCGTATGAATACAGAAGTAAGGCCACCAGCATCTGCGGGTCATAGGGCCAGCGGCCCACCCCGCCCAGGCGATAGCCCTCGTTGAACCGGCTGAGATCCATCACGTCCACGGCACCGATCACCGTCCACACCAAGTGGTCCTCAGGCAGCCACTCGTTCAACGACGGCGGCATCAACAACAACTGGGACCGGTCAACCGGGATGAAATCTCTTGCCATGACCGAAAGTGTCTTAAACCCGGCAGACGGCTCCAAATTCCGACAGCCTCGCGACGAAGCGTTGGCCCGGTCGGCCGGGATCAGTCTGACGGCTGACGATCGCCTCCGCCGTGATTTCGGCGCTTTACGGGGGAACGCCGATGCCGCAATCGTGACCGAGCAGCACATCGACGCGACGATGGCCCCCATCGGCGACATCGGCGGAGCACCTCCGCCGCGTCAACCTCATCGAGCGCCAGCGAGATCACCGCGAGAGCGAAGCGGTCACCTCCGCGCGCGCCCAAGAGCGGCCCGGCCCTCCCCCGGCCCTTCATTGCTGCCGTTGACTCGCCACCCGCCCACCACCCAGCCTCTGGCGAGCGCAATCGCGCACTCCTCCTATCGCCCAAACTCAGGCCCCCGGATGCCACTACCGCAGGTCGTGGCCCCCGGCCCGAAGCGCGTCCAGCAGCTCGCCGGTGGTTACCACCTCGACACCAGTCGCGCTGAAATCCTTGTCCTGCGACCAGATAGGCACCCCGAGCTTCAACGCGAGCGCGAGTGTCGGCCAGTCGTCTGGGTCCCGCGCCGCGATCCGGCTCTCGGCCTGCTCACGGTGGTCCTCGTACACCGATGCCGGCTTCCACTCGATCGGCATCACCTGCAGCGCAGCGAACAGCAGCGCTGGATCGAGCTTGCGCTTCTCGGCCAGGCGTGGGACGTGCCGGGCGATCTCGACGGCCACAGCGTCGACGGCGAGGCATCGGGGTCCGTGAGCTAACGCGATCACGAGGCGCGCTCGGCCGCCGATCAGCGCGGACAGGACGACGTTGGCGTCAGCGACGACGACGGTCGGCAGCGAAATCGTCGAGCACCTCTTGCTCGCTCACGCCGTCGGCTTCGAGCTTCGCGCCGATCTGCTCGGACAGGCGCTGGAACACCTCGCGGCGAACCTCGACGGGAAGCTCCGGCGTTTCCCACGGCAGGAAGAACCCTGCCGGCGCGCCGTCCCTGGTCACGAGGATCACGTCGTCGGAACGGAACATCTCGCTCGCTTTGTCGCGGAAGTCCCGGACGCTCACCACCTTCATGTGGTCACCTGAGTGGTCACAGCTCGAATCATAGCGCAGCCCCTCCAGCGGCCCGCGTTTTCCCGCACAGCTTCCCGCAGCGACGCGCCGCCCCCAGAATCCCTGCAATCGACTACTCCTGATCCGAGTCGCCCTGGTCTCGAAAACCGGTATACGTGCAAGCGTCATCGGGGGTTCGAATCCCCCCCTCTCCGTTGTCGCCCCACCGCTTGCGGTGGTCCTCTCGATCAGCGAAGTCAGCGACCATCGCGCCCTCAGCAGTGCCTGCCGGCCGATCCCGGATCGCGTCCAAGCGCAGTCAGCGCCCTGACGTTCGAAGCGTCGCTCACCCAAATCTGGATTGAAGCGATGGGTCCTTTCGCGTTAGGTTCGTGCTCTGCCCGGTCGAGGTGGCGTTGTGGGAATCCGCCTGATCGCCATCACCCGGGGAAAGGGGACAAGGGGTGTCTCTAGATCAGAAGAGGGCGCGTTGGTTCGGTGTGCTGTACCTCGTCACGTTCGTCACGTCGATCCCAGCGCTGGCGCTTTACGAGACCGTGCTCCGACATCCGGAGAGCTACATCGCAGGGGCTGGGCACGACAACCAGGTCTTGCTCGGGGCTCTGCTTGAGCTGCTGCTGATCATCGCGAACATCGGTACCGCCGTCGTGATCTTCCCGATCATCAGAAGATTGAACGAGGAACTGGCGCTCGGCTATGTGACGGCGCGCCTGTTCGAGTCCACGTTCATCCTCGTCGGCATCGTCTCCATTCTCGGCGTGATCACGCTGCGCAACCAGGTTGCAGGTCCGTCTGAGGGGACGGTCGCATACACGCTGGCGGCGATCAAGGACTGGACATTCCTGCTCGGCCCGGGCTGGGTCGTCGGCTGGGGGAACGGGTTGATCCTCGGCTACCTGATGTACCGCTCGGGTCTGGTGCCGCGACGGGCGGCGTGGCTCGGGCTCGTCGGCGGACCCCTGATCATCGTGTCCGGGACGGCCGTGATGTTCACCGGCGACCATCCGAGCAGCACGCTGCACTCACTGCAATCGATCGCGACCGCTCCGGAGTTTTTATGGGAGCTGTTCCTCGGGATCTACTGCATGATTTGGGGCTTCAGGCGCGATGCTCCGATCCTTTCCGGGAGCGTGG
>CAWEGQ010000002.1:0-621120 GCA_963808605.1 uncultured Solirubrobacterales bacterium
AGGCGGCTCATGGACGCCGAGGCGCGTCTGGACGGGGTCAGGCGCCGGCGCGACGTAGGCGAGGAGGCGCAGCGCAAGCGCTCACGATCGAAGAGCGCGCGAGCTTCGCCACCGAGCCGGAGGAGCGGCCTGTTGCGCTGGCCGCTCGTCGCCGCGCTCGGCGGACGCCTTGAGGTGCAGGCGGTATTCCCGGAGGAGACGGTCACGCTGCTCGAGGCGCCCGACCGGCCGGACCGCCCACTGACTCTCGGGGCGAGTAACCCAGACAGGCTGCCCCAGAACCTCGCTCACGAGTTCGGCAGGACCTGGACCTTGAGCCCGTCGCCGGCTCGCATCGCCGCCAGGGCGTCGGAGAACTCATCCAGCGGGAACGTGTGGGTGAGCAGCGGCTCGGTCTGGACCGCGCCGCTGCGCAGCAGCTCGATCGCCTGTACGAACGTGAAGAGCACGGCCATCGACCCGACCAGGGTGGTCTCGTCGTTGTAGATCCGGAAGGGCGAGACCTCGACGCGCGCCTCGGAAGGGGCGACGCCGAAGACCATCAGCTTGCCGCCGCGGCGGACCGCCTCGAGCCCCTGCTGGATGACCGCGGGGACTCCGGTGGCGTCGACCACGCAGTCGAAGCCGTCGGAGCCTGAACCGCGGAGCGCGGCGGCAACCTCTGTTTCCACGTCGGCGGCGCCCAGTGAGCGGGCCAGCGAGAGCCGGCGCTCGTTGCGATCGACGACGGTGACGTGAGCCGCGCCGCCCTGCTCGAGCAGCTGCAGCAGCAACAGTCCCATCGTCCCGGCGCCGGTGATCAGCACGGAGTCGCCGGTGTCCGGGTCCAGGCGCCGCATGCCGTGGACCGCGCAGGCCAGCGGCTCGATCAGCGCGCCCGTCCGGAATGAGGTGCCCTCCGGGAGCTCGTAGGCGTTCTTCGCTGGTGCCTTGACCAGTTCGGCGAACGCGCCGTCGACGGTGTCGCCGATCGCGTTCCAGTTGCGGCACAGATTCCCGCGCTGCACCCGGCAGTAGTCGCAGTGACCGCAGAACAGCGAAGGGTCGACGGTCACGTGGGAGCCGACGCTGAGGTCCTCGACGTCGGAGCCGACGCTGACCACCTCCCCGGCGAACTCGTGGCCGGGCACGATCGGGTAGGGGGTGGGGGGAAACTCGCCCTCGGCGATGTGGACATCGGTGCCACACATCCCGCACGCTCCGACTAGCGATTGCTCGTGGGGGATGACCCGGCCGCGACCTGCTCGTGGCGAATCCCGGGACTGAGCTCGGAGCCGAGCCCAGACCTGCATTCGTGTCGGCGCGTGTACGCGGAGCCAGCGCGGTCGTCGAGACTGCCTCTGGTCTGGGAGGGTGGCGCCCCGTCATGTACAGCCAGATGGGGCGCGGCGCCGGACCTCGCGTCGGCGGTCGCAGCGGCCCCAGCCGCTCGCTGAGTCTTCGGCGATGGCAGCATTGTTGGGCGCTCAGCGCACCAATGCTCCGCCGTCGGCGACGATCACTTGGCCCAGTCACTCGGCTAACCCTCCAGCTGATCGACGGCCACGAGGCCAGCCCGCTCGCGTCAGGCGCCCCCTCATGCTGATCGGCGCTAAGCGGAGTCGCGCTTGAGAAAGAAGGACTCGGTGCGCTCCAGCGCGGGCACGAAGTGCGCGCGCGACCGCAGCCGGTCCAGGTACTCGACCAGCCCCGGCGGACCGTCGGGCAACAGCCCGAAGTGCTCGGCCCCTAGTAGGACGCCGGCCAGCACGAAATCGGCCACGCTCAGCCGCTCGCCAACGAGGAACTGGCGCCCGGTGAGCGCCTCAGCGAGGACGCCGGCGCACTGCAGGTACTGCGCGCGACCGGACTCGTCCTGGGCCAGGCCCCACCGGATCGAGCCAGGCTCCATCTCGGTCATCGCGGTCAGCGCCCACGCGTAGGCGTCGCCGCGCTCCTGGGACCCGAGCGGACCGACCAGCCCCGCCTCGGGATACATGTCGGCCAGCTGCAACAGAATCGCCGTGGAGTCAAACAGGACCGTGCCGTCGTCGAGCTCCAGCGCAGGCACGCGGCCCAGCGGCGAGCGCGACCGGTGCTCGGCCGCGTCGCGGGCATCCCAACCGACCTGCACCGTGTCGTAGTCCACGCCCGCCTCGGCCAGCAGCCACGCCACCCTGAACGGGCGGCCGGTGCCGGGTGTGTAAAAGAGGCGCATCGTGCCGAGGCCAGCGAACTTTAAGCACCATACCGGCGGTGATCGGCTGCTGATGTCCGCTTCCAGCGACGCTGTACGTCGGCCCTACCGTGGGCGGGCGTTCGCCGGGACGAACAACACTGAGGGCGACGACCGGAATCGAACCGGTGTTTGATTCCGACCGTCCTCAGGGCCCTCCGTATCGATGGCGGTGGGCCCTGACGATTGCTCTCGGCGGTGGCGTACTCCGAGCAGAACGAGCGCTTTTGCTGACCAAGCGCAACGCCGCGCCGGCGCGATCCTAACCGCAGGCAACCAAGTAGATGCTCACAAGCGGGCGGTCGGCGTCAGTGCTGCTCCCACGAACAGGCAGAACTGTGGCGTGATCCGACGCGCCCTGGTCCACTTCTGCTCTCAACCGGATGGGACTGCGGCTCCCGCTTCCACGCCGCGACGAGCATCTGCCCGGTTCCGATCACGGTCTCGGATTGCGCGGAACTCGCGACCCGAACCTGACGACGGTCACGCGGGTGAGCGCTCCTGTTGTTGCAGGCCGCCGGAGGCTGTTTCGGGTGGGAGGAGGGCGGCAATCATGGCGTCGGCGATGAACGCGCCGTAGCGCTCGAGGGGCCAGCCGCGGGTGAGGACGAGCAGTTCGTAGAGCTCGGGTGAGCTGTAGGTCCACATGATCTCGCCGGCGAGCTTTGGGGTGAGGTTTTCGCGGAGGTGGTTGGCGGCGGCGAGGTTGCGGGCGTTGCGGGTCATGCGCTCGAGGCGCTGGGCATCTAGCTCGGATTGCAGGCCGGCCATCTCGGGGTCGGCCGCGGCCGCGGCGCGGACGAGTAGCAGGATCGGCACCACGCGGGGCGCGATCTCGGTGGTGAGCTTCCCCCAGCCGCAGATGATCGCGCGCGGGTCGTGTTCGCTGGCCTGAAGTGCGTCTGAGCGGGCTTCGGCGGGAATGGTTTGGTCGCCGGCCAGGGCCTGTTCGCAGATCGCGCGAACCAGGCCGGGCTTTCCGCCGAAGGTCTTGTAGACGGTGTCGACCGAGACGCGCGCCTGTTCTGCGATCGCGGCGATTGTGGTCGGCGCGAACCCGTCGCTCAGAAACAGCCGTTGCGCGGCGGCGAGGATGACCTCGCGCGTCTGGCGGGCTTGCTCGCGGCGGCGGACGGAGTCGTAACGACGCTTCGGCTTGACAGGAGACGTATTTGGGTCCATAGTGCTAGATCCGTTCCAGTCTACTAGATCGAACACCAATCGGGAAGAGCGTGAACTAGATGCAGACCCAGATCGAACCGGAGGCGCTAGTGCATCGCCTGCAGCGCGCGACCAATGACCACGACCTCGAGGCGCTCGTCGGCTGCTTTAGCCCCGATTACCGCAACGAGACCCCAGCACACCCGGAGCGCGGCTTCACCGGCAAGGAGCAGGTGCGCGCGAACTGGACGCAGATCTTCGCCGCGATCCCTGACGTCAATTGCGAGGTGCTGCGGTCGGCGATCGACGGGGACACGGTCTGGAGCGAGTGGGAGCACCGCGGGACGCGACCCGACGGCACGCCCCACCTTATCCGCGGTGTCGTGATCTTCGGCATCGAGGATGGGCTACTAGCGTGGGCGCGCTTCTACCTCGAGCCCGTCCAGCAGGATGCTGGCACCGTCGATCAGGCGGTCCGCCGTCAGGTCATGCCCGGCGGCCCGTCGTGATCCTCGTTGCCGGCGGCACCGGCAGGCTCGGCACGCTGCTCGTCGATCGTCTCGTCAATCGCAATCTCCCGGTCCGTGTCCTGACCCGCGAGCCTGCTCGAGCCGAGCATCTGGCCGGCGACCTTGTGACGGTCGTGAGCGGCGACGTGCGCGATCGTGAAACTCTGGGGCCCGCGACCGCCGGCGTCGACGTCGTCGTGTCCGCCGTGCACGGATTCACCGACCCGCATCGGGGCTCGCTCGCGGCAGTCGATCGCGACGGCAACGCCAACCTGATCGACGCAGCCAACGGCGCCGGCGCAGACCTCGTCCTGATGTCGACGGTCGGCGCAACCTCAGACAGTCCAATGGAGCTCTTTCGCATGAAGCACGCCGCCGAACAACGCGCTGCCACAAGCGGCGTCCCAACCACGATCGTCCGAGCGACCGCATTCCTCGAGCTGTGGATCGACCTGATGAATCAGACCGCGGGTCGCTCGGGCCGGCCGCTCGTGTTCGGACACGGCCAGAACCCGATCAACTTCGTCTCGGTCGCGGACGTTGCCGCAGTCGTCGAACGGGCCGTCATCGACCCAACCACCCGCGGCAAGACACTCCAGATCGGCGGTCCCGACAACCTCACCTTCGACCAGCTCGCCCAAGCCGTCCAGACAGCCACCGGACGCCCCGCGACACCTAGGCACATACCTCCCTTCATGCTCCGTCTCATGGCCAACAGCGTCGGACGCGTCAAACCCGAGCTCGGCCGTCAGGCGCGCGCCGCGCTCGCAATGGACCGCGCCAGTCTCACCTTCGATCCGACCCCCCTCCGCCATCTCTACCCAGACCTACCCTGCACGGCGCTCGCCGACGTGCTCGCGCAGAACGGCACCGAGCACACCGCCTGAAGACCGTTCAAGATCGGAATGCCCGTGCAAGCCAGCTTCGCCGAGCGCGCGCCGGGCGTGACACTCGTCTATTGGGCGCCGGCCGGGACGGCAGGCTCGTCAGCCTGAGCCCCGAGCGGCTCTCACGTCGCTGGCGGAGCCCGGCGGCGATGACGAAGACAGATCCCTCATAGGGGACGCGGCGTCCGGGCGGTGCGGCGGTCCTCGAGCATCCGCGCGACCACTTCGCTCGCGCGCTCGGCCGACTCGCGGGGGGTGGCGGCTTGCGCTCTGGCGGTCACGTAGGCGACCATGAAGACGTCGCCGGCCCCGGTGGTGTGTACGTCGATGACCGGCCAGGCCGCGGGGACGTGCTCGACCTCCCCATCGAGGTAGAGGTCGGAGCCCGCCGAGCCGAACGAGACCAGGATCTCGGGCACGGCGAGGCGTCTCGCCGTCTCCGGGCCGAACCGTCCTCCGGCCACGACGTCGGCCTCATCCTCGGCCAGCTTGAGGACGGTCAGCGAAGGCAGGATGGCCGGGTCGTAATCGGCATCCGTGGTCAGGGTTCCAAGCTGCGCGGCGCGTACGAGCCCCTGCCCGTCGTAGGCGAGGCAATGGCCGGAGTCGACGAGATGCCGCAGCGTGTCCGCCGGGAAGTCGCTGCGCAGGAGCGGGGCGACATGGATCCAGCGGGTGTCGAGCTCGGCTCCGTCGACGTCGTCCGGCGTCCACGGCTGCCCGATCGCGTCCACGGTCATGACCCGCCGCTCGCCGAAGTACCGCAACCCGAACGCGCTCGTCCTCCGCGCCGGGAGCACGGTTACCGGAACGCCGAGCGATCTTCCAGCACGCTCGCGAAAATCGGCTCATCTTCGGTGGCCAGCCGGGTCACCACCCGGCCGTCGCCCCCGGTGGCCCGCAGGGCGACGGCGGCGAACGACGGGCAGCCGCCGGGGCTGGGCGGCTCGTCGTTGATGCGGTCAACCGCGAAGTTTCCCAGCACCGTCACGCCGGCCGGCCGCGAAATCATCTTTCTCCTTGTGCCCCTCCAGGTGCCCACGAAGGAGCGGGGCCAGGCGGGCGGGCGTGCGCCTAGTCCTCCACGAAGTATGAGCCGTGGCCCTGGCCGCTCGAAAAGAAGCGGCTGGTCACGGTCTTCTTGCGCGTGTAGAAGTCGACGGCGTCGGGGCCGTGGGCGTGCAGGTCGCCGAGGAACGAGTCCTTCCAACCGGAGAACGGGAAGAACGCGACGGGCGCGGCGACGCCGATGTTGACGCCGATCATCCCCGCCTGCACGTCGTGACGGTAGCGGCGGACGGCAGCCCCCGACTCGGTGAAGATCGACGTCCCGTTGCCGAATCGGCTGCGGTTGACGATCGCGATGGCGTCGTCGAGCGAGTCGGCCCGGACGATCGTCAGCACGGGTCCGAAGACCTCCTCCTGCACGATCGCCGCGTCCGGCGCAACGTCATCGAGGATCGTCGGGCCCACATACGTGCCGTCGGCGGCGAGCCCGTCGCCGGCCGGGTCCCGGCCGTCCACGGCCAGTCGGCCACCGTCGGCCACGCCCCGGTCGATCCACTCGCGTATGCGGTCGCGGGCGCTGGGTGACACGACCGGCCCGACGTCGGTGCCCTCACGCAGCCCGTCGCCCACCGTCAGCGCCTCGGTGGCGGCGACCAGCGGCGGGAGCAGGCGGTCGTGGGACTCCCCGACGGTGACCACGACCGAGCCGGCCATGCAGCGCTGGCCCGCGGCGCCGAAGGCCGAGCCGATGATCCCCGCGACCGTCTCGTCGATGACGGCGTCGGGCATGACCACCATGTGGTTCTTGGCCCCGCCGAGGGCCTGCACGCGCTTGCCCGCCCGGGCCGAGCGCTCGTACACAATTTTCGCCACCGGGGCCGAGCCCACGAACGAGACGGCGTCGATCCCCGGGTGCTCGAGGATGCCCTCGACGACGGCGCGGCCACCGTTGACCAGGTTGACGACGCCGGGTGGCAGCCCGAGCGCGTCGAGCTCCTCGAAGGCGATCTGCTGAGTGAGCGGAACCTGCTCGGAAGGCTTGAGGATGAACGTGTTCCCGCAGGCGATGGCAAACGGCAGGAACCAGAACGGGACCATGGCCGGGAAGTTGAAGGGGACGATCGCCGCGCACACGCCGACCGGCTGGCGGATGGTTTCGGCGTCGATATTGCGCGAGACGTCCTCGAGCACCCGGCCCTGCATCGTGGTCGGAATTGCGCAAGCGGCCTCGACCATCTCGATCATGCGCGCCACCTCGGCCCGCGCGTCGTCGATCGTCTTGCCCATCTCCGTGGTCACCGACCGCGCCAGCTCCTCGCGGCGAGCCACGAGCCGCTGGCGCAGATCGAACAGCTTGCGCGCCCGCTCGATCGTGCTCACCGCGCGCCACGCCGGCAGCGCCTCGCGCGCGGCCCGAACGGCGGCGTCGAGATCATCTGCGCCGGACATCGGGACCCGCGCAAGGACCTGGCCCGTGGCGGGGTTGGTCACGTCCAGGGCGTCGGTGGAGGTCGACGGCGTCCAGCGGCCAGCCACGTAGTTGTCGATCAGACGGGTGGCGGTGTCGGAGTGGGTGGCGCTCATGGCGGCTGGTCCATTCGTGATCGGGGTCGTCGGCGGCGGAAATTCACACCGGTCGCGCTATCTGTGCATGCTCATCGTCTCACTGGGGTACAGGGAGCGGAGGTTCACAAGCACCGCGTCGGAGGAGGAGACTATGGCAACGGTTGCAGAGCGCCGTGGCGCGTCCCAGGACGTCTCGGACCGGGGACTTCGGCTCGTCCTGCGGGCGATTCAAGCCGGACCGCCGCTGATTCTCGTAGTGCTGTGCGTGATTCTCACCCTGCTCACGCCGTTCTTCCTCACCGGTGACAACCTGAAGAACCTGCTGGTACAGGTGGCGCCGCTCGCGGCACTGGCCATCGGCCAGCTCTTCGTGATCCTGGTTGGCGGCATCGACCTGTCGGTTGGCTCGCTGGTCGCGCTCACCACCGTGACCGGGTCGCTGGCGTTCCATCACATCGGCGGCGGCTTCGTGACGCTCGTGGCGATGCTGCTCACCGGCCTGGCCGTCGGCTTCATCAACGCGCTGCTCTACGTCAAGGGACGCATGCCGCATTCGTTCATTCCCACCCTCGCGATGCTCAACGCCGCCAGTGGCCTGGCGCTGTTACTCGCCGACGGGCAGCCCACGCCGGGCATGCCGGGCATAGTGACCACGATCGGCGGCTCCGATGTCGCGGGAATCCCGGTGGCGATCATCGTCGTGGCGGTGCTCGCGGGCGCCGCCGCAGTGCTGGCCCGCAGGCTGCGGTGGGGACGCTGGATCTACGAGGTCGGCGGCGATCGCGAGGCGGCACGCCGGCTCGGCATCCCGGTCGACAGGGTCGTGATGTCGGTCTTCATCATCGCGGGGTTCTGTGCCGCAGTGGCCGGCATCATCACCGCGGGGCGGGTGAATGCGGGCTATCCGACCGCCGGCCAGCAGCAGGAGCTCGCATCGATCTCGGCCGTGATCATCGGCGGCGCATCCTTCTGGGGTGGTCGGGGGACGATCTCCGGCGCCGTCTGCGGCGCCTTCATCTTCGGCGTTATCAACAACGGGCTGAACCTCCTCAACGTCTCGATCTACTGGCAGCTGATCGCGATCGGGGTGATCGTGGTCGTCGCCGTCGAGCTCGACGTGGTGCGACGCCGGCTTGAGGAGAGATTCCGGACAATGCAGGCGGGGAGGTGACCACGATGGCCGACCATGTACTCGAGGTGTGCGACGTGGAGAAGCGCTTCGGGGCGACACTCGCGCTCGACCGCGTCTCGCTGGAGTTGCACGAGCGCGAGATCCTCGCGCTGCTGGGTGACAACGGGGCCGGCAAGTCGACCCTGATCAAGATCCTCTCGGGGGTGGTGAGGCCCGACGCCGGCGAGATCCGAATCGACGGCGAGCGGGTCAACATCAGCTCGCCGCACCGCGCGCGCGAGCTCGGTATCGAGACCGTCTACCAGGACCTGGCGCTGTTCGACAACTTCAACGCGACCGGGAACTTCTATGCCGGCCGCGAGCCGGTACGGCCGAAGTGGCTCGGGTCACTGGGGTGGGTGTCAGACCGGTTGATGGACAAGGAAACCGACGAGCTGCTCGAGCGCCTGCAGGTCAACATCTCCCGGAAGGACGAGATCGGGATCATGTCCGGCGGCCAGCGCCAAGCGGTGGCGTGTGCGCGCGCGATCGCGTTCGGCAAGCGCATCGTGATCCTCGACGAGCCCACCTCGGCGCTCGGCGCGCGCGAGTCGGGCAACGTCCTGCGCCTGATCAAGGAGGCTCCCGAGAACGGCGTCTCGGTGATCCTGATCTCGCACAACCTCGAGCACGTCACGCGGGTGGCCGACCGCGCCGTCGTCCTGCGACAGGGCAAGTACGTCGGTGAGGCCGAGCCGGACGCCGAGCATCAGGAGGAGCTGGTGTCGATGATCGTCGGCTCCGGCGGACGCGGCGAGGAGGAGGTGGCCGGCGGCGAGAATGGCGCGACCGGGGGGGAGGAGGACGGGCCCGGCGGTGATGCGGCCGAGTCCGACGATCGCGCGCCGACGCGCGCGGAGGCCTGAGCCGTGCGACGCCCGCTCGCCGCCCTACTGCTGGCCGGCCTGGCGGTTCTGGCCGGCTGTGGAGGGCAGCTCTCGATCACCCCCGACAAGGGGATCCGCATCGGCTTCGTCCCCAAGGCACTCAACCAGGAGTACTGGGTCAACACCGCCCACGGCGCGGCCGCCGGAGGCGCGAAGGCCCATGCCTCCGTACTCACCGAAGCCGGACAGGCAGACACCCAGGTGGACGAGCAGATCAACATCGTGCAGAACCTGCTGGCGGAGAAGGTCAGCGCGCTCGTGATCGCGCCCACCGACTCGGATCTCCTGATGCCGGTGCTCAACCAGGTGGCGAAGAAGATCCCCGTCGTACTGTTCGATTCTCCGATGCCGGGCTGGAAGCCCCAGACGGGCTTCGTGGGCACGCCCAATCTGGCCGGCGGCCAGCGGATGGGACGCTATCTGGCCAAGGTGATCCCGCACGGGACGCTGGCCATCATCCGCGGCATCCCTGGCTCCCAGGTGGACATCGACCGCGTCAACGGTGTTCTTGACGGCATCAAGGGCTCGGGCATCAAGGTGGTGAAGCAGGTGGCAGCCAACTTCGACCGCGAGCAGGCGGTGGGGGCGATGGAGGACATCCTGCAGACCAATCCGAAGGTGAGCGCCGTGTTCTGCGCTAATGACCAGATGGCCCTCGGCGCGTTGCAGAGCCTCGAGGCGAATAACGCCACCAAGCGCGTCAAGCTCGTGGGCTTCGACGGCGCGGTCGAGGCCACCCAGCAGATCATCGCCGGCAACATGTTCGCCACGGTGGCCCAGGATCCATATGGCATGGCCCGGATCGCCGTCGAAGAGGCGGTGGCCAAGGTCAAGGGCCACGCCGTTCCCAAGAACGTGAACACCGGCGACCCGCTCGTGACCCAGCAGAACGCGAGGGCCTACCTCAAGCAGGCCGAGAAGAAGCTGGGTCACCCCACCGGCTAGGCGGAGGCGCGATCGATCTCGGCTCTGGACGGCATCCCGCTCCGGGCCCCGCGGTCCGCCACCGAGCGCGACCCGGCGACGACTCCCCGCCGCACCGCGGCGGACAGCCCTTGTCCCTGAGCCAGGCCGGCGGCGAGCGCTCCGTTGAACGCGTCGCCGGCGCCGGTCGTGTCCACGGCTGTCGCGGGCGGCGCGGCCACCTCGCAGCACTGCCCATCGCTGACCAAGATCGCGCCGCGGGATCCCAGTGTGACCACGACGGGAGCGCCGCTCAGGCCGGCCAACCGACGGGCGCTGTCCTCAGGGGAGCGATCATCGCCGCCGCTCAAATCCGCGAGCTCGCCCGCGTTCGGGGTCAGGATCGGCCCCAGCTCGAGGAGAGCTCTGGGCACCGCGCGGGCCGGCGCGGGATTGACCAGGATCCTCTCGACACCGCCCGCGGCAACGAACCGCGCGGCCGCCACCAGGGGCGGATCGGGGATCTCGAAATTCAGCAGACAGACGGCGGCCTCGGGGAGCGCGGCTTCGCGCAGCCACAGCTCGACTGCCGCGGCGTCGAGCTGGGCATTGGCGCCCGAGGCCACCGCGATCTGGTTCTCGCCACCTTCGTCGACCACGATGCAGGCCACGCCGGTGCTCACACCGGCGCAGCGAACCACCCCTGATACGTCGATCTGCTCGCGGCGCAGTTCCTCGAGCGCCTGCTCGGCGAAGTCGTCTTCGCCCACGGCCCCCATGAAGCGCACCTCGGCGCCGGCGCGCGCGGCGGCCACCGCCTGGTTGGCGCCCTTGCCGCCGCCGTGACGCTCAAGCGCCCCACCGGCAACGGTCTCACCCGGTCCGGGCAGGCGATCGACCCGCACGACCAGGTCGATGTTGATCGACCCGACGACCACCACCAGCCCTCGGTCCTCAGGACCACCCGCCGGGCGTTCAGGAGCCCTCACGCCACGCCCATCCAGCCTCAGGCAGCCGTCCGCAGATCCCGACAGCGTGCGCGCGCACTCGCAGCTCCCCTGGACCCGGATCTGGCGGCGGACCGTCCTCGATTCGAAGCTTGCCTGCCGCGACCAACACGACCTGACGCATGTCATTCTCCTTCCGCGTGCGCGCGTAGGATGACAGCCCGTGAGCAAGCTGTACGGCGGTGTGGAGACGGGCGGAACCTGGGTGGTGTGCGCGGTGGGCAGCGGCCCCGACGAGATCGTCCGCGAGGAGCAGTTCCGCACCTCGGATCCCGAGCAGACGCTCGAGCGGATCGTGGGCTTCTTCGCCGGCGGACCGCGAGTCGAGGCGATCGGCGTCGGCTCCTTCGGACCGGTCGACCTCCATCCCGGCTCGCCGAGATGGGGCTCGGTCACCACCACGCCGAAGCCGGGCTGGCAGCAGGTCTCGGTGGCGCCGGTGATCCGCGACCGGCTCGGCGTGCCGGTGGCGTTCGACAACGACGTGACCGCGGCGGCCGTCGGCGAGCATCGCTGGGGGGCCGGGCAGGGGGTGGACGCGCTCTGCTACCTGACGATCGGTACGGGCATCGGGGCGGGCCTACTGATCGCGGGGAGGCCTTGGCACGGTCTCGTCCATCCGGAGGTCGGTCACATGCGGATCCCCCGCGAGCGCGACCCCGAGCCGTTCGCCGGCACCTGCCCTGCCCACGGCGACTGCTGGGAGGGCCTGGCGTCCGGGCCGGCCATGGCCAAGCGGTGGCAGACCGCGCCCGAGGAGCTACCCGACGCGCATCCGGCCTGGGAGATCGAGGCGGACTACCTGGCGCTCGGGATCCTCAGCATCGTGATGGTGGCCTCGCCCGAACGGGTGATCGTCGGGGGCGGGGTGATGGAGCGCCGTCCGCTGCTGGGGATGGTCCGCCGGCGGCTGCGCGAGCTGGTGGGCGGCTATCTCGATACGCCGTTGCTGGGCGACGAGATCGAGTCCTACGTGGTCTCGCCGGCACTGGGAGACCGGGCGGGGGTGCTGGGCGCGATCGCGCTGGCACATGATGCCTTCGGAGCGAGCTAGTGACGGGCCACTAGAGCTCCCAGAAGTGCCCGACGTGCGCCGCGATGCGCGAGGTCACCATTGGGTCGGGTGCGATCGAGTCGGCTTCTCCGGCGCCGTCCAAGGCGGCGATCGTGGCCATCACGGAGTCGGCCAGCGCCGACGGGTTGTAGCCGCCCTCGAGTACCGCGCCCACGGGCGCCCCGACCTCCCGGGCCATGTCGCGGACGTGGCAGGCCAGCTGGGCGAACGAGTCCGCCTCGAGCCGGCAGCCGCCGAGCGGATCGTCGCGGTGGGCGTCGAAGCCGGCGGAGATCAGCACGAGCTGTGGTTTGAACTCGAGCGCGGCCGGGATGATCACGTGCTCGAGCACGGACACCCAGACCTCCTCGTCGGAACCCTTCGGCACGGGGACGTTGATCGTGTAGCCGAGTCCGTCACCGGAGCCGGCATCGGTGACCGGGCCGGTGCCGGGATACAGGCCGAGCTGGTGGATGCTGGCGAACAGCACGTCGTTGCGGCTGCGGAAGATCTCCGCGGTGCCGTTGCCGTGATGGACGTCCCAGTCCAGGATGAACACTCGCTCGACGCCGAGCTCACCGATCGCCAGCGCGGCCGCGATAGCCACGTTGTTGAACAGGCAGAAGCCCATCGCGCGGTCCCGCTCGGCGTGGTGACCGGCGGGGCGCAGGCCGCAGAAGCCGGTGCCGGCCTCGCCGGCGACGAGCGCGCGCGTCATCGCGCACGCGCCTCCGGCGGCGTGCAGAGCGGCCCGGAAGGAGACCTCGGTCACGAAGGTGTCGTCGTCGATCCGTCCGCCCCCCGCCTCGCACAACTCCCGAACCGCGCTGATGTGAGAAGGGCTGTGCGCGAGAGCAAGGTCGGCCTCGCTCGCCGCCGGGGCTTCGCGCAACTCGCACCCCGGCCAGCCGGCACCCTCGAGGGCCGCTTCGATCGCCTCGATTCGCGCCGGCACGTCGGGATGCTCGGGGTCCAGCGAGGCAGGGTCATGCTCGCGCGAGGAGGAGTGACCGTAATACAGCACGGCAGCAGGCTACGCGACCGGCGGCCCACCGGCCAGCGGGGCGATCCGCCGGTGGTAGCGTAGAAGGTATGAACGGCGAGGCGGCACCGGACTGGCGGGACCGCCAGGTTTCGGCCGCGGAGGCCGTCTCCGTCGTCCGACCCGGCGACACGGTGTTCATCGGGAGTGCCTGCGCGGCGCCGCGCACCCTGGTGGAGGCGTTGGAGAAGCTGGGCAGGTCGGGGGTGACACTGGTGCACTTCCTCACCACGGGTGTCGACTTCGGCGATCCACCTCGGACCAACTATCAACACCGCGTGTTCTACGTGGGCAGCAACGAGCGCGCTCTGAATGAGTCGCGTCGGGTGGACTACGTGCCCGTCTCGCTGGCCGACGTTCCCCGGCTGTTCGACAACGGACAGCTCCCGCTGGATGTCGCGATGGTGCAGGTCGCGCCCCCGGATCCCGACGGCACCTGCAGCCTGGGGATATCGGTTGACGTGACCATGGCCGCGGCGCTGGGTGCGCGAACGGTTATCGCGGAGGTCAATCCCGCGATGCCACGCACGGCGGGCGACAGCCGGATCCCCGTCGACCGGATCGCCAGCTTCGTCAGGGTCGACACCCCCGTGACGGAGTACCTCCACGAGGCGACCGGGCCGGTGGCCGAGCAGATCGCCCGGTATGCCGCTCGGCTGATCGAGGACTGCTCCACGCTTCAGGTCGGCCTGGGCCGCGTGCCCAACGAGATGCTGGCTCACCTGACGAACCGGCGCGACCTGGCCATCCATTCGGACGTGATCACCGAACCACTGGTCGACCTGGTCGGCGCGGGCGTCGTCACCGGGCCGGTGGCCACCAGCTGGGCGATGGGCTCGCGGCGTCTCTATGACCTCGTCGATGACGATCCGCGGTTCACCTTTCACCCGATCGATTACATCTGCGACCCGACGGTGATCGCCAGCCGCGAGCGGATGGTCTCGGTCACGCAGGCCTTCACCATTGACCTCACCGGCCAGGTGTCCACAGAAAGCCTGGACGGGGTGCTCTACGGAGGCGTGTCCACCGGACCGGCGTTTCACCGCGGCGCACTCGCGTCACCCCACGGCATGGCGATCGTCTGCCTGTCCTCGCGCACGCCGGCGGGCCGTTCCGCCATCGTTGTGGAACTCGCCGCCAGCGAGCCGGTGGCGGTTCCGCGGGCCGACGTGCACTGGGTGATCACGGAGTTCGGCACCGCCTATCTGTTCGGCCGCTCGATTCCCGAGCGCGTGGTCGCCCTGATCGACATCGCGCATCCCGAGGTGCGCGGCGAGCTGCTGGCGGCGGCGATCGAGCGCGGCCTGGTGGGACGCAAGCAGCAGTTGCGCAGCCGGACCGCCTACCCGGTGGGTGAGGTGCGCAACGTGCGGCTCCGCGACGGCCGCGAGGTCGAGGTGAGGCCGACGCGCACCAGCGACACCGGCGCGATGCAGGGGCTCTTCTACCGGCTCAGCGAAGACGACGTCCGAACCCGCTTCTTCCAGAAGCTCACCTCGCTGACCGACACCGCCGCCCAGCACCTGTGCAGCGTCGACTACGAGGAGGAGATGGCCTTCGCCGCCGTGGTCGGGCCGTCCGAGCGCGAGCGCATCGTGGCCGCCAGCACGTACTACCTCAGTCCGGCCAGCGGGCTGGCCGAGGTGGCCTACATGGTCGACCCGGACTGGCAGGGCGCGGGCCTGGGGGCGATCCTGCACGCGGGACTCGTCGACTACGCGCGCCGGCACGGCGCGCGCGGCCTGCGGGCCGACGTTCTCCCCGGCAACGCGCCGATGATCCGGATCTTCGAGCGCGGCGATTACGCCCTCAGCGTCGAGATCGACGCGGGGGTGCAGGAGCTCCGGATGGTGTTCCAGGCGCCAACCAGCGACTCTCGGGGCCAGTAACCCCGAGAGTCGTGCCGGCTGCAGGTCGGCGACGCCTGCGCAGGTTCCGAGCTAATGCACCTGCGCCGTCAGAGCGGAGTACCCGGCCTTGGTCCCGGCGGTGGTCTTCGCCGTCACCGTCGTCGCGAGGTAGTGGCCGGAGTCGGCCGACGTGAGCTTGTAGGTGCTCCCGGTGACACCGGCGATCACCGCGCAGGTGTTCAGGCTGGTCGTGGCGCAGCGTGTCCACTGGTACGTGTAGGTCGGGCTGGGGACGGCCGACCAGAGGCCGGGCAGAGCGGTCACGGTCGACCCGACGGTGAAGCTGCCCGTGATCGCCGGCGCGATGATGTCGGCCGGTGGCAGGGAAGGCCCGCCGTTGGGCACGTCCTTGAGCAGGATCCGGCCGCTGGCCGCGCTCAGCGGGACGCTGCTCACCTTTGACAGCTGGGATCCGCTGTAGGTGCCGCCGAGGAGGTTGACGGTGGTGGCCGCGCTCGATGGGTTGCTCAGGACGATTCCGTTGGCGAAGGCCCGTCCGAAGACGCCGCCCGGGAGCTGGGTCGAGGTCGACGTCGGGACGCCGAGAGACTGCGCCGAGGTGTACTCCGGGAACCACAGCTCGGAGGTCTGGTAGTTGGCGTTTGAGGTCGAGTAGCTGGACTTGCCGGCGGCCGCGAGCATCATCGTGGCGAGTCCGAAGGTGTTGCCGGTCTCGGTCGTGTAATGCGAGTGGAGCAGCGCGATCTTGCCGTTGGCCTCCGACCACGCGAGGTCGAGCATCATCACCGGCCAGAAGTAGCTCACGCTGGTGTCCATCCAGCTCTCCTCCATGGAACCGTCAAGCGGAGTGGTCCACTTCTGCCAGAGACCGGGCTGGGTCGCGCCTCCGCCGATGTTCCCCACGATCAGGAGATGTTGAGCGTGGACCTGCCCCGCGAGGTAGGTGAGCATCGAGAAGACGGCGGCCTGCCAGGCGGGCTGAGTCGTGTACCTGGGGACCGTGGTGGTCGTCCCGACGGCCCAGGCGAGGTTTGCCGTGGCGCCGTCGAAGTAGATGCCATCGAACTTGTACTGGTTGGCGAGCGCCAGCGCATGCGAAGCGCAGGCCTGCTGATAGGTCGTGTTTCCCACGTCCATCACGTAGTTCCCGGAGTAGCCCGACAATGGGATCCGCTTCCCGCTCTGGTCGGTGAGGAACCAGGTCGGGTGCGCGCTGTTGTCGGTCGAGTATTGCGTGCACTCCGCCCACGCCGGCCCGTCGCTCGGGTTCGACGCGAGGAGGTTCGAGTACATGAGGATCTTGAGGTTCGGGTTGGCCGCCTTGAGCAGCGGGACCTCGGCATGATTGCTGGCCTGGAGCACCATCACCTGGTAGCGATTGGCCTCCTGCGACGTCGACAGAGTGGTCGAATACGCATAGGTCTCGCGGTTGAACTGGGCCAGCGGCGGTGTGGCCGCGGTCGCGTCACCGGCGAAACTGGCGGCCAGGAGCAGCGTCGCGAACGCGAGTAGGCAAGCGAAAGCCTGCCGTCCCCTCTCGGCGTGGATCATGTCGTTGGTCCCCTCTCTGGACTTAGTGGCATGGGTAGCAAGTACCCGCTGGCGTGATCGCCACGCGCGCAAATACTGCAAGTCACCTCTCCGGGGCGTTTGCCCCACTGCAGGCCGTGTCGCGAGATCGACCGGTCGGCGGCGCACACTCTACGCGAACTCGGGGGCCGAGCATGCATCTGTGTTGTCACCCTAGGACGCAGCGGACCCCGATCTCGGACGGCTTCGTCGCGCGATCAGGGTCCGCTTTTGCCCTTCAGGCCGGGCGGAGAGAGGCGCCCGGCTTGAGGCAGCGTTAGTTCACCGTGAGGGTGAGCGGCACCGTGCTGGTGATCCCACCGCTGGTTCCGGTGACCGTCATCGTGTAGGTCCCGGGCGTGGGGGTCGTGACCCCGAGGGTCGTCCAGTTCGTCGTCGTGGCCGGGTTGAACCAGGCGCGCCCGGCCACCGGCTGACCGTTCACGCTGAGGGCCACCGAGCCGGTGAAGCCATTCTGCGGCTTGACCGTGATCGTGTAGTAGGCGGCGCCACCGTGCGTGATCGTCTTGCTGGCCGCCGACGTGGCGAGGGTGAACGTCGGCGCCGGCACCTGAGCCGTCGCTGCGGAGCTCGCGGTGCCGCTGCCGCCTGCGTTGGCGCCGGTCACCGTGACCGCGATGTACTGACCGCCGTCCGCCGGCTGCAGGGCGTAGGTGCCGTTCGTGGCCCCGGAGATCGCGGTGCAGCTGGTCGGGCTGGTGCTCGCGCAGCGCATCCACTGGTAGGCGTAGGTGGGGCTCGAGCCGGCCGACCACAGGCCGGTGTTCGCGGTCAGGGTCTGACCGACCACGGTCTTGCCCGAGATCCCGGGAGCGACCACGTCGACGGGCGCCGCGCCGGTTCCGGGGTTGTCGTTGAGGAGGACCAGGCCGCTCCAGGGACCGAGGGTGGCACTGCTCACGCTGGTGAGTCCCGATCCGCTATAGGTCCCGCCACCCAGGGCGACGGTCTGAGTCGACCCGGATGGGTTGACCAGGACGACGCCGCCGGCGAAGGCGCGAGCATTGACACCGTTCGCGAGCTTGGTCGAAGCCGAGGTCGCGGCGCCGAGTGACTGCGCCGTCTGGTATTCGGGGAACCAGTTCTCGGAGGTCGTGTAGTTGGCGTTCGCGGTCGAGTAGCCCTCATTGCCCTGCGTGACCAGCAGCATCGACGCGAGCCCGTAGGTGTTGCCGGTCTCGTTGACGCTGTGGGAGTGGAGGATGGCGATCTTGCCGTTGGCCGCTGACCAGGCCGCGTCGGCGATCTGCTGAGGCCAGTAGTAGGTCATGCTGGGATCCATCCAGCTCTCCTCCTCGGAGCCGTCCAGCGGAGTCGTCCACTGCTGCCAGAGACCGGGGACGTTGGCGCCTCCGCCGATGTTCCCGATGACCATCAGTCCCTGGCCGTGAAGCTGGGGGCCGGCGTAGGAGACGAACGAGTACTCGGCCGACTGCCAGGACGCCGTGGTGGGGTACGCGGCGGCTGTCGCATTCGACGGCATGACCCAGCTGAGGTAAGCGGTGAGGTCGTCGAAGAAGACGCCGTCGAACCCGTACTGCTTGGCCATCGACGCCGCGTGGGAAACGCAGGCCTGCTGATAGGCGGTGTTGCCGACGTCCATCAGATAGTTGCCCGGGTAGTTCTTGGACTGGATCCGGTTTCCGCCGGAGTCGAGCAGGAACCAGTTCGGGTGCGATGCGTTGTCCGTCGTGTAGTCGGTGCAGGTCGCCAAGCCCGGGTCACTCGGCCGAGAGTCGAGCGTGTCGGCGTACATGAAGACCTTCAGGTTCGGGTTCGCGGCCTTCAGCTGGGCAACCAACGCGTGGTTCGTGCTCTGGAGCACCATCACCTGGTAGCGGCTGGCCTCCTGCTGCATGGTGAGCGAGCTCGAGTAGGCGTAGGTCTCGCGGCTGAACTGGGCGAGCGGAGCAGCGGAGGCCGCGCTGGCGGCGGCGGCCGAGATGACGGCGATGAGCACCGTGGCAAGGGCAAACAGGCGCGTGCGGGCCTGGCATCGGCTGATGGCGTCGATCATCATGAGATCCCCCGGGAGACGTGGGCTGGCTGGGAGCGATGGGTGGCCGGCTGGACGACCTCGCCACTTACGCCCCGGTGGGCGTGGCTCGGTTTGCGGCCTCAAGCCGAAGATCGTCGGCGGACGAACGATCCTGTTTCCCGGGGGCCCGGGCCGGACGGATGTATGAGCGGCGGGGTCGCGGCCGGGGGCGGCGGAATTTCTCGCCCGGGGGGTGGAAAGCGCCGGCTCGAGGCTCAGTAGGTCATGAAGATCAACATGCCCCATCCCCCCGGCGGCGACTCAGTCGACGCGCTGGTGGCTCAGGTGGTCGAGTGCGGCGCCGTCATGAGCCAGATCGTCAATCACATGGTCGCTTCGCAGGCCTCCGGTCGATGTGCCCCCGACGCGCCGCCCATCGACGTCGTCCTGCATGGACTGCTGCGGGGAGTCCTCGAGCCGCTGGTCAAGACGCATCCGCCGTCCAAGACCAGGCAGACGACGGCGATGCTGGAGGCGATCACCAAGACGATTTCCGAGGAGATATTCCTGGTGCCGCTGGGTGACGAGGACGGTCACGGCGGCGACGACGACGATGACTCATGGGAGGAGCAAATCGCGTCATGACCGGGTCGGGGCGGACGGCGGCCGCGAAGGGCTCAGGCGGTGTGGTGAGCGGGTGGAACGTCGAGCGCCGGGTTGCGGTCGAAGAAGCCGACGGGCTTCAGCCAGAACGAGACGGTGTCGACCGACATGACCGGCCATTCCTCCGGGCGCGTGATGTGGTGGATCCCGAACACGTACCAGAGCACGACGTCGGTGTCCTCGATCGGGCGGTCTTGGGCGGTCCAGACGGGGAGCCCGCGATCCTCACGGCTCTGCACGACGAACTCGCCGCAGGGCCAGCGCTCCTCCTCCTGAAACGGCGTCACCCAGAGCGTGTGTCCGATCGCCTGGGCTCGGCGGAGCACGGGCGAGTCGGGGTCGAGCATCGGCGGGAAGCAGGCGCCGGGCACGAGCTTGTATCCGACCGGCCCGCCCAGCCCGTTGCGGACCTGGTGGTTGATCACCGTCCAAGCCCGCTGGGTGCTCCAGTCGTAGTCCTGAATGCCCTCGCGCTCGGTGCGCAGCGGCGTGGATCGCTGCACAACCGCGAGGCCGTGCGGGTTCTCCGGGCCGGTGGGGAGCGCCTCGGACTCGGTGGCGTGGACGGTGTTGTCCTCCCCGTCGACGTCGAGGTCCAGTCGCGCGACCAGGAAGTGCTGGTGGAACGGGGCGTAGGTGCACTCGTCGACCAGCGTGCCGTAGGGGGGCTGGTGTCCCTCCGGGAAGTTGGTGGTGACCATGATGCCGGTGGCGCGCACCTCGGACTCGATGTTGCCGTCCTGATAGAGCCGCCAATACACGAGGTACTCGTAGTTCCCGACGGTGACGTGGAAGGACACGACGAGCCGGCGCTGGCGGCGGGTCTCGGCCCCGAACCGCGAATCAACGTGCTTCCACAGGACCCCGTTGTCCTCCTCATGAATGCAGACGGCGTTGCGGATCGTCTGGGGCTCGCCCTTGGTGTCATGGAGCACCGCGTCGAGGTAGGTGATCTGGCCCAGGCAGTCGCAGCCGAGCTCGAGCGAGGTGGTCATGAAGCCCAGACCCCACTCGCCGATGTCGAACGCGGTGCGACGGTAGTGGTCCTGGGTCGGGTCGCGGTAGGGGACCACCATCTCGGCCAACGACAGCCGATGCGCTACCGAGCGCGTGCGCCCCCCGTCCTCGTACCCGACCGTGTGCAGCACAAGGCCCTCGCGGTAGTTGAAGCCGATGCGCAGTGACCACTTCTGCCACCGCAGCAGATTGCCCTCGAGGCTGAACGAGGCGCCCTCGGGCTGAACGATCTCGAGCGGTTTGACGTCCTGCCGAAGCTGCAGGCCCGGAACCAGACGCGGGACGTATTCGCCCATCGTCTCGGGCATCTCGGTGCGGCCGTCGTCCTCGATCTCTAGGAGCTCCATGCGGTTGAGGTCAACGATGATCTGCAGGCCCGACACGGGGTTGGCGTACGGGCTCGAGCCCTCCTCCCGGCGATACCACACGTCGGCCCAGCCCATCCGGCGATCGCTGTACTCCTCGGGCAGGAGGTGGGCCCCGTAGGCCCAGGTCTCGATCAGCACGCGGTCCAGATCGGTGATCCCGCGGCGGGCCAGCGCCTCTATCACCCGGGGTTCGCGGCGCAGCGTCTGGTCGGACTCGTGGAACTCGTCGATCGTCATGTTCGGCTGGCCATCCGGCTCGTGCCGCCACTCGACGACGCGATCGTCGGTCAGCGAGACGCGCGCCTTGTACGCCTTCCCGTCATCGCGGTTCCAGCACACGACGCGGGCTTCACGGATGATCGGCGCGCCCGGCTGGTATTCGCGCACGGCCTGCTTGGACGGTTCGCGCAGCTCGATCGAGGCGAAGCGCCACCGGTCGCTGACCTCCCGGTCGCGGCGCAGGACGGTGGCCGCCTGCCTGATCTCCTCGGCGGTCAGTGGATCTAGCGGGTGATGGTGCACGTTCACGGCATGCTCGCAGGATCGACGGGCGCCGACACGGGCGGCCGGCTCGCTGCCGCGACGGTCGGCCGGCCTCGCTGCCGCACCGGACACTTGGAGGCTGAACAAAACTGTTCAAGGGGCGCCGGGGCGGGTATTCTGCCGCCGCCAGGTAATCGCTTCCGGGAGGTGCGAGATGGACAACTTCATGACCCGTCGCGAGCTGCTCCGCGCCGGGGCCGCCGGCGGGGCCGCGCTGAGCGCGGCGGGGCTCGCGTATGACTCGCTGATCGCCCGAGCGCTGGCTCACGGGCCGATGTGCGGGAGCCTCCAGGACATCCAGCACGTGATCATCCTGATCCAGGAGAACCGGTCCTTCGATCACTACTTCGGCTCCTACCGCGGCGTGCGCGGCTTCGGCGACCGGAACGTGCTGCCGCTGAACGACGGCAGCGGCCTCAACATCATGGCCCAGCCCGGATATCCCGGCGGCTTCCACGGCGGCCACCTGTACCCGTTCCACCTCGACTCGTACAACAACGGCGAGTGCACGAACGACATCGATCACAGCTGGGGCCCGCAGCACACCTACTGGGACGGCGGCAAGCTGGACGGCTTCGTGAAGGGCCATCTGGCCGCCGACGGCGCCAGCAACGGCCCGCTGACGATGGGCTACTACACGCGCAAGGACCTGCAGTTCTATTACGCGCTGGCCGACGCGTTCACGATCTGCGACCAGTACTTCTGCTCGGTGATCGGCCCGACCGACCCCAACCGTCTCTACGCAATGTCGGCGTGGCTGGACCCGGCCGGCACGCAGGGCGGCCCGATCCTCTCCACCAGCTCGACGCGCGTCGAGCGCTACGGCACGCTCGGCTGGAAGACGATGCCCGAGCAGCTCCAGGCCAGCGGGGTCAGCTGGAAGGTCTACGGCAGCGCCGACGGCAACTTCGGCGACAACGTGCTGCCGTACTTCAAGCAGTACCAGACCAACCCGACGCTGGCCGCCAACGCGCTCGTCCCGCAATATCCGGCCACCTTCAAGGCGGACGTGGCGCTGGGCACGCTCCCGCAGGTCTCCTGGATCCTGGCCCCGCTGCTGAACAGCGAGCACCCGCCCGCTCCGGGGATCTTCGGCGAGGTGGTGGCGGCGGATGTGCTGAACACGCTGGTGTCGAACCCCGCGGTCTGGTCGAAGACCGCGCTGTTCATCACCTATGACGAGAACGGCGGGTTCTTCGATCACGTCCCGCCACCCACCCCCGGCCCGGGAACCGCCGGCGAGTACCTGACCGCCAATCCCCTGCCGGCGGACGCCTCGGGCGTGGCCGGCCCGATCGGGCTCGGCTTCCGCGTGCCGATGCTCGTGGTGTCGCCGTTCAGCCGCGGCGGGTTCGTGGCCAGCCAGACCTTCGACCACACCTCGACGCTGCGCTTTCTCGAGACCCGCTTCGGCGCCCAGGTGCCGAACCTGTCCTCATGGCGCAGGAGGGCCACCGGCGACCTGACCGGCGCGTTCAACTTCGCCCGGGTCGACACATCGGTGCCGTCCCTGCCGCAGCCCTCGGCGTTGGACACGCGCGTACTTCTGAGCTCCTGCGCGGCGAGCGCTCCCCTCGACCTGGCCACCGACGGCACGACCACCCTCAAGGACCTCGAGCAGACGGTCGTCCCGGCCTACCCGGTCACCGTGAACTCGGCGCCCCCGCCGCAGGAGGCCGGCAGCGCGCCGAAGCCGAGCGGACCGGTCAGGTGCGCGACCTGAGTCAGCCGTCGCGGATGATGCGCAGGATCACCGCGCGCGAGGTGTGAGCGGCGGCGTCGAGCACCGCGCCGAGCTCGTCCTCGCGTAGCTCCTCCGCGGCCTCCACGACCAGGACGAGCGGCTCGACGCCCGTGCCCGCCTGCCCGATCACACGGCTGACCTCGGCGCTGTCGCGGGCCAGCGCCTCCGGCGAGGGCACCGACATCACGACCTCGCCGGCGGCCGACGCCTCGAGGTTGCCCTGGGCATCGGTCGGCCCGGCGATCACCACGACCTCGCCGCTGGCCAGGCTCGGAGGCGCCTGCTCCCGCAGCTGACGCTCGACGGCGCCGCCCTTCGGGAGCTGGATGATGAGCCGGGGATCGTCGGCCATGATGCTGACCCTAGCGCTCGGGGATGGCGCGCGCCGGATGGTCCACTGGCTCGCTGCCATCGGTCGAGATCAGGGCTCGACCAGCCCACGGCGGATCGCGTAGCGGGTGAGCTCGACCCGGTCGTGCATGCCGAGCTTCTCGAAGATGTTCGACCGGTGACGCTCGACCGTCTTCTCGCTGATCACCAGCGACTCGGCGATCTCCCGGGTGGTGAAGCTTTCCGCGATCAGCTTCACCACCTCCTGCTCCCGCGGAGTCAGCGGGTCCTCGCGGATCGGGAGCTGGTCACGGGCGTGGCGCAGGTAATCGCGGATCAGCCCGGTAATCGCGCCGGGGTAGAGAAACGCCTCTCCGCGCATCGCGGCGCGGCAGGCCTCAACCAGATCGCGATCGGCCACCGTCTTCAGCACGTAACCGGATGCGCCCGCCTTGAGCGCCTCGTAGAGGTAGCGCTCGTTCTCGTGCATCGACAGCATCAGGGTCCGCAGGTCCGGGCAGCGGAGCTGCAGCTCTCGTGCCGCCTGCAGGCCGGTCATCCGTGGCATCGAGATGTCGATGATCGCCAGGTCCGGGCTCGTCTCGAGCGCGATCCTGACCGCCTCCGCGCCGTCGCCCGCCTCCGCGATCACCTCGAGGTCGGGCTCGGCGTCGAGCATCAGCCGCAAGCCGCGGCGGACGAGCCCGTGATCGTCCGCGAGCAGGATCCGAGTCTTCAATGGGGTCATCGATCGGCCGGTGCGACGTCGCGCTTAGCCGCAAGCTCGACCCGGCAGCCGACGCCACCCGACCCGGACGTGATCTCTAGGGTCGCGCCGATCAGCGCCGCTCGCTCGCGCATTCCGCGGATGCCGCTGCCGGGCGAGCTTCCGTCCGGGAGCCCGACGCCCGCGTCGGCGATGGTCAGCACGACTCGGTCATCAAGGGCGTGCAGGGAGAGCTCGGCGGTGTCGCTGCCCGAATGCCGCGCGACGTTGGTCAGCGCCTCCTGAGCGACTCGGTAGATGACGAGCTGGGTGTCGGCGTCGAGGTCCGGGAGCCGGTTGTCGATTCGCTGGCCGATCCGTAGCCCGGAACGCTGGCTGAACCGGTCGCACAACACCGCCAGCGCGCTGAGGAGCCCGAGATCATCGAGTGCCTCGGGCCGGAGCTCGATGGCGATCCGCCGGACGTCCTCCAGGCTGGCTCGAACCGCCTCCTGCACGTCCTGAACGTCCTGGCGCAGGCTCGGTTCCACCCCTGCGGCCACGCGCGAGAGCCCGAGCAGCACGGCCGTCAGCTCCTGGCCGACCTGGTCGTGTAGCTCCTGTGCGATCCGCAGACGCTCCGCCTCCTGCCCGGCCAGCACCCGTCCGGTCGCCTCCCGACGCTCGGCCTCGAGCCGCGCGAGCATCTCGTTGAAGGTCGACGCCAGCTCGCCGGCCTCCGAATTCGGCAGCGTCGCGGGCATCCGCTCGCCGGGTCGCGAGAGATCGACCCGGCGAGCCAACGTGGTCAACGCCTCGATCGGCCGCACCACTCGCCGCACCAGCAGCAGGTTCAGCAGCGCGACCAGCGCCAGCGACGCGACCAGCACGGCCGTCTCATCCGCCGCGAACGAGGAGAGCTTGTGCGGCGCCAGCACCACGATCGTCACCACCACCGCCGCGATGAGCAGCAGCGCGTTCATGCCCACCACGCGGTGAAACAGGGGCAGGTACCGGCGTCGCGACGGCTTGGTGGCCAACCTCACCTCGTGATGTCGAGGAGCTCGAGATCGCGGAGCATGTGCCACAGCTTCGACTCCAGCACCCCGTGGGAGATCCCGAGCGTGGTGGCGATCTGGCCGACGGGAATGCCGGCCGCCAGCATTCCGAAGATCGCCTGCTCCTGAGGACCCAGTCGCTGGCGCATGGACTCTGCCAATGATGACGACAACGCCGGCAAACACGTCCGGCCGGAGGCCAGGGCGCAGACCGCGTCGCAGAGATCGAGATCGACGCGGCTCTTGCTGAGCAGGCCGTCGGCCTCGGCCGCCACACAGGCCGCCGCCAGCGCTCCGTCCGAGTACGCCGAGTAGATCAGCACCGCCGGCGGGTCCGGGAGGCGCTTCAGCTTCCGGCTCGCCCACAGCCCGGTCCGTCCCCCGAGGTGGTAATCGACGATCGCCACATCGAGCTTGACCCGCTCGGCCACGCCCACCGCGTCCTCCGCGCTCGCCACCGCGTCGACGACCTCGAAGCGCGGGTCTGCGCCGAGGAGCTGAGACAGCCCGACCCGCACGGCCGCGTGGTCATCCACGATCAGGCAACGAATCGGGACCACCGCCGTCTTCGCCGTGCGCGTGATGGGATTCTCGATCGGTCCTTCTATCAGGGCGCTCATTCCGCTCTCCTCTCGTAATTGACTGAGACCAGCGTGCACGATCGGGCCGGGCCTGGAAATGGGGGAGGACCCCCATCATCGTCAGATCGCGTGCTCGCGCCCCGAGCCATGCGGGTACGCTCAGGCCATGAATGAGAACGTCCGCGTCGAGCGCGGTTGGATCATCATCGACGGCACCCGGCAGGACGACGGCACCATCGAACTCGGGACCGGCGCCGAGATGCGCTTCAGCCCGTTCGACGCGATCTCACAGCGCCGGGACACCCCGATCACCGGGGGCGACATCCTCAAGGCGTCGGTGCAGCGGCTGGCTTTCTGGCGCCGCTAGACAAACACGAGCGGGTCAGCTGCAGTTGATGTGAATCTGGTGCAGCAGCCAGCCGGCGGAGGGGCTGGTGCGCTGGAGATCGACGGTGCCGCCGCAGTGCTTGGTCCCGTCGGTGCGCACCGAGGTCGTGGCGACGCTGACCGTCGCGGCGGTGCTCGACTGGCTGGTCGGCTTGGCCGAGTCGAAAGTGATGGAGCGGTCGCCGGCCTGGCCGGACTGGAAGCTCTGATAGCCGCCGAGCTGGCTGCGGAAGGTCGGGTCGGCTAACGCCCAGGCCTGGGAGTACTGATGCGAGGCGGCCAGGGTGTAGAACGACTCGACCGCCGAGACGGGGCTGCCGGCACCCCCGCCGGCGCTCGACGGGGCGCCTGACGACGACGACGGTGCACCCGATGACTGGGTGCTCGGAGTCGTGGCCCCGTTGCTGGTGCCGGCCGTGGAGGTCCCGGCTGAACCGGCCGAGCCGGCGCCGGAGGTTGCCGCCCCACTCGAGCCGGCCGCGGTCGAGCCGGCTGCGCTCGAGCCGGCTGCGCTCGAGCCGGCCGGCGCGGCGGCACCGGTGCTCTTGCCGTGCGCGTGCGAGCGCTTGACGGTCGACTTGGGGTGCTTAACGACGCTGGCCGTGCTGTGCGTACTCGGCCGCGACCCGCCGCTGCCGACGATCACCGCGAGAATCACGGCCGCCGCCACGGCCGCCAGTAGCACAGCGGCCAGCGGCCCCCACCGCGAGTGCGTGGCCGGGTCCGGGCCACCGTCAGGCGGCCCGGATGGACGAGTGGGCGGTGCCGAGACGGGAACGGGCCTGGGAGTGCGCGGGGCAACTTCCGGGGCGGCCATCTGGATCCTCCGCTCGGGCGGGACCACGGGGGCGGCCATCTGGATGGTCGGCTCGGGCGACAGGGCCGCGCGCAGCCGGCCGATCAACTCGGAGGCCGATCCCGGCCGCCGCTCCGGCTCGCGAGACATTCCCCGCCTGAGCACGTCGGCCGCCGCCGGCGGCGCTTGTGGCCAGGCCCGGCGGAGGTCGGGGGGCGGCTGGGTCGAGATCGCGTGGGCGAGGGCGAGCGGGTTGTCCTCGGTCCGGGCCTTGCGTCCGGACAGGACCTCGAACGCGACGGCGGACAGGGCGTAGACGTCGATCGCCGGGCTCGAGCCCTGATCGTCGAGCTGCTCGGGAGCCATGTACCGGTAGGACCCGAGGATGGTCCCCGTGGTGGTGATCTGGGTTCGGTCGGCGACGGAGGCGATCCCGAGGTCGGCGAGCTTCACCGTCCCGCCGCTGCCGAGCAGGATGTTGGCCGGCTTGACGTCACGATGGACGATGCCCTGGCCGTGGATGGCGTCGAGGGCGGTGGCCACGTGACCGAGCACGCGGAGCGCCTCGGCGACCGGCAGCTTGCCCTCCCGGTTCAGGGCATCGTTCAGCGTCTCACCCTCGACGTATTCCATGACGATCACCAGCTCGCCATCGTCGTGGCTGACGATGTCGTAGATCGACACGAGGTTGGGGTGGCTCAGCGACGCCCCGGTGAGTGCCTCGCGCCGCAGGCGGGACAGTCCGCGGAGATCGCCGGCCCGGATCACGCGTTTGAGGGCGACCTGACGACCGAGGACCCGGTCCTCGGCCAGCACCACGGTCGCCATCCCCCCCGAACCGAGGGTGGAGATTGTGCGATATCGCTCGAGTCTGCTGCTGACAGCCATTGGTATCGGTTACCCGCGCGACTCGGCTGGAAATCGCGAGACTCCCGGTGTGAAGCGTCCAGCCGGCAAACCTCGCAACCGCTTCTCGGGCGCGGAGGTGCCGCTGATGCCGGTCGTCGCGGCCGTCTCCGCCGTGGCGCTGGCGATCGGGCTGCTGGCCCTTCGTTCCGGCGTCTCCGGCGGCGAGCCGCCGGCCGGCGCGACCGCGATCACGATCGTGAGCCGTTCAACCGGGCGCCAGATACCGACGGGGTTCCTGGGTCTGTCGCTCGAGTACCCGGCAGTCGAGGCGTACGCGGGAGCGGATCCGGCCGCGATCAATCCCGTGTTCGCCCAGCTGATCCGAAACCTCACTCCCGGCCAGCGGCCGGTGCTGAGGATCGGCGGCGACAGCGCCGACTCGACCTGGTGGCCGGTACCCGGGATCGCTCGCCCGCCGGGGGTCTCCTACTCGCTCACCCCGGCCCGGCTGCAGGTGATCAGGGCGATGGAGCAGGCGCTGGGGGCGAGGGTGATCCTGGGGCTCAACCTCGAGGCGGACAGCCCGCTGCTCGCGGCGGCCGAGCAGAGGGCGCTGAGCAGCACCAGCGCCCCCGACTCGTTGATGGCATTCGAGCTGGGTAACGAGCCCGAGCTGTACGGCCTCTTCGCCTGGTACCGCACACCCGGCGGGCACGCGGTCCGCGGCCGCCCGCGCACGTACGGGTTCTCCGCGTTCCTGGATGACTTCGCGCAGTTCCCCCCGGCGCTGCCGGGCGTCGTGCTGGCGGGGCCGACCTCGGGCGGCGCCGGCTTCCTGCCGCACCTCGGGGAGTTTCTGGCCGCCGCGCCGCAGGTCAGGTTGGTCGCGGTCCACCGCTACCCGCTGCAGCTCTGCTTCGTGGCCGCCCGCTCTCCTCGCTCCCCGACGATCGCCCACCTGCTGGCGCCCCAGGCGTCGACCGGCCTGGCGGACGGCTTCGCCCGAGCCGTGGCGGTCGCCCATGCGCGCGGGCTGCCGCTGCGGATCGATGAGCTGAACACGGTCTCGTGCGGAGCCGATCCCGCGGTCAGCCAGACGTTCGCGTCGTCCCTATGGGCGCTCGACACCCTGTTTGCCATGGCCCGGGTCGGCGTGGCCGGGGTCAACATCCACACGTTCCCGGGGGCGGGCTATGCGCTGTTCACCTTCACCAAGGTCAATGGGCGGTGGACGGCGTCGGTCGCGCCCGAGTACTACGGACTGCTGATGTTCGCGCAGGCCGCGCCGGCGCGATCACGGCTGCTGAGCGTCTCCGGCCGGCCCGGGACCCAGCTCCGGATCTGGGCCACCCGGGCGCCGGATCGGCGAGTCCGGATCGTCCTGATCAACGAGGCGCCGTCGCGCGGGCGGACGGTGACCCTGCGGGTTCCCGGGACCGCCGGCCCGGGGACGCTCGAGCGCCTGCTGGCCCCGAGCGTGTCAGCCCGCGACGGGGTGGAGCTCGGCGGCCGGAGCTTCGGCGCGCACAACGGCACCGGCACGCTGCCCGGGGCAGCCCGCACGACCTCGGTGACCCCGGCGCAAGGTCGTTACGTCGTCATCCTGCCCGCCGCCAGCGCCGCCCTGCTGACGCTGTCGGCGGGTCGCTAACTCGCGCAGGCCGTCCCTGAAGAAGCTGACCCGCTGGGCAGGCAGGGCAGGACGGTGGGCGGCTGCCAGCTGGTGCCGCTGAGGATGCCCGCGATGTTGGTCGGCTTGTACAGCCGCATGATCAGGCGGAAGGCCTGCCCGGCCGGGGACGGCAGCCAGTTCCGGCGCTGCAGTGGATCGCTCGGCGCGGTCGGCTGGACGTAGATGTCCAGCGAGCCGTCGGCGTTGTAGTGCACGTTGGAGCGGTTGTTGATCAGGTAGACCTTGGCCGGGTTGGGCACGAAGAAGCCGTGCGAGTCGTAGAGGGTCATCGACCAGAACGCCTTGACCGGGAACGGCAGATTCTGGGTGGAGAAGTGGGCGACGTAGCGGCTGGCTCCGGTCAGCGGGTGCAGGTCGCGGTCGGTGACGGTGAACGGATACATGGCCAGGGAGGAGAGGGGCGCTCCGAGCCCGATCGAGTCGACCAGGGCTCGCGTCTTGTAGTCGGTTCCGTAGGTCCCGGTGCGGGCGACCAGCCAGCCGTTGTGGCTTGGCGCCATGGTCAGGAAATCGACCTGGACGTCCGCGGCGATCTGCTTCGCGCCGGCCGCGACCGCGTCATGCAGTCCCTGGCGGGTGGCCGCGTCGAGCTGGGTCTCGCTCGAGGGATGCCGGCCGGGCCCGATCCCCACTGTGGCCAGCTGGGTCAGCAGCGGATGGTCCGCGGAGGGCGGCGGGAATCGCTTGAGCTGATCGCCCAGGGCGTTGAAGAAGGCCAGCGGGTTCTCGCCTGACTGGGTGCCCGGGATCGTGAACGACCTCGGAGTCTTGATGACGTGCTTGGGTGGGGCCGGCCGGTATGGCTTGCCCCACGAGCTGAGCGGGGTCAGGGAGTACTTGTTCTGGATCTTGATGACGTTCGGCGTATCGGCGGCGTTCTTGATGTAGGTGCGCCCGATGACCCACACGCGGGTGTAGGGAGAGCGGATCTTCTTGACGCCGTGCGGCAGGTGGCCGTGCCAGCCGGGCGCGACGATCGCGTAGTCGCCGGCCGGGTGGCCGACCGAGCCGATCTCGGCGAAGTTCTCCGTGTACGGGTCCACCAGCTCGAACACCACGAACCGCCCTCGGACCACCGGCATGTGCGCCACGATCGGCTGGCGCGAAAGGTCGAGCCAAGCCATCGAGTAGAGCGTGTCGTGGTTGGGCGCGACGACCGTCGTGTCCGACGGGTTGGCCAGCCGGCGAATGTGGCTGAAGCGGTTGACCGGGCCGCCGCCCGCGCCGTCGGTGACGTTCACGCTCGTGCTGGTCTTGAACACCCGGTTGGTGTCGAGCAGCGGATAGCCGTAGATGTAGGCCTGAATGCCCAGGCTCAGGGCGTGCTGGTACTCGGCGGCCTGGGCTGGATCGTTGGGGTTGTACGCCCCCGCAGCCCCCGTAGCGCTCGCGGTGCCCGCTGCGCCCGCGGCGGGCAGCGTTCGAAGCAGCCCGGCGAACGCCGCCAGCACCACCAACCACAGCATCCTGCGCGATGCGCGTGTCCTCATGGAAATCCTCTCCTCAACTCGGTCCGACTACACGTAACCACACCAGCTCGAGTGTGGCCAGTGCCACCTCGCGATCTCCGACTGGCTCCCGGCCGAACTCCTGCAACAGGTAGGCCTCGTTCATCAGGTTCAGCGCGCGGGCCAGCGCGCGGGTGTCGGGCACCTCGAGCCGGCCACTCTCGACCAGGCGCTGCAGGGTCCCCGCGGTGATCTCGATCAGCGCCTCCAGCGATGCCCGGTAGCCGCGCTCGATCTGCTCATCGGTGACCGCGGCCTCGGCCACCGCCCGCACCAGCGGCCCATGGCGGATGAAGAAGTCGACGATCTCGGACAGGCCCTCGTGGGCCGGCGCCGGAGTGCCTGTGCCGGCGGAGGCGCCCCAGCGCTCCGCGACGGTCCCGAGCTCGGTGCCGAGCTCTGCCAAGAGCTCCAGGACCAGCGCGGTGACGTCGTCGAAGTGCCGGTAGAACGCGGTGCGGGTGAGGTCGGTCTGCGCCATCACCACGTCGATCGTCAGCTCTCGATAGGGGCGCTCGCGCAGGAAGCGGTCGGCCGCGGCGAGGATCTCACGACGCGTGCCCTCGCGTTGGCGGCGCAGGCGCGTCCGTTGCGCCGGGGTGCTCACCGGCCGATCATAGCCCTTAAGTGACGCGCTGTTTGACACCGCGTCACCGCCAGGCTATAAGTTCCCCCGTGCCAATCGGCGTGCCACCGAGGCTGCTCGCGGCGCTGGGAGCAGCGATCGCGCTGCCGGCGGCGCTGGCCACCGCAGCCCCGGCCGCGCCAGCGGCCGCAGCCCCCGCGGCGGCAGTCGCAGCGCCCGCGAGAGTCGCAGCACCCGCCGCGGCCGCACCAGCCCCATCGAGCGGGCTGGCGATCTCGCCCGCCCCCGGGACTCCCGACGCATCGCCCACCACCCAGATCAGCGTCCTCGGCGTCAGGCCGGACCAAATCCGGTCGGTGCGCGTCCACGGGGCTCGCAGTGGCCCGCACCCCGGCAGGCTCCGTTCCTACAGCGGGCGGCGCGGAGCCAGCTTCCTGATGCCAAAGCCGTTTGATCAGGGCGAGCGCGTCGGCGTGCGCGTGCGCATCGCCGGCCGGCGGCCGATCGCCTTCTCGTTCACGGTCGCGCGCCTGGCGAGCGCCCCGCCGGTGCTCAACATCCCGGTGATCCAGCCGGCCAAGCTCGACCATTTCGTCTCGCTTCCCTTGCTGCTGCCGCCCGTGATCAAGGTTCACCGCGGGGCGGGCAGTCCCGGCGGCGACATCTTCCTGACCCCGCTGCCCTCGCCCGTGGTCCACCCGGAGAGCAACAACTCCATCACCATCAAACCGGTGGGACCGGGTGGCCCGATGATCATCGACAGCCGCGGGCGGCTGGTGTGGTTCGATCAGCTCAACCCGCCGAACGTCGCCACCAATTTCCGTCCCCAGAGGTTCGCCGGACACGAGGTCCTGACCTGGTGGCAGGGCCCGGTCACCTTTTCGGCCTTCGGACTCGGGGAGGGCGTGATCGCCGACACGTCGTACCGGACGCTGCGCACGGTCCGGGCCGGCAACGGTTACCCGACCGACCTGCACGAGTTCGTCATCACCCGGTCCGGGGACGCCCTGGTCACCGCCTACTCGCCGATCATGGTGCATCTGCCCGGCACACCCGCGGGCAAACTCTCGCCCCTGCTCGACTCGCTCGTACAGGAGGTGGACGTCCGTACCGGCCTGGTGGTCTGGGAGTGGCACGCATACGGACACATACCGCTCAAGGACTCCTACGCCACACCGACCAACAGCGCCGACTATGACGCCTTTCACCTCAACTCGATCCAGGCGCTGCCGGGTGGACGCGTGCTGGTCTCCGCGCGTGACACCTCCGCGGTGTACCTGATCGATCGCGCCGGCGGGCGGATCGTGTGGACCCTGGGCGGCAAGGCGAGCAGCTTCCGCATGGCCCCGGGCGCCCGTTTCTACTTCCAGCACGACGCCCAGATGGTGGGACGCAACGAGGTCAGCCTGTTCGACGATGAAGCCGGCCCCCCGGAGCACGCAACCTCCTCGCGGGGGTTGCTGCTGGGGCTCGACCTGCTCCACCACGCGGCCGAGATGGTGCATCAGTACCACCGGCCGGGGAACGACAGCCTCGCCGACAGCGAGGGCAGCCTGCAGCGACTGCCGGGCGGCAACGTGTTCGCGGGATTCGGCTCGACGCCCGGCTTCTCCGAGTTCTCCCCCGGCGGCAAGCTCGTGTTCGACGCGAGCCTGCCCGTCGACGACGGCAGCTACCGGGAATACCGCTTCCCCTGGAGCGCTACGCCGCGGACCCGCCCGACCCTCGCCGCGCGACGCACCAGCCCGACGCAGGTCTCGCTCTACGCGAGCTGGAACGGCGCCACCACCGTCGCGCGCTGGGATGTTCTGGCCGGCTCGAACGCCGCGACGATGGGGCCGGTGGCGATCGTGGCCAAGCGGGGATTTGAGACGCGCATCAACGTGAGCACATCGGGGACCCTGTTCCTGGTCCAAGCGCTCAGCGCTACCGGGCGAGTGCTGGCGACGTCCGTCCCGGTGACAGGGTGATGACGATCGGACGCTCACGTGGTCACGGCCGGCTGGTGATCGCGGCGGCGATCGCGCTGGCGGCGGCGATCGGACTGGCCGCCGGGGCGGCTCAGGCCCGCGCCGCCGGGGCCGCCAACGGCATTCACAAGATCCGCCACATCGTGATCATCATGCAGGAGAACCGTTCCTTCGATAACTACTTCGGAACGTACCCCGGGGCCGACGGGATCTCGATGCGCCACGGCGTGCCCACGGTGTGCGTCCCCGACCCGATGCGCCACACGTGCGTGCGGCCATATCACGACACGCACGACATCGATAACGGCGGGCCGCACGAGCAGGGCGCGTACAACACCGACTACGACGGCGGCAAGATGGACGGGTTCATCCGCGCGCGCGAGAACTGCCAGAACGTCCTGGATCCGCCGGATTGCGTGGCCAGCACCCCCACCGACATGATGGGCTACCACGATCAGCGCGAGATCCCCAACTACTGGGCCTATGCGCGGAACTTCGTGCTCCAGGACCACATGTTCGAGCCGAACGCGTCGTGGAGCCTGCCGGCTCACCTGTTCCTGGTCTCCGAGTGGTCGGCGCTGTGTCTTCGTGCGGGTGACCCGTTCAGCTGTGCCTCCAACATCGAGAACCCGGGCCTGCCGACCGACATCGGACCGCCGCACACGCCGCCGGATTACGCCTGGACCGACCTGACCTACCTGCTGTTTCACCACCACGTGAGCTGGGGCTACTACCTCAAGAAGGGACCCGAGCCCGATTGCGAGACCGGCGAGATGTTCTGTCAGTACGCGCCGCAGGACGCCCGCACGCCGGGGATCTGGAATCCGCTGCCGAGCTTCGACACCGTCCGCCACGACCATCAGCTGGGCAACATCCGCGACACCAGCAAGTTCTTCGTCGCGGCGCGCACCGGGCACCTGCCGGCCGTCTCCTGGGTGATCCCCAGCGGAGTGGTGAGCGAGCATCCCACCTCCTCGATCAAGAAGGGCCAGGCCTACGTCACCAGCCTGATCAACGCGGTCGGGCGCAGCCGCGACTGGAAGAGCACGGCGATCTTCCTGGCCTGGGACGACTGGGGCGGGTTCTACGACAACGTCCGACCTCCGGTCGTCGATCTCAATGGCTACGGCTTCCGCGTCCCCGGCCTGGTGATCAGCCCGTACGCGCGTCGCAACCACATCGACCACCAGCAGCTGAGCTTCGACGCGTTCTCCAAGTTCATCGAGGACGACTTCCTCGGCGGCCAGCGGCTCAATCCCAAGACCGACGGACGGCCCGATCCGCGCCCGACGGTGCGGGAGAACGCCCCCGGCCTCGGCGACCTGCGCCTCGACTTCAACTTCAGCCAGCCACCGCGCCCACCGCTGATCCTCCCGACCCACCCGGGGAAGAAGGGCTAGCCGCAGGTCTGGCCCTGGCCTCAGGGGGAGGCCCGTGGTACATTGACGTACCATGAGCGCGCTGACGCAGGAGAAGGCCGCACCCGAGGTCGCTGAGCGGGCCGCTCCCGGCTCGCCGGCCGGCCCGGCCGAGCCCGGGAGCCAGATCCGGATGCCGCCCGCCCGGCGGCTGCCCAAGCTGCTGCAGACCGCGCAGTTCGCGCGCAGCCCGCTCGAGTCGAACCTGGCCGCGCGGCGCCGGTTCGGCGACGTCTGGCAGACGCAGCTGCTGACCCGCGACACCGCGTTCGTGATGACCTCTCATCCCGATCACGTCAAGTCGCTGATGACCGCGGCGCCGGGCGATGCGCCGTCGCTGACCGGCCAATCACCGCTGCGGCCGATCCTGGGCCCGAACTCGGTGCTGACGTTGATCGGCGACCGTCACATGCGCCAGCGCAAGCTGCTGCTGCCGCCGTTTCACGGCGACGCGGTCGCCCGCTACGTCGAGATGATCGAGCGGGTGGCCGACCGCGAACTGGACGGCTGGAACGTGGGGGACACGTTCCCGCTGGCCCCTCGGATGCAGGCGGTCACCCTCGAGGTGATCATGAGCGGGGTGTTCGGGATCGAGCCCGGGGGGCGCCGGCGCAGTCCCGAGCACCGGCTGCGCGAGACGATCCGCCGGTTCCTGAAGGCCTCGACCACGCCGCTCGAGCCGCTGGCCGAGCTGCAGAACTTCGGACATGCCGAGCCCCGCGGGATCATGAAGGCCGTCCTCGGCGTGGTCGACCGCCGGCTCTACGCGGTGATTCGCGCCCGCCGGTCCGCCGCGGCGACCGAGCAGCGCCATGACGTGCTCTCGCTGCTGCTCCAGGCGCGCGACGAGGAGGGACGGCCGCTGACCGACGAGGAGCTCCGCGACGAGTTGATGACGCTGGTGCTGGCCGGGCATGAGACGACGGCGAATTCGCTGGCCTGGACGTTCGAGCGGCTGGTCCGCACGCCCGCGGCCTATGACCGGCTGCGCGAGCTGGTGCGCGGTGGCGACGCAGGCGCCGACGCCTACATCGAGGCCACCATCCACGAGGGCATGCGCGTGCGACCGGTGATCCCGGCGATCGGGCGGCTGGTCAAGCGGCCCTGGCGGCTGGGGGAGTACGTCGTGCCGGCCGAAACCGCGGTCGCCGTCAGCATCGTCGCGCTGCACCACCGGGAGGACGTGTATCCGGACCCACATGCCTTCCGGCCCGAGCGGTTCCTCGATCGCAAGCCCGGAACGTATACGTGGGTGCCGTTCGGGGGCGGCATCCGGCGCTGCCTCGGGGCGACCCTGGCGATGGCCGAGCAGCGGGTCGTGCTGCGGGCGATCGCCGCCCGAGTCGACCTCGAAGCCGACCGGCCGGCGCCCGAGCACCCGCGCCAGCGCAACGTGACGATGATCCCGCATCGCGGCGGCCGGATCACCGTGCGGCGTAAGCTCGCCGTCTGACCAGTCAAGCGAACATGGCCGGCGCCGCCGCCACCGCCACCGCCACCGCCACCGCACCGCGCGATCGGCTGATCACGGGGATGGCCGAGTCGATCGAGGACAAGGGCTACCGCGAGACCACGGTGGCCGACGTCGTGCGGATCGCTCGCACCTCGCGGCGGACGTTCTACGAGCACTTCGCCGATCGCGACGCCTGCTTCCTGGCCCTGTTCGAGCAGACCGCTGAGCGGACGATCGAGCTCGTGGCCGGGGCGGTAGACCCGGCCGAGCCCTGGGATCAGCAGATCGATCGGGCGCTCGACGCCTACATCGAGAGCGTCACGCAGCGCCCGGCGCTTCAGCTGAGCTTCGTGCGCGAGCTGCCGGGGCTGGCCGGGGTGGGGGCGGTTCGGCAGCGGGCGATGCTCGAGCGGTTCGCCCAGATGCTGGTCGACCTGGTCGAGTCGAGCCGCCGCGGGCAGCCCGAGCTCAGGGCGCGCCCGCTCCCGCTCGACGTGGCGATCATCATCGTGGGAGGTCTGCGCGAGCTGCTGGTGATCTCGATCGAGCACGGCCGCGACCTGCGCGAGCTCCGCGACAGCTCGCGGCAGGTAGTCCGGGCGATCCTGTCCGCCGTGGTGCTCTGAGCCCGGGCCGGGCCGGGCCGGCGCTCCGCCAGCGTTCGGTCAGCCGAGCAGCGAGTCCAGGGTCCGGCCGCTGGCCACCGATTCCGGGCGTTCGGCGGCGATGTCCGAGCCGGGGCGCGCGTCGTCGTCGCGGCGTTTGATCAGGAGCCACTGGGGCTTGTCCCCGCGGCGGGTGCGCTGCAGGGCAAAGCCGCCCCGGAGCTTCTCGCCGTGCAGGACGAAGACGGCGTGTCCACGCTCGAGCGCCTCTGGCCAGGCGACACGCCCGCCCTGCTCGTAGGTCCCGCGGTCCCAGATGATCACCCCGCCCTTCCCGGTGGCGCCCTCGAACGAGTTGTGGGCGACGTCGTGGTCCTCGACCTGGACGGCGAAGCGCTTGACCGCGGGGTCGAGCGAGGGGCCCTTGGGCACCGCCCAGGAGCGCATCACGCCGTCGACCTCGAGTCGCAGGTCGAAATGGCGCGCGGTCGCCGCGTGCTCCTGCACGACGAACACGCCGGCGCTGACGCCACGGATCGCAAACTGCTCGTGGCCCTCGACCGCGACCGGCTCGACCTCAACGCCGGACACCGTGGCCTGAGGCGGGCCGTCATGGAGGAACTCGACGAACGCGGCGAGCGCGGCGGCGGTTCCCTCGGCATGGACCTGCAAGGTTCCGTCCTCCCGGTTCCGCACCCAGCCGAGCACGCCGAGCTCGCGGGCGCGGCGGACCGCGGTGTCGCGGAAGAAGACGTCCTGGACCTCGCCGTGGACGACCGCGCGGATGGCCTCCTCGCTGGGCATGCCGACATTTTCGTGCCTGACGCCGCTCGCCGCTGCGCGGAGCCCCCGACCTCGCGACATTAGACTCGCCGGCATGGATTTCGGAATCGCATACTTCCCCACGCACGACGGCCTGGGCCCGGGCGCGATCGCGCGCCTGGTCGAGGAGCACGGCCAGGAATCGCTGTTCTTCGCCGAGCACACGCACATCCCCGCGAGTCGGGAGAGCCCGTACCCCGGTGGCGGGGAGCTCCCCAGCAAGTACAGCCACTGCTATGACCTGTTCGTCGCCCTGACCGCCGCCGCGGAGGCGACCTCGAGGCTCCGCATCGGCAGCGGCATCTGCCTGGTGACCGAGCGCGACCCGATCGTCACCGCCAAGGAGACCGCCTCGGTCGACCACCTGTCCGGGGGCCGCTTCGAGTTCGGCGTGGGAGCCGGCTGGAACCGTGAGGAGATGCGCAACCACGGCACTGACCCGCGCACGCGGATGCGCCTGTTTCACGAGCGGGTCGATGCGATCAAGGCGATCTGGACCCAGGACGAGGCGAGCTACCACGGGGAGTTCGTCGACTTCGACCGGATTTGGTCATGGCCGAAGCCGGCGCAGCGCCCGCACCCACCGGTGCTGGTCGGCGGCAACGGGCCGACCGTGCTCGACCGGGTGCTCGCGTTCGGCGATGCCTGGGTCCCGAACTTCACGCGCAGCGACGACGTGTTCGAGCGCGCGGAGGAGCTGCGAGCCCGCGCGGATCGGCCGATCGACCTGATGGCGATGGGCCTGCCGGCCGACGCCGCGGTGCTCGAGCGCTGTCAGGCCGCCGGATTCCGCCGGGTCGTGCACTGGATCCCATCGGGTGGACGATCCTTGGTCGAGGCGGCGCTGGGCCGTTGGGAGTTGGCGATCGCCGAACTCACCGGCGAGGCGTGAGGGTCCCTAGGTCTGGGTAGTGCCCAGGATTGTTGCGGATACAAGTACTTTTAATGGATTGATGCCCCGGCGCGAAGGGAGCTCGGCCTGATGGATCGCAAATGGTGGACGCTGATCGCGGTTTGCCTGGGCACTTTCATGCTGCTGCTCGACGTGACGATCGTCAACGTCGCGCTGCCCAGCATTCAGACCTCGCTGAAGGCCAGCTTCAGCGACCTGCAGTGGGTGGTCGACGCGTACGCGCTGATGCTGGCGGCGCTGCTGCTGACCACCGGGTCGCTGGCCGACCTGTTCGGCCGGCGGCGGGTGTTCGCGATCGGGCTGGTGATCTTCAGCCTGAGCTCGCTGCTGTCGGGCCTGGCCACCACGCCGCTGTTCCTGAACCTCGCGCGTGGCGCTCAGGGCGTGGGCGGGGCGGCGATGTTCTCCACCTCGCTGGCCCTGCTGGGGAGCTCATTCCAGGGCCGTGAGCGCGGCACGGCGTTCGGCGCCTGGGGGGCGATCACCGGGCTGGCGGTGGCCGTCGGGCCGGTGATCGGCGGCGCGCTGACCACGGGCCTGTCCTGGCGGTGGATCTTCCTGGTCAACGTCCCGATCGGCGTGCTCGGCATCCTGATCACGCTGGGCAAGGTGCAGGAGTCCAAGCATCCCCGGGCCCAACGCCCGGACGTGATCGGCGTGATCACCTTCAGCGGCGCGCTCGGCGCCCTGGTCTACGCGCTGATCAAGGGGAACGCGAAGGGCTGGGGGTCGCCGGAGATCGTCGGGTGCCTGATCGGCTCCGCGGTCCTGCTGATCGCCTTCGTGATCGCCGAGCGGATCCAGGGCGCGCGGGCGATGTTCGACCTCTCGCTGTTCCGCAAGCCGACCTTCACCGGCGGCGCGATCGCCGCGTTCGCGCTCTCGGGCGGTCTGTTCGCCCTGCTGCTCTACATCACCCTGTACCTGCAGGATGTCCTCGGCTACTCGGCCTTCGACACCGGCCTGCGGATGCTCGTGCTGTCCGGCGGCATCCTGCTGACCTCGACCCTGTCCGGACGCCTGACCGCGACGGTGCCGATCCGCTTCCTGATCGCGCCCGGCCTGGTGCTGGTCGGGGTCGGTCTGCTGCTGATGCGCGGCCTCACCCCGGCCTCGGGCTGGACCCACCTGATCCCCGGGTTCATCGTGGCGGGCGCGGGCACCGGACTGATCAACCCGCCGCTCGCCTCGACGGCGATCGGGGTGGTCACCCCCGACCGGGCGGGCATGGCGTCGGGCATCAACTCAACCTTCCGCCAGGTCGGCATCGCCACCGGGATCGCGGGCCTGGGCTCGCTGTTCTCCCACACGGTGCGCACCCACATCGTCTCGCTGCTGAGTCACGCGCCGCACATCACGGCGAGCCAGGCTCACGTTCTGGCCTCGGGCGTGTCGCAGGGCGGCGGCGCCCGCACCGTCCTCAGCGCCATCTCGCCTCAGGCCCGGCCGGACGCGATCCACGCGGTCCGGGTCGGCTTCGTCGACGGCCTCAACGACGTGTTCCTGGTCGGGGCGCTGCTCGTCCTGGTCGCCGCCGTGCTCACGCTGGTACTGATCCGCAGCCGCGACTTTGAGTCCTCGGCGGCCCGGGGGGCCGCCCCGCCGACCCCGCCGACCCAGCCGACCCCGGCGACCCCGGCGGCGGCTGAGCCTTCGCCGGACGAGGACGGTTCGGCCGGGACGGGAGCGACGCCCAGTGCCTTGCCCAGCTGGGCCCAGGTCGCTCGGGCCCCGGCGGCATCCGAGGACGAGCTCGGGCGGGCCGCCGGCGTGGAGCGATCCCCCGAGGTGCTGTCGGCCGCGGAGGTGGTGCGGGCTGCCGAGCAGGCCTCCCGGGACTACTCGAGGCAGGTCGAGCTCGAGATCGAGCGTCACCGGACCAGCGAGCTTTCCGCCGCGGAGGCGCAGGCGCGTGAGCTGATCGCCGCCGCCGAGGCACGCAACCAGGAGTACGAGGCGGAGCTCCGCCGGCAGGAGCGGGAGGTACTGGAGGAGCGCGACCGCTTGGCGGCGGAGCTGCGCGAGCACCTGTCCGCGGTCTCGCACCACGTGAGCGAGGCGACCAGGGTGAGCCAAGAGCTGTCCCGCCTGATCGCGCCCGACTCCGCCGGGCCGGACTCCAATGGGCCGGACCCCGATGGGCCGGAGATCGCCGAGACCAACGGCGACGCCGGCGGCCTGGCCGAGTCCAGGTTGGGGCCTCGGGTTGAATAATTCAGCCCCAGGCCCCAACTAGCGCGCCGCGGTCGGCCGAGGCTCGCGCGCAGGGTGTTTCCAACGGGTCACCAGCCACAGCCGCGAGTGCACAAGAATTTCTTGTCAGAACCCTTGCAAAGCCAAGATCGGTGAGTTACTGTGGGCTGGCAGCAAGGAGCAAACCTATGTTCTCTCTCTCGATCGACACACAAACCAACCCGACCTCGACGGCGACCGTCGAGGTGTACCTGCGCGCTCGGCGGAGCCTGAACATGGCGCGTAGGTTCGGTCAGTCCGTGTCCCTCGCTGCGAGGTGTGTGCGCTAGTCATTAGCGCATACGGCAAGCTGGCGAGGCGACCTAACGGGTCGCTTTTTTTGTGCCTTGATCCAGATCAGAAACGTGAAATTCGGAAGGTGATGCCCAGCTTGAAAAGTTCAATCCCCTAGCAGAGGCCCCGCTCGAGAGAGAAAGGCCCTTACCTATGTCATAGCCCAAATTCACCCTGCCCGGCAGGTGTGCACTTCGACGTGCGCGTTTTGGAATGACACGGTGAGCGCCGGGCTCCAGAACCCCTCCACGTAGGACGCTGACCGACCAGGTGCGTGATCCAGGGCCGAAGGGTGAGTGAGTGGCATAGACAACTGCATGTAGTGTTCGCGGAACGTCCGCGAAATAAGGAGTTCCTGGCATGGCGCATGAGTTCAGTGGGTCAACCGTGATCGATCGCCCGATTGACCAGGTGTTCGCCTTTCTGGCCGACGGCACCAACGACCCCAAGTTCAGCCCGCGGGTCCTGGAGATACACCAGAGCACCGACGGTCCGCCCGCCGTCGGCACGGTCTACGAGAGCAAGGTCAAGGACGCCGGGATGACCACCAGCCGGAAGTTCGAGCTGACCGCTGTGGAGGCGCCCACCAAGATCCGCTGGACGGAGCGGTCGAAGAACATGATCACCGTCCCCGACGGGGGCTATGACCTCGAACCGGTGAGCGACTCCCAGACGAGGGTCACGATCCACAACACCTTTGAAGGCCACGGCTTCGGCAAGCTGATCATTGGCTTTGCCTTGAAGGCCGCCGTCAAGGACGCGCCGGCGTTCGCGCAGCGCATCAAGTCCGCCGTAGAAGCGTCCTGACACCTCGACGCCGCAGCTGATCACCGGCTTCACCCGCGGCCTGTGAGCCCGCGGGGGGCCGGCTGATTGCCCCTGCCCGAATTCGCGTCGAGCTTTCACCACCTCTTTATCCAACACAACACAAGGAGCAGCCTGCGATGTCAGGTAGTCAGACATCGACGAGTGCTCGCGTCTCGCGCCCAGCCCGGCGCTGGCGCTGGGGCGGGCTCTCGTTGAGAACGCAATGGCGACACCGGAGAGAACGGGCTCTGGCCGTCGAGATCGAGCGCCGCGAGCGGCTGGACGCCTGGGAGCGCCAGTCGGACGCTCACGCCCGAGCCGTACTGACCCGTCCGCGACTGTCGTAATGGCCCGGGGCCGCCGTCGAGCGGCCCCGAGGTCGTTAACGGGCGGAAACCACTTCGTCAGGGACGACTAGCTGAAGCTGACCAACACCACGTGGCCGCTGGCCCGGACCCCGAGTCCGGAGAGGGTGACCGTGGCTCCGAGCTGATTCCCCTTCGACTTGGTCAGCAACGCGCGGCCGTGCCCCGTGAGCTTGAAGGACAGATAGCCGAGCTCGTGGGCCCCGAGGAATTCCGGGGTGGTGCTGGCGATGGTGCTGCCGGCGGCGGTGATCTTGGTGCTCACCCGGCACGGCGTGGTCGACAGGCAGGCGGCCAGAACACCGCCGAGGGAGTGGCGAAAGACGAAATCGGTGGCCCCGATGAGCTTCAGCGAGGGGGAACCGGTGAGGCTGCGCCGCGGGGCGCGGCCCTTGGTGGTGAACGGGGTCAGGTTGAGCGTCGTCGTGGCGCTGGTGCCTGACACGTCGCGCACCTTCACCCGGACCAAGAGGCGACGGTGGGGGGCGGCGGTGAGCCTGGTCCGCCCGGCCGGGGTGAGCTTGAAGTAGACGATGCCGCCGCCGTCGGCGGGGACCGACTCGGGACCGGTGCTGGCCAGTACCGCGGACCCGATCGAGATCGTGGCGGTGACGCGACAGGGGCCGGCGGTGAAGCAGCCGACGGGGACACCGGCGAGGCCATGCCCGGGCACGAACGCGCTGCGCCCGTAGATCGACAGATGGGGCGGGGTGGCCACCAGCGTCGAGGTCCCCAGCAGTGCCCCGGCCGGCCCCAGCGCCGTCACGGCGTAGTAGGCCAGCGCGCTGTGAACTGTGATCAGGGTGCTCGCGCCGCCCGTCGTCGGGGGGCCGAGCGGGGTGAGCGGGGCCGGAATGTCGCCGGCGTAGAGCTGCCAGGCGGTGATGCCCGGCTCTCCGGCCCAGCTCGCGTGGATCTGGACGCTGCCGTCGGCCATCGGCGAGACCTTCGCCGTGGGGATCAGGGCCGGCGTCACCGTTCCGCCGTCCGTGGCGCCATCGAGATAGTCGCTGTCGATGTCCAGCGTGGTGCCGCCGTACGTCTCGCTGTGGCCGCCCTGATACTGGTGCAGACGCTGATGGGCATCCCAATCTGTGCTGGGCAGGTTGGGGTCGGTGGTCGACTTCTGGTTGTTCCAGTTGGCCACCCAGATGTCGTCCGGCTCCACGAACGAGGTGGTGGTCTGCGCCGCCAGCAGCTGGATCCCCGAGTCGGAGCTGCTGTAGACGCCGGACACGTACCCGCCGGCGTGCAGCGCGTTGGTCCACGCGGCCAGGTAGGCCAGCACCGCCTTGTTGTTGGTGGTGCCGAGCGGAAAGGCCTCCATGTCGTCGTAGATCGGGCTGCCGGGGCCGATCCCCAGCGCCTGGGCCTGGGCGATGGCGTCCTGGGCCGCGGCGGTCCCCTCGGCCGCCGCCTTACCGGGCACGATTCCCTGACAGCCGCAGCTGTTGGACGGCGCCTGGAGCCCGACGTAGGTCGGGATCAGGTTCCAACCCGCCCCCGTCTCTGCGCTGACCCAGGCCGGAGTCAGGTTGGGCTGGGAGCAGGCTGAATCGGCGCCGCCGAGGTAAATGCCGATGGCGTGATACGGCGAGGCGGCCCAGGCCGTCATGGTCGCCGTGCTCGGCGCCGAGCAGGCGTCGAAGCCGAGGCCGGTGAAGACCGCCGCCGCGCTGGCGCCGCGCCGCCGGGCGGATGAGGCGCCAGCGGACCGAGCCGGCGAGGCTGCCGAGGTCGCCGACGCCGCCGAGGCCGCCGAGGCACTGGCTGCGGGACCGGCGGGGAGCGAGCGGCGCCCGAGCGCGTGCGCCACCGTCTGGGGATGCCCCGCCCAGGTCGCCGTGACGATCACGCCGCGCGCCGGCAGCGCCACACGCGCGACCGAACCACCGGTAACCGATCGCCCGGCGCTCGCAGACGCCAGCAGCGCCCGCGCCCGCCGCGCCCGCGGTCAGCGGCTCGACCAGGATCGACTCCGTCCGGCCGACGGCATGGGCCGGGCACTGCTGCGCCGAGCTGGGCCGGCCGAGGTAGACGGCGTGGCGGTTGAACCGCACGCAGACGCTGGGGTGGGCGCTGAGGTCATACACCGGCCAGCCCGCCGGCACGCTGATCCGGTAGCCGCGGTACTGCACCTGCCGGGCGCGGGACGCGGCGGACGCGGGCGGCGCCAGCCAACCGGCTCCGGCGCCGGCCAGGGTCAGGGCCAGGCCCAGTAGCCCGATCGCCCACGCCAAGCGCACCCAGCGGGCCGCGCCCGCAGCCCGGAGAGGCGCGCCGCCTACGGAAACTACCTCCATAAGGCGCACTAACCCGGCATCCTGGCGGGAGTAGCGTCCGGGGGATGAGAGCCTGCTCATGCCCCGCGCGTGCTCTCGCTCACGTCGCGCCGTAAGCTCGCGCCGTAAGCTCGTGCCGTGCAATCCAGGGACAGACCTTGACGCGACCCGTGGTCGTGATCCATGCCGGCGCCGGGAACTTCAGTCGCGAGCTGCATGAACGCGAGCCTAGCCGCCGGGCGGCGCTCGAGCAGGCACTCGAGGCCGCGGCGGCCGAGCTCGAGTCAGGAAAAGGGGCCGTGGAGGCCGTCCGGGCGGCCGTCATGGTGCTGGAGGCCTTTCCCCTGTTCAATGCGGGCCACGGCTCGGCGCTGTGCGCGGATGGCACGGTGGAGATGAGCGCGGCGCTGATGCGCGGGTCGGACCGGGCCGCCGGAGCGGTGGCGGCGATCACCCGCACCGGGCATCCGATCCTGGGCGCCCATGCGCTGCTGGAGGCGAGCGAGGTGCTGATGGTCGGCGCGGCGGCCGATGCCTACGCGGAGGCCTGCGGTGCCGAGCAGAAGCACCCCTCGAGCTTCATCACCGATCGCCAGCGGGCTCGCCTGGCCGAGCAGCAGACCCGCGTGAGCCTGAACGATCCCGAGAACCGGCCGGCTGCGGCTGACCATGGGACCGTGGGGGCGGTGTGCCGCGACGGCGACGGACTCCTGGCGGCGGCGACCTCGACCGGAGGGATCCGGGGGCAGCCACCGGGCCGAGTCGGGGACACGCCGCTGATCGGAGCCGGAACCTGGGCCGATCAGCACGTCGCGGTGTCGTGCACCGGCGATGGTGAGGCGTTCATCCGGGCCGGCGCGGCTCGCCTGCTGGCGGCGATGGTCCAGCAGGGGGTCGCGTTGCCCGACGCGACCCAGGCCGTGCTCGACGAGGTTCGGCTGGCCGGAGGCCGGGGTGGGTTGATCGCCGTTGACGGGAACGGCGAGGCGACGGCGGCGCGCAACACCGAGGTGATGCCCTACGGAATCTGGCGCCCCGGCGAGCCGCTGACGGTGGAGCTGTGACCCCACCGGCCGCACGCGTCCTACGCTTGAACTGATGCCCGAACTGCCCGAGGCGGAGCGCGCCCGCCGGACGCTCGAATCCGTGCTCGGCCGCACGATCGCCCGTGTGGACGACCAAGACACGTATGTGTGCCGCCCTCACGCGCCGGGCGAGATCGCCGACGCGCTGGTGGGCCACGAGCTGGCCAGCGCCCATCGCCGGGGCAAGTTCCTGTGGCTGGAGACGGCGGACGGCCCGACGCTCGGGCTGCACCTCGGCATGTCGGGGCACATCGTCCTCGAGCCGGTGGGCGCGAACCCGCGCTGGGACCGGTTCGCGGTCGAGTTCGAGGACGGCTCACGTTTCGCGCTCAGAGACAAGCGCCGCCTCGGCCGGGCGATGCTCAACCCGGACTTCAGCCATGTCGGCCCGGACGCGGCGACCGTGGGGCGGGAGGACTTTCGTCGCCTGATCGGCCGGGGCAGCGCGCCGGTCAAGGCCCGGCTGCTCGACCAGGGAGCGATCTCCGGCGTCGGCAACCTGCTGGCCGATCAGATCCTGTGGCAGGCGCGGATCGCCCCGGGACGGTCGGTCGCCGATCTGTCTCAGGAAGATCTCGACCGGCTCCGGCGGGAGCTGCGGGCGGCCGTCCGCTCGGCGATCGCCAAGGGCGGCGCGCACACCGGGAGATTCATACCCGCGCGCGGGCGCGAGGGGCACTGTCCGCGGGACGGTCATCCGCTCGAGCGGGCCACGATCGGCGGGCGCACCACCTACTGGTGCCCCGTCTGCCAGCTCTGAGAGGGGATCTTGGGAGATAGGCCGCCATAGTGGCGGCTGATCGCCCAAGACCAAGCACCCGGGGTTCAGGTCGCCGGCCGCGGGTAAGGGGGCTTTACAAAACCGTAACCCACCGAAAGGGGCGGCGAGGTATGAACCGCGGTTGGAGATGCAGGGAAGGTGTCCGCCCCCGCCCGCGAGGCCGGCGTGCTGCACCGTGACGTGGGTCCGCCAGCGGCTGGAGAGCGGGGCCGACGAGCTCGAGCAGGAGGACGGCGCGCCGGCGCCGGTATGACCGCACGGCACAGCCTGCCCTGGCCGCTGTGCAGCGTGATCGCCGGCGCGGCCGGGACCGCGACGATGACGGCGGCCTACGGGCTCGAGCGGCGCCTGCGGCCCAGGGCCAAGGGACCGCTCGACTACGACGACAGCCTGGTGCCGGGGAGGATCGTGGCCAGCATCATGCACCTGCCCCAGGTCACCAACCGCGAGGACGAAAACCTCGGGCTGGCGCTGCGCTGGGGCTACGGCTCCGCCTTCGGGCTGCTGCACGGACTCCTGCGGCGGCGGGTGGCCGAGCCGGGGGCGGCCGGGCTGTTCGGCGCCACGCTGATGACGGCGACGCTGAGCCTGTTCCCGCTGCTGGGACGCACGCCGCCGCCGTGGCGGTGGTCCCGCGCCTTCCTGGCCACCAGCTTCGCCACCCACGCCGCCTACACCGCCGCGGTGGCGATCGTCGACGACCGCCTCCGCTCGCGGGCCTAGACTTCCTGGCCGCCCGGATCGGCGAGCTGATCGCGCTCGTCGCGCTCGGCCCACTCCAGCAGCGGCTCGAGCGAGAACGCGCTGTCATCGATGCCGGCGTGCAGGTCCCCGAGCCGGGCAAACCGCTCCGGCACGGTGGCGATCGTCAACTCGCCGGGGACGACGTCGTCGATCTCGGCCCAGGCGATCGGGGTCGACACCGTGCCGGCCGGCACCCCTCGTACCGAGTAGGCGCTGGCGATCGTGTGGTCGCGCGCGTTCTGGTTGTAGTCGACGAACACCTTGTCGGGCTCACGGTCCTTACGCCACCAGGTGGTGGTCGCGTCGGCCGGGGCGCGGCGCTCGACCTCACGCGCGAAGGCCAGCGCGGCGCGCCGCACGTCGGCGAAGCCCCAGCGCGGCTCGATCCGAACATAGACGTGGATGCCAGAACCACCCGAGGTCTTCGGCCAGCCGGCCGCGCCGAGCTCGTCGAGTAGCTGGTGAACCACGTGGGTGACCCGGCGGACGCGGGCAAACGAGCATTCCGGCATCGGGTCGATGTCGATCCGCCACTCGTCGGGGCGCTCGACGTCGGCGCGCCGCGAGTTCCAGGGATGGAACTCGACGGTCGACATCTGCACCGCCCAGATCACGCTGGCCAGCTCGGTGACGCAGAGCTCGTCGGCGTGCCGGTTGTACCGCGGGAAGGTGACGCGGACGGTCTCCAGCCAGGGCGGCGCGCCCCGGGGAATCCGCTTCTGGTGGACCTTCTCGCCGTCGACGCCGCTCGGGAAGCGGTGCAGCATGCAGGGCCGCTCGCGGAGCGCGCGGACGATCCCGTCGCCGACGCCGATGTAGTAGTTGGCCAGGTCGAGCTTGGTCTCGCCGCGGGCGGAGAAGTACACGCGGTCGGGGTTGGAGATCCGCACGGTCCGGTCGCCGACCGCCAGCTCGACCGCCTCGCTCTTCTCAGAGCCCGACATCACCATCCCACACCCACCGACCGCGCCGCATCACGCGGACGACGTGCGCGTAGTCGTCGAGCAGGACGAGGTCGGCCTGGTCGCCGCGCTCCAGCCCGCTTTCCAGCCCGATCGCCGCGGCCGGCCGGACGCTGGCCGCCTCGATCGCCTCCGGCAGCTCCGCGCCCGCCAGCCCGGACCAGCCGCGGATGGCCGCGTCGAGGGCCAGCGTGCTGCCGGCCAGCACGCCGTCCGGGTTGACCGCGCGATCGTCGTCCAGCCGCCGGATCTTCACTCCCGCCTGCTCATATTCGCCCGGCTGGGCTCCGGCGGCCACGCTGGCGTCGCTGACCAGGATCGCGCGCTCGCCGGCCGCGCGCCGGATCAGCTTCAACGCCAAGGCGTCGACATGCAGTCCGTCGGCCACCACGCAGGGGTCGACCCGCTCGCTGACCAGCGCCCAGCCCACCAGGCCCGGCGCGCGATGGTGAAACGGGCTCATGGCGTTGAACAGATGGGTGACCAGCGTGGCCCCGTGGTCGGCGGCTCGCTCGGCGGTGGCCGCATCGGCGCCGCTGTGGCCGAGCGACACCGCGACACCGCGGGCGACCAGACGCTCGATCAGGTCCATCGCGCCGGGCAGCTCGGGAGCCAGCGTGACCATCCGCACGGCCGGATGCGCGTAGTAATCCGGCACGCCGTCGGCCGGCGCGCGCAGTAGCTCGGCCCGGTGCACGCCGCGGTGCTGCGGGCTCAGGAACGGTCCCTCGAGATGGACCCCGGCGACCGGGGAGGCGGGATCGCCGACGCGCTCGGCCAGATCGGCCAGGGCGCGCTCGGCGGTGACATCGTCGGTGGTGATGATCGTCGGCAGGTAGCTGGTCACGCCGTGGCGGAGCTGCTCGGCGTCGATCAGCCCGATCGCCTCCGGGCCGCCGACGATCTCCACGCCCGCGCCGCCGTTGACCTGCAGGTCGACGAATCCGGGCGCGACCGGCCCGTCGTGGCGCACGTCGGCCGGACGGGGAGGGTCGCCCGCGCCGGCCTCGGCGATCCGCTCGCCCCGGATCTCGAGCCAGCCGCCGGCCGCCCGGGCCCCGCCCACCAGGAAGCGACCCGAGATGATCACGCTTGGTCTTCCGGTCCGCTCGCGCTTCCCAGGGCGTCGGCCAGAGTGCTGCGGAGGCTGGAGGCGCCGTCGGCCAGCGTCGTCCCCAGCTTGCCCAGCCACGGCGGAGCCAGGTGTTGCCGCGACAGGGGATAGCCCAGGACGAACAACACGACCACGAACGCGGTGAGCGGGGCAGCCAGCTCGACCGCCACCTCGGGCAGGCCCGCGGTCTGGGCGGTCAGGAACACGGCGACGGCGACCGCCGCCAGCAGCGCCAGAGCCGCCACGACCACGCCCAGGAGGTTCCGGGCCAGCCCCAACTGGCGCCCGGCGTGCTCCGAGCTTGCGTTCAGGGCGGCGATCTCGGTTCGCTGAGCGGTGTTCGATTGCCGGATCTCGAGGCTCTCGCGCAGGACGTCCTCGATGAACTGAGCAGGCGGGACGCTCTCGATCTTGACCAGCTCGCTGGTGGGAACCGCGTCGAGTCCGGCGCAGGCGATCAGCGCGCGCGCCTCGGCGCTGACCTCCTCCACGGTGGCGCCCGGGCTCTCGACGGGAGCGGCGATCGTCCCGAGCTTGGTCAGCGTGGCCGCCGCGGCGTCGGCCAGCAGGACGTCGTCCACGGCCAGATCGGCGCCGGCCAGCCCGGGCTCGTTCAGCACCGCGGCCATCGAGCTGAGGTAGTCGGCCGCGGCCAGCAGCGAGGTGATGATCTCGGCCAGAATCATGTCGCGGTCGGCGTCGTCCAGGGCGAAGACCAGATCGGTGCTCTGGCAGGCGATCGCCGCCAGGCGCAGGCGGACGAGCGAAGACGCCGACACCGGCTGGCGAAGCTCGCCGGAGCCGGAGTCCGACACCGGCTGGCGCAGATCGGCGGCGGCGGCGTTCAGCAGGTCGCGATCGCGCAGGACGCGGGCGATCTCCAGCCGATCCTGGGCCCCCGCGGTGGCCGCGGCCGCGCGCAGCCAGACCCGCACACGCTCGATCCGCTCAGGCTCGGCCGCCATCGCGCCGGGAACCAGCTCGTCGAGCTCCACGACCGCGGCGGTGGCGGCGATCGTCCCCTCGAGGTTGTTCCGCTCGCCCAGCCGCCGGTTGATCAGGTCGCGGACCTCCGGGGCGTGGTGAGCCAGCTCCGGCAGCCCAAGGCGCCACTGCTCGCCGCCCATCTCCCGCTCGAGCACCGCGAGCGTGCGGAGGTAGGCCCGGTTCGCCATCACGCTGCTGTGGCGGGCCTGGCCGGCGCCGGACTGCAGCCAGGACGCCCACCGCCGAGCCACCCAGCGCACGTCCGGGGCCCGGTAGCGCACGTGGAGCTCGCCCGTCGCGGGGTCCACCCGGGTCAGGCGTCCGCCGCCGGCCAGCCACTCGTCCTCTCCGGGGATCGTGGCATGCCCGCGCGGGACGATCACATCCGAGACGCCCCGCAACGGCCAGCGCCGGTAATGGAGCTCGGCCTGGGCGGGGTCGAGCTCGACGGCGTTGACTCGCCGGAGGCGCAGCTTGCGCACGAGCGTGCCGGCCCACGGCGAGGTCCCACCCCCGAGCACGATCGTCCGCGGGGGACCCCCGGCGCAGAAGGCGATCATGTTGGTCAGCAGCGCCCGGTGCGACTGATTGCTGTTCTCCAGCAGGAGGCTGCACGCAGCCAGCGGGGGGCTGTGCATGAGCGAGGAGCGAAGCACCACCGGGCTGCCTTCGCCGGCCTGGAGCACCGGCCGCCATGGCGTGTCCGGTGGCGGCGCGAGGGCGGTGACCGCTCGGGCCTGCAGCCCAGCCACGTCGATCGCATCGGGCCAGTTCAGCAGGACCTCGAGCTCCGGCTCGCGTTCGGAGGGCACGCCGAGACGGTGCCGATCGCCCGCCAGGTGGGCCACCGCGATCCCGTGGGCCGACCCGACCATCGTCCCCGGGGGCAGATGAAGCTGGTGGAGCAACAGCACGCCGACCTGAGCCTGGGCCAGCAGGTGCGCGATGCCCTCGTTGCGATGGATCGCGTTGTAGCCGATCACGATGCAGTCGAACTCGGCCTGCGCCTTCAGCAGCGCCTCGAAGGTCCGGTCGGTGAACAGGCGGTAGCGCCACCGCTCGCGATCCTCGAGCACCCCCGTCACATCGAACGAGGGATTGTGCAGGCTCTCGGACTCGCTCTGGACGATCGCGACCCGCCGGGCCGGCAGCGAGGCAGCGAGATTCGGCACACCGCGGATAATGACCAAGCTGTCAGACTGACGCCAGGTGCTCGAACCCAAAATTGACACCGCCGCGCGCGAGCGCATGGTCCGCGTGGGGGAGATAGAGCTCTGCTACGAGACCTTCGGCGCCGACGACGCGCCGGCCATGCTGATGGTGATGGGGCTCGGATCGCAGATGCTCGTGTGGGCCGAGGCCTTCTGCGCGACGCTGGCGGGGCACGGCTTCCGGGTGATCCGGTTCGACAACCGCGACAACGGGCGCTCGACGATCTTCCGCGACGCGCCGCCGCCCACCCTGCGCCAGCTGATGCTCCGCGACCGGCGGGGCGCCGCCTACACCCTCGACGAGATGGCCGCCGACGCCGTCGGCCTGCTCGATCAACTCGGGATCGAGCGCGCTCACGTGGTCGGCGCGTCGATGGGCGGGATGATCTCTCAGCTGATCGCCATCAATCACCCCGACCGGGTCCATTCGCTGGTCTCGATCATGTCGACCACGGGCAACCGGCGGGTCGGCCTGCCCAAGCCGAAGATGATCCCGCTGCTGCTGCGGCGCCCGCGCAAGGATCGCGAGGGCTACATCGAGGACCTGGTGGCCACGTTCCGGGCGATCGGGTCGAAGCGATATCCGGCGCCCGAGCCCGAGTTGCGCGCCCTGGCCGGGCGCTGCTTCGAGCGTGGGGTGAGCGCCTCCGGTACCGCCCGCCAACTCGCCGCGATCCAGACCGCGCCGGACCGGACCCCCAAGCTCCGCCGGCTCCGCCTGCCGGCCACGGTCATCCACGGCTCCAGCGATCCGCTGATCCGGCCCTCCGGCGGCCGCGCGACGGCAGCGGCGATCCCGGGGGCCAAGCTGCTGATCCTGGACGGCATGGGGCACGATCTGCCCCGCCCGCTGTGGCCCCAGATAACCGACGCGATCCTCGAGACCGCGGCCGCCGCGCGCGCCCGGGAATAGGGCTCGCGGCAGGCCCTAGCCAGGGCGCCGCCGGGGCAGCCGGGTCGCCCGCCCCGTCCAGCGATCGTGCCGGGGCGCGCGCACTTGAGTCAGGCGCTCAGCTTCCCTGGCCCGTTCCCGGTCCTCGCTCAGACCGACCTCGAGGAACAGCAGCAGCACCACGCCGCCGAGGCCCAGCGAGTTCAGCACGATCGCCAGCAGCGCTCCGGCCAGGCCGCTCACCAGGATGGCGCAGAGCACCCCGGCGAGCACGAGCATCGCCGCCGAGCCGAAGGCGATGATCCGGGTGCGGTGGGCCACCGAACCAACATACATGTCCCGATCCGCCTCTCGGGTGGCGATCGCCAGCGGCGTCATCTTCTTCTTCGCCGGCCTGGTCAAGTTCGTCTTCCACCACTGGGAGCTGCACGCGTTTCGCACGTTCGGACTGCCGTTCCCCTCCGCGCTCGAGATCCTGGCCGGCGTGCTGGAGATGGCCGGCGGGGTGCTGCTGGTGCTGCGCCGGCGCGTGGTCCCGACGGCCCTGGTCCTGGCCGTGACGATGGTGGTGGCGATCGCCTACTCCGGCATCGGCCACGGCGACGTGATTCCCAGCCTGACGCTCGCGCCCGCCCTGCTCGCCGCGATGCTCTACCTGCTGGCCCGCGCCCGGCGGGAGGTCAGTCCTCGCGCGGCGGAGGCTGGAAGACGATCCGCTTGAGCTCGGACAGCGCGCTGCCGCCGAGGCGCAGCGAGGTCTGGAAACCCTCGGAGCCCAGCTCGCCGTCGTCGAGGGCGCGCCGGAGCTGATCGAGCTCAGGGCGCTCTTGATCCTGCACCTGGTCGCGGGGCGCCTCGATCAGGATCAGGTGGCGGGGCCGCCGATGCCCATGGGCCAGGCGGACGTAGCGCTCGCGCTCCTCGACATCGAAGCCCTCGAGGGCCAGGGCCACGGACTGGCCGTTCTGAAGGCGCTTGAGGACCGCGGCCTGGAGCAGCTCGGCGGCGCGGGCTTCGATCTCGTGCTCGCTCACGCGCCCGGCCAGGAGGGTCCGGACCTTGCTCGGCGAGAGCACGGCGGCCCGCTCCTCGATCACGCGCTCGGCGAACCGAGCCGGGTCGGCGGCGTCGGCGCCGACGATCACCAGCAGGCTGCCGGGGGAGTAGCGGAGACGATGGGCGGGGGCCAGAACGCGGTTGCGCACCGAGATGTCGGCGGGACGGGGAGGCGCGCCGTCGCGGCGCGGACGCTCCGAGGACCAGCCGGTCCGCTCGTCGGAGCCGATCTTGACGCTGCGAGATGTAGGTGGATTGGACACACCCTCACTATAGGTACTGTTCGACCGGCGATGAGCGACTCCGGGATCATCAGCCCGTTACCGCGCGGGCCCGCCGAGCCGCCGCTGGTTCAGACCCTGCGCTGGCTGCTGCGCCCGATCTCCTTTTTGGAGTCCTGCCGCCGACGGTTCGGCGACACGTTCAGCGTCCGGTTCCTGGGCTTCCAGACGCCGCTGGTGATGGTGTCCGATCCCGAGGCGATCCGGGCCCTCTATACCGTGCGCGAGCACGGCCTACCGCCGGGTCGCACCTTCGCGCTGCGCCCGGTGATGGGCCCGCGGTCGGTGCTGCTGCTCGAGGGGGCCGAGCACCTGCAGCGCAGGAAACTGATGCTCCCGCCCTTCCACGGCGAGCGGATGCGGGCCTACGAGGATTCGGTCAGGGAGATCGCCGAGCGGGATATCGCCGGCTGGCCCACCGGAGAGCCGTTCGCGCTCCATCCCCATATGCAGGCGATCACGCTCGAGGTGATCCTGGGCGCCGTCTTCGGGGTCACCGAGCCGGAGCGCCGCGAGCGTCTGCGCGGGTTGCTGCCGGGACTGCTCGGGGCCACGTCGTCCTCGCGGCTGCAGCTGAAGATTCTCCTGGCCCGGCGGTTCGGGCGCTCCGGCCCGCTCGTTGCGTTGCGTCAGCAGGCGGAGCAGATCGACGCCGCGCTGCTGGCCGAGATCGCCGAGCGCCGCCGGGATCCGGCCGCCGCCGAGCGTGACGACATCCTCTCGATGCTGACGCTGGCCCGGTTCGAGGACGGCGGCGAGATGGACGCCCAGGAGATCCGCGACCAGCTCCTGACCCTGCTGCTGGCCGGCCACGAGACGACTGCCACGGCGCTGGCCTGGACGATCGATCTGCTGCTGCGTCACCCGCTCGTGCTCGAGCGCCTGACCGCGGAGATCGACGACGGCGGGGAGGACCGGTACCTCCGCGCCGTGATCCAGGAGTCGCTGCGGCTGCGGCCGGTGGTGCCCTTGGCCGGGCGCCGGCTGAACTCCGAGCTGCGGGTCGATGGCTACACGCTGCCGGTCGGCAGTGACGTGACGCCCGCGATCTGGCTGACCCATACCCGGCCGGATCTGTATCCAGAACCGCTGGAGTTCCGCCCCGAGCGGTTCCTCGAGGCGCCGCCCACCACGTACGGCTGGGTGCCGTTCGGCGGCGGCGTGCGGCGCTGTCTCGGCGCCGCCTTTGCCGAGATGGAGATGCGCGTCGTCCTCGGCGCGATCATCCGTGGACGGCGGCTGTCCGCGGCCAGCCCGGACGCCGAGCGCCCGATCCGCCGCAACGTGACCCTCTCGCCCAAGCACGGGACGAGGGTTACCGCGAGCCCTCGCGCGCAAGCCGGGATTTCCGCGGAGCAAACGCGGGTACTGACGAGTACATGAGGAGATCGGAGCACCGCCCGGTGACCGGGTGCTAGGCGAACTCGTGCCCTCAAATGGAGCATCCCGAGCGGCCGGACTGCTCTCCGGCGCGGTCGGTGCGGTGACCCGGCGGGTCGGGAGCCTGGTGCCCGCCGCCGACCTCGACGAGCGCGACACCGACTACATCCGCGAGACGTTGCCGGGCCTGTGGGCGCTGGCCAGCCTCTACTTCCGGGCCGACGTCCGTGGCCTGCACCACATCCAGAGCGAGGGGCCCGTACTGCTGGTCGGCAACCACTCGGGCGGGATGATGGCGCCCGACCTGTTCGTGTTCGTGCTGGCCTTCAGCACCTATTTCGGCGTCGAGCGGACCTTCTACCAGCTCGCCCACAACGGCGTGATGCTGCCGCCGCTGGGCCCGATGGTGCGCCGTTACGGGACGGTCGCCGCCGATCCCAACAACGCCGAGCTGGCGCTGAAATCCGGCGCCGCGGTGCTCGTCTACCCGGGCGGCGACTACGAGGTGTTCCGGCCGAGCTGGGACTCGGGGAAGGTCGACTTCGGCGGGCGGACCGGCTTCATCCGGCTGGCGCTGCGGCTCGGTGTCCCGATCCAGCCGGTCGTCTCGATCGGCAGTCAGGAGACTGCATTGTTCCTCAGCCGCGGCGCCCGGCTGGCCAAGCTGACGCGGGTGGACAAGATGCTCCGGCTGAAGACTCTCCCGATCATGTTCGGGCTGCCGTTCGGGCTGATGCCGGGCGTCTTCGGCCACCTTCCGCTGCCGGCCAAGATCACGATTCAAGTGCTGCCCAAGATCGACCTTGAGGAGCGCTACGGCAAGGACCCCGACGTCAAGGAGATCGCCAGCGACCTGCTCGAGAGCATGCAGGACGTGCTCACCGCGCTGTCCGAGGAACGGCGACTACCGGTGATCGGGTGAGGGTCCAAGACAGCATCACGATCGGCGCCGATCGGAAGGCGGCTTGGGAGCTCCTGGCCGACCCGGCCAACTACCCCCGCGTGCTCAGCTGGGTGACCAGCTTCGAGCCGGAGAACGAGGATGTCGAACGCGGACTGGGGGCTCGCTACCGGGTGCGGCTGCACGTCGGCTCCGCTGAGGTCGGCGGCCTGGTCGAGGTGATCGAGTACGACGAGTGTCGCGACATCTCCTGGACCAGCGTGACCGGAATCGAGCAGCGCGGCAGGATCCGCCTGCGCGACGCCGGCTCGGGCAAGGTCAAGGTGGAGCTGCGGATGTCATACAACGCCCCGGGGGTCATCCTCGGCTCGATCGCCGAGGTCCTCTCCGCGCGGATGGTCTCCTCGAGCGTCCGCGAATCGTTACAGGAGGTCAAGCGCGAGCTCGAGGGCACCGACCCCCCGGCCGCCGATGGCCCGGGCCCGCTGGAGCGGCTGGCGCACGAGGCGGTCAACGTCGGCATCCTCGCGCAGGCCGGACTGGTCGCCCCGATGCGCCCCGACAAGATCGCCCGGATCGCCCTGGCCGGGGCGCGCTGGGGCGCGTCGACGGCCACCGGCGTGATCGTCGGCGCGATCCGTCATGGCAATCGCCCGATGATGATCGATGAGATCGGGACGCTGACCTACGCCGAGGTCGACCGGCGCAGCAATGCGATCGCCAACGCGCTGGCCGACGAGGGCATCAGCGAGGGCGACCGCGTCGGCCTGCTCTGCCGCGACCATCGCGGCTTCCTCGACGGGCTGTTCGCGGTGGCCAAGCTCGGCGCCGACGTGCTGCTGCTCAACACGTCCTTCAGCGGGCCCCAGATCACCGAGGTGTGCAAGCGCGAGGAGGTGGCCGCGCTGATCTACGACCAGGAGTTCGCCGAACTGGCCGACGGAGCCGGTTCAAAGCGCATGCGCTTCGTGGCCTGGCACGACGAGGACGATCCCGACGAGCGCACGCTGGAGTCGCTGGTCAGGGACGGCGATCCGTCCGCGCCCTCGGCACCCGGGCGGACCGGCAAGGTGACGATCCTCACCTCGGGTACCACCGGGACGCCGAAGGGGGCGCAGCGCGGGGACATGGCCAAGACGCTCGACCCGGCGGCGGCGATGTTCGAGCGGATCCCGCTGCACGAGGGCCAGCGGGTGAGGATCGCGGCGCCCCTGTTCCACGCCTGGGGATTCTCGAACTTCGCGCTGGGGATGGCGCTGGGCTCGACGTTCATCCTGCGCCGCAAGTTCGACCCCGAGCAGTGCCTGGCCGACATCGCGGAATACGACTGCGAGGTGCTGGTCGCCGTGCCGGTGATGCTGCAGCGGATCCTCGAGCTGCCCGAGAAGACCCGGCGCAAGTACGACACCGGCGCGCTGAAGGCGGTCTGCGCGAGCGGGTCGGCGCTGCCCGGGGACCTGGCCAACCGGTGGATGGACGAGTTTGGGGAGAACCTCTACAACCTCTACGGCTCGACCGAGGTCTCGGCGGCGACGCTGGCCACGCCGCAGGACATGCGCGCCGCGCCGGGCACCGCGGGCAAACCGGCGCGCGGCTCGATCGTGCGCCTGTACGACGAAAACGGCCAGCCGACGCCCCAGGGCGAGACCGGGCGGATCTTCGTCGGCAACTCGATGCTGTTCGCCGGATACACCGGCGGCGGCGACAAGGACCGGATCGACGGGCTGATGGCCAGCGGCGACGTCGGCCGCTTCGACGAGGCCGACCGGCTGTTCGTGCAGGGGCGCGACGACGAGATGATCGTCTCCGGCGGCGAGAACGTGTTCCCGAAAGAGGTCGAGGACGTGCTGGCCGGCCACGAAGCGGTCGCCGAGGCCGCCGCGATCGGCGTCGAGGACGAGAAGTTCGGCCAGCGCCTGCACGCGTTCGTGGTGCTCGAGTCCGGCAAGAAGGCCACCGAGGACGACCTCAAGGAGCACGTCAAGGCCAACCTGGCCCGTTACAAGGTCCCGCGCGAGGTGACCTTCCTCGACGAGCTGCCCCGCAACCCGACCGGCAAGGTGCTCAAGCGCGAGCTGCTCGGGGACGAGGACGACGACGACGAGGGCAAGAACAAGAACGGGACCAAGGGCAAGACCAAGACCGCCGCCAAGGGCAAGACCGCCGCCAAGGGCAAGACCACCGGCAAGAGCAAGACCGCCGCCAAGGGCAAGAGCGACACTTAACCTCGGGCTGGCGCCGCGTCGGCTCGGATCGCGATGCCCCCTCGGAACCTCGTAAACCTGAACGCCGTCGTCAAGGGCTACGCCAGCCGGACGGTGCTGGACCAGATCACGCTGGGCGTGTCCGCCGGCGAACGGATCGGCGTGGTCGGCGGCAACGGCGAGGGCAAGTCGACCTTGTTGCGCCTGATCGCCGGAGTCGAGCTCCCGGACACCGGGACGATCATCCGAGTCGGCGGCCTGCGGCTGGCCCTGCTGACCCAGGCCGACGATCTCGGTCAGGGCGGCACGATCCGCGACGCCCTGGTCGGGGACCGGGCCGAGCACGAGTGGGCGGGCGACGCCGCGTTCCGCGAGGTGCTCGACGGGCTCCTGGGCGGAGTCGAGCTCAGTCGCTTCCCCGACGGCATCGACACGGCCCTGGCCGGGCTCTCCGGTGGCGAGCGGCGCCGGATCGCGCTGGCTCGCCTGCTGCTCGACCGCCCCGAGCTGCTGCTCCTGGATGAGCCCACCAACCACCTCGACGTAGAGGGGATCTCCTGGCTGGCCGGGCACCTGGCCGCGCGACGCGGGGCGCTGCTGGTGGTGACTCACGATCGCTGGTTTCTCGATCAGGTCTGCAGCGCGACCTGGGAGGTGTCCGACGGGGCGATCCACGCCGGCGAGGGCGGTTACGCGGCGTACGTGCTGGCTCGCGCCGAGCGCGACCGGCAGCAGACCGCGCGCGATGACCGCCGCCGCCAGCTCGTGCGCAAGGAGCTGGCCTGGTTGCGCCGCGGTCCGCCCGCCCGCACGGCCAAGCCGAAGTTCCGGATCGAGGCGGCCAACGCCCTGATCGCCGACGAGCCGCCGGTCCGCAACCGGGCCGAGCTGCTGCGCTTCGCGGGCGCTCGGCTCGGCGACAAGGTGCTGGAAGCCGAAGCCGTGTCGCTCGGCTTCGACGGCCAGGACGTGCTGCACCGGCTGACCTGGCGCCTCGGGCCCGGCGATCGGCTCGCGCTGGTCGGCGCCAACGGATCGGGCAAGACCAGTCTGCTCCGGGTCCTGAGCGGCGAGCTCGAGCCGGACAGCGGGGCGGTTCAGCGCGGTCAGACCGTCCGTCTCGCCCATCTGTCCCAGGACACGGTCGAGATTCCCGGGGATCTGCGCGTGCTGGAGTCACTCGAGGCGGTGCGCGGGCGCGCCACGCTGAGCGACGGGCAGGAGATCACCGCGGGGATGCTGTGCGACCGCTTCGGCTTCCGCGGCGACGGCGCCCGCACGTTCGTTCGCGACCTGTCCGGGGGCGAGCGGCGGCGACTGCAACTGATGCGGCTGCTGATGGCCGAGCCCAACGTGCTGCTGCTCGACGAGCCCACCAACGACCTCGACATCGACACGCTGACCGCGCTCGAGGATCTGCTCGACGGCTGGCCGGGGACGCTGGTGGTGGTCAGCCACGACCGCTACTTCGTGGAGCGGGTGGCCGACGACGTGTTCGCGCTGACCGGCGGGGGCGAGCTCCGGCACCTGCCCGGCGGGATGGACCAATACCTCCAGCTGCGGCGGACCCCGGTCGCGGTGGCACCTGCGCGCACGGGCGACGGTGCGGGAGCGATCGCGGGTGCTCGCGCGGGTGCTGGCGCGGGAGCGCCCCGCGAGGCGTCGGCGCGCGTCCGGCGCCAGGCCGGGGCCTCGCTGCGCGCCGAGCGCAAGGAGGTCCAACGGCTCGAGCGTGCGCTGGAGCGCAGCGCCGAGCTCGAGCAGTCGCTGCACGAGCAGATGGCGAGGCATGCCACCGACCATGCTCGGCTGGGCGAATTGTCGGCCGAGCTGGAGGCGCTGCTGGCCGAGCGGGAGCGGCTCGAGACCGCCTGGCTCGAGACGAGCGCGGCGCTCGAGGCCTGACCCGGTGGGGCCAAGGCGGAGTTGTCGGCTTGGGGGTGTGGTACGTTGGTCAGTGCGCTCGGTTAGTCCTGCTCTTCTCGCTTTCGGGGCGACACCCTTATTGGGATGAGCACAGAGAGGCGGTTAGCCATGGCTACCGCGACATTAATCGGGCCGGAGCCCAGCTCCGCATTCCCGGAACCGAAGGTCGAGCCGGCCTGTCGGCGAGTGCTCCCGGGCAAGACCGCGGCGTGATCGCGGGGCGCTGATCCCCGGGCCAGGCTGTTCTGGCTCGGCGGACGGGCGCGCGAACCGGGACGCAGGATCAATGAAGGAGGCAGTGATGGCAGCAAAGCGAAAAGTGACCGTGTCGGTCCAGCCGACCAAACACCGCCCGACCTCGGCCGAGCGGCGCCAGGCGCAGATGGAGGCCGTGTCCGGTAAGCAGGCTGTGCTCAAGCAAGAGGCGGCCGATCGCCGGGCCAAGGCGGCGGCTGCCCCACCGGCCGAGCCCAAGCCACCCCGGCGCGGCAAGGCCAGCTGACCAGGGGGACCGTGGTACAGGCCGATCCATCCTGCCGGCGATCGCTCTCGCTGCGACGGCGGGCGCTGCTGAGCGTCCTGGGGATGGCCGCCGTCACCAGCGCGCTCGTGGTGGTACTCGCGGGCCGGCGCGGGCAGTTCACCACCGCCCTGCACGCCCTTCCCCTCTGGCTCCTGGTATTGGCGGTGCTGCTCCAGATCGTCGCTTTGCTCTCCCGGACCGAGGCCTGGCACGTCTGTGTCCGCGCCACCGGGGCCACCGTCAGCCGCCGGATCCTGTACAGGTCGGCGGGCGTCGGCTACCTGGCCAGCGTGCTCAACGGCTCGCTCGGACTGGCCGCGCGACTGACCTCGCTGCGGCGCTCGGCTCCCGACACCAGCCCCCGGGTCCCGGCGCTGCTGGCGGCCGAGGTTCCGATCATCAGCGTCGAGGTCGCGCTGGCCGCCATCTTCTCCTTCACCCTGGTCAGCGCCATCGGCGCGCCGTGGTGGGTTCCGGTGATTGCGGTCGCCCTCGCCCTCGGCGCGGTGCTGGGCCTACGGCGCGTATCGCAGCGGCGCCGAGTCGGGCTGTGGTCCGGTCTGGCGGTCATGCGCAGCGGTCGCGAACGGATGATCATGCTGGTGCTGGTGTCGATCTGTTGCCAGATCGCCCGTAACTATTTCGTGCTGCGCGGGATCGGCGCCCACATCTCGCTGCTCGACGCGATCGCGCTGCTGATCGCCATGTTCACGCTCGGCCAGCTTCCGATCGGACCGAGCCTGGGAGCCGCCGCGACGGTGCTGATCCTGGGCGCTCACGGAGTGGCCACCGCCGCGGCCGCCGGCGTGCTGCTCACGGTCACCGCCACCTTCGGGTCACTCCTTTACGCCGCCTGGGCGGTGATCGATAGGCTGCTGGCTGGCCGGATCGCGGTCAGTCCAGAGCCGGCGGTCGCGTCGAGCCCCGCGTAGGCGGGCCCTGATCAATTGGAAAGCACCGAGATAGCTCTCATCACCGGCGACCGCTACGAGGTCAGCGGCTCGCCCCAGGAGGTCGAGGCGATCATCATCGCGGCGTCGCGCGGCTCGATCATGCAGATCGCCTGGTTGACCGACAAGGTCAGCGGCTCACTGGTCGGCATCAACCCCGCCTCGATAGTCTCGCTGCGAGCCGGGGACTAGGGCACTGGGGACCGGATCGCCCCTGGCGGCGCGATCCAAGCCTCTTAAGAACCTCATACAGACCTGGCCTAGATTTGCCAGCACATGAGCTCACCCAAGCATCTCTGGTCCGGCGACTGGGAGCGTGACTCCGCCTCGGCAGCGGCGGACCGGGCCAACGTCCCGTTGCCCGCGCCGGCGCCGGCTGAGCCCGCGCCGGTTGCTCCGCCCCCGCCCCGGCCGCCCTCGCGTCTCACCCGGACGCTCGCGGCCGTCCGCGCGCTGGGCGCACGCCTCGGTGATCTGAGGCTCCGTCCCCGCCAGCGCCGGCTGGCCCTTCTGGTCGCGCTGGCGGCGCTGGTGATCGTCGGCGGTGCCATCGCGCTGAACTCATCCGGAGGAGGCTCCGGGCCCGCTGCGGTGAACGCCTCGACGCCGTGGCTCGGACTCCAGATGGAGAGCCTTCCGGTCAATCGCGTGCTGGTCGCCGGGGTCACGCCCGGGAGTCCGGCCGATCGCGCCGGAGTGGGCGTCGGTGACCTGATCCTCGGCGTCAACGGCAAGTCGGTGAGCTCGCCCGGCGACGTCGATGCGGCGCTGGCCCGGCTGCGGGCCGGGGACAAGGTGAAGCTCCAGATCGGGCGCGGACCGGTGTCGTTCACCCTGCCGGCCACTCTCACCGCGCGGCCCGCCAGCTACCCATGAGCTTTGCCGCACCGCTGGTCCTGATCGCGCTGCTGGCGATCCCGCTGCTGTTCCGGTGGTACTCCGGGCTGGCGCGCCGGCGCGGGGCGGAGGCCCGGGCGTTCGTGACCGAGCCGCTGCGCCCCTCGGTCGCGCCCGTGGGCCCCGGCTGGCGCCGGCACGCTCCGATGCTGGCCTTCGCGCTCGCGGTGATCGTGCTGATCGTGGCGGCGGCCCGGCCCCAGCGCAGCGTCGCCGTGCCGGTTACCGACGGCGCGGTGATGCTGGCCAACGACGTCAGCAGCTCGATGGCGTCGACCGACGTGCCGCCCTCGCGTCTGGTGGCGGCGGCGCGGGCGGCCCAGGCGTTCACCCGGAGCGTCCCCGGGTCGGTCCGCGTGGGGCTGCTGCAGTTCAACGAACGGCCGGCCGTGCTGCAGACGCCGAGCACCAACCATGGCCTGACGATCGAGGCGCTCACTCAGCTACGCGTGGGTGGCCACACCGCGATCGGCGACGCGATCAATTCGGCGGTCAGCGTGCTCTCGGGCCTGCGCTCGCCCTCCGGCAAGCGGATCCCGGGCGCGATCGTGCTGCTCTCCGACGGCACCTCGACCAACGGCGCCGACCCGCTGGCGGCGGCGCGCCAGGCCGCGCGGGCCCACATCCCGATCTACACCGTCGCCCTGGGCACCAGCCACGGCACGATCAGCGTCCGGCATGGATCGCGGTCGACCAAGGTCCCGGTCCCGCTTGACCCGAGCGAGCTTCAGCAGATCGGGCGGCTCTCGGGCGGCCAGGCCTTCACGGCCCAGAACCTGAGCGGACTCCGCGCGGTCTACGCCCATCTCGCCGCCCAGATCGGACACAAGACAGTCAAACAACAGATAACCGCCAGCTTCGCCGGGGCGGGACTGGTGCTGCTGCTGCTCGGCGGCGCCCTGTCCCTGCGCTGGTTCGGCCGACTGATTTAGGAGTAACGGATGATGGAGAACGAGCAAACCCTCGAGCTACGCGAGGAAGCCCGCGAGGCGCTGCAGGAGGCGCTCTACGAGATCAAACGGGTGATCGTCGGACAGGACGCGATGCTCGAGCGGCTGCTGGTCAGCCTGCTGGCCGGCGGCCACGTGCTGCTGGAGGGCGTCCCCGGACTGGCCAAGACGTTGACCGTGAAGACGCTGGCGGCGGTGCTCGGCGGTAGCTACGGCCGGGTGCAGTTCACGCCCGACCTGGTTCCCGCCGACCTTGTCGGCACGCGCGTGTACAAGCCCGCCACCGGCGGCTTCGACACCGAGCTCGGCCCCGTGTTCACGAACTTCCTGCTGGCCGACGAGATCAACCGGGCTCCGGCCAAGGTTCAGTCGGCGCTGCTCGAGGTGATGCAGGAGCAGCAGGTGACGATCGGCGGGACCACCCACAAGGTGCCCCTGCCGTTCATCGTGATGGCCACCCAGAACCCGATCGAATCCGAGGGCACCTACCCGTTGCCGGAGGCGCAGGTCGACCGCTTCCTGATGAAGATCCTGGTCGACTACCCCTCCGTCGGCGAGGAGGCCGCCGTCGTCGGTCGCAGCCTGGCCGAGCCGCCCGCCGTGCGCAAGTGCCTGTCGCTGGCCGAGCTGACCCGCTACGCGGCAGCGGCCCACGGCGTGCTCGTCGATCGCGACGCGATCGGCTACGCGGTGGCGTTGGCCGACGCCACCCGCCACCCGGGTAACTATGGACTGCCGGACGCCGCGGGCCTGATCGAGTTCGGGGCCAGTCCCCGCGGCCCGATCGGACTGGTCCAGGCCGCGCGCGTGCTCGCCCTGCTGCGCGGCCGCGGTCACGTCGTCATCGAGGACATCCGCGATCTCTCCGCCGACGTCCTGCGCCACCGGATCGTGCTGTCCTACGACGCCCTCAGCGAGGGCGTGACCGCCGACGAGGTGATCGACCGCGTGGTGGCGGCGGTACCCGAGCCCGGAGCCGGCAGCCTGACCCGCCCGAGGGAATTCACCACCGGCGTGGTGCAGGAGGGCGCGGCGCGCGAGGTGCGCGGGGCGTGAGCCCGGCACTGCTGGAGCCGCCCGCCGCGCGGCAGGGTCCCGGCCCGGTGCCGCAGGCGCTGGTCGACGCGCTCGACATCGGCGTCAACCGGCTGGTCGCGCGCACGCTGCCGGGCGACCGTCGCGCCTCGGGCATCGGCCTGGGCATCGAGCTGGCCCAGCTTCGGCCCTACGAGGTCGGCGACGACGTGCGCCACATCGATCCGGCGGCCACCGCGCGCAGCGCCGGCCAGCCTCACGTGCGGCTGCATGTCCCCGACCGAGCGCTGACCACTTGGATCGCGCTCGACGTCTCGCCCTCGATGGCGTTCGGCACCGCCCGGCGGCTGAAGGCCGACGTCGCGGAGGGGGTGGCAATGGTGTTCGGGCGCCTCGGCGTGCGCCGGACGGGCAGCGTCGCGCTGGTCGCGTTCGGCGCCGGCCAGCCGCGCGTGCTCCCGCCGCGCGGCTCGAAGCCGGCGATCGTCGCGCTGCGCCGGACCCTGGCCGAAGGGGTGGCCCGCGACGGCGAGCACGAGCCCGCGGCCCTCGGCGACGCGCTCTCCCGGGTCGGGCGCCTGGCCCGTCAGCCCGGTCTCGCCGTGGTCGTCTCGGACTTCCGCGAGCAGCAGGGCTGGGAGCGTCCGCTCGGCTCCTTGCGCGTGCGCCACGCGGTGCTGGCAGTGGAGATCGTCGATCCTCGCGAAGGCGAGCTGCCGGCCGTCGGACACCTCGCGGTGATCGATCCCGAGACCGGTGCGCGCCTGGAGGTCAACACCTCGAACCGGCGGTTGCGCGAGCGCTTCGCCGAGCTCGAGCGCGAGCGGCGCAAGGTCGTCGCCGGCGAGCTGCGGCGCCTGCGCATCAAGCACGTCACGCTGTCCACCGACGAGGACTGGCTGTCCGCGCTCGGCCGCCAGCTCCGGTCGTGAGGCGGCTCTGGTGAGGCGGCTCTCGTGAGGCGATCTCGCTTGAGGCGGTGCTCGTGAGCTTTGCCTCGCCCGTCTGGCTGCTGGCGCTCGGCTTGGTTCCGATCGCGCTGGCCGCCTACGTCTTCGCCCAGCGTCGGGCCAGGCGCTACGCGATCCGGTTCACCGCGCTCCCCTCCCTGCGCCTGGCCGCCGGAACGTCGTCGTCCTGGCAGCGACATGTGCCGACGGCGCTGGCGCTGCTGGCGTTGGCGGCGCTGGCGATCGCCCTGGCCAGGCCGCGGACGACGTATCGAGTCGCGGTCGATCAGGCGTCGATCATGCTGGTCACCGACCACTCGGGCTCGATGGCGGCCAACGATGTGCAGCCGACCCGGCTGGCCGCCGCCGAGCAGGCCGCCGACAGCTTCATCGACAAGCTCCCCAGCAAGGTCCGGGTCGGCGCCGTCGCCTTCTCCACCTCGCCGGACGCCGTCCAGGGTCCGGTCACCAACCACGCGGCGGCCAAGGCGATCATCGACGGGCAGTCGGCCAACGGGTCGACCGCGACCGGCAACGCCCTCGAGCTGGCGCTGCAACTGCTGCGCGGCGCCAACCGCAAGCATCCGCCCTCGGCGATCGTCCTGCTCTCCGACGGCGCCGCCAATGCCGGTGTCAACGCCGTCGCCGTGGCGCGGCTGGCCGGGCAGGAGCGGATTCCCGTCTACACGATCGCGCTGGGCACCCCCAACGGGACCCTGCCCAACCCCGACCCGCTGGCCCCGCCGGTGCTGGTGCCGCCCGATCCGCAGCTGTTGGGCCAGATCGCCCGCGTGTCCGGCGGGAAGGCGTTCGACGCCCAGAGCTCGGACGAGGTCAGCGCGATCTACGGACACCTGGGCAGCCAGCTCGGCAGCGTCGTCCGGCGCCACGAGGTCACCTACGAGTTCGCGATCGCCGGCGTCGTGCTGCTGCTGGCGGCGGTGGCCGGCTCGGCCCGCTGGTCGGGCCGGCTGCCCTGACGGTCGCCCCGCTGACCTGAGAACGAGCCGACGCCTCGGTAGACTCCGGGGTCCGGCGGATTGCCCACTCGGCCGGAGCGCGCAAGCGCTCAGTCGGGTTCCGCGCCGGCCATCCTGTGGTCGGCGGCCAGCCCCGGCGGTCGGGAGTGTCGCGCCACCCAGGCAGACACTAATAAGTCCTGGGACGTATGTAGGTAGTGGTGATCCATGCAGGACACAGGGGCCAGGCATAGACCTGGCCCCTCGTGTCTCCGGACCGATGGGACCTGGACCTCCGCCGCCCTCCGCAGCGGCGCTAGCCAAGCTGCGGTCGCAGCACGCGGCACAGGGCTATAAGGACACCACGGATGGTCACGGCGGCGAAACGGTGCAGCTCCCGTAAACGTATCCGCGCCGCCGCCGAAATCGCTCGTGGTCGACTTCCGGCGCCTTGAGTCGTTCTAGCCGAACTGCTGCACACCGAGACGTACGATGAACTTTGGCGCCGAGCGGGCGCATGGCGCGCGCTGAGCGCCAAAGCTCTCGGATAACCTACCCCCGGGTTCGACGCGAGGCGGAAGGAGGGACGCGGGTGGGCACAACTGCGGCCAGGGCATCGAGTGGCAACGAAGCCGCTTCGGCGCCGCGCCGGACGGTGCGGATCGCGATCATCGGCAGCGGCTTCGCCGGGCTGGGCATGGGGATCAGGCTGCAGCAGGCGGGGATCGACGACTTCGAGATTCTCGAGCGCTCGCATGACGTCGGCGGGACCTGGCGCGACAACAGCTATCCGGGCTGCGCGGTCGACGTGCAATCGCATCTGTACTCGTACTCGTTCGCGCCGAATCCCGACTGGAGCCGGGTGTACGCGCCGCAGCGGGAGATCTGGGACTACATCCGCGACTGCGCGGAGGAGTTCGGGGTGCTCGAGCGCGTGCGCCTGGGCCACGACGTCACCGGGGCCGACTGGGACGACGCGCGCCGGCGCTGGCTGGTGGAGACCTCGGCGGGTCCGCTCGAGGCGCAGTTCCTGGTCTCCGCGATCGGTCCGCTGAGCAAGCGGTCAACGCCCGACATCCCCGGCCTGGAGACGTTTGCCGGCGCCTGCTTTCACTCCGCGGCCTGGGACCATCAGCACGATCTAGCCGGCGAGCGCGTGGCGGTGATCGGCACCGGCGCCTCGGCGGCGCAGGTGATCCCGGAGATCCAGCCGCTGGTGGGCCGGCTGCTGGTGTTCCAGCGCACGCCGCCGTGGACCTTCCCGCGGATGAACCGGCGGATCACGCCGGTCGAGCACTGGGCCTACCGCCGCTGGCCGGCGCTGCAGCGCCTGGTCAGGGAACGGCAGTACTGGTACCGCGAGCTGATCGGCTCGATGCTCCAGCGCCCCTCACGGACGGCGCTCGCCGAGAGGATCGCCCGCACCCGGCTACGCGCGCAGGTGCGCGATCCAGACCTACGCCAGAAGCTCACCCCGACCTACCGCATGGGCTGCAAGCGGATCATCGTCTCCGACGATTACCACCCCGCGCTCACGCGGGAGAACGTCGAGGTCATCACCAGCTCGATCGACCGGATCACTCCGACCTCGATCATCACCGAGGACGGCGCCGAACATCCCGTCGACACGATCGTCCTCAGCACCGGGTTTCAGCCGTTCCACGCCGCGGACCCGGTGCGCGGACGGGATGGCGTGACCCTGGCCGAGCGGTGGTCGCGGGCCCGCGAGGCCTACCTCGGCACCACGGTCGCCGGATACCCGAACTACTTCATCCTGCTCGGCCCGAACACGGCCACCGGCCATACCTCCGCACTGCTCTACGTCGAGGCGCAGATCGAGTACATCGTCGACTGCCTGCAGACGCTCGAGCGCGACGGGATCGCCTCGATCGACGTCCGTCCCGAGGCGCAGGCCGCCTTCAACGACGAACTGCGCCGCCGGCTGCGCGACACCGTCTGGACCTCGGGCGGCTGCGGCAGCTGGTACCTCGACCCCGACGGCGGCACGTCGATCATCTGGCCCGGCTACACCTGGCAGTTCCGCCGGGCGCTGCGCGCCTTCGACCCGGGGCCATACGAGCTGCGCGCGTAGGACTGAATCGCGGTCCCCGCGCCGAAAGCAAGCTCGTCGCGGTCGCCTGGCGAGCGAACTTCGGCGCGCTCTGCACCTGGGGGGTGCAGGCAACGCCGAACTTCGAGTATTCGAGTCCACCCAGCGTGCCGCGCGCCGCAGGGCCTCACCCTTCACCGAGGAAGTTCGTCAAAAGACGCCTGCGCGGATCGCGTCCCTGATCGCCGCCGCGGTGACGGTGGCGGCGACCGTGCCGAGCACGGTCAGCCGCCAGGAGTTGGCCGGGCCTGGCTCGGGTGGCGGGGCAGCCGCCGAGGACAGACAGAAGGCGACGTCGCCGTCGCTGGGGGTGAAGGCCGGGTCGACCGCCCGCGCGATCCCGGCGCTGGCGACCCGGGCGATGATCCCGCAGCTGCGCTTGTCGAGGGGCGCGTCGGTGCACACGCAGACCAGCGTGGTGCTCTGCCCGGAGCGGGTTGCCCAGTCCGGGAGCAAAGGCATCTGCCGCACGAGATCCGCGGTGCGCAGCGGCTCTCCGTGTTCGCCGCGTGGCCCGCCGAGCACGCTGCCGTCCTCGGCCAGCACGTCGCCGACGGCGTTGGCCACCGCGATCGCGGCGACGCTCACGCCGTCGGTGAGCTGGATCGCGGCATAGCCGACGCCGCCAGGCATCCCGCGCTCGCGGCCGAGCAGCTTGCCCACCGCCGCGCCCGCGCCGGCGCCGACCCGCCCGCGCTCGGGAACTCCGGGACGGGCCGCCTGACATGCGGCATAGCCCTCCTCGGGTCCGGGTCGCCCGCCGGCTTCGCCCGCAGAGAGATCGAAAATCACCGCCGTCGGTACCAATGGGATCACGCCGATCGGCGTCTCGCGTCCCAGCCCGCGCTCCTCCAGCCAGCGCACGACGCCGTCGGCGGCCGCCAGGCCGAACGCGCTCCCGCCGGTCAGGAGCACGGCGGTGGGACCCTCGGCGTTGGCCAGCGGGGACAGCGGCTCGAGCTCGCGGGTTCCGGTCCCGCCGCCCCGCACATCGACGCCACCGCGCGTCCCCGGGGGGCAGATCACCACGGTGCAGCCGGTGTCTCCCGGCGGGCGGGTCGCGTGTCCGACGAGGAACCCTTCGGGGAGCGGGAGCGGGAGCGGGAGCGGCAGCGACGCCGGGGCGGGACTCGGGCCTGGGTCGCTGGGAGAATCACTCATTCCCGGGAGGCTAACCCGGTTCTCGAATTCTCGAACGAGGTGTGAAAGCACGTGTCTGACGAACAGCAGCTGCTCGATCTGATCGCGGCCAACGACCGCGGGATCCTGGCCGTCGTGACCCGTGACGGCTACCCACACCTGACCAACGTGCTGTACGTATGGGACGCGGCGCAGCGGGTGGCCCGCGTCTCGACCACTGCCGACCGGGTCAAGGGCCGGGTCCTGAAGCGCGACCCGCGGGCTGCCCTGCACGTCTCGGGGTCCCATTTCTGGGCATTTGCCGTGGGCGAAGGCGACGCGGACCTCTCGGACGTGGCGAAGGCGCCGGGCGACGACGCGTGCCTGGAGCTCCTCGAGCTCTTCTCCAAGTTCTACGACAAGGTCGAGGACGAGCCGGCGTTCTTCGCGCGGATGATCGAGGCCAAGCGACTCGTCGTGCGGCTACACGTCAGACGGTGTTACGGCGTCCTGCTCGACAAGCCGCCCGGCAGCTGACCCGAGCGACGCGCTCGCGTTTCCGCGGAGACGCTGCGTTTCCGCGGAGGCGCTGCGTTTCCGCGGAGGCGCTGCGTTTCCGCGGAGACGCTCCCATCAGTGCTCCACCGTGATCGCCGTGAGCACGAACCCGTCGCGGACGAGGTAGCGGCCGGCGAAGCCGGTCAGGGGCTGGTCTCCGATCACCGGCCCCGGCACCAGCAGCGTCGCGGCGAAGGTACCGAGCTCGGGCTCGAAGGTGAGCGTGGCGTCCTCGAACCCCAGCCACCGCCGGGCCAGCGGATACCACGCCTTGTAGACCGACTCCTTGGCGCTGAACACGACGCGGTCCCAGCACACGCCGTCGCCGTCACGGGTGGCGATCCATTCGAGCTCCGCCGGTCCGGCGATCCGGTGTAGGACGCCGTCGGGAATCGGGGCGTGAACCTCGGCGTCGATTCCGACGCTGCGGATCACGTCGGTCGCGGCGGCAGCGGCGGCCACGTACCCGTCGCAGTGGGTGATGCTCCCCACCGCCCCGTCCGGCCAGATCGGCTCGCGATCCTCGCCGCGCAGCAGCGGCGCGGGCGCGATTCCGATCCGGGCCAGAGCGAGCCGGGCGCAGCGGCGTCCGGCGGCGAACTCGGCGCGCCGGCGGGGCACGGCGCGATCGACCGCGGCGGCCTCCTCCGCGAACAGGTCATCCGCGCCATCGAGGACGCGCGTGTGCTCCGACGCGACGCGGTCGGGCAGGAGCAGCTCGATCATCGCCCGTCCGCCACGGGAAGATCGTACGTCGCCTAGGTTTTCCGCCACGCCCCGGGGGGCTCGCCGGGCCGGCCCGTGGGCTCGAGCACCGCCGTCACGCGATCGGGATCGGCCGGTTCCAGGAGGCTGGGAATGTCCGCCTCCGAGGCGTGGTCACGCGGTTCGGGGTGCTCGGTCGGAGCGGTTCGTGGCTCGCCGTCCGGGAGGCCGGCCAGGTAACGGCAGAGGGCTTCGACGACGGCAGGGTCGAATTGGCTGCCGGCGGTGCGGCGCAGCTCGGCGATCGCTTCGGACTGCGGGAGGGCCGCGCGGTAAACGCGCTTGGTGACCATGGCCTCGTAGGCGTCGCAAACGGCCACGATCCGGGCGCCCAACGGGATGGCCAGACCGACAAGACCGTCCGGATAGCCGCGCCCGTCCCAGCGCTCGTGGGTCGCCCGCACGATGTGCGCGACCGGCCCGAGGGCGGGGGCGGCGTTGAGGATGCGCTCACCGATGATCGTGTGCTGACGCATGAACTCCCACTCAGCGTCGTCCAGGGGTCCGGCCTTGTGCAAGATCTCATCCGGGATCGCGAGCTTGCCGATGTCGTGCAGCTCCGCCGCGCGGAGCAGCTCATCCAGTTCATTTGAATCGAGCGAGAAGGTGCGGCCGACCCCCGCGGCGAGCTGACCGACGCCGTTGACGTGCTCGTGCAGATCGGGCGTGCGCTCGCGCAGGAGCTGGAGCAGGACGTTCCGCGTCTCGGCGCGGCTGTTTCGGTTCGATCTGGCCTTGTCCGCGTACATGCGCTCGTCGGCCAATTGCAGCGCGTGGCTGGGGCTGCCGGCGTCATCCGGGATGATCGCCAGCCCGAAGGAAGCGCTGACCGTGAAAGCACTGCCTCGTTCCGTCAGCGCCGAAGCCGCACCCACGATCAAGCGATGCCGGCGCTCGAATCGTCCTTCGAGCAGGGTGCAGAACTCATCCCCGCCGAGCCGGTAGGCCTGACCCTGTGCCTGCACCGCGGTCTGCAGGGCGGCTCCGACCCGCGCGAGCAGCGAGTCGCCGGCGGCGTGGCCGAAGCTGTCGTTGTAGCGCTTGAAGCCGTCGAGATCGAAGAAGACCAGCGTCGACGCGGCGCCCTGCTCCGCGCGACCGACGGCGTGCTCGAGGTCATTCATCAGCTTGCGACGGTTGCCGAGGCCGCTGAGCCCGTCCGTGACCGCTTCGTGAGCGTTACGGCGCAGGATCTGGACGTTCTCGAGGTAGGTCAGCCCGGCGCGCAGGGTCGCGGCGAGCAGCGCGCCGGCGGCGAGTCCGACGCCCAGCGGGTTCACCTGGTTGAGCGCCGAGAAGACGAGCAGGCCCAGCGCCGCGCCCGCGGCCAAAAGCGTGAGCAGGATCGTGTGGGCGGCGGCCACAGCGGGGGCGGCGGCCCGGCGGGTGGCCGGCATCCAGGCCGCCAGCGCGAACAGGCTCATCGAAGCGGGCCACATCGTGTCGAGCACCGTGCCGGCGACGTAGGTTCCCTTGGCGACCTGGTAGACGTAGATGATGTCCGCCAGCGCCGAGGCGGCAATGCCCGCGCCCAGGAGCAGCCAAAGTCGCTCCGGCCGCCAGCCCGAAAGAGCGAACGCGACCACGACGAACACCAGCAGCCCGAAGTCGCCCAGCGGATAGCCGACGTTCACCGCGACCGCGATGAAGCGACCGTTGCTGGTGGCCAGCACGGTGGAGAAGATCAACGCCGCGCCAATGGCGGCGATCGTCAGTCCCACCACAGCCCCGTCGAGCCACTGGGCCGCGCCGGCATGGCGAAGGCGGGAGCGGATGAGCAGCATCATGGCGATGTATGTGGCCGGGTACATCGTCAGATAAAGGGCGTCGGCGACCGAAGGGGTCGGCGGATTGGCGACGTGGTCGAGCCAGATCGTCCAGATCAGATCTCCTCCGGTCCAGCCCAGCAGACCCAGGGTCATGAAGGCCCAAGCGGTTCGATCGTCCCGACGCCGCAGCACACGGGTGGCGCACAGGGCGACCGCGATCAGCTCCACGGCCGTGTAGACCCCATCCTGCGTCACCGCATCAAGCCCATGTCCCCCAAGGCCAAACATGGCGTGCAGGGCCTCGAACGAGATACCGACGAGCATCGCGACAATCGCGATAGCCGACAGGCGTGGCTTGATGTGAGCCGAGAGCATGGGCAGCAGGATGCAAGGAGATCCGAGCTCCAAACGCTCCCTGTAGGTCCTATCGGCACCGAACGCCCGAGCCTGCAGCACGGCCCCGTGTGGCCCGCGCGGGCCCGCTACGGAATCGGGATGTCGTGGTGCTCGCGCGCCACGCGCTTCTGTTCCTCGGTCAGCTCGGATTCCCTGACCGGGGTGACCAGCGACCAGTGGCGGCCGACCGGGCAGCGCTGAAATCTCCACCAGCCGAGCTTGAGCGACTTGAGGGAGGCTCCGGGGATCCAGATCGTGGTGAACACGTGACCTTGCCGGCACCGCACGACTACGTTCCTACCGAATCGGTACCCACGGAGCCTCATCCCGATCGCCTCGAGCAGGATCGCGGCGACGGCGACGGCGACGGTCAGCGTCCGCCGACGGTTGCTTTGGCCTGTCTTCTGCTCACGGGCCATCGTCGTGATTTAACTACTCGGGGCTCAGGTGGGCGCAAACACCTGAGGGGCTACGGCCGGTGAGGTCTGCCAGTCGCCGGCCGGCGCCAGCCACTCGAACCGCACCGAGACGTCGGTCTTGGCGGCCACGGCGATCCGCACGTCGAAGATGCCGTTGGCGTCGGTGCTGGCCTGGCCGACGTTCCGGTAGACGCCCGAGCCGTCGTCGCAGACCTGGAGCACCACCAGCGTGGGCGATCTGATCGGACGCGCGCGGCCCCACGCCTCGATCAACTCGGCCGGCGCCCCCGCCGGGCTGCTGGCCAGCCAGGAGGCGAACGGGGCGAAGGAGAGGATCCGGGCCACCACCGGGGAGCGGAACATCCACATGGCCGGCTTCGGCGTCCCGTTCTCGCGCATCAGCCCCGAGGTCCAGGTCCCGGACAGCAGCGCGTGAGGGTTCCTCGAGCGAGCGCGGGCGGCGAGCGTCTCGCTGGTCCGGGTGTCGCGCAGCAGGAACTGCGAGAACGACGCGGCGCTCCCGTCACGCCAGGCGAGGTATTCGGCGTCCGCGTTCAGAATGGCCTGCTGGGCCTCGGTCCACGGCCGATCGGAGAGCTGGCCGTTTGACTCGTAGCCCTGCTCGGTCAGCCACAGGCTCTCGGCGCCGGGCGCGAGGCGATGCATCGCGACGAGCTTGTCGAGCAGCGCCTGCAGTACGGGCAGGTCGCCCATCGCGGCCCCGTCGGAGCCCGTCGGCACCCACGGCGGGGCGTTGCGCTCGTAGGGGTGCTGCGAGTAGCCGTCGGCCGGCACGGTGTGGAAGTCGGCGCAGGCTCCGTCGGTCACCGGCACCAGCCGGGCGTCGACGCAGGCCAGCCGCCGGATGAAGGCCAGCGGCGGCACGCCGCCGTTGCCGGCCTGCGCGTCGGCGCCCACCGAGCTGGTGTCGCCGATCAGGACAGTCGTATCTGGCGAGGCACGCTTGATCGCCGGATAGGCGATCTCGGTGAGCGCGCGGTACCAGTCGGCGCTGACCGGCTCGCCGCCGTTCCATTGGGGGGCGAGGTAACCGTCCTGGTTGGGCTCGTTCCACAGGGTCAGCGTCGCCACGCGGGGGAGGGGAGCGCCCGCGCCGGCCGGCGTGTAGCGGCCGCTGTACCGGCGGGCCAGCATCGCCTCCCAGCTGGCGAGGCGGCGGACGTCGATGTCGGTGTTGTACCAGGGGTCGGCGGCACTCCCGCTGGCGCGATGGCTGCGCACGGCCCACAGGGGAGCCGAGAAGGCCGGGTCGAGGATCACGCCGAGCCCGTCGGCGGCCGCGGCCCGCACCGCCCGGTCGATCAGCTGCATCCCCGTCGAGGCGTCATAGGAGCTCGGGTCTCCGGCGCGGAAGCCCGGCGGCTCGTGGGGCGAGGTCGGGTCGGGAACCTCGAGCTTCCACTCGGCCGAGATCCGCAGCTCGTCGACGCCGAGCCAGCGCAGGGTGCCGACGTACTGGTCGAGCTGCTGCGGGGCGAACAGCGAGAGCTCGTCGTCCTCCAGCACGGTATGCAGCACCCGGCCGGCGGCGGCGGCCGGGAGGGCCGCCGCCAGTCCAGCGAGCAGGATTACGATGAGCAGGCGGCGTGCGGTCACGAACCGCCCGCGGAGCGCGACTAGCTCTTCTGAGCCAGCGCAGCGATCCCGATCCCGACTGCGCTGATCGCCGTCGCGGTAGCCATGATGTTGCCGCGCTTGGGCGCCCCGGCCTTCAGGCCCATGATTCCGGCGGCGGCGTCGGCGGCATCGCAGAGGATGCCTAGCTGCCACCAGAGGCGCTTGTCGTCGCCCTTGGCGGCCATCACGCCGACGCCGAGGGCCACATCGCGGGCGCCGAACAGGCGACCCATGAATACGGCCTCGTGGTTGCCCTTGATGTTGAAGCCGAAGATCGTTCCGGTCAGATCGGGAAACGCGTAGGCGCCTGCGCCGATCGCCAGGCGAATCGCCGGGAGTGCTTGCTGAGGTGTGATTGGCATGGCCCCGACCCTAGCCGGGGATCACGGTGCGTGCAAGATCGCCGGCGTCAGCTGTAGAGCGCGTCGAAGCGGTCGGCGTACTTCTCGTTGACGACGTTTCGTTTGACCTTGAGGGTCGGGGTGAGCTCGCCGGTCTCCTGGGAGAGGTCGTGCTCGAGGATGAAGAACTTCTTGATCTGCTCGACGCCCGCATAGCCACGATTGGCCGCGTCCAGCTCGACCTGGATCAGCTCGTGCACGGCCGGCTGGGTGGCCAGGGAGGCGATCGAGGTGTCCTCGATCCCGTGGGACTGCGCCCAGGGGACGATCTCCTCCTCGTCGAGGGTGATCAGCATCACCGGGAACGGCCGGCGGTCGCCGTGCATCATCGCCTGGGAGATCCAGCGGGACTGGCGCATGTCGTTCTCGAGATTGGCCGGGGTCAGGTTCTTGCCGCCCGCGGTGATGATGATGTCCTTCTTGCGGCCATTGATCGAGAGGTAGCCATCGGCGTCGATCGACCCGAGATCGCCGGTGTGCATCCAGCCGTCCTCGATCGCGCCGAACGACGCGTCGTCGTTCTTGTAGTAGCCGCCGAAGATGTTCGGACCCTTGAGCAGGATCTCGCCGTCGTCGGCGATCCGGATCTCGAGGCCGGGGAGCGCCCTGCCGACTGTGCCCCAGCGATGGTGCTCGATCGTGGAGTAGGTGGCGGTGGTCGAGGTCTCGGTCATCCCGTAGCCCTCGAGCACGGGTACGCCGGCGGCCCAGAAGAACTTGAGGATCTCCGGGGCGATCGGGGCCGCGCCGGTCACCGACTGGCGTACCCGGCCGCCGAACACGGCCCGCACCTTGCTGAACATCAGCTCGTCGGCCTGCTGGAACTCCGCCCGGACGTCCTCCGGAACCGGATCGCCGGCGAGTTCGGCGTAGCGCACCTGCCCACCCACCTCGACCGCCCGGGCCAGCCACTGCGGGTTGGCGCCCGAGGTCACCAGCGTGTAGATCTTCTCGAAGATGCGGGGCACCGAGGGGAAGTAGGTCGGCTTGATCTCGGCCAGCTCGGGCACGATCTGCTTGGTATCCCCGCCGAAGTAGGCGATCGTGCCGCCGAGCTCGACGCTCAGGATCTGGACCAGCAGGGCGAACGCATGCGCGAGCGGCAGGTACAGATAGGTCAACTCGGGTTGATCGGGATCGAACACGTCGATGTCGATGCACATGTCGGTGACCGACCGGTAGTTGCCGTGGGTGAGCACGCAGCCCTTCGGCGGCCCGGTGGTGCCCGACGTGTAGATGAACGTGTACGGGTCGGCCGGACCGACGGCCGCCGCCCGCTCGGTGAGCTCGCTCTCCGCACGGCCGCGCCCGCGCTCGCGCAGCTCGGCCAGCGAGATCGCGCCACTTGCCGGTTCGAACACGATCAGGTGCTCGAGCGCCGGCAGCTGCTCGCGGACCTCGAGGACCTTGGCCAGCTGGTCCGCGTTCTCGCAGATCACCGCCCGCGCCTCGGAGTTGCCGAGGACCCAGGCGCACTCCGGAGGTGAATTGGTCGGATAGATCGGGACCACCACCAGGCCGGCGCTGGTGACCCCGAAATCCACGTAGGTCCACTCCGGGCGGGTGTTCGCCAGGATCGCCACCCGTTCGCCGGGTGCCAAGCCGAGGTCGATCAGCCCACGGCCGACTTCGGAGACGATCACGCCGACCTCGGCGAAGCTGACATCGACCCAGGCGCCGTCGACCTTGTGGCGGACCAGCGGCCGATCCGCGTACTTGGCGCCGGCGGCGCTCATCATGTCGGCGATCGTGCGTGACCCCGTTCCCGGGCGGACATCTGCGGAGGACATGGCGACTTCCTATCTCGTGATCGTGCTGCGGGTCAGTCTGAACATCTCGCGTTCGGAGGGAGCCTCTCAGAAAGCGGCGCGGCCAGGCGAACGTCAGTGCAGGATCACGTGAACGGCGATCACCAGGCACCCGAGCAGGGCGCCGAGCGCCGTCTGACCGACCAGCTCCCGACCGGTCAGCTCCGCCCGGATCCCCGCCACCAGTTCGATCACCACCACCACCGCGGCGGCGGTCCAGATCCCGGCCGTGATCGCCGTGGCCAGTGACGCGCCCGCGAGGTCGAACACCACCAGGGCCAGCAGGGGAGTGGCCGCGCCGGTGAGCAGGCCGAGCTCGTGCATCATCGCCCGCCCGAGACCGGCCGGCGTGATCGGCTCGCCTGCTTTCAGACGCTCGCCGGCGAACCCGGCGTAGGCGTGGGCGATCCAGTAGAGCACCAGGGCGACGATCACGGCGGTGACGGTCTCGAGATACGTCTCCTGCTGCGCGCTCTCGGCCCCCAGCAGGGCGCCGACGGTGATGGTCCCGTACACGGCGCCACCGGGATTTGTGCTCATTTGTCCAATTCTGTCCGGTGTTGGATTAGTGTGCGCGATGTGTGGGTAAGGACCCTCCCCGAGGAGGCCGAAAGGCCAAAGGGAATGGAGAGGTAGTGCGTCACATCGCAGCATGGCTGGCCGCCGCAGCGGCCGTCCTCGGACTGTCAGCCTGTGGATCCTCGGGGAAGGGACCACCGACGCTCAGCTGGTACGTGTTCCCTGAGCCGTCGGGCTCGTTCGCCGCCGCGGCCTCCAAGTGCAGCGCCGCCTCGGGCGGCCGGTACAAGATCCAGATCAACCTGCTTTCCACCCAGTCGGATCAGCAGCGCGTGTCGCTGGTGCGCCGGCTCGCGGCGCAGGACTCCTCGATCGACATCCTGGCCATGGATGTCGACTGGACGGCCGAGTTCGCGGCCGCCAAGTGGATCCGGCCGTGGCCGGCCAAGGAGGCCGCCGCGGTGACCCAGGGCGACCTGGCGGGCCCGGTGGCCACGGCGACCGTCCAGGGCCACCTCTACGCGGCGCCGATCAACTCCAACACGCAGCTGCTGTGGTACCGCAAGGACCTCGTCCCGAACCCGCCGAAGACGTGGACGGAGATGATCAACGATGCGATCGCGCTGGCCAAGCAGGGCAAGCCGCATTACATCGAGGAACAGGGCGCGCAGTACGAAGGCCTGGTGGTCTGGTTCAACTCGCTCGTCGACTCGGCCGGCGGCCAGATCGTGAGCAAGACCGGGAAGATCGAGGTCGGGCATCCGGTCGAGTTGGCCGCGGCGATCATGCGCCGGCTGGCCACGTCGCCCGCCGCGGACCCATCGCTCAACACCGATCAGGAGGATCAGGCCCGGACGGCGTTCGAGGCCGGGACGGCGGCGTTCGAGATCAACTACCCGTTCGTGTGGCCGGCCGCGCAAAAGGATGTCCCCAAGATCTTCAAGGTCATGGCCTACGCGCCGTTCCCGACGGTGACCCCGGGCACCCCGCCGCACGTCTCGATCGGCGGCTACAACCTCGGCGTTTCCACCTACTCCAAGCACGCGGACCTGGCCTACCAGGCGATCGAGTGCCTGACCCAGCGGGCGAACCAGGTGCGCGACGCGGTCAAGGGCGGGCTGCCCCCGGTGCTGGCCAGCGTCTATGACGATCCGGCACTGGCCAAGCCCTATCCCTTCCACGCGATCCTCAAGCAACAACTCGCCACCTACGGCATCCGCCCCCAGACCCCGGCCTACGCCGACGTCTCGCTGGCCATCCAGAAGGCGCTCTCACCAACCTCGGGAATACAGCCGAATAGCGTGGTCAGCACCCTGCGCAGCGAGATCAAGGCGGCACTGTCCTCAGGAGCGCTGCTGTGAGCGCCACCGCAGCCACCCCGAGCGCCGCGGCCCCGGCCCCGAAGCGGCGCGCCCATCTGAGCGAGCGCACTCGCTCGGAGCGGAAGCTCGCGATGCTGCTGGTCGGTCCCGCCGCGATCGTGATGATCGCGGTCACCGCGTACCCGATCATCGACGCGGTTGCGCTCTCGTTGCAGCGCTCGGACCTGCGGTTCCCGAACGCCACCAAGTTCATCGGCCTGTCCAACTACGGTCACGTGCTGAGCGCGTCGGTGTGGTGGCAGGACGTGTGGCACACGGCGCTCATCACCGTGGTCACGGTCTCGATCCAGTTCGTGCTGGGCATGCTGCTGGCGCTGGCCATGCACCGGGCGCTGGTCGCGCGGGGCCTGTTGCGGTCGGTAGCGCTGATCCCCTACGGCGTGGTGGCGGTCGTCTCCGCCTACTCGTGGCAGTACGCCTGGTCGCTCAACAGCGGCTGGATCCCCAAGCTGCTCGGGCTCCACAGCGATCCGCTCAGCCATCAGTTCGGTCTCTACGTCGCGATCATCATCACTGAGATCTGGAAGAACACGCCGTTCATGGCGCTGCTGCTGCTGGCCGGGCTCGCGCTGGTGCCCGACGAGCTGCACGAGGCGGCCAGGGTCGACGGCGCCAGCACCTGGCAGCGCTTCGTCCGGATCACGCTGCCCCTGATGAAGCCGGCGATCCTGGTGGCGCTGCTGTTCCGCACCCTCGATGCCTTCCGGATCTTCGACACGATCTACATCTTCGGCCAGGGGGCGCAGGGCACCGAGTCGATCTCGATGCTCAACTACTCGACCCTGCTGAACCGGCTCAACCTCGGACTCGGCTCGGCGGTCTCGGTCCTGCTGTTCCTGCTGGTGGCGCTGATCGCGTTCGTGTTCATCAAGGTCTTCGGGGCCGGAGCCGGGCCGGGAGGAGAGAAATGAGTCTTCGGGCCAAGCAGAGGACTGGCTGGTCGGCGGCGCTGCTCGCGGTGCTGGTGTTCGCCCTGGTGCCGGTGGTCTGGATCGTGATGCTGTCACTGAAGACCGGGGCCACCGTCACCGACGGGAGCTTCATCCCGCACCACTGGACGCTGTCCAACTACAAGGACATCTTCAACCAGGGGATCTTCACCACGGCGCTGCGCAACTCGATCGGGATCGCGCTGATCTCGACCGCGCTGGCGGTCGTGCTGGCCTCCGCCGCCGCGTACGCGATCGCGCGGCTCGATTTCCCCGGCAAGAGCGCGATCCTCGCGGTCTCGCTGGCCGTGGCGATGTTCCCCCAGGTCTCGCTGGTCGGTCCGCTCTACAACCTCTGGCGCCAGATCGGCCTGTACGACACGTGGCCGGGACTGATCATCCCGTACATGACCTTCGCGCTGCCGCTGTCGATCTACACGCTCTCGGCCTTCTTCCGGGAGATCCCCTGGGAGCTCGAGCAGGCGGCGCAGGTCGATGGGGCGACGCCGTTCCAGGCGTTCCGCAAGGTGATCGTGCCGCTGGCCATGCCGGGGATCGTCACCACCTTCATCATCGTCTTCATCATCTGCTGGAACGATTTCATCTTCGCGATCTCGCTCACCTCGACGACGAACGCGGAGACCGTACCCGCCGCCATCGCCCAGTTCCCGGGCGCCTCGCAGTTCACCGTCCCGATCGGGGACATCGCCGCCGCGGCGGTCGTGGTGACCGTGCCCGTCATGCTGTTGGTGTTGTTCTTCCAACGGCGTATCGTGGCCGGGCTGACCGCAGGCGCAGTCAAGGGATAGAGGAGGAGACTTCACGACATGGCCGAGATCGAGTTCAAGGACGTCACCAAGCGCTACGACGACGGCTACGAGGCCGTCAAGCACCTCAACCTGGACGTGCAGGACGGCGAGCTGATGATCCTCGTCGGACCGTCCGGGTGCGGCAAGTCCACGGCGTTGCGGATGGTGGCCGGGCTCGAGGACATCTCCGACGGCGAGATGATGATCGGCGGCACCGTGGTCAACGACAAGGCGCCCAAGGACCGGGACATCGCCATGGTGTTCCAGAACTACGCCCTGTACCCGCACATGACCGTGCGGGAGAACATGGGCTTCGCCCTGAAGCTGGCCAAGACCCCGCAGGAGGAGATCGACAAGAAGGTCGACGAGGCAGCCCGGATCCTCGACCTCACCGACCACCTCGAGCGCAAGCCGGCCAACCTGTCGGGCGGCCAGCGCCAGCGGGTGGCCATGGGCCGGGCGATCGTCCGGCAGCCGAGCGTGTTCCTGATGGACGAGCCGCTGTCCAACCTCGACGCCAAGCTCCGCGTGCAGATGCGCACCGAGATCTCCCGGATCCAGCAGCGGCTGGGCACGACCACGATCTACGTCACCCACGACCAGACCGAGGCGATGACGCTGGGGGACCGGATCGCCGTGATGCGCGCGGGAGTGCTGCAGCAGGTGGGCCCGCCGTCGGAGCTCTACGGGCACCCCGCGAACCTGTTCGTGGCGGGCTTCATCGGCTCCCCGTCGATGAACTTCCTCAGCGGTGAGCTCGACGGTGACACACTCAAGCTGCCGATCGGCGATGTGAAGCTGGACGCTGAGATGAAGAAGCGCCTGGCCGACGACGCGCCGCGTTCGGTGATCGTGGGCTTGCGTCCGGAGGACTTCGAAGACGCATCGCTGGTCGGTGAACGCACCCACGGAATCACGTTCAAGACCCACATCGACGTGCTCGAATCGATGGGCTCGGAGTACTACGCCTATTTCGTGGTCGAATCCGAGCGCGTGTCCTCGAGCGAGCTGGAGGAACTGGCTGCGGATGCCGGCGGCGGCGACCTCTCGCAGGGGCACGGCGGGACTCAGATCGTGGCGCGGCTCGAGGCGGCCAGCAAGGTCAAGCAGGGCCAGGACCAAGAGCTGTGGTACGACACCGCCCACCTGCACCTGTTCGACCCCGAATCGGGCCGCAGCCTGTTGTCCTCCGAGCACGGTGGTGGCTCGGGTGCTCCGGTGGCCGGCCCCGCCGCCGCCGGCATGGGCACCTAGGCTCCGCCCGGGGGCCGGCGCCGTGCCCGAGCCGCGCTCGACCGGGCTGCCCGGTCTCGACGCGCAGCACGACTTCCTGCGGGTCCGTCGGCGGGCGACGCTGGCGCGGTTGGCCGCCCGGTTGCGCGGGGTGCCCGGCGACATCGGCGTGATCCTGCCCTACGAGGAGGTGGTCGAGGCCCTCGGCTTCGAGAGCGAGCGCCGGCTCGGACCGAGGGTGGTTCCACTCGACGCGATCGTGGGAACCGTGGACCGGGCCCGCGAATTCGATCGCCGCTTCCGCCCGACATCGACCCGCGTGCGCTCGCGCTGGGAGCAGATTGCCGCCGCGGTGCGCCGGGGCGAGTCGATGCCCCCCGTCGACCTCATAAAGATCGGCGAGATCTACTTCGTCCGGGACGGGCACCACCGCGTCTCGGTGGCTCGGGCGCTGGGGCGCACCGACATCGACGCGATCGTCACCGAGGTGACCACGCGCGTGCCGGCGGGCGACATCACGCTGGGCGATCTTCTGCTGAAGAGCGACGAGCGGGTGTTCTTCGAGCGGGTGCCGTTACCGGCCGACGCACGGGCCGAGATCGAGCTATCCGACCCGTCGGACTACGGCAAGCTGGCCGAGGGGGTTGAGGCCTGGGGATTTCGCCTGATCCAGGAACGCGGCGACGCGATCGACCGGGCCGAGCTCGCGGAGCAGTGGCTCGAGCTCGAGTACCGGCCGGTGGTGGCGATGCTCCGCGAGGCCGACCTGATCGGCGCCGGCACGCCCACCGAGGCCTACATGCGACTGTCGGCCGAGCGCTACCGGCTGCTGCGCACCCACCACTGGGACGAGGAGACGCTGCAGCGGGTGGTCGAGGGCGGCGGCAGCGGCGTGACGAAACGCCGTCGCAAGTAGCCCGGGCGCCGAGGCTGGTCATACAAACGAACCTCACGTTCGTTTACATGACCAACCTCCTTTTGGTCGGCCTTGCGCCGTGGGTTTAGCCGACCTTGTAGAGGGTTCCGTTGGTGACGGTGACCGCCTTGACCGCGGTGCCGTGGGCTTTGACCCACGTGGTGAGGGAGGACGAGCCGCCACCGCCTCCGCGGAAGCCTCCGCCGCTGGAGACCAGGACGTACTTGAGCTGACCGGCGGCCACCATTTTGGCCAGCTGGCTGACCGTCGGGGCGGGGTCGCTGCCGCTGAACCCGCCGATGGTCACCACCGCCCTGCCGGTCTGGATGATGATCGGGGCGGTGGTCTGAGATCCGGTGGCGGCGAGCAGGTACTTGGCCGACCCCTGGTTCGCCTCGAGATAGGCGATCACCTGGTTGGACAGCTGCCCGCCGCCACCACCGGGCCCCGACCCGCTGCGGCCGGCGCCAGACGGCGGCGAGCCCGCACCGAGCTGCGCGGCTGCGCCCGCGGAGGCCGGCCGCAGCGAGGTCGAAGATGCAAATCCGGACGGCGGGGTGCCTCGCGGCGCGCTCCCTCCGCCGCCGCTGCGACCGCCGCCCATCCCGAAGCCTCCGGCCACCTGGGCCGGGCCGGCGATCACGTTGTTGCCGCTGAGCGAGCGCCCGAGGTTGGCGAAGCTGTAGGCGGCGGGGCCGGCGAACAGGGCGATCGCGGCGGCTACGCCGGCCACGCCGGCCGCCATCCGCGCGCGCCGGCCGAGGATCATGCCGCCTGGGCGCAGGACGAACGGGGAGATCGCCACGGCGAGCACGCCCGCCACCGGGATCACCGTCCGCAGCGCGGGATCGAAGGAGGAAGCCCGGCCGAGCAGCATCACGGCGATCCACACGGTCAGGGCGATTGCGGCGTCTAGGGCGATCAGCCCGGCCCATGAGCGGCGGGCCCAGCCGACGAGCAGCACCAGCCCGATTCCGGTCAGCGCCGCCACGGCGGGGGCCAGCGCACTGACGTAGTAGGGGTGGAAGATCCCGTGCTGGCTGGAGAACACGGCGACGTGCACGACCGCCCACACGCCGAACAGGACGACGGCCGCGCGGCGCAGGTCGGTGCGGGGCGCCCGCCGGGTCAGCCACAACCCGGCCAGCAGGCCGATCGCCGCCAGCGGGAGAAGCCAGGCGATCTGACCGCCCACCTCGGCGTTGAACATCCGCAGCAGGCCCGGAGCCCCGCCGAACGAGGCTCCGCCCGCGTTGCCAGGGCCGCTGTTGCCGGTCAGCCGGCCGAAGCCGTCGTAGCCGAAGATCAGGTTCCAGATCGAGCCGTTGGTGCTGCCGCCGATGTACGGCTTCGATCCCGGCCAGAGCGTGACCGCGACGGGCCAGGCCGCGCTGACCGCCACCATCGCGGCGCCGGCGACCAGCAGCTGTCTGACCCGCGCGCCGAGCCGTGGCGGGCCGGCCAGCAGGTAGACCAAGCCGAGCGCCGGGACGACCATCCAGCCCTGGAGCAGCTTGGTCATGAACGCCAGGCCGACCAGCGCCCCGCACCAGGCGAGATGCCGCGTGCGACCGGATTCCAGCGCCCGCTGCATCAGGTAGGCCGAGCCGACCAGCAGCAGGATCAAGAGCGCGTCGGGATTGTTCACCCGGCCGATGGCGATCGTCACCGGTGTCAGCGCCAGCGCGGCTGCGGAGATCAGCCCGGCCTTGGCGCCGAACGAGCGCCGCACCGTCGCGTAGAGCAGTCCGACCGCGGCGATCGTGCAGAGCGCCTCAGGGAGCAGGATGCTGAAGCTCGAGTAGCCGAGGACGCGCGCCGACAGGCCGGAGAGCCACAGGGACAGCGGCGGCTTGTCGACGGTGATGAAGCTCCCCGGGTCGAGCGCGCCGAAGAACCACGCTTTCCAGCTCTCACTGCCCGCCTTGGTGGCGGCGGCGTAGTACTCGTTCGAATACCCGTCGCGGGTCAGGTTCCAGAGGCACAGCAACGACGCGAGCGCGACGATCGCCAGCAGGGTGGGGCGGACCCACCGCGGGTCCTCGGCACGGCCACGGACCAGCGAGCGAACCCGCGCCCGGGGCGCGAACCGCACCCGGGCGGGGTAGGCGGGAATGGTGGTGGTCGACACTTTCGTGCTCCTGTCGTCGTCGGTGTTGGGGCGGGAACTAGTGGTGGGCGATCGGCTGCAGTGCCGCCGCGCCGGCCGGCCGGCGGGCGAACACCCAGGTCCGCAGCGCCACGTAGCGGGTCAGGGTCGCGAACGCGCTGGCCAGCACCAGCACGGTCACCTCGACCGCCAGGGCGGGGCGGGGGTCGATCCGCTGGAGCACGGCCAGGGCAGCGTCGGTCAGCCCGAGGGCGATCAGGTACACCAGCGCGCCGGCGCCGTGCTGGCGCACCAGTCCGGCGCGGCCGCGGACCCCGAAGGTGAACCGGCGGTTGGCCTGGGTGTTGGCCACCGCGGTCACGGCCAGCGCGACCGCGTTGGCGCCCGCCGGGGGCAGGGCGCCGCGCAGCAGCAGGTAGAGCAGCGCGTAGGCGAAGGTCGAGGCGATGCCGATCAGCATGAAGCGGAAGACCGGCGTGGCCAGCCGCAGCCGGGCGACGCCGCGGAGGTCGTCGAGCGCGGTGCGGACGATGTCCACCCGCGAGTCCGGATCCTCGACCCAGTCGACGGGAACCTCGTGGATGCGCAGACCGCGGCGCTGGGCCAGGACGAGCAGTTCGGTGTCGAAGAACCAGCCCTGGTCGACCACGTCGGGGAGCAGGCGCCGGACGACGTCGGCTCGGATCGCCTTGAACCCGCACTGCGCGTCGGAGAACTTCGCGCCCAGGCCGAGTCGGAGGATGCGGTTGTAGGAGCGCGAGATCAGCTCGCGCTTGGGGCTGCGGAGCACCCGCGAGCCAGGCGCCAGCCGGGTCCCGATCGCCACGTCGCTGTGACCTGAGACCAATCCGGCGACGAGTGGCAGCAGCGCCCGCAGGTCGGTCGACAGGTCGACGTCCATGTAGCAGACGACGTCCGCGTCGCTGGCCGACCAGGCGGCGCGCAGCGCGCGACCGCGACCCTTCTCCCGCAGGTGCAGAACGCTGAGGTGCGGCAGCTCGCGGGCCAGCTCGCGCCCGATGAAGTAGGTGGCGTCGGTGCTGGCGTTGTCGGCGATGACGATTCGCCAGGCGTAGGGGAGATTGAGGGTCAGAAACGCGTGCAGCCGCCGAACCGAGGACTCGAGCGCCGCCTGCTCGTTGTAGACCGGGATCACGACCTCGATCAGCGGCGAAGGCACCGGGGTGGGGGAGGGCCGGCCTGCGGTGGGGGTTTCGGTGGTGGAGATCAAGGTTTGCCGTCCTCGAGGATTCGTTGACGTGGAGGAGCATCCCCGGGCCCTCGAAGCCACCGCTATGAATGGGCTAAGACGGACGTGTGAAGACGAAGCCGTCTGCTAGCAGATGATCTGCTAGCAAACCTAACGGTGCTAGTCTTATTGGACAATGTCCGTCCAGAGTCAGGTTCCAGAGGCCGCCGGTGCGACCGCTTCACCCCAGTGTCTGACCACCAACCTGGGTTGGCTGCTGGCGCAGGCCAGCCACGCGTTCGGCTCCGAGCTCGCAGCGGCGCTCGAGCCGCTGGGGCTGGGATCGCGCGGGGTCTGTGTGCTCTCCACCGCGCTCGGCGGCGAATTTACCCAGACGCAGCTGGCCGGCCTGGTCGGGATCGACAAGACGATGATGATGGTCACCGTCGACGAGCTCGAGCGGCTCGGTCTGGCCGAGCGGCGACAGTCGGATAGGGACCGCCGCGCGCGGATCGTCATGGTTACCGAGGCCGGGATGCAGAAGCTCGCCGAGGCGCAGGAGATCATCGACACGGTGCAGTCCGATGTCCTGGACGAGCTGCCGGCCGGCGAGCGCGAGGCGTTCCTGAGCGGGCTCGTACACCTGGTCTCCGGTCGGCTCTCCGAGCCGGCCGAGTGCCATCCGGCGATCCGCCGACGCGAACCGCGGCAGTAGCCGCGCCGAACTCCCCGGGGGTCGCCGTGCGTCCCCGGGCGCTCCAGCCGCCCCGCCCAGCCCGGTCGGCGCCGATTAGTCCTCGCTCCGGCTCTGGTCTTCTCCAGCATGAAGACCCTGCGAACGAGCCATATTCTGATAGCAGATGATCTTGAAGCAGATCGTCTGCTAACTTACGATCTTATGAACTCCTCTCCATCAGCACACACGGCTGACGCCAACACACTGCTCACCCCCAACCCGACCAGCGATCGCGCCCGCTGGATCGCCCTGGTGGTCCTCTGCGCCGGGATGCTGATGATCGTGCTCGATCAGACGATCGTGAACGTGGCGCTGCCCTCGATCCAGCGCGACCTCCATTTCTCGACCTCGGGCCTGGCCTGGGTGGTCAACGCCTACCTGATCGCGTTCGGCGGCTTGCTGCTGCTGGCCGGCCGCCTCGGCGATCTGCTCGGTCGCAAGCGGGTGTTCCTGGCCGGGATCGTGCTGTTCACCGCCGCCTCGGCGTTCTGCGGCTTGGCCCAGAACTCGGCGATGCTGGTGGTGGCCCGGTTCGTCCAGGGTGCGGGCGGAGCGATGACCTCGGCGGTCATCCTCGGGATGATCGTCACGATGTTCCCCGAGCCGCGCGACCAGGCCAAGGCGATCGGCGTGTTCAGCTTCGTGGCCTCGGCCGGCGCCTCGATCGGGCTGCTCGGCGGCGGGGTCCTCACCCAGGCGCTGAACTGGCACTGGATCTTCTTCGTCAACCTCCCGATCGGGGTGGCCACGGCTCTGCTGGCCATGCGCCTGGTCGAGTCCGACATCGGCACCGGCCTGCGCCGCGGCGCCGACGGGCTGGGCGCCGTCCTGGTCACCGGCGCGCTGATGCTCGCCGTGTACACGATCGTCGAGGCCGGCGGCTTCGGCTGGGGATCGCTCCACACGCTCGTCTCCGGCACGCTGGCGGTGGCCCTGCTGGGCGCGTTCATCGTGCGCGAGACGCGGGCCCGCACGCCGTTGATGCCGCTGCGCATCTTCCGTTCCCGCAGCGTGTCCGGCGCCAACCTGGTGCAGATGCTGATGGTGGCCGGCATGTTCGGGATGTTCTTCCTCGGCGCTGTCTACATGCAGCGGGTGCTGGGCTACGGACCGCTCGACGTCGGGCTCGCCTTCCTGCCGGTCGCGCTGGCGATCGGCGTGTTCTCGCTGGCGATCACGCCGCGCCTGAACATGCGCATCGGTCCGCAGGCGACGCTGCTGCCCGGACTCGTGCTGATGGGCATGGGCCTGGTCGTGTTCGCGTTGGCTCCCGTGCACGCCAGCTATCTCGGCCACCTGCTGCCCGTGATGGTGCTGCTGGGGATCGGGGCGGGGCTCAGTTTCCCGTCGCTGATGACGATCGCCATGACCGGCGCCACGCCCGCCGACGCCGGGCTCGCCTCGGGGCTGGTGAACGTCTCAATGCAGGTCGGCGGAGCGCTCGGTCTTGCGGTGCTGGCCACGCTGTCGAGCAGCCGGGTCGGTCATCTGCTGGCTCAGGGCAGCTCGCGCGCCGATGCCCTGACCAGTGGTCTGCACCTGGCGCTGAGCGTCGGCGCGGTCCTGCTGGCGGTGGCGGTGGCGATCACCGCGACGGTGTTGCGCCCGGCGGTCTCGGTGGCCCAGACGGCGGTTGCGGCGGAAGGTCTCGACGAGGCCGACGCCGAGGGCGAGCCGGCTTACGCCCAAGCGGCGTAGCCCCCGGCGCATCGCGGGCGGCTCGCGCGCACTGGCAGACTCCTGCCGGTGCGCGCGCTGGCCATCGTCCACGAGACCGACACCGGACCCGGGGTCTTCGCCGAGGCGGCGCTGGCCCGGGGCGTGACGATCGACCGGTGGTTGATCTCGCACGAGGCGGCCCCCCCGGCGGATCCGAACCGGTACGACGCGGTCATGGTGTTCGGCGGATCCCAGAACGCGGATCAGGTCGCCCAGCACCGCTGGCTCGAGACCGAGCACGCGGTGCTCGAGCGGCTGCTCGAGCGCGAGGTGCCGGTGCTCGGCGTCTGCCTCGGCGCGCAACTGCTGGCCCAGGCGGCCGGCGGCACGGTGCGCCCGGCGACCCGCCCCGAGATCGGCTGGCGCGAGGTGCGGATCACCGACGAGGCGCAGGACGATCCGGTGCTCGGCGCCCTGGGGCCGAGCTTCTCGGCGCTCGAATGGCACAGCTACGAGTTCCTGTTGCCGCCCGGCGCGACGGCGCTGGCGCGCAGCGAAGCCTGCCTGCAGGCCTGCCGGATCGGCGAGCGGGCGTGGGGTATCCAGTTCCACGCGGAGGTCACCCTGGCCGACTACGAGAGCTGGATCGATCACTACCGCGACGATCTGGGCCGCGGGCAGAACGCCGTGTCGGGCGAGCGGCTGCGGGTGGAGACCAGGCGTGGGATCATGGCGTGGAACGAGCTCGGCCGGGGGCTCTGCGGCCGGTTTCTCGACACCGCCAGGACCGCTAGACGGCTCTGAGCGTAGCCTCGAAGTCGGTCTTGGGGATCGGCCCGACCGCCGGCGTGGTGGTCCCGGCCTGGGTGTAGCGATCGAGTCCGGCCCTGACCGCGGACTGGTCGCCGACCGCGGTCAGCGCCGCCAGGAAGTCGTCGGAGATCGCCGATCGCATCCGGTCGAAATCGCCTCCGGCGGCGTCGAAGCTGGCGATCTCCTGACCGAAGCCGGAGCGCTCGATCATGGCTCGATAGAACGGCAGCCCGAAGTACGGGACCAGATCTGAGCGCATCACGTCATAGGCGCCGGCCGGGTCGTCGGTGAGCGCCGAGGGCACGGCGGCGACGATGTCGAAGCCGTCGAGCGCCTTGCCGGTTAGGTGGCGCCCCGCGGTGACCTCGGGGATGACGACGTCGCGAATGTAGTCCGGGGTGCAGAGCCAGAGGATCACGCCGTCGGCGATTTCCCCGGAGAGCCGCAACATCTTGGGCGAGAGCCCGGACATGTAGATCGGCAGATCGGGGCGCGGATCCAGGCCGACCAGGTGGAAGGACGTGTTCCACTTCCGGCCGGGCGGTGGGTCCTGCCCGCGGAGAATCGCGCGGACGATCTCCAGGTACTCGCGCTGCTCGGCCAGCGGGCGGTCGATGCTCTGGCCATGCCAGGCCTCGACCACGGGCCGGTGCGAGATGCCGAGGCCCAGATTCAGCCGCCCACCCGAGAGCTCGTCCAGCGTCGCCGCGGTCTGGGCCATGGTCGCGGGAGTGCGCGTGTAGATCGGCACCACGCCGGTTCCCACCCGGATCGTCTTGGTGGCCAGCGCGTAGGCGGTCAGCACGGTCAGCGACTCGCGCCCGGCGATGTGGGTCACGTAGACCGCCTCGTAGCCGAGCGACTCGGCCAGCTTCACCCGGTCGATCGCCTGGTCGAAGCGCTTTCCGGTCGAGATGAAGCACCCCTTGGCCATGCCGGAGAGCCTAGGCCAAGGCGCGCTCGAGCGCTGGCGGGAGTCACCGTACCCGGATATGATCGCTCCGATGGCCCTGGCAACCGGTACGCACAAGCTCGGTCCCGACGACGGCAAGCTCGAGGTGCGGACCTACCGCGACGGCATCGCCCAGAAGGTCGGCCACGACCTGATAATCCACGTCGGGGCGTGGGAGGGGACGGTCGAGGTGGGCGGCGACGGCCACCCCAGCTCCGTCTCGTTGGAAGCCGATTCCGGCTCGCTCCAGGTGCACGACGGCTTGCGCGGCGTCAAGCCGCTGAGCGACAAGGACAAGGGCGAGATCTGCAAGAACATCGACGAGAAGATCCTGCTCCGGCAGCCGATCTCGTTCCGGTCCACCGCGGTGGAGACCGCCGGCGGGGTCACCGTCAGGGGCGAGCTGACGATCGTCGGCCACCAGCGCCCCGAGAGCTTCGAGCTCGAGCTCTCCGATCAGGGCCGGTTGACCGGCACCCTCCCGCTCGTCCAGAGCGAGTTCGGGATCAAGCCGTACAAGGGGCTGATGGGCGCGCTGAAGGTCAAGGACGCCGTCGAGATCGTGCTCGACGTGCAGCTGCCCGTCAGCTGAAAGGCTTATACCCTGCAGGGCATGAACGATGACTGGCGCCTGCGCGTCGAATTTCACGAGGACGGAGTGGCCCACGCGCTGAGCGAGCGGCTGAACGCGGCGGAGATCGAGCACGATCTCGAGAAGTCCTTCGCCGAGCGGGTGATCGTCTCGGTCGACGGACCCGAGGTCTTCGCCTACGCCGGCACGCGAGAGCAGGCCGAGCGGGCCGAGCAGCTGATCCGCAAGGTCGCCGCCGAGCACGGCTGGAAGCTCGAGTCCGAGCTCAAGCACTGGCATCCGACCTCCGAGCAGTGGGAGGATCCCGATCTGCCCCTGCCGCAGACCGACGCCGACCGGCTGGCCGAGCACGCGGCGCTGATGGAGCGCGAGCGGGCCGAGTCGGAGGCCCAGGGCTATCCCGAATACGAGGTCCGGATCCAGTGCCAGACCCACCAGGAAACGCTCGAGCTGGCCGATCGCCTGCGGGACGCTGGACTGCCGGCCGTCCACCGGTGGCGCTACCTGCTGCTGGGCGCGGTCAACGAGGCAGGCGCGGAAGAGCTCGCCAGCACGGGTCCGTGAGCTGGTGCCCGCGGGCGCCGAGGTGACCGTCGAGGCGAGCCTGCCGGCGCTGGCCGACGGCACGCCGGGCAATCCGTTCGCGATCCTGGGCGGACTGGGCGGCTAAGCCGCGGGCCGCGTCAACCGGAGTTCTCGCGCATCGCGGCGAGCCCTTCGGGGATCGAGATGATCGGCTCGTAGCCGAGCTCGGAGCGGGCCTTGTCGATCCGGATCGTGCACTCCTGGGAGGACACCCAGTAGGCGAAGCGGGTCAGCGGCGGCCGGCCCGGCAGGGGCAGATGCCGCCACGCTGCCTCGCCGCCGGTGGCCAGCAGCCTGGCGAGCGGAGCCGGGATGCTGCGGGTCGGCGCCGTCACGCCCTGGGTGGCCAGCAGCTGGCCGACGAACTCGCGGAACACGACGGGCTCGCCGTCGGTGACGAAGTAGGCGTTGCCGGGGCGACCGCGGAGCGCCCCGAGCACCAGTCCCTCGACGGTGTTATCGACGTGGGTGGTCGAGGTGCGATGGCCGCCCCCGCCGATCCAGGCGAACCGCCCGGCGCGGACCATCGCCACCATCTGCGGTAGCAGCGTGGTGTCCCCGCGGCCCCAGACGAACCGCGGCCGCACGACCACCGTCTCGAAGCCTTCGCGGCTGGCGGCCAGTACGAGTTGCTCGGCGCGGGCCTTGGTCGCGCTGTACAGGGCCGGCGAATCGGGGCGCAGCGGAGCGGTCTCGTCGACGTCGTGCAGCGGTTGCCCGGCCAGCAGCGCGGCCTCGGTGCCGACGTGCACGAATCTGCGCACGCCCGCCCGCGCGCAGGCCTCCAGCGCGTTCGCGGTACCCACCACGTTGCCCTGCTCGAAGTCCTCCGGCTTGCCCCAATCGCCCAGCATCGCGGCGGCGTGGAAGGCGAACTCGCACCCCGCGGCGCCGGCCTGCATCGCCCCGAGGTCCGACAGCTCGCCGCTGACCGGCTCGCCGCCCCGCTGGCGGATCCGTTCGGCCGCGGCCGGCGACCGGGCGAGTCCGCGCACCTCGTGCCCGTCCGCTCGCAGCCGCTCGATCAGGCGGCCGCCGATGAAGCCCGAGCCGCCGGTGACGAATGCGACGCTCATGCCCGGGCCCTCAAACCGTGAACACGATCTTCCCGAGGACCTGGCCCTCGAGCATCGCGGCAAAGCCCTGGCGAGCGTCGGTCAGGGGCATGGTGCTGTCGATCACCGGCCGGATGCCCTTGGTGACGCAGAAGCGGGCCAGCCGATCGAGCTCGTCGCGAGTGCCCATCGTCGAGCCGACCACCGACAGCTGCAGGAAGAACACCCGGGTCAGCTCGGCCGGCGGCGCGTCGCCGGTGGTGGCCCCGCAGACGACCAGCGTTCCGCCCGGCTTGAGCGACTTGATCGAGTGCGACCAGGTCGCCTCGCCGGTGGTCTCCATCACAGCATCGACCCGCTCGGGCAGCCGCGCGCCGGACTCGAACGCCTCCGACGCGCCCAGCTCCAGCGCCCGGTTGCGCTTCTCCTCGGAGCGGCCGGTCACCCAGATGCGGATCCCGGCGGCGCTGCCCAGGACGGTCAGGGCGGTGGCGACGCCCCCGGTCGCCCCCTGCACCAGCACGGTCTGGCCGGGGACCACGTTCCCGCGGGTGAACAGCATCCGGTAGGCGGTCAGCCAGGCCGTGGGCAGGCAGGCGGCCTGCTCGAAGGTCAGCTCGGGTGGCTTGGGGACCACGTTTCGCGATGGCACGACGACGCGCTGCGCGAAGGTGCCCTGATGGCGTTCGGACAGCAGCGAGCGCTTGGGATCGAACGTGTCGTCGCCGCGCCAGTCCTCCGAGGTGATGACCGCGTGGACGATCACCTCGTTGCCCTCCGGATCCAGGCCGGCGGCGTCGCAGCCGAGGATCATCGGCAGCTGCTCGCGCTTCAGCCCCACTCCGCGCAGCGACCAGAGGTCGTGGTGGTTGAGCGAGGCGGCTTTGACGGTGACCGTCGTCCACCCATCCGGGGCGGTCGGTTCAGGGCGTTCGTCGATGCTGAGCACGCTCAGCGGGTCCTGCGGGTTCACGTCGGTGGCGAAAACGGCCAGCATCAGTTCAGTCCTTCCGAGGGCGATGCGTCGAGATCGGAGTTCGCGCAGAGCATGGCGGCATCATGCCTGAGGCGGCTTGCGCTGCGCCCTCCGCCGGGGGGCGAATGCCAGAATGCGAACCATGGGTCGGGTCACCGCACGCGCCAGCCAGCAGATTTCCGCCCCGCCGGATCGCGTCCTCGAGCTGCTCCGCGACTACCGCTCCGAGCGCAAGTCGATCCTCCCTGACAACTACAGCGCCTACCGCGTCGAGGCCGGCGGCAAGGGCACCGGCACGGTGTTCGCCTACCACTTCTCGGCGGGCGGACGCGAGCGCGACTACCGGCTCCGGGTGGAGGAGGCGGAGGGCACGTTGCGCGAGCGCGACGAGCTGTCCTCGTTCATCAGCACCTGGACGGTGACGCCGGAGGCGGGCGGCAGCAGGGTCACGCTCGAGGCGTCCTGGGACGGCGCCGGCGGCGTGGCCGGGATCTTCGAGGGCCTGTTCGCCCCGCTCGGGCTGCGGCGGATCTACGCCGAGATCCTCAACCGGCTGGCCGCGGCGGTCTGACCCGCGGCGGCGCGACGGCGTCGCGGAACTCGAGCAGGCCGGCCAGCACGCCCACGTAGGCGCTGCCGTGCCGCCCGAGCGACACCGGCGCATAGTTGTTGTTGAAGGCCGCCCCGGTGCCGGCGAAGCGCCGGTAGACGGTCTTGCCGGTGGCGAAGCGGAGCGCGGTGAGATACCAGGGGTCCGTCGCGCCCGCGTCCTTGGTGTAGGTGTAGACCAGCCCGGCCGACAGCGACAGCTTCGGCACGACCGACGGCGCCCGTTCGTGGCTCGTCCAGACCGAATGGCAACCGTGTCCGCCCCGATTGATGTCGACGCGCTCGAGCCCCGGGCTGGTGAGCCTGCCCGACACCGTCGCCGCCGGGCCCGTGTAGCCGTAGTTGTTCTCGACGATCATGGAGCGATCGGTGCCGATCAGCGAGTTCTCGGTGTCGCTGGCGCCGCGGCGGAAGACGGGCTGGACGCAGACGAGCCGAGACCCGGAGACCTTGCGGGCTCGCCGGTACACGACGACGTCCATCGGATCGGCGTTGTCGGTGATGGCGACGTAATCGGAGCCCATCAGCGTCGGGGTGGTGCCGGAGCCGGCATCGACCTGACCGGGCTTGTGGATCCCCGAGTTCCGATAGACCCGGCGCCAGGTGACCACCGGCTGACCGTGACGCCCGGCGTCGTAGCGGTACAGCGCCTTGTTGGTCACGATGTAGACGCCGCCGCTCGCGTCGACCGAGAACGAGTTCTCGGTCTCCTCGCCGGTGTGAATCGCATGGACGGCCCCGTTGGCCGGATCGATCGTGCCCACGACGCCACCGAACGAGACGAACCAGAGCCGCCCGGACCAGTCGGGCAGCACCGACGTGATCTTCTCCCCTGAGGCCAGGACGTGGCTGAGGTCGTAGTCGTGCACCAGTCGGAAGCCCGGCTTCGAGCCCGTCTCCGCGACGACGTAGACGTGGCGGCTCGTGGTCGGGATCACCGCCCGGTCGTGGTTGTCCAGGTAGAAGTACCCGCCGCCGCTGAAGTCCTGAAACGGGTTGGTGGTCCCGGAAACGGGGTTGCGCTTTGGCAGCGCGAACGTGGTGAGCACGCTCAGGGTCCGCGGGTCCAGCAGCTCGAGGGTCCGCGCGGTTCCCGAGACGCACACCGTGACGATCCGGCCGCGGCGATCGAACGTGAGGCTCCCGCACAGGCCCGAGGCGGCGACCGACAGCTCCCGCAGACGCCGTCCGAGCGGGCCCGGCCCCTGATACGTGTTGCTCATGTAGGCGTCGTCGTGGAGGTTGCTGGCGCCATTGGCGGCCATGAACGGCTGGCGCGGCGGGCTGGGGTAGGCGACCGGGTGCTGCACCGCGGGCGACCCGATGAAGGTCTTCAGGCCGATCGGTCCCGGGACGTCGGGGATCGGGCTGCCGCCGGCCGTGGAGCTGAATATCGCCGCGGCGGAAATCGCCAACAGTCCGAGCAGGGTGCGCATCGTGACGCAGAACGGTACCTCGGGCACCCCACCGCTTGACGCCAAGCGCTGCACACCCCCAGAATGCCTCTCGCACAACGCTCGAGGAGAGGCCAGAGAATGAGTGGGTTCGATTACGTGATCGTGGGCGCCGGTTCGGCGGGGTGCGTGCTCGCCGCCAGGCTGACCGAGGATCCCGACGTGCGGGTCTGCCTGATCGAGGCGGGTCCCCCGGACGTCGCCGATGAGATCCATCTGCCGGCGGGGGTGCTGCCGATCGGCACCTCGAAGTACGACTGGTCGCACCTGTCCGATCCCGAGCCGGGACTCGACGGGCGCCAGCGCTACCTACCGCGCGGTCGCACGCTCGGCGGCTCGTCCTCGGTCAACGCGATGGTCTACATCCGCGGGAACCGCGCCGACTACGACGGCTGGGCGGGCATGGGCTTCGAGGGATGGGGCTGGGACGACGTGCTGCCCTACTTCATTCGGGCCGAGGACAACGAGCGCGGCGCGAGCGAGTGGCACGGCGCCGGCGGCCCGCTCACGGTCAGCGAAGGCCGCTCGCGCTACCGCACCTGCGAGGCGTTCATCGAGGCCGCCCTGCAGGCTGGGATCCCGGCCAACGACGACTTCAACGGGCCCGAGCAGGACGGCGCGGGCTGGTACCAGCTGACCCAGCGCGGCGGGATGCGCTGCTCGGCCGCCGTCGCCTATCTGCACCCGGCGATGACCCGCCCGAACCTGGTCGTGGAGACCGGCGCGCACGTGACCCGGCTGCTGCTGGACGGGATGCGGGCCGTCGGGGTCGAGGTCGATCAGCTCGAGCAGACCCGCGAGATCCGCGCCGAGCGCGAGGTGATCCTCAGCGCCGGCACCTATCAATCTCCGCAGATTCTGCTGCTGAGCGGGATCGGCCCGGCCGACGACCTGCTGCTGGCGGGAATCCCGGCAATTCATGAGCTGCCGGTGGGGCAGGGACTGCAGGACCACCCGGCCACCTGGATCACCTACACCACCGACCAGCCGTCGCTGCTCAGTGCCGAGAGCGAGGAGAACCTGATGCTCCTGCAGGCCGAGGGGCGGGGGCCGCTGACCTCGAACTTCGCCGAGGCCGGCGGGTTCCTGCGCACCCGCGACGACCTGGAGGCGCCCGACATCCAGCTCCACGCGATTCCGATCCTGTTCCCCGACGCCGGGGCGAGCGAGATCCTGGTCGACGGCTGGGCGCTGTCGTCCTGCCTGCTGCGGCCGACGAGCACCGGCTTCGTCAAGTTGCGCTCGCGCGTGCCGACGGCCAAGCCGCGGATCCTCCACAACTACCTGGTCAGCGAGGAGGACCGGGCGACGGCGATCGCCGGCCTGCGGCGGTGCCTGGAGATCGCCGAGCAGCCCGCGCTGCGGGAGGTCTCGAGCGGCGCGATCAGCCCACCCGGGGCCGATGACGACGCCGGCCTGCTGAAGCAGATCGAGCGCAACACCACGACGCTGTATCACCCTGTCGGGACGTGCGCGATGGGTCGCGTGGTCGACTCCGAGCTCCGCGTGCTGGGGATGGAGTCGCTGCGGGTGGTCGACGCCTCGGTGATGCCGACGCTGGTGCGCGGCAACACCAACGCCCCGACGATCATGATCGCCGAGCGCGCCGCCGACCTGATCAGCGGCCGCGGCGCTCCCGCTGCGGCCCCGGGGGTGACGCAACCCGCGCCGGCCTAGAGGGCGACGCGCCGCCCGGCTCGGGGCGGGCGACGCGCCCCGCGCCCCGCGGCTCGGGGCGAGCGACGCGCTGCCCGGCTCGGGGCGGAGCGAACCTTGGCGTGATTCGGTGTGTAGGGCGCGCGTTCAGCGCCAACCTTCGCCGTATCCGCTCCACAGCCCGGAACGGAGGCGCCTAGAGGGCGACGCGCCGCCCGCTGACCTCCCGACTCAGCCGTCGAGCACGAGGTCGACCTTGGTCCCGCGCGGCGCGATCTGGGCGATGCCGCCGTCGACCTGGGCCTCGGTCACGTAGCCGCGGGGGAGCGTCTTGTCGTAGGGCGCCTTCAGCAGCCGGCCGACCCGGCATCCGACGGCGGCGACGTAGGTCTGGGCGGCGGCCAGGGTCGTCCCCGCGACAGCATTCAGATCGCAGGCGCCGGCGTGGGCGATGACCGGCGCGGAAGCGCTCGCGTCGGCCATGGTGTAGGTGAGCCGGCCCAGCGAGCGCCCACCGGCGGCGAAGAAGCTGAAGGTCGAGGCGTCGGCGGGGCAGTTGCCCGACCCGATCGTGACCGAGTCGGACGCGGGCTCGCCGACGGCGACCTGCTGGCGTGGATCGCGGGTGGTGACGCCGCAGACCGTGGTGGAGACGCCGTAGCTGAATGGTTTCTGGACGTCGACGGCGTCGACCGCGTACGAGCTGGGGGGACCCGCCTGACCGGTCGGCAATGCCGCCACCGATGCCGCGAACAGCCCGTTGAGCAGCGGGATCTCCTGGACGACCGGGCGGGTGTTGGCGCTCGGCTGGGAGGCGAGCCAGACGCACGCGCGCACCCGCCCGCGCTGGGTGACGGTGGTCGAGGCCTGGGCCATGTAGACCCCGCGCTCCGCGCCGCCGGTCGGCGCCAGCGCGCTCAGGCGGGGCAACCGGGAGCGACCCGAGTAGAAGCTGGCGAAGGTGAGCTTGCGGCCATGGTCCGCGTTGGCCGAGCCGGCGCAGCCCTGCCTGTCGCTCTGCAGGGCCACGTAGGCGTTAAGTCCGCGCCCCGAGCCGCGCGGCGGCCCGGAGAGCAGGCTGAGCCCGGTCGAGGTCCCCGAGACCGGGAGCCAGTACGGGCTGTCGCCGAGCAGCACGCGGATCTGTCCGCGCGCCAGCGGCAGCAGCGGCAACGTCCGTCCGAGCGCCGAGCCGGCGAGGCCGAACGAAGTCAACACCGCCAGTAAGCCTGAGACGACCCACCTCCGAGGCATGCCCCGGAGGCTACCCGAGCGCCGATCGGAGCGATCCGGCTCGCGTGGACAGGTGATGATCCGAGGACCCCGCGCCCGCCGTATCAGTGAGATGGAACGAGTCTGGGATTACCCGCGTCCGCCGGTCGTCGTGCCGTGCGAGCGGCGCGTGCGAGTGGAGATCGCCGGTGTGTCGCTGGCCGACTCCACCAGCGCGCTGCGGGTGCTGGAAACCAGCCATCCGCCGACGATCTACGTGCCTCGGGCCGACATCGCGGTCGAGCTGCTGGTCGATGGGGACGCGCGCTCGACCTGGTGCGAGTTCAAGGGCATCGCTCGGTACCACGACGCGGTCCTCGACGGCCGGCGCCAGCGGTCGATCGCTTGGAGCTATGCGGATCCCTCGCCGGGCTACGAGGCGCTGCGGGACCACATCGCGTTCTTTCCCGGCCGCGTCGATGCGGCGTGGCTGGGCGACGAGCAGGTGCATGCTCAGCAGAGCGACTTCTACGGTGGGTGGATCAGCTCGGATCTGGTCGGCCCGTTCAAGGGTCCGCCCGGCACGCTCGGCTGGTGAGCCGGGCGGGCGGCGCTCGTTCGCTCAGTCGGCGACGGTAGCCGCGATCACCTCGGCGACCGCGGCGGCACCGGATGCCCCGAGGGTGATCGTGTAGTGGTTGACGTCGTCGATTGCCTGGGCCCGGCGCTCAGGCCGCTCGGCGGCCCACTGCTCGGCCTGGGCCAGCGGCTGCATCGGATTGGGATCGTCGAGCAGTCCGCGCGGCGCGCACAGGAGGGTGGCCGGGACGGTGAGGCGAGGGGCCCAGAAGCCGGCCTCGGCCAGCTGGGCGGCGTCGGCGCGGACGGCCGTCTCGAGGACGGCGGAGCGCAAGCCTGGCGGCTCTCCGATCAGGTCGTAGTCGGCGTAGGCGATCAGGTCCTCTTCCGCGACGTCGCCCGCCGCGATCGCCGGATGGGCCCGCCACCAGTCCCGGTAGGCCTCGACGCTCGGGAACCGGAGGCGAAGGCGAGCCAACGCCGGCCCCAGAAAGGCGTCGGCGAACTGCTGGGGGTCGACGCCCTGCGCCTCCGGGATCGGCAGCCCGCCGTCGACCAGCACCAGCGCGCTGACTCGGTCGGGGTGCTCGACCGCGAGGCGGGCGACGATGTAGGCCCCAAGCGAATGACCCACCAGCACCGCGCGGGCCGACTCGAGCCGGTCCAGCAGCGCCACCAGGTCGGCCACGTAGGCCGCGGTTCCATACGGCGGCGGCAGGGTGTGACTGGCGCCGCGGCCTCGCAGGTCCGGGGCCACCAGGGCGACTCGCCCGGCCAGCGCCCGGGCCACCGGGAGCCAGGCGCGGCTGCTCGACGTGATGCCGTGCACGGCGATCACCGGGGCGCTCCCGGCCCCACCCGACCCGAGGCGAACCGCGGCGAGCTGCCCGCCGTCGACGGCAACGCTGAGCGGGGCGATCGGCGGGCCGTCGGTCACGAGGCCCACGCTATCCGATAGCGTGCCCGAGCCGATGAGCAAGCTCCGTGCTTCCTGCGGCCCGTTCTTCGTGCTCGCCGGCACGATGCACTTCGTGATCCCCAAGGTGTACAAGCGGATCATGCCCCCCTACATCCCGGCGCACGACGCGATGGTCAAGGCCAGCGGCGTGGCCGAGATCGCCGGCGGGGCCGGACTGATGCTGGCCCCCACCCGGCAGCGCGCCGGGCAGTTGCTGATCGCCACCCTGATCGCGGTGTTCCCGGCCAACCTGCACATGGCCATGAACCCGGATCAGTTCCGTGACGTGCCGGGGGGAGAGAAGGCGCTGCGCGCCCGCCTGCCGCTGCAGGCCGTGTTCATCGCCTGGGTCCTCGTCGCGATGCGCCAGCGCACCGACGCCCCGGCGCCCTAGCCCGGAGCGAAGTTGGCCAGCGCCCAGCGGGCGTGGTGCAGGATGCGGTCGAGGTCGAAACGCTCGGGCTCGGTCAGCAGCAGACGGGCCCAGTAGTCCGACAGCGCCGACATCGAGTGGGCCGTGAGCTCGGGGTCTGGCGATTTCTGCCCACCGTCCGGCGCGAAGGCGTTCTCGATCAGCTTGGCCAGCTGGGCGATCACCGCGGCGCGGCCCTCGGCGATCCGCTCGTGCAGGAACTCGGGGGCGCCCTCAGGGGGCATCAGCACCAGCCGCCAGGTGACCGGGTCGGACTGGACGGCCTGGAGGTAGCCGGTGAGGGTGGCCAGCAACACGTCGAGCACCGGGCCCTCGGTGGGCTCGCCGGGCATCACGGCGATCAGCTGCTCGAGGGCGCGCTCGCCCTCACGGTCCAGCAGCGAGCTGAGCAGGCCGCCGAGGTCGGTGAAGTGCTCGTAGACGATCGGGCGGGTGATCCCGGCCTCGCGGGCGACCCGGTCGATCGAGACGGCATGCAGTCCGCTTTCGCCGACGATCCGCTTGGTCACGTCGAGCAGCTGCTGGCGGCGCTGGGGGCGGGGGAGGCGGACGGCTCGAGTCTGGCGATCTGTGCGGTTCGTCACGGTTGCTCTTGACCTGAGATTACACTAGTGTAACTTACACTTGTGTAACCAGATGCTGCCGACCGAGAGAGATCTGCCATGACTACCACCACCACGACTCATCATGATGTCATCGTTGTCGGAACCGGCTTCGCCGGGCTCGGCATGGGGATCAAGCTGAAGCAATCCGGCGAGCACGACTTCGTGGTGCTGGAGAAGGCCGACTCGGTCGGCGGTACCTGGCGCGAGAACACCTATCCGGGGTGCGCGTGCGACGTGCAGTCGCACCTGTACTCCTTCTCGTTCGAGCCGAACCCGAAGTGGTCGCGGATGTTTGCCACCCAGCCGGAGATCCGGGACTACCTCGAGCATTGCACCGACAAGTACGGCGTGCGTCCGCACATCCGCTTCGGCAGCGAGCTGACTGGGGCCCGGTTCGACGAGGGCGACGGCCTGTGGCACCTCGAGGTCAACGGCGGCGAGTCCCGGTTCACCACGCGCGTGCTGGTCGCGGGCTTCGGCCCGCTGAGCCGGCCCGAGTATCCGCAGATCGACGGCGTCGACAAGTTCAAGGGAAAGTTCTTCCACTCGGCGCAGTGGGACAGCGACTACGACCTGCGGGGCAAGCGGGTCGCGGTGATCGGCACCGGGGCGAGCGCGATCCAGTTCGTGCCGAGGATCGCCGGCGACGTCGAGCAGATGCATCTGTTCCAGCGCACGCCGCCATGGGTGCTGCCGAAGCCCGACCGGCCCACGCTGGCGCTCGAGCGGATCCTGTTCAAGCGCTTCCCGTCGCTCCAGCGCGCCTACCGCGACCTGATCTACTGGCGCCTGGAATCTCGGGTGCTTGGCTTCACGGTGCATCCGAAGGTGATGAAGGCCGCCGAGCTGCTGGGGCGGCTGCACATCCGCCGGGGCATCAAGGACCCGGAGCTGCGCCGCGCGGTCACGCCCGACTACACCATCGGCTGCAAGCGGATCCTGATGTCGGGCGACTACTACCCGGCGCTCGACCGCGACAACGTGGAGGTGGTCACCGGTGGCGTCGAGCGGGTGACCGAACACGGCGTCGTGGCCAAGGACGGCACCGAACGCGAGGTCGACGCGATCATCTACGGGACGGGCTTCAAGGTCCACGATCCGCTCGGGCCGCTGAACATCCGCGGCCGGGGCGGGGCCAACCTGGCCGACCTGTGGCGCGAGCAGGGACTCGAGGCGTACCTGGGCACCACGGTGGCCGGCTTCCCGAACATGTTCATCCTGGTCGGTCCGAACACCGGTCTCGGCCACAACTCGATCGTCTACATGATCGAGAGCCAGGTCCACTACGTGCTGGAAGCGATTCGCACCATGCGGGAGCGCGACGTCACGTTAGTCGACGTCAAGCCCGACGTGCAGGCCCGCTTCAACCATGATCTCCAGGATCAGCTCCTGGGCACGGTGTGGTCGTCGGGCTGCTCGAGCTGGTATCTGGACGAAAACGGCAAGAACCGGACGCTGTGGCCGGGCTTCACCTATAAGTTCCGCCAGGCCACGGACGAGTTCCGCACGGATGACTACGAATTCTCGGGAGCGGGGGGTAAGGCATGAACGACTTTTCCAACAAGGTGTGTGTGATCACCGGCGCCGGGTCGGGCATCGGCCAGGCGCTGGCGCTCGATCTTGCGGGGCGGGGCGCCCGGCTGGCCCTGTCCGACATCAATGCCGAGAACGTCGCGGCGACGGCCGATCAGGCCCGGAGCCGGGGCGCCGAGGTCGAGAGCTACGGGCTCGATGTCGCCTCGCGCGAGGCCGTCTACGAGCATGCCGATCAGGTGGCGGAGCGCTTCGGGACGGTCAACCTGGTGATCAACAACGCCGGCGTGGCGCTGTCCAAGGACGTGGTCGAGACCCCGATCGAGGACTACGAGTGGATCATGGGGATCAACTTCTGGGGCGTGCTCTACGGCACCAAGGCGTTCCTGCCGCGACTGATCGAGTCCGGCGACGGGTACGTCGTGAACATCTCGAGCGTGTTCGGGCTGTTCGCGGTCCCGGGGCAGTCCGGCTACAACGCCGCCAAGTTCGCCGTGCGCGGGTTCACCGAGGCGCTGCGCCAGGAGATGTTGATGGCCGGAGCGCCGGTCGGCGTCAGCTGCGTGCACCCGGGCGGGATCCGGACCAACATCGCCCGCGACGCGCGTAGCGATAAGAACACCGCGCAGGAGCTCGACGACGCCTTCCAGAAGGTGGCCCGAACCACGCCGGCCGCCGCCGCGCGCACGATCCTCCGCGGTGTGGAGAAACGGCGCGCGAAGATCCTGATCGGCCCCGATGCATACGCGTTGGACGCGATGACCCGGGTGCTCGGGGCGCGATACCAGGGCCTGGTCTGGCGCGCCGCCAAGCGCGCCGATCCGCTGGTCTAGGGGGTGGTCTAGGGGGTGGTCGCCCCGGGGGCGACCAACCCGCCTGAGAAGATCGGGGCGAATGCTCGCCCTGCTCAAGCGCATCGCCGTGGACGTCTCGCCGATGCGCGACTCGCGCGACTTCCGGCTGCTGGCGATCGGCCAGATCGTCTCGAGCCTGGGCACCCAGGCGGCGCTGGTGGCGCTGCCGTACCAGATCTTCGTGATCTCGCATTCGGCGGCGCTGGTCGGCCTGCTCGGCGCGTTCGAGCTCGGCCCGATGGTCGTCGTGTCGTTGCTGGCGGGGGCGATCGCGGACCGCACCGACCGGCGGCGGCTGCTGGCCGCGGCTCAGGTGGCGGTGATCGCGGCATCGGGCGCGCTGGCCGCGGCGGCCCTGGCCGGGCATCCGCCGGTGGTCCTGGTGCTGGTGATCGGCGGCCTCCTGGCCGGTGGCGCGGCGCTCGACGGCGTCTCGCGCGGGTCGATCATCCCGAACGTGCTCGGCCCCGAGCGGCTGCGGACGGGGCTGGCCTTCAGCTACGGCCTGAGCCAGGTGACCGGGATCGTCGGGCCGGCGGTGGGCGGCCTGCTGATCGCCGCGTCGGGGGTGGCCAGCGCATACGTGGTCGACGCGGTCAGCTGTCTGGCCATGCTGGCGGCGGCGCTGGCGATCGCTCCGCAGCGCCCGAAGCTGACCGAGCAGCCACCCCCGGTGCGCCGGGCGATCGGCGAGGGGCTGCGGTTCGTCGTCTCCAACAACGCCCTCTCGGGCAGCTTCGCGATCGACCTGGTGGCGATGACCTTCGGGATGCCACGGGCGCTGTTCGCGGTGCTGTCGCTGACCGTCTACCACGCGGGAGCGAGCGGGACCGGGCTGCTCTACGCCGGCGTCGCGGCCGGGGGAACGCTGGCCGTCCTCACCTCGGGCTGGATCGGTCACGCCCGGCGGCTTGGCCGGATCGTGATCTTCGCAGTGCTGGCCTGGGGGGTGGGGATCGCGGCGGCCGGGCTGGTCAGCAGCATCGTCCCGGCGATCGCCCTCCTCACCGCGGCCGGCTACGCCGACGGGGTGAGCGCGGTCTGCCGCTCGACGATCAACCAGACCGTCACTCCCGATGCCATGCGCGGGCGGATGAGCTCGGTCTACAGCCTGATCGTCACCAGCGGACCGCGCCTGGGGGACATCGAGTCGGGGCTGGTCGCCGGACTGACCTCGGCGATGACCTCGGTCGTCTCGGGTGGCCTGGCCTGCGTGGTCGGCGTGGGGGCGGTGTTCCTGGCCTTTCCCGAGCTGGTCAGCTACGACGAGCAGGAGGCGGCTAGAGCCTTCGAGCTCAGCCGAGATGCCGGACCAGGAACTCGGTCTGATCCGACACCGCCTGCTCCCACGGCGCCCCTAGGTATATGTCGAAGTGACCAACCGGATAGTGCTTGATCTCACCCTGGGCGGCCCGGCCGGCCAGCTTGACCGTGCGGTTGGCCGGGGCGAGCGTGTCGGTGTCGCACACGCAGAACAGCGCGGGACAGCTCAGCCGTGCTGCGGCGAGCCCGGGACGGTAAGCGGCGACCCGCAGCGCGATCCGGGCGGCCACCCGGTTCTCCCACAGCGTGTCCGGGGGCAGGAGCGCCTCGAAGCCGGGCTTTGAGTCGGGCGTGGTCATCACGGCGAAGGTTCCCGGGGCGCCGACCGCGGGGATGTAATGCGGCGGCGACCCGAGCAATGCGCCGATCTCGTCCTGCAGGCCGGCGCTCGTGGCCTTGACGAGGTTGGGCAGGCCCAGTGTCGGCAGCGTGGCCAGGCCGTCGGTGAACGGGCACTGCGAGATCACCGCGGCGATCCTCGCGTCCCTGGCGCCAACGGCGATCACGTGGCCGCCCGAGAACGAGCTGCCGAACAGCGCGACGCGATCGGGGTCGACCCAGTCGATCCCGCGCGCGTGGGCGACCGCGGCGCGGTAGTCGGCGTGCTGGCGTCCGATGTCCAGCAGCTGCCGCGGCAGCCCTCCGCTGGCGCCGAAGTGGCGGTAGTCGAACACGAGCGCGCCGATGCCGGCCGCGCAGAAGCGCTCGGCGTAGGCGTCCAGCCGGAGCTCACGGGTGGCCGAGAATCCGTGGGCCATCACCACCAGCGGAACCGGGCCGGTCCGCTCGGGCCGGTAGAGCCAGGCGGCGCAGTAAGCGTCGCCGGAGAAAAACGTCACGTCGGTGCGCATTGATTGTCCCCTCCCGTGGATGGCGCGTTCAGACCGTTCAGACGACTGGTGTACCACCGGGCTGGCCCTGCGGGGGCACCGGGGTGGGCGGCTGCGGCGCGGTCTGACCGCCGTTGTCGTTGTCGCCCGGGTCATCGGGCGCCCGGATCCACTCGACGATGTGACCATCGGCGATCACGAAGTTCGTCCGGGCGGTCTGGCCGCCGCCGCAGCTGCTGCCACCAGGACCGGGGCGGCCGGTGAGCCGGAACAGCGCGTTGACGTAGCGTCCGCGCTGATCGGCGGAGATGAACCTGGCCCCGCAGGGAAGCGTCGCGTTGGCCGCCAGCGCCTGATCGGAGGTGCGGATGTTCAGCACCAAGGGGGCTCCGTTCCCGTCGATGCCGTTGATCAGCGTGCTCGGCAACGCGAAGAACCCGGCCGCCGCGCTCACGTCTCCGTGCCGGAGTGCGCTCGACCAGCCTTCGATCACCTTGACGGCGGCCGGATCGGCGGGCCGTCCGGTCGGGCCCGGGTCTGGGATCGTGATGATCCGGGGACGGGACCTGCCGCTGCGTGGCGTTGTCGCGGCCGGCGCCGGCGTGGTCTTGGCGGCATGGGCCTTCCCGCCCCCGCCCGAGCCGATCCCGCCCGAACCGCAGCCTGCGACCGACAACGCCAGCGCGACGACCACGAGCCCGACGCTACGTGGACGATCCGCCATGCCTGGATCTTCGCAGGTGCGCTGACTCAGCTCGCCGGCGTGCGCGGGGACGGAGCCCCGGCGTAGGTCAGGGCCTGGGCGCCCCACTGAGCCCCGAGCTCGGTGGCCTCGGCGATCGCCATTCCGCTGGCCAGACCGAACGTCAGCGCCGCGACGAACGAGTCTCCGCAGCCGAACGAGTCGACGATCGGGCCTGGCGGCTGCGCCGCGGCCCAGGTGCCCTCGCTCTGGCCCGTCCAGCGGCCGCCCCGGCCGTTGTCGGTGGCGACCATCAGCCGGGCGCGGTCGCCGACCTCGGCCGCCCAGGCTGCTTCGTCGCGGTCATGGGCGCTGTACACCAGCGCATCGAGCGGCGGACCGTCGCGCGTGGCCCGCGCCCGGGGCGAGGCCACGAGCACCCGGGCGGCGCGGGCGTGGGCGAGCGCGGCCACGTCGCCGGCGGTCACGAACGCTCCGTCGGCGCCGGCCAGGCGCTCCCACTCGAGCTCGTCGTCCCCGCGGGGCTCGAGCCGCTCGCCGATCGTGACGATCGTGCGCTCGCCGCCGTGCTCCAGCAGCGTCACCGCGCGCCGGGTGGGCTGGGCGCGCCAGGCGGCGTGGACCCGGACTCCGCGGTCGGTCAGCTCGGCCTGCGCCCGGGCGCCGAGATCGTCCTGGCCGAGCGCGCAGAAGAAGTCGACCTCGGCGCCGAGCTCGGCCAACACTGCGCTGGCCACGCCGCCGCCGCCGGCCGCACGCGCGAACGCGCTCTCGGCCCCGATCAGCTCGCCGGCCGCCGGAAGGTGCGGCACCGAGACGAAGTCGACGAACTCGACATGACCGACCACGGCCACCTGGACCCGGGGCGAGCTCATCGGGGCCGCAGCTTGGCCGCGGCCATCACCCGGTCGACGCTGTCGGAGTGCAGCGGCCCGACGCGCAGCGGCTCGGGTGGACCCGGGTCGGCGCGCAGGCCCTGGATGACGATCTGGAGGTAGCGGCGCCAGAGCTCCGGGTCGGCCTCCCGCGCGCCATCGATCACCGTGCTGAGCATGAGCTGGATCAGCGGCAGGTCGGTCGCCTCGATATCGGCTCGGAGGTGGCCGCCGTCGTGAGCCCGCGCGACCAGGTCGAGCGCGAGGGGGAGCAGCCGCGAGCGGATGCGCGAGACACGGTCGTGGCCGTCCGAGGAGCCGAGGACGAGATCCTTGAACGCGAGATCACGGGCCTGGAGCTCGAGCGCGCGTTCGAGAAACGTGGTCAGCCCGCGCCATGGGTCGGGATCTTCGATGGCCGCCTCCATCAGTGCCACCAAGTCCTCCAGCGCCTGCTCGAACAGCTCCTCGATCAGCTGTGACTTGTCGGGAAAGCGGCGATAGACGGTGCCGACGCCGACGCCGGCGTGGTGGGCGATGTCGTTGAGCGTGACCCCGAGCCCGCGTTGGGCGAACAGCTCGCGGGAGGCGTCGAGGATCCGCTGCCGATTGCGTTCGGCATCGCGGCGCAACGGCTTTTCCTCCCCCGGAACGACCATCTCCAGCCAAGCGTAGCAAAGCGGATTGACAGTATCCATTTATTTGCTAGGCTCTCCCGAAGAAACGGATAAACAATATCCATTTGTTCTCGAATCGGAGCCCCCATGACCAACCAGAATCCTCACTACGAACGCCGGTGGCTGATCCTGGCGATCCTCGGAATCGCCCAGTTGATGGTGGTGCTCGACGCGACGATCGTGAGCATCGCGCTGCCCTCGGCCCAGAAGGCGCTGCATTTCTCCAGCCAGAACCGGCAGTGGATCGTCACGGCCTACTCGCTGGCCTTCGGGAGCCTGTTGCTGCTCGGCGGCAAGATCAGCGACCTGTTCGGACGCAAGTGGACCTTCGTGGGCGGCCTGGCCGGGTTCGCGATCGCCTCCGCGATCGGCGGAGCCGCCCAGTCGTTCGGGATGCTCACCGCCTCGCGCACGTTGCAGGGCGTGTTCGGCGCGCTGCTGGCTCCGGCCGCGCTGTCGCTCCTGACCACGACCTTCACCGAGCCCGCCGAGCGCAACAGGGCGTTCGGCATCTACGGCGCGATTGCGGGCAGCGGCGCCTCGCTCGGCCTCCTGCTCGGGGGCGTGCTGACGCAGTACCTGAGCTGGCGCTTCTCCATGTACGTGAATCTGGTCTTCGCCACGGTGGCGATCGCCGGGGCGCTGCGCCTGGTCCACAACGAGCGGCCGGCCGAGCAGCCCAAGCTCGACCTCCCCGGGATCTTGTCGGTTTCGGGTGGCCTGTTCGCCCTGGTGTTCGGCTTCTCCCACGCTGAGACCGCCAGCTGGACCAGTCCGGTGACGATCGCCATGCTGGTCGCCGGGGTGGCCCTGCTGACGCTGTTTGGGTGGCTCGAGTCCCGGGTCGAACATCCCCTGCTGCCGCTTCGCGTCCTGGCCGATCGCAACCGCGGCGCCTCGTTCCTGTCGATCGGCATCGCCGGGGCGGCGATGTTCGGCGTGTTCCTGTTCCTCACCTACTACCTGCAGCAGACCCGCGGGTATTCGCCGATCACCACCGGCCTGGCATTTGTGCCGATGACCGCGGTGATCATGGTCTCGGCCGTGCTGGCCACCACCAAGCTGCGCGAGCGGTTCGGCCCGCGGTCGCTGGTCGTCGTGGGCATGCTGGCCGGAGCGACCGGGATGTTCGCGCTGACCCGCCTGGGCCTGCACTCGAGCTACGCGGCCGACGTCCTGCCGGCGCTGCTGGTGATGGGAGTCGGAATCGGGCTGGTGATCTCGAGCTCGATGAACAACGCGACGCTCGGAGTCCGGGACTCCGACGCAGGTGTGGCCTCGGCCACGGTCAACGCCAGCCAGCAGGTCGGCGGTTCGCTCGGGACCGCACTGCTCTCGACGCTGGCGGCCAGCGCCGCCGCCAGCTATATCGGCGGCGGGCGCCCGAGCTCGTCGCTGCTGGCCGGAGCGGCGGTCCACGGCTACACCACCGCATTCGCCTGGGCGGCCGGGATCTTCCTGGCCGGCGCGGTCGTCGCCGGGCTGCTGTTCGAGCGCGGCGTCCGGACGGTTCCGGCGGGCGCCGAGCCGGTCCTGACGCACTGACCTGACCGAGCCGCCGCCGAACACCCGATTTGACAGCCCCGGGTCGAACCTGTCTGATTGCGGCCATGAAAGAGCTGCACGCCCGCGCCAGGGCACAGGTCGGCGCCAGCGCCGAGCAGGCCAGCGCGCTGCTCCGCGCGGTCGACGAGTACCCGAGCTGGTACCCGGAGGGAGTCCGCGACGCCGAGGTGCTCGAGCGCGGCGACGACGGCTACCCGAGCAAGGTCAAGGCCACCCTGCACGTCGCCTCGGGCCCGTTGGTGCGGGACTTCCGGCTGACGCTGGCGGTGACCTCGCCCGACCCGGCGACGATCAAGTTGGCGCGGATTCCCCATGACGGGCGTGATCCCGAGCGCTTCGAGGTGACCTGGCGCGTGGTCGAGCGCTCCGGCGTGCAGATCGAGCTCGCGCTCGACGCGAACCTGTCGGTGCCGCGCCTGCTGCCGGTGGGCGGGGTCGGCGACTCGATCTCCCAGGGCTTCGTCAACGCGGCCGCCCGGACCCTGGCCGGCCGCAGCTAGGGCGCTAGCGGCATCCGCAGTCTAGGCGCGCTAGCGGCAGCCGCTGATCCCGCCGTCGAGCGGGATCACCGTGCCGGTCAGGTACGCGCCGGCGCGGGAGGCGAGGAACAGCGTCAGGCCGGCTGCGTCGTCGGCCCGTCCGATCCGGCCCAGCGGGATCATCCCCGCCACCGCCTCGCGCGCCTCGTCGCTGCTCAGCGCGAAGGCCATCATCTTGGACTCGAACGGGCCGGGAGCGATCGCATTGACGGTGATCTGCTCGGCGGCCAGCCGCGCCGCCAGATGGCGCGTGAGCATGTGGACCGCCGCCTTGCTCGCCGTGTAGCTGTAGTTGTCCATCCCGGACGGGCGCAGGCCGTCGATCGAGCCGACGTTGATCACGCGCGCCGGGTCCTCGGGGCTGGCCGCCGCGCGCAGGATCGGCAGCAGGCCGATGGTCAGGTGGAAGATGCCCTCGACGTTGGTGTGCATCACCCGGTCCCAGCCCGAGGCGGGAAACTCGTCCAGCGGCGCCCCCCAGGTCACCCCGGCGTTGTTGACCAGCACGTCGAGCCGCTCGAAGCGCTCGCCTACCGCCTGGGCCAGCGCGGCGGCGCCCTCCGGCGTGGAGATGTCCCCCGGGATCGCCTGGCAGTCGCCGAGCCCCGCCAGCTCGGCGGCCGACGCCTCGAGCTCGGGCGCCTTACGCGAGGAGACGATCACCCGCGCGCCCGCCTGCACCAGCCCGCGGGCGATCATCTGGCCGATCCCGCGGGAACCGCCGGTGACCAGCGCCGTCTTGCCGGATACGTCGAACAGCCCGCCGGTCGCGCTCACGCGCGGATCCTATGCGTTATGCGGTCATGGCCGAGACCAGCGGCAGCGAGCCGGCCTCGAGGTCGAGCAGGTAACGCTTCCGCGGCAGTCCGCCGCCGTAGCCGGTGAGGCTGCCGTCGGAGCCGATCACCCGGTGGCAGGGAACAATCAGCGCGATCGGGTTGCGCCCGTTGGACAGGCCGACCGCTCGCGCGGCGCTGGGCGCTCCGATCGTCCGAGCGATCTCCCCGTAGCTCGCGGTCTCTCCGTAGGGGATCTCGAGCAGCGCCGCCCAGACCCGAAGCTCGAAATCGTTGCCGTGCAGCGCGAGCGGCAGATCGAACTCCCGGCGCTCCCCGGCGAAGTACTCCGACAGCTGTCGGACCGCGGTGGCGAAAGCCCCGTCCTCGCGGCGCCATTCGGGGGAGGGGGCGATCGGGCGCGGGGCGTCCTGCATGTGCAGCCGGGTCAGCGCGGCGCCGTCGCCGGTCAGCAACAGCTCGCCGATCGGGCTGTCGATGGTGGTGTAAACCGTTTGTGCGTTCATGATGGATTCAACGCCGCGCGGGCCGGATCCGTGAGGTCGGCCGGCTCGAGGTCCATCGCGTCGGCCAGCAGCTCGTAGGAGCGTCGCCGGGCGCCATGGTCGTAGGTGATCGTGACGACGATCACCTCTTCCGCGCCGTACTCGGCGGCGAGATCTTCGAGCCCGGCCCGGACGGTCTCCGGCGCGCCGATGATCGCGCGCCGTCCCGGCAGCTGACCGGTCGTGGCCTTGCCCTCGCGCTCGAGGTACCGCAGCGCGGTCTCGGGCGGCGGCACCTTGATCAGCTGGCCCTGTCGCAGCAGCCGCAAGGTCATCCGGCTGCTGGCGGCCAGATGCTGGGCCTCCTCGTCGGTGTCGGCACACAGCACCCAGCCGGCCACCGCGGTCCGCGACCCCTGCGCGTGACCGGCGGCCGCGAAGCGCTCCCGGTACAGCTTGGCCAGCTCGCCTCCGCCGGGATTGATGAAGTCGGCGAACGCATAGGGCAGCCCGAGGTCTCCTGCCCAGATCGCGCTCTGTGGCGAGGAGCCCAGCAGCCACGGGACCGGCAGCTCGGGGAGGCCGGGCAGCATCGCCGCGAGCCGGTGAAACGGATGGTCCTCGGGCAGGCTGTCGTCGAAGTAGGCCAGAAGCTCCGCCAGCTGCTGGGGGAAGTCGTCGGGCGAGGCCTGGCGGCGGTCACGCTGCAGCGCGAAGGTGGTCATCGGGTCGGTGCCGGACGCGCGCCCGAGGCCCAGGTCAATCCGGCCGGGGAACAGCGCGGCGAGGATCGTGAACGTCTCGGCCACCTTCAGCGGGCTGTAGTGGGGAAGCATCACGCCCCCGCTGCCGACCCGGATCCGGTCGGTGGCCGAGGCGATCGGGCCGATCAGGGCCTCCGGACTGCCACCGGCCAGCATCGGGCCGCCGTGGTGCTCGGCCACCCAGTAGCGGTGATAGCCGAGCACGTCGGTGAGCCGGGCCAGGTCGAGCGTGTTGCGGAGGGCGTCGACGCCGGTCGAGCCTTCGGAGATCGGTGACTGGTCAAGGACCGAGAGACGCATACTCTGATGTTAGTTAGACCGCTCGGCGGCCCCGACTGGATACCGTGCGCTCGTGACCGATGGCCAACTCAGAGCGGTGACGGCCACCCGCTACGTGACGCCGCTGCGGGAGGGCGGTTCGCTGCCGGGGTTGGTCGAGGCGGATGACGACGGGCTCTACGTGACCAAGTTCCGCGGCGCGGGCCAGGGCCCGCGGGCGCTGGTGGCCGAGGTGATCGTCGGCGAGCTGGCGCGGCGGCTCGAGCTGCTGATCCCCGAGCTGGTCACCGTCGAGGTCGATCCGCGCTTCGCGGCGGCCGAGCCCGACCCGGAGATCCAGGACCTGATCGTGGCCAGCGCCGGGTGCAACCTCGGCGTCGACTTCCTGCCCGGGGCGCTGCCCTACACCCCGGGCGGCGGCTGGGCGCCGGCGCCGGAGCTGGCCGCCGAGATCGTCTGGCTCGACGCGCTGACGACGAACGTCGATCGCACCCCCCGGAACCCGAACCTGCTGCTCTGGCACGACCGCCTATGGCTGATCGATCATGGCGCCGCCCTCTACCTGCAGCACGCGGGCCTGCAGGATGCCGACCCGCTGCGTCCGTTCCCGCTGATCGCCGAGCACGTCCTGCTCCCGTGCGCCGGCTCGATCCTGGAGGCAGCCGAGCGACTGGCTCCGCGGGTCGACCCGGCGCTGATCGCCGAGGCGGTCGCGCTGGTTCCGCGGGACTGGTTCGGTCACGACGCTCCCGAGACCTATGTGTCGTACCTGGCCACCCGGGCCCAGGCGGCCGCGTTTGCGCGAGAGGCCGAGGATGCCCGCCGCGGCTAGCCCCTTCTCCTACGCGATCCTTCGGCTGGTGCCCCGGGTCGAGCGCGGCGAGCGCTTCAACGTCGGCGTCGTCCTTCACTGCCGCCAGCTCGGATTCCTCGGTCTCCGGGTCGCCCTCGACGAGGGCCGCCTGGCCGCGCTGGCCCCGGACGTCAGCGGCGCCGAGGTCCGTGACCACCTCGACGCTTTGGTGCGCGTGGCCGAGGGGGATCCGGCCGCGGGCGCGATCGCCTCGATGCCGCCCTCGGACCGGTTCGGCTGGTTGGTCGCGCCGTCGAGCACGATCATCCAGCCCTCCGAGGTCCACACCGGGCTCTGCGAGGACCCGGAGGCGACGCTCGATGCGCTGTTCGCCAAGCTCGTTGCACCAGTTCCCGGTTGACCTGACCGGCAGTCTGTGAATAGTCTTACCCGCGATTGGCGCGGGCAGCAGGTTTGGAGCCCGCCGGTGCTAACCCTGGGAGGGGAAAATGGGCGTGTCTGAGCGGATTCGTGGCCGGTTCTTCGGGCGACTGGTGGTGGCGCTCTCGGCTGTCATCGTCCTGTTCTCGTGCGCCTCGGCGCGCGCGGCGACGGCGCGCAGCGAACATCCAGGCCAGCTCGGCACCGTGCGCCCACACGCCTACGGCAGCCTCGACTGCAATGGGTTCAGCTCGATCCAGCGCCCGGTCAAGGCCGACCTGGTCTGCCGGGACATCCGCGACTCGAGCGAAGCCGACGGGCGGTTCTACGAGAACGGCCACTACATCGGCCACGACGAGCCCGACCTGAACTTCATCAGCTCGCGGCCCGGCTCGGGCAGCGACACCACCTGGACGTTCACGCTACCCCGGGACCCGGCCGCCAGCCCGACCGCGGACCATCCCGGGTCCGATGTGAGCCACAACTTCGAGCTCACTCCGGCGATGTGGCTCTCGATGAACCTGTGCGATCCGCAGTCCTATCCGCTCACCGCGTGCACACCCAACAGTGACGCCAACGCGGCACGGCCCGACTTCCTCGGGGGCGGCAGCGCGTTCATGGAGCTTCAGTTCTATCCGCCGGGTTACGCGCCGTTCGCCGTCGCACCCAGCCTCGACAACACGCATTGGGGCTCGGCGCTGACGATCGACAGCTTTGAGGCCAAGCCCGGGTTCGTCGACATCAGGAACGACTGCGCCGAGCCGCAGAACTTCGCCTTCATCCAGCGCAACGGCGTCCCAACCGGACCGGCCGGCCCGCAGCTCGTCAACCTCAATTCGCTGACGCCCAACTCGCAGACGTTGTTGATGAACCCGGGGGACCGGATCCGCGTGCATATCTTCGATGCGCCCGCGCCCGGAGGGGGCAAGGCGCTCGAGACGCTGGTGGAGGATCTGACCACGCACCAGACCGGGGTGATGCAAGCGTCCGCGGCGAATGGGTTCATGAACACCAGTTACAAGAACTGCGAGGGGATTCCGTTCAACTTCGAGCCCGAGTACAACACGGCCAAGTCGGAGAACACCAGTCCGTGGGGCGCGGGCACCGAAGTGATCAGCACCTCGGTGGAGACGGGTCACTTCGAGCCCTGCACGACGCTCACCGACCGGGCCGAGCAGCCGCTCAGCGACGGCCGGTCCGATCCGTTCTTCAACAACTGCCATGGCGCCTATGAGAACGCGGCGCCCGGGGGAGACGGCCCCGGCACAGTGGAGCCGACCGACGCCCCCTGCTTCCTGAAGGGCGACACCCACGGCGGCCTGGCCGACGGATCGCCGAATCTGATCACCGGCTGCCTGGACTTCGCGGCCGGCGGCGATCTCGACTTCGACGGCACGCCGTACTGGACGGAGTGGCCGACCAGCACGACGCCGACCAACACACCATCGCCGTTCCAGTACCACCCGCCGACCACCGGGGCCGCTCACGCCGAGTACGCCCAGTTCCAGACCCAGACCGACCTCGGCTTCGTCGAGGCCACGACCTGCACGCCGGACACCCCGTCGGGCTGCACCACGCCACCGCCCAACGCGCCGGGTCACTTCTACCCGTACTGGACCTTGGCCGGGAAGTGCGACTGGGAGTTCGGGAACATGACCAACGGCAACACGTTCGGCGGCGACGCCCAGTACGGCGGGCCTTCGGCGAAGCTGTTCCCCGACTTCCTCGGGGAGTTCCACAAGGTCACGTGTAGCTGAGCGCCTCGGCTTCCAGCTTGGGGGCGTGATCCTCGGCCTCGTCGTCGTGCACGATCAGCACGGCGACGGGGCTGTGGTTCAGCGCGTAATGACTGACGCTGCCCAGCAATGACGCGGTGACCGCTCCGCGCCCGCGCGAGCCCATCACCAGCAGGTCGTGCTCGCCGCAGCGCAGGCGCCGCAGCAACGCGTGGCGCACCGGCTCGTGACTGAGGATCTTGATCACGGGGACGTCGGCGGGCACGAGCGCGACGGCGTGCTCGAGCAGTTCGATCGTGTCGCGCTCGAGGTCCTGGGCGACCACCTGAGCCGTGGCCACCGCCATCGGCGTGGTTGACCAGGCGGGCATCTTGGGGACCGCGGCGAGGATCGTCAGGCGGGCGTGGTTGGCGGTGGCGAGGTCGATCGCCTCGGCCAGCGCGCGGTCTGAGTGACGGGAACCGTCGACCGCTACGAGGATGTTCCGGAACATGGCCGGCTCCTAACCTGAGCAAGTTACTTGGCAAGGAAAATGTTAGCATGCCAGCACTTGCTAGTGTGAATGGTGACTATGACCGTCCAGGCCAGCGACGCAGGAGTGGCTCCCGGGGTGGAGGAGGTGCAGCGGTTCTTCGCTGCGTTCGACGAGTTCGCTCGTGCCGTGCGACGCGCTCGGGGCGCGCAACCGCGCTCCGCCGAGGGGACGCTGAGCCTCTCCCAGTACGCGCTGCTGGAGGCGCTCTCAGCGCGGCGCACCGCCCGGGTGGCCGAGCTGGCCGACGAGGCCGGCGTGACCGCCTCGACCGCCACGCGGATCCTCGACACGCTGCAGCGGCGCGGGATCGTCCGCCGCCAGCGGGCGCGCGACGACCGCCGGGCGGTGGCCGTCACGCTGACCGATTCAGGTCGGGAGCTCCTGAAGGCCCAAGAGCAATGGGTGGGCGATCGCCGCCGCGCGTTCCTGGCGTCGCTACCGCCGGCCCAGCGTGATCTGGTGCCTGAGCTGCTGGTCGGGCTGGCCGGCCTGATCGACGAGCTGGCGGCGGGTTCGGGCGGCTAATGCCCTGAATCCCGACACTTGACGCCGGTTTGCGCGCGTTACCGGCGGCTTTGTCCGACCCCCCGCCTGTCGGGTTTCGCGTACGGTGCGGTTGTGGGCCAGCGTCGGCTGGTCCAGCTTTGAGGTCGTGACCACGATCGCACGTCCAAGCGAAACCCTCGACCACGCCCCCCTGGGGCCGGCGCTGCGCCCCGGCTCGGCCGTCGCCGCGGTTGGGATCAGCCTGCCCGAGCGGATCGTTCGCAACCACGAGATCGCCGCCCGGCTCGGGGTCGGCGACGACTGGATCGAGCGCCGCACCGGAATCCGGGAACGGCATGTAGCCGGGGTCGAGGACCGCCTCGATGCGCACTGCGCCGACGCCGCCCGGGTCGCCCTGGAGCGCGCCGGGGTGCTGGCCGCCGAACTCGATCTGGTGATCGTGGCGACCACCACCGCCGACGAGATCATGCCGAACGCCGCTCCGCTGGTGGCCCACCTGCTGGGCGCCGACCGGGCCGGGGCATTCGACGTGGGTTCGGCCTGCACCGGGTTCCTGTCAGCCATCGCGGTCGGATCGGCGCAGATCGAGGCCGGGCGAGCCCGCTCGGTCCTGGTCATCGGCGCCGACTTCATGACCACGATCACCGATCCCGACGATCGGTCCACCGCCGCCGTGTTCGCCGACGGCGCCGGCGCGGCCGTGCTGATCGCCACCGAGGGTGAAAGCCGGATCGGCCCCGTGATCCTCGGCGCGGACGGAGCCGGTGCGCAGTACATCTACGTCCAGCGCGACGAGCAGCGAATCCACATGGCCGGTCACGAGACCTTCCGCGAGGCGGTGGCTCGCCTCTCCCTGGCCACCATGCAGGCCACGGCAGCCACCGGGGTGACGCTCGACGAGATCGATTTGTTCGTCTACCACCAGGCCAACTCGCGGATCCTCTCCGCGGTCGGCGAGCGCCTCGGCCTGGCCGCCGACCGCGTGGTCGACTGCATTGGCGAGTACGGCAACACATCGGCCGCGACGATTCCGCTGGCCCTGGCCCGCTCCGAGCAGGACGGGCGGCTGAAGGATGGGGATCGGGTGCTGATCGCCGCGTTCGGTGGGGGCTTCACCTGGGGTGCCACCGTGATCGATTGGGGGATCGTATGAGTCTCGCCCTTGCTCCCCGGACCGAGTCGACCCTGACTCCGCTCGAGCGCCTTGAGGTGCTCTGCGACTCCGGGTCGCTGCAGGTCATCCGCTCCGGCGTGCTCTCGCTGCCGATGGGCGAGAAAGCCCGCGGCGGCGACGGCGTGATCGGCGGCAGCGGCATGGTCGACGGGCGCCCGGTGTACTGCTATGCCCAGGACTCGGGCTATGCCGGCGGCTCGCTCGGCGAAGCTCACGCCGACACGATCGTGCGCGTGCTCGAGCTGGCCGATCGCGCCCGGGCTCCGGTCGTCGGCTTCGTCGCCTCCGGCGGCGCCCGCATGCAGGAAGGCGTGGCCGCCCTCGGCGGTTACGGCCGGATCTTCCGGCGGATCGTTTCGCTGTCCGGCCGGGTCCCGCAGATCTCGATCATCACCGGCGTCTCGGCCGGCGGGGGCGCGTACTCGCCAGCGCTGACCGACTACGTGGTGATGACGGAGGAATCGAGCATGTTCCTGACCGGGCCCGGCGTGGTCCGCGAGGCCCTCGGCGAGGACGTCACCACCGCGGGGCTCGGCGGCAAGCGGGTCCACGAGCGCAACGGGGTCTGCCACTTCGTCAGCCCGACCGACCTCGACGCCGCCTTCCTGGCTCGCGAGCTGCTCGGCTACCTGCCGCGCCACCGCGATCTGAAGCCGCCGGTTCTGCCGTCCCGGCCGCCGAGCTCGCACGACCCTTCGGCCTGCGTTCCGGCCGAGGCCAGGCGCGTGTACGACGTGCGCGAGGTGATTCGGGGGATCGTCGACGGCGGCGACCTGCTGGAGATCTCCGCCGGGTGGGCGCGCAACCTGGTCACCGGCCTGGCCCGCCTCGACGGGCGCACCGTCGGGGTGATCGCCAACCAGCCGCGCTATCTCGGCGGCGTGCTCGACACCGCCAGCTCGCAGAAGGGCGCGCGCTTCGTCAAGCAGTGCAACGCCTTCGGCATCCCGTTGCTGGTGCTGGTCGACACGCCGGGGTTCATGCCGGGCACGCGCCAGGAGTCCGAGGGCGTGATCCGCTTCGGCGCGACCTTGGTGCACGCGTTCGCCGAGGCCACCGTGCCGCGCGTGACGCTGATCCTCCGCAAGGCCTTCGGCGGCGCCTTCATCACGATGAACTCCAAGGACCTCGGCGCCGACTACGTGTTCGCCTGGCCTCAGGCCCAGATCGGCGTGATGGGCGCCAAGCCCGCCGTGGGGATCATCCACCGCCGCGAGCTGGCGGCGGCCATCGATCCTGACGCCGAGCGTGAGCGGCTCGCCCAGCGCTACGAGAACTCGCACCTGGGTCCTGAGGTGGCCGCCAGCACCGGCTACGTGGATGAGTTGATCGCCCCGAGCCAGACCCGCTCGCGTCTGGTGTGGGCGTTCCGATCACTGCAGGACGAAGCATGACCGGCACCGACGGAGCCGTGCTGCTGACCGGCGCGACCGGTTTCGTGGGCATGGAACTGCTGGCGCGGTATCTGGAGAAGGGCGATCGGAGGATCGTCGCGCTGATCCGGGCGCAGGACGACACCGCCGCCCGGGATCGCCTTGACGCCGTGCTGGCCAACCTTTTCGGCCGCAGCGCGGAGCGCGATCGCTACGCCCGCCGCGTCCAGGCGGTCGCCGCCGAGTTGACAGCGCCGGGACTCGGCCTCGCCGACGCCCGCCGCGAGCAACTCGCCGAGAGCGTGACCACGATCGTCCACAGCGCCGCCTCGGTGTCGTTCTCACTGCCCCTGGAAGAGGCGCGCGACATCAACCTCGAGGGCACCCGGCGGATGCTCGAGTTCGCCGACCTGGCTCGCCAGCGAGGTGGGCTGGATCGCTACGGCCACGTCTCGACCGCCTACATCGCGGGGAACCACGACGGCCGCTTCGCCGAGTGCGATCACGACGTCGGCCAGGCCTTCCACAACTCCTATGAGCAGTCGAAGTACGAGGCCGAGGCGCTGGTCCGCTCACAGTCGGGCCTGCCCTTCACGATCATGCGCCCCAGCATCGTCGTCGGCGACCGCCGCAGCGGCTGGACCTCCGCCTTCAACGTCCTCTACTGGCCGCTGCGGGCGTTCGCGCGCGGGCTGTTCGAGGCGGTCCCGGCGATTCCCAGCGCGCCCGTCGACGTGGTCTCGATCGACTACGTGGCCGACGCGATCCATGAGCTCTGCGAGCACCCGCACGGCGTCGGCGAGACCTTCCACCTGACCGCCGGCAAGGAAGCGAGCACGATGTGGGAGATCGCCCAGCTGGCCAGCCGCTACTTCCGCCGGCCGCTGCCCAAGGTCCTGTCTCCGGCCGACTACGCCGAGTTCGCCGCACTCGACTGCAGCGCCACCCAGCGCTCGGCGATCGAGGGCTCGAGCGTGTACTTCCCGTACTTCTCGATCGGCGCCGTGTTCGACGAATCGGCCACCCGGGCTCGGCTGGAGCCCGCCGGCATCCGCGTCTCGCCGCTCGGCGACTACCTCGAGCGGCTGCTCGACTTCGCCACGCTCAGCCGCTGGGGCAAGAAGCCCATCTCGCGCGTCCAAGCCCTGATGGCTTAAGGAGAGAAAGATGACCTTGCTAGCTGACACCGCACGATTCCGGGCCGATGACCCGGACGAGCTCGTGACCGCATCGCTGGCCTGCCCGCTGTGCCTGCGCAGCGACCAGGTCCGGTGGGAGGCGGCGCTCGAGGGTTACGACCCGTCGGTGGAGTGTCACTGCCCCCACTGCGCGGAGCGCTGGCGCGTGTACCTCGCCCCCCAGCAGGCTCTCCGGCTGGGGCTTCTGCACACGGACAACTAGCTGCGTCAGCTGCGTTCCGGGAGGGACCGCCAGTAGCCTTGCTGGGGCCATGAGCCAACCCACTCCGGCGGACAGACGCAACTCCGTCGGCATCGAGGCGCTTGAGCTGTTCGCCGAGGTGCTCTCGCAGTCCGAGCAGGACCCGGCCAGCGGCGACGATTTCTACGCCCGGCTGTGTGAGGCCGTCTGCCGGCTCGCGCGGATGCGCCGGGCGATCATCTTCCGCTACGACACGGCCAGCCGGCGGGTGCGCGCGGCGGGGGCATCGGGGTTGGAGGTCGATCAGTTCGCCAGCGCGTACGTGACCGTCGAGTCGGCGCCGATCACCGCTCAGGCGCTGCTGGAGGATCGCGTCGTCGAGGTCACCGGAGACGTGCGCGACGGCATCCCGGCCGAGTACGCGGAGCTGTTCCCCGAGCCGGTGCGGTTGGTCTGCGCGCCGATGTTCGCCGGTGGCCGCGCGATCGGCGTGATCCTGGCCGACCGGCTGCTGAGCGAGCCGCCGCTCGACGATGCCGAGCGCTACCTGCTGTGGACGCTGGGCAAGGCCGCGGCGCTGGCCTCGTTCGCCCGGATCGTGGCCACCCAAGTGGAGAAGGCCAAGCAGCTCGAGCATCGGATCGATCTCGCCCGCGATATCCACGAGGGCGTGATCCAGCGGCTGTTCGGCGTGTCGATGGCGCTCGACGGCGCGGGCGATCTGCCCGCCGGCGCGCGCGAGCGCTGCGCCAGCGAGACGCAAGCCGCGCTCGGCGATCTGCGCCGGGCGCTGCAGCGCCCCCTCGGCCGCGCTCCGCGGGCCACCCAGACGACGTTCGTGGCCGAAGTGGAACGGCTCGCCCGGGTGCACCCTGACCTCGGTGTGCAGCTTCTGGCCGGCGGGGAGGGAGACGTTCCGGCGGCGCTCGAGCCGCTCGCCCAGTCGGTCCTCACCGAAGCCGTGCGCAACGCGCACAAGCACGCGACCCCGACGCGGGTGAGCGTCCGGATCGGCCGGCACGACGGCGCGTTCGTGCTGGAGGTGGCCAACGACGGCGTCGTCGGGCGCTCGCGCCACGCGGGGATGGGCCTGCGCCTGGCCGCGCTCGAGGCGCTGCAGAGCGGCGGGGTGGTCGAGTTCGGGGAGCGCGAACCGGGAATCTGGCAGGTACGACTGGTCGTGCCGGACGATGGTTGAGCAGATCCGCAGCCCCGAGCGCCTCCGGGTCCTGGTGGTGGACGACCACGATGTCGTGCAGTGGGGGATCCGGCTGATGCTGACCCAGCAGCCGTGGGTCGAGCGCTGCCTGAGCGCCAGCACCGGGCGCGAGGCGATCACGCTGGCCACCCGGTACCGACCGCACATCGCGGTGGTCGACCTGTTCATCGGGGAGGAGTCCGGTGCGGAGATCTGCGAGCAGCTGCGCGCGGCCGAGCCGAGCACGCGCGTGCTGCTGTTCTCGGGCGCCGGGGCGATCTCCCCTAACGCCGCGCGCGCGGCCGGCGCCTCCGGGTTCGCCTACAAGGACTGGCCGGCGGCCAAGATCGCCCGCGCGGTCCAGCTCGTCGGCCTCGGCAAGACCGTGTTCGAGCGCCAGGAGCCCCAGGGCGCGCTCGGCCTGTCGGAGCGCGAGCGCGAGGTGCTCGAGTTGATGACTGCCGGCTCGACCAATCCCGAGATCGCCGAGGCCCTCCATCTGTCGAAGCACACGGTCAAGGAGCACACCAGCGCGGTCTTCCGCAAGCTCGGCGTGCGCAACCGGACCGAGGCCGTGCAGCGGGCCGAGCGGCTCGGCCTGACGTCCTGATCGGGCCTCGCCTCCGCGGGATCCTCGCCTCCCGATCGCCCGGAAATCTGTCTGTCTAGGGTGTCGGGCATGGAACTACGCACGCTGGGAACCACTGGAGTCAAGGTCAGTCCGCTGTGCCTGGGGGCGATGATGTTCGGCGCCTGGGGCAACCCCGATCACGACGAATCGACCCGGATCATCCACCGCGCGCTCGACGCCGGGATCAACTTCATCGACACCGCCGACGTCTACTCGCGCGGCGAGTCGGAGGAGATCGTGGGCAAGGCGCTGGCCGGCGGCCGGCGCGAGCACATCGTGCTGGCCACCAAGGTCCACGGCACGATGGGCGATGACCCGAACGAGTTCGGCAACTCGCGCCGCTGGATCATCAAGGAGGTCGAGAACAGCCTCCGGCGCCTGCGCACCGACTGGATCGACCTCTACCAGATCCACCGTCCCGAGCCGGACACCGACATCGACGAGACGCTCGGGGCGCTGAGCGATCTGGTCCACGCGGGCAAGGTCCGCTACATCGGGTCCTCGACCTTCCCGGCCAGCCAGATAGTCGAGGCGCAGTGGGCCGCGCACCGGCGCGGACGAGAGCGCTTCGTCTGCGAGCAGCCGCCGTATTCGATCCTGGTGCGCGGGATCGAGGCCGACGTGCTCCCCACCTGCCGGCGCCACGGGATGGGCGTGATCCCCTGGAGCCCGCTGGCCGGCGGCTGGCTGTCCGGGCGCTACCGCAAGGGTGAGGACGTGCCGACCTCGCAGCGAGCCGACCGGATCCCCGGGCGCTACGACCTCTCACTTCCGGAGAACCAGATCAAGCTCGACAAGGCCGACGCGCTGGCCAGGCTGGCGGACGAGGCCGGGCTCACCCTGATCGAGCTGGCGATCGCCTTCGTGATACGCCACCCCGCGGTGACCGCCGCGATCATCGGGCCGCGGACGATGGACCACCTGGAGTCGCAGCTCAGCGCCGCCGACGTCGTGCTCTCCGACGACGTGCTCGACAAGATCGACGAGATCGCCCCGCCCGGGGTCAACGTCAACCCGGCCGACGGCGGCTGGCCCAACCCCGGTCTTGAGCCGGCCGCCCGCCGCCGGTAAGAGGGGACGTTGGCAACTTGGGTTGAATTATTCAGCCCAAGTTGCCAACCCAACGAGTTACGGAGCGGCGGGCACCACGATCAGCGGGCCGTCGGCGGAGCGCAGGTCCTCGCTGTCGAAGCTGGGCTCGGAGAACCGCTCGACGTCGTCGTAGCGCTCGAGGAACTTGTCGGCCGGATCGAGGAAGCCGATGCGCTCCGTCCGGTAGTGCATCGGCACGACCCAGCGGGGCGAGAGCGCGTGTACGAGCTCGTTGGCGCCATCCGGGCCGATCGTGAAGCCGCCGCCGACCGGCACCAACAGCAGGTCGACGTTCTCGATCGCATCGCGTTGCTCGGGTCGCAGCGCGGATTGCCCGAAGTCGCCGAAGTGGGCGACCCGGATGCCGTCGAACGAGAACACGAAGATCGTGTTGGGGCCGCGCTGGGTGCCGGCGACCTCGTCGTGCTCGGAGGCGACGCCGATCACCTCGCCGATCGGCGACTCGTGCGTGCCGGCGGTCGAGCGCAGGATCGCCGGATCGCCGCCGATCGCCTCGACGCCGTTGTGATCCAGGTGCTCGTGGGTGACCAGGAGGAGGTCGGCGCTGACGCCCTCGATCGCCGGGTAATCCCATTGCATCCCGCGCGACGCCGCAGATGACATGTCGCCGAACGGGTCGATGAAGACGGTCTGATCACCGGCGGTGAGGCGAAACGCCGATTGTCCGTACCAGTCCACGCGCATGAGATCCTCCTTTGGTCGTAGGCCTCCGGAGGGGGCGATCTCCGGACTGCGATCCCTAACGTTAGATTGCCCGCGTCACATCCTCCTCCGAAGGGACCTGCCCATGCCAGATCGTGCCGCCATCGTCACCGGAGCTTCTCGCGGCATCGGGCTCGCGATCGCCCGAGCCCTGGGCGAGGAGGGCTATGCCCTCACCATCAGCGCGCGCAAGCCGGAAGGGCTCGCCGCCGCCGCCGAGGCACTCAAGGCCGAGGGGTTCGAGGTGCAGTCGCTGGCCGCGAACCTCAACGACGAGGCGGCGATCCGGGCCGTGGTGGAGCTGCACCGCGAGCGCTACGGACGGCTGGATGTGCTGGTCAACAGCGGCGGCCTGGGCATCGGCGCCGCCGCCGGCGAGCATCAGACCAAGTTCATCGACATGCAGTTCGACGTCAATGTGCGGGCGATCATCATCTTCTACCGGGAGTGCCTGGAGATGTTGCGGGCGGCCGGGGCCGAGCACCGGAGTGCGCTGGTGGTGAACCTGGCGTCGATGGCCGGCAAGGTGCCCTCGCCCTGGCTGTCGGTGTACTCGGCCACCAAGGCGGCGGTGCTCGCCTACACGCAGGCGATGAACAAGGAATTGAACGGCGACGGGATCAAGTCGGTGGCGCTGGCTCCGGGGTTCGTCGATACCGACATGAGTGACTTCGTGAAGGGCACCGTGCCCGTCGAGGAGATGATCCGCCCCGAGGACGTTGCCGAGGGCGTGCGCTTCGTGCTCCGGCTCTCGCCGATGGCGGTTGTCCCCGAGATCATCTTCGGGCGCCCGGGGGAAACGATCTGAGACACGTCCCCCGGGAAGGGGCCGGTCCGCGTCACGTGCCAGAGTTGGCCCGGTCAGATGCCCGCCCCATTGCGCTTTGATCCGATCGAGGAGGCTGGCCGCCAGTGGCGCAGGCACTGGGGCGAGGCGCCGCTGCCGGCGATGATGGCGGTGACCTCGGTGATGCGGGTCCAGCAGGTCTGGCTGGCCCGGCTGAACGAGGCGCTCGAGCCGTTCGGGTTGACCTTCGCGCGCTACGAGGCGCTGATGCTCCTGTACTTCACCCGCACCGGATCGCTGCCGCTGGGCAAGATGGGGGCCCGGCTCCAGGTCCATCCCACCAGCGTGACCAACATCGTCGACGGTCTGGAGAAGCGCGGCTACGCGGCGCGCACCCCGCACCCGAGCGACCGCCGGACCACGCTGGCCACGATCAGCGAGACCGGCCGGGAGGTGGCCGACGCCGCCACGGAGGCGCTGCACGCAATCAGTTTCGGGACGCCACCGCTGGGGAAGGCGGACCTGGAGGCGATCACCGACCTGCTGCGCCGGGCCCGTGAGGCGGCCGGCGACTTTTCCGCGTGAGAATAGTTTGACTACCTACTATCTGAGGCCCTATCATTAGTCGCACAATGGCCGTTGCCGATAACATCTTCGAGCGCGCCGGTGGCGCTGCGGCGGGCGGCGAGGTGCCGGTCTCCGAGGAGCAGTGGCGCGCGGCCTACGGCCTGACCGCCGAGCGCGAAGCCCCCTTCAGCACCCTCTCCGGCGAGCCGATCCGGCCGCTCTACACCGAGCGCGACCTGCCGTCCGACACCGACAACGCGATCGGCATGCCCGGCCAGTTCCCCTACACCCGCGGGGTCTATCCGTCGATGTATCGCGGCCGCCTGTGGACGATGCGCCAGTTCGCCGGCTTCGGCACGGCGGTGGAGACCAACGAGCGCTTCCATTATTTGCTCGATCATGGCCAGACCGGCCTTTCGACCGCGTTCGACATGCCCTCGCTGATGGGCTACGACTCCGACCACCATCGCTCTCTGGGCGAGGTCGGGCGCGAGGGCGTGGCGATCGACACCGTCAGTGACATGGAGACGCTGTTCGACGGGATCCCGCTCGGCGAGGTGACCGTGTCGATGACCATCAACGCGCCCGCGGCGATCATGCTGGCGTTCTACGTGGTCGCCGCCGAGCGCCAGGGCGTCTCGCCCGAGAACCTCGGCGGCACGATCCAGACCGACATCCTGAAGGAGTACATCGCTCAGAAGGAATGGTGCTTCCCGGTCGACCCGGCGATGCGGCTGGTCACCGACATGGTGGAGTGGTGCAGCGAGCACATGCCCCGCTGGCATCCGATCAGCATCAGCGGCTACCACATCCGCGAGGCGGGATCGACCGCCGCGCAGGAGTTGGCGTTCACCTTGAAGGATGGGCTCACCTACGTCGAGCACGCCGTCGCCCGCGGCCTCGATGTCGATGACTTCGCCCCGCGGCTCAGCTTCTTCTTCAACGCCCAGATCGACTTCTTCGAGGAGATCGCCAAGTACCGGGCGGCCCGCCGGATCTGGGCCCGGGAGCTGCGCGACACCTACGGCGCGAAGAAGGCCGAGTCGTGGCGGATGCGCTTTCACACCCAGACGGCCGGCGTCTCGCTGACCGCGCAGCAGCCGCTCAACAACATCGTCCGCACGGCGATCGAGGCGCTGGCCGGCGTGCTCGGCGGCACCCAGTCGCTGCACACCAACTCCTTCGACGAGGCGCTCGCGCTCCCCACCGAGGACGCGGTGCGGATCGCGCTGCGCACCCAGCAGATCATCGCCGAGGAGACCGGGGTGACCAACACGATCGACCCGCTCGGCGGCTCGTATTTCATCGAGGCGCTGACCGATCGGATGGAGGAGCTCTGCTACGAGTACTTCCACAAGATCGACGAGCTGGGCGGGATGGTCGAGGCGGTCAAACAGGGCTTCCCGCAGCGGGAGATCGCCGACGCCGCCTTCGACCTTCAACGCGAGATCGACTCGGGCGTCCGCACCGTGGTCGGCGTCAACCGCTACACCGAGGGCGGGGGCGACGAGACGCTGACGCTGCGGATCGACCCAACGCTCGAGGGCAAGCAGATCGAGCGGGTCCGCGTGGCCAAGTCCGGGCGCGACGACGAAGTCCTGACGGCGCGGCTGAACGAGATCAAGGCGGCCGCCGCCGAGGACCGGAACCTGATGCCGGGGCTGATCGAGGCGGCCCGGGCCGGCGCCTCAGAAGGCGAGATCGTGCAGGCGCTCCAGTCGGTCTGGGGCGACTACCGCGAGCAGCCGGTCTTCTAGCCCCAGCTAGTTCACCGCCACGGCCGCGCCCAGGGCCGCTGTCGTCCGCGCATCCGCCGGGAAGAACGCCTCGATCGACAGCTCGGAGACGGTGATGTCGACCGCCGTGCCGAACGTGGTCACGGTGCTGAAGAACGCCAGCTCGCCCGCGTCGCTGTCGAGTCGCAGCTCGACCATGATCTCGCCCGCGCTCGGTGGGGGCACGGCGTCGTCGGCGCCCGGATAGCCGCTCAGCTCATCGAGCAGCTCGCGCAGGCGCTCGTCGCCGGTCAGCGTGATCTGGCGCTCGAGCCGGTCCAGCAGGTGCGCCCGCCACTCGCCCAGGTTGAGGATCCGCGGCGCCACCCCATCCGGATGCAAGGCCAGCCGCAGGCAATTGACCGGGGGTACCAGCAGTTCGGGCGAGACGCCCTCGAGCAGCGCCCCGAGCGCGCCGTTGGAGGCGACCAGATTCCAGCCGCGGTCGACCGCGAAGGCCGGATAGGGCTCGTGGCCGGCCAGCACTCGGCCGAGCGCGTCGCGGATCGCGAACATCTCGGGATCGTCGAGCCCGCGCGCCCCGAACTGCGGCGCGTAGCCGGCGGCCAGCAGCAGCTGGTTGCGGTCGCGCAGCGGTACCTCGAGCTGCTCGGCCAGATGGAGCACCATCTCGGGGCTGGGGTTGGCCCGGCCGGTCTCGACGAAGCTGAGGTGCCTCGCCGAGACTCCGGCCTCCAGCGCCAGGTCGAGCTGGCTGAGGCGCCGCCGCTGGCGCCAGTCCCGCAGCATCGTGCCGACCCGGTTCTCGCTCATCCGGCTAAGGGTAACCGTGCTCATCGCGCAGCTCCCGAGGCCGGCAGCACCCGGGTCAGCGCGGCGACCGCGACCACGATCGCGGCCAGCGCGGCCAGGCTCAGCTTGAACGCCGAGGCCAGCCCGCCGTTCGCGGCGCCGAAGTAGATCACGCCGATGATGGCCACTCCGAGCGCGTTGCCGACGTTCTGCATCGTGGCCAGGGCACCCGAGGCGGCGCCGGCGTGCTCAGGGCGCACCCCCGAGAGGATGATCGTGGCCAGCGGGGTGATGGCCAGGCCCATCCCGGCGCCGATCAGCAGCAGACCCGGGACGAGCGCCGCTACCGAGCCGCCGGTCCCGACGCCGGCCACCGCCAGCAGCAGGACTCCGTGCCCGGCGGCCAGCACCAGCGCCCCGGCGGCGAGCACGCGCCGGCCGTGGCGCTCGGTCAGGGCGGGCGCGCCCACCGAGGCGGCCAGGTAGGACGCCGCGAGGATGGTGAACACCAGCCCGGCGTTCAGCGCGCTGAGCCCGCGGCCCTGCTGCAGGTACAGCGCCAGCACCAGGAAGAACGACGCCTGGCCGCACCAGAACACCAACTGCGCCAGCAGCCCGACGCTGAAGGTTCGCTTCGAGAACAGGCTCAGCTCGAGCAGCGGTGAGCCGCCGATGCGGGCCAACCGCCGTTGCTGCAGCACGAACGCGATCAGGATCACCGGCGAGGCGGCGAGCGAGATCCACGTCCACAGGGGCCAGCCGTGCTGGCGGCCCTCGACCAGGGGCAGCACGATCGCGCACACCCCCGTGGTGATCAGCGCCGTTCCGGTCAGATCGATCCCGCTGGAGCGCGGAGCCCGAGATTCGGGCACCAGCCGCGGAGTCAGCGCGAGCGCGAGGGCGCCGATCGGGAGATTGATCAGGAAGCAGCTGCGCCAGCCGAGCCCGGCCGGATTCAGCTGCACGAGCACGCCGCCGATCAGCTGGCCGCCGGCCGCGGCCAGCCCCATCACCATGCCGTAGGCCGACAGCGCCCGGGCCCGGTCGGCGCCGGTGTAGAGCACGCCGATCAGCGAGAGGACGTTGGGCATCAGCAGCGCGCCGGCCAGGCCCTGGATCAGGCGGCCGGCGATCAGGACGCCCGGGTTGGGGGCGACGCCGCACAACGCGGAGCTGAGCGTGAACAGGGCCAGCCCGAGCGAGAACACCCGCCTCCGGCCGAGGCGGTCGCCGAGCCGTCCGGCGGTGATCAGGAAGACGGCCGAGGTGATGCCGTATCCGGCGGCGACCCATTCGAGCGCGCCGCTGGAGGCGTGCAGGTGAGCCTGCATCGACGGCAGCGCGACGTTGACGATGAAGAAATCCAGCACCACCATGAACGTGCCGGTGAGGATGATCGGGAGCGCGGCCCAGCGACTGGCCCGGGCGCGGGCGAGCCGCCCGGGCGGGGAGCTCGCGGGGGCTTGGGTGATTGATTGAGTGGTCATGCCGAGGACGGTCCCAGGGACGCGGAGGCCTGTCGATTACGCCGGAGGTAATGGCCCCGCCCGCCCGGTAGCTTTGGCCGATGGCGCGCGAGGTAGCGATCCGGGGTGAGATGATCAGGCTCGGCCAGCTGCTGAAGCTGGCCGGGATGATCGACAGCGGCGCCGGGGTCAAGGGGTTCCTGGCCCGCGAGCCGGTGTTCGTCAACGGCGAGCCGGAGGCGCGGCGCGGGAGGCAGCTGCACCCCGGTGACGTGGTGCGGGTCGGCGATCAGGAGCTGCGCCTGACCGGTTCGTCGTGATGCGCCGCACCAACCCTTATCAACTTCCTACACAGTTAAGAGATTCGAGGAGCATGGTCACAGCCAGTCGAACCTCAAGGAGGTGAACCAACACGCGAATCAGAACCCTGCTCACCACCCTGGCCGCGACCGGTGCCGTGGCCGGCGGCGGGGCCGCCATCGCCAGCGCGGCGTCGACCACGTCGACCCCGACCAAGGCCCCGACGACCGACACGACGCCGGGCAAATCCGCACCGGCCCCGGCTCCGGCCCGGCACCCGATGGGCCGCCCCGGCAGCTCGAAGAACTGCCCCAACATGTGAGCCCGCGCGTGCCGCTGCCACGGCACGCCTGAGGCCAACCGCTCACCCCGACTCGGCCGCCTTCCCTCCCGGAGGCGGCCGCGTCGTTGGCCGGATCAGCCGGCGCGCCGCCCGATCGTGTAGATGATCCCGGTGGCCCAGTCCCCGACCAGTACCGAATGCCCGCGGCCCGAGACCAGCGCCAGCGGGTTGTGCAGACCCGTCAGCCACAGGCTGGTGGTGCCGGTGAAGCCGGTGCCCCGGCGGGTAAGCCGGACCCGCACGACCTTCGCGGTGTTCCACTCGCTGACCAGCGCCGCGGTGCCCACCGCGGGCCCAAGTTGACCGGTGACGATCACCACCGAACCGACCGCCGCATGGCGATCGAGCACGGCCAGCGGACGCGGCACCCCCGCGCACACGGCGCCGGCCTGGCCGTAGCACTCGGGGAAGCGCCAGTCGGTGCCCGGGGCGACCACCGCCAGCCAGTCGCCCGGCGTCCGCGCGCCGAGGTCGCCGCGCTGGTTGATCGTGGCGAACAGGTCGCTGGTGCCGGGGTAGTAGGCCAACCCGACCGGGGCCCGGATCCGGGCCGCGTAGATGCGCAGGTCGCCGCCGTCGGGCCGGAAGGACACGATCGAGCCGGCATACCTGGACTTGGGCCGGCAGTGATCGCAGTTCGCGGTGATGCCCATCACGAACCGCCCGTCGGGGGCCAGCACGAGGTCGTTGTTCTCGCCGTGGACCAGTGGGCCTCGGGTCAACGTCTGGTGCCGCGCGAAGCGGGTGCCGGTGAAGCCGGCGTAGACGGTGACCCGCCCGACCGAGGCCACGTAGAGCCGTCCGCGGTACCAGGCGAGGCCGAGCGGATCGTCGAGCCCGGTGATCACCCGCAGCGGCCTCGCGCCCGCCCGGGCGACCAGGTAGACGCCGTCACGGGAGTGCCCGCCCAGCCCGGCGGCGGCCGCCCACAGCCGGCCTGCGGGGTCGAGAGTGAAGGCGGCGACGGTCGGGAGCCCGCGCGCGTAGACGACGGCCGAGAGCCCGGCCGGGCCCTTCAAACCGGCGCCGATCGATACCAGCCGCGCGGCAGCATGGTGCCGAGCCGAGGATCCGCAACCCGCGAGCAGGCCGGCGGCGCAGGCGAAGACGGCGCCGATGTGCCGGCGGCGCATCCGGTCAGCTGAACATGATCACGCTGCGGATCCCGTCCTGGTTCTCCATCAGCTCGAAGGCGTGGTTGACCTGGTCGAGGGTGATCCGGTGCGAGATGAACGGGTCGACATCGAGCTGGCCATCGAGGTACAGCTGCACGAGCTCGGGGACCTGGTCGCGGCCCTTGACGCCGCCGAAGGAGGATCCGCAGACGCGGCGGCCGGTGATCAGGTAGCGGGGGATGACGTCGAGGGTCTCGCCCTTGCCGGCCACGCCGCACATCGTGGCCAGGCCCCAGCCCATCCGGGCCGCCTCGACGGCCTGGCGCATGACCGCCACCAGCCCGGTGGCCTCGAAGGTGTAGTCGGCGCCGAACCCACGGGTCTCGTCGAGCACGCGCTGGACGGTGTCCGATCCGCCGCCCCAGGTCTCGGTGGCGCCCTGGCCGCGGGCGAGCTCGAGGCGGTCCTCGGACAAGTCGACGCAGATGATCCGCTCGGCCCCCTGGAGGCGGCAACCGGCCACGGCACCGAGGCCGACCATCCCCGCCCCGAACACCACACAGGTCGAGCCCTTCTCCACCTTCGCCGTGTTGATCGCCGCGCCGAGGCCGGTCGAGAGGCCGCAGGCGAACAGCGCGGCCCGGTCGGGCGGGGCCTCGGGCGAGACCTTGGCCAGCGCGATCTCCGGCATCACCGTGTACTCGGCGAACGTGCTCGTGCCCATGAAGTGGCGCATCGGCTCGCCGTCGCGGTGCAGGCGGGTGGTGCCGTCGGGGAGGTAGCCCTGGTTCTGCTGCTCGCGGATGGCCAGACACAGGTTGGTTCGCGGGCTGCGGCAGTGCTCGCACTCGCGGCACTGGGGCGAGAACAGCGTGACCACGCGGTCGCCGAGGGCCAGGCTGCGCACGCCCTCCCCGAGGGCCTCGACGATGCCCGACCCCTCGTGCCCGAGCACGGTCGGGGCGTAGCCCGACGGGTCAGCGCCCGACGCGGTGTACATGTCGGTGTGGCAGACGCCGCAGGCCTCGAGCCGGACCAGCACCTCTCCGGCCTTCGGCTCCGCCAGCTCGACCTCGGTGACTTGCAACGGCTGGGCGAACTGCTCGAGCACTGCCGCGCGGATCTTCACGGCGGGAACTCTACGCGAGCGCTACCGAGCGCGGAGCGCGTCGATGAACAACTCGAGCGTCCGCCGCCAGGCCGCGGGCTCGACCTGCTTGGCCGCCCTCGTCGCGGCGAACAGCAGCCGCAGGTCGAGATTCGTGGCGTCCTCGCGCAGGCGTCCTTCCGCCCGCGCGCCATCCAGCAGCTCATCCAGGGCCGCGGTCGCCCGGTCGGTGGCGCGCTGGACATCGGGGTGGTCGGCCACGTGGACGCGAGCCTCGCCGAGGAAGTCGTCGTAGGCCTGCCGCTCCACGATCTTCCATAGCATCGCCACCAGCGCCGACCAGCGATCGCCCGTCGTGGCCCGGGTCAGCGCCGCCTCCTCGGTGATCTGGTCCAGCCGCCGGGTGACCAGCGCCGCGAGCAGCTCGTACTTGGACGGGAACTGCCGGTAGATGCTGGCCACGCCAGATCCCGCGGCGGCCGCGACGGCCGGCATCGAGGCGTCGAGGCCGACGGTGGTGAACACCTCGGCGGCGGCCTGGAGCAACCGCTCGCGCTTGGCCTCAGGCTCGAGCTTTGACCACTGGCAATCTCGATCGGCGACGTCGAAGCCGGGTGAAACCGTCGGTTCCGATCGTTCTGCCGGAATGATCATTCCGCTAGAGTAGCGGGCGTGGCCACCCAGGACGTCGCAGCCCACCGAGACCACGGAGTCCACCCGAACCTGATCCTCGCGGTCACCGCTCTCGCCGGTCTCGCCTACGCGATGCTGAGCTCCGCGGTGATCCCCGCCCTGAGCGACCTTCAGCACATCCTGCACACCAACGAGACGGGCGTGACCTGGCTGCTGACCGGCTACCTGCTGTCGGCGTCGGTCGGTACCTCGATCCTGGGCCGGCTCGGCGACATGTACGGCAAGGAGCGGCTGCTGGTGGTGACGCTGGTCATCTTGTCCGTCGGGACCTTCGTCTCAGCGATCTCCAGCTCGCTCGGCCTGATGATCGTGGGGCGGGTGATCCAGGGCGCGGGTGGCGGGATCTTCCCGCTGGCCTTCGGGATCGTCCGGGACGAGTTTCCCCGGGACCGCGTGGCTGGAAGCATCGGACTGCTCTCGTCGATCCTCGGGGTCGGCGGCGGGATCGGCATCATCCTCGGCGGCCTGATCATCGAGCACCTCAATTATCACTGGCTGTATTGGATTCCCCTGGTGGTCAGCGTGATCGCCGCCTTCTGCACCTGGAAGTTCATCCCCGAGTCACCCGTCCGCGTGCCGGGGAAGGTCAACTGGCTCGCCGCCGCCCTGATGACGGCCGGTTTCATCTGCGTGTTGGTCGCGATCTCGGAGACCACGACCTGGGGCTGGGGGTCGGGCAAGACACTGGGTCTGCTGGCCGTCGGGCTGTTGGGCTGCCTAGCCTGGATCTGGGTCGAGGTCCGCAGCGAGGTGCCGCTGATCGACATGACGATGATGCGAATCCGCGGCGTCTGGACCACGAACCTGGTCGCGTTCCTGCTCGGCGCAGGAATGTATGCGTCGTTCTTGATCTTTCCGCAGTTCGCGCAGCTGCCCAAGAGCACCGGCTTTGGCTTCGGCGCGTCGGTGGTGGTGGCCGGCCTTTACCTGCTCCCGGCGGCGCTGCTGATGAGCGTGCTCGGGACGTTCGCCGGCCGGGTCGCGCGCCGGTTCGGGTCCAAGCTCGCGGTGTTGGTCGGCAGCGCCGTGACCGCACTGTCCTTCGCCTGGCTCGCCGTCGCCCACGGGCATCCCTACGACATGCTGATCAGCGCGTCGCTGCTGGGGATCGGCATCGGGCTGGCCTTCTCCGCTCTGGGCAACCTGATCGTGGAGGCGGTCCCGCCCGAGCAGACCGGGGTGGCGACCGGCATGAACACTGTGATGCGCACGCTCGGCGGAGCGCTGGGCGGCCAGATCGTCGCCACCTTCCTGGCCAACAACGTCGCCCACGGGAACCCGACAGTGACCGGGTTCACGGAGTCCTTCACGCTGGAGGCGGCGTTCCTGGTCGTCTGCGTGTTCGCCTCCACGCTGATTCCGGCCGCGAAGTCCAAGACGCGCAGGGTGGCGGTCGACGGGCAGCTCGCTCCGGTCGACGGGCAGCTGACCCAGATGCAGGAGGCCGGTTAGCAATTTGTCGGACGGCGGGCGAGCACTCGGCGGGAACGGGACCGGCAGCGTAGACGCCGGTCCGGCCGGCGCTGATCCCCGCGGCGATCGCTACAAGTGGATCGCGCTGTCGAACTGCACGCTGGGGATGCTCCTGGCCACGCTCGACGCGTCGATCACGCTGATCGCGATGCCGAACATCTTCCGCGGGATCCACCTCGACCCGCTGGTGCCGGCCAACAGCTTCTACCTGCTGTGGATGATCCTCGGCTACCTGGTGGTGTCCAGCGTCCTGATCGTCAGCCTGGGCCGGCTGGGCGACATGTACGGCCGCGTGCGGATCTTCAACCTCGGCTTCGTCATCTACACCGCGGCCTCGCTGTTCCTGACCGTCGACTGGCTGACCGGCCGGGCGGGGGCCACCTTCCTGATCGTCTTCCGCATCGTCCAGGGGATCGGCGCGGCTTGCCTGCTGGCCAACTCGGCGGCGATCATCACCGACGCGTTCCCGCCCAACCAGCGCGGGATGGCGCTCGGGATCAACAACATCGTCGGGGTCAGCGGGATGTTCGTCGGGCTCGTGCTCGGTGGCCTGCTCGCCCCGATCAGCTGGCGGATGGTGTTCCTGATCTCGGTTCCGGTCGGGCTGTTCGGAACGGTGTGGGCGTACATGAAGCTGGAGGAGCGTTCCAAGCCGCGGCGGGCGCCGATCGACTGGGCCGGCAACCTGACCTTCGCCCTCGGGCTGATCCTGATCATGGTCTCGGTCACCTACGGCATCCGACCCTATGGCCACGCCGCCACCGGCTGGGGGAGCCCACGGGTGATCGCGCTGCTCAGTGGGGGGATGGCCTCTCTGGTGGCCTTCGTGCTGATCGAGCGCCGCGTCGAGAACCCGATGTTCCGCCTGCCGCTGTTCCGGATCCGCGCCTTCACCTTCGGCACGCTCTCGACGTTCCTGTCGGCGATCGCCCGCGGCGGCCTGATGTTCATGCTGATCATCTGGCTCCAGGGGATCTGGCTGCCCCAGCACGGATACGACTTCACCCGGACTCCGCTGTGGGCCGGTATCTACATGCTGCCGCTGACCATCGGGATGCTGCTGGCCGGCCCGACCTCGGGCTATCTCTCCGACCGGTTCGGGGCGCGTGGCTTCGCCACCGGCGGGATGGTCGGCTCGGCGCTCAGCTTCTACCTGCTCACCCGGATCCCGATCGACTTCTCCTACCCCGTGTTCGCCACGATCCTGTTCCTCACCGGCGTCGGGATGGGGATGTTCGCCTCGCCCAATCGCGCCGGGGTGATGAACAGCCTGCCGCCCCAGGACCGCGGCGCCGGCGGAGGCATGAACCAGACCTTCCAGAACTCGGCCCAGGTGCTCTCGATCGGGGTGTTCTTCACGCTGATGATCCTCGGCCTGGCCTCGACGTTGCCCCACGCGATGTCGAGCGGCCTGGAGGCGCACGGCGTCCCGCCGGCCGCCGCGATCCACGCCGGGGGCCTGCCGCCGGTGTCGATCCTGTTCGCGGCGTTCCTGGGCTACAACCCGATCCAGCACCTGCTCGGATCGCACGTGCTCTCGGCGCTGCCGCTGTCCAGCCAGTCGGTTCTGACCGGGCGCTCGTTCTTCCCGCACCTGATCTCGGCGCCGTTTCGGACCGGCCTGCACGAGGCGTTCGCGTTCGCCATCGTCGCCTGCCTGATCGCGGCCGCGGCCTCGTTCTCGCGCGGGCGCCACGTGCAGCAGCTGCCCAGCCCGCCGGGCCGGGATGGTCTCGGCGTCGACCCGCGTCTGGCGATCGAGCCGGCAGCGACCGCCCGACCTCGCTAGTGGTAGAACCCCGCGCAGAGATCCAATGACGGCCCGGTATTCCACGTTCGACGAGCTGGCGATCTTGCCGGCCGAGCGCGAGTCGCTCTCTCGGTTGCGCGCCGCGACCGGCGAGATCGACGGCCCGATGGAGCGTCATTGCCTGCGCTGTCGCCACATCGCGGCGGAGCTCGCAACGCGGCGAAGCTGGATCCTCGACGGCGAGGTGCTGACGGTCGCCGCGATCCTGCACGACATCGGTCTCTATCCGGGAGTGGCGACCGCGGACACGTACGTCGCGGACGGCGCCGCGCTGGCCCGCTCGCTGCTGGCGGCGAACGGCTGGAGCCGGACCCGGATCGAGCTCTGCGCCGAGGCGATCGACCGACACCACGAGCTTCGGCGCCAGCGCTCGAGGGGAGTCGAGATCGAGGCGCTGCGTCTGGCCGACCTGGTCGATGTCAGCGGCGGTCTGATTCGCTGCGGGCTCGACCGCGAGTGGCTGCGGTCGTTGCGGGCGACGGTGCCCGCTCGCGGGCTCGGGGGCGAGCTGGCCCGCGAGGTCGGCCGGGCCCTGCGCCAGCGGCCGCTCACCCTTCCGCGGATCTTCCTCCGCGGCTAGGCATCACGCTCAGAAAAGCCGTGCGGGCTGGCCAGCCAGCCAGTAGCATCCGGACGAGAGGGTTAGGCTAGGACGAGAGTGTCGGAGGAGGTTTCGATGTCGACCACCAAGGGCGAGCGGGATCAGGCGACGGGCGCGGCTGCGACCGGGGCGGGCGCCTTCGGCGCGGGCGCGGACGAGCTCGATGGCGTGCTGGTCTGCGACCGCGAGCACTGGCAGGACGGCCCGCCGCATGAGCTGTTCGCGCAGATGCGGTCGCGTTGCCCCGTGCACTGGAGCGCGTCGATCACGGAGTTTCCCGAGGAGGCCGGCTTCTGGTCGGTGACCAGGCCGGAGGACATCCACACGGTCAGTCGCGACTGGCGGACGTACTCGTCTGAGGCCGGCGGGATCACCGCGGCCAATGGCGCTTTCCCGCTCGAACTGCTGCAGGCGATGTTCATCGGCATGGACCCGCCCAAGCACGACCGGCTGAAGATGCTCTTCCAGGCCGGCTTCACCCCCAAGCGGATCGCCGCACACGAGGACTCGATCCGGGCGATCGTCCGGCGGGTCCTGGGCCGGCTCGAGGGGCGCGAGAGCTGCGACCTGGTCACCGACGTCGCCCAGCCCGCCGTCTCGCGGGTGATCGGCAGCTTCATGGGGATCCCCGAGGAGGACGACGCGATCTGGGCTGGCCTGATGAACTCGACGCTCGGCGCCAATGACCCCGATCTCAACCCGGGCGGGATTCCCGAAGTCGTGGCCAAGGACATCCCGGAGATCTTCGACCGCTGCCGGCAGATGATCGCGACGCGCCGCGAGCACCCCACCGACGACCTGACCAGCGTGCTGGTCCATGCCGAAGTCGACGGCCACAAGCTGGAGGAGCACGAGATCGTGATGGGCTTCTTTCTGCTCGTCGCGGCCGGCAACGACAGCACCAAGTCGACGTACTGCAGCGGGATGCGGGCGCTGATGGAGGATCCGGAGCAGCAGCGGATGGTCGTCGCCGACCCGACGCTGATCGGCGGCGTGGTCGAGGAGTCGCTACGGATGTTCCCGGCCTTCGCCCATTTCCGCCGGACCGCGACCCGCGACGCCGAGCTCGGCGGCCAGCGGATCCGGGAGGGCGAGAAGGTCGTGCTCTGGTACGTGTCGTCCAACCGCGACGAGGCTGTCTACGAGCAGCCCGACCGGTTCGACGTCCTGCGCAACCCCGAGCACCAGGCGTTCGGCGCCGGCGGCCGGCATTTCTGCCTGGGCACCGCGCTGGCCCGGCTCGAGCTGCGGGTGCTGTTCGAGGAGACGCTGGCTCGTTTCCCCGAGATCGGCCTGGCCGGCCGGACGGCCCACGCCGAGTCGCCGTTCATCAACCAGCTGAAGACACTCCCCGTCCGCCTCGGCTGATCCCGGCCGGGGCGGGGCAAAGGGCCGGGCGAGGGCCGGATCGTCCGGGGGCTCAGGCGGCGATCGCCTGGACCGCGGGCTCGCCCACTTCGGCCGCCGCCGCCTCGGCCGTCGACCCCGCCGAGGCGATCCGGACGGGCCCGACCGACAGCAGCACGACTCCGGCGGCGAAGGCGCTGGCGATCAGGAACACCCAGGCGCCACGGAACGCGTGGATGGCGGTGGCGGCGGTGGGGTGTCCGATGATCGCCACGAAGATCGCCACGCCGAGCGCCGACCCGAGCTGGCGCGCCATCCCGAGGACCGCGGCGCCCGTCGCGAAGCGCGACGCGGGGAGCGGACTGGTAGCGGCCGCCGACAGCGTCGGCAGGACCAGCCCGACTCCGGCGCCGCCGAGCAGCTGCGAGGGCAGCAGCGCGCTGGCGTAATGGGGGTGCACCGCCATGTGCGAGCGGAACCACAGGCCGCCGAGGGCGAACAGGAGCGCGCCGGCTGCGCCGACGTAACGCTGGCCGAAGCGCTGACCGAGGATCCCGCCGGGGAACGCGAAGGTCGCCGCCATCGCCGGTCCCGGAGCGATCTGGAATCCGGCCCGGAGCACCGACACGTGCCAGACCGAGGTCTGGAACAGGATCCCGCCGAGCAGCATCGTGGCGAACGCCATGAAGAACAGCACGCCGCCGACGTTGGCCAGCGCGATCGCCCGCGTCCGCACGATGATCGGCTCGATCAGCGGCACCGGATGACGCGCGGAGCGATAGGCGACGGCGGCGATCAGCGCCACCGAGCCGGCGAACAGCCCGAGGATGCGCCCGCCGCCCCAGCCCCACGACTGGCCCTGGACGATGGCCAGGGTCAGCGCGGCGATCGCGGCGGTGAACAGGCCGGCGCCGATCGCGTCCGGCCGTCCGACGGCGTGCTCGTCCCGGGTGTTGATCAGCAGTCTCCAGCCGGCGATCAGCGCGGCGATGCCGATCGGCACGTTCACGATGAACACCCACCGCCACCCGGCCTGGACGAGGATCCCTCCGAGTGGCGGTCCGGTCGCCGCCGCGATGCCGCCGACCGCCGACCAGATCCCGACCGCGGCGGCGCGCTTGGCCACAGGCCACTCGGGGAGGAGCAGGCCGAGCGATGTCGGGAACAGCAGCGCGGCGCCGGCCGCCTGCACGACCCGCGCGGCCACCAGCGCCGGCACCGAAGGCGCCGCCGCGCAGGCGGCCGAGGCCAGGCTGAAGATGCCGAGGCCGAGTAGGAAGGCGTGCTTGCGCCCGGCGCGGTCGGCCCACCGTCCGGCGGGGACGAGCAGCGCCGCGAAGGTGATCGCGTAGGCGTTGAGGATCCACGAGAGCCCGCCGAGGCTGGAGCCGTGGAAGCTGCGCTCGATGTCGGGGAAGGCGATGTTGACGATGAACAGGTCGAGCGAGGCCATGAAGACCCCGACGCAGACCGTCAGGGTTACCTTTGCGCGGCGGGACATACGCGTTCCTCTCGACCGGTTAGTTGCACCACGCAACCCACAATACACGATTGAGTTGCTTCAAGCAACTAACAGCGCTAGAGTGGGAGCATGCTGAAGGCCGACTACGAGGGACAGAACTGCTCGGTGGCCCGCTCGCTCGAGTTGGTCGGGGAGCGCTGGACCCTGCTGATCGTGCGCGAGGCGTTTCTCGGCACGCGCCGCTTCGATGACTTCCAGAAAGCGCTGGGCATCGCCCGCAACGTCCTGCAGTCCCGGCTGGAGCGACTGGTGGACGCGGAGAGTCCTGCGGCGCGAGCCCTACCAGGAGCACCCCCCGCGCCACGAGTACCGTCTGACCGCCAAGGGCGTCGACCTGTGGCCGGTGATCGTCGCGCTGCTGAAGTGGGGCGACCGCTACGAGGCGCCGCTCGGGCCGCCGATGCTGCTCGAGCACAAGAACTGCGGCGGTGAGGTCGACGACCGGCGTCGCTGCACCGTCTGCGGGGCGGAGCTGGAGGCATGGGACGTGAGGGCGCATCGCGCTCCCGGCGTCTCGGGCCGCGCGCCGGTCGCCGCCTCTGCCGCCCCCGGTGCCCCCGCCGTCCCCGGCGCCTGACCGCGGCTCAGCGCCAGTTGTTCGTCTTGGCCTGCAACGCCGCGAGCGCCTCGTCGGAGCGGATCACGTGCATGACCGCGTTGATCAGCGCGAGGTGCGTGAACGCCTGGGGGAAGTTTCCGAGGTGCCGGCCGGTCTCGGGATCGATCTCCTCGGCGTAGAGGCCGAGCGGGCTGGCGTAGCCGAGGAGGCGCTCGCACAGGTTGCGCGCGCGGTCGAGCTCGCCGATCTCGCACAGCGCGGAGACCAGCCAGAACGAGCAGATCAGGAAGGTGCCCTCGCGCCCGCTGAGCCCGTCGTCGGTCTGGTCGGTGCGGTAGCGCAGGGCCAGGCCGTCCTCGGTCAGCTCCTCGGAGATCGCGTTGACGGTGGCGATCACGCGCTCGTCCTCGGGCGGGAGGAAGCGGAGCAGGGGCATCAGCAGCAGCGCGGCGTCGAGCGCGGTGCCTTCGTAGTGCTGGACGAACACCCCGCGCTCGTCGACGCCGTGCTCGCAGACGTCGGCATGGATCTCGTCGGCCGCCTCGCGCCACCGCTTGGCGTGCTCCCAGTCCTCGCGGATCTCGGCCAGGCGCGCGCCGCGGTCGCAGGCGACCCAGCAGAACATCTTGGAGGAGGTGAAGTGCTTGGGCTCGCCCCGGACCTCCCAGATGCCGCGGTCGGGCTCGCGCCAGTGCTCGATCGCCATCTCGACCTGGTGCTTGAGGATCGGCCAGACCCGCTCGTCGAGGGAGTCGCGTGAGCGGGTGTGGAGGTAGACCGAGTCGAGCAGCGCGCCCCAGACATCGTGCTGCTCCTGCTTGTAGGCGTCGTTGCCGACCCGCACGGGCCGGGCGCCCTCGTAGCCGGTGAGGTGATCGAGCACGTGCTCCTCGAGCTCGCGCTCGCCGCCGAGGCCGTAGAGCACCTGAAGATCCTCCAGGCCGCCCGCGACGTCGGCGATGAAGTAGAAGAAGTCGTTGGCCTCCCAGTCGAAGCCGAGCGTGTAGAGCGCCCACAGCATGAAGGTCGAATCGCGGATCCAGCTGTAGCGGTAATCCCAGTTGCGCTCGCCCTGGGGCGTCTCGGGCAGCGACGTGGTGGCGGCGGCCAGCAGCGCGCCGGTCGGTGCGTAGGTGAGGCCCTTCAGCGTCAGCGCGCTGCGCTGCAGATAGGTGCGCCACGGATGGTCGGGGAAGTTGCCCCGGTCAAGCCAGTGCTGCCAGTGATGGGCGGTCCAGACCAGCCGGCGGTTGGCCTCGGCGATGTTCTGCGGCGGCAGATGCTCGGACCAGTAGAGCGCGCAGTACATCTCCTCGCCCTCCTTCATCCGGTGCCGGGCGGTGGCGCGCGGCCCCTCGAAGCCGAGCCGCATGTCGGTCATCAGCTTCAGCTCGATGTCGCACTCCGGGTGCGTGGCGACGCCATCGTGGTAGCCGCTGCCCGAGTACTCCCAGTGGGCCGGCTTGCGCCCGTAGTCGAATACGGGCTCGCACTCGACCACGACCTGGACCTCGCCGTTGACGCATTTCACCGTGCGCAGCAGCACGTGGTCGGCGTCGTAGTCGGTCGGGGCGCGGCGGTGGGTGTGCGAGCGCTCGGTCTCGTGATGCCAGCCGCCGATCAACAGGACGTCGCGCACGATGATCCAGCCGGAGCCGGTGCCCCAGCTCGTCTCCAGCACCATCGTGCCGGGCAGGTAGCGCACCGAAGCCGGCACGGTCATCCCGGCCGGGCCGAGGCGGAACGACCCGGCCCCGCGGTCCAGCATCGTGCCGAACACGCTCGGCGAATCGACTCGAGGCAGGCACATCCACTCGACGTTGCCGCTCGGCGCGACCAGCGCGACGGTCTCGCAGTCGGACAGGAACGCGTAATCGGCGATCGGCGGGAAGGGACTGCCGCCGAACGGCGAGGCATGCGCGAGCTGGCGGATCTGAGCGCTCGTGGCGAACCGCGGCGTCAGCGTTGCTGTCTCAAACTCTGGCCTGTCTCGCCTGTCCATGGTTTCAGGTTCCCGCCTCGCCCGCGCCCGGGCGGTTCATTGTGCCGCGATAGTCGCAGATCCCCGGGACGGCGGCACGGGCCGAGAGCACAAATCGCAGCAATCAGGGAAATCGCAGAGCGTTAGCGGGCCGCGAGGAGCTTCAACGGGGCCGCGAGGAGCTTCAACGGGGCCGTGGGGAGCCTCAGGGGGCGGCCCGGCGCAGCGACACGGCCAGGAGCGCGACTACGGCCGGCGGCATCACCCACCAGGCGGAAGCGCCCGCGGCGGCCACCAGCGCCGTCACCCCCAGCGCGGCCACCACGCCGACCGCGGTGCGCCAGTCGTCGCCGACCACGAAATCCCAGACCGCCAGGGCCACGCGCCGCAGGCGGTTCATGCCGCCTCGCCCACGGTCGCACGCTCGCGGGGGCTCGGCTCGCCCGGCCGCGAGACCGCCTTCAGCCACGAGACCATCCCGAGCGCCACCAGCAGAATGCCGGGGATCAGGGCGAGCAGCGCCGCATCGCCGCCGGGCCAGCTGGCTCCCGCGCCCTCGGCGCCCCAGAAGGTCCCAAACGCGGTCAGCATCACCCCCACCGAGAACTTCATCGAGTTCTCCGGCACGCGGGAGAGCGGGCCCCGCGCGGCGAATCCTCCGAGCACGACCAGGGCGATCGCCACGCCCGCGGCGGCGGCGGCGAGCCCGATGCGGTGCTGGTTGGCGCCGAAGGTCAGCACGATGAACGCCACCTCGAGCCCCTCGAGCAGGACGCCCTTGAAGGCGATCGCGAACGAGTAGCCGTCGATCGACGAGGCCGAGCGCTCACCGGCGGCGATCGCCGCGGCACGCTCGGCGGCGAACGCGCTGTCCTCGTCGTGCAGGGCTTTCAGGCCGGCGGCCCGCAGGACCGCCTTGCGCAGCCACTGCAGCCCGAACACCAGCAGCAGCCCGCCGACCCCGACCCGCAGCACATTCAGCGGCAAGGAGGTAAGCGCCGGGCCCAGCGCGGCCACGATCACCGCAAGCGCCAGCACGGCGGCTCCGACCCCGTACAGCGCGGAGGACCAGCTGCGCGTGAGGCCCACGGCGAGCACGATCGTCAGCGCCTCCACCGCCTCGACGGCGCAGGCGAGCAGGACCGACAGCGCAAGCCCGATCTCGGGTCCGGACATGACCTCAGTATCGCTCAGGGACCCTGCGGGACCGGCTCGATCGCAAAAATCTCACGAAGCTCGCTGGGTCGCTCGGCTCCGAACCGCGCCGCCGCCGGTCGTTCGACTCGGTGACCCGGGAGGAACGATCGTCCGACGCGTCATCATTGGGGTATGAGTGCATTTGGAGAACGCGGCATGGGGGCCGCCCACGGCGCCACGCCGGGGTCGGTGCGGCGCGCGTTGGGCGGAAGCGGAAGCGGCAGCGGCAGGGGCGGGCGCAAGCAGCCGCCGCCGCTGATGGACCCCAGCCGCCAGCGCGACAAGCACAGGATCCTGAACCTGTTCCGGCCCTATCGCGGGCGGCTGATCACCGTGCTGGTGATGATCGTGTTCTCCTCGGGACTGAGCATGGTCTCGCCGTTCCTGCTGAAGGCGGTGCTGGACAAGGGGATCTTCCACCACGAGACGACGCTGCTGACCGAGCTGGTGCTGGGGATGATCGGGATTGCGATCGCCAACGCCGTGTTCAGCGTGTGGCAGACCTATCTGTCCAACGCGGTCGGCCAGCGGGTGATGCACGACCTGCGCACGGCGGTGTACGCCCGGCTGCAGCGGATGTCGCTGGCGTTCTTCACGCGAACCCGCACGGGCGAGGTCCAGTCGCGGATCGGCAACGACATCGGCGGCCTCGACAGCGTGGTGACCACGACCGCGACGACGATCGCGCAGAACGCCACCACCGTGATTGCCGCCCTGGCCGCGATGTGCCTGCTCGACTGGCGCCTGGCCCTGCTGTCGCTGATCTTCGTGCCGCTGTTCGTGTGGCTGACCCGGCGCGTCGGAAAGGTCCGGCGCAAGATCACGACGGAGCAGCAGCGGCGCCTCGCCGACCTTTCCGCGCTGGTCTCTGAGTCGCTGTCGGTGTCCGGGATCATGCTGGGCAAGACGATGGGCCGTGGCTCTGACCTGGCCCAGCGCTTCACCGGCGAGTCCAAGGACATCGCCGACCTCGAGGTCCGCTCGCGGATGGCCGGGCGCTGGGTGATGTCCACGATCCAGATGACCTTCGCGATTCAGCCGGCGATCATCTACTGGCTGGCCGGACAGAGCTTCATCGGGCACATCTCGATCGGCACGGTGATCGCCTTCACCACGCTGCAGACCCGGCTGCTGTTCCCGATCCAGTCGCTGCTGGGGGTGGGGGCGGACATCGAGGCATCCCTGGCCCTGTTCGACCGCATCTTCGAATACCTCGACCTGCCGGTGGACATCGTCGAGGCCGAGCACCCGGTCGAGCTGCGCCCCGACGAGGTCCTGGGGGAGATCCGCTTCGAGAACGTGTCCTTCCGCTACACGGGCATGGCCGATCTCGCCAAGGACAAGGAATCGGCGCCGGCCGAACTGGCCTGGACCTTGCGGGACATCGATCTGGTGATCCCGGCGGGGACGCGCACCGCGGTGGTCGGCGAGACGGGCGCCGGGAAGACGACGCTCGGATATCTGGTGGCGCGGTTGTACGAGCCACAGGAGGGACGCCTGACGATCGACGGCGTCGATGTCCGCGAGGCCAGCCTGGCCTCGCTGGCGGCCACCGTCGGCGTGGTCTCGCAGGAGACCTACCTGTTCCACGCCAGCGTCCGGGAGAACCTGCGCTTCGCCCGGCCCGAGGCGACCGACGAGGAGATCGAGGACGCGGCTCGCTCCGCTCGGATCCACGATCTGATCGCCTCGCTGCCCGATGGCTACGACACCGTGGTCGGCGAGCGGGGCTACCGGTTCTCCGGCGGCGAAAAGCAGCGGATGGCGATCGCCCGCACGGTGCTGCGCAACCCGCCGGTGTTGATCCTCGACGAGGCCACGAGCTCGCTGGACACCCAGACCGAGGCGGCGGTGCAGGCCGCGCTCGAGCTGCTGTCCGAGGGGCGCACGACGCTGACGATCGCGCACCGGCTCTCGACGGTCCGCGACGCCGATCAGATCATCGTGCTGGACCGCGGCCGGATCGTCGAGCGGGGGACCCACGAGGAGCTGCTGGAGCGGGGCGGACACTACGCGGCGCTGGTGGCCCGCGACGTGGCCGGCGAAGTTCCGTTCTGAGTCCGGCCGGGGAGCTCGCGGCGCTACCGGAGGCGGCGGTACTGGAAGGCGACGCGGCCGACACGGATCACGTCGCCGTCGGCCACGTCGGTCGCCACGATCCGGCAGTCGTTGACGAACGTGCCGTTGGCGCTGCGGTCATCGAGCACGCGCACGTGGTGGCCGTAGCGGACGATGATGGCGTGGCTGCGGGAGACGCGCGGCTCCTCGAGGCGCAGGTCCGCGGCGGTCCCACGGCCGACGTGGATGATGTGGTCGTTGATCGGGATCAGCCGCTCCTCTTCGCCGTTTCGCACGGCGAGGTAGTGGCCGGGCGGCGCCAGGCGGGGGATCAGGGCGCGGCTGCGGGCGCGGTGGTCCAGCAGCGCGAGCGAATCGAGGACCGGCTGGTCGGCGATCTCGAGCGGCTCGGTGCACGCGGGCGCCGATGGCGGGACGGGATCCAGCGGCTGGTCTGGGGGGCGGAGGGGGGTTTGGGTAGCCATGGAGGTACTTGACCACCGGTAGGGGAGACTGAGGTGAAAGCGGGCGAAGAGATCGATAAGAAACCGCTCACGATCTGGTCGCCTGCCGTCGCGATCTACCGCGCGCGCACGGCGAGCGCTATCTGGCCGGTTCGGGCACCGGCCGGTCGTCGATCCCGCCCGCTTGGGGTGAGGGCCCGCGACCGGAGTCGCTGCTGCTGCCCTCGATGTTGAAGCGCGGCAGGATCCGGGCGAGCCATCCCGGGATCTTCCAGTTCCAGTCGCCGAACATCAGCATCAGCGACGGGACCAGCACCGAACGGACGATCAGGGCATCGAGGAACACCGCGCTGGCCAGCCCGACGCCGAACAGCTCGATCACGCGCTGGCCACCCAGGATGAAGGCGCCGAAGACCAGCACCATGATCGCCGCGGCGGCGGTGATCGTGCGGCCGGTGGCGGCCAGGCCGTGCGAGACCGCCTCGCGGTTGTCGCCGCGTCGGTGCCACTCCTCGTAGATGCGGCTGATCAGGAAGATCTCGTAGTCCATCGAGAGCCCGAAGACGATCGGGAACACCAGGACCGGCAGGAACGACTCGATCGGTCCGGTCTTGTCGATCCCCAGCAGCGAGGCGCCGAAGCCGTTCTGGAACACCGCGGTGACCACGCCGAAGGCCGCGCCGGCCGACAGCAGGTTCATCACGGCGGCGGTCAGCGGGATCACCAGGCTGCGGAACACCGCCACCAGCAGCAGGAAGCTGAGCAGCACGACGATCCCGATGAACAGCGGGAGCTTCGCGGTCAGGATCTTGCTGAAGTCGTCGAAGATCGCCGTGTTGCCGCCGACCAGCACGCGCAGACCGGTGCCGCTGCTGGCCTGGGGGATCACGTGGTTGCGAATCCGGTGCAGCAGGCTCTCGGTGGAGGCGTCCTGGGGCGAGCCCTTGGCGATCACCTGGGCCAGGGCCACCGGCGCCCGGCCGTTGAAGCCCGGGAGGAACTTGGGCTCGGAGGCGCCGACGACGCCGGGCGTCGCCGCCACGGCTCGATCGATCCTGATGAAGTCGGCGCGCTGGCTCGGGTTGTTGATCTGAGCCACCAGCTGCAGCGGGCCGTTGTAGCCGGGTCCAAAGCCCTTGGCCAGCAGGTCGTAGGCCTTTCGCGTGGTCGAGCTGGCCGGATCGCTACCGGCATCAGACGAACCGAGCCGCATCGAGAAGAACGGGATCGCGATGATGATCATCACCGCCGCGGCGACGGTGGCCACGACCGCCGGTCGCTTCTGGATGAAGCCCACCCAACGCGCCCACGCCGGGGACTCGTCGGTGGTGGCCAGCTTGCGCTCCTTGAGCGCCTTGCGGTCACGCCGCCGGAGCACCAGCCGTCCGAACAGGCTCAGCAGCGCCGGGCCGAGGGTCAGCGCGGCGATCACCGTGAACGCCACGGCGATCGCCGAGGCCACGGCGACGCCGTAGAGGAAGCTGACCCCGAGGGCGAACATGCCGAGCATGGCGATGCAGACGATCACCCCCGCAAACAGCACGGCGCGGCCGGAGGTGTCGATCGCCTGGATCGCCGATTCCTCGCGGCTGAGGCCGCGGAGCAGCGCCTGGCGGTAGCGGGTGACGATGAACAGCGCATAGTCGACGCCGACGCCAAGGCCGATCAGCAGCGCCAGCTCATTGGCGAACGAGGCCATCGTGAGCACGTGCGAAGCCAGACCGATGACGGCGATTCCGGTGCCCAGCGAGACGGCGGCGGTGAGCAGCGGCAGCAGCATCGCGAAGAACGACCCGAACACCAGGAACAGCACGACGGCGGCGGCGATGAAGCCGAAGCCGAGGCTGCTGGACGAGTTGTCCTGGTTGCCCTGCTGGGCGATCTGGCCCTCGACTTCGAACTCGACGTTGCCGTTGGAGGCGCTCGTGACCTGCTTGACGAACGCCTTGGAGGCGGAGTTGGAGAGCTTGTTGGACTGGACGTCGAAGGTGACGTTCGAGTAGCCGATCTGGCCGGACTTGGAGATCTGGTGCGTCGCGGTGTACGGGTTGTCAACCGTGCTCACGTGCGGGGTCCTGGCGACCGTGGCGAGCAGCGATTGCACGCGGGCGCGCACGGCCGGATTCGTCAGCGTCCCCGACTTGGACGCGATCACGATCTGGTCGGAATCGCCGGAGGCCTTCGGCGCATTGCGCTGGAGCAGCCGGATCGCGTCGAAGCTGTCCGTGTGCGGGAGCTTGAAGTCGTCCTTGTAGGCGCTGCCGACGCTCGACTCGATCGCGTTCAGGCCGATCGCGGCCACCACCCACACGCCGATCACCACGAACTTGTGGTTGAAGCACCATCTCGCGAGCTTTTTCACTTTGGGCCTACCTCCATTGCGTGCGGACGGATCCCCTCCCTCATCGCCTCGATCAATTTAGCCAGCTTGGCGGCTGTGTCGTGTTCCGGTAGCGGCGAGTACAGGATCAGCCGCTGCTCCGACGCCTCGACGGGATGGAACACGGCGTGCTCGAACACCAGCCGTCCCGCGGTCGGGTGCTGGATCTGCTTGCGCCCCTCGCCGTGGCGGGCCACCTCATGACGCTTCCAGGCCTGGCAGAACTCGCGGCTGGACTTGCGCAGGGCCTGCTCGAGCTCCTCGAAGGCCGGATCGCCGATGTTCCGCGCGCTGTCGGAGCGGAACTTCGCCACGGCCAGGCGCGAGGTCTGCTCCCAGTCGTCGAACATCTCCCGGCGCAGCGGATCCATGAACATCAGCCAGAGGTGGTTGCGAGTGTGCTCGGGGATCGCGCCGAAGTCACCGAGCAGCGCGCTCGCCGCCCGATTCCAGGCCAGGTAGTCCCAGCGGCGACCGAGGATGTAAGCCGGGTTGGGGCCGAGGTTCTCGACCAGTCGCCGTAGCGTGGGCGAGACCTGCTCGGCCTGGAACTTGCAGGGTGGCGGCTCCTCGCCGCGGCCGAGCAGCACCAGGTGGGTGCGTTCGGCCGGCGTCATCCGCAGCGCGGTCGAGATCGCCTCGAGCACCTCCAGCGAAGCGCGGACATCGCGCCCCTGCTCGAGCCACGTGTACCAGGTGGTGCCCACGCCGGCCAGCAGCGCCACCTCCTCGCGACGCAGGCCCGGGGTCCGGCGGCGTCCGCCGTCCGGGAGCCCGACGGCGGCGGGGGACAGGCCGGCGCGCCGCTTGCGCAGGAAATCGGCCAGCTCGGCTCGCCGCCGCTCACCGTTGGTGGGGGCGGCGCCGGGCGCCGGAATCTCGATGGGGGGTGTGGCTACTACCAGGATAACTCCCTCTCTTGTACCTGGATAGACATTGAACCACACTGCCCTTCGTGACCACTATCAAGCCTCATTCCAACCGGCCCGCGTCGGCGAACGCGCTGCTGTTCGTCGTCTGCCTGGCCCAGTTCATGGTCATCCTCGACGTCTCGATCGTCAACGTCGCGTTGCCTTCGATCAAGGGTGGCCTGCACTTCTCCACCACCACCCTCCAGTGGGTCGTGAACGCCTACACGATCACCTTCGCGGGGTTCCTGCTGCTCGGCGGGAGGGCGGCCGACCTGCTCGGGCGCCGGCGCGTGTTCCTGGCGGGCACGGCCGCGTTCGCGCTGTGCTCGCTGGTCTGCGCGCTGGCCACCTCGCAGGGGACGCTGCTCGGCGCCCGGGCCCTCCAGGGCCTGGCCGGCGCGGTGCTGTCGCCGGCAACGCTGTCGATCATCACCACCTCCACGCGCGAGGGCGCCGAGCGCAATCGTGCGCTGGGGGCGTGGGCGGCGGTGGGCGGACTCGGGGCGTCCTCCGGGGCGCTGCTCGGAGGCCTGCTCACGCAGACCCTGGGCTGGCCGGCGATCTTCGCCGTCAACGTCCCGCTCGGAATCCTGGTGATCGCCCTCGGGCTACGGGTCATCCCGATCGGCGGCGCACGGGATCTCGAGGCCGAGCGGCACTTCGATGTGGCCGGCGCGGTGCTGGTGACCGCCGGCCTGGCCACGCTCACCTACGGGATCGTGCGGACCGACACGCTCGGCTGGGGATCGCCCGGCGTGCTCGTGCCCGTCGCCGCCGCGCTGGCCCTGCTCGGCAGCTTCCTGTTCGTCGAGCACTCGATTGCCCGGGCGCCCCTGATGCCGCTCTCGATCTTCCGGATCGCGCAGCTGCGCTGGGCCAACGTGACCGTGCTGCTGCTCTACGCCGGGCTGTTCTCGATGTTCTTCTTCCTGACCCTCTACCTGCAGCAGGTGCTCCACCAGGGGGCGCTGCTGGCCGGTCTCTCGTTCCTCCCGGTGACCCTGTCCGTGTTCAGCGGATCTTCGCTGGCCCCGCGGCTGGTGAACCGCTTCGGGCTGCGCTCGGTGCTGGGCGCCGGGATGCTGATCTCGACGGCCGGGCTGCTGTGGCTGACCGGGGTGCGACCTGGGAGCGCCTACGCGTTCGCCGTGCTCCCCGGCGGGATCCTGTGCGGTCTCGGCATGGGTCTTTCGCTGGTGTCGGGAACGGTGGCGGCGATGCAGGGTGTGCCGCGCCCCCAGAGCGGGCTCGCCTCCGGGCTGCTGAACACCTCCCGGCTGGTCGGCGGAGCCCTCGGGCTGGCGACGCTCAGCACGATCGCCGCCGCGCAGACCCGCGGCGACGCCGGCGCCGGGGCGGCCCGCGCACTCACCAGCGGGTTCTCGCTGGCCTTCACCGTCGGCGCGCTGTTCACGATCGCCGGCGCGCTGGTGGCCTTCACGCTGCTGAGGACCCGGCCGCAGCTGGCCGCCTCCCCGGCCGCGCCGCCGGCCGAGACGCTCGCTGAGCGGGAGCCCGAGGCCCTGGCGGCTTAGCGTCCTGAGTCGCTTAGGCCGACGGCCGGTGGGCGCGGGCGAACTCGACGAACGCTCGCGCCGCCGGCGAGAGGTGGCGGTCGCGGCGCCACCACAGCGCGACGGTCATCCGCAGCGCCGGGCGCAGCGGCCGCAGGTCGACGGGCGGGCCGGGCAGCTCGGCGAACGAGCGGGGCAGGATCGCCAGCCCGATCCCCTGCGCCACCAGCGAGCGCACCAGTGCGAGGTCGTTGCCCTCGAGCCTGATCCGGGGCTCGGCTCCGGCGGCGAGCAGTGCCTGGTCGACGAGCCGGCGCACCGAGGCGCCTTGCTCGAAGGCGATCAGCGGCTCGCCGGTGAGCTCGGCCAGGCGCAGCGGGCGCCGGCCGGCCAGCCGGTGACCCGGGGCCATCACCACGGCCAGCTCCTCGGTGGAGAGCTCGAGGCGGGCCAGCCACTGCGGTGGCTCGGCCTCGAGGGCGAAGGCCAGGTCGATGCTGCCGTCCCGGAGGCCATCGGCCATCCGCTGGGCGGTTCCCTCGCGCAGGCCGACTTCGATCTGGGGGAAGCTCGAGGTGAAGCTGGCCAGCAGCGCGGGAATGTCCAGCTGCCCGCCGAACAGCAGCGCGCCGACGATCACCCGCCCGCGCACCAGCCCTCGCAGCTCGTCGACCTCACCCCGCAGCAGGTCCGCCTCGTCGAGGATCCTGCGCGCACGAGCGGCGACCAGGATGCCCGCCTCGGTCGGCTCGACCGAGCGGGTGGTGCGGTTCAGCAACTCGATCCCCAGTTCGAGCTCGAGCCGGCGCACCTGATGCGAGAGCGCCGACTGAGCGACATGGAGCTCCTCGGCGGCACGGGTGAAGTGCCGGTGGCGCGAGACGGCGTCGAAATATCGAAGCTGGCGGATCTCCATGCGCGACTTATCTTATTTCCAGCACAGTCCGATCCGATAATTGTCTTGCCTGGCTGAATCTGGCCCGTCACACTTACGTTCATGCTGACGCGAGCCGCCGGACCGGAGACCGACCAGGTGGTGGTCCGCCGGGAGCTGCGGGCCGGGGACGCCGAGGCGATCGGCGAGCTGCACCGGCGCATCTACCAGCCCGAGTTCGGGATGAACGACAAGTTCGTCTCGGGCGTGGCCGACGGCGTGCGCGCCGCCGCCGCGGGCGGCTGGCCGGTGAGTACCGGCGGGGTCTGGCTGATCGATCGGGCGGAGAAGCTGGCCGGCTCGCTCGCCCTCACGGTGCAGTCGCCGGACACCGGCCGGGTGCGCTGGTTCGTGCTCGACAGCTCGCTGCGCGGACGCGGGCTCGGGCGCCGGCTGATCGCCGAACTACTGGCCGAGGCCCGGGCCGCCGGCCTGGTCGAGCTCGAGCTCGAGACCTTCGACGCGCTGTCGGTGGCCGCCCGGATCTACCGGACCGCGGGCTTCCGCGTCGTCTCCGAACGCGAGCGCACCGATTGGGGTCCGCCGATCACCTACCAGCGATACGAGCTGCAACTACGCTGAGGGCGTGGCAGCGAGTGCAGGGATCCTGCTCTACCGCATCGGCGACGACGGGCCAGAGGTCCTGCTGGTGCACCCCGGCGGCCCGTTCTGGGCGCGCAAGGACGCCGGCGCGTGGTCGATCCCGAAGGGCGAGTACGGGGACGACGAGGAGCCGCTGAGCGCCGCCCGCCGCGAGTTCGAGGAGGAGCTCGGCAGCGCGCTGCCCGCGGGCGAGCCGCTTCACCTGGGCGAGATCCGGCAGCGCTCGGGCAAGCGCGTCAGCGCCTGGGCCCAGGCCGGCGAGCTCGACGTGAACACGGTCGCCAGCAACACGTTCGAGCTCGAGTGGCCCCCGCGCTCGGGCCGGATGCGCGAGTTTCCGGAGGTCGATCGGGCCGAGTGGTTCCCGCTGGCGCAGGCCCGCGAGCAGATCAATCCCGCACAGGCCGAGCTGCTGGACCGTCTCGCCGCCGCGCTCGGCACATAGCGCCGAGCGCGCGACCGCCTAGGATCCGCGACCGATGGCGGACACCGGATCGGAGTCGATCAGCCCGACGGCCCATTACACCGGGTACGTCTGGGCGCGCAACGGCCTCTCCCACCCGTGTCTGGAGACGCTCGAGGGCCGGATCCTCTACGAGTCGCTGCGTCCCACCCTGATCCTGGGCAGGGCGCTGGTCGGCGTCTCGCTCGAGCGCTATCTGCTCGCGCGACACCAGGCCATCGACACGCTGCTGGAGGGCGCGATCGAGTCGGGCGCGGTCAGCCAGGTGATCGAGGTGGCCTGCGGTCTCTCGCCGCGCGGCTGGCGGTTCGCGAACCGGTACGGATCGGCACTGACCTATGTCGAGACGGACCTGCCCGGGATGATCGCGCGCAAGCGGGAGGCGCTGGCCCAGATGGGGTCGCTCAGCGATACCCACCGCGTGCACGAGCTCGACGCGCTGCGTGAGGACGGTCCGACCAGCCTGGGCGCGCTGGCCGACTCGCTGGACCCCGAACGCGGCGTGGCGATCATCACCGAGGGGCTGCTCGGCTACCTCGACCGCACGTCGGTGATCGAGATCTGGGATCGCTTCGCCAGGGTCCTGAAACGCTTCCCCGACGGTCGCTATTTCTCCGACCTGCACCTCGGCGATCAGCAGACGATCTATGTGCGGGCGTTCCGGACGGCGCTCTCGGCGTTCGTCCGCGGACGCGTGCATCTGCACTTCGAGAACGCCGCGCAGGCTGAGGAGCGCCTCCGGGCTCTCGGCTTCGACGAAGTGGTCGTCCGGAACGCCGGGAGCGAGCTCGTGCATATAATTGAGGCATCAACCGTCCAATCTCAGTAACCCTGTACAGCGATCCCGCGTGCCCGTGGGCCTACTCCGAGAGCCCGGCGCTGCGAGTGATCGAATGGCGCTACGGCGATCAGCTCGACTGGTCGCTGGTGGTGATCGGGCTGACCGAGGATGCTTCGCAGTACGTGGCGCGCGGCTACACACCGCTGCGCGGCGCGCTCGGCCAGCTGCTGTTCCGCCGGCGCTACGGGATGCCGTTCGCGCCGGGGCCGAAGGCGCGCGTAAGCGCGACCGCGCGGGCCTGCCGGGCGATCGTGGCCGCGCGGCTGGCCAGCCCCGGGAGCGAGTGGCAGGTATTCCGGGCGCTGCAGCTGGCGAACTTCAACACCCCGCTGGTGCTTGACGACGAGGGCCAACTCGAGGCGGTGCTGGCCACAGTGCCGGGGATCGACGCGGCGGCGATCATCGCCTCGCTCGACTCGCCCGAGGTGACCGAGGCCTACGTGGCGGATCGCGCCGAGGCGCGGACGGCGGGCGGCTCGGCGGCCGAGCTCCAGGGCAAGACCGCCTCCAGCGACGGGCCCGTGCGCTTCACCGCGCCGTCGGTGATCTTCGAGCGCGATGGCCTGCGGTTGGTGGCCGGCGGCTTCCAGCCCGTCGAGGCCTACGACATCCTGATCACCAACATCGATCCGACCCTGGATCGCCGCGCCTGCTCCCGAGACACCGGCGCCGTTGCTCGAGTGCTTCCGGGATGGGCTGACCACCCAGGAGGTCGCGGCGCTGATGACCGACGGCAACGACACCCCCGACCGCGACGCGGCCGAGCGGGCGCTGATGGAGCTGGTCGCGGCCGGCGAGGCGGTGCGCGAGCCGGTCGGCGACGACGCGCTGTGGCTCACCCCTGACGCGGTCGCGTCGGCTCCCGGCCTGGCCGCGGTCGGCTCAGCCGCCTAACCGGCCAGCTCGAAGCGATCCCTAAGCGGCCAGCTCGCAGCGCGGACCCTAAGCGGCCAGCTCGAAGCGGACCGGCAGCTTCTCCAGGCCGTAGATCCCCGACGGGGTGCCGAACTCCGGCTCGCCGTCCAGGTTGAGCGACCGGACGCGCTCGGCCAGGAAGGCCAGCGCCTCCTGCATCTCCGCGCGGGCGAGATTGGCGCCCACGCAGTAGTGGATGCCGGCGCCGAAGGTGAGCACGCGCGCGCGGCCGCGGTCGGCGGTGATGTCGAACTCGTCGGGCTCGAGGCCCTCGCGGTTGGCGTGCCAGGCGGACACCAGCACGATCGAACCGGCCGGGAAGGTGACGCCTCGGTGCACTATCTGGTCAGTGGTGATCCGGGCGGTGAACGGCGTGATCGGCTCGTAGCGGAGCGCCTCGTCGACGGCGGCCAGCGCCAGCCCGTGTGGATCTGCGCGGAGCAGCTCCCACTGCTCGGGTGCGGCGGCCAGCAGCCGGATCGCGTGGGCGAGCTGGCTCTGGCTGGTGTCGACGCCGCCGACCAGGATGTTCAGCACCAGGTTGCGCAGCTCGTCGTCGCTGAGGCGGTCGCCCTCGGCCTCCGCCGTGATCAACGCCGAGATCAGGTCGTCGCCGGGGTCGCCCCGCCGGCGGGCGATCAGCGCGTCCTCATACTCGTAGAACTCGGCCACCGCCTCCTCGATCAGCGCCCGCTCGGAGACCAGGCTGCCCGCGTCGAACTGGCGCTGGATCCAGTTTGACCAGTGATGCAGCCGCGGCGCGTCGTCGCGATGGGCACCCATCACCGCCGCGATCACCAGCGACGGATAGGGCTTGGCGAACGCGTCGATGAAATCGCAGCGGCCGTCGTCCGGCAGCGCAGCCAGCAGCTCCTCCAGGAAGGACCGCATGGCCGGGCGGTAGCGGTCGACGGCGCGGGGCGCCAGCGCGGGGTTGACCAGGTTGCGCAGCCGGCGGTGATCGTCGCCGTTGATGTTGATGATGTTCTTGACGATCTCTTCGTACAGGGGGCCATCGGCGATCGAGAACAGCTCGGCGATCGTCAGCCCGGGGAACACCGCCTGCTTGGTGCGCAGGAACAGCTCGCCGGCTTCGCGATCGACCACCAGATAGCCGAACGGACACGCGGCGAGCCAACCGTCGTGACCCTCCACGGCGGCCATCGCCGTGCGAAACCGCTCGCCGCGCAGGTCGGGATCGGTGTGATCCACCATCGGCAGGTCGAGCTCTGCGGCGAGCGGCATCGCGGGCGAGCCTATCCGAGCGAGCGCAACCAGCGCCGTGACCGGGCTTTTGTCAGGACACTGGGTCGGATCTGGGTCTTTGACGAACTTCTTCGGTGAAGGGGTGAAGGTTTGCGGTGCCCGACACGCGGGTCGACGACCGTGGAACCGCTGATTTGGGTTGCTGAGGCGATGGCGACGGCGAGGTTTGGCGCTGGATGCGCGCCACAGGGTCCATTTCGAGCCAAAGTTCGCTCCCGGGGCCCGGGCTCGGGCCGAAGCTCGCTCCCGGGGCGCGGGCTCGACCTCCCGCTCGACCCGCCCCGCCCAGCCGGACCAACCTGACGGAGAACTACAACTGGCCGATCCAGGGGTTGACGGCCAGCTCGCGGGCGACCGCTTCGCTGACCGTCAACGCCTGAGCGACCGTGCGGTAGTCGACGTTCTCCGCGGTGTCGGACATCTTGTGGTAGTTCGACAGCGCCTTGTAACGGTCGATCGAGGTCAGCGTGGCGGTCGGATAGCCGGCCCGGCTGGGGATCACCGCGTCGGTCGAGTTGCGGGCGCGCATACCCCGGCGTAGCGACGCGCCGGCCCGGTCGGCGGCGAGCGCCACCAGGTCGCGATAGGTCCGGTCTGGGTAGTCCTCCATCACCACCGGGCCTTCGCCTTCGAGCAGCACCAGCTTCGGCGAGCCGACGGTGTCCAGGTTCAGGAACCACGTGCGTTCCCGCGGCAACGTCGGGAAGTAACGGGCCGCGAAGCTATAGATCCCGCCCTGGATCACCTCCTCGGCGCCGCAGGAGACCAGCAGCACGCGCAGTCCCGGGATCGGCTCCGCCGCCAGCCGCTCGGCCAGCCCGACCAGCACCGCCACCGCGGTGAGGTTGTCGTTGGCTCCGGGACAGATCGGACTGCGCGCGACATCGGCGAACACCGCGGCGCCGAGCAGCGAACCGGCCAGCCCGGCCAGCGTGAGACCACGCCGGGCGCGGGCGGCGCCGAGCGCCACCAGCGCCGGGCCGCCGAGCATCGCCCACCACAGCGGCAACGAGGTGTCGATCCGCTCGAGCACCCCGGGGAAGCGCTCGCCGAACCACACCTGCGCGCTGTCGTCGAAGATCGCGCCGGTCGGGGCGGCGTCGTGGTGGGCGAGCACGACCAGTGTCCGCTCGGCCTGCGCATCGCCGCAATGCGCCACGACGTTCCAGGTCCTGGCCGGAGCCGATCTGAGGCGGCGGTACAGGCGCGGGCCGTTTGAGATGTCGTCCGCGATCGCCGCCGTGACCGCCGCCGCCGCCGCTCCCCCGAGCCGGCGCGTGCGCCGGCCGAGCGCCGCGATCCCGGCCACTGCGCCGGCCGCGGCCAGCGAGCCGATCACCTCCGCGTACCCGGGCAGGTAGTCCGCGTCATCGACCTGGGTGGCGCATCCGGCCCGCTCCAGTCGCTCGGCCAGCCACTGCGCCGCCTGCTGCTCGCCGGGCGACCCGGCTCCGCGCTGTAGCGGCGCCAGCGCCTCGATCACCTCCCGCAGCACGCGCTGCTCGGAGTCGGGAATGTGGGAGCTGACGGGGTCGGGGGCCAAGGGTCCCGGATGGTATCCACGAGCAGGGATTCGGCGTCCGGCGCTGAAGGCCACGGCGCATGTCTCGACCGGTCGCCGTGATCTGCGCCCTCGCCGCAGGCGGACTCGTCGCGCTCCAAGCGCCGGCCAACTCGTCGCTGTCGGCCCACGTGTCCGATCTCGGCGCCGCGCTGGTCAGCCTCGCCCTCTCGACGGCGATCATCGGGGCGCTGCTGCTGACCGTCGGGCACCCCGGCCGGTTGTCCGGTCTCGGCGCGTTCCGGCCCGAGCACCTGACCGGGGCGCTGGCGGGGGCGGCGATCGTCGCGGTGTCGCTGGTCGCGGTGCGCCCCCTCGGCGTCGGGGGCCTGACCTCGGTGCTGGTGGCGGCACAGCTGATCGTGTCCGTGGTGGCCGACCGGTTCGGCTGGTTCGGGGTCGATCACATCGGCCTGACCCCTGGACGCTGGGCCGGCCTTGCCCTGGTGATCGCCGGAACGGTCCTGGTTACGCGGACGTAGGCCGTTCGAACACGGCGGCGAGCCCCTGGCCTCCGCCGATGCACATCGTCTCGAGGCCGTAGCGGCCGCCCCGACGGTCGAGCTCGCGCAGCAGCGTGGTCAGGATCCGGCCCCCGGTCGCGCCGACCGGGTGGCCGAGCGAGATCCCCGAGCCGTTGACGTTGACCCGCTCGAGCCCGTCCGGCAGATCCCACTCGCGCAGCACGGCGATCACCTGGGCGGCAAACGCCTCGTTCAGCTCGATCAGGTCCATGTCCTTCAGCTCCAGCCCGGCCCGGCTGAGCGCTTTTTCGGTGGCGGGGACCGGCCCGATCCCCATCGTCCGCGGCGGCACGCCGGCCACGCCCCAGGCCAGGAGCCGCCCGAGTGGTTTGAGCCCGAGCTCGGCCGCCTTCTCCGCGTGGGTGACGATGCAGACCGCGGCGCCATCGTTCTGGCCGCTGGAGTTACCCGCGGTCACGGTCGATTCGGCGTCGCTCTTCAGCATCACCGGTTTCAGTTTGGCCAGGCCCTCGAGCGTCGTATCCGGGCGGGGGTGCTCGTCGCGGTCGATCAGCTTCGTTCCCAGCTTGCGGTCGGTCACCTCGACCGGGACGATCTCGCCGGCGAAATCCCCGCGCTCGTGGGCGTCGACCGCGCGCTGGTGCGAGCGCACCGAGAGCTCGTCCTGCTCCTGGCGCGGGATCGAATACTCGCGGCGCAGGTTCTCGGCCGTCTCGAGCATTCCGCCCGGCACCGGATGGTTGATCCCGCCCGCGGTGACCCGCGCGCGGGCCAGCCGGTCGTCGAGCATCGCGCCACCGCTCCGCGCCCCCCAGCGCAGCTGTACCGAGTAGAGCTCGGTCTGGCTCATGCTCTCCGCGCCACCGGCCAGCACCAGGTCGGCCGCGCCGGTCTGGACCTGCATGCAGGCCTCGATCACGGACTGGAGCCCCGAGCCGCAGCGGCGGTCGAGCTGGAGGCCGGGCACCTCGACCGGCAGGCCGGCGTCGAGCGCCGCGACCCGGCCGATCGCCGGCGCCTCGCCGTTGGGGTAGCACTGGCCGAGCAGGACGTCGTCGATCTCCTCGGGCGGGACGGCGGTGCGCAGCAGCAGCTCGGTGATCACCGTGGCGGCGAGCTTCGTCGCCGGGACGTCGCGGAAGATGCCGCCGAACCGGCCGACGGGAGTCCGCAGGGGCTCGCAGATGACCGCGTCACGCATCGCGGCGGGACTCTAATACGCCGACGCGGACTACCGGCGGTTCAGGCGAGGCGGATGGCGACCTCGGCCAGCGGTGCGCGGGCCGGGGGCTCCCGGTCCTGGCGACCGAAGCCAAGGTGCAGGAGGCCGACGAACCGCTGCCCGGCGGGAATCCCCAGGGCAGCGAGGCCGGGCTCGGTGCGGAGGATCCCCGGCGTGCGCCAATAGCCGGCCAGGCCGCGGCCGTGGGCGCCCAGCAGGACCGCGTAGGCCGCGCAGGCCGTGGCGCAGAGGTCCTCCTCGTCCTGGGCCGGCGGGTTCGTCAGGTGGTGGTTGGGCGCCCAGCGGGCGAGGTCGAGTAGCTCGTCGAGCAGCGCGTCGGGGACCGGCTCGGGGGCGAACGCCTTATGCGTGCGGCGGTCCTTGATCGCTTCCTCGATGTCCATCGCGCAGCAACGGTAGCGGCGCGAGCCGGAAGCCGGCCCTGCGTAGACTCGAGACATGCCGTCTTCATCCGCCAACAAGGGGCTCGCCCGGGTCGCCCGGCGCCTGCCCTATCTCAAGCGCCTGCCGATCATGAGACTGCTCGCGCTGGGCGAGATCCTGGTACTCGCCAAGGAACACCTGGACAAACTCGAGCCGCAGGAGCGCCGCCGCCTGATCGTGCTCCTGCGCGACGGCCGGGGGCGCCCGAGCAATCTCTCAAAGCGCCAGCGGGCGGAGCTGGAGGGCCTGATCGCCAAGGCCGAGCCGCGGCTGTTCGCGGGGACCGCGGCCGAGAAGCTCTCGCCGATCCCGTTGCCGGACAGCCTCGTCCGCGGCCGCCACCCGGAGAACAAGCTCAAGGGCGGGGCCGACCGCTAACCGGCTGTCGCCGGCCGGGCCTTGACTCTCACGTTGGGGGAGGCCCTAACGTCCCGGCCATGAGAACGGTCGGTCAGGTTTCTGAGCTCACGGGGGTGACCGTGCGGGCGCTCCATCACTACGACGAGATCGGGCTGCTGTCACCGGAGGGGCGCTCGGAGGCGGGGTACCGGCTCTACGCCCGCGCAGACCTCGAGCGGCTGCGAGAGATCCTGGTGTGGCGCGCGCTGGGGTTCTCGCTGGCCGAGATCGCCGAGCTCCTCGACGACGCCGCGCATGACCGGATCCGCGCGTTACGACGCCAGCGCGAGCTGGTGCAGCGCGACCTCGAGCGCCTCGGGTCGGTGGCCAGGGCGATCGATCTCGCCCTCGACGCGCACCGCAACGGAACCACCCTGGAGGAGGGAACGATGTTCGAAGACTTCGACCCGTCGGAGTACGAGGACGAGGCGCGCGAGCGCTGGGGTCACACCGACGCCTACCGCGAGTCGGCGCGGCGAACTCAGGCCTACGGCGAGCGCGAATGGAACGAGATCCGCGCCGAGTCAGAGCAGATCGTGGCGGACTTTGCGGCGCTACTGCGCGCGGGCGAGCCCGCCGCGGGACCGGCCGCGCGCGAGCTCGCCGAGGCCCACCGGCAGCAGATCTCGAGGTGGTTCTATCCCTGCTCCTACGAGATGCACTGCGGCCTGGCCGAGATGTACATCGCCGACCCGCGCTTCGCCCGCAGCTACGAGCGAGTGCAGGACGGCCTCGCCGTGTTCGTCCACGACGCGGTCGTTGCCAACGGGTCAGCTCACCGCTGAGCGCGAGAACACGCGAATCGAGAGCGCGGTCAGCGCCGCCGCGAACAGGGCCATCACGCCCAGACTCAGCCACGCCTCGACCGTGACGTTGCTCATGCCCCAGATGTCGTGCAGGCTCCGTCCGGAGGGATCGACGAAGCCGTAGCGCAGCAGCGCGAGCGCGTGGGTCAGCGGCAGCACCTTGGCGATCGCGGTCAGCGCCCCGGGCATCGCCCCGATCGGGTACAGCGCGCCGGCCAGGAAGAACGGCAGGATGGCCAGCGCGGGCACCGCGCCGATGTACTCCTCCTGCCGGTTGACGCGGGCAGCCAGCGCCTCAGCCACCCCGTACATGAACACGGTGAACAACAGCGTGGCGGCGAGGAACCAACCGGCGCCGGCCGCCGTGATGTGGAAGCTGGCGCCGCGCAGCGCGGACAGGGCGATCAGCACCACGACCTGGAGGCAGGACAGCATCAGCGCGACGCTGAGGTTGGCCAGCACCAGATAGGCGCGGGGCACCGGCGCGGCCAGCAGCTCGCGCTGGGCGCCGCCGTGGCGGTCGACGATCACGCTCAGGCCGGCGAAGATGCAGCTCAGCGGGACGACCAGGCCGACGGAGCCGACGCCGACGAACGCGTTGTAATCGATGTGCGAATGGAGTCCGCCGGTGGCCACCTTCAAGGCCGGTGCGACCACCAGGGCCAGCAGGGCCGGGCCGACGAGCGGCACCAGCACCTGCCGGGGGTTGCTGGCGGTGAGCGCGAGCCGGCGGCGGATCAGAGTGCCCAGCGCGGTCGTGCGCCGGGCCCGGGTGGGCAGGGGGAGGGGGAGGGATCCTGCGATGGTTGCCATGGCTAGTGGTTGACCTCTCTGGAATGGGTTTGGGGTTGGGCTCATGCCGCGCGCACGGAGGCGCCGGTCAGCCGCAGGTAGACGTCGTCGAGCGTGGGGGCGCGCATGGCGATCTCGCTGACCGCGAACTGGGCGTCCTGGATCTGGCGCAGCGCATCGGCGCCGCCGCGGTCGTGCAGGGGCACGGTCAGGCGCGCGCCGACGGCGAACGCGTCGTCGCCGGCCAGCCGGAGCCGGCGCAGTTCGGCCAGGACGCCGCCCGGTTCGCCGTGCACGCGGAACTCGATGATCTCCGCGCCGAGGCCGGCCAGCAGCGCGCGCGGGCTGTCGAGCGCGATCAGCTCGCCCTGGTGGATGATCCCGACGCGGTCGCAGAGCCGCTGCGCCTCGTCGAGATAGTGGGTGGTGAGCAGGATCGTCAGCTCGTCGCGGTCTCGCAGCCCGGCGATCACGTCGAGCAGCTCGTGCCGGATCCGGGGGTCGAGCCCGACGGTGGGCTCGTCGAGGAACAGCACGCGCGGCGCGGACACCAGCGCGCGGGCGATCTCCAGTCGCCGGCGCTGGCCGCCGCTGTAGCTGCCGGCCGGCCGGTCGATCAGCGACTCGAGCCCGAGCACCGCCACCAGCTCCGCCGTCCGCGGCTTGGCCCGGGCCGGAGCAACCCCCCACAGCCGCGCGTGCAGCTGCAGATTCGCGCGCCCGCTCAGGGTGGCGTCCAGCACCGTCTCCTGGAAGACGACGCTGCTCACGCTCCGGGCCAGCAGCGGCTGGCGGGCGACGTCGTAGCCCGCGATGCGGGCCGTCCCCGCGGTCGGGGCCACCGTCGTGGTGAGGATGCCCACCGTGGTCGACTTCCCGGCGCCGTTGGGGCCGAGGAGCCCGAACACCTCGCCGGGGGCGACGGTGAAGTCGATCCCCTTGACGGCCTGGACGCCGCCCGGATATGTCTTGCTCAACCTATGTGCTTCGATCGCCTGCATCGTGGCCTGCCTCTTTGTCTGGGGGGCCGGAAGGGCCGTCACATCGAGCCCATCCGGTTCGTCACCCCTATGACGAACGCCGACAGGAGGACGTGACCGATGGACGCGCAGCAGTGGCAGGCCGAGCACTTCGAACAGAGCCGGGGGCACCTGCACGCCGTCGCCTACCGGATGCTCGGGTCGAGCGCCGACGCCGACGACGCCGTGCAGGAGGCTTGGCTGCGCCTGAACCGCTCCGACGTCGACGCGGTGGAGAACCTGACCGGCTGGCTGACCACGGTGGTCAGCCGGGTCTGCCTGGACATGCTGCGCAGCCGCCGCGCGCGGCGCGAGGAGCCCGGGGACGGCTGGGAGCAGGAGCCGGTCGTGGCGCCGCCCAGCCGGGACGATCCCGAGCAGGAGGTGCTGCTGGCCGATTCGGTCGGGCTGGCGCTGCTGGTCGTGCTGGAGACGCTGGCGCCGCCCGAGCGGCTGGCCTTCGTCCTGCACGACATGTTCGGGATCCCGTTCGAGGAGATCGCCCCTGTCGTCGAGCGAACCGTGCCCGCCACCCGCCAGCTGGCCAGCCGGGCCCGCCGCCGGGTGCAGGGCGCCGGAACCGAGGCGCGGGCCGATCAGATCGCGCAGCAGCGCAAGGTCGTCGATGCCTTCCTGGCCGCGTCGCGATCTGGGGAATTTGAGGCGCTGGTCGCCGTGCTCGATCCCGACGTGGTGTTCCACATCGACCGGCTCGGTGTCGGGGCGGCCGCCGGGCCAGCCGTGATGCGCGGGCCGGCCGAGGTGGCCACCGCGGTCCTCGAGCGTGGCTCGCGCTTCGCCCGGTTCGCGCGGCCGGCGCTGGTCGACGGGCGGGCCGGGATCGTGGTGGTGGCCGGCGAGCGGGTGATCGCGGTCCTCGGCCTGAGGGTCCAGGGCGACCGCGTGGTCGAGCTCAATCTGGTCCGGGACCCGGAGCGCCTGAAGACGGTCCGGATCTAGTCCCCTAGGCCGGCGCGAGCGCGGGCGCGGAGCGGGGGGCCTGGTCCATCACGGCGCGGACGCCGGTCTTGGGCGCCAGGGTGATCGCGCGGAACTGGACCTGCTCGGGGGCGTCGCCGGCGGGGCGTAGCGTGGTGCGCTCGAGGATCCGGCGCAACACGACCCGCATCTCCATCAGCGCGAAGCTGGCGCCGAGGCAGCGGCGAGTGCCGCCGCCGAAAGGCAGCCATGTATATGTGTCGGGCGCGTCGGTACCGAGGAACCGCTCGGGCCGGAACGCGGCCGGGTCCGGGTACAGGTCGGCGCGCCGGTGGATCATCCGGATCGACGGGTTGATCTCGACGCCGGTCGGGATCACCCATTCGCCGAGCTGGAACGGCGCCTCGCGAACCACCCGGCCGACGCCGGGGATCACCGGCCGCACGCGCAGGGACTCCTTGACCACCGCATCGAGGTAGGCGTCGTCGCCATCGCGCGCGCGCGCCAAAACGGCCGGGTTATGGAGCAACAGGTCCAGCGTCCAGGCCAACCCGGTCGCGGTGGTCTCGTGGCCGGCCAGGAGCAGGGTGACCAGCTCGTCGCGGACCTCCGCGGGCGTGAGCCGCTCACCGTTCTCATCCGATGCCAGCAACAGCGCCGAGAACACGTCGTCGCGGTCGGCCAGATCGGGCTCGGCCCGGCGCCGCTCGATCTCGGCGTAGAGGATCTTGTCGACGGCGTCGCGGCTGGACTCGAACTGCTGGGTGGCCTGGCGGCGGGCCCCGAAGCGACCAAGCCGGCCGAGCAGGACCATCAGCAGCAGGCCGCGCGGGCGGCCGAGCGGCTCGACCATCGCCCGCAGCGCTTCGCGGAGCTCGCGCTCGGCGGCGCCGGGCTGGTAGCCGAACACCGCCTGCAAGATCACGTGCAGGGTCAGCGACTGCAGGCTCGGGAGGAGCTCGAACGGTTGCCCGACCGGCCAGCTGTCGATCTCGGCGTCGGCGGCGGCGCGGATCTCCTCCTCGTAGACCTGCATCCGGCGGCCGTGGAACGGCGGCGTCAGCAGCCGGCGGTGACGGAGGTGCTCGGCGCCGTCGAGCAGCAGGACGGAGCGGCCGCCGAGGATCGGGCCGAGCAGCGCGTTGGCCTCTCCGGCGTGCAGTTGCTGCCCCGAGCCCTGGAACAGCTGCTTGCACAGGGCCGGGTCGAAGACCATCACGAAGCGGTTGTCGAACACGGTGCTGAACGTCACCGCCGGGCCGTAGCGCCGGCGACAGGCCTCGAGAAACCGGGGTCCGGCGAACATGAAACCGGCGGTCTGGAGCACGCGGGGAAGGCGGGGTCCCGGGGGGAGGCGGGGTGCCGGTTGGACGGGCTCGGAACTCATCGTCAGGGTGATGGTCTCACAACGCTAACACCGGCCTTAGGCGTGACTTAGCGCGCGAAAGAGACTGGTTATGCCCGTCGGCGCACGATCGGGCGGGTCACGCCTACATCGATGCGGGAAAACTTTCTGATCTTCGGTAGTCCGACGATCGGCGATGACGAGATCGCCGAGGTGGTCGATTCGTTGCGCTCGGGCTGGATCGGGACCGGGCCGAAGGTGCAGCGCTTTGAGAAGATGATCCGGGACTACGTGGGCACCCGTGAGTGCCGTTGCGTGTCGTCCTGCACGGCGGCGCTGATCCTGGCCATGGAGGTGCTGGGGATCTCGGCCGGCGACGAGGTGCTGGTGCCGACGATGACCTTCGTCGCCTCGGCCAACGCGGTCGAGCACGCCGGGGCGACGCCGGTGCTGGTCGACTGCGTGCCGGGCACCGGGCAGATCGACCTCGATGCCGCCGAGGCGGCGATCACGCCCCGCACGCGAGCGATCATGCCGGTGCACATGGCCGGCCGGCCGGTCGACATGGATCGACTGAACGCGCTGCGGGACCGGCACGACCTGCTGGTGATCGAGGATGCCGCGCACGCGATCGGAGCGGCCTGGGGTGGCCGGCCGATCGGCTCGTTCGGCAACGTCACCGCGTTCTCGTTCTACGTGACCAAGAACATCTCGACGATCGAGGGTGGGGCGCTCCTGACCGAGTCGACGGAGATCGCCACCGAGATCGAGCGACTCGCCCTCCACGGCCTCAGCCTCGGGGCCTGGCAGCGGTTCTCCGACCAGGGCTTTCGTCATTACGAGGTGGTCAAGCCGGGCTACAAGTACAACATGACCGACGTCCAGGCCGCGCTCGGGTTGCATCAGTTGCCCCGCCTCGACGGCTGGATCGACTACCGAGCCGAGCTGTGGGAACGCTACGACGAGTTGCTGCGCGAGCTGCCCCTGCAGACGCCGGTCCCGCCCGAGCCCGGCTCCCGGCACGCCCGCCACCTGTACCAGGTGCTGGTCGACGAGGACGCCCCGCTCAGCCGAGACGAGCTGCTCGATCGGCTGACCGAGCGCCGGATCGGGACGGGCGTCCATTACCGCGGCGTGCACCTGCATCCGTACTACCGGGACACCTACGGCCTGGTGCCGGCTCAGTTCCCCGTGGCCAGCTCGATCTCCGACCGGACGCTCAGCCTGCCGCTCGGTCCGAACGTGACCGAGGCCGACCAGGCCGACGTCGTGGAAGCCCTCAGTGCCGCGCTGCAGGGCAGCCGGCGAACCCCTCGTGCTGAGCTCCATCACCTCGCCAGCTGAGCCCAGGTCGGTTCGCCGCTGGGCGCCTCGTGCGCTCCCGCCCTCGCACGACTGGTCGGCCAGCGTGTGGCCGGTGGTGGGACTGGTGGCGCTGGTGGCCCTGGCCACGGTGATCCGGATCCTCACCATCAACGACCAGAGCATCGCCACCGACGAGGCGCTGACCACCTACGAGGCGAGCCTCCCGTTCGGCGCGATGCTGCACACGGTCGCGCATATCGAGACGACTCCGCCGCTCTACTTCGTGCTGATCTGGGGCTGGGCGAAGGTGTTCGGCACGGGCGCCGTCGCCCTGCGCTCGGTCTCGATGCTGGCCGGCATCGCGCTGGTGCCGCTGGCCTATCTGGCGGCGCGCGACCTGTTCTCGCGCCGGGCGGGCCTGCTGGCGGCGGCCTTGATCGCGGTCAACCCGTTCATGATCTGGTACTCCCAGCAGGCGCGGACCTACATGCTCCTGGCCACGCTGAGCACGGCCGCCTTCGTGTTCTTCATCCGGGCCTGGCGGGAACCGAGAGCCCGCAACTTGATCTGGTGGGCCGGGTTCTCTGCGCTCGCGCTGATGACGCACTTCTTCGCCGGTTTCGCGATCGCCCCGGAGGCGCTCCTGCTGCTGTGGCGCTGGCGCCGGCGGGAGGTCGTGCTGGCGCTCGCGGTGGTCGCCGCCGCGCAGGCGGCGATGCTGCCGTTCGCCCTCGCCGACACGTCGCATGGACTCGGATGGATCGCCGTACAGCCCAAGCTCACCCGGATCGGGCAGGGGATCCTGGACTGGAACGTCAACCAGCTCTATCGGAGCATCAGCGTGCGGGACGGACTGATCGGCGGGGCGGTTCTGGCGGCGATCGTGACGCTGCTGGTGAACTGGCGCCGCGAGCGCGCGACCCGGGAGGGGGTGCGGCTGGCCGCGACGGTCGCCGGTTTCGTGATTCTGGTGCCGCTGTTGCTCAGCTTCGTCGGCGAGGACTACTGGATCTCCCGCAACCTGATCGCCGGATTCGTGCCGCTGATCACGGTCATCGCCGCGGCCTGCGTGAACCCGCGGGTCCGCGTCGCGGGCGGCGGGCTGGCCATCGCCCTGCTGGCGATCTTCACCTACGCGACGATCGACGTGCAGACCACCGGCTCGCTTCAGCGCGCTCACTGGCAGGCGGTGGCGGATTCGCTCGGGGCCGCGCCCGTGGCACGGATGGTGGTGGCCTCGGGCGGCACGACCGCCGATCCGCTGAAGATCTACCTGCCCGGAGTCAACTGGGTCCAGCCCCAGAACCGGATGGTGACGATCCGCGAGCTGGACGTGATCGGTGAACTGAAGACCGTGCGCCTGGTCGGGAGTCGCCGGCCGCCGCGTGGGCGCGAGATCACGTTCGGAACCCCGGACCGGCGGAAGCCGCTCGCCGGCCTGGCGCTACCACGAAAGAAGGCACCGCCGGGAACGGTTCTGCTCTGGCGCCGGCACATCGCCACCTGGATCGTGGCGCGTTTCCGCTTCGCGCATCCGCGCAGGATCAACATCCTGGGCCTGATCGCGATCCTGCCGCGGTTCTACATCCACGCCCCCAGATCGTTGCTGGTGTTCGAGCAACGGAAGGTTCACTGAACCATCGCGGGTCCGGGCTCGGCTACCCTCTGGCCCTTGCTCGAGACTGGGTCACACCACGCTCGACGCGGTCGGACCGTCAGCCTGTTGGTGGCCGGAGCCGTCTGGTTGCTGGGCTTTCCGGCCATCTGCGCCGGTGCGCTGTCGACCCACAACAGCACGCCGTTTCCCACCAGCCGGCTGATCATCGGAGCTAGCTGGACCAGTCGCCGCTACGGGCCTCCGTCCAACCAGAAGGGCGACATCCTGCCTACGATCTGGGCCGACGACGGCAACCAGTACACGATGATGGACGACGGCGGGACCGACATCGGGGCGCGCGGCGGCCTCTGGCGGCAATCGATGGCGGTGGTCACGGGCACCCCGCCCCACATCAAGATCGCCCACGTCGGCAACCCGAACTCCCCGCCGCCGCACACGTTCGCCCAGATCCACAAGAACCGGAGCCTGTGGGCCGGCCCGCTCGGCCCGTACTACTCCAGCGGTCTGGTCGAGGCCGGCCACGTGTTCTTCGCCACCGAGGAGCTGGACTGGCACTGGGGGGCCAACGGCCTGTTCAACGGCCTGCATGCGATCGCCTACTCGACCGACCGCGGCCAGACCTGGAGCAACGGGACCCAGAGCTTTCCCCCGCTGGGGAACCTCAGCTGGGTGATTCACGGCCAAGGGGGCGTCTACGCCGACGGCTACGTCTACGCCATCGCCACCGAGCGGGAATTCAACGCCACCCGGGTGATCCTGGGTCGCAGCCGCCCGGCGATCACCGACCTCACCAACCCGGCCCAGTGGCAGTGGCAGGCCGGGTGGACGCGCTACCACGGCGCGCCGTGGCCGGTCTGGTCGCCATCGCTGACCTCGGCGGTGCCGATCGTCTCCTGGGCGCAGCACATCACCTATCCCCAGATGGCCTACGACTCCCCGCTGCACCGCTACCTGCTGACGTTCACCTACTCGTACTCGAACACCGAGCCGGGGATCTGGAAGAACGGATCGGACCTGGTGATCCTCGAGGGGCCACACCCGTGGGGGCCGTTCGACTTCGTCGCCCACGAACCCAACTTCGGGCCGTCCAACGGCTACGCCCCGGGCATCCCGGTGAAGTGGATCAGCGGCAACGGCCGGGACCTGTGGATGAAGTGGTCGGCCAATTTCGACGGCTGCAGGTCCGGGCTGAACTGCTCCGGCGGCTATGGCTTCAACTACCGCAAGCTGCACCTCACCATGGCTTCGCCCTCGACGTCCAAATCCGGTGGTGTCGCGCCGGCTTCGGCCGCCTCGGGCTGAAACCTGACGGCAACATAAAGTCCGCGCGACATTAGCCCCGCTTGCAGGACAATCGGCCGAGATGGCCGGTGAGACCCCAGGCGCACTGCGGGCCGATCACGTGCAGCTGAGCGTCGTCGTACCCGTCTATGGGTGCGCCGACTGTCTCGTCGCGCTCCATGACCGCCTCACCCGGAGCGTGTCCCTGATCTCCGACGCCTGGGAGCTGGTGCTGATCGACGACCGCAGCGAGGACGGGGGGTGGGAGGTGCTCGAGCGGCTGGCCCGCCTCGATCCGCACGTGCGCGCGTACCGCCTCAGCCGCAACTTCGGCCAGGACGCGGCGATCACCGCCGGGCTGGCCCAGGCTCGCGGCGACTGGGCCGTGGTGATGGACTGCGACCTCCAGGAGGCGCCCGAGGACATCCCGCGGCTGTGGGCGGCCCGCGAGGGGCACGATCTGGTTCGCACGGTCCGGCGTGGCTGGCGCCACTCCCGGTTCCGGCGCTGGACCAGCCGGACCTATCGGCGGCTGACGCTCGAGACCGACGTACGCCCCGACTACAGCAACCTGAGCCTGCTCTCGCGGCCGGTGATCGACGCCTTCCTGCGCCTGCGCGACCGCGACCGCGAATACATGATCGCGCTCGACTGGCTCGGGTTCGACTCGGCGGCGGTCGAGATCGAACATCACGAGCGACATGCGGGCCGCAGCGGTTACACGCTCGAGCGCCTGATCAGGGTGGCGCTGGACGGGATGTTCTTCCGCAGCACGCTGCTGCTGCGCCTGGTCGTGCTGCTCGGCTTCGTCGTGGCGCTGGCCGGTATCGCGGTGGCCGGGTTCGAGGTGATCGACTACTTCGTCGAGTCGGACAAGACGGTGCCCGGATACACCAGCCTGGCCGTGTTGCTGCTGGTGCTGGCCGGCTTCATCATCGTCAGCGTCGGGGTGGTCGGGCTCTACGTGGGCCGGATCTTCGAGCAGGTCAAGGACCGGCCGCTGTTCCTGATCGATCGTCAAGCGGAATCGGCCCTGCCCGCCCCGCCGTCGCCGGGGCCAGCACATAGACCTTCTCCCGGCCTCCCGGAATCATCAGCGCGTTGAGCGTCCGCTCGCGGTAGGCGCTCATCAGCTTCTCGAGCGAGCGTTCGTCGAAGCGCTGCTCGTGTCCGCCCACCCCGGGGTCGGCGGCGCGGCGTCCCAGCCGTCCGACCAGGGGCAGCGCGCTGCTCGACAGATTGCGGACCGGCTCGGAGACGATCACCAGCTCCCGGGCGGTGTCCAGCATCCGCTCGATCAGCGCGACCGCATCGGGGAGGAAGTGGTACAGGCTGGCCTGGATGATCACCACATCGGCCGCCGGCAGGGGCCGGCCGGGGTCGGAGAGGTCGAACTGGCGGGCGTCGATCCCGGCGCGGCGCAGCCCGGCCACGAAGCCAGGATTGATGTCCAGGCCGACGTAGCCTTCCACGCGCTCGCGCAGGTAGCGCCGGTAGAGCGTGCCGGGGCCGCAGCACAGCTCCAGGACCGTCGTTCCGCGCGGAACCTGCTCGGCCACGGTCCGCATGCGCGCGGCGTAATGGCGTCCGTAGAGCGCGCGCATCAGGAGCTCGTAGACATGGGCATTTCTGTAGATGAGGCTGGTGCTCATGAGCGGTACGAGACGGTACAGCGATAGATTTCCCGCCGTGCCCAAGGTCTCGCCGCTGATCCAGGCCGCCGGGAGCGCCGGCCGCCGCGTGGCCAATGAATCCCGGGCTGCGTTCTACGCGCGGCGGGCCGGCGCCCTGGGCGGGGATCCACCACGGCGGGCGGCGGCGGTCATCCGGGCCAGCGCCCGCTATGGCCAGCTGGCCGCGGCGGTGAAGATCGCGGCGCTGCGCCACGGTGAGCGACCGGGCGTGATCGACGAGCTCGGTGCTCTTACCTTCGCCGAGCTCGATTCCCGGTCCGACGCGCTCGCGGTGGCCCTGCGGGCGCGGGGTCTGCGCGAGGGGGACGGGGTGGGGGTCCTGTGCCGTAACCATCGCGGCTTCCTGGATATCACGTTCGGGGCCACCAAGCTCGGGGCGCGCGTGCTGTTGCTGAACACCGACTTCGGCGGCCCGCAGCTGCGCGACGTATGCGAGCGCGAGCGGGTCGTGCTGCTGGTCCACGACGAGGAGTACAACGAGCTGGTCGAGCCGATCGAGCCGGCCTACGGGCGCTGGCTGGGCTGGACCGACGGGGACGGTGGACCGCCGGCTGGGCGGGTGGGCTCGGATTCACTCGAGGCCCAGATCGCCCGCTACGCCGGACAGGTCCCCGAGCCGCCGAGCGAGCAGGCCACGCTCGTGCTGCTGACCAGCGGGACGACGGGCACGCCCAAGGGCGCGCCTCGACAGGGGGGACGCTCGCTGGTTCCGATCGGCGCCCTCCTGTCGAAGGTGCCCTACCGCTCGGCCGAGTCGACGCTGGTGGCGGCGCCGATGTTTCACGGGCTCGGATTCACCCAGGCGATCCTGTCGGTGACGCTCGGCTGCACGGTGATCTGCGAGCGGCGGTTCAATCCGGGGCGGGTGCTCGCGGCGATCGACCGCCACCGCCCGAGCGCGCTGGTGGTCGTGCCGGTGATGCTGTCGCGGATCATCTCGGCGCTGGAAGCGGAGCCGGGCCGCTATGACACCAGCTCGCTGCGGATCGTCTTCTGCTCCGGGGCGCAGCTCGAGGCCGAGCTGGTCCGCCGCGGCCAGCGGACGATCGGCGACAAGCTCTACAACTTCTACGGCTCGACCGAGGTGGCCTACGCGACCTTCGCCACCCCCGAGGATCTCCGCGCCGCGCCCGGGTGCGCCGGCCGGGTGCCGTTCGGCGCGATCGTCAAGCTCTACGACGCCGACGGGCGCCTGGTGGAGGGGACCGGCCGCCCGGGACGGATCTTCGTCGGCAACGGCTACCAGTTCGACGGCTATACCGGCGGCGGCACCAAGGAGTCGATCGACGGGTTGATGAGCACCGGCGATGTCGGCCACTTCGACTCCGGCGGGCGACTGTTCATCGACGGCCGCGACGACGACATGATCGTCTCCGGCGGGGAGAACCTGTTCCCCGGGGAGGTCGAGGAGCTGCTGATCACGCACGCGGCGGTCGAGGAGGCGGCGGTGATCGGCGTCGACGACGACGAGTTCGGCAAGCGGCTGGCGGCGTTCGTGGTGCTGGCGCCGGGGATGGGGCTCTCCGAGGACGAGCTGCGGGAGTTCGTCAAGGGCAATCTGGCCCGCTACAAGGTCCCGCGCGACGTCCAGTTCCTCGATGAGCTCCCGCGCAACCCGACCGGCAAGGTGCTCAAGCGCCGGCTGCGGGAGATGCACGCCGCCGGCGGGTGAGGCCCACGCCGGCGGCGGGTGAGGCGCTGGGCCGAGCCCGCGCGTCTGTCAGAGTAATTTCAAGCTCGTCGCCTATCTTGACTTCACCCGAGAAAGGTGGATGTCCATGAAGTTCCTGCGCACAGTCTCAACCCGCCGGCTGCTGGCCAGCATCGCCGGCCTGCTGCTGGCCGTCGTCGCCGGCTCGGCGATCGCGGTCGCCGCCTCCGGTAGCGGACCGGTTCCGCAGCCGAAGCGGCTCGCGCAGGCGATCCACGACGCCCTGGCCGCTCCCAAGGTGGCCGGCATCAGCGCGCGGATCACCTTCACCAACCACCTGATCGACGCCTCCAACCTGCAGGGGTCCGACCCGGTGCTGACCGGCGCCACCGGCCGGCTGTGGCTGTCCGGGCATCGGCTCCGGCTGGAGCTCCAGTCCGACAACGGAGACGCCCAGGTGGTGGTAGATAACGGCTCGTTCTGGATCTCCGATCCGAGCATGCACACCGTCTATGAGGGCAAGCTGCCCGCCGACCACGGCTCGGGCGCCGATAAGCAGTCCGGCGGGACGATCCCGTCGATCGCTCAGATCCAGTCGGACATCAACCGGCTGGCGCGTCGCGTCAATTTGTCAGGGGCGATTCCCACCGATGTGGCCGGGCAGCCGACCTACACCGTCCGCGTGTCGCCCAAGCACGACGGCGGCCTGCTCGGCTCGGGCGAGCTGGCCTGGGACGCAGCCAAGGGCGTCCCGCTGCGCATCGCGGTGTACGCGCGCGGCGACAGCACGCCCGTGCTCGAGCTGAAGGCGACCGACATCAGCTACGGCGCCGTTTCGGCTTCTGACCTCGCGATCTCGCCCCCCAGCGGCGCCAAGGTGGTCAAGGTCTCGACGCCGATGGGTCAGCACGGCGACTCCGCCAGGTCCGTCGGCGCCAAGGCCGCGGCCAAGCTTCGCCGCCACAGCGAGCCCCGTGGCGCGGCGGCGGTGGCCAAGCGCCTCCCGTTCTCGCTGGTGGCGCCGAAGCAGTTGGTCGGCCTCCCGCGCCAATCGGTGACGCTGCTGGACTGGGGTGGCAAGCCGGCCGCGCTGGTGACCTACGGCCAGGGCCTCGGTGGCATCGCGGTGGTCGAGCAGACCCCCAGCGCGAGCGGGGCCGCGAGCTCCGGGGCCGCCCAGGGCGGTGACCACCATGGTGGTCTGAGCCTCCCGACCGTCTCGATCCATGGCGCCACCGCGCAGGAGCTCGACACCGCACTGGGCACCATGATCCGCTTCACCCGGGGCGGCGTGGCTTACACGGTGGTCGGATCGGTTCCCGCCGCGGCGGCGGACCTGGCTGCCAGAGCCCTATGAGTGAACCGCCGAACGCTGACGGGCCGCCGCCGATCGAGGTGCGCGGCCTGGTCAAGCGCTACGGCGAGCTGACCGCGGTGGCGGGTGTCGACCTGACCGTCAACCCGGGAGACGTGTACGGCTATCTGGGCCCCAACGGCGCGGGCAAGACCACGTCGCTGCGCATGATGCTGGGCTTGATCACCCCGACCTCGGGCACGGTGCGCCTGTTCGGGCGCGACCCGATCGCCAGCGTCGATGCCCTCGACGGCGTGGCCGGCTTCGTCGAGGCGCCGGCGTTCTACCCATACCTGAGCGGCCAGCGCAACCTCGAGCTGCTGGCCGCCTTCGACGGGGGCGATGCCAAGGGCAGGATCCCGGCAGCCCTCGACGCCGTCGATCTGACCGATCGGGCCGGTGACCGCGTCGGCGGTTACTCGCATGGCATGCGTCAGCGGCTGGGGATCGCGGCCGCATTGCTGCGCGATCCAAAGCTCCTGCTGCTCGACGAGCCGGCCACCGGGCTCGACCCGGCCGGCATGCGTGACATGCGTCTGCTGATCCGGCGGCTGGCCGACCAGGGGATGACGGTGCTGCTCTCGAGCCACCTGCTGACCGAGGTCGAGGAGGTGTGCAACCGGGTGGCGATCGTCCGCACGGGCCAGATCGTCTACGAGGGGGCGATCGCCGAGCTCAAGCGCGGCGCGGGCGCGACCTACAAGCTGGCCACCACCGATGACCAGCGAGCGCTGGCGGTCTGCCGCGCCCAGCCGGGGATCCTCGACGTGCGTTATCTGAACGAGCGGATCAGCTTCACCGCGGACGAGGCGGCCGTGGCCGAGCTGTCGCAGGCGCTGATCGAGGCGGGCGCGCTGATCCGGGCGATGGCCCCGGAGACCGTGACCCTGGAGGATCTGTTCTTCTCGCTGACCGAAGGCGACGGCGCTGCGCCGATGCCCGGCCGCGAACCCGTGCAGGCGGCGCCATGAAGCCCGGGGTGGCCACCGTGTACCGCTGGGAGCTGTTCAAGCTCCGCCATCAGAAGCGCACCTACATCGGGCTCGGCGCGGCGGCCGTGGTGCCGCTGCTGTTCGTGCTGGCCACCCATTTCCGCCACCACGGCCCCAACGACGTGCCGTTCGGGAGCTACATCAACCGCAGCGGTCTGGCGATCCCGCTGGTGCTGCTGCTGTTCGGCGCGGTCTGGATGTTCCCGCTGATCACCGCGCTGGTGGCGGGCGACATCATCGCCTCCGAGGACCACAACGGCACGCTCAAGACGATCTTCACCCGCTCGCTGGAACGGGGACAGATCTTCGCCGGCAAGGCGCTGGCCACCGCGACCTACGCGGTGGCGGCGATCTTCATCACCGGCACCGTCGGGGTGGTGGCCGGCAGCATCCAGTCGGGCTTCAACCCCCTCCAGAGCCTGTCCGGGACCACGGTCTCCGCGCCCAAGGCGCTCGAGCTCGTCTACGCCAGCCTGCTCGTCTACCTGATCCCGATCGCCGCGATCGTCTGCGTCGGTCTGCTGCTGTCCGCGATCACCCGCAACAGCGCGGCGGCCGTGGTGGGGACGCTGATGTTCTCGCTGCTTATGCAGCTGATCGGGATTCTGCCCGGCCTCACCGGCCTGCAGCCCTACCTGCTCAGCACCCAGTTCAACGCCTGGCAGGGGCTCCTGCGGACGCCGATCGACTGGGCCCCGATCATCCGTGCCGCGTGGGTCTGCGCGCTCTACGGAGTTCCCGCGCTCGGCGCCGCCTTCCTGGTGTTCCTGCGGCGCGACGTCGCCGGTGGCTGAGCCCGGGCACGCTGCCCGCCCGATGAGGCCTCCGGCCGGCACCGGCGAGCGGGTGCTGGTGGTCGACGACGATCCGCCGCTGCGCCGGATGCTCGAGCGGACGCTGCTGGCCGAGGGTTTCGCGGTGACGCTGGCCGCCGATGGTGGCGCCGCGCTGGTCGAGGCCGAGCGCTCCGCGCCCGACGTGATCGTGCTCGACGTGGCCCTGCCGGCGATGGACGGCCTGGCGGTCTGCCGGCGCCTGCGCAGCAAGGGCCTGCCCACCCCGATACTGATGCTGACCGCGCGCGATGCGGTGCCCGACCGCGTGGCCGGCCTCGAGGCGGGCGCCGACGATTACCTGGTCAAGCCGTTCGCGCTCCAGGAGCTGATCGCCCGGATCCGGGCGTTGACCCGCCGGGGCGCCGACGCCGGTCCGCTGCTGTCCTACGCCGATCTGACCCTGGACCTGCAGTCGCGGACCGCCACGCGCGCGGGCCGGGCGATCGAGCTGACCGGGCGGGAGGCGGCGCTGCTCGAATTGCTGCTGCGAGCCCCAGGGCGTACGGTCACCCGCGAACGCGCGCTCGATGAGATCTGGGCCGGCGGGGCGGAGCCCAATGTGGTCGATCGCTACGTGACCCGGCTGCGCCACAAGCTCGGGGCGCCGCAGCTGATCAAGACCGTGCGCGGTGCCGGCTTCGCCCTGCGCGCCTGAGCGGCGTGGGGCGGTCAGCTCATTCGCCGGCGACGATCTCGCCGGCGCGCTCGCCCGATACGGGCTGAGCCAGGAAGAATCCCTGCGCCGCGTCACAGCCCAGCGATCGCAGCTCGCCGAGCTGCAGGTCCGTCTCGACCCCCTCCGCCACGACGCTCAGGCCGAGCGCGTGGGCGAGCTCGATCACCGCGCCGGCGATCGAGTCGGCCTCGGGATCGCCACCCAGTCCGTTGACGAAGCTCTCGTGCAGCTTGAGCGTGTCGATCGGCATCCGCTTGAGGCTCTCGAGCGAGGAGGTGCCCGTCCCGTAGTCGTCGATCGCGATCCGTACGCCGACCGCCTTCAGCGCCTGGAGGGTGCGGATCGCCACCTCCGTGTTGTGGGCCAGCGCGCTCTCGGTGATCTCGACGCACAGCATCGAGGGCTCGAGTCCGGCGGCGCGCAGCGCGGCGGCCAGCATCGAGGCCAGTCCCGTGTCCTCGAGCTGGCGCGGGGACAGATTGATCGAGATGTTCAGATCCGGTTGTGCGGTGTGCCAGGCGGCCAGCTCGCGCAGCGCGCTGTCGAGCACGTATTCGCCGATCGGGATCACGATCCCGGTCTCCTCGGCCAGCGGGATGAACTCGCTGGGGGAGATCAGGCCGCGCTCGGGGTGCTCCCAGCGGACCAGCGCCTCGAAGCCGGTCATGCGGTTGCCGCCGTTGAGCGCGAACCGCGGCTGGTAGAGGACGCGGAGCTCGGAGTGCTCGACGGCGTGCCGCAGCTCGGCCTCGAGCTCGAGCCGCCGGGTCGCCCGCATCTTGGATGCCTCGTCGAACAGCTCGTAGCGGGAGCGGCCGCGCTCCTTGGCCCGGTACATCGCGGCGTCCGCCTCGCGGATCACGGTGTCGGGCGGCACGCTCGGGTCGTCGACCATCGCGATGCCGATGCTGACCGTGATGGTGACCTCGTTGTCCTCGAGGCGGATCGGCACGCGGGCGGCGCGGCTGATCCGCTCGGCCACCAGCACCACCTCCCGCTCGCCGTCGAGATCCTCGAACAGCAGCGTGAACTCATCCCCGCCGAACCGCGCGACCGTGTCCATCGGGCGCAACATCGCGCGCAGCCGGTCGGCCAGCACGGCCAGCAGCTGATCGCCGGCGGCGTGGCCGAGGGAATCGTTGACCTGCTTGAAGTTGTCGACATCGAGGAACAGCACGGCGACGGCGCCGTTGGTGCGCCGCGATCGGTCGAGCGCCACCCCGAGCCGGTCGAGGAACAGGGCGCGGTTCGGCAGGCCGGTCAGCGTGTCGTGCAGGGCCCGATGCGCCAGCTGGACCTCGGAGCGCTTGCGTTCGATGGCGAAGCGGACCGACCGGCTCAGGCGCGCCGCCGTCAGGTCGCTCTTGAACAGGTAGTCCTGGGCGCCGGCGCGGATCGCCCGGACGCCGGCCTCCTCGTCGAGGCGGTCGGCGAGCACGATGATCGGGACGTCGGGGGCGGCGGTGCGCACCTGGTCGACGTTGAGCAGCGGGTCCTCGGGCGCCGAGGACGTGTCCAGGACGACGACGGAGGCGCCGCGGTCGAGCAGCTCCTGGGTGGCATCGCCGAGGCGCTCGGCGTGCACGAAAACCAGCCCGGTGGCCCAGGAGCTACGCAGCAATTCGCTGATCAGCAACGCCGTCCGTGGATCGTCCTCGATCAACAGAACCCTTACAGCGTCGGCCGACCCGGCCACTTCGTGGGCTACCAAAGACCCCCCTGTCTGACACAAAAGCTCTACTTATCTAGCAAAAACTATCCCCCCTTCGCCTGTCACAACCTCCAAAATGCCGGAAAGTTGGCAGCTTGCCCAGAGCGACCCTTCCAAGCTACAACGGCGGCAGGCGGCGATAATCGCGAATGCGGCTGGCGCTGAGCTCATTCAGGCGGACTTTGCGGGCGCGTCTGGTGGTCGCGTCGGCCGGATCGATCCTCGCCGCGGTGGCCCTGTTCGGGCTGGTCACGGTGCTGGTGGTAGGCCATCAACTCCACGGCTCGCTCGACAGCGCCCTGCGCCAGCGGGCCCAGGAGATCGCCCAGCTCGCGGTCTCTGCGCCGGCGGTGCTGAACGATCCGGGCGCGCTCGAGAGCCCCGTGTCGGGTCGCCAGATCGCGGTCGAGGTGATCGATGCGCGCGGCCGCATCCTGGCCCGCTCGTTGACCCTCGGGGCGCGGCTGCTCCCCCAGGACCGCCTGGCCCGGGCGGCGCTGCGGTCCGGCCGCACCGGGTTTGAGGACACGGAGATCGACGGGCACCCCTGGCGCCTGTACGCCGCGCCGATCGCCCTGGCGCTCGGTCCGGCCGCGGGGGGCGCGGTGCTGGTCGCCTCCGACACCTCCGACATCGCCGACACGCTGCATCACCTCGGCTTCGTCCTGATCCTCAGCGGCGCCCTGGTCGCGCTGCTGGCCACCTTGGCGGCGGCGGCGCTGACCCGCCGCGGACTGCGGCCGTTGCGGCGGCTGGCCACCGCCGCCGGGGAAATCGAACGGACCGCCGACGCCGCGCGGCGACTGCCGGAGCCGGGCGTGGCCGACGAGATCGGACAGCTGACCGGCGTGCTGAACCGGATGCTGGCCTCGCTCGAGTCGGCCCGGACCAGCGAACGCCGGTTCCTGGCCGACGCCTCGCACGAGCTCCGCACGCCGGTCACGTCGTTGCGCGGCAACGTCGAGTACGCGGTCCGCCACGGGGTCGACGACGACGTGCTGGCCGACCTTCAGCGCGACGCCCTGCGGCTCGCCCAGCTGGTCGACGACCTGCTCGTGCTCGAGCGCGAGGGCACGCCGCGCGAGCTGCGGGTGTTGCAGCTGGACGAGCTCGTGGGCGATGCGGTGCGCGACCATGACGGCGGTCGGCTGCGCACCGGCCCGCTGGCCGAGGTGCGGGTCACCGGCGACGAGGAGGCGCTGCGCCGGGCGATCGACAACCTGATCGACAACGCGCTCGTGCACGGTCCCGCGGGCGGGGAGGTGCAGGTCACGCTCGTCCGCCACGGCGATCGAGCCCTGCTGAGCGTGCGCGACGCCGGTCCCGGCCCCGATCCGGCTGGGCGCGAGCGGCTGTTCGAGCGCTTCTGGCGTGGCCCGGACGCGGGCGACCGTCCGGGGTCCGGGCTGGGCCTGTCGATCGTCAAGACGATCGTCGAGCGCCACCGCGGGCGCGTCCTGGTCGATGGATCCACGTTCACGATCGACCTCCCGCGGGTCCCCTAGGATCGCTTCAGGCCGAGAACCGCGCCCGATCCACTAGACGGATTCTCATACTGCTCTTACTGAAGCCTGATGGTCTGAGCCTTACATTCCGAGCATGATCGGTGATACAGGTCGAACAGGTCGACGAATGGATCGACGTAGCCAACCCCTTGCACAACTCGAGCGTGACGCCGCGATCGCGCGGATCAGCCGCACGCGCCGCTGGCTGATCGTGGCCGCGGGGGCGCTGACCGCGGGCTGCGCCGCGCTCATCTCCGCGGTGGCACCCGGGCGCTCGTTTGCCGCCCACTCGGCCAAAGGGGCGGCGGCCAGCCCGGCGCGACCGGTCACCACGTCCGCGCGGCCCAGCGCCAAGCTGCCGCCGCTGGAAGGCGCGCAGGCGCTCGGCCTGGGCGGCCCCGCACAGGCTCCGCAGGCGATCACGCCCCCGGACTCGAGCCAGTCCCAGGCGCCGCCGGCCCAGTCCCAGGCGCCGCCCGACCAGTCTCAGGGCGCGCCCAGTCAGGCGCAGTCCCCGTCGCCGTCCCAGAGCAGTCCGCCGGTCGTCTCGGGCGGATCCTGAGCTCGGAGTCGCGGCCGGTGAATCAGACGCAGAGCACGGCCAGCTTCCCGGCGCTGGGCGGTACCGCGGTGGTCGCGGTGACCGAGGCCGCTTGCCTCGACGACGCGCTCGCCGAGGTCCGGCGGACCGTGGATGACTTCGACCTGGCCTGCTCCCGCTTCCGGGAGGACTCGGAGCTGACCGCGCTGAATCGCGCCGCGGGCGCCACAGTCCGCGTCAGTCCGCTGCTGCTGGAGGCGGTCAGCGCGTCCGTGCGGGCCGCGCGGCTGACCGACGGCGACGTCGACCCCACCGTCGGTGGCGCGCTGATCTCGCTCGGCTACGACCGCGACTTCGACTCGATCGCGCCCCGGGCGCGGAACTCGGTCGACCCCGGGGCGCGGATCTCGGTCGTGTCGGTCCCGGGCTGGCGCAAGATCGAGATCGACGCCGAGGCGTCGACCATCGGTCTGGGCGCCGGCGTCGAGCTCGATCTCGGGGCCACGGCCAAGGCGCTGGCCGCCGATCGCGCCGCGGCGAAGGCCCAGGCCAGAACCGCGCTGCGGCGTGCTGGTCAGCCTCGGCGGCGACGTCTCGCTGGCCGGGTCCCCGCCGGCCGGCGGGTGGCGAGTGCGGGTGACCGATGACCACCGCTCGGGCGTGGAGGCCCCGGGCCAGTGGATCTCGCTCAGCGGCGGCGGTCTGGCCACATCGAGCGCGACCGTGCGGCGGTGGCAGACGGCGTCCGGGACGGCTCACCACCTGATCGACCCGGACACCGGCGAGCCCGCGACCGTCTTCTGGCGCACCGTCAGCGTGGCCGCCGGGTCGTGCCTGGACGCCAACATCGCCAGCACCGCCGCGATCGTGCGCGGAGCCCGGGCAGCCCGCTGGCTCGCCTCGATGGCCCTGCCCAGCCGGCTGGTCAGCGCCCAGGGCGGGGTCAGGCACCTGGCCGGTTGGCCGTCGTCCGGTGACGACCTCGAGCCGGACGCCGGTTGCCCGCCGTCTGGCGAGGACTTCGAGGCTACGGTCTGATGCTGGGACTGGCGGCCACCAGCTCGCAGGCGTACTGGTACCTGACCCGGGCCACCGGGGCGGTATCGCTGGTGTTGCTGACCGCGGTGGTGGTGCTCGGGGTTCTCGGTTCGCTGCGCTTCGCGCTCGCACCGCGCTGGCCGCGGTTCGCCGTCGACTCGCTGCACCGCGACCTCTCGCTGCTGGCCATCGGCCTGCTCGTGCTCCATGTGATCACCAGCGTCCTGGATTCGTTCGCCCCGATCTCGATCGTGGATTCGGTGATCCCGTTCACCGGCACCTACCGGCCGCTGTGGCTGGGGCTCGGGGCGCTGGCGTTCGACTTCATGATCGTGCTGGTCCTGACCAGCCTGGTCCGGCGCCGCCTGGGCTACGGCGCCTGGCGGGCGATCCACTGGCTGGCCTACGCGAGCTGGCCGATCGCGGTGCTGCACGGACTCGGCACCGGGAGCGACACGAAGCAGGCGTGGATGCTGGTGCTGACCGTGGCCTGCGTCGCCGCGATGGTGATCGCCAGCCTGGTCCGGATCGCCCGCGCCGGGCCGGTAGCGGACAACATCCGTGCACCGGCCGTTGTGTTGAGCGTGCTCACGCCGATCGGGCTGGCCATCTTCACGCTGGCCGGACCGCTCGAGACGGGCTGGGCGCGGCGGGCGGGGACCCCGGTGACGCTGCTGGCCGGGACCCCGGCTTCGGCCTCGGCGCCGTCCTCGGCGGCCGCGCGGGCTCCCGCCCGCGGGAGCCGCTCGTCCGCGCGCAGCCTCGGCCTGCCGTTCTCGGCGCGGTTGCGGGGCACGCTCAAGCAGACCTCGGAGGCGGGCGGCGCGATCCTGGACATCGCGCTGCGCCTGAGCGGCGGGCGCAACGGGCGGCTGCGCGTCCGCCTGGCCGGCGCCCCCCTGGGCAACGGCGGGCTATCGCTGACCGGGAGCCAGGTCGATCTGGTCGCGACCGGCCTGCCGTCGGTCCTGGCCGGCCGCGTGGTTCAGCTCCAGGGGACCCAGTTTCTGGCCCGCGTGGCCGACTCCTCCGGCGCCAGGGTGGATCTCCAGGCCGACCTGGTGATCGACAATCAGAGCGGCGCGGTCAGCGGCACGCTGTCGGCCACCGACGCGGGCGGGGGGTCGGCGGGACCGTGAGCCGGACGCCACCCGCACGTCTCCCCAGGCTGCTGGCCGGACTCGACCCCGGCGGCGCGCCGATGACCCTGGCCGATCACCACCGCGTCCACGGTCCGCTGCCCCGCCTGTCTCATGGGCAGCTGATCGACGCCGTCGATCACAGCGGGCTGCGCGGGCGCGGCGGGGCCGACTTCCCCACCGCGATCAAGCTGCGCTCGGTGGCCGCGCGCCGGCGGGGCGCCGTACTCGTGGTCAACGGCAGCGAGACCGAGCCGGCCAGCGCCAAGGATCGCCTGCTGCTCTCGCGCCTTCCCCACCTGGTGCTCGACGGCGCCGTGCTGGCGGCCGGGGAGATCGGGGCGCGCGAAATCATCGTCAGGTTCGGCGAGCGGGCAGGTGCGGTGGCGCGGGCGCTCGAGGCGGCGATCGCCGTGCGGGCCGACGATCGAGTCAGGATCGGCGTGGTCACCGGCCCCGACGGCTACGTCACCGGAGAGGAGAGCGCGATCATCCACGCCCTCAACGGCGGCAACGCGGTGCCCACGCTGGTGCCGCCACGACCGTACGAGCGCGGCTACCGAGGGCGACCGACGCTGGTGCAGAACCCGGAGACGCTGGCTCAGATCGCCCTGGTGGCCCGCTACGGCCCACGCTGGTACCGGGAGCTCGGCACCGCCGCCGACCCCGGCTCGGCGCTGGTGACGATCTCCGGGGCGGTGGCCGCTCCCGGGGTCTACGAGCTGGCCTTCGGCACGTCGCTGCGGGACCTGCTGGCCGCCGCCGGGGGATCGCTCGAGCCCCTCCGGGCGCTGTTGATCGGCGGCTACTTCGGCACCTGGGTGTCGGCGGAGGATGCGCTGGCGATCCGTCTGTCCCGGGAGGAGCTGCGCCGGGTCGGATGCTCGCTGGGGGCGGGCGTGCTGATCGCCCTGGGCGAGAGCTCATGCGGCCTGCACGAGAGCGCCCGGGTGATCGACTATCTGGCCGCCCAGTCGGCGGGCCAGTGCGGTCCGTGCGTCTACGGTCTGCGGGCGATCGCCGATGCCGTCGGCGCCCTGGCCGACGGCGCCGGCGACGATCATCTGCTCCGCGTGCGCCGGTGGTCCGATGACGTACGGGGCCGCGGCGCCTGCCACCACCCCGATGGCGCGGTCCGGTTCGTGCGCAGCGCGATCGGCGTGTTCGCCGACGAGCTCGCCGAGCACCGGGGAGCGCGTTGCGTGGCGGCGCCGGCCGGGCTGCCCTTCACGCAACCGGCTGGAGTCCTATGAGTCGCGTATTGCGGGTCAACCCGATCATGTGCGACGGGCACGGCCTCTGCGCCGAGTTGCTGCCCGAGCTGATCCGGCTCGACGACTGGGGCTACCCGATCATCGACACCCCCGAGGTGCCGCCGGCGCTGGACGGGCTGGCCCGCCGGGCCGTGGAGGCCTGCCCGACGCTGGCGTTACTGCTGCAGCGATCAGGACTGATTTGGCTCGGGGGGAGGCGCGTCTTCCCGGGCGGGAGCGAGCTCGAGCTGCCACCAGCCGACATCGTGCCAGCCGCCCTCCTTCCAGCCGATCCTCCGGTAGACGCCGACGGGCTGAAAGCCGATCGCCTCGTGCAGCGCGACGCTGCCGGGGTTGGGGAGGGTGATGCCGGCCAGCGCCACCTGCAGCCCCCGGCGGGCCAGCAGGGGCAGCAGCTCGCCGTAGAGGGCGCGGCCGACGCCGCGGCGACGGTGCTGGGGGTGGACGTAGACGCTCACCTCGGTCGCCCAGCGATACGCGGCGCGCGCCCGGTGGGAGCCTCCGTAGGCGAAGCCGGCGAGCACACCATCGGTCTCTGCCACCAGCCAGGCGTGGGTGCTCTCGATCCGGCGGGCCATCTCCGGTCCGTCCGGGGCGACCAGCTCGAACGAGACGGCGCTGTCGCTTACGAACGGCGCGTAGATCGCCGCGCAGGCGGCGGCGTCATCGTCGGCGAGCGTGTCGGCGGGTCGAATGAGCATCGCGCGACTGTAGGGGAGCCGACCGACGCAGCGGCTCGATCCCCGAGCTGACTTGCATCGCCGCCCAGCAGGCCGGGCCGCCGTGGCAGCGCTTCAGGTTCCCCAGCTCGATGTGCAGCAGTGCGCGATCGAACGGGGCCAGCGTGTCGGCGATGTTGTGCAGCTCGAACGGGTCGGTCCGCAGGTCGTAGAACTCGCGCTCGCCGTCGTCGTACTCGACGTAGAGGAAGCGCTTGGTCCGCATCGCCTCATACGTGCGCGGGTTGCCGCTCGCGTTCTGCTGGAAGTCCGGATCACGACCGGTGAGGTCCGGTCCGTGGTGCTCGACCAGGATCGCGTTGCGCCAGTCGGCGGGCGTGGTGCCGGACATCAGCGGCAGCAGGTTGTGCCCGTCGCTGGGGACGTCGGTGCCGCCGATCGCCGCGAAGGTCTTGGCCAGGTCGGTGTTCTCGGTCATCGCATCCGTGGTGGCGCCCGCCGCGACCCCCGGCCCGACGACCACCAGCGGCACGTGAATGTCGGTGTCGAAGGCGGTCAGCTTTCCGGTCATCAGGCGGTAGTCGCCCAGATGCAACCCGTTGTCGGAGCTGAACACGATGTAGGTGTTGTTGGCCACCCCGGCGGTGACCAGCTCCTGCTCGATGTTGCCGATCATCGCGTCGACCGCCTGCACGGACTGGGCTCGGAGACGAAAGGCCGTGTCGAGCTGGTCGATCTGGGCCCCGCTGAGCGGGGGGTGGGTGGCCAGCCAGCGCGGCGCATGCGTCGGCAGCACGTTGAAGTCGGGCGGCCGCGGCGCGGTCAGACCGGGGAAATCGGCGGCGTCCCGTGGCGCCGGGGTGAACGGGCTGTGCGGCGCGAACGTCGAGAGCTCGAGGAAGAACGGCCGGTGCACGGCGACCGCGCCGTTGATGAACCCGACGCCGCGATTGGCGATCACGTCGGTCAGATAGTCGGTCGGCGCGTGACCGTAGTTCACCAGCACGCCATCCTGGTTCATCGTGTAGTTGAACTCGGGATAGCCCCAGCCGGCCACGTCCCATTCGTTCCAGCCCGGCGGGACGTAGTTGGGTAGGACCGGCGCGGCCCCCTGGGCCTGCAGGTAGCCGTTGAGGAACTTGCCCATCAGCGCGGTCTCGTACCCGGCGTGCTGGAGCGCGGTCGCGAACGTGTGGTTCTGCTCTCCGTGCGCGTAGAACGCGCCGAATCCGCCCTGCCGGCCGGTGTTGTCGAACACGTGGGTGTTGTGCGGGAAGTTGCCGGTGAAGATCGACGAGCGCGACGGGCAGCAGAGCGAGTCCGAGACGAAGTAGTTCTTGAACGTGAGCCCGTCGCGCTGCATCGCCTGCACGTGCGGCATGTACTGGAGCAGGTTCATCGAGAGGTCGTCGGTGAGCACGAAGACGATGTTCGGTCGCGTCGGGGCGACGACGCCGACGGCCCCGGGGGTCTTGGCGCGGCGGTGCGCGGCGGCCTGGCTCTGCGGGTCGCGGCGGGCGTTGGCGCTCTGCATCGAGAGGCCGAGGCCCACGCCGAGGGCGGCGAGGCCCAGCAGCGCAGCGATCAGCCTGGTTCGACGGTGGCGAAGGATCATGAGCAAGGACATTGAACCGCCGCAGCTTTAGCAGGCCTAAGCGCGGTTCGTTCAGTAAACCAACCGCTGGGGGGCCCGAGAGGTGCGCTAGTGGCGGGAGGCGACAAACGGCCCGACGAGGGCGCGAATCGCCTCGTGGGTGGCGCGCTCGTCGTGCAGCGGGAGCACGCTGTCGGGCATCAGGACGAACGAGGCCCCGAGCCGCAGCCCCACCTCGGCCAGCACGGCCGGGTCGCCGCCGACCAGCTCGCCGGCCTCCTGCCCGGTCCGAATCTGCTCGACCAGGAACGCGCGGACCAGCCTGAACACGGCGCTGTCGTCGCGCGTGAGCTCGAGCAGGAGATCCTCGGGCTCGACCCGGGCCAGTCGCTCGAGCAGGGGGTGCTCCCGGATCAGCGCCAGCGTGGTCGTGCTGAGCGCGGCGATCCGATCGTCGACCGGCGCCGCCGGATCGATCGAGGCGGCAATCCTGGCCAGGCAGCGACGGCATTCCCGCACCGCCAGGGCATCGACCAGCGCCTCCTTGCCGCCAAAGCGCCGGTACACGGTCATCCGGCCCACCCCGGCGCGGCGAGCCACGTCGTCCATGGTCAGGTTTCGCAGCCCCGAGGCGCCGGCCAGGGCCAGAGCCGCGTCGAGGATCCGTTCCGAGACGGCGTCCGAGGCGGTATGAACCTCCGGGTCGAAGGCCAGGGCCAGGCGGCGGGCGGCTTGTGGGGGCATGTGTGATCGGTCCTCAGGCGGCCAGGCTGCGGGGTGAGGACCCGCTCCGGGGCGGCGGCGCGCTGCCCGAACTGCCCGAATCGCGTCCGAGCGGTCCGCGGGCGATCGCCCGCCGGCGCAGGCGCAGCTGATCGGGGCCCATGATCCGCAGCCGCCGGGGCATCAGCGGGGTGAGCGCGCGAGTGACCGTGCCCAGCCCGCGGAAGCTGAGCTCCTCCGGCCGGGACCAGGCGATCCCGAGTCGCTGTCTGAGCGCGGGGTCCATCAGGCCGATCCCGCCGATCCACAGCGAGTAGGAGGCCGGAAGCCGGAGCACGCGCCAGATCGGGTCGGGGAGCGGGGGCAGCGGATTGGCCGCGTTCTTGACCGAGCGGATCACCCGGTCGACCGACTCGGTGCGGACGAGCTGGGTCTCCACCACCGAGTCGAAGTAGTCGCGGAAGCCGTCCCAGGTTTCGGGCAGGTCGCGCTCGCGGACCCCGAGCAGGCGGCCGAGCCCTCGGTACTCGCGATAGAACGCGTCGATCTCGGGCCGGCTCATCGGACGGCCGAACTGGGCATGCCCGGCCACGTAGGACTCCAGCAGCGTCGCGTGCACCCAGGCGTAGGCCTCCGGCTCGAGCGCGTAGTAGCGCTCGCCGTCCTCGCGAACCCCGGTGAAGCCCTTGTGCATCGCCCGCAACCGCCGCCCGGTGGCGACGGCGTCGGGGCCGCCGTAGACGATCAGGCTGACGTAGTCCAGGGTCCGGAGCAGGCGATCCCAGGGCCGCTGCTCGAAGTCGGAGAAGTCGCGCACGCCGGCGCCGACCGTCGGATGGGCGACCTGCAGGAGCAGGGGGTAGAGCATCACCAGGTACAAACGGGCGTCGCTCGCGGCGCGCCAGGTCATCGACTCGGGGCCGACGAGCAGCCCCTCCGCCTCGACCTCGGTGGGGAAGAGTGTGCCGGTCATATGGTACGCAGAGTAGCAGTTTCGTACCATTCGTCCCAAACGTACGTACCATTCGTCCCAAAGACTTCACGGCCCGGCCGCGGCCCGGCCGGCCCGGCCCGGCCCGGCACGGCCCGGCACGCGTCGCGGCCCCTATAGCCACTTGTTGGCACTCCGCCAGTAAGATCGGGCGGGCATCGAACGACATGAGGGAGCCACGATGACGATCCAGACACTGACCGATGAGCAACGCGCATTTGTCGAGACGATTCGGGACTTCGCCCAGCGCGAGTGCGGGACGCGCGAGCAGCGCGACCGGCTCACCGAGCACGGCGCCGAGCCCCACAACCAGGAGCTCTACGAGAAGATCGCCGGCCTCGGCTGGCTCGGCGTGGCGATCCCCGAGCAGTACGGCGGTTCGGGCGGCGGGGCGGTCGACATGTGCCTGCTCTGCGAGGAGTTCGCCCGGGGCCTGATCCCGATGGGCTTCTTCTCGGTCTCGATGATCACCGCCGGCGCGGTCGAGCGGTTCGGCAGCGAGGCGCTCGAAGGAGGAGATCCTCGGCGGCGTCGCCGGCGGGCGGGTCGAGTGCATCGCGATGTCCGAGCCGGAGGCCGGGTCCGACGTCGGCAACCTGTCCTGCCGCGCCGAGCGCTCGAATGGCGGGTATGTGATCAACGGCCAGAAGACCTGGATCACCGCCGCGCACGCGGCCGACCACATCCTGCTGGTGTGCCGGACGAATCGGGACGGCAACAAGCACGAGGGACTGTCGATGATCTCCGTGCCCACCGACCTCGAGGGGATCGACATCCGCGGCATCGACACGATGGGCGGCCGCGAGGTCAACGACATCTTCTTCACCGACTGCCACGTCCCGGCGGAGCGGCTGGTCGGCGAGCAGGACATGGGCTGGAGGCAGCTGATGGCCGGCCTCAACCACGAGCGCCTGATCATCGCCGCGCAGTCCCTGGGGATGGCCCAGCGCGCCTTCGACGACGTGCTGGCCTATGTCAAGGAGCGCAAGCAGTTCGGCAAGCCGATCGGCAGCTTCCAGGTGATCCGTCACCGGCTGGCCGACCTGGCCACCGAGATCGAGGCGACCCGCCTGCTGATCTACGACACCGCCGCCCGGGTCGACGCCAACCCCGGCACGCTGTTCCCCCGCGAGGCCTCGATGTGCAAGCTCAAGGCCTCCGAGACCGCCAAGCTGGCCGCGCTCGAGGGCGTCCAGATGATGGGCGGCTACGGCTACGCGACGGAGTACGACATGGAGCGCCAGCTGCGCACCGCGGTGGTGACCACGATCTACGGCGGCACCAGCGAGATCCAGCGCGACATCATCTCCAAGACGCTGGGGCTGTAGGGCCTATTGGCAGGTGCGAGTCCCGATCAGGAAGGCAGGCTGAGCATCATGCAGGTCACCATCGCAGGAGCGCACGGTCAGATCGCGCGGCGGCTGACGCGGCGTTTGAGCCAGCGCGGCGACGCAGTGGTTGGGCTGATTCGCAACGCGGCCCATTCCGATGAGTTGACGGCTGATGGAGCGCGGCCGGTGGTCTGCGATCTGGAGGGTGTGACGGTGGACGCGCTCGCGGAGGCCGTGAGCGGCTCCGATGCCGTCGTGTTCGCGGCCGGCGCGGGAGCGGGGAGCGGCGCCGAGCGCAAGCTGACGCTGGACCGCGACGGCGCGATCAAGCTGCTCGAGGCCGCGCGGGCCGCCGGGGTGCCGCGCTACGTGATGATCAGCTCGGTCGGGGCCGAGGATCCTCCTTCCGGGGACGACGTGTTCAGCGTCTATCTGCGGGCCAAGGCACAGGCGGATGCCGCGCTGATGGCCAGCGACCGCGAGTGGACGATCCTGCGGCCGGGCCGGCTCACCGACGACCCGGGGAGCGGCCGCGTGCGGCTCTCGGCTACGCCATTCCGCGGCGAGGTTCCCCGCGACGACGTCGCCGCCGTGCTGGACGCCGTGCTGCACGAACCACGGGCCGCCGGGCTGGTGTTGTACGTCAACTCCGGTGACGAGCCCGTGGAGCAGGCGCTGCGCGAGGCTCTGGTCGGTTAGCCGGCGGGCCGACGCTGGCGGCGAGCGATCGCGAATCACTCCCACGATGCGGAGGCTGAACGCCGCTGCTTCGAACCTTGGCGCGATCTGGACGTCGTGGGGCCCGAATCACGCCGAAGTTCTCATGACCTGGCCACTCGGATGCCTTTCCCAGACTATTCCTGGGAAAAGGCATCCGAGTCGATCGCAGTCCAAGGTCCTTTCCTCAATGCAGGAGTTGTCTAGGCCGCCCGGCGGTAGATGCTGACGACGGCGGCGCCGCCGAGGCCGATGTTGTGCTGCAGGGCGACGTCGACGTGGTCGACCTGGCGCTTGTCGGCCTGGCCGCGGAGCTGCCAGGTGAGCTCCGAGCACTGGGCCAGGCCGGTCGCGCCGAGCGGGTGACCCTTGGAGATCAGGCCGCCGCTGGGGTTGACCACCGGGCCCGACCCGCCATAGGTGGTGGCCTGCGCCTCCACCAGCTTGTGCCCTTCGCCCTCGGCGGCCAGCCCGAGCGCCTCGTAGGTGATCAGCTCGTTGGCGCTGAAGCAGTCGTGCAGCTCGATCACCTGCACGTCCTGGGGGCCGACCTGCGCCTCCTCGTAGGCCATCTCGGCCGCCTTCTTGCTCATGTCGTAGCCGACGATCTTGATGCAGTCGGCCTCGGTGTCGAAGGTGCTGGTCAGGTCGGTGACCATCGCCTGGCCCGCGATCTCGATGGCCTGATCGCCGAGGTTGTGCTGATCGACGAAGCGCTCGGAGGCGACGATCACGGCGCCGGCGCCGTCGGAGGTGGGAGAGCACTGGAGCTTGGTCAGAGGCTCGTGGATCATCGGGGCGTCCCTGATCTGCTCGAGCGTGTACTCGGTCTGGAACTGGGCGAAGGGATTGTTGACGGAGTGCTTGTGGTTCTTCCAGCCGATCCAGACGTAGTGCTCGGGCTTGGAGCCGTACTTCTCCATGTGGTCGCGCCCGGCGTTGCCGAACATCTGGGGCGCGAAGGGCGAGCTCTCCGGGTCCCGGATCTCGAACATGCGGGCGAAGTGCTTGTCCATCGCCGGGGTCCGGTCGGTGTACTTCATCCCCAGCGAGCCCCGCTCCATCTTCTCGAAGCCGATCGCCAGGGCGCAATCGGCCAGGCCGCCCTTGACCGCCTGGCGGGCCAGGAACAACGCGCTCGAGCCGGTCGAGCAGTTGTTGTTCACGTTGATCACCGGGATCCCGGTCAGCCCGAGTCCGTAGACGGCGCGCTGACCGTAGGTCGAGTCGCCGTAGACGTACCCGGCGTAGGCCTGCTCGATCGCGTCGTAGGAGATGCCGGCGTCGGCCAGCGCCTTCTCGCCGGCCTCCTTGGCCCAATCCGGGTAGTCGCCCTCCTTGGTCCCCGGCTTGTCGAACTTCGTCATCCCGACGCCGATCACGTAGGTCCTGTTGGCCATCTCGCTCTCCCTATCGGTTGTCGTCTGTAGACGCCTGCTGCACCGCCGGAAGCACGTCGCGGACGATGCTGATGAAGCCCTGAACCAGCACGACCCGCACCTGTTCCCGGGTCAGCCTTCCGCGCTCCAGCCATTCGATGCTGGCCGCCTCGACCAGCCCCGAGTAGGCCCGGATCAGGGCGCGCAACTCGGTCGGCGCCTCGGCCGCCTCGTAGGTCTGCAGCGCCTCGACCAGGCGGTCGGCGGCCCGCTCGCGAGCCTCGTCGAGGATCGCCTCGACCTCGGGGTCGCGCCCCAGTCCCTGAGCACCCACGGCGGCCAGCCAGGTGCCGGTGTTGCGCTCGAGCATCGTCAGCCAGCGGTCGGCGCCCTCGGAGATGATGTGCTCGAGGCCGCGGCCGGGAGCCTGGAGGGGCACCGGATTGGAGGGCATCCGCACGACGTCGCGGATCACCTCGAGGTAGAGGTCGCGCTTGGTCCCGAAGTAGTGGTTCAGCAACCCCCGCGCCACCCCGGCCTCGCGGGCGATCTGCGAGGTCGAGACCGTGGCGTAGTTGCGCTCGGAGAACAGCCGGCGCGCGACCTCGAGGATCTGCCGGCGGCGCTCGTCGTGTTCCAGCCGCTGCCAGCGAGGCGCCGGGTTAGAGACCATCGCCAGGGCAGGCTAGCAAAGTTGGCAGAGTGCCAACAAGCCCACCTGACCCTGGCCCGTCCCGGCCGCGGAGGTCTACGAGGTCATGCCGCCGAACTGCCCACCCGTGATGTTCAGCACCTGCCCACTGACGTAGTTGGACCACGGCGAGCAGAGGAAGAACACCCCGCCCGCGGCCTCGGCGGGCGTCCCCGGGCGGCCGATCGGAATCAGCATCGGCGCCATCCCGCGCAGCTGGTCGGGAATACCCAGCTGCACCTTCTCGCCGCCGATCTCCATCACGTTGGAGGCATCCTTGCTGGCGGTCAGGCGGGTCTCGATGTAGCCGAAGGCCACGGCGTTGACGTTGATCTTGAACTGGCCCCATTCCTTGGCCAGCGTCTTGGTCAGCCCGACCACGGCCGACTTGCCGGAGGAGTAGTTCGCCTGGCCGGCGTTGCCCATCGTCCCGGAGATCGAGGAGACGTTGACGATCTTGCGGAACACCTCGGTGCCCGCTTCGCGCTCCTGCTTGGCCGGCTCGCGCATGTGGGGAGCGACGGCGCGGCACATCCGGAAGGGGACGATCGAGTGGATGTCCAGCATCCGCTGGAACCACTCGTCGCTCATCTTGTGGATCGGGGCGTCGAGCGTGTAGCCGGCGTTGTTGACCAGGATGTCGACCCGGCCCCACTCACCGACCACCTTCTCCACCAGCTGATCGCAGACGCCCTCCTGGGTCAGGTCCCCGCCGAACACGAGCGTGTCGCCCGCGATCTCGCTCGCCGTCTGCTCGGCGACGTCGCCGTCGAGGTCGTTGATCAGGACCTTGGCGCCCTGCTCGGAGAGGAGTTCGGCGGTGGCCCGGCCGATCCCCCGCGCCGAGCCGGTGACGATCGCCACCTTGCCGTCGAGGACTGTCATATGAGTGCCTTTCGTTCGTCAGTCAGATCGCCGGGATCATGCCAGCGATAGAGTCCCGCGCGCCCTGGCGGCGTCGCCGCGCGCCAGGGGACATCGCCATGAACGCAAAGGAATGGATCGCCGCCTACGCCGAGGAACTCGGCACCAGGCCGCCCAGCACCGAGGAGTTCGAGCTGCTGCTCGACCTCGCCGGCGTCGCGGCGCACTCATCCGAGCGGGTGGCGGCTCCGGTCTCGTGCTGGGTGGCGGCCAACGCGGGGGTTGCTCCCGCGCAGGCGCTGGCCGCGGCGCGAAAGCTGAGCGAGGAGCCGCAATGAGCCAGAGCGACGTGCCCGACCGGGGGCAGCGCGAGCATGAGATCGTGCTGTTCGGGGCGACCGGATTCACCGGTCAGCTGACCGCGGAGTACCTCGCGCGCCACGCGCGGCCGGGCACCCGCTGGGCGCTGGCCGGCCGCAACCTCCAGAAGCTCGAGGGGGTCCGCCGCGGGCTGGCCGAGATCGACCCCGCCCTGTCCGAGCTGCCGCTGCTGCAGGCCGACGTCACCGATTCCGATTCGGTCCGCGCGGTGGCCGAGTCGACCGGGGTGGTGATCACCACCGTCGGCCCCTACATCCACTACGGCGAGGCGCTGGTGGCGGCCTGCGCCGCCGCCGGCACGGACTACCTCGACCTCACCGGCGAGCCCGAGTTCGTCGATCGCATGTGGCTCGGCTACCACGACCAGGCGCAACGCACCGGCGCGCGGATCATCCACAGCTGCGGGTTCGACTCGATCCCCTACGACCTCGGCGTGCTGTTCACGGTCAACCAGCTACCGGAGGGGGTCCCGATCCATATCGACTGCTTCGTCCGGGCCGGCGGGACGTTCTCTGGCGGGACCTATCACTCCGCGATTCACATCATGGGTCGGTTGCGTCATGGTGCCGCCGTGGCCAAGCAGCGCAAGCGACTCGAGCCGCGACCCAGCGGGCGCACGGTCAAAGGCGCCAGCGGCCCCCCGCATCGCGACTCGGACGCGGGGGGATGGGTGATGCCGGCGCCGACGATCGACCCGCAGCACGTGCTGCGCTCCGCTCGGGCGCTCGACCGCTACGGCCCCGAGTTCTCCTACGGGCACTACCTGGTCCTGGGCAATCTGCCGATGCTGGCCGGATTCGCCGCGGGCGCGGGCGGCGTGATCGCCGCCGCCCAGCTCGCCCCGACGCGAAAGCTGCTGCTGAAGCTCAAGGACCCCGGCGACGGGCCGACGCCGGAGCAGCGCGAGAAGGCCTGGTTCAAGGTGAAGTTCAGAGGCGAAGGCGGCGGGGAGCGCGTCATCACGCAGGTGAGCGGCGGGGATCCCGGCTACGGCGAGACCTCGAAGATGCTGGCCGAATGCGCGCTCTGCCTTGCCCATGACGACCTGCCGGAGACCTCGGGGCAGGTCACGACGGCGGTCGCGATGGGCCAGGCGCTGATCGACCGGCTCGTGCGCGCGGGCATCGAGTTCCGCGTGCTCCAGGGCGGTCGGCCATGACGATGACGCCGGCCCAGGCGATCGACATCGTCAACGGAGTGTTCGGCCGACACGCGGGCTACCGGGCGCTGCACGCCAAGGGGCTGGTCTGTCGGGGCACCTTCACGCCGTCGCCGGAGGGCGCCGAGCTGACCCGGGCGGCGCACATGCACAGCGGCGAGCTGCGGGCGACCTTCCGTTTCTCCAACGGCGCCGGCGACCCGACCCACCCTGACTGGCTGCCCGATCCGCGCGGGATGGCCATCAAGATGTACCTCCCGGACGGGGCGCGGACCGACATCGTGGCGGTCTCCTCGCCGCGCTTTCCGGTGAAGACCCCGGAGGGGTTCATCGAGCTCGTGCATGCCCAGGCCTCCGGGGGGCGGTCGCGCGTTCCGGATGGCCCGGGTCCTGGTGCGCCACCCCGAGGCGGTGCGCAACCTGCCGGTGCTGGCGCCGACGCTGCTGCCCAGGACAAGCTACGCGGGGATCACCTACTACGGCATCCACGCCTTCAACTGGATCGACGCCGCCGGCGCCGCGCACTGGGTGCGCTACACGCTGCTTCCCGCGTTCAAGGCGGACAAGGTGTCTCCGCGGGCCGCTCGGCGCCGTGACCCCAACTACCTCCAGCAGGAGCTCCACCAGCGTTTCGCCGCCGGGCCGGTGCGTTTCACGCTCGAGCTGCAGATCGCCGAGCCCGGGGATTCGACCACCGATCCGAGCAAGGCGTGGCCCAAGGGCCGCCGTCGGGTGACCGCCGGCACCTTCGAGATCACCGGGGCCGATCTGGAACGCGAGCGGGGCGGTGACGTGCTCGTCTTCGACCCGACCCGGGTGATCGACGGGATCGAGCTCTCCGACGATCCGGTCCTGCGCTTCCGCGGGCCCGCCTACTCGGAGTCCGTGACGCGTAGGATGGGTGACTGATGGGCGCCAAATGGACAGCCGCCGACATCCCCGACCTGACCGGCCGGGTCGCGGTGGTGACCGGGGCCAACAGCGGCCTGGGCGCGATCACCGCGCGTGAGCTCGCCCGCAAGGGAGCCACGGTGATCGCCGCGTGCCGGAACACCGAGAAGGGCGAGCGCGCCGTCGCCGAGATCCGCGCCGCCGCGCCCGGGGCCTCGATTTCGGTGTCGGCCCTGGATCTGTCGGACCTGGCCTCGGTGCGGGAGTTCGCCGACCGGACGGCGGCCGAGCATCCCGCGCTCGATCTGCTGGTCAACAACGCCGGGGTGATGGCTCCGCCGCGGCGCACCACCAAGGACGGCTTCGAGAGCCAGTTCGGCACCAATCATCTCGGGCACTTCGCGCTCACCGGGCTGCTGCTCGAGCGTCTGCTGGCCGCGCCCGCACCGCGCGTGGTGACTCTCTCCAGCGGGGCCCATCGGATCGGCAAGATCACCTTCGACAACCTCCAGCGCGAGCGGGGCTACAACAACTGGACGGCCTACGGGCAGTCGAAGCTGGCCAACCTGGTGTTCGCGTTCGAGCTCCAGAAGCGCGCCACCGCCGCCGGCAGCGAGCTCCGCAGCATGGCCGCGCATCCCGGCTACGCCGCCACCAACCTGCAGTTCGCCGGGCCCGGCAAGTTCTACGAGAAGGCGATCATGATGGTCGGCAACAAGGTGATCGCCCAGAGCGCCGAGATGGGGGCGCTGCCGACGCTGTACGCGGCCACCGTGCCCGACCTGCCCGGGGGCTCGTTCGTCGGACCCGACGGACTCGGCGAGCAACGCGGCTATCCCCACGTGGTCGGCGCCGCCGGCAAGGCCTACGACGAGGAGACGTGGCGGCGGCTGTGGGACGTCTCCGAGGAGCTCACGGGCGTGCGGTTCGAGTTCCCGGCCGTCGCCGCGGCTTGAGCAACGAGGCGCCGGACGGCCCGGACCCACCGCGCGGGGCCCTGCTGCGGGGCGAGGGGCCGGCGGCGCTGGAGTGGGCGGCCCGGTACCTGGAGGAGGTCTCTCAGCGGCCGGTGCTCGCCCAGGTCAAACCGGGAGAGATCCGGGCCCGCCTCCCGTCCCGCGCGCCCGAGCGCGGCGAGCCGTTCTCGGCGGTGCTGCGCGACCTCGACGAGATCATCGCTCCCGGACTGACGCACTGGCAGCACCCGCGCTACTTCGGCTACTTCGCCACCAGCGCGTCCGAGCCGGCGATCCTGGCCGAGCTGCTGGCGGCCACGATCAACTCGGTGGCGATCCTGTGGCGCACGGCGCCGGCGGCGACCGAGCTCGAGGGCGTGGTGCTCGATTGGGTGGCCGAGCTGCTCGGGCTGCCGGCCGGCTGGCACGGACACATCGAGGACAGCGCCTCGACCTCGACCCTGGCGGCCCTGATCGCCGCCCGCGAGGCCACCGGACGCGAGGAGATCGTGTGCTCGGAGCAGGCGCATTCCTCGGTCGAGAAAGCGGCGCGAATGTTGGGGATGCGCCTGCGCAAGGTCGGCTGCGACGCCGAGTACCGGCTCTCGCTCGAGGCTCTCGGCGACCTCGCGGAGGCGGCTGCGGTCGTGGCGACCGTCGGGACCACGGCGACCACGTCGGTCGATCCGGTGCCCGCGCTCGCCGATGCCTGCGCGCGGACCGGGACTTGGCTGCACGTCGACGCCGCCTACGCGGGCACGGCGATGGTCTGTCCGGAACACCGCTGGGCGTTCGCCGGGGTCGATCGCGCCGACTCGCTGGTGGTCAACGCCCACAAGTGGATGCTGACCCCGATGGACTGCTCGCTGCTCTGGACGCGGCGACCGGAGGACTTCCGCGCCGCCTTCAGCCTGATTCCCGAATACCTGCGCACGCCGGACGCCGAGGACGCGCTCTCGCTGAGCGAGTACGGCCCGGCTCTGGGGCGGCGGTTTCGCGCCTTGAAGCTGTGGGCGGTGCTGCGCTGCCACGGTCGTTCCGGCCTGCAGGAGCACGTGCGCCGCGGGGTGGCCCTGGCCGCTCAGTTCGAGGGCTGGGTGTCCGCCGAGCCGGGCTGGGAGCTGTGCGCGCCGCGGCCGTTCTCGCTGGTCTGCTTCCGGCTCGCGGGCTCGGATGAGCGCAATCGAGCGCTGCTGGAAGCGGTCAACGCGAGCGGTGAGATCTTCATCTCGCACGCGGTCCTGAACGGCCGCTACGTCCTGCGCCTGGCCGTCGGCCAGATGAGCACCACCGAGGCCGACATCCGCCTCGCGTGGGGCGTTCTCCGCCGCCACGCCGCTTTGTCGGGCTGAGCGCCTGGCGGTCGGGTAAGCTCCGCCTGGTCATGGGGATTCGGCGGGGCAAGCCATGGAGGGCGGTGGTCGTTGCGGCGGCGATGTTGCTCGTCGGCTGCGGCGGGTCTGGGTCGGGGTCCTCCAGCGCCGAGCGAACCAAGCTCGAGGGCCAGCTGTCCGCGCAGGTCAAGACGTCGGGCATCCCGGCTGACCTGGCTCCCTGCGTGCTCCAACAGGGCGGGAAGCTGCCGCTCGACCAGCTCCGCGCGGTAGCCGCCGCCGGCGCCAATCCGCCGCCGGCCACCAAGCGGATCGCGGTCGGGCTATTCACCACCTGTATTCGCTCCGGCCAGGGCCTCGACACGATGCACTCGCTGATCGTGCGGTCGATCCAGAATTCCACTTCGCCGAACGTCCCCGACGTGTTGAAGCAGTGCCTGATCCAGCGGGCCAACGCCACGACGGGGGACGAGCTGTCCCAGCTCGTATCCGCCTACGCCGGCGAGAACCAGGCCGCCGCTCAGGCCCAGGCCGAGCAGGTCGGACGGGGGCTGGGACGACAGTGCCTGGCCGACCCGTCGATCCTGGGCGCCCTCCGCGGCCTGTTCATCTCGCCGATCAGGAGCGCGCTGGCGAAGAGCTCGTATTCGGCCGCGTTCAAGAAATGCGTCCTGAAGAAGTCCGAGGCGTTCCCGACCGCGAAGCTCCGCCAGGTCGCGCTCAACCCCGCCGGCGCCCAGGCCCTGGGGCAGGCGTTCGGCGTGAACGCCGCCAAGCAGTGCATCGCCTCGGGCGCCAGACCCTGAGCTACTTGAGCTGGGCGGAGGTCTTGCCGAGCAGCAGGCGGGCCACGATCAGCAGCTGAATCTGCTGGGTGCCCTCGAACAGGTCGAGGATCTTGGCGTCGCGGGCCCACTTTTCGAGTAGCTCGTTTTCGCCGAAGCCGACGGTGCCGCACAGCGCGACGCAGCGCAGGGCGATGTCGGTGCCGGTGCGCCCGGCCTTGGCCTTGGCCATCGAGGCCTGCAGCGAGTTGGGCTTCTTGTTGTCGGCCATCCAGGCGGCCTGCAGGGTGAGCAGGCGCGCGGCCTCCCAGTCGGACTCCATCGCGATGAACTCTGCGGCGGCCGCGGACTGAGTGTGGGGCGGAGCGTCGTAGTCGATCTGCACTCCGGCCTCGGCGAGCAGCTCGCGCGTGCGCTCGAGGCAGGCCCGGGCCACGCCGACGGCCATCCCGGCCACCAGCGGGCGGGTGTTGTCGAACGTCTGCATCACGCCGGCGAAGCCACGCTTGGCGTCGATCTCGGGGCTGCCGAGGAGGTTGTCCTTGGGGACGCGGCAGTCCTCGAGGCGGAAGTTCGCGGTGTCCGAGGCGCGGATTCCGAGCTTGTGCTCGAGCCGGTCGAGCTTCAGCCCCGGGTTGTCGCGCTCGACCACGAATGACTTGATCGCCGGGCGCCCCTGCGAGCGATCGAGCGTCGCCCAGACCACGATCAGCTCGGCCCGGTCACCCGAGGTGACATAGATCTTCTCGCCGTTGAGCACGTACTCGTCACCGTCGAGGACGGCTGTGGTGCGGATCGCCGCGGAATCGGAGCCGGCCTCGGGCTCGGTGATCGCCATCGCCGCCCACCGGCCACCAAAGCGCTTCAGCTGCTCGTCGTTGGCCACCGCGCCGATCGCCGCCTGGCCGAGGCCCTGGCGAGGCATGGCCAGCAGCAGCCCGACGTCGCCCCAGCACAACTCGATCAGGCCGAGCAGGCTGGCCATGTTGGATCCGTTGCGGGTGTCGGACTCGGGCTTGCCGCCATTGGTCTCGCTGCCGCTGGAGCCCGCCCCGACGGTGCCGGCGCCGGCCCCGCCCAGGGCGCCGCTCTCGTTCATCCCGTCGATCAGCGCGGCGAGCATGTCGAGTTCCTTGGGGTAGGTGTGCTCCTCGCGGTCGTACTTGCGCGAGTGGGGGCGGAACACCTCCGTGGCCACCTGGTGCGACTGGCTGACCAGCATCTGGAACTTCTTGGGGATCTCGAGGTTGATCATCAGGCCACCAGCGCTCCTTCCATCATGCCCGCGGCTCGGAGGTCGCGATACCAGCGCTCCACCGGGTGCTCCTTCGTATATCCGTGCCCGCCGAGCAGCTGCACGCCGTCGGAGCCGATCGCCATTCCGCGCTCGGCGGTCAGCCTGCGGGCCAGCGCGACCTCGCGGGCGAACTCGAGGCCCTGGTCGACGCGCGAGGCGGCGCGGTAGGTCGCCAGCCGCATGCCCTCGAGCTCGATCGCCACGTTGGCCACGTTGAACGCGACGGCCTGGCGATTGGAGATCGGCTCGCCGAAGGCGATGCGCTCGTTGACGTAGGGGATCAGGTAATCGAGCACGGCCTGGCCGGTCCCCACCGCCAGCGCGCACCAGCCGAGGCGGCCGAGCTGCACGCATTCGGCGTAGACCTCGCGCCCGCCGCCACCCAGCAGGGCACCGGCCGGCAGCTTCACGCCATCGAGGATCAGCTTGCCGGTGTTGGCGGCGCGGACGCCCATCCCGGGATCGGGCTCGACGCTCAGCCCCGCGTAGCCCGACTCGACGATGAACAGAGCCGGAACGCCCTCGAGCTCCGCCCCGATCACGAACACCTCGCCGTCGGACGCCCGCGGGACCATCGCCTTGACGCCGTCGAGCACGTAACCGCCGTCGGTTTTCCGAGCGCGCGTCTGCAGGCGGAACGGATCGAACAGCGGGCGCGGCTCGAGCAGCGCGACGGCGGCGGCGGGGACGTTGTCGCCGAGGAACTCGGGCAGGTAGGTGGCCTGCGCCTCCGCATCGCCCCAGAGGCTGAGCGCAGTGGAGACGCCGGCCGGCGCGAGGCAGGCCACCGCGATGCCCATGTCGCCCTGGGCCAGAGCCTCGCTCATCAGCACCGAGGTGACGGCCGAGCGCTCGGGCACGGCACCGCCGAGCTCCTCGGGGACGCCGATCATGGTCAGCCCCAGCTCATTGGCCTGGGCGAGCAGCTCGGGTGGGGCGGCGCAAGCCGCGTCGGCGTCGTGAGCGGCCTTCCGCAGCTTGGACAGGGCGAAGTCGCGCACCGATTCCGAGAGCATCTGCTGCTCGTCGGACAGGGTCAGATCGAACAGCTGGCTCGAGCGCGCCTTCGGCTGACGGGCCGGCCCCGACAGCTTCTGCGCGGCGGCGAAGGTCCGACCGGCGGTGGCGGCGGTCCGCATCGTCGTCTTGGAAGCGCCGTGGAGGAAGCGCTCGGTGGGCGCGCGCAGACCGAAGCGGTCGACGAGGCCGGATGACGCGAGCCGGTTCAGCGCGCGCAGGCCGACGGCCATGCTGCGTTCGGCCATGTTCTGATCAGTGGGCATTTGCCAGCTTGTCCCTATTCGTTGTGACGTCGTTCGATGTAATCCTGAACGGAGTCGTATATATAAGCGGAATCTAGCCTCTTATGCAGTTCTTACAGGGGCCGCGTCATGCTGGCGGGATGCGCGTGCTGATCGCCGAGGACGAACGCCGCCTGGCCGACGCGATCGCGCGGGGACTGCGGCGAGAGGGGATGGCCGTCGACCTGGCTCCGGATGGCACGGACGCGCTGCTCAAGGCTCGGGTGATCCGCTACGACGTGCTGGTGCTCGATCGCGATCTTCCCGGTCTCCATGGTGACGAGGTCTGCCGCACGGTGCGATCCGAGCGACCCGAGACGTGCATCCTGATGCTGACCGCCGCCGGAGAGCTGGAGGACCTCGTCGAGGGACTCTCGCTCGGAGCCGACGACTACCTGGCCAAGCCGTTTCGGTTCGCCGAGCTGGTCGCCCGAATCCGGGCGCTGGGGCGGCGCTCGGTCCCGAGCCGGCCGCCCGTGCTCCGCCACGGCGATCTGGAGCTCGACCCGGCCCGCCGCAGCCTGAGCCGGGACGGACACGGGGTCGAGCTCGCGCGCAAGGAGTTCGCGGTGCTGGAGGCGCTGATGTCCGCCCAGGGCGCGACCGTTTCGGCCGAGGAGCTGCTCGAGCGCGTCTGGGACGAGCAGACCGACCCGTTCACGAACGTGGTGCGGATGACGATCATGACGCTGCGGCGCAAGCTCGGCGACCCCGCACTGGTGGAGACGGTGATCGGCGTCGGCTACCGGATGGCGTGATGTTCCGGAGAAAGCTGCGGATGGCGGGGCCCGCGCCGACGATCCGGTTGCGGCTGACCGTCGCCTACGGGTTGGTGTTCCTGATCACCGGCGCCGTGCTCTTGACCATCGGCTACGCGCTGGTGCGCCACAACCTCGGCGCGCGCGATGACTTCCGGACCGCGCTGCGGAAATTGGGGCTCGCGCCTCCGACCGTCCCCCCGTTCCGGGGCCGACCGCTCGGCTTCAGCCCCGGCTCGCCCGAGGCCTCGCTGGTGGCGGCGGTGCGGGCCCAGGTCCGCAGCGACGCCCTGCACCAGCTGGTGGTCGAATACCTGGCGGCGCTCGGCGTGATGACAATGATCTCGGTCGGCGCGGGCTGGCTCCTGGCCGGGCGGGCGCTGGCCCCGCTGCGCAAGATCACCGCGACCGCCCGTCGGGTGTCCGGCCAGAACCTGGGCGAGCGGATCGGGCTGGTCGGACCCGCCGACGAGCTCAAGGAGCTGGCCGACACCTTCGACGGGATGCTCGGCCGGCTCGACGCCGCGTTCGCCAGCCAGCGGCACTTCGTCGCCAACGCCTCCCACGAGCTGCGCACCCCGCTGGCCATCATGCGCACCGAGGTCGACGTCGCGCTGGCCGACCCGGACGCCAGCACGACCGAGCTGCGCGGGATGGGCGAGGCGGTGCGCGAGACGGTCGACCGCTGCGAGCGGCTGATCGAGAGCCTGCTGGTGCTCGCTCGCAGCGAGGCCCTGACCGGGCGCGAGGAGCCGGTCGACCTGGCCGCGCTGGCCGGCGACTGCGTGACCGATCTGCGCGCGCGCGCCGAGGAGTCGCGGATCTCGGTCCGGGCCGAGCTCGAGCCGGCCTGGGTATACGGCGAGCCGCACCTGCTCGAGCGGATGATCGCCAACCTGATCGACAACGGAATCCGGCATAACCCGGTCGGCGGCTACCTCGAGGTGTCGACGCTGACGCGGCCCGGGGAGGTGGTCCTGCGCGTGCGCAACGGTGGGGCGGTGATCGCGGCCGACGAGGCGGCGGCACTGACCGAGCCGTTCCGCCGGGTGGACCGCGCCGGCGGAGGCTTCGGGCTGGGGCTCTCGATCGTGCGGTCGGTCGCCGAGGCCCACGGCGGCTCGATCGCCGTGAGCGCTCCACCCGACGGCGGTCTCGAGGTGACGATCGTGCTCGCGGCGCAGGCGCCGGTGCCCAATGTTGTCGTTGCGCGAAGGCCGCGGAGCCTTACGAAGAGCTGACGTCGGGAGCGATACAACCGCGCAACGACCGTTACCGTCCTGTCACCTTGCGTGCGGCATCCTCGGCCATTCGGGCTCACGCACCGGCAGCCAAACCTCTCAGGAGTCAAGACTGATGCATTTTCCTGCAGTTCTGTCACAGCGCCGGGCGTTCGGCGCCCTCGCCGTTGCGCTGGTGCTCGCCGCCGGGCTCAGCGCCTGCGGCTCGTCCGCGTCGACGTCCTCGACCGCGGCGGCGTCCGCCTCGGGCGGTGTGGCCACCTCCTCGAGCGCCCAATTCCAGGCGCGTCTGAACCTGGCCAAGTGCTTCCGGGCCCACGGGATCAACGTGCCCGACCCGACCAGCGGCGGCGGTCCGGCCGGCGGTGGAGGGGGGATCTTCCGAGCGCTGCGAAGCTACCCGCGAGCCCAGATCCAGACGGCCACCCAGGCTTGCCGGTCCTACTTCTCGCAGGCGTTCACGCGTCCCAACCTGACCCCGGCGCAGATCCAGCAGCGCCAGCAGGCGCTGGTCAAGTTCGCGCAGTGCCTGCGCTCGCACGGCGTCAACGTCCCCGATCCAACCGCCAACGGTTCCGGCGGCGGCTTCGGCTTCGCCCGCCAGTTCGGTTCGGTGGCCCGCAACAGCCCGGCCTTCCAGGCGGCGAGCAAGGCCTGCGCGAGCGTGCGGCCGCAGTTCGGACGCGGCGGGGGCGGCGGACCGGGCGGTGCTCCGCCGGCCGGAGGGACCTCCGGTGCCTGAGTCCGAGGGACCTCCGGTGCCTGAGTCCGAGGGAGGCCCGGTGCCTGAGTCCGAGGAAGGCCCGGTGCCCGAGTCCGCGAGTCCCCAGGAAGTCAGCTTCGTTCCCAGCCGCGGGCCGCGGCGGCGACGCCGGATCGGAGCAGGCGTGGCGCTGGTGGCCGGGGCGGCGGTGGTTGTGGCGGTCGTGCTCGGGGCGGGCCCGACCTCCAGCCAGGGGGCGAGCAAGCCGTCGAAGTCCTCGGGCGCGGCGACCGTGGCCAGGCGCGATCTGGTCTCGACCGACACCGAATCGGGCACGCTCGGCTACGCCAACGCGCAGACCGTGTTCAACCGGCTCACCGGCACGATCACCTCGCTGCCCGCGGTGGGCAAGGTGATCGATCCGGGGCAGACGCTCTACCGCGTCGACGGCGCTCCGGTGATCCTGTTCGATGGGGGCACGCCGGCCTACCGCGATATGTCCGATGGCGTGACCGACGGACTCGACGTCCAGGAGCTCAAGCTGAATCTGAAGGCGCTCGGGTTCGATCCCGATCATCAGATCACCGTCAACCAGACCTTCGACGCGGCCACCACCGCGGCGGTCGAGCGCTGGCAGGCGTCACTGGGAGCGACCCAGACCGGGACGGTGACGCTCGGCCAGATCGTGTTCCTCCCGGGCCCGCAACGGGTCACCCAGGTCGACACGGTGCTGGGCTCGACCGGAGGCTCCGGCGGGTCGGCGGCCGCCGGCTCGGCCACGACGACCAGCGGCGCGGTCACCGGCTCGACGCTCAGCGCCAGCACCGCCGTGGCGGCCCCGCGGGCCGAGTTCGTCTCCCTGACGACCACGACTCCGACCACGACCACGACCCCGACCACGACCACGACCACGACCACAACCGGTGCCGGCTCCGGCAAGACCACGACGACCTGCCCGACCTCGCTGACCAAGCAGATCGCGCGCGCCGCGAGCGACACCCAGCCGATCAGCCAGACCAAGCAGGCGATCGCGGCGATCTGCAGCCAGCGCACGAGCTCGGCGTCGAAGACGGCGGCCCAGACGCTGGCGGCGCTGATCGCGCTCCTGAAAGCGGAGACGCTCCAGCTCCAGCGCTCCGGCGCGGGAACCGGCAGCGGCACCGGGAAGTCCGGTAGCGGCACGGGCGCCGGCAGTGGCTCCAGCACGGGGTCCGGTGGCGGGCGCAGCGGCGGCGGGAGTGCGGCGAGCGCGGGCGGCTCGGGTGGATCCGCGGCGTCCGGCGGGGGCTCGTCAAGCGGCGGCGCCTCGTCGAGCGGAGGCGGCTCGTCAAGCAGCGGCGGCTCGTCTAGCAGCGGCGGGACCGCGCAGGCGATCCTCCAGACCACCTCGACCCAGCTCGTGGTCTCGGTCGATCTCGATGCCACCAAGCAGAGCGAGGCGGTCGTGGGCGAGCCGGTCACGGTTCAGCTGCCCAACGGGGACACCGTGAACGGCAAGATCACCGGCGTCAGCCCGGTGGCCCAGGCCGCGAGCAGCAGCAGCAGCTCGTCGTCGGGCGGGGGCGGAGGCGGTGGCTCGTCCTCGAGCACGCCGTCGTCGACCGTCCCGGTCACGATCACGCTCGCAGGTCATCTGAAGGAGACAGGTCTCGACCAGGCGGCGGTCAGCGTCAACTTCCAGCAGCAGGTCGAGAACAACGTCCTGTCGGTCCCGGTCACCGCGCTGCTGGCCACCTCTGGCGGCGGCTACGCGGTGCAGGAGACGAGCGCTCCGCACGCGCTGATTCCGGTCACGCCCGGGCTGTTCGCGGCCGGGTACGTCCAGGTCTCAGGAGCCGGCATCTACCCCGGCCTGTCGATCACCGACTCCCAGGGATGAGCGTGGAGCTCGGCGATCAGGTCGCGCTGCGTCTCGACGGCGTCGAGAAGGAGTATCCCGGCGGCGTGTTCGCGCTGCGCGGGGTCAGCATCGACATCGCGGAAGGCGAGCAGGTCGCCGTGCTCGGGCCCTCGGGGTCCGGCAAGACCACGATGCTGACGATTCTGGGCACGCTCGAGCGACCGAGCGGCGGCGCGGTGGAGGTGGCCGGCCGCGACGTGGTGAGCGCGTCGGACGCCGAACTGGCCGGGCTGCGCGCCCACGAGATCGGCTTCGTGTTCCAGAGCTTCCACCTCCAGGACTCGATGACCGCGGTCGACAACGTGGCCAACGGCATGCTCTACACCGGGGCGCCGATCAAGCAGCGGCGGGCGGCCGCGGTGCTCGCGCTGGAGCGGGTCGGGCTCGAGCACCGGCTCACGCACCATCCGCAGCAGTTGTCGGGCGGCGAGCGCCAGCGCGTGGCGATCGCCCGCGCCCTGGCCAAGCGCCCGGTGATCGTGCTGGCCGACGAGCCCACCGGGAACCTCGACTCCAAGTCCGGCGGCGAGGTGCTCGACCTGCTGCACGGCTTGGCCACCGACGGTGCCACGCTGGTGTTGATCACGCACGACGAGCACATCGCGGAAGGCTTCGGCCGGCGGATCCAGATGCGCGACGGTGAGATCGTCGGAGACGAGCGCGAGTGAGCGTCGCCGACGGTACGCTGCCGCGGCGGCCGCGAGCCCCGATCAAGGTCGCGCGGCTCCCGCCCCATGAGCTGTTCTCGGTGGCCCTGCAGGGGTTGCGGACGCGGCGGCTGCGGGCCGCGCTGTCGGCGCTGGGCATCGCCATCGGGATCGGGGCGATGGTCGCCGTGGTCGGTGTCTCGGCCTCGAGCCAGGCGAACCTGCTGGCCACGATCGACCGGCTGGGCACCAACCTGCTGACGGTGGCCCCGGGGACGACTTTCTTCGGCGCCAACGAGGTGCTGCCCAGCACCTCGGTGCCGATGATCAACCACATGAACGCGGTCGAGAACGACGCGGCGGTGTACCAGGTCTCGGGCGCGTCGGTGCTGCGCTCGCCATACGTGCCGGCCGAGCAGACCGGCGGGATCGGCGTCGACGCGACGGGGATCAACCTGCCCACGACGGTCGGCACGACGCTCGCCTCAGGTCATTTCCTCGACGCGGCGAGCCAGAACTTCCCTGAGGTGGTGCTGGGGGCTCAGGCGGCCAGCATCCTCGAGATGCAGCATGTCGGCGGGCACCTGCAGGTGTACCTCGGCAGCACCTGGTTCAACGTGATCGGCGTGATGAGACCGGTGCTGCTCGACCCCGGTCTGGACTCGACGGCGTTCATCGGCCTGCCGATCGCCGAGAAGCTGTTCCAGACGCAGCCGAGCCCGTCGGAGATCTACGTGCGCGCCAACGTCAACTCGGTCACCCAGGTGTCCAACCTGCTGGCGCCGACCGCCGACCCGCAGAACGCCGACGGGGTCACGGTCAGCCGCCCGTCCGACGCGCTCGAGGCGCGCGCGGCCGCCAAGGGCCAGTTCACCACGCTGCTGCTCGGTCTCGGAGCCGTCGCGCTGCTGGTCGGCGCGATCGGGATCGCCAACATCATGGTGATCTCGGTGCTCGAGCGGCGCGGCGAGATCGGCCTGCGCCGCGCGCTCGGCGCCACCCGCCGCCACATCTCCACGCAGTTCCTGACCGAGTCGGCGCTGCTGGCGGCGTTGGGCGGATTGGCCGGGTTGGGGCTCGGCGCCGGCGCGACGCTGGTCTACTCGATCGCCCAGAACGAGCCGATGGTCGTGCCGCTCTATGCCCTGATCGCCGCGCCGGCCGCGGGTCTGGCCATCGGCATGATCGCCGGCTTGTACCCGGCGGCCAAAGCGGCCCGGCTGAGCCCGACCGAAGCGCTGCGGGTATGACCCGGTTACGGACCCTTACGGAGATTTGACGCGGCGGTCCATAGTCTCGGCGCATGTCGAATCGGCGTCGTGGAATCGGAGGCCACTGCCGGTCTGACGGGACATCCCCGCGCCCGTCGGGTCGGCCGCGGCCGACCGGACGTCGATCGACTGCGGCGAAGTGCGCCTCGTCGCGTTCGCGAGGATTACCTCGCTTCATGGGGTGCCGGTGGGCGGCCGGGCTGTGACTCCCGCCCGGCCCGCTCGCCGGCCCCCATCACCAGGCGTCGATGTTGGGCCGCCGCTTGCCGGGCCGCCCGCGCCAGTCGCCCGTGCCGGACACGCCGTCGAATAGGGTCCGGATCCAGCGGCGCGTGTCGGCGGGGTCGATCACGTCGTCGATCTCGAAGTAGGCGGCCATGTTGACGCCCTGGCCGCGCTCGTAGGCGGCGGCCACGGTGGCGTCGAACATGCGCCCGCGCTCTTCGGCGTCCTCGATCGCCTCCAGCTCGCGGCGCATCCCCAGCCGAACCGCGCCCTCGAGGCCCATCGCTCCGAATTCCGAGGTGGGCCAGCCGACGATGAACTGCGGCACCTTGAAGCCGCCGCCGGCCATCGCCTGGGCGCCCAGACCGTAGCCCTTGCGCAGCACCACCGTGCCCGTCGGCACCTGCAGGTTCGCCCCGGTCAGGAACATGCGGCTGAAGTGCCTGACCGTCGCGGTCCGCTCGGCCGCGGGACCGACCATGAACCCCGGGGTGTCGCAGAGGAACAGCAGCGGGAGGTCGAAGGCGTCACAGAGCTGCATGAACCGCGTCGCCTTGTCGGCGCCGTGGGCGTCGATCGCGCCGCCCAGATGGCTCGGATCGTTGGCGATCACGCCGAGCGGGCGCCCGTCGATCCGCGCCAGCGCGGTGACCATCCCCAGCCCGAAGCCGCGGCGCAGCTCGAACCCGTCGTCGAACAGGCCGTCGATCACCTGGCGCACCCTGTAGATGCGCTTGCGGTTGGTGGGGATCAGGTCGCGCAGCAGCGCCTGATCCGGCGGCTCCGCCGGCTTCTCCGTCGTGCCGCGGAAGAACGACAGGTAGCGCTTGGCGGCGGCGACCGCGGCGGCGTCGTCGTCGACCCGCAGGTCGACCACTCCGTTGGCGCTCTGGACATCGATCGGCCCGACGTCCTCGGGCGCGTGCACGCCCAGTCCGCCGCCCTCGATCATCGCCGGGCCGCCCATGCCGATCGACGAGTCCTCGGTGGCGATCACCACATCGCAGCATCCGAGCAGCGCCGCGTTGCCGGCGAAGCAATAGCCCGAGGCGATCCCGACCAGCGGGACCAGCGCGCTGAGACGGGCGAACAGGGCGAACGCCCGGCAGTCCAGGCCGGCCACGATCGGCATGTCGACGTCGCCGGGCCGGCCACCGCCGCCCTCGGCGAACAGCACCACCGGCAGCCGGCGGCGCTCGGCGAGCTCGAACAGCCGATCCTTCTTGAGGTGGTTGCGCATGCCCTGCGTCCCGGCCAGCACCGTGTAGTCGTAGGACATGACCACGGCCGGATCGCCGTCGATCTCGCCCACGCCCCCGACCAGCCCATCGGCGGGCGTGCGCTCGATCAGCTCCTGCTTGGAGCGCCGTCGCTCCTGCGCGGCGAACATCAGCGGGCCGTACTCGACGAACGTCCCGGGATCGACGAGCTCGGCCAGGTTCTCCCGGGCCGTTCGGCGGTCCCTGTCACGGCGCCGGGCCACCGCGTCGGGCCGCGCGGCGTCGAGGGTCAGCTCGTGGCGGCGGCGGACCTCGGCGAGATCCTGGCGGGGGCCTTCGGATCCGGGCTCGGCGGCGTCTGGATCGACCGCCGGTCCGGAGTGGCCGGGCGCGAGCACGGCGAGCAGCTGGCCCTCCTGCACGTTGTCCCCGACGGCCACCGCGACCCGCCGCACCACCCCGTCGCAGTCGGCGATCACCTCGTGCTCCATCTTCATCGCCTCGAGCACGAGCAGCGCAGAACCGGCGCCGACAGGCTCCTCCGGACCGGGGCCGAGGGCGATCACCGTCCCGGAGAAGGGGGCGAGGATCTCCAGGTCGGCCGATTCGGGCATCGCGGGATCATCGCTCACCGGGCGGCGGTTGGGATACTGCAGGCGATGAGCGAGCCGGAGCTCCTCTGGGAGCCGTCGACCGAGTGGGTGCAGCGGGCCGGGGTGACCCGTTTCCAGAGCTGGCTGGGGGACACGCGCGGGCAGTCGCTCGAGAGCTACGACGATCTGTGGCGCTGGTCGACCGACTCGCTGGAGGACTTCTGGTCGGCGATCGTCGAGTACTTCGACGTGCGCTTCGAAGTGCCCGGTGAGGCCGTCCTGGACGGCCGGGCGATGCCCGGGGCCAAGTGGTTCCCCGGCGCCCGCGTCAGTTACGCGGAGCACATCTTCCGCGGCAAGGACCCCGATGCGGTGGCGATTCAGCACGCCTCCGAGCTGCGCGAGCTCTCCACCTGGACTTGGGCCGAGCTGCGCGAGCAGACGGCGGCGATCGCCTCCGGGCTGCGGCGTCTGGGAGTGGTGCCCGGCGACCGGGTGGTCGCTTACATGCCGAACATCCCCGAGACGGTGGCGGCCTTCCTGGCCTGCGCCAGCATCGGCGCCGTGTGGTCCTCGGCGGCGCCGGAGTTTGGGGCGCGCAGCGTGACCGACCGCTTCAGCCAGATCGAGCCGAAGGTGATGCTGGCCATCGACGGCTACCGCTACGGCGGCAAGGAGCACGACCGCCGCTCGGTCGTCTCGGCGGTCGCCGAGGAGATCCCCTCGCTGGAGCGTGTGGTCCAGCTCGGCTACCTCGACGGCTCGGGCTGGGAGGACGGGTTCCTCGGCTCGGACGAGCTGAGCTTCGAGCAGCTCGAGTTCGACCACCCGCTGTGGGTGCTCTACAGCTCCGGCACCACCGGCCTGCCCAAGCCAATCGTCCACGGCCAGGGCGGGATGCTGATCGAGCAGCTGAAGAAGGGGCATCTGCACCTCGACGCCCAGCCCGGCGATCGCGTGTTCTGGTTCTCGACGACCGGCTGGATGATGTGGAACTTCCTGGTCGGCGTGCTGCTGACCGACGCCTCGATCGTGCTGTTCGACGGCAACCCCGGCTACCCGGACCTGGGCACCCTGTGGGACCTGGCCGAGTCGGCGCGGATGACCTGCTTCGGGACCAGCGCGGCGTTCATCGCGTCGTGTATGAAGGCCTCGATCGAGCCGGCGGCGGGGCGCGATCTCGGCGCGCTGCGAGCGGTCGGCTCGACCGGCTCACCGCTCTCGCCCGAGGGGTTCCGCTGGGTCTACGACCAGCTCGGGGCGGACACCTGGCTGTTCTCGACCTCCGGCGGGACCGACATGTGCACGGCGTTCGTCGGCGGAGTACCGACGCTGCCGGTGTACCTGGGGGAGCTGCAGGCGCGCTGCCTGGGGGCGGCGGTCGAGGCCTGGGATCCGGACGGCAAGCCCCTGATCGACGAGGTCGGCGAGCTGGTCATCACCAAGCCGATGCCGACGATGCCGCTGTACTTCTGGGGCGACGAGTCGGGCGAGCGCTACCACGACAGCTACTTCTCGATGTACCCGGGCGTGTGGCGCCACGGCGACTGGATCGAGATCACCTCCCGCGGGACGGCGATCATCACCGGGCGCTCGGATTCGACGATCAATCGCGGCGGCGTCCGCATGGGCACCAGCGAGATCTACCGCGCGGTGCTGTCGGTCCCGGAGATCCTCGACGCGCTGGTGATCGACGTCCCACGGGCTGGGACCGACGGCTGGATGCCGCTGTTCGTGGTGCTGCGCGAGGGAGCCACGCTCGACGACGAGCTGATCGGCCAGGTCCGCGCCCGGATCCGAGCCGATTGCTCGCCTCGACACGTCCCCGACGAGATCCGTCAGATCCAGGAGGTGCCGCGGACGCTGTCTGGCAAGGTGCTCGAGATCCCGGTCAAGCGGATCCTGACGGGCACCCCGGCCGCCGACGCCGCCAGCCGCGAGTCGCTGGCCAACCCGGCCGCGCTGGACTACTTCGTGAAGCTGGCGGAGGACGAGTGAGCGGGGCGGACCCGCCGCCAGGGCGGGCTGCCCGGGCGGCGGAGGCGCTGCGCCGGGCCAACCACAAGCCCGGCGTCGTCCGCGCGCTTCGCACGGCCAGGGAACTGCTGCCCGGCGACGAGAACTTCGGCGATCAGATCTCGACCGCCGATGACCGTCCGTCCGCGGTGATCGCCCGCTTTCTGGCCGAGCTCCCGCGCACGGGCGACGACGCTGAGGCCCGCGGGGCGGGGTCCGCCTCGAGCGAGGCCGGGCTGGCGGCGCTCCAGGTCTGGCAGTCACTCTCGCAGCGCGTCGGACGCGGTGCCGGGGTGGTCGAGGCCACGATCCTGTTCACCGATCTCGTCGGCTTCTCGTCCTGGGTGCTCGAGGTCGGCGACGAGCTGGCGCTGAATCTGCTGCGGGAGGTCGCCTCGGTGGTGGAGCCGGCGATCGGTAAGCACCGCGGGCGGCTGGTCAAGCGTCTCGGGGACGGCCACATGGCCGTGTTCGCCAGCGCGCAATCGGGGGTGCAAGCCGCGCTGGCGATCCAGGACGGGCTGACGCAGGTCGAGGTGGCAGGCCACCGGCCGCGGCTGCGGGCCGGGTTGCACTGCGGCCAGCCTCGCAAGCTGGGCGGCGACTACCTCGGGACCGACGTCAACATAGCCGCCCGGGTGGGGGAGGCGGCCGGGGCCGAGGAGGTGCTGATCTCCGACGCCGTGCTGGCGGCGATCTCCCCGGACGGGTTGGAGGGCCTCGAGGTCAAGCGCCGCCGCGGCTTTCGGGCCAAGGGCGCGCCCCGCGACCTCGAGGTGTTCCTGGTCCGCCGCGCCGGCTGATGTGGAGCCGGCTGGTGAGCAAAGCTCGGCTCGGAGACTCTTATGGTTCTCTCAAACTGGTTTGGGAGTCTGGGCGCACGGGCTCCCCTCGTTCCCGGGGCAGCCCGGCCAAATCTTTCGGGAGTCGGACAGTGCAGACCAGTGTCAGAGGCAGGATCGCCATCGCGGTCACGACCCTCGCCGCGGTCGCCTTCGGTGGCGGCGCGTACGCGGCGACCCAGGACTCGGGATCGGTCGGTCGCCAGGCCTTCGTCAGAGACGCCGCCAAGCGCCTGAATCTGACGCCGGAGCAACTCGAGGCGGCGCTGCACACCCGCGTCGCGCCGGTTGGCCTGATCCCGCGGGGCGGCTGACGATATATCGCCGCTCTTACGCAGTTCTCATCCGTCTCTGATCGGTTTCTCATCGATCGGTGCTTTATTGGGTGACATGAGATTTCGTTCCGTTAGGAGACAGACACGACCATGAGCGGCTACAAGACCGTAATTCCAGCCCTCGTCGGCGCGGTCGCCGGCGGCCTGATCGCGCTGGCTGTCGCCGGTGGAGGCAGCAGTACCCACTCGACCACCACCACGGTTCTGCAGACGCCGGGCGCCTCGGCGGTGCCCACGTCGCTGGGCGGCAGCGGTAAGGGACTGACGATCAACCAGATCTACCGCCAGGCCAGCCCCGGCGTCGTCGACATCACGGTGCTCAGCACGACCAACGGTGGCGGCCTCGGCTTTGGCGGCAGCTCGCAGAAGACCGAGGGCGAGGGCGCCGGCGTCGTCTACGACACCAAGGGCGACATCCTCACCGATGAGCACGTGGTGGCCGGCGCGAGCTCCGTGAAGGTCCACTTCCAGGACGGCCAGACCGCCACCGCCAAAGTGCTGGGGACCGATCCGTCGACCGACGTCGCGGTGATCCACGTCAACGTCCCGGCCTCGGAGCTGCATCCGATCCCGCTGGCCGATTCGTCCTCGGCGCAGGTCGGCGATCCGGTGGTGGCGATCGGCAGTCCGTTCAGCCTGCCCGAGACGACCACCCAGGGCATCGTCAGCGCGGTCGGGCGGAGCATCACCGCGCCGAACAACTACACGATCACCGGGGCGATCCAGACCGACGCCGCGATCAACCCGGGCAACTCGGGCGGCCCGCTGCTCGACGCGTCGGGCCACGTGGTCGGTCTCAACGACCAGATCCAGACGCAGTCCGGATCGAGCGCCGGAGTCGGCTTCGCGACTCCGTCGAACACCGACGCTCGGATCGGCAACGCGATCATCGCCGGTCACCCGATTCGCCACTCCTATGTCGGCGTCGAGCTGAACGCCAACTCGGCCGGCGGAGCGCAGATCAGCTCGGTCCAGCCGGGCTCACCGGGCGAGAAGGCCGGACTCCAGTCCGGCGACATCGTGACCTCGCTGAACGGCAAGTCGATCGCCACGACCGAGCAGTTCATCGCGACCGTCGATACCTACGGTCCCGGTCAGACGATCACGCTGACCGTCAAGCGCGGCGGCCAGGTCAAGCAGATCAAGCTGACGCTGGGCACCCGTCCCGCGCAGTCGCCCGGCGGCTAGCCCCGAACCGCGCCCGTGCCCGCCCCGGCTCCCGGGGCGGGCTCCGTGCGGGTGACCGGGGCGATCGGCTCGCGGAGTGCGACGCGGTAAGCGAAGGCGCCGATCGCGATCACGCTGATCAGCAGCGGTCCCAGCGCCCCGCTGCCGAACGCCGCGGCCAGCCAGTAGGCCAGCGCGCCGAGCAGGCCGGCGGCGGGCAGCGTCAGCGCCCACGCCGCGGCGATGTTTCCGGCGATGCCCCAGCGCACGGCGGAGACCCGCTTGGCCACCCCGGCTCCGATCACGCCGCCGGAGATCACCTGGGTCGAGGAGAGCGGATAGCCGAGGTGTGAGGAGACGAGGATCACCGCCGCGCCCGCGCCCTGCGCGGAGAAGCCCTGGGCGCTGTCCATCTTGATGATCATCCGCGAGCCGACGGTCCTGATGATCCGCCAGCCGCCGGCATAGGTGCCGAGGCCGATGGCCGAGGCGGCCGAGATCACCACCCACGCCGGGACGCGGAAGTGATGTTCGCCGTGGGCGACCAGCGCGAGCCCGATCACGCCCATCGTCTTCTGCGCGTCGTTGGTGCCGTGGGCGATCGACAGCGCGGAGCTGGAGACCATCTGCCCGAACCGGAATGCCTTGGTAACCGATCCCGGTCGCTGTCGGCCGACCAGGCGGTAGATCACCACGATCAGGACGGCGGCGATCAGAAACGCCGATGCCGGAGCGACCAGCGCCGGGAGCACGACCTTGGTGATGACCCCATGCCAGCGGATGCCATCGCCGCCCAGCGCGGCCAGCAGCGCACCGATGACGCCGCCGATCAGGGCGTGCGACGAACTCGAGGGCAGCCCGTAGAACCACGTGATCAGGTTCCAGGAGATCGCGCCGACCAAGCCGGCGAAGGCGATCGTCTCGGTCACGTGGCCGGCCTGGATGATCCCGGTGCCGATGGTGGCGGCGACCTTCAGCGAGATGAAGGCGCCGGCGAAGTTGAGCACCGAGGCGATCGCCACCGCCGTGCGAGGTGACAGCGCCCGCGTCGAGATCAGCGACGCGACGACGTTAGCCGTGTCGTGAAAGCCGTTGGTGAAGTCGAACGCCAGGGCGGCCGCGACGACGATCACCAGCAGGGCGTCGCTGTGCATCGCTGGCTGCGCGCCCGCTCGCGTCTCGGCCGGCTACGCGGTCGGGGCGGTTGCGGTAGCCGCGGTGGCGAGCGTGCGTTCCATCAGCTCGCTGTGGACCGAACGGGTTCGGCCTTCACGGCGGTGCCACAGGCCTTCCGCGTCCAGCGTCCAGGCGTTGCTGTCATCGGCGAAGCAGCGCTCGAGTGTGTCCTGAAGCTCGCTCTGCAGCTCCTCGGCCTCGATCGGGACGAGCAACTCGACGCGAGTGTCGAGGTTACGCGGCATCAGGTCGGCCGAGCCGATGTAGTAGCTGCGCTCGTCCCCGTACTGGAATGAGTAGATCCGCGAGTGCTCGAGGAACCGGCCGACGATCGAGACCACGCTTATGGTCTCGCTGACGCCGGGCACGCCGGGCTTCAGGCAGCAGATCCCGCGTACGTTCAGGTCGATCGGCACTCCCGCCTGGGAGGCGCGGTAGAGCGCCTCGATGCACTTCTGATCGACCAGCGAGTTCATCTTCATGGCGATCCGGGCCGGCTTCCCCTGCTCGTGGGCCTCGATCGTGCGCTCGATCTGCTCGATCAGCGGCCCGCGCATCGATCCGGGCGCCACCAGCACCTTCTTCTCGCGCTCGGGATGGCCGTAGCCGGTCAGCGTGTTGAACAGGTTCGCCACCTCCTCGCCGATTTCGGGATCGGTGGTGAACAGGCCGAAGTCCTCGTACAGGCGGGCGTTCTTGGCGTGGAAGTTCCCCGTCCCGATCATCACGTAGTGGCGGATCCCGGTCCGCTCGCGGCGCACCACGAGAATCGCCTTGGCGTGGGTCTTGAGGCCGGGGATGCCGTGCACCACGTGGGCGCCGACCTCCTCCAGCGCCCGCGACCAGCGGATGTTCTGGCGCTCGTCGAAGCGAGCCTTGAGCTCGACCATGCAGACCGCCTGCTTGCCCTTCTCGGCCGCTTCGATCAGGCGCGGGACCAGGGTCGAGTCGTCCGAGGTGCGATAGACGGTCATCTTGATCGCCAGCACGTTGGGGTCGTCGACCGCCTGCTGGACGAACCGCTCGACGCTGGTGGCGAACGACTGGTAGGGGTAGTGGACGAGCACGTCCCGCGAGCCCATCGGCGTGAACACGTCGGGCTGGTCGTCGCTCTGGCCGGGGTTGGGCACGAACGCGGGATGGGTGACCGGAGTCCATGACGCCTGACGCAGGTCGCTGTGTCCCTCGATGCCGGCGATCTGCCAGAGGTCGCCGAGGTCGAGCAATCCCTCGACGTCGTACACCTGTAGCTCGTCGACGGCGAGCCATTCGATCAGCCGGCTGCGCAGGTCGGGGTCGATGCCGGCGCCCACCTCGAGGCGCACGACCTCGCCGAAGCGGCGGCGGCGGAGCTCGTCCTCGACGGCCTGCAGCAGGTCATCGGCCTCGTCGGAGACCTCGAAGTCGGCGTCGCGGGTGACCCGGAAGAGGTCGTGGCTGACGATCTCCATCCCAGGGAACAGCGCGCCCAGGTGGCGGGCGATCACCTCCTCCAGGGGGATGAAGGTGCTCTTCGAGATCTCGACGAAGCGGGGCAGGACCTCCTTGGGCACCTTCACCCGGGCGAACGCGTCGTGGTCGAGATCGGGGTCCCGGAGGCGGACGATCAGGCTCAGGGACAGATTGGAGATGTACGGGAAGGGGCGCCCGGGGCCGATCGCCAGGGGAGTCAGGACCGGGAAGATCTGCTCGCGGAAATGGCGCTCGATGACCTCCGCGGAAGCACCGGATTCGTCGGGGCTGACGATCCGGATTCCGTGCTCGCTCAGCTCGGGCCGGATCACCTCGGTGAACTGGCGGGCGTGGCGGCGATCGAGCCGGCGCACCTCGTCGGCGATTTCGTGCAGCACCTCGGTCGGGGAGAGGCCGTCGGGCCCCCGGGCGTCGATCCGGGCGTCGACCTGGTCGTGCACGCCGGCCACGCGGACCATGAAGAACTCGTCGAGGTTGGTGACGAAGATGGCCAGGAACTTCAGTCGCTCGATCAGCGGCACCGTCGGGTCTTCGGCGAGCTGGAGGACGCGATCGTTGAAGTCCAGCCAGGAGAGCTCGCGGTTGGCGTAGAGCTTGGGGTCTGTCAGCTTGGCTGGCGCCTCGACGCTCCCAACCGCCGATTGCTCGACGGCTTGGACCGCCTGCTCCGTCATGCCACTCTTTCCTCGGCGCCGGCGATCGCCGCCAACTCCGCCGGTCGCATCAGCACGATCAGCTCGCCCTTCTCGATTCCGGCCAGTCCGCCCTTACGCATTCGCGCCTGGGTCCCGGTGAGGTCGTGAAGGGTCAGCGAGAACGAGGGATCGTGGCCGACCAGGAGCACGTCCGTGAGGCCGGCGGTCAGGCTGGCCACGTCGAACGGCTGGCCGGCGAGCGCCGGTTCGACCGTGACCGGCACGCCGAGCGGCTCGCAGGCCAGCTGGGCCGTCTGCAGGGCTCGGACCTTGGGGCTGCTGAAGCAGGCGTCGAGCCGCGTGCCCAGACGGGCGAGCGCCTGCCCGACCGCTTCCGCCTGACGCACGCCGCGTTCGGTCAGCGGCCGGTCGTCGTCGGGCATCCCGTTCTGCGCCTCGGCGTGTCGCAGCATCCACAGCATCCCGCCACTCTACGAGACGAGCGCGTGGCGCAGGCAAACGTTCACCGGCGGGCCGCCGCGGCGCGGCAGCGCTGGCGCAAACGTTCGTACAGCTGCGGAAGCGGTCCGACGATCTGTTCGACGTTGTCCAGCAGGTCGCGGGCCCGGGCCGGCTCGTCCCAGCGATCCTCCGCCTCGGCCATCAGCAGCAGCGTGTCGATCGCTTCGCGGTGTCCCGGGTCGGTCGGCCAGCTACCGGGTGGGACGGTCAGACTCACGACACACAAGGTAGGAGCCGGGGAGACTCGGTGTGTGACGTTTTGGTTAAGCCAGTGGAGTTTGATTAGCCGATCAGCAGGCGTCGCCCGAACACCTTCTGGAAGGCTTCGCTATCGCCGTAACGCTCGACGCTCCAGCGCGGCAGCGTGAGATCGCCCGCCGCCTCCAGATGGAGATCGACGCCGTGCCCGTTGGTGCGCAGGCGAGCCTCGCTGACCGATTGGTCGCGACCGCGCTCGAGGTGCTCGGCCAGCCTGAGGATCAGCGCACAGCGGTCGAGCAGTTCCTCGTCACCCTGGCGGGCGAGCGCGGCCATCTCGCCGAGCTTCGGCGCTCCCTTACGGTGATAGCGCGTCATCTGGGCGATCAGGGCCCGCTCGCGGGGGTCGAAGCCGGGCAGCTCGGCGCTGACGATCAGGTAGCGGGAGTGCTTGTGATGGTCGTCGTAGGAGATCGTCATGCCGACGTCGTGCAGCATCGAGGCGGCCCACAGCAACTCGCCCTCGCCGGGCTCGGCCTCGAACAGCCCGGCCTTGACCAGCGACTCGTGCATCTGGCCCGCCAGCTTGGCGACGTGCTCGACATGGGCGAGATCGGATTCGTACTGGATCGCCAGGTTGCGAACCGCCGCCTCACGGACGTTGGCGAACCGCGGCTGATCGTCGGAGAGCAGGGTGCGAGCCAGGAACAGACCGTCGCGCAGGCCCGCCTCGGTCGCCTCGAGGCCGTCGAACTCGCCGATGTCCATCACCGTCTCGAGCGCCAGCGCCGCGGCCAGGATGATGTCCCCGCGCCCCGGCTTGATCCCGGCCACGGCGCCCCGCTCGGCGACCGGGAGCGCGGCCAGCTCCTGGACTATCTCGGCCATCGCCTCGCGGGTGATGACGAAGCCCTGCACGCCGACGTCGAGGCCGGCGACGGCGCGCTGAGCCGCGGCGGCGAGGTTGCGGACCGAGCCGCCGATCCCGACCAGCCGTCCCCCCGCGCCAGTCAGCCACGGGAGCGACTCGAGCTGCTCGCGGACGAACGCCCGGACTCGCTGGAGGTCCTTCTTGCGCGCCGGACCGGTCCCGGGCAGCAACTGCTCGGTCAGCCTGACGGCTCCGAGCGGGAACGAGGAGAGCGCCTGTGCGCGCCGATCCTTGACCGGGACCAGCTGCAGGCTGCCGCCCCCGAGGTCGAGCACGACGCCGTCGGTCAGGGTCGAGGTGTTGATCGCCGCCACGTAGCCGTAGCGGGCCTCGTCCTCGGCGGAGAGGATCTCGATCTCGAGCCCGGTGGCATCCCGGGCTCGGGCCAGGAACTCGTCGCGGTTGGAGGCGTCGCGGATCGCGCTGGTGGCGATCGAGTGGATCTCGTCGCCGCGCAGGCCGCTGGCCCGGCAGAAGCGCTCGAACACCACCAGAGTCTCGACCCCGCGGCCGATCGCCTCCTCGCTCAGCCGTCCGGACGCGCCCAGTCCCTCGCCGATCCTGACGGTCTCGTAGAGCTCATCGGTGCGCTTCCACCACGTAGAAGTGGAGTCGCCTGGCGCGGTAGTTGTCAACGAGCCGTAGGTGAAGACCACCAGGCGCCACGAGTTGGAGCCGAGGTCGATCACCGCGACCTGGTGATGGGTGTGCTCGGCGCGATCCGTCGCCCGCGTGGTTCTCCAACTCACGGCAGCATCATCCGCGTCGCGGCGGACGGCTCGGCTGGCTCAGGCAGCGCGGGCGACCCCATCCTGGGTCGGCAGGACGGAGTGACCGTGGGGGCGCCGGCGGGCGGCGAGTAGACCGCCGGTGGCGAGCCGCTCGCAGAGCGCGGCGCGGCGGGCGAGGCCTCGGATCGCGGCGGCCAGAACGTCCGCCTCGGGCGCGACCAGGCAGCCGCTGCGCCCGGGCTCGATCAGCTCCCGCGCCGCTCCCGCGTCGACCGCCAGCACGGGGAGACCGCTGGCCTGGGCCTCGAGGATCGCCCGACCGGACGGATCGGCGCCGGCCGGGAGCACGAGCAGGTCGGCGCTGGCGTAGACCGGCGCGCGCCGGTCCTGGTCGAGCCACCCGAGGATGCTGGCCGAGTCGCCGAGCCGGTCGCGCAGGTACGGCTCGGCGGGGCCACCGCCGACGGCCACCAGATGCAGGCGCGGGTCGTGCTCGCGCGCGGACAGGAAGGCGTCGGCCAGCAGCTCGATCCCGTGCTCGAGCTGCAGCGGCCCGACATAGAGGAGGTGGAAGCGTGGTGGTGCCCCGGGTGGGGGACTGGGCAGGCGCTCGGCGGCCCGGCTGTTCTTCTGATCGTTCATGAACCGACAGATTCACCCGCAAACAGCGGGATTTCGTGACCGATCGGCCAAGTTCTTGTGATCAGGCTGTGAAGCCGGCGCTGCCGTAGGTTCTTAGCCGATCAACACGCAGCGGGCCCCCAGCGTGCGCGCCATCGTCCGGTGGGCAGCCGAGGCTCCGATCAGGCTGGCACGGGCGATGTCGAGGTCGTGCGCGCGGGCGAAGGCGAGCGGCAGGCCGGGGAGCGGCGGCCGGCACCAGCAGCTGGGGGGACCGGCGGGATGCGGGCAGACCGCGATCTCGACCGGCCCGCTGACCTCGAGCGACACCCGGGCGGCGCCGGCCGCCAGCTCCTCGGAGGTGCCCTCCGGGCGCCAATCGAAGATCAGGTGCGGGGCGCTCGGATCGGCCGCGGCCAGCGCCCGATCCCAGCCGGGCTGCTCGAGCGCGCGGGCCCCGATCAGGACGCTTGCGCGGGCCGGCCGGGACGAGGCTGCGCGCGCGAACGGCACCCGCTCGACGCTCGCGAAACCCTCATCGGTTGACGGTGCCTCGAGCTCGCGCAGCGCCCGCATCTGTGAGGTGGGCATCAGCAGCCCAGGCTCCCGCCGGGCCAGCGCCCGCAGCTCCTCGGGATCCGGCAGCCGCCCGACGTGTTCGAGGATCCGCTCGACCAGGTTGACCTGCGCCTGGTCGAGTGGGGTGTCCAGCCAGATGCACCGAGCCGGCACGTCGTGGCGAGAGGCCACGTCGATCACGTAGCTCCGGGATGCCCGGGACAGGTACGTGTTGTCGAGCACCACGCCAGCGGGTCCTGAGGCCAGCTGGTCCTCGAGCGCGTCGGCCAGATCCTGGAGCGATCCACCGCGCTCGTCGCGGTTCAGGCGGACGTAGCCGCGGCCGGCGTAGTCCTTGGCGATCCGGCTCTTGCCGGCGCCGGGGATTCCCATCACGATGACCAGGTCCGTCTCCGCGGCCGAGGTCGATCGTGGGACGCGGCCCGCGCCGGACCTGGCGAACGCCCCGGCGATGGTCGCGCGGTCCTCGATGCCCAGCACCAGGGACCCGGCTCGGGCCGCCGAGCGGGCGGTGTCCGGGCGCCGGGCCCCGGGGATCGCAACGAGAGCCGGCGAGCATCCGAGTAGCCAGGCCAGCGCGAGCTCCGCGGCACTCGCCCCTTTCTGCCGCGCCAGCTCGGCCACCGCCGGCTGGCGCGCCAGGCCACCGGCGCGGCGCGGACCCCCCAGCGGCGAATGGGCGATCACCGTGATGCCCCGCTCGGCGCAGCGCTCGAGCACGCCGCCGCGCGCCGCCCGGTCGTCAAACACGCTGAGCGCGACCTGGACCGCCGCGACCGGCGCCAGCTCACACGCCTCGTCGAGCTGCGCCCGGTTGACGTTCGACAGCCCGACCCGCCTGACCGCACCCTCCTCGACGAGGCGAGCCAACGCCCGGACCGAGGTCTTCCATGGTGTCCGGGGATCGGGCGCGTGCAGGAGGTAGAGATCGATCTCGAGCCCGTCGAGGGCGATCAGGCTGGCCTCGCAGTCGGCCCGGATCGCCTTCGCGCGACCGTCCGCAAGCCAACCACCGCCGGGCCGGGTCATGCCGCCCTTGGTCATGACACGAGCGCGGGAGCTTGCGCCGCAGCGCCGCAGCGCCCGGGCGAGGAGCCGCTCGTTGTGTCCGAGCTGAGCCGGATCCGGCGCGTAGGCGTGCGCGGTGTCGAACACGGTCACGCCGTCCTGCGCCGCGGCGCTGATCGTGGCGATCGACAGCTCCTCGTCGCGGGTCTCGTCGGTCGACATCCGCATGCAACCGAGACCGATGCGGAGCTCCGAGGGGTCGAGCCAGGCGGGAGAACTCAGGACGCGGAGCCTACAAGTCGGTGATTGCGCGTGGCCGGCAAGATTGGCGAATTTGGCTGAATAGTTCAGCCAAATCGACCAACTACTTTTCTGTGCGTGCCCTCAGGGCGGCGCCGATCCCGGCGGCGGCGAGCAGCGCCAGGATGGCGATCGCGATCAGCGCGTGGCGGATGGTGGCCGGGGGGGCGCCGAGGTTGTCGGACGCGGTGGCGGCGCCGGCCGGGAGCGGATGACCGGCCGCCGCGGCCAGTCGCTCGGTGGCGGTCAGCGCGGCGGCCCCCAAGCCGTCGGCACCGGGTCCGATCGGGATGCCCTGCAGCGGTGTGGTGCTGACGGCCTTCCCTTGCACCGCGAGGCCGAAGCCCGTCGGCATCACGACCAGGACCGGCCCGGCCACGACGCCGGTCAGCTCGCTGGACAGGAAGCGGGCGTAGGACTCGGGCTTGCCGAACAGCGACGGGAGCACGCCGAGGTCGGTCTTGGCCCCGATCAGCGCGATCTTGATCGGGTAGCCGGCGGTCTTGGCCGCGGACGCGACGGCGAACAGGCTGTGCTGAATGCTCGGTGAGATCGAGCTGTAGGGGAGGAACACGTCCTGACCGAGCAGCACGTCGCTGGCCGGGTCGCCGTCCGCGCGCGCCGGTGCCGCCCGCAGCGCCAGCGCGACCGCGACGACGAGGAGGGCGACCGCGGCCAGGCAGGCGCAGCGGCTAGAGGTCCGGCTGCGCGGTCGCTTCACGCGCGGCGTGGGGTCAGCCCTGCGCCGGATCGCGTGGCTCGTGGGCCGCCGCATCGCGCTGAGGGGGCGCGAGGCGGCCGCGCTTGGCCGCTGCCCGCTTGCGTAGCGAGTCACGGGTCATGTAGCCGATGATCCCGAGCGCGGGAACCGCGAACAGGATCTGTATGTACCAGTGGCCCAGGTGGGCGAAGGCCACCATCGTCGTGCTTGCTAGCGGCCCGCGCCGACGGCGGCCGAGGTCGGCGCCGGCGTGGCCGACTCGGCCTCGGCCCCGATTCCCGGGCCCGTCACGTAGCGGATCGCCGCGCAGATCAGCAGCAGGGTCATGATCACCGCGCTCGAGGCGCACCACTCACAGATCGCGTGAATCGAGAAGAGCTCGCGGTAGGTCAGGTAGCCGCTGAAGCCGGTGCCGATCAGGGTCATCCCGAGGGTGGCCAGCCGGGTCTCCTCGCGGTCGGGCACGAGCTGACTGACCAGGATCGCGATGTAGCCGATCAGGCCGATCAAAGCGACGGGAACGCCGTCGAGCTTGGACCATTGGGAGGTCTGGACCTTCAGGCAGGATCCGCCCAGGGTGCAGGCCGGCTTGGTCCCCGAGTAGTGGACGTAGGTCAGGTAGATCGCCACGCCCAGCCCGATCACGTTGAGGACCAGCATCACGCGCCTGAGGATCCGCGGGTTCACGACGGCCTAGGGCTCCGCGAGATCACGAGACCTGCTGAATCGACTTCTGGAGGTCTGAATAGGACGGCACCGCCGAGCTCGGCTGAGACTTGCCCTTGGGACCGGTGAAGATCAGGGTCGGCGTGCCGGTGATGCCCTGGGAGTTGCCCGATTGCTCCTCGGCGCCGACCTGGGAGGCGTAGCTCGAGTTGCCGCGGGCCGACTGCCAGGCGGTGACGTTCAGGCCTGGCACCTGCCGGGCCAGCGTGTCGAGGTAGGCCTCGGTCACGTAGCCGCTGCCCTCCTGGCCCTGCTCGTGGTAGAAGAGCTCGGTGTAGTCCCAGAACTTGTCCTGGGCGCCGGCGGCCATCGCCGCGACCTGCTGGGTCTGGAACACCGTGGGGTCGCGCGTGGCGGTCTGGAAGCCCTTGTAGACGATCTTCACCTTGCCGCTGCGGACGTCGTTCTGGACCAGTTGCGGGAATCCGCCATTGAGCGTGAAGTCCTGGCAGATCGGGCACTCGAGGTCGCCGAAGTAGGTCATCGTCACGGGCGCCTTGGGATTGCCGAGGGTCGTCCCGGATTGGGGGATGCCGGTGAGCAGCGACGACACCGAGGCGACGGTCTGCTTCTGGGCGGTGCCGGTCTTCAGCCCGGACTTACTGCCGCCGCTGGAGATCACGACCGCGATCACGACCACGGCGATCGCCACGATCACGGTGCCGGCCAGCATGCGCAGCCGGCGCTCACGGGTGGCGCGCGCGGCGCGGGCCTGTTCCTCGGCCAGGCGTCGGGCGCGAGCTTCTTCCTTTTGCTTGGTCCTTGATGCCATCAGGTGCCCTTCTGGATTCGGGAGCGGGCCGGCGTCCTCATAGCGCGCCCTTGACAAGAACGATAGCGACGATCAGCGCCGCGACGCCAGCGCCAAGCGCGACGATCGCCGCCGCGAGATAGAGCGCGACCGCTCGCTCCCGGAGGTCATCGAGTGGTGGGCGGGGCGAGCCTTCCATCAGCCGTCCGCCTGGTCGAGGATCAGCGCGGTGAATGGTGGCGATCCGGGTGGCGTCACCGAGAAGGCCAGCGCCCATTTGCCGACCATCACCAGCGCCGGTGCGGCGCGGGAGTAGACCCCCGGGCCGGTCTCCTTCAGCTGGTATTCCTGCTGGGGCATCTGCATCTCCGTGTGGTTGAAGGTGAGCGTGACGCTGGCGCCGCGGACCGGGGCTCCGCCCTTGGTGATCCGCAACGCGAACGAGTCCGGGGCCGCCGCCTTGTTCGGCGAGACCAGCACCTGAAGCCGGTAACCGGCTCGCTCGACGGTCGCGGCCACGCGGCCCGGTCCGACCGAGGCGAGCGCGGAGTTCTGCAGGGCGAAGGCCGGCGGCGGCGGCGCCAGGCTGGAGAGAACGGCGGCGGTGAAGATGGCGCCGGCCACGATGATCGCCTCGGCGCTGATCAGGCGGGCCAGCAGCCTCGAGGCCGGGACGCCGAGCTCGGGCCGCTCCCGGGCGGCGACGAGCTGCGGCTTGGTGCGCAGCAGGTTGCCCGAGGCGAGCACCACGGCCCCCAGCAGCAGCCCGATCTTGACCAGGATGGCCACGCCGTAGCTGGTGTCCCAGAGCGCGTCGATCGCGGGCATGTGATCGATCGTGGCCCCGGTCCCGCTGGCCAGCAGGACCAGCACTGATACCAGTGCGACATTCGAGAACCGCGGCACCACGACGGACAACGCCGAGACGCGCCGGTCCGCCGGGAGGCTCCGCCAGAGCAGGAGCAGCCCGAGCAGCCCGCCGATCCAGAGCGACCCGGAGACCAGGTGCAACCAGTCGAACAGCACCGACAGGCCGCGCGGGGAGGTCTGCGCCGCGTGCCCGGCGGCACCCGGCACGATCAACACCGCCGCCGCCGCCAGCACGGCACCGGTGTTGGCGACGATCTCGGCCACCGAGCGCCGGCCGCGCTGGGGACGATCGACCCACAGCGACACCCATGCCGCCAGGCAGAACAGGGCAAAGCAGATCTCGAGGTCGACGTAGGCCCGCCCGAACGCGGTCACGCGAAACAGCGGCACCAGGGTGCCGAGGTCGAACACCGAGCGCAGCGAGTCGTTGGCGGTCGAGAAGTCGAGATAGACCGGAACGGCGATCAGCCCGAGCACCGAGAATCCGATCGCCGCCGCCGAGATTGCCCGCAGCCTGGTGCCGGGAACGCGCCTGAGGACCGGTCGGGCGATCACCAGCCGTAGCGCGAACAGCCCGATCGAGACCATCAGCGACAGGAACATGACCCAGCGGGCGATCAGCAGCTGCGCCGTCACCGCGGTGGCCGACACGTTCGGCACGGGGAACTGCGGCGCCGGTCCCGGGTTCGGGCCGACGGCGTAGGTGAACGCGCCCTGGACCGGGTGCCCGTCGACCGAGATCGCGCGCCAGTAGATCAGGTACCAGCCCTGGGCCAGATGCGGGCGCAGGGGCACCACCAGGGTGTCGGGATCCGCCGCCGACCGGGCCACCGGGCCCGAGGTCTCCTGCGTGCCCTGCGCGCTGGTCACCGAGATGATCGCGAAGCGCGGCTCGACCGCCTCGTCGTAGGTCAGCGCGACCTTGGCCGGCGGCGAGTCGAGCACGCCGCTGGCCACCGGGGAGGTCCTGATCAGGTAGGCGTGTGCGGACGCCGCGCTCGGGAGCACGAGCAGGGCCGCGACCGCGGCCGCGGCCACGAATAACCGCCTGCGCCAGACCATCCGACCCGCGTCAGCTCACCTTGAGGGTGTAGGGGGCAGTCAGGATCCGACTGCCCTGGCGCAACTGCAGGAACAGCCGCCACGTCCCGGGCACGGCCAGCAGTACACCGATCGTCAGCTTCCCGGGAGCGGTCGCGGCGCCGGTGATCCGCGTGGCGGCAACCCCCGGCAAGGTTCCACAGTTGAGGGCGTTGGGAGCGCAGATATGCGTGTGGAAGTAGTCCAGCGACCCCTGATGGAAGAAGATCGCGTGGGCCAGGGCCCCGAACCAGGGCTCGAACTTGACCTGGTGACCGGCCGGATCGGTGACGTTGACGTGGACGAACTGCGCCTGGATGGCGTGCACGTGGGGCGTGCCCTGCATATCGAAGTGGTAGCCGTCGATCACCTCGTCGGCCCGGAAGGGGGGCAACTTGATCGGCTTGTACCTGCCCGTCACGTTGACCGTCGTGAACAGCTGGAAGTTCGGCGCGCCGCCCGGGATGTTCGGATACAGGTCGACGAGCACGCGATACGGGCCCGGGGCGGGGAATGTGACGGTCTGGCGCAGGAGCCCGCCGGCGGCGATCGGGGGGTGCTTGTGGATGATGTAGGCGAGGTCGTTGCGGACCAGGATCAGGTGCACGCCTGTATGGGGGCCCGATCCAATTTTGTATCGCGTAAGTGGACGACCATCGGGCATCCGCACCGTGAACGAGATCGTCGTGGGCCGGCCGACCGCGACCGGAGCCGTGGGCGTGAAGCCGCCCAGCGCGAAGGTCCGGGCCGCGCCGATGGTCGGCACCGACACGGCCCCGCCCGCCGAGGAGCCGCAGCCGGCCAGCGCCGCCACGGACAGCAGCGCACCGACCAGGACCAGGCAGCCGCGCCGCGCGCTCATCGCAGCGCCGCCAGCAGCGCCTGCCTGGCCTCGTTCAGGCCGAAGGCGCCCTCAAGCCGCGCGGCGATCACCCCGCGGCGATTGATCGTGAACAGCCACGGCTCGGTCTGCAGGTGGAACGCCTTCAGCTGCGGGCGCAGGCCCTTCGACGGCTGGTTGTCGACGTAGACCTCCTGGTGGATGAAGTCGATCCGGCTGCCGAACTCGCGCTGGAGTTGGACGGCGATGTCGGTGACCGGGCCGCAGACCCGCGACACGCAGAGCTGTGGGGTCGAGATCACCAGCGCGATCGGGCGCTTGCCGAGCACCGTGTTGAAGGAGACCGAGTGCATGTTCTCGGGCGGGATCCGCGTGGTCACCAGGGCGAGGTTGCCGCCGGTGCTGGCCAGCGTGTCGCTCGCGATGTCCGGCGGGCGCTGGCCGACGTCGGGGATCGGCGAGGAGGCGGCGACGGCCAGCTCACCGGTCGCGCCGATCACGCCTTTGGCGGTCCGGGTCAGCGCGAGAATCGCGTAGGTCCCCTTGTGGGGCACCGGCACGTCGGTCCCGTAGATCGCCTTGATCCCGCCGGGTCCAGAGTTCTGTTTGCTGCGGTACTGCGCCTCGACGCCCATCGGGTCGGCCGGGGCCAGGTAGGGACCGTGGGCGACGGCGGAGGGGCCGGTCGCGATGTAGAGCGCGGTCGGCGCGTACACGAACGCTCCCGAGCTGGCGTTCAGCGCGAAGGCGACCCGGCGGAGTCCCGGGACGAACACGCCGGTGGCGGCCCCCAGCTGGACGGCCGAGGTGGCCGTGCGAGCCAGCTCCTGCAGGCTGTGACCGGCGGCGGGCGGAAACTGGCTCGCGCGCGGGTGCTCGGCGGCGGCCAGCTCGTCGACGGCGGGGGGGAGCACTCCGCTGGCGGTGGTCTGTGTTCCGGTCGAGGTGGTGGTCGCCGCCGGGGTGGTGGTCGCCGGGGTGGTGGTCGCCGGCGCCGAGCTCGTGGATGAGCTCGACTTTGACGCCGAGCCGCATCCGGCCAGCGCCAGCGCGAGCGCCAGAACCGCGACAAGCGGGCCGAGCGCCGTGGCCGGTGCCGGGCGATGAAGTCTGGTCTGCCTATTGGTCATGGGTTCGATGATCACGCCTCGAGGTTAGGGACGCGCAAAGCGGAAGTTAGGTTCCCGCCGAGACGGCGCCGGGTGGAAAACGGCCGGATCACGTGTTCACCGCAGACAGCAGCCACAGACCGAGGCAGGTGAACGTGACCATCACCACCAGCATCCAGCGCTGGGAATCGGCGGCGTCCTCGGGGCTCCCGTAGACGACGAGCGCGCGATCGTGGGCGAGCGCCAGGCCCGAGACGTGGCCGCCGACGAGGGCCAGCACCTGCACGTACCAGATCAGCGCGGCCGAGATCAGCCCGTAGTCGATCCGGGAGCCGGCGGTCCCGAAGATGTTCGATCCCGTGCCGAACGGATCGGAGATCAGATACCCGGTGGCCTGGCCCTGGGTCACCAGCAGCGAGAAATAGTGGGCGAGCAGGTAGCCGAAGGCGATCGGGGCGAGCGAGTGCACGAACGCGGTGCCGAGCTGCCGGCTGCTGCGCCCTTCGGACACCGACTCCATTCCCTTGATGCCCAACCAGTAGAGACCGGCGCAGATCAGCACGCAGACCACCATGCCGATCGTGAAGGTCAGCTCCAGCGCCGCCGTCCCCCCGAGCCCGAGGCGGCGGAACCCGCGTTCGGCGGATGGAGCGATCGAGCGCCAGATCGGGCCGTTCATGAACCCGTCAAACGAAGTGGTCCCGATCATCGTGGCCAGGAGCGCAACCGTTCCCGGCATCGCGCTGACGCCGGCCAGCCCGGACAGCGGGCGCCGGAGCCAGAGCGCGCGATCGCGGAATTGGAACGCGGACAGGCGGGAGAACAGGTTGAACGCGACCGCGAAGCCGTCGCCGCGCTCGGTCCAGCGCTCGATCCCGAACCAGGCCATCCCGACGAACTGCACCAGCGCGTAGGCGACGGCCAGCACCGCCAGCGTCGCAGGATGGTCCTTGTCGACGAATACCAGCTCGAGCCAGGCGAAGGCCGCGATCGAGGCCGCGGCGGGCCAGCGCCCGAGCGCTTCCGGATACGGGCGGGGCGGGCCGAACCGGCCGATCAGGCCGGCCCGGCGCAGCACCCAGACGGTCAGGCGGGCGATCGCCCGCCACGGGTTCAGCGCCATGAACAGATCACCGACGATCGCGCTGAGCAGCGGCAGCCCGACCCAGAACAGGACGAATACGGCGGTCGGCGCGAGGTTTGCCGTGGGCAGCTGGCTGCCTACGATCCCGCTCAGCACGACGACGGCGAACAGGGCGACGCCGAGCGCGCCGAGGAGCGGCTCCGCCCACGCCGGGAGGCGGAACAGGCGACGCGCGACGGGGTGCTCGAGACGCGGCTTGGACCACAGCGATCCGAGCGCGACGAACGACACGATCAGGACGATGCCGGCGGCCCAGGCGAACAGCCATGCCGGCACCGGCAGGTAGGCCCGCCCGACCAGGCCATGCGCGTCCGCCGAGGCGGGCCAGGCCAGCGCCGCGAACGGGGCACTGCCGGCGACCAGGAGGGGCCGCCGGAGCCGGTGGCGGCCGCGCCGTGACGCCTGGAACTGCACGGCGGACAGGGTACCGCCGCCGCCCGCCGAGCGAGCCGCTTAACCCTGTGGGTCGACCCGCTCGGGCGAGAATCGGTAGCCGACCCCGAAGTGCGTGTGGAGGAAACTCCAGCCCGGGCAGGCGGCCGCCAGCTTGACCCGTAGCTTGCGCACGATCACGTCGACGGAGCGGTCACGGTAGGCCATTCGCTGGTGCCACACGAGCTCGTAGAGCACCGCCCGCGGCACGACGCGGTTGCGGCGCACGGCCAGCGCGACCAGCAGTTCGAGCTCTCGCCCGGTCAGCTCGACGGGGCGACCGGAGGCGAATACCCGCATCCCGTTGGGATTGATCTCGAGGCCGCCGCAGCGCAGCGCGGCATCGGGTGGGTTCGCGCCCCCCCTGAGCAGGCTCGGCGTCACGGCTGGAAAAGTAGGGGGAGCGGGACTCGCACCGGTGAATACGCGGTTACGGACCGAGCAAGATCCTGTGAACGACCCCGCAGAACCGGAAACCCCGGCGGAATCGACCGATTACCCGCATTTTGCGTGTAACCAGGGTGTTACCGGGCGGGCGGCGGACGCGTGGGGAGCCGCGGTGTGGTTTACAGTGACCCCTATGTCGCCCCACGTGAGCGGCGCACCATCGGGATCTCAGAGTGGGCCGATCCCGCAGCGCTCGCAGAACCGGCTCCGGCTGGCGGTGATCGACCGCGACCCCGGATTCATGCAGGTCCTGTCCAACCGGCTCGACGCGCTCGGGTGGGAGCTCCGCGCGCTCTCCAACCCGGTTACCCCGGAAGCGCTCGTGACGATGCGCCTGAACGCGATCATGCTCGACCTCAGCGTGCTCGGCCCCGGGAGCTGGGAGTACATCGAGCGCGTCTGCGCGCGGTTGCCCGGGCTGGCCGTGATCATCTGCACCGGCCCGTCGTCGGTCGCCCAGCGGGTGCGCGGGCTCCGGCTCGGTGCTGACGCCTGGATGACCAAGCCGTGTCACGCGGAGGAGCTGATCTGCGTGGTCGAGGCGGCGATTCGCCGCCATCGCCGCAGCGAGATTCCCGACCTCCAGGACGCGACGGTGGTCGGCGAGATCTCGATCCGCCCGGACCTCTATCAGGCCTACGCCGGCGAGGCCAGCCTCGAATTGACGGCACGCGAGTTCGAGATCCTCAACCTGCTCTCGCAGTCCGATCGCGTGCTGCGTCGCGAGGAGATCTACGAGCGGGTCTGGGGTTACGCGATGGCCCACGGTGATCGCTCCGTCGACGTGTTCGTGCGGAAGCTGCGCCAGAAGCTCAGGACCGCGTCGCCGCAGTGGAGTTACATCCACACGCACTTCGGAGTGGGCTACCGCTTCGCGCCCGAGCCGGACGACGAGTTGGGATTCCCGGATGGGCTCCCCGCCCACGTCACGTCCGGGGCGGTTGTGCCGGGACCCGAGGGCATCGAGCTGGAATCCCAGCTCGCCCACTTGCTGGCCCGGTAACAACTTCTTCACACCTGGTTCACGGATCGGTAACGCCGTGAGAGGCCGGCGCGACGAGCATCCTGCGCCGTGGCTGCAATCGCTTCGTCGCGTCAGGAGGTGCTCCAGGTCGGGCCACTGGAGATCTATCCAGACGAGCATCTGGCCAGAGCCAGCGGTCACACGCTGACGCTGTCGATCCGCGAGCTTCGCCTGCTCACCGAGCTGGCCAGGCGGGTCGATCGGATCATGTCTCGCGAGGAGCTGTTCAGCCTGGTCTGGGGGAAGGACCTGAGACCCGGCGATCGCTCCGTCGACGTCTACGTACGCAAGCTGCGCGTAAAGCTCGAGCGGGCGTTACCCGCCTGGCGCTTCATCCATACGCACTTCGGGTTCGGCTACCGGCTGGCGGCCGAGCACCAACAGCATGAAAACGGTCGGTTCACAACTAGGTAACACCTGGGGCCCGGGTTGCCCGGAGACTTCGGCGCACATCGATTAAGGAGAAAGAAGTTGAGAAAAAGTCGCTTAGGCGCGGTCGCGATGACCGTCGCCGCGTCGCTCGGGATCGCTGCGTGCGGCTCCAGCAGCAGTTCGAGTTCGAGTTCCAGCAGTTCCGCTGCGACCCCTGCCGCGTCCTCGAGCGCGGCCAGCACGACGAGCACCTCGTCCGGCGGTTCGGCCACGATCAACGGAGCCGGGTCGACGTTCGCCGCCCCGATCTATGACCAGTGGGGTCAGAACCTGTCCAAGCAGGGGCTGACCGTGAACTTCAACCCGCTCGGCTCCGGCGCCGGGATCGCCGGCCTGCAGGGCTCGACGATCGACTTCGCCGGGAGCGACCCGGCCGAGAAGCCGACCGAGATCTCGGCCGGCAAGGGTCCGGTGCTGCAGTTCCCGATCGCCTTCGGCGCGATCACCGTCTCCTACAACCTGTCCGGCGTGAAGGCAGGACTGAAGCTCGACGGCAAGACGCTGGCCGAGATCTTCCTCGGCACGATCAAGAAATGGGACGACCCGGCGATCAAGGCGCTGAACCCGGGCGTGAGCCTGCCCAGCAGCTCGATCACGGTGGTCCACCGCTCCGACTCGTCGGGGACGACCAAGGGCTTCGTGACCTTCCTGGCCGACTCCGACCCGCAGTGGGTCAAGGTGGCCGGCGTGCCCGACAAGACGGCCAAGTGGCCGACCGGCACGGGCGCCCCGAAGAACGCCGGAGTTGCGGCGGCGGTCAAGCAGACGCCCGGCTCGATCGGCTACGTCGAGCAGGCGTACGCCCTGCAGAACGGCTTCACCACCGCGGCGATCAAGAACCAGGCGGGGGCATTCGTGCCGCCGACGCTGCAGGCGGCCTCGGCGGCGGCGCTGGGTGCTGCCGTCCCGGCGAACCTGGCGGTCAGCACGATCAACGCCGGGGGCGCCGCGTCCTACCCGATCACGTCGCAGACGTTCGTCGTGATCTACAAGGACATGTGCAAGGCGGGCCGCTCGCAGAGCGCGGCCTCGGGGGTCAAGAAGTTCCTGACCTACGGCCTCGGCGCCGGGCAGATGGTGGAGGAGCAGCTGGACTACGCGCCGCTGCCGGCTCCGCTGCTGGCCAAGGCCAAGGCGCAGCTGGCGCAGATGCAATGCAACGGGTCGCCGGTCTCCTAGCGAGAACCAGGTGGAAGCTCACGTAACGATCGGCGGCGGTCGCCCCTCGCTGGGGCGGTCGCCGCTCGGTCGGCTTCCGGATCAGATCCTGCAGTTCGGGCTCGCCGGCATCGCTGCCGGCGTGCTCGTGCTGCTGGCTGCGTTCTTCGTGGTGCTGGTCGGGCAGTCCTCGAGTGCGTTCAGCCACGTCGGCGTCGCCAACTTCCTGTTCCACAACAACTGGGACATCTCGCAGCTGGGCCAGGGCTCCGCCTGCGCCACGGGTCATGCCTGCACATTCGGGGCGTGGCCGATGCTGCTGGGGACGCTGCTGACGGCGGGCATCGCCCTGGTCATCGGCGTACCGGTCGCCGTGGCCACCGCGCTGTACCTGACCGAGTTGTGCCCCCGCCGGGCGCGCGCTCCGCTGGCCATCCTGGTCGATCTGCTGGCCGCGGTGCCGTCGGTCGTCTACGGCCTGTGGGGCTTCATCGTGCTCGCCCCGAAGTTGCGCGGCTTTCAGCAGTGGCTCGCCAACACCTTCTCGTTCCTGCCCTTCTGGGCCGGCCAGGTGGCGGGACCGAGCTACTTCGTGGCCGGCCTGATCCTGGCCATCATGATCCTGCCGATCGTCTCGGCCATCTCCCGAGAGGTGATCGCCACCGTGCCCTCCGAGCACAAGGAGGCGGCCCTGGCGCTCGGGGCGACCCGCTGGGAGATGCTCCGGATCTCGGTGCTTCCCTACGCGCGTCCCGGCATCACCGGCGGCGCCATGCTCGGCCTCGGCCGCGCGGTCGGCGAGACGATCGCCGTGGCCTACGTGATCGGCGGATCGACCACGCTCGGACATTCGATCTTCCAGCAGGGACAGTCGCTGGCCGGCGTGATCGCTTTGCAGTTCGGCGAGGCCGAGAGCACGCCGCTGTACAAGTCCTCGCTGCTGGCGGCTGGGCTGATCCTGTTCGTGCTGACGCTCGCGGTCAACCTGATCGCGCGCCAATACGTGGTGCGGGCGGGGCGGATCGGCGGCCGTAAGGGCGGGCGGGGCTGGCGTCGCCCGGGCGGGGGCGCCGCGCTGCCCGGAATCACCGAGCTCGAGCCGGGAACGGGCCAGGCATGAGCACGACTACGCCGCGATTGTCAGGCCTCCCGTCGATCAGCCCCCGACGCCGCCGCACCGACAAGATCATGAGGGGGGTGCTGGCAACCGGCACGGTGATCGCGCTGGTTCCGCTCGTCCTGATCCTCTACTACCTGCTGAAGAAGGGTCTCAGCTCGATCAACGGGAACTTCTTCACCACCGATCCGAACCTGAGTCAATGCTTCCCGCACGTCCCCGGTGCTCCGCCGCCGCCGCCCTGCAACATCGGCGGGATCCGCAGCGCGATCCTGGGCACGCTCGAGATGATCGGGCTGGCCACGCTGCTGGCCGTGCCGACCGGGATCGGCGTGGCGCTGTACCTGACCGAGTACGGCAAGCAGTCGCGGTTCGCCAACATCGTGCGCTACTTCGTCGACGTGATGACCGGCGTGCCCTCGATCGTCTTCGGCCTGTTCATCTACATCGTGCTGGTGGTCGGACACGTCGGCGGCGACTACACCGCCTGGAAGGGGTCGGTGGCGGTGGCGCTGCTGATGCTGCCGATCGTGATTCGCTCGGCCGAGGTGGTGCTGAACCTGGTGCCGGCGAGCCTGCGGGAGGCGGCGCTGGCCCTCGGCGCGCCGCGCTGGCGCGTGGTGGCGCGCGTCGTACTGCCGACGGCGAGATCGGGCCTGGTCACCGGCTCGCTCCTGGCCATCGCCCGCGGCGCCGGCGAGACCGCCCCGCTGCTGTTCACGATCGGCGCGGCCCATGTGCTCTCCGGCAGCCTCAGCGGGCCGATGAACTCCCTGCCGACCCAGATCTTCGACGACCTCGGCCAGAACACCAACAACTTCTACGACCGAGCCTGGGGCGCGGCGCTGACGCTCGTGGCCATGATCCTGATCCTCAACCTGATCGCGCGATTCGCCCAACGAAGGAGCCGCCTGGCATGATCCCCCCTGATACCCAGAAGAAAGAGCCTGCCGAGGTGTCCGCCGCAGAGCCCCCGGCTCAGAACCGAGCCACGACCGCAAAGACGATCAGCGAGGAAGCGCCCGCGGGGGATGCTCACGGCGTCGTGCTCAGCGACCTCCACGCCTATTACGGCGAGAACCATGCCGTCAGGGGAGTCAGCATCGGCTTTCCGGCCAACGAGGTCACGGCGATCATCGGCCCCTCGGGATGCGGGAAGTCGACGATGGTCCGTTGCATCAACCGGATGCACGAGGAGATCCCCGGCGCCCGGGCCGAGGGCACCGTCACCCTCGACGAGTTCAACGTCTACGACCCGGGGGTCGACGTCACCTCGGTGCGCCGTCTGATCGGGATGGTCTTCCAGAAGCCGAATCCGTTCCCGACGATGTCGATCTTCGACAACGTCGCCGCCGGGCTGAGGCTGACCGGCCAGCGCGGCGACAACCTGCGTGAGCGGGTCCACAAGGCGCTGAGGTCGGTCGGGCTGTGGGGCGAGGTCAAGAACCGGCTGAACGAGCCGGGAGTCGGCCTGTCCGGCGGCCAGCAGCAACGCCTGTGCATCGCCCGCACCGTCGCGGTCGAGCCCGAGGTGATCCTGATGGACGAGCCCTGCTCGGCGCTCGATCCGGTGGCCACGCTCAAGGTCGAGGAGCTGATCGACGAGCTCAAGGCGCGCTACACGATCGTGATCGTGACCCACAACATGCAGCAGGCGGCGCGGGTGGCCAACACCACGGCGTTCATGCTCGACGGCGAGCTGGTCGAGCACGCCGCCACCAGCACGATCTTCACCAATCCCAAGGACGAACGAACCGAGCGGTACGTCACCGGAAAGTTCGGGTAGCCGATGTCCATGCATGAGACGCGGCACCAATTCAGGGAGTCGCTGAAGGAGCTCGAGCGGCAGACCATGGGCGGGCTCGACCTCGTGATCCAGCAGCTCGATCGCGGACTCGAGTCGCTCAGCTACCAGGACGTCGAGCTGGCCTCGATGGTGGTGGCCGACGACGACCGGATCGACGGGCGCTATCTGGAGGTGCACCAGGGGGTCCTTTCGCTGCTGGCCCGTCAGGCCCCGGTGGCCACCGACCTGCGGATCGTGGCCGCGCTGCTGCACATCATCCGCTGCGTCGAGCGGATGGGCGATCAGTGCGTCAACGTGGCGAAGCTGGTGCCGCTCTCGGGTTACGAGCAGCCCAAGGACAAGGACATCCTCGACGCGATCGAGCGGATGGGACAGCTGGCCCGATCGCAGGTGTCGCAGGCCAAGGAGGCGTTCTCCCAGCGCAACGTCGAGCTGGCCCAGGATCTCGTCCGCCAGGATGCCGAGATCAACCAGCTCAACCGCCAGATCTTCCGTCGCGCGGTCGAGGTCGGCGACGATCTCGAGCTGCGCGAGTGGGCGATGTTCATGATCCTGGTGGCGCGTTGCCTGGAGCGCGTCGGCGACAACACGGTCGACATCGCCGAGCAGGTCGTGTTCGTGGTCACCGGGCTGTTCCGAGAGGTCGCGCCCGACGTCCCGACGTCGACCTCCGCCTAGGTCGTACTAGCCGGCTCGTCCGGCCGGCCGGGCTGGTCGAGCTCGGGGGCGTAGAGGCGGACCGGCTCGGTCTTGCCCTTGAGCGCGACGTCGCCGCGCTCGACCAACCGGGGATGGGGCGCCTTCAGAAGCTCCTTGCAGCGCTCGGTGAGGAGGATCGTGTCGCCGGTGTCTCGCGTGGCGGCCTCGACCCGCGCGGCGACGTTGACGGCGTCGCCGATCACGCTGAACTCGAGGCGACCCGCGCCGCCGATGTTGCCGGCGACGACCGGGCCGGAGTTCAGGCCGATCCCGATCGTCAGGTCGCGCGAGGAGGTCAGAGCGCCGGCCATCTCGAGCGCGGCGGCGAGCGCCTGGTCGGCATGATCGGGCAGGCGCCGGGGAGCCCCGAAGACGGCGAGCAAGCCGTCGCCGACGAACTTGTCGACCCAGCCGCCGTGGTCGTGGATGACCGGCACGAACTGCTCGAACAGCTCGTTGATCGCCGCCACCACCTGGTCGGCGGGGGTCTCCTCGGCGAAGCCGGTGAAGTTGCGGACGTCGATGAACATGATCGTGACCTCGAGCTGCTCGCCGGCCAGGCTGGTGCCCTCCTCCAGCACGCGGGCGGCGACGTCGGGATCGACGTACGTGCCGAACGCCTCGCGAATCCGCTCGCGCTCGGCCAGCCCCGCCACCATCTCGTTGAAGCCGAGCTGCAGCTGCCCGATCTGGGTGGCGTCATAGACCGGGACGCGCACGTCGAAATCGCCGCGCTGCACGCGCTGCAGCGCCCGGCGCACGGAGTCGACCGGGTCGGCGGTGGCGCGCGCTGCCACGGTCACGGCGAGCAGGCCTACCAGGATCCCGGTGCCGCCGAGGACGACCATGGCGATGCCGAGCTGGTGCCGCGTGGCCGACGGATCGCCGGTGAGCGCGAGCACTCCGATCACCACCACGCCGAACACGGGCAAGCCGCTGCCCAGGATCCAGGCCAGCACCGCACGCGTGGCGACGCCGGGCACGACCAGGCGTCCCGGGCCCCGATGCTCGAGCGCGCGAGCGGCCGCCGGTCGCAGCAGCAACTCGGTGAGCAGGTACGCGCAGGCCGCGGTCACGATGCCGGTGGTCGCCACGATGATCGTCACCCGCAGCGCGAGCGTCGTCGAGTAGACGAGGTTGAGCGCGCCGAACCCGAGCGCCGCGCCGAACCACAGGATGACCGTGAGCGCGAACAGCCGCAGCGGCGCCCGCAGGACGGCGACGGTCTCGGCGCGGGTGGCCGGGCGCTCCTCGAGCAGCCAGCGCCGCAGCCGCAGTAGCCCTCGCGTCCCGAGCAGAACGCCGATCGGGATGGCGAAGGCGACGTAGATCGCCGCCGCGATCGCGTTGATCGACCGCACGTGGTCGAGGTGGGGCACAGTCGGCATCGGCACCACGAAGGCGGCGATCACCAGCACCGCGCAGGCTCCGATCAGGTTGGTGATGGCGATCACCAGGCTGAGCACGCCCCGCCCGATCCGCCACAGCTCGCGCCCGCTGACGTTGGCCTCACCCGGCCGGGCCAGCAGAGCGGTGGCCTCGCGGACCCTCTGGAGCAGCGCGCGCACGCCGTCACCCGCCGATTTCCAGGAGTTTCACCGCAACGACCTTATCCGTTGGCCATCCTCGGACCCGGTCCGATTTGGCCATCGGGCCAATGACCGGGGCGCTCGCGCGGCTTACGTTCCGCATATGCGGACACGTCCCCCACAGATCGTCGCGTTCGGAGGTGGAGGGTTCTCGATGGAGTGGGGCAACACGCTGCTCGACGACCATGTGCTCTCGCTCACCGGAGTCGAACATCCGCGCGTCTGCTTTCTGCCGACCGCCAGTGGTGACGCCGACCACTACGTGGTGCGCTTCTACCGCGCGTTTCCGGCCAGCCGGTGTGAACCGTCGCACATTTCCCTGTTCCGCCGCGAGACCGGCGTCGGCGACCCACGCGCGCATCTGCTCGCCCAGGATCTGATCTACGTCGGCGGCGGAAGCCTGGTGTCACTGCTCGGGACCTGGCGCGCGCACGGCATTGACGAGGCGCTGCGCGAGGCCTGGCAGGCCGGCGTCGTGCTCTGCGGCGGCTCGGCGGGATCGCTGTGCTGGTTCTCGCACTCCGTCAGCGGCTTTCACGAGGGCCCGCAGCGCCACATCGAAGCCCTCGGCTTCCTGCCCTGGAGCAACGCCGTGCACTACCACGAGGAGACGGGGCGCCGCGACGAGTTCACCGGCGCGATCGCCGCCGGGGCCCCGCCCGGCTATGGCGCCGGCGACTCCGCGGCACTGCACTTCGTCGGCACCGAACTCGCTGAGGCGGTCTCCTCGCGCCCGGGGGGACGGGCCATGTACGTGAGCTCCGACGGGGAAGGAGGGGCAATCGAGCGGGAGTTGTCGGTCCGCTATCTTGGCGCTGTGACCGAGCTTGAGGTTCACAGCGGCGGGGCGGCGATCGCGGCGTGAACCAGCGGCCGGCTGGCGATCGCAGCGACGGCCGGCAGATCCTCGCGATGGGTGGGGGTGGGTTCACGATGCACGAGCGCACGCCCGCGCTTGACCGGTTCGTGCTCGAGCTCACCGGCAAGTCCGTGCCCCGGGTGTGTTTCCTGCCCACGGCGAGCGGCGACCCGCGCGATCAGGTCACCCGCTTCTACGAGCGCTTCGGTGATTGGCCGTGCCAGCCGAGCATCGTTTCGCTGTTCCACCTCGGCCGGGACCGGATCGACCCGGTCGAGCATCTGCTGGCGCAGGACGCGATCTACGTCGGGGGCGGCTCGATGCGCAACATGCTGGCGATCTGGCGCGAGCACGGCATCGACGAGACGATGCGCACCGCTTGGACCCGAGGGATCGTGCTGGCCGGTCTGAGCGCCGGCGCGATGTGCTGGTTTCAGGGCGGCGTCAGCATGAGCGGCGGGTGGCCCGAGCCGGTCGGCGGACTCGGATTGCTCCCGGGGAGCCTGACCGTCCACCTCGACGGCGAAGCCGAGCGCCTGCCCGTCTACCGAGCCGCGGTGGCCAGCGGCGAGCTGCCGCCCGGCTACGCCGCCGACGACGGCGCGGCCATCCTCTACCGCGGCGCCGAGTTCGCCGAGTGCGTCGCCTCGCGCCCGGGCGCGCGGGTGATCCGGATGTGGCCAGACGGCGCCGGCGGCGTGCGCGAGGTCGACCAGCCCGTCCGGCTCCTCCCCGGCGCCCTGCACCGCGAGGCCGACCAGGACGCGCCCTACGGGGTCTCTGAGCTCCGCGCCCTCCGCGCCGGCCGCAACCGCTGGAGTTGACTCGCGCGCTAGGCGGGGGTCCGTCGGCGGCGGAGGGTGATGATGCCGAGGGCGGAGGCGGTGAGGAGGGCGGCGGCGATGAGCACGATCAGGATCGTGCTGTTCGATCCGCCGCCGGAGGAGGAGCCGCCGGGCAGCCCGCGGACGCCGGTGATCGGGTGCCCTTCGCTGGCGGTGAGCCTGGACACGGCGACGACGGCGGCGCGAGCGAGGTCGTTGCTCTGCTTGCCGGCGGGCTTGGGCAACGCCGCGATCGCGCTGGCGGCGCCGGCCGGCAGACCCTGCGTGCCGTAGCCGGCCGGCATCACCACGAGCAGCGGCTGCTTGGACTGGAAGCTGATCTCCTGATCCAGGAAGTTGGCGTACTGCTGGGGCTTGTCGAACAGGTCGGGGATCACGCCGAGGTCGACCGGCGAGGCGATCAGCGCGACCTTGATCGGGGCGTGGACCTTGCGCGCGGCTGCCGTCTCCGCGTTCAGCGTCCGCTGGAGGGCGGCCGTGACCTGGGGCGCGTAGGGAAAGAAGACGTCCTCGCCCAGCAACACGTCGCTGGCCGGATCGCCGTCGGCCCGGGCCGGGGCGGGGGACAGCGCGCTGCCCAGCCCGCCGAGCGCCGTGGCGGCAAGCACGACGCTGAGGATCCTGGCGAGCCGGCAGGCCATCTACCCAGCAGGGTAGAGCTTGCCGCGCTCAGCCGGGCGTCTCAGCCACACCCTGAACCGGGCGCGGAAACGGTGGTCGGCCGTGGAGTGCACTGGGCCCAGGCGGTCCGGTAGTAGAGCCCCGTCGAGGAAGCCTGGAGCGTTCCGGCGGTGGCTCCCCAGTTGAACGTGAAGTTGTTCGAGAGGTTGACCACGTTGCCGGAGATGGCTCCGGTGAACGCGGCGTTGTTGCTCAGGTTGATCGTCGACTGCGGCGCGTAGAGGACTCCCGAGAACAGCCCGTTGTTGGAGAAATTGACCACGTTGGTCCCGTTGCTGAGGCCGTACACGTAGAGCTGGAGGGCGGTCGGATCGCTCGACAGGGTGTTCCAGGTGGCGTTGTTGGAGGCGTTCAACGTGCCGCTCCCCGCGGCGCAGCCGGAGCCGGGATCGTCGGGGGAATCGATGATGATCTCGGTCTTCGTACCTGGGGCCAGATTGATCGTCACGTTGTTGGAAGCCGAGAACGAGCAGAAGTTGTAGATCCCGCCGCCCAGGGTGATCGACGCATTGTTGTTCAGCGAGATCACCCGGGTGGCCGCGTTGAAGCTGACGCCGGTCGACTGGTCATACGGAGCGGTGGGGTGAGTGGGGTTGTTCAGGTAGTTGCTGATCCGGTAGTCGTCGTTGCAGGCCGGGAAGCCCGCGTTGGCCCGGGTCGGGCAGGCCGCCAGCGAGGTCTGATTCGAGGTGCCGGGGTTGACCGGCGAGAGCACCATCGGGCTGGAGAGGGCGACCTTGGCCGGGTTGCTCGCGCCGTTGGAGTAGCTGTAGCTGCCGGCGGGACCGAGCTCGAGGCTGCCGGTGATCAACACGTTGTTCGCCGAGGTGATCTGGCCGTTGGACGCCTCCCAGCCGCCGATCTGCGCGTTGTTGACGTTGGTGATGCTCTTCAGCCCGGTGATGCCGTTGACCGGGAACAGCGGTTGGGCCCCGAACGCGGCAGCGCGGATCTGGGACCGGACGGTCAGGCCGCCGCTCGATCCGACGGCGGTCACGCAGCGCTGCGAGATGTTGGTGTCGCCGATCACGGTCAGCCCGACGCAGGTACCGCCCGTGCCCAGCGTCGGGGTCGTGTAGTAGGCGTACGTGGACCCGTTGCCCAGTGAATAGGCCGAGCTGGCGCAGGTGCCGGTCGTGTCCGGGCTGGCCACGGCGTCGCCGACACAGTGGATGTCGTCCGGCCGGAGCATGTTGAGCCGGTAGACCGCGACCTGGAGGCCTGCCTCGGCCGCCTCGAGCGCGTTCTTGCGGTTCACGTCGGCGCGCGTGAAGTGGTTGTTCTGGACCGCGACGGTGACCGCCGCTCCGGCCAGCACGGCGGTGATCATCAGGACCATGACCGCGATGATCATCGCGCTGCCCCGCTCTTCGCGGAGGGGTCGGACAAGCGCTCGAGGAGATATCGTGCTCATTGCGTGTTGAGCTGGATCTCGCTCGGATAGAGCGGGTTGTCGTAGAGCAGGGCGATCGGCAGATTGAGGTTCGCCTTGATCCACATGCGCACGCCCAGCCGGTGCCCGGGGGCGAGGCTGACCGTGCCGGAGGAGCCGCGGAAGTTGAAGATGTAAGAGACCTGGCTCGGGCCGGTCGGCCAGTTGCCGCCGGTCTGGGGGTCGACGGCGCCCACGTAACCGGCGCCTCCGAGGTCGACCGGGGGCCAGGCCAGCAGGTCGGCCAGCGAGCCGGCCGTGCCGCCGGACGGTGGGACGTCGTAGATCTCGATGCAGAAGCTGACCGCCGCCTGGGCGCTGTTCGCGGTCTGGGTGAACATGCTGATCCCGCCGTCTCCGGTCAGCGTCGTCGTCGCCGTCACCGGCGAGCTGACCCAGAACTGGCTCTGGACGCTGAGCAGGTTGCTGGCCCACGAGCCGCCGTTGCAGTCGGAGGTCGACTTCGTCCCACACCCGGTGCCGTTTGAGCAGGTGGGCGCGAGCAGCCGGCCGCCGGGGTAGCCGGTGGTGGCTTGATCGGTCGAGTACTGGTAGAGCGGGGGGGTGGTCCCGGCGGGGGCCGCCGGGGGATTGGCGTCCATCAGGTCGGGGACCGGGCATCCGGTGATGTTCGAGAGGAGTTGAGCAAGAAGCGGCACGGTCGTGCAGAGCAGGCCGCCGGCGACGCCGACGGTGGGATGCGTGGCGTGACTGGCGGTAGGCAGCTGTGGCGTCCCGCTGGTGGTGGCGGGCCAGTCGTGCAGGTAGAAGGTGTTGGGGTTGCCCGAGTCGATCGGCGAGGTGCAGGAGACCCGGGTCCCCGCGCCGTTCTGACAGGTCGTGTTCGGGTCATTCAACGGGTTGCCGCTGTTTCCGTTGCTGATCCCGCCGGTCGGCGCCGCGTGCGGGTCGGCGACCACGCTGGAGACGAACACCGGCGTGGGGTGCAGGCCGCTGGGCATGGTGACGGCCACCGTGATTCGCTTGTAGTCCTGTGAGGCCGGGCACCCGGGCGCGCACTTCGGGTCGCTGGTCCAGGTGACGAAGTCGTAGAGCTGACCGCTGAGCAGGCCCTCCGACCAGGTCTGGGCCGGCGCGACCGTGCCGTTGGTGCTGTCGACGTCGAGGTTCTCGCTCGACAGCGTGGTGCGGTCCCAGGCGAAAGTGGCCGGCGGCCCCGCGGTCACGTAGAAGTCGGGGTTGGTCGAGTCCGTCGATGTGGCCGGCGTGCTGGTCAGCCCGATCTGGCTGTACGGAATGCCCTCGAGCCGCTCGATCTCCTTTTGCGCGGCGTGGGCCATCGCGGCGCTGCGCTCGCTGACCAGCGAGAGCTTGCGGGACACGTCGAAGGCCATCAGCATCGAGAGGATTCCGATGGCCAGCACGGTGATCGCGATCATCAGCTCGATGAGCGTGAAGCCGGCCTGCCCGGCGGCCCCGGCGTGGTAGGCCGGCCATTGGCCGGATCGGGGTAGGCGCCCGGTCATCAGTTCCCCACGTTCTCGTTGCGCATCAGCGCGCCGTCGCTGAGCACGATCGAATGGCTGAGACCGCCGGCGGCGCCGTCGGAGGCCGGGATGGACACCGTCGCCGTCATGTAGTACGGCGCGATCGGATCGGGGCCGAAGCTGAAGACGGGACTGCTGACCGTGCCGTTGGTCAGGTTGGTGAGCCCCACCGCGGCGCCGGTCAGCGGCGGGAGCGGGCTGCCGGCGGCCGACTGCGCCCGCATACATTCTCGGTAAGCCGTTCCCGGTTGCGGGATGTCGCACTCGTACAGGACGTGCTCGGCGACACCGCCGAGCGTGACGGTCATCTCGACGAAGTTGGGACCGCTGCTGATGATGCTGGTGGCCTGGCGGATCTGGCTGACCATCGCGTCGAGCCCGTTGCGCGCATCCTGCTGAGCGAACGCGTAGTTGGCGTCGCGGGTCTGCTCGCGCTGGCCCAGCACCAGCGGGGCCATCAGCAAGCCGGCCACGGCCGACAGGATCGAGAGCACCACGAGGACCTCGATCAGCGTGTATCCCTGCTCAGCCCGGAAGCGGGCTCTGACCTGGGTTATGGACGCGCGGACGCTTATCACGGGATTCTCGATTCGCCACCTGTGCGGTTTGGCTGGTGGGTCCCGGCTTCCCCTGAGTGCTGTTTCGGCAGCACCGCGCCCGGCCTTAGGCGACCGGCCCATGGCTAAACGGATCTCCGATGCGGCGACCCCGGCCGGGGTCGAGCGAACTGCTAGGAGGCTTTTACCGCGGGGATCGCCGGCGCCACGGCGATCTCGATTTCCCGGCGCTCGGTCGCGAGCTCGATGCAGTCCGGGTTGCCGCCGATCTCACTCCAGCGGATCGAGACTTCACCGGAGAACGTGTCGAGGAAGTCGTCGGAGTGCAGCGGGTCGTGATGGAACAGCAGCAGTTTCTTGGCCGCCACGCGCTGGCCGAAGCCGAGCGCGTCCGAGAGCGGGCAGTGCCCCCAGCCGAGGTGCGCCGGGTACTCCTGGTCGGTGTACTGGCAGTCGTGGATGAGCATCGTCGCGTCGCGCGCGAGCTCGAATCCGGAGATCCAGTCGTCCTCGAGCGCCGACAGCGGAGCGCCCAGCCCCGGCTCGTGATCGGGGATGTAGGCCAGCACGCAGCCCTCGTCCTCGATCCGGTAGCCCAGCGTCGGGCCGCGATGGTTGACCGCCTGGGCGCGGATCAGGGCCGGGCCGATCTCCCATTCGAGTGGCTCCGCTTCGCGGAAGGAGACCTGGGACGGGAGCTCGCGGACTTCGACCGGGGCCAGCGGGGCTGAGATGTACCGGGCCACCCGATCCTGGAGGGTCGCCTCGGGCGACGCCGGACCCCAGATGGTGATCTCCGACTCGGGTCGGAAGGCGGGGGCGAAGAACATCAGGCCTTGGATGTGATCGAGGTGGAGATGGGTGAGCAGGATGTGAATCGGCTGCTCGACGCGCGGGAGGGCCAGGCCGAGGTTCCGGATCCCCGTACCGGCATCGAGGATCAGCGTGCTTCCGTCCGACAACGTGACTTCGACACACGAGGTGTTGCCGCCGTAGCGCATCGTTTCCGGACCCGGCGCAGGAATCGATCCCCTGGCCCCCCAAACCTTGATCTTCATCCACTCTCTCCCTGATCGGATCCGTCGACTGGCCAGAAAATCACGATCGCGCCGCTCGAGCCTCCCAGCCCGACGATTGGGATCGCGCTGGCGGCGATGTCTCGATGCTCGCCGCCGGCTGCCCGGATCCGGAACTTTCCGTGATACGGACGATTGTCACGTACGGCGAGAGTAGCCGGTATCTCGTCGTACGGAAGCGGTCTGTCATCGGGTCCGAACGGACCGAATTCGTCGGTCCACTCCGAGGCCGACATGTTGGCGCTCTCCTCGAACCCGCGCCCGAGCATCGCCCCGGCGGCTTCGTTGTAGTAGAGCAGCGCGCCCTGCTCTCCGACGAGGAACGCCGGCGTCGAGATGCTGGAGAGCAGGTTCCTCGCCAGGATCAACTCGAGCGGCTTCTGGGCGTTCATACACGAACTCTAATGCGGAGCGGGGGTGCGTGGCGCAAATGGGATCTCCCTATCCTGATCGTGAAATGGCCGGACAGAAGTCAAAGCGGCGCTCACGCAAGCGACGTAATCCGGGCGGCGCGACGCAGGCCACGCGCTCGCAGCGGCGCGAGCTCCGCGCGGAGCGGCAGGCCCGGCCGGCGGTCACGCAGCGATCGGTCGGGGCGACCGGCACGGTCGGCGAGCGGCCACCGGGGCCGTTCGGGGGGCTCCCGGTCTCGGAGATCCTGATCTTCGCCGGTCTGATCGGGTTGATCTTCGGGCTGATTCAGGGCGGCCCGGCGCTGATCGTGGGCATCGTGGTGATCGCCGCGGGCGTGGTCGAGGTGACCGCGCGCGAGCACTTCTCCGGCTTCCGCTCGCACGCCACATTCCTCTCCGCGATACCGGCGGTGGCGACGGAGATCGCCCTGGTGGTGATCTTCGGCGAGCCGCGCCAGCGGGGCCTGCTGGTACTGCCGGTGGTGCCGGTGTTCGCGATCGCGTTCTGGCTGTTGCGGCGACGCTTCCGCACCGCCAGGCAGGCGCGGCTGGCCCGGCCTCCTACGCCCCGCGGGTAGTCGCCCCAAGCTCCACCCAAACCCCACGCCACATCCACGAGCTTTGGCGCTGAGAGGGCTCCTAGGAGATCGAGACCTGGATCGGGTGGGCCGGGTCGGCCGCCGTGTCCGGATCCGGGACCGTCGTGGGCAGGCGGATCGTGAAGATCGCGCCGCCGTCGGGGTGGTTGGCCGCGCTGACGCTACCGCCGTGCTGCTCGGCCACCTGTCGCACGATCGCCAGACCGAGTCCGCTGCCCTGGCGCCCCCGCGAGTTGGCGCCGCGGTAGAAGCGATCGAACACGTAGGGGAGATCCGCTTCGTCGACCCCGGAGCCGTGGTCACGGACCCGCAGCCCCTCGACATCGACCGCGATCTCGATCGGGCCACCCGGGGGGGAGTGGCGGGCCGCGTTGTCGAGCAGGTTGTTGACCGCCCGGCTGAGGCGCTCGGGGGCGCCCTCGATGATCACCGGGGTGAGCGTCCCCTTGATCTCGATGCTGGGGGAGTTGCGGTGCGCCCGCGCGACCGCGTCCTCGACGATCCCGTCGAGCCGGACGTCCTCCGTGGAGTCGACCGGAAGGTCACCGCGCGCGAGCTCGATCAGGTCGGCCACCAGCGCGGTCAGCTCCTCGCTCTGCTCGACCACGTCGGCCAGCAGACGCTGGCGATCCTCCTCGCCGAGCTCGCCGCCCTGCAGCAGCACCTCGACATTGGTCCGCAGGCTGGTGACCGGCGTGCGCAACTCGTGCGAGGCGTCGGCCACCAGCTGGCGCTGGGCCCGCACCGAGTCGTCGAGCTCCGAGCGCGAGTGCTGCAGGCGCTCGAGCATCGCGTTGAAGCGGGTGGCCAGCTGGCCGACCTCGTCGTCGGCGTGGACGGCGAGCCGGCGGGTGAGATCGTCGGTCTCGCCGATCAGCTCGGCGGTCTCGGTGACCTCGGCCAGCGGCGCGAGCACCCGGTTGGCGGCCAGGCGACCCAGCAGCACGGCCAGCCCAATCCCGCCGGCGCACAGCAGCAGCAGGACCAGCCGCAGGTGAGAGAGGATGTGGTCGACGCCGTCGAGCGGGCGCGCAAGCTGGATCGCCGCGATCTGACCCGTGGTCAGCGGGACCGGGATGGTGATCTCCCGCAGGTGGCTGCTGCCGGCCGACGCGTCAGACATGAACATGGCCTTGGTCCCGGCGGCCACGGCGCGGGTCGAGGCGCTGACCGGAATCGTCAGCCCTCCACCGGTGAGGTTGACGACCTGATTGCCCACCACGATCTGCGCGTACGGGGCCGGCCCGCCGGCGCTCGGCGGGATGTTCGGCAGGTCACTGTGCAGCGAGCGGAAGTTGCCCTGCAATACGGCGTCGGCTTCGGCTCGCAGCGAGTCGTCCACCTGCCCGCGTAACTGGCCGCGCACCACGAAGTAACACACGAACGCGGCCAGGACGACGGCGATCGCGACCGTCGTGCCGGCCACCAGTCCAATCCTGCGGCGCAGCGCCATCGCTCAGTCCCGCAGCACGTAGCCGACGCCTCGCACGGTGTGCAGCAGACGCGACTCGCCATCGACCTCGGTCTTGCGGCGCAGATAGCCCATGTACACGCCGAGTGCGTTCGACGTCGGGCCGAAGTCGTAGCCCCAGACGTTCTCGAAGATCGTCGTGCGGGTCAGCACCTGGCGCGGGTGACGGAGGAACAACTCGAGCAGCAGGAACTCCGTCTTGGACAGCTCGATCAGGCGATCGCCGCGGCGGACCTCGTGGGCGATCGGATCGAGCTCGAGGTCGGCGTAGCGCAGGACCTCGCCGTCGGCGCCCTCGGCCGTGCGGCGTAACAGGGCACGGAGCCGAGCCTGCAGCTCGCGCAGCGCGAACGGCTTGACCAGATAGTCGTCGGCGCCCACGTCGAGTCCCTTGACCCGGTCGTCGATCGCGTCGCGTGCGGTCAGCATCAGAATCGGGGTTCGGTCGCCCGCCGCCCGCATCCGCCGGCAGACCTCGAGTCCGTCAAGGCGCGGCATGGCGACGTCGAGGATCACCGCGTCGGCCGGGTTGCTGGCCATCGCGTCGAGCGCCTCCTCGCCATCCGCAGCCAGGTCGACCTCGTAGCTGTCGAGCTTGAGAGCTCGCTCCAGCGCCCGCCTCACGGCAGGCTCGTCATCCACCACCAGTACGCGCGCCATCCCCAAATCATCGCGCTTGCACGTAAAAGAAGATGAAGATGTTGCTTTAGGGCTACTCCAGCTCGAGCAGGAGCGGGGCGTGGTCGGAGGGTTTCTTGCCCTTGCGGTAGTCGCGGACCATGCCGCAGCTGCGCAGCCGCTGCGCGAGGTCGGGGCTGAGCATGGCCAGGTCGATGCGCAGGCCGAGGCCCTTGTGGAAGTTGCCGGCGCGGTAGTCCCACCAGGTGAACTGCTGCTCGTCGGGATGCAGGTGGCGATAGGCGTCGACGAGACCCGCCTCGAGGATCCGCTCCAACCGCGTGCGCTCCTCCAGGCTCACGTGGGTACCCCCGACGAACGCCGCCGGGTCGTAGACGTCGATGTCGGCCGGGGCGATGTTGATGTCGCCGGCCACCAGCAGCGGCGTGCCCGCCAGCTCGCGCGCGCGGGCGGCGATCGCGTCCAGGAAGTCGAGCTTGCGGGGGAATTCGGGGCTGTCCAGCGTCCGGCCGTTGGGGACGTAGGTGCTGGCGCAGCGGATCCCGGCGATCGTGGCCTCACACCAGCGGGCCTCGCCCGGGGTTGGCTCCCCGGGCAGCCCGAGCTGGGGCTCTGAGATGGTCAGTCCGTCGCGGGCCAGCACGGCCACTCCGGCCCACTGGCCGGCCGAGTGGTGGACGGCGCCGTAGCCGGCCTCGGCCAGCTCGGCCACCGGGAAGCGTGTCGGGCGACACCTTGGTCTCCTGCAGGCAGGCGACGTCGGGCTGGAACTCGGCCAGGAACTCGAGCACGCGCGGCAGCCGCGCGCGCAGCGAGTTGACGTTCCAGGTGACGATCCGCAATTTAGCCCCGAGCGATCGGGTACGACCTGCCAGGCCGAGATCGTACGCGCAACGATGGCCAAGGACAAGCTCCAAACCTACCGCGCGCAAGCGCGACTTCGCCGCGACGTCGGAACCTGCCGGCGCCGGCGCGCCGGGGACGGCCGAGGGGCGGCCGCTTCGTGGTCCAGGAGCATCACGCCACCCGGCTGCACTGGGACCTCCGCCTCGAGCACGAGGGCGCGCTGGCCTCCTGGGCGATCCCCAACGGAATCCCACCCGACCGCTCCGAGAACCGGCTCGCCGTGCACACCGAGGATCACCCGCTCGAGTACCTGGACTTCCACGGGGAGATCCCGAAGGGCGAATACGGCGCCGGGACGATGAGCATCTGGGACCGGGGCACGTTCGAGACGCACAAGTGGGAGGAGCGCAAGGTCGAGGTCACCTTTCACGGCGAGCGCCTCCACGGTCGCTACGGGCTGTTCCCGATCGGCCGCGAGGGGGCGTCGGCCAGCGACTGGATGATCCACCGGATGGACCCGCCGGACGACCCCGACCGGCAGGAGATGCCCGAGCGGTTGCTGCCGATGCTCGCGCGGGCCGGCGACCTGCCGGCCGATTCCGCGGGGTGGTCGTTCGAGATCAAGTGGGACGGAGTCCGGGCGATCGCCTACGCCAAACCGGGGCGCCTGCGGCTCGAGAGTCGCAACCAGCGCGAGATCACCGACGGCTACCCCGAGGTGCGCGGGCTGCTCGGCGACCTCGGGATGCACGAGGCCGTGTTCGACGGGGAGATCGTGGCCTTCGGCGAGGATGGGCGGCCGAGCTTCGGGCGGTTGCAGAAACGGATGCACGTGACCTCGCCCGGGTCGGTCCGCCGTCTGGCCGCCAGCACCCCGGTCGTCTACGCGATCTTCGACCTGCTCTACCTGGATGGACATTCGCTGATGGAGCTGCCCTACCGCGAGCGCCGCGAGCGGCTCGAGTCGCTCGGGCTGGGCGGCACCGCCTGGCGGGTCCCGGCGGCGCACACCGGCGATGGCGGGCGGCTGCTGGAGGCGACTCGGCAGCAGGGCCTCGAGGGGATCATCGCCAAGCGACTGGATTCCCGCTACGAGCCCGGTCGGCGCCCGGGCACCTGGGTGAAGATCAAGCACACGCTGCGCCAGGAGCTGGTGATCGGCGGGTGGCTGCCCGGCGAGGGTCGCCGGACGGATCGGATCGGGGCGCTCCTGATGGGCCACTACGGCAACGACGACCCGGTCGCGGGCTCGCCATTGACCTACGCCGGGCGCGTCGGCACCGGATTCACCGACCGGACGCTCGAGGACCTGCAAGCACAGCTCGCGCCGCTGCGGCGAAAGACGAGCCCGTTCGGCCCTGGGCCGAAGCTCCCGCGCGAGGCGCAGTTCGTCGAGCCCCAGCTGGTGGCCGAGGTCGAATTCACCGAATGGACCGGCGACGGCGTGATGCGGGCGCCGTCGTTCAAGGGACTGCGACCCGACAAGCCGGCGAGCGAGGTGGTGCTCGAGTCCGCCCCCGCCAGGTCCGCCGCCGGAGCCGCCAGGGACGCGGCCGGCTCGGCTCCTGCGCCCGACTCCCCGGAGGCGCTGTTCGATCGCGTGGAGCGTTCGCCGCAGGGCGAACTGCTGGTGGAGACCGAGGGACGCGAGCTGAAGCTGACCAACTGGGACAAGGTGATGTATCCCGAAACCGGGTTCACCAAAGGGGACGTGATCGCCTATTACGCGCGGATCGCCGACGCCGTGCTGCCCCATCTGCGCGATCGGCCGCTGACGCTCAAGCGCTACCCGAACGGGGCCCAGGCGCCGTACTTCTACGAGAAGCAGTCGCCATCCCACCGGCCCGATTGGGTGCAGACGGTCGAGGTCAACGGGGTCAACTACACCTTGGCCCAGGATCGTCCCACGCTGATCTGGCTGGCCAACCTGGCCGACCTCGAGCTCCACACCTCGCTGTCGCTGGCCTCGGCGGCCGAGCGGCCGACGATGCTGGTGTTCGACCTCGATCCCGGGCCGCCGGCCGGGATCCTCGAGTGCTGCGAGGTCGCGCTGGTCCTGCACGGCCTGTTCGACCAACTCGGGTTGCAGACCCGGATCAAGACGTCCGGTTCCAAGGGCATGCAGGTCTACCTGCCGCTGAACAGCCGCGTCGACTACGCGGTGACCAAGCCGTTCGCCCGCAGGATCGCCGAGCTGCTCGAGCAACGCATGCCTCAGCTGGTCGTCTCACGCATGACCAAGCGACTGCGGCCCGGCCGCGTGCTGGTCGACTGGAGCCAGAACGACGCCCACAAGACCACGGTCAACGTCTACTCGCTGCGCGCCCGTGAGCGCCCGACGGTCTCTACTCCCCTGCGCTGGGAGGAGGTCGCCAGCTGCCGCGAGGCCGGCGATCCGGCTCGGCTGACGTTCGATTCCGAGCAGGTGCTGGCGCGGGTGGCCGACCAGGGCGACCTGTTCGCGGACCTGCTCAGCCTCGAGCAGGAGCTGCCCAAGCTGGGTTCTGAGGAGTCCACGTGAAGGCCGGCGTGATCGCCCTGGCCGTGAGCGCGCTGCTGATCACCGGGTGCGCCGGCACGAGCCGGCTGCTCGGCAACCGGCCCGCGACTCCGACCCCGACCCCCAGGCCGAAGACTCAAGCCGGGCGCAGCTACCTGCAGGAGCTGAGCGCCGAGCAGGCCAAGCTGGCCCGGGCGGAGCAGGCGATCCCGAAGCGGGCGCGGACACCGGCGGCACTGTCCCGATCGATCGCGCTGCTGGCCGGCGCGATCGGCTCGCTGGCCAATGGCTTGACCGCGATCCACCCGCCGGCGCCGGTGGCCCGGCTGCACGCTCGGCTGGTGGGGGTTGTCCGCACCTACTTCCGCAGGCTCGAGGCGGCCGCGCGGGGGGCGCGGACCCGAACCGGGGAGCTGAACGCCGCCAACGCCCTGGCCACCGCCACGGAGTCGGCCACCAGCGCATTCACCACCACCTTCTCTGAGATCACCGCCAGGCTGGCGAAATGACTCGAATGATCTGAACGCGCCGGGCGCGCGCATTTAGGATGATGGCGTCGATGGACCAGATCACACTGCGAAACCGGCTGCTGGTGGCCACCGGGATGTGGAAGGAAGCGACCGGAGAGCCGCTGCCGCGCCTCGAGCCGGGGGACCCGATCGACCAGATCCAGGAGTTCGAGTTGAAGCTGGTCAACCGGTTGTGGGAGACGGCCACCGCCGAGAACGCCCGCGAGATCGCCGATCGCACCTGGGACCTGGTCCACGACCGGCCCGACAAGGATCCCGTCAAGCGCCGCGTGGTCGAGTGCCACGAGGCGCTCGCCCGGATCACGCGGCTCGGCGACTAGCGCGGCGCAAGCGCCGTACCGGCAGCGCTCAGGCGTCGTGGTCCGCGGAGCCGGCCGCGCCGTCAGCCGCGGGACCGCTCGGCGCGGCGGCCGCTGCGGTCAGCTGACCGGCGGTGGGGGCGGCGATCGCCCGCTCGCCGTTGGTGGCCGAGTTGCGGGTCAGTCCCGCCGCCGCGTAGGCGTCGGCCTCGTCGAGCGTCTCGTGCTTGAGCAGGGCGGCGACGAGGTCCTCGAGGTTGCTGCGGTTGGACTCCAGCAAGATCATCACGTCGACGTGCGCCGCCTCGACGATCCGCCGGACCTCCTCGTCGATCAGCTGCTGGGTTGCCTCCGAGGTCTCAGAGACGCCGGGGAACAGCATCCCCGAGCCGTCGGCGGGCAGCACCGCGATCGGGCCGATCGCCTTGCTCATGCCCCAGCGGCCCACCATGTAGCGCGCGATCCGGGTCAACTGCTGGATGTCGGACTCGGCCCCGGTGGTCAGGTCCCCGAACACCATCTCCTCAGCCGCCCGGCCGCCGAGCGCGACCTTGATCTGGCCCTGGAGGTGGCGCTGGTCGAAGTTGAACCGGTCGGCATCCGGCGCGGAGAAGGTCACGCCCAGAGCCTGTCCGCGGGGGATGATCGAGACCTTGCGGACCGGATCGGCGCCCTGGGTCAGCATCCCCACCAGCGCGTGGCCGGCCTCGTGGTAGGCGGTACGGCGCCGGTCCTCCTCGGTCATCATCACGTTGCGCGCCGCGCCGAGCACGATCCGCTCCAGCGCGTCGCTGAGATCCTCCTGGGAGACCGCGTCGTGGCCGCGACGGGCGGCCAGCAGCGCCGCCTCGTTCACCAGGTTGGCCAGGTCCGCCCCGACCATGCCCGGGGTGGACGAGGCGATCGAGCCGATGTCGACGCCGGGGCCGAGCGGCACCGAGCGCGTGTGCACCTTGAGGATCGCCTCGCGGCCCGCGCGGTCGGGCGGCTGCACGGCCACGCGCCGGTCGAACCGGCCGGGGCGCAGCAGCGCCGGGTCGAGGATCTCCGGGCGGTTGGTGGCGCCGAGCACGATCACGCCGCTGCGAGGATCGAAGCCGTCCATCTCGGTGAGGATCTGGTTGAGGGTCTGCTCGCGCTCGTCGTGACCGCCGGAGATGTTGGGGCCACCGGATGAGCGCGAACGTCCGACGGCGTCGAGCTCGTCGATGAAGATGATCGCGGGGGCCGCCTCCTTGGCCTGGGCGAACAGGTCACGCACGCGCGAGGCGCCGACGCCGACGATCATCTCGACGAACTCCGAGGCCGACATCTGGAAGAAGGGGACGCCGGCCTCGCCCGCCACGGCCCGCGCCAACAGGGTCTTGCCGGTCCCGGGGAGGCCGCTGAGCAGGACACCGCGCGGGATCTTGGCGCCCAGCCGCAGATATTTGTCCGGGTTCTTGAGGAAGTCGACGATCTCGGTGAGCTCCTCCTTGGCCTCGTCGATCCCGGCGACATCCTCGAAGGTCACCGGCTGGTCGATCGCCTCGACCCGGCGGGCTCGCGATCGCCCGAACGACATCAGCCCGCCGGCGCCGCCGCCGGCCGACGCCGCGCGCCGCATCAGCACCACGAACAGGAGGACCAGCAGCAGGGTCGGTCCGAAGCCGAACAGGATGCTGGTGAGGAACGACGGGCCCTGATCGGGCGACTGGGCGTCGATCGTCACGTTGTTCTTCTGGAGCAGGTCCGATAGCTGCTGATTGGGTTCGAACGAGGGGATCTGGGTCGAGAAGAAGGTCGTGGTGGTGGCGTTCGGGTCGCTCGGCGGGTACTTGACCGCCTTCTTGAAGGTGCCCTGGATGGCATCGCCGGTCGCGGAGATCTCGGAGACGTTCTTGCCGCTGACCTGGCTGATGAAGGTCGGCGAGAACGGGATCCGCACCCGGGGGTTGGGCTTGAGCGCTTGCGAGGAGATCCACAGGTTGAGGGCCAGCAGCCCGACCACCAGCGCCGCGACCAGCCAGCGGGGGTTCGGTCCAGACGATTTCTCGGCCGGTTTCTTGCCGCCGCGTCCGTCCGGCGCGGGGGTGACCTTCCAACCCGGCGGGGTCGACGCGGGCGGCGTCGGGCGGCCTCGAGTCGGGGCTTGTCTGCGGGAAGGTTCGTCCGCCATATCAGAATTGTCGCAAGCCGGAGCGCCGGACTCGCGAGTTCACCCCAATTCGAGGCGATGTCGGAACGAATCTGCGCCTTCGACGGAGGCTCCGAGCGCGGAGGCGCGATCGGCCAGCCAGCGATCGGAAGTGGCGACCCGGACGGCGGCGGGCTGGGGATCCGCCCGGAGCCGCCGGATGATCTCGTCATCGGCGGCGTCGCGCTTTGGCTTCGGGGCGTGCGCCACCTCGATCACCGTCGAGCGGATCGGTGGGGAGGGCTTGCGCTCGAACACCACGGTGACGTCCTCACCCTCGACCGCCGCCCAGCGCTCCAGCAGGTCGACCAGCCTGAGCATCGCGGCGTCGCGGTCCCGCCACCAGTATTCGAACCCACCCGCCCGGGTTCCGATCACATTCATCCCGTCGACGAGCCAGTGCACGCCTACCAGCGTACTTTCAATGTTCGTCGGCCCCCGGCGGCCGGCGGCCCCGCTTGCGCTCGCCCTGCTGGCGCTTGGCCTCGAGCCGGCGTTGCTTGGCCGCCCGGCTCGGCTTGGTGGCCTGGCGCGGGCGCTGGACCGCCAGCGCTGAGGCGAGCCGCCGGCGCAGCCGCTCGAGCGCGAGCTCGCGGTTGCGCGCCTGCCCGCGAGCGTCCTGCGCGACAGCGGTCACGCGCGGGCCCGCGCGGGCGACGATCCTGGCTTTCTGCGCCTCGGTCAGCGAGCTCGAGGCGGCGACGTCGAAGCTCGCCTCGATCCGCGACGCGGTCACGTTCGCGTGCTGCCCGCCGGGGCCTGAGGATCGCGAGGCACGGAGGACGATTTCCGCCAGCGGAATCGACACATCGCGCCTGATTCGCATCGGATCTTCCATCGTGCAAAAGGATGAATCGCGTTCCGGCGGTCAGGAACGCGATCCGTGCCGGACACGCCTCAGCAGACCGTGGTACCGTGCCGCGCCGTAAGGCCGTCCCGAGAGGACGGCGTCAAGCAGGTGCAGGCCCGGGTGGTGATCGAGAACATCCTCCTCGGTAGCAGCACTACAAGCCACGGAGGACCACTCCAAATGCCAACCGGAACTGTCAAATGGTTCAGCGACGAGAAGGGCTTCGGGTTCATCACACCCGATGAAGGCAGTCGCGACCTGTTCGTGCACCACTCGAGCATCGCAGCCGACGGCTATCGCTCGCTCTCCGAGGGCGCCAAGGTGTCCTACGAGGAAGAGTCCGGGCCCAAGGGCCCGAAGGCAATCAACGTCATCAAGCTCTAGCCGGACCGGCCGGGCCCTGGAAGGGCGCCGGCGATGACTGACTGGGCGACGATCTCCTCGATGGCGACCGCGGGCGGCACGCTGGTGCTCGCGGTCGCCACGTTCAGTTCGATCAAGACGTCGAACCGTTCCGCGCGGCTGGCTGAGCGGGCGCTGCTGGCCGGGCTGCGGCCGCTTCTGGTTCCCTCCCGGGAGGACGACCTGACCGAACAGGTTCGGTTCGGCGATGGCGTGATCCTGGAGGTCCCCGGCCATGGTGGCGCGCTGGAGCCGCACGACGGCAGCCTCTACCTGGCGCTGGGATTGCGCAACGGGGGCACCGGGCTGGCGGTGATCCACGGGTGGGCGGCGCGCACGGGGGAGCGCAACGCGACCGCGACCCGCCCGGAGCTCTCGGAGTTCCGTCGCCAGCTACGCGATCTCTACATCCCGGCGGGATACTCCGGCTTCTGGCAGGGAGCGATTCGGGACCAGCGGGACCCGTCCTACGCTGCGCTGGCCGACGCCGATGCCCACGGCGAGCGGGTGACGGTCGATCTGCTCTACGGGGACCACGAAGGTGGGCAGCGGACGATCACGCGGTTCGGGATCTCCTCGAGCAAAGACCCGGCCGGGTCCCGGGCCGAGGTGCTCAGATACTGGACCGTGGACGGCGACGCGCCGCGCTGAAGTGCCCGTCGGGTCGGCCCCGTACAATCGACATCTGGCTTTAGATTTCCGCACAAGCGGTTAGGGCGCACAGGGAACGAGGACGTGAGCAAGGCAGTTGAAGAGCGCGAGCGGGTGATCATCCGCTTCGCGGGAGACTCCGGGGACGGAATGCAGCTCGCCGGGAGTCGCTTCACGGACGCCACCGCGATGGTGGGCAACGACCTCGCGACGCTGCCCAACTTCCCGGCGGAGATCCGCGCCCCCGCCGGCACGCTGGCCGGCGTCTCCGCGTTCCAGATCCACTTCGCCTCGCGCGACATCCTCACGCCGGGCGACGCGCCGAACGTGCTGGTGGCGATGAACCCGGCGGCGCTCCGGGCGAATGTCTCCGAGCTCCCGCGCGGAGAGACGATCATCGTCAACGAGGACGCCTTCACCAAGCGCAACCTGGAGAAGGCCGGGTACGGCACCAGCCCGCTGGAGGACGGTTCGCTCGGCGAGTACCGCGTGCATCGGATCCCGATGACCACGCTGACCACCCGGGCGGTCGAGGCGATCGAGGGCGCCACTTCGCGTGACGCCGGGCGGGCCAAGAACCTGTTCGCGCTGGGCGTGCTGTCGTGGCTCTACGGCCGCCCCACCGACGTGACTCAGCAGTGGATCGAGCAGAAGTTCGCCCGCAAGCCGGCGGTGATGCAGGCCAACCTCGCGGCGTTCAACGCCGGCTGGTCGTTCGGTGAGACGACCGAGTTGCTCGACGTCCAATACCGAGTCAAGGCCGCCACCGATGTCGCCCCCGGCACGTACCGCAATGTCAACGGCACGGCGGCCCTGGCGATGGGACTGATCGCCGCCAGCGTCCGCAGCCGGTTGCCGCTGGTGCTGGCCAGCTACCCGATCACCCCGGCGTCGGAGCTGCTGCACGAGCTCTCGCGGCACGCGGGCCTCGGCGTCTCGACGATCCAGGCCGAAGACGAGATCGCCGCCGCCGGGATGGCGCTCGGCGCCGCGTTCGGCGGGCGCCTCGGCGTGACCGCGACCAGCGGCCCGGGGATGGATCTGAAGGCCGAGATGATCGGGCTGGCCGTGATGCTCGAGCTGCCGCTGGTGGTGATCGACGTCCAGCGGGCGGGCCCCTCGACCGGGATGCCGACCAAGACCGAGCAGTCGGACCTGCTGATGGCGCTGTACGGCCGGCACGGAGAATCTCCGCTGCCGGTGATCGCCCCGAGCACGCCGGGTGGCTGCTTCGAGGCGGGATTCGAGGCGGTGGCGATCGCCGTCCGGTACCGGACCCCGGTGATCCTGCTCTCCGACAGCTTCCTGGCCTCGTCCTCCGAGCCGTGGCAGATCCCCACGGTGGCCGACCTCCCGACGATCGACCCGGCGATCGCCAAGCCGCGGGTCGATGACGCGCCGTTCATGCCCTACGCGCGGGATGACCGCCTCGCCCGGCCGTGGGCCGTGCCGGGGACACCCGGGCTTCAGCACAGGATCGGCGGCCTCGAGAAGGCCGACGGGACGGGCAACATCTCCTACGACGGGCTGAACCACGCGCGCATGACCGAGCTGCGCGCGGCCAAGATCGACGGCATCGCCGACGATCTTCCGCGGCTCAGCGTGGACGCCGACCCGGGGGCCAGGCTGCTGGTACTCGGCTGGGGTTCGAGCGAGGGGGCGATCCGGGCGGCCGTCCGCCGGGCCCGGCTCGAGGGTCACGCGGTGGCCTGCGCTCACCTGCACCATCTCAATCCGCTGCCCACCAACACCGGGGACGTGCTGCGCTCGTTCGACCGTGTGCTCGTGCCCGAGATGAACACCGGCCAGCTGGCCAAGGTGCTGCGGGCCAAGTACCTGGTCGACGTCGAGTCCTACTGCAAGGTGGCGGGACAGCCGCTGTTCTCCAACGAGATCGAGCAACTGATCGTGGAGCGGCAATGACCGCGACCGATTCTCTGACCAAGGCCGACTTCCAGTCCGACCAGGAGACGCGCTGGTGCCCCGGGTGCGGCGACTACGCGGTGCTCTCGGCGGTGCAGCAGTTCATGCCGGAGTTGGGGATCCCGCCTGAGCGGATCGTGTTCATCACCGGCATCGGTTGCGCCGGGCGCTTCGCCTACTACATGGATACGTACGGGATGCACGGCATCCACGGACGGGCGCCGGCGCTGGCCACCGGGCTGGCCACCGCGCGCGATGACCTGTCGATCTGGGTGGTGACCGGCGACGGCGACTCGCTGTCGATCGGCGGCAATCACCTGATCCACGCGCTGCGCCGCAACGTGCCCGTGAAGATCCTGCTGTTCAACAACCAGATCTACGGGCTCACCAAGGGGCAGGCGTCCCCCACGTCCGAGCTCGGCAAGATCACCAAGTCGACGCCGTTCGGGGTCGCTGACCACCCGTTCAACCCGCTTGCGCTGGCGATCGGGGCCGAGGCGACGTTCGTCGCCCGGACACTCGATCGGGACCGCCGCCACATGACCGATGTGCTGCGCGCCGCCGCCCAGCACGAGGGCGCCGCACTCGTCGAGATCTACCAGAACTGCCCGGTCTTCAACGATGGCGCGTTCTTCGCGCTGACCGAGAAGGAGACCAAGGACCAGAACCAGATCCGCCTGCAGGCCGGAGCCCCGATCCGCTTCGGCCCGGACGGCGGACGCGGGGTCGCCATGGGCTCCGACGGTGGACTTCGGCTCGTCGACGTGGCGGAGGTCGGTGAGGCGGCGCTGCTGGTGCACGACCCGGAGCGGCTCGACCCCGGTCTCGCGTTCGCGCTGGCCAAGCTCTCCAACGATCCGACCAGCCCGACGCCGATCGGGATCTTCCGTGACGTCTCCCGGCCGGTCTACGGCCGCAGCGCGGAGCGCCCTGACGCGGCCTCCGAGCAGGAGCTCGCCGCGCTGCTGCACAGCAGCGACACCTGGACCGTCGCCTGACGCGGACGAGTGGCTGGGCCCCGGAGCCGGCTCAGGGGTCCGCGACGTGCCCGTCGGCCGGCTCGAGCGGAAGCCCGGCGGCGTGCCACTCGAGCAGCCCGCCCGTCATGTTGTGGGCATCGAACCCGGCCCGGCGAAACGCGTCGGTGGCCATCGCCGAGCGCGCGCCGCTGCGGCAGTAGAACACCAGCGGGGTGGCCGGGTCGAGCGTGTCGGCCTGCGCGGTCAACTCGGTCAGCTCGATCAGGCGGTCGCCGCCGATCCGGCCGGCCAGGTGCTCGTGTAGGGCTCGCACGTCGACGAGCTGGATCGCACCCTGCTCGAGCAGCTGCGCGACCTCCTGCGGGGAGTAATCGGGGTCCACTGCCGCCAAGGGTAGCCGCCCCTCGCGAGGGGGCCATAACAATGAAGTGGCATCTATCTTGCAGCTCCGCTACTCTGCGCGTGCCGAAATACCAGCCGAATCCCTTCTGCTCATGCGGCGGGGAACGGGGAACCCATGGGGGCCAGCAGGCCCCGGGGGCGAATCGCCGAATCATTTCGGCGTAGCGCAGACTCTTTCAGCGCGAGCCCGACAGCTAACCCCGTAGGCCTGAGAAAGAGAAGGGGTTCAGCCTTGACGTATATCCCAGGTGCGCGGTTCCGAATAATTGCGGCGGCCAGCGCGTTTGCGGCCACCGCCTCGATCAGCGCTCCGGCGCTAGCCGCGTCGCAGCATCTCGGTCAGCGCACTCTCCGGCAGGGCATGACCGGCCATGACGTCCGCGTCCTGCAGGACTTCCTCACCCGCGCGGGCTTCTCGACTCCGGTCGTGGGGACATTCGGGCCCACGACGGAGGCAAACGTCAAGCGCTTCGAGCGCCGCTACCACCTCAGGGCCAACGGCGTGGTGAATTCCCAGTTCGTCAGCAAGATCCGGGCGATCGTCGCCGACAAGGACGGGACCGCCGTGGTGGCGGACTCGACTGGAGGCGCGTCCTTCGCCCCGGCCCCGGTCACGCACTCCAATTCGACCCCGACGTTCACCCCCGGGGCCAAGGCCAAGCTCGTCGGCGGCCTCGCCGTGGCACCGGCCAGCGCCCCGGCCGTGGTCCAGCGAGTGATCGCCGCGGCCAACCACATCGCCAGAACCCCGTATCGATACGGCGGCGGCCATGCCAGCTTCAACGACTCGGCCTATGACTGCTCGGGCTCAACTGGCTACGCCCTCCACGGCGGCGGCCTGCTGTCCTCGACCGAGGACTCGACCGAATTCGAGAGCTACGGCTCCTCCGGTGCCGGCAAGTGGATCACGCTGTGGGCCAACGGCGGTCACGTCTACATGCAGATCGCCGGCCTGTGGTTCGACACCGCCGCGCAGAGCGGTTCGAACGGCAACGACCGCTGGTCGACGTCGCGGGTCGACTCGGCCTCCGGCTACATCGAGCGTCACCCCACCGGCTACTAGCGCTGTAGTCCAGCCGGCGGCCAGGCGCCGCCGGCTGGCCTTCAGCCGACCCTCGCCGAGGGGGGGTGCGTCGCACGCCCCGCGGCCACCGTCATCTAGCATTCCTTCTGGATGTCCGCGCTGGCCGAGCTATACACGATTCCCCAGGAGCATCTCGACTTCCGGGACACGATTCGTCAGATCGCACGCGAGCGGATCGCCCCCCGCGCGGCCGAGATCGACGAGCAGGCCGCGTACCCGCACGATCTCCGAGCGCTGCTGTCCGAGCAGGATGTGCTCGGGCTCCCGTTCGAGACCGAGCACGGCGGAACCGGCACCGGGACGTTGATGCTCAACATCGCCGTCGAGGAGATCGCCAAGGCCTGCGCGTCTACGGCTCTGATCCTGATGGTCCAGGAACTCGGGACGCTGCCGATCAAGCTGTTCGGCTCCGAGGAGCTCAAGCAGCGGTTCCTGCCGCGGTGCGCGAGCGGAGAGTGGTCCCCGGCGTTCGCGCTGTCCGAGCCGGAGGCCGGCTCGGATCCGGGCGGGATGCTCACGCGCGCGGTCCCCGACGGGGACGAATGGGTGATCGACGGGACCAAGAACTGGATCACCAACCTCGGCGTGGCGGACTTCTACGTGGTCTTCGCGGTCACCAACCGCGAGGCCGGCCACTCCCACGGCATCACGGCATTCGTGGTGGAGGCCGACCGTCCGGGCTTCAGCGTGGGCAAGCTCGAGCACAAGCTCGGGATCCGCGGCTCACCGACCGGTCAGCCGATCTTCGACGGTGTGCGGGTTCCGCGGGAGAACGTGATCGGCGACGTCAACGAGGGCTTCAAGGTCGCGATGGGCACGCTCGACCGCTCCCGGCTCGGGGTTGCCGCTCAGGCGCTGGGCATCGCGCAGGGAGCCACCGACTACGCGGCCGCCTACGCGCGCGAGCGGCGGCAGTTCGGCAAGCCGATCAATTCGTTCCAGGCAATCCAGTTCAAGCTGGCCGACATGGAGACCCAGTGCGCCGCCGGACGGGAGCTGCTCTACCAGGCCTGCGCGAGGATCGACCGGGGCGACGCCGACGTCGGCAAGTTCTCGGCGATGGCCAAGCTGTTCTGCTCGGACACCGCGATGAGCGTCACGGTCGAGGCGATACAGGTGCTCGGTGGCTACGGCTACGTCAAGGAGTATCCGGTCGAGCGGATGATGCGCGACGCCAAGATCACCCAGATCTATGAGGGGACCAACGAGATCCAGCGGCTCGTGATCGCTCGGACCCTCCGCTAGCGCCATGCCCGGAGATCCGCCGACCCTGCGCCGCATCCTGATCTCGGCGCTGGCGGCATTGACCGTCGGTTTCGGCGCGGTCAGTCTGATCGGCGGCTTCAGTGACTCCTTCCCCGTGCGGCTGCTGCAGGGGCTGGCGGTGTTCGGCGCGGGCGCGGCGATCCTCGGCGGCACCGTCGTGCTGGTCATGCTCCGCCTGGCCGGTTGGAAGGACCCCGAGTCAGAGGCGGATTTCGACGCGCTGGTCGAGCGGAGCGAACGGCTGGCCGCCGAGGACTCGTGGGGCGCGATCGAGGACAACGACGAGTGGGTCGGCGAGGCGCCGACGGACTCCGAGCGCGAGCGTGCGAGCGAGCGTGCGAGCGAGTTTGCGAGCGGGCTTGCCGACGAGCCTGCAGGCGAGGATGAGTTCCAGGCGCTGGTCCGCTCCGCCATCGACGAGTTGCCGATCGAGTTCCACCGGGCGCTGGAGCACGTGGCGATCGTGGTCTCCGACGGCGGCCGCCAGCGACGCGCCTACGGGCTCTACCAGGGCGACACGGTGGCTCGCGACTTCTTTCACGACCGGATCGTCATCTTCCGCGACACGCTGACCCGCGACTTCGGGCACGACCCCGAGTTGCTGAAGGCCCAGGTCGTTCGCACCGTGCGCCACGAGCTGGCCCATCACCTCGGCTGGGACGAGCCGGGCGTCCGCGGCCTCGGGCTCTGAATCAGATCAGCGCCGCGGCGAGCGCCGCCCACTGCTCGTGCGGCACCCCGCCGACCCCGACGGTCTGCAGGCAGACATGGTTGGCCCCGGCGTCGAGGTGCTCGCGGGCAGCCGCCGCGATCGCTTCCGCGCTGCCATGCGGAACGATCGTGTCGATCAGCCGGTCCGATCCCTCGCCGGCGATGTCCTCCTCGGTGAAGCCGAACTTGAGCAGGTTGTTGGTGTAGTTGCGCAACCCCAGGTAGAGGCGGGCGTAATCGCGTGCCGTGGCCCGCGCGCGTTCGGTGTCGGTGTCCACCACGCAGGCGACCTCAGGCGCGACCAGCGCGCGCTCGCCCAGGCGCTCGCGGCAGAAGCGGGTGTGCTCGGGCGGCGTGAAGTAGGGGTGGGTCCCCAGCGTGCGCTCCCCGGCCAGGTCGAGCATCTTCGGTCCGAGCGCCGCGATGCATCTCTCGTCTTTGGGCACGGGCCGCTCGGCGGCGTCCAGCCCGTCGAGGAACTCCCGCATCTTGGTCAGCGGCTTGGCGTACTCGCTCTTGGCCTCGGGGTGGCCGATGCCGATCCCCAGCAGCAGCCGGCCGGGGAACTCGTCGGTCAGCTCGGCGTGCTCGGCCGCGAGCCGGGCCGGCTCGTAGTCCCACACGTTGACGATCCCGGTGGCGACGACCAACCGGTCCGTCCCCTCGAGCAGCGGGCGCACGCGGGGCAGCTGCGGAGAGCCGCCCAGCCAGAACGCGCCGAAGCCGAGGTCCTGCACCAGCTTGGCCGCCTCGCCGGCGTTGGCCTCGTCGAGCCCGCGCCGGTACGACGTCCAGATTCCGAAAGATCCAATGTTCATGGAGACAGGGTTGCAGACCGGGCTTCCGGCCCTGTCGGCCCGGTACTGTCCGCCCGATGGTCGCGGTCTTCGACGGTCACAACGACGCGCTCACCCGGGAGGATCATGCCGGGATCGCCGAGGGTCGGGTCGGCGGCCACCTCGACCTCCCGCGGATGCGCGCGGGCGGCCTGCGCGGCGCCATCTTCGCGGTATTCACGCCGTCCGCCGACGACCGCGGAGACCCCCTCGATCGCGACGACGGCGTGATCGAGTTCGAGCTGGCGGCCCCGGTGGACCATGGAGTCGCCGCCGCGTACGCGGCCAGTGCCGCCGGCCGCCTGCTCGCGCTCGAACGGGCCGGTCACGTCCGAGTGGCGCGGACGATCGAGGACGTCGACCGCGCCCGGGACGGCCCGGGACCACCCGCGACGGTCCTCCACCTGGAGGGAGCGGAGGCGATCGACCCGGGCCTGGAGGCGCTCGAGCTTGTGGTACTCAGCCGGGCTGCGCTCGCTCGGACCCGTCTGGAGTCGACCCAACGCCTTCGCGCACGGCGTGCCGTTCATCTCCCCGAGCTCGCCGGACACCGGCCCGGGACTCACTCCAGCCGGTTTCGCCCTGGTCCGGCGGTGTGCCGAGCTGGGGATACTGATCGACCTCAGCCACCTCAACGAGGCCGGGTTCTGGGATGTCGCCCGCGCCGATGTCGGACCGCTGGTGGCCAGCCACAGCGCCGCGCACGCGCTCTGCCCGACCTCGCGCAACCTTCTCGACACGCAGCTCGATGCGATCGGCCGCTCCGGCGGGCTGGTCGGCATCGTCTACGCGTGCCCGTTCCTGCGCGCGGACTTCGCCGACGACGCCGACACGCCGCTGGAGCTGATCGTCGAGCACGCCAGGTACATCGCGGACCGGATCGGTGTGGACCGGGTGGGGCTCGGGTCGGACTTCGACGGCGCGACGATCCCCGCGGCCCTCGGTGGCGCCGACGGCCTGCCGCGACTCCTCGACGCCTTCGCTGCGGCGGGCTTCACCGCCGCCGAGATCGAGGCGATCGCCTGGGAGAACTGGCGCCGCGTGCTACAGGCGGCCTGGAAGGACTAGGGCACTAGATCGTGAAGCAGAAGAACGGCGTGCAGTACGTCGTCGGCGCGGTCGGCGCAGGGGTGGGCGCCAGCACGGGGGCCGTGGGCGGGGTCACGGTCCAGCCGCCGGTGGAGTAGCAATAGTTCTGGTCGCAGTAGCTGACGGGCGCGGCGGAGGCGGACGCGACGGCGGCCTGCGTGCCGAGGAAGCCGGCGCTCACGGCGAGGGCGGCGATCAGGCTCTTGGGGCGGAGAATCTTGTTCATGGGTTTATCTTCCGCCGCGGCCGCACCGAGCGGTGTGAGGCTGCACACTGACCGAGCAAGGAGTGATCGATTTGACCGACCAGACCATCCTCTGGGAGCAATCCGGCCCGATCGGCCGATTGACCCTCAACCGCCCAGAGACGCTGAACGCCTGGACGCCGGAGTTCGGAACCGAGCTGCTGTCGGTGCTGCGCGGCGAGGCGTCCGACGAGTCGGTCCGGGCGGTGTTGATCACCGGGGCGGGTCGCGGCTTCTCCTCCGGCGCCGATCTGCGGGCCGGGTTCGAGCCGGCCGAGGACGGGATGCCCAACATCAAGCATGAGCTCCACGAGATCTACCACCCGGTGATCGCCGGAATCCGGCGACTGCCCAAGCCCGTGGTGGCGGCGGTGAACGGGCCGGCGGTGGGCATCGGGTGCTCGCTGGCGCTGGCCTGCGACCTGATCCTGGCGGCGGAGTCCGCCTACTTCGGGCTGGCCTTCGTGAACATCGGCCTGATGCCCGACGGAGGCTCGACCGCGCTGGTCCCCGCGGCGGTCGGCAAGGCGCGGGCGTTCCAGCTGGCGCTGCTGGGCGAGCGTGTCTCGGCGCCGCAGGCGCTCGACTGGGGACTGGTCAACTTCGTCTACCCCGACGAGCGGCTGCTCGAGCAGGCCGGCGATCTGGTGGGCCGGCTCTCACGCGGCCCGACGCGCTCCTACGCCGGCTCCAAGCAGGCGCTGAATCGCTTCATCTACGGCGACCTCGACGGCCAGCTCGACCTCGAGGCGGAACTCCAGCACGCGCTCGGGCGCACGCAGGACTTCTTCGAGGGAGCTGCCGCGTTCGTGGAGAAGCGCCAGCCCGAGTTCCGCGGGAGCTAGGCTCGGGCCGTAGCGGGCTACTTCGTGACCTTGAGCTTGTGCACGGCTTCGGCCGTGGCGTACTTGGAGCTCACGGCCGGAATGAAGGTGAGCACGTAGGTGTGCTTGCCGGGGTCGTCGTGGCCGGTGATCGTGAAGCGCCCGCTGCGCCCGAGCGTCTTCGGACCGGCCAGCTGGAGCAGCTGGGTGATCGTGTCGAGCTTGCGGTCGAGCGTGATCTCGGGCCGGTAGCCGAATGCGCTGAGCAGCGCGGGACTCGGACCGGCCACGCCGCTGACCGTGATCTTGCCGTGCTTGGCGCTGATCTTGGTGATCTTCACGTGGGCGATGCCGGGACCGGGAACCACGCCGTTCGAGGTGGCTTGCGTGCTCCCGCCGTGCACGTCGCGGGCGGTCACCACACATACGACGTTGTAATCGAGGCGATGGGCGCGGACCGGGGGGTCAGACGGAGTCGGGCAGCTCGGCGAGGGCGGCCGCCAGCCCGTCGGCGGCCGTGCTCAGAGGCGGATCGAGGTCGCGGTCGGCCAGCAGGCCGAAGCAGACCTGACCGTCGTAGCTGAGGATGCCGATGGTGAGGCCCTGGTTGCCCGGGTTGAGCGGCACGACGGGATAGATCTCGGACATGCGCACCCCGCCGAGATAGAACGGCTGCTGTGGGCCGGGGACGTTGGAGACGACGATGTTGAACGCCCGCACCTGCCCCAACGCCCGGGCCAGCATCCCCGAGATCAGCGGCGGAGCCCAGCCCGAGGCGCCGACCAGCAATGCCCCGGCGCGCACCGCCGCCGACTCCTTCAGCTGGCGCGTCTGCGCCGAGATCAGGCGGATCCGCTGATTCAGATCCGGCTCGTGCACGGGAAGGTCGACGAACACGGTCGACATCCGATTCCCCAGCTCGCCGCTGTCCGCGTCGTCCCGGACGCTGACCGGGACGAGCGCGACGGGCGAGCGCCGATCGGGTCCGTCCGCGTCCTCGCCTGAGGCCACCAGGTAGCGCCCCAGCATCCCGGCCACGACCGCGAGCACCGCGTCGTTGACGGTCCCGCCGGCCGCGCGGCCCGCCTGTTTGAGGCTGGACAGCCCGGTGTGCCCGACCGCGAAGCGTCGGTTGGGGGAGATCGGGCGGTTGAGCGCGGTCATCGGGGCCTGCGGCCGGCTGCGCGCCAGCTCGAGCGCGACCTCGGTGGCCCGCCGCATGTCTCCCGCCGCGCGACGCGGATCGGGGTCGAGCGCGCGCAGCATGCCCTCCATCATCAGCTTCGGCGCGCGGGCCAGGGGGCGCGAGGCCAGGCGGGCCACGTGACGGCGCATGTCGTACTTCCGCGGCGCCCACTCCTGCTCCGGCGCGGGGATCTCGAGCGGCTCGGGGCTGGGGTCGAGGACCAGCGCGGCCATCCCGATCGCCGCCATGCCGTCGACGAGCGCGTGATGGACCTTCATCAGCAACCCCTTGCGTCCCCCGGCGAGCCCCTCGATGAAGGTGGCCTCCCAGAGCGGGCGCGCGCGGTCGAGCCGGTGGGAGAACTCGCGCCCGACCAGCCACCCCAGCTCATCCTCGCCGCCGGGCGCCGGAAGACTGGCCTGGCGCACGTGCCAGTCCAGATCGAAGCCGGTGTCGTCGGTCCAGACCGGGTTGGCGATCCCCAGCGGCGGCTCCTCGAGCCGCTGGCGCAGACGCGGAAGCAGATGGATCCGCTCGCCGATCCGCTGGGCGACCATCGACCGGGTCAGCGGGGGGTCGGCCTCGAAGATGAGCAGTCCGCCGACGGCCATGTTGATCGGCCCCCGCTCCGCGCTCAGGGCCGACCGATCGGACGGGGAAAGCTCCAGGGACATCGACAGCAGCAACCCTATCCGCCGTCAGGCGGAGGCGGCTACTGCGCCGAGCGGGCGAGCGAGAGCGCGAACAGGTCCTGGTCGTCGGTGTACCAGCGATCGAGCTCCAGCCCGGCGGCGGCGAAGTCCGCCTCGAGCCGCGAGCGAGTGAACTTCGAGCTGATCTCGGTCCTGAGCTCCTCGCCGGCAGCGAAATCGACCCGCAGCCCGAGGTCCGCGATCAGGACGCTGCAGGGTCGGCGCGCGCGCAGTCGCATCTCGACCCATTCGTGCTTGCGATCGAAGAAGGCCACGTGGTCGAAGGCCTCGGGCGAGAAATCGGCGCCGAGCTCGCGGTTGATCACGTGCAGGACATTGCGGTTGAACTCGGCGGTCACGCCCTCGGCGTCGTCGTAGGCCGCCTCGATCACCTCGGGGTCCTTGACCAGGTCCGTCCCCAGCAGCAGCCGGTCATCGGGCCCCAGCAGCGCGCCGATCTTGCGCAGCAGCCGACGCCGGGTCCCGGGGGGGAAGTTCCCGATCGTCCCGCCGAGCAGGGCCACCAGCCGCGGTGTGCCGTCCGCCCCGGGGATGCGGTCGAGGTGGCGCTCGAAATCGCCGATCACCCCGTGAACCAGTAGCCCGTCGTAGTCCTCGACCAGCGCGATCGCCGCCTCCTCGACGACACTGGCCGACACGTCGAGCGGGATGTATCGCCGGAGGGTTCCCGCCTCGGCCATCGCGGCGAGCAGGATCCGGGCCTTATCCGCCGAGCCCGAACCGAGCTCGACCAGCTCGCCCGCGCCGGTGGACTCCACGATGTCCGGCGCGTGGGCCTCCAGGATCTGACGCTCGGTCCGGGTCGGGTAATACTCGGGCAACTCGCAGATCCGGTCGAACAACTCGGATCCGCGCGTGTCGTAGAAGTGCTTCGGCGGCAGCTCCTTGAACGGGCGCGTGAGCCCGTCGAGGACGTCGTTGGCCAGGGAGCGATCCTCGGCCTCGGACAGCCACGAGTCGATCTGGATGTCGGCGGTGTTGAGTACGGACTTCATTTCAGATCCCTCGCGATCCGGAAGCCGGCGAAGATCTGCCGGCGCTCGGGGTAGTCCCAGTTGCGGAATGCGGGCGTGATCACCCGCGCGCGGCTGGCCCACGAGCCCCCGCGCAGCACGTTGTATTCGCTGCCGAAGAAGACCTGCGAGTACTCCTTGTAGGGATGGGCGACGAAGCCGGGGTAGCCGTCGAAGTGGCTCGAGGTCCACTCCCAGACGTCGCCGATCATCCCGAGGCAACCGACGGGCGAGGCGCCGGCCGGGTGCGCGGCGGCGGGCATCACGCCGGCACCGAGCTGGTCGATGTTGGCGTGCACTCCGGGGACCGGGTCCTGATCGCCCCAGGGGAAGCGCCGCGCCGAGTCCAGCTCCTGATCCCAGGTCGCCGCCTTTTCCCATTCGAACTCAGTCGGTAGGCGGGCGTCGTGCGAACGCGCGAAGGCGTCGGCCTCGAACCAGGAAACGTGGACGACCGGACGATCTGGGTCAAGTGGCTCGCGCCTGCCTAGGCGCCACTCGGCTTCCAGGTCCGCCGTCCAGGCGGCGGGTCGGGTGATGTCGTACTCCTCCTTCCAGGCCCAGCCCTCGTCCGACCACCACTCGCGTCGCTCGTAGCCTCCGCCCTCGACGAAGGTGAGATAGGACGCGTTGGTGATCGGGACCTTGGCGATCTCGTAGTCACGCACGTCCGTGCGATGCCGAGGGCGCTCGTTGTCGTAGGCGAAGCCGGTGTCCGGCGCGCCGATCGAGCATTCGCCACCGGGGACGCGTATGAGCTCGAGGCCGGTGAGACGGGCGAGCGGTCCGGCGGGGGCGGCCCGCCGCCCCGCCAGCTCGTAGTCCGGCAGCCCGGCGAGCTGGATCGTCTGCAGCATCGTCTCGTTGTGCTGATGCTCGTGGCGGAGCACCAGCTCGTGGATGAGGCCGTCGGCGACTCCGTGTTCCTCGATCGCCTGGAGCGTGCGGGCGCGGACCTGCTCGAGGTATTCGCGCGCCTGGGTCGGGCGCAGGAACGGCAGCGACCCGCGGTTCGCCCGCGGGGTCTCGAAGGCGTCGTAGACGTCGGCGAGATCGTCGCGGAGCAGCGGCCGGCCGGCGAAGCGGTGAACCAGCCAGAGATCCTCGAAGGCGGCGATGTGCCCGAGATCCCAGACCAGCGGGCTCATCAGGGGCGAATGGACCCGCTCGAGCCCGGCATCGGAGACGGAGGCGACGAGCGCCAGCGTCCGCTCACGTGCCTCCTCGAGCGCCGCCACGGCTTCCTGCGCAGTCAGGCCGTCTTGCGCTGCGATCGGGATGGCCATCAACTGATTGTTCCATCCCGGCGATAAACGGAAACAAAACTAGGTCTTCAGGGCGCTCGATCGGCGAGTGCGTAGCGAAAATAGACCGAGTTCTTGCGCTCCAGCAGCCATTCGATCCGCAGCGATTGCAGCTCAGGCAGCTCGGGCCCGCTGGTCACCGGCGGGCCGTGGCCGCCGCCGACAAGCTTCGGGGCCAGCGTCAGGAACAGCTCGTCGACCAGGTTCTCGCCCAGCAGCGCGCCGAACAGCGTCGGTCCGCCCTCGCACAGCAGCGTCCTGATGCCGAAGTCGGCCCGCAGCCGCCGCATCGCCGTGGTCAGCGTCAACTCGGCCGGGTCGAGGCGCACCACCTCGACCTGGGCCGCCACCGAGCCGAGCTCCAGCGAAGTGGCCGCGAAGACCACGATCCTCGCCTCCGGCTCGGCGAACAGCGGGATCTCGGTGGGGACCTCCCCGCTGCGGGTGACGATGCAAACCAGCGGCTCGGCGCTCTGCCCGCGGGCCAGGCGCCGCTCGCGCCGCTCCGCCTTGCCGAGGATCCGCCCGTAGCGTTCGGTGCGCAGGGTGACGGTCCCGGCCATCACGGCGTCGGCGGTTTCCCGCAGCCCATGGAACATCGCATGGTCGCCGTCGTCGCCGAGGGCGCCGGACCTGCCGGCGTAGGTCGCGCGACCGTCGGAGCTGGCCACGAAGTTCACGTACGTGTAGGGACGCTGCGCCGGGGCCCGGGCGGCGAGGTCGAGGGAGCCGAGCAGGTCGTCGACCTCGATCTCGGCCGGCTCCGGAAGCAGCCGGCGAAACTTCACGGACTCGGTCGACACCGGGGCGAACCTACCAGTTCGGCCCCGGAGTCAGTTAGGCTGCGCCGCGATGGACATCCGGAAGCTCGACAGGGGCGAACTGGTCGCGGCGGTCGGCGGGATCCTGCTCGGGGTCTCGCTGTTCCTCGAGTGGTACAGCCTGGGCGACAAGTACACGATCCTGAACGGATGCAAGGGCCCCGGCGGGGGGTGCACCGGTTGGGCGGCCCTCAGCGTGATGCGGTTCCTGCTGCTCCTGGCCGCCGTGGCGCCGGCGATCCTGGCCTACGTGATCGTGCGCGGGCACGCGCTGTCCTGGCCGCGCGGAGAGCTGACCGCGGTGACGGCGCTGGCCGCGCTGACGCTGGTGCTGTTCCGCGGCGTCGTCGACAAGCCGGGCTCACCGCCAGGTCAGATCAGCGTCAGCTACGGTTGGTTCGTGGCGCTGCTCGGTGGCCTCCTGATTCTGATGGGTGCAATCACCCGCTCGCGGGAAAGCGCGCACCGGCGCAAACCGCCGGGTGTGCTGTGAGCTCGGCTCCGGGCTCGACGCGGCCGGAGCGAAACCTGGCGCTCGAGCTGGTCCGGGTCACCGAAGCCGCGGCGCTGGCCGCCGCCCGCCTGGTCGGCCGTGGCGACAAGGAAGCGGCGGACCAGGCGGCCGTCGATGCGATGCGGGTGGTGTTGGACACGGTTCCGATGGACGGGATCGTGGTGATCGGCGAGGGGGAGAAGGACGAGGCGCCGATGCTCTACAACGGCGAACGGATCGGTGACGGCACGCCGCCGCAGGTGGACATCGCCGTGGATCCGCTCGAAGGGACGCGGTTGACCGCGCTGGGGATGCCGAGCGCGCTCGCGGTGATCGCCCTGGGTGAGCGGGGCTCGATGTTCGACCCCGGCCCATGCTTCTACATGGAGAAGATCGCCGGCGGCCCGGATATCGCCGACCTGCTCGATCTCGACCGCCCCTTACCCGAGACGCTCGAGCTGATCGCCAAGCGCAAGGGCACCGACATCCGCGACGTGATGGTGGTGATGCTGGATCGGCCGCGGCACACGGACGCGATCCGCCAGGTTCGCGAAGCCGGCGCCCGGGTCCGGCTGATCCTGGACGGGGACGTCTCGGCGGCGATGCTGGCGGTCAGCGACAACTCTCCCGTCGACCTGCTCTGGGGAATCGGCGGCACCCCGGAGGGCGTCATCTCGGCCGCCGCGATCAAGTGCATCGGCGGTCAGTTGCTCGGCCGCCTGTGGCCACGCGACGACGCCGAGCGCCAGGAGGCGATCGACGCCGGCTACGACGTCACCCGCGTGCTCGACCGCGACGACCTGGTCAGCGGCGAGGACGTGTTCTTCTCGGCGACCGGGGTGACCGACGGCGATGTGCTGCAGGGCGTGCGCTATCAGGGCGACCGCAGCGCGACCACGGAATCGCTGGTGATGCGCGCCCGCTCGGGCACCGTCCGCCGGATCTCGGCTCGTCACGACCGCTCGAAGCTGCGCGCGGTCGTCGGCGAGCGCTACGGCTGACAGGCGCTACGACCGAGCGCTGCGGGCCCGGCTAGGCCGGCGGCGGCGCGCCGACCGGCTCGGGAGGCGACAGGCGGCCGACCTTGGATTCGGCCAGCTCGAGCTTGGCCAGCGAGCGCAGGAACGCGTGGGTGACCAGCACGTGGATGAACGACTGCGTGGCGCCGTAGACCAGTTGGCTGAAGCTGGCGGCGATCGATGGGTAGAAGTTGGCCACCTCGACCTCGATCAGGAGCTTGCTCTGGCCGTTCTCATCTACGCCCGGGCAGCGCTGGACGTCGAGCGCGAGGAACCCGCCGCATTCCCGTCCGGACCGTGCCACCAGCAGTCCTCCCTGGATCTGCCAGGTGACCTTTCCGTGATCGGACTCGAGCACGTATTCGGGCGCGCCGAACCGGAGCAGCGTCAGTGGTCGGCCGAACAGCACCACCCGCCGCTCGCCCTCGCCGTAGATGACGCGGATCCAGCCCAGCGTGACCCGGGACAGGAAGTGCCAGTACGTGCGGGCCAGGTTCTCCAGGTTGGCCGGACTCCAGAGGCGCTCGAGATCGTCGGCCGACACGGTCAGCTCGGCGGATTGGACCGAGCGCACGGCGCCGTCCCGGGCGAACACGGTCGAGTTGCGCGGCGAGACGATCAGTGCGCGGGCGGGCAGGCGCCGGCGTCGCGCGCGCCGGACGACGAGCCAGCCCAGGATGGCGACCAGCGCTGCCCCCGCCGCGCCGAGCGCCGCAAGTGTGACCGGTTTCTTCGCGCGTGGCCTCATGGAAAAGCTCCGCGAGTGCGACCGGCTGCTCGCGCCCGGCTCCCCGGGAAGGCCGCGATTCTGACCGATTTGCTCTGGATCTGCATCACCGGACCAACTCCGCCAATGGCACGCGCGTGCCCCTGGCCAGAGCGCCCTCGCCCGCCGGGATCAGCGCCAGCGCTCCGGGTCCGATCAGCGACGTGATGATGTGCGAGTCCTGCTGCTGTCTCGGGTAGGCGATGGTGGCGCCGTCGACCCGCTCGAGTCGCACCCGGATCGCCTGTTCGCGTCGGGGCCGTTGTCGTACCGGCTCGCCCAGTTCGGCGTCGGTGTCCAGCGGCGGCTCGGTGCGCGCGCCCTGAATCGCGGCAAAGGCTGGGCGGGCGAACAGCGAGAAGGTGACCACCGCGGACACCGGGTTCCCCGGGAGCCCGAAGACCAGCGTCGGGCCGGCGGTACCGAACCAGGTCGGACGGCCCGGTTGCATCGCCACGCCCCAGAACTCCTCGCGGACTCCGAGGCTCGAGAGCGCGGGCTTGACGTGGTCGTGGGGGCCCACGGACACGCCGCCGGTCAGGATCACCACGTCGGAGCTCTCGATCGCCGTCCGCACGGCGGCCTCAGTGGTTTGGCGATCGTCGCTGAGCCGGAGGGCCGGCGAGACCGCCGCGCCGCATCGCGCGGCCAGCGCGGTCAGCATCGGCGCGTTGGAGTTGTGGATCTGCCCCGGCCCGAGGGCCGCGCCGGGAGCGCGGAGCTCATCCCCGGTACAGAGGACGCAGGCGCGCGGCCGGCGTGAGACGGTCACGCTGCGCAGGCCGGCGGCCACGGCGGCGCCGAGCTCGCCCGCGCGCAGGACCGTGCCGGCGGCCAGGACCAGCGTGCCCGCCTCCATGTCCTCGCCCGGCGCGCGGATGTTCGCCCCCGGGGCGACTTCGGCCCGGGTCAGGACCCCGGACCCATTGGCCTCGACGTCCTCCTGTCGGATCACCGCGTCGGCGCCCGCGGGGACGGCCGCCCCGGTCGAGATCCGGATCGCCTCCCCGTCTTCGCAGCCACCGGGGAACGGGGAGCCCGCGCGGGATTCGCCGGTCACCGACAGCGTGCGACCCGAGGCTCCGGCCCGCACGGCATACCCGTCCATCGCCGATACGCGGAAGGACGGAACCGCGCCGGCGGCCACCACATCGCGCGCCAGCACCCGGTCCAGCGCGTGCTCGAGCTCGACCTCCTCAAGGGGTAGCCGAGTCGTCGCGGACAGCACCCGATGCTGGGCCTGCGCGATCGTGAGCAGTGCCGCCATCGCTCACATTCTGGTCCTCAGCAGGGCCCGGTGACTTTGCCGTCGGCTCGCGTGATAAACAGAGCAGATGCAGCAGGGCACGCCACGGAGGCGACGCGCCCGACCCGTGGCGGATGCACCGGTCGATGCGCTCCTGGACCGAGTCGACGATTTGACCAAGGGCTGGCTGCTCGAGCTGGTCGATTCGGCGCCGCTCTCGCGCGCGCCGGCGATCCTCGCCGGTGAGCTCGCCGGCATCGGCCCGCGCCTATGCACGGCGGTGATCCGGGCCCTGGCCGCCGACCAGGAGCTGGCGACGATCGAGCGCGGCGGAGCACTCGAGCCTCTGGCCGCCCAGGTCGGGCGGATGGCCGGCGCGGCCGAGCTGGAAGATGTCTCGCGCGCCGTCGATGCGCTGATGGGCGTGCTCTGGAGCGCGATCCGCAGCGAGCTGCGCGATCCCGATGCGGAGCTGGTGTCCGAGCTGGCGGAGCGTCTTGCCCACGTGACCGAGGCGATCCGGGGCGCGGCGCTGGCGGAGTTTGCCGGCCGGGTGGGGAAGGACCGCGAGCCCATGGAGAGGGAGCCGCTGCCCGATCCTCCGAGTGCGCCCGAGCCGCCGCGGGTGGCTGCCGCCTGGCCGGCCAGTCCGCGGCGCACGCGCACGGCCGAGTCGCCGCGAGCGCCCGAGTCGCCGCGAGGGGCCGAGCCCCCGCGAGGGGCCGAGCCCCCGCGAGGGGCCGAGCCAGCGGAGCCCACGGAGCCGCTGCCTCCGAGCGAAGCCGAGCCGCCGGAGCGGGAGCTCCCGCGGCGCCATCTGGACGAGATGTCGGCCGACAGCCGGATCCGGAGCTGGCCGGGAGGACTCGAGCAGCCGGCCCGGCCCAGGATCGTACGGAGCGAGGCGCTGTGGATCGGAGCGATCGACGACGAGATCGAGCGGGCCGAGCACTCGGGTGCGGCGCTGTCGCTCCTGCTGGTCGAGCTGGAGGACGCCGACCGGGTGCTGGCGGTCGAGGACCCGACCGAGGCTTCGATGACCTTCCGACGGTTCGCTCAGGCCGTCCGGACGGTCGTCCGCCGGCAGGACATCCTGGCCTGCGAGAGCGACTCGCGGGCGTGGATCATCGCGCCGGGAAGCAACCGGGCGGCTGCCCAGGCGCTGGGGGCGCGGATCGAGCAGGCGGTGCGGGCCGAACCGCCGTGGCGCGGCGCGCCGATGACGATCAGCGTCGGACTCTCCGTGTTCGGAGAGGACGGTCAGGACAGCGCGACGCTGATGGATGTGGCCGAGGAGGCCCGGTTCGCCGCGACCGCCGAGGGCGTCGGCGTGCCGGCGCGCGAACCGGCTGCCGCGGAGCCCGCTCCGCGCGGCGGCCCTCGCAGCATCGGCTAACCGGCGTCAGTGGCCGGGGAGCGAGACGGCGCCGATCTGGGCGGTGCCGGCGATCCCGAGAGCCTTACCGGCGGCCTCGGTGAGATCCCAGTCGGCCCCGTTGGCGTACGGGCCCCGGTCGATCACCGGCACAACCAAGGTCCGTCCGCGGTAATAGACCGCGACCGGGGTTCCGCACGGCAGCGTGCGATTGGCCACGCCGATCGTGTGACCGCGCAAGGTCTGGCCGCAGGCCGTCTTCTGGCCGTAGAAGCCAGGTCCGTACTGGGTGGCCAGCGAAGGCCGGAAGACGGTGATCGTGACCGACGGGGAGATGGTCGCCCCGCTGGGCCGGACGCCGGGCGAGTTCTCGATCACGGCCCGGATCCGGAACTGGCCGATGTGGCTCACGTGCCAGACCGCCGTGAACGAGCCGTCCGAGGCGGCTGTGCTGTGCGCGGTCGGCTGCCAGGTCCCGCCCGTCTGGTGGCCGAGGCGCTCGATCTCGACGATCTTGCCGGCGGCGGAAGCAGGGACGCTGCCGGTGAAGCGCATCCGGTTGCGGAGCATCGCCGAGGCGTGGGTGGCGAGGCTGACCCCGTTGCCGCTGGCGCTGACCATGACGTTCCCGGATTGCACGCGAGCGCTCAAGGCTGCGTTCGACTTGCTGCTCGGGGCGGGCGACGACGCCGGCCCCCCGCTGGGCGATGCGCCACCCGAGGAACCGCCGCTGGCGGACGCGAGCCCGGGCAGCCCCAGAGCGCTCGCGCCGAGGCCGACCATGGCGATGACATACAGGTTTCCGCGACGAGTCACGATCAAGCCGGTCCAATCTCTATTACTTCGCTCGGTGCCTACGGGGTGAGCTGACGGGCTCGCGCTGGGGTTGCGCTACGGTCCGCGATCGGACCGATTCGCCCCTGCGAGCCGTGAGGCCCGCAAGTGGTTCCCCCGCCGACTGTCCGCGGACGGACGGTCGCTCGGCTTGGAAGGTTGCGGCAGTATACGCAAATTATGTGTGCCGCGTTATGCCCACTTGGCCGGCCAGCCAAACCCGCTTATGAGGCGGGCGACTAGGGACGCGGCAGCCGGGAGACCGCGCGCCGGATCGCCCGGGCGCTGGCGGTGAGGCCGATCTCGGCCAGCTCGGCGGCGGCCTGAACCGCCGTGCCGAGCGCATCGTTGCGACGTGACTTGGCTGGTTTGGCCGGGGGCGCCGCGATCTTGGCCCGCGCCGCATCCGCGGGCTTGGCGGCGGCCGGCGGCTTGGTGGCGGCCGGCGGCCTGGTCGGCGGCCGGCGATTTGGTGGCGACCGAAGGCTTGACGGCGGCCGGAGGCTTGGGCTTAGCCGCGGGCCTGGGCTTCGGCTTGGGCTTGGCGGCCTTGGGCTGGGCCTCGGCGGCGGCGGCCGGCGGCTTGGGCTTGGGGGCGACGACCGCTTCGCCGGCGGCGACGGCGGCTTTGACGGCGTCGACCGCCTCGGGCGTGACCGCGGCGGCGGGCTTGCCCTTCTCCGGACGGGTCGCGCGCTTGTCGCTGCGCCGGTGCGGGCGCGTGTGGGGCAGCGAGCCGAGGACGTCGGATGGGCGTTCGTCGCTCATGGTGCTCACATGATCGCGCACGATCGAGATCGGCGCAGGACTAGTACGCGACGCAAACGGGAACCATCAACCACGAAGCCCTGATTCTCGCGCGTTGCGGTGAATTTCGGCGCAACTTGAAACGGTCGGCGTCGTTCTACGTATATGTATCACTGGATGCCGCTCTCGCGGTGTTGGCGTGGAACGAAAACCCGGCGCAGATCCGCGGTAGTCCCGCCTTGACTTCAGAAAAGATAGTTTTATACTCGAGTGTGTTTGAGTGGCTGGCATGCGCCCTCAGTGGCCACGTCAACCCTCTGTGATCCATCAGTGCCGATGCCCACCAGGCACCGGCGCGACGACGGAAACGGAACCAGATGTCAGTAGCGGAACTGCAGGAACTCGAAGAGATCAAGGGCCTCGTAAACCGCGGGCAGCAGCTCGGCGTGCTCACGTACGCCGACATCGCCACCGCGGTATCCGAGTTGGATCTCGACGAGGCCGACGTCGAGGAGCTGCACGGTTTCCTAGAGCGAGCTGAGATCGAGCTCGTCGAGGAAGTCGATCCGGCCCTGGCGGCGGCGGAGGTGGAGCGCGCCCCCGACAAGCGCGGGCGGCGTAAGCCCAAGACGGCGCTCGACCTCAAGCCGGACATGACGACCGATTCCCTTCAGCTGTTCCTGAAGGACATCGGCAAGGTGCGGCTGCTGACGGCTCAAGAAGAAGTCGATCTGGCCAAGCGGATCGAGCGCGGTGACCTGGATGCGAAGCAGAAGATGGTCGAGTCGAACCTACGACTCGTCGTCTCGATCGCGAAGAACTACCGAAACCAGGGCCTTCCGTTCCTCGATCTGATCCAGGAAGGAACGCTCGGACTAGTCCGCGCCGCCGAGAAGTTCGACTACCGCAAGGGATTCAAGTTCTCCACGTACGCCACGTGGTGGATCCGGCAGGCGATCGCTCGCGCGCTCGCCGACAAGGCACGGACCATCCGCATCCCGGTGCACGTAGTCGAGAAGCTCAACAAGATCGGTCGCGCCGAGCGCAAGCTGGTGACCGAGCTCGGGCGTGAGCCGACGGCCGAGGAGATCGCCGAGGTGACCGGCATCGAACCCGAAGAGGTCGAGTCGATCAAGCGCTCCGCGCAGGCCCCGGTGTCGCTCGAGAAGCCGGTGGGCGACGAGGAAGAGTCGGAGTTCGGTCAGTTCATCGCCGATGAGCGCGCCGAGTCGCCGTACGAGCGGGCAGCGGAAATCCTGACAAAAGAGGCCCTCCGCGAGGCGCTCGAAAATCTGAGTTATCGCGAGCGTCGAGTCCTCGAGCTTCGGTACGGCCTGGGCGGCGAGCACCCGCGCACGCTGGACGAGGTCGGCCGCACGTTCAACGTGACCCGCGAGCGGATCCGCCAGATCGAGAATCAGTCGCTGAAGAAGTTGCAGTCACTCGCCGAAGCGCAGAAGCTTCGCGACGTTGCCTAGTCGCCCTGGGGGCGACTAGGTCGGGGAATCGCCCCGAGGATGATCGTCCCGCGGGGCGATCATCCCGGCGATTCCCCCAGCTGCGTCTGCTTCCACACGTCTTGCGTCCGTCCAGAACGCGGCCTGGCCAGGCTCAAGCTCTCAATTCATCCGGCCGATGCTGGACAGGATGTTCGAGCTTCAGCCGGCACTGCATTACCTGCTGCGCAAGGAAGGGTCCGACCTTCACCTCAAGGTGAACTCGCGGCCGCTCGCCCGCATCCACGGACACCTAGAGCCGTTTGAGGAGTACGAAGCGCTCTCCCCGCAGGACACCGACCGGGTGCTCCGGGAGATGCTCACCGACCACGCCAAGCTGGCCGAGTTCGATCAGGAGCACGAGGTCGATTTCGCCTACGCGGTCGAGGGGCTCGCCCGGTTCCGGGTCAACGCCTTCCGCCAGCGCGGCTGGACCTCGATCGCCGCCCGAGTGATCCCCTACGCGGTGCGAACGGTCGACGAGCTCGGGCTGCCGCAGGTGATCCGCGAGCTGGCCGACGAGGAGCGCGGCCTGCTCCTGCTCACCGGCACGACCGGCTCCGGGAAATCGACGACGCTGGCGGCGATCATCGATCAGATCAACGAGACCAAGTCACGCCACATTGTGACGATCGAGGATCCGATCGAGTATCTCCACACCGATCGCAAGTCGATCATCAACCAGCGCGAGGTCGGGATGGACACCGCCTCGTTCAGCCGGGCGATGCGCCGCGTCCTGCGCCAGGACCCCGACGTGATCCTGATCGGCGAGATGCGCGACGAGGAGACGGTCAGGACCGCGCTGTCCGCGGCCGAGACGGGCCACCTGGTGCTCTCGACCGTGCACACCCTCGACGCGGCAGAAAGCGTCAACCGGATCATCGACTTCTTCCCGCAGCACGAGCAGAGCCAGGCGCGGGCGATGCTGGCCGGCACGCTCAAGGGCGTCGTCTCGCAGCGGCTGGTCCAGACCCCCGACCGCGGAGGGCGCGTCGCGGTGTGCGAGATCCTGCGGATGACCGGTCGCGCTCGCGACATGATCCTCGACCCGGAGCAGACCAGCCGTCTGCGCGAGGTCATCGCCGAAGGCGAGTACTACGGGATGCAGACCTTCGACCAGGCGCTGCTGAGGCATTACCAGGCCGGCCGCGTGGCGTTCGAAGACGCGATTCGCGTCGCCTCGAGCCCGCACGACTTCAAGCTGCTGGTGGCCGCCGACGGACGGACCGCGACCTCGATGGAGGACATCGTCACCGAGGAAAATGCGGACGCGGTCGGGCCGGGGACGCTCAGGCGCCCCGGATCGACGCTGCCGCCCGGTATGCCCCGCACGGGCTCGTCGGCACCCCCTCCGGGCGTCCCGGCCTAGGACCCACCCTCACAACCGCCACCGGGTTGGCCGGCGCCCGCTTCAGTTCGTGAAGCATTGCGCTAGAATTGGGATCCGGATGGCTTCAAAGGACACATGTCCGGTCTGCCGCACGGCGGACATCGTATGCGGCAAGTGGACACTGCTGGTGATCAGGGACCTCGCTGAAGGACGCTCGCGCTTCTGTGAACTGGAGCGCTCTCTCCGCGGCATCAGCCCACGCACCCTCTCGCTGCGCCTGCGCGCACTCGAGGAGGAGGGCGTCGTCGAACGCCAGACGTTCCCCGAGGTGCCGCCGCGGGTCGAATACGCGCTGACCGAAAAGGGCCGCGCGCTCGTGCCGCTGATCGAGGACATGCGCACCTACGGACTGCGCTGGCTCGGCGCCGAGTGCTCCGAGGATGACGCGGCCGGCCGCGAGCCGGTCGACGAGCGTGAGCCCGCAGTAGCGGCAGCCTGACCGCCCTGCGCCGATGAGAATCGCCATCGCGGCGGATGAGCTGACCGGTGTCGCGGAGGCGATCGCGGAAGCCTTGCGAAGCCGCGGGCATGAGCCGATCCCGCACGGCGCGTTCAGCGAGGCCGAGCGCTCCGATTGGGCTTGGGCCAGCGAGGCCGCCGCGCGCGACGTGGCCGAGGGGAGGGCCGAGCAGGCCGTGGTGGCCTGCTGGACCGGCACCGGAGCGTCGATCGCCGCCAACAAGGTCCCGGGGATCCGCGCCGCGCTGTGCGTCGACGCGCCGACCGCCGACGGAGCCCGGCGCTGGAACGACGCCAACGTGCTCGCCCTGAGCCTGCGGGCGACCTCGCGGGCCGAGCTCGAGGAGATCCTCGACGCCTGGTTCGCCGCCCGGCCGAGCGCCGAGGCCGGTGACGCCGAGAACATCGGGCACCTGGCGGCGATCGAACGCCGCGACTGACCCCGTCCCGGACCGCCGACCGGGGCCGGATCGGCGTGCAGCCGCGGCACCATCGGCAGGATCATCGGCCTGCGCGGAGAATCGGCGAACGTGCGCAACGCGACCTTGCACGCGATCCTCGAGGCCTTCACGGCTGACTCCGCCCTGCAGTTGACGGCGGAGACGGCGAGCGGGAGCGAAATCCCGTTCGAAGTGATCGAAACCGACGGTGGCCGGCCGGGACGGGTGCCGCTGTATTGCTACCGCCCGTTGACCGGCGCATTCATCCGCGAGCGTCTCGGGCTGCTGTCCGCGCTGCCCACCTACGCGCCGGCCGCCCGCGCGCTGGCCGACGCCGAGGGCACCGAGGCCTATCTTCGCCTGCGCGGCGAGTCGCGCATCCCCACCGGCTCGCGGGAGCGCGCCGATGCTGCCCTGCGTTGCTTCCTGGCCCGGGTGTTTGAGGAGCGCAGCGAATTCGGCCTGGATCCGGAGCGCTTCGAAGCCGCTTACGTGGAGCTCGAGCGCGCGCTCTACGAGGGGCGCTGCGTGATCACGGTGATCGCCCCCCTCCTGGGCGTCGCGCTCGATCCGGGCACCAGCGAGCTACCACTGGGCGACGGCCTCTCGCTGATCTGCGGCGATTCACTCGTCGACGGGCCGGCCGAGGCGGTCTGGGGCGCCGCCGGGGCGGACGGATTCTCCGAGGAGCCGAACGTGCTCGCCTGCCTGACCGTCACGCGCGAACGCTCGGCGGCGGCGCCGGTATCGGTGGCGCGAGCCCGCTTCCGGCGCGTCCTCACCGCGCTGCGGCTGTTCGAGCGCGGCGGCTATGCGCTCGGGCCGATCGCCTGGACCCGCACCGACGACGGTGCCTGGAGATCGGTCGCCTTCGGTACCAGTGGCCGGCCACGCTTCATGACTTTGATCCCGGCGGCGCAGGAGGACGAGCTGCGGGCCTTCTGCAACCTGATTCTGCGCCGAGCCCCGACCGGAGGCGAGGTCGCCTGGGCGCTGGCGCGGTTCGAGATGGGCTGCGAGCGCCTGGCTCCGTTCGAGGCGCTGAGCGATTACCTGCTCGCCCTCCGGGCGCTGCTCGAGCCCGAGGGCCCGTCGAGCGGCCGCCTGGCCCAGCGGCTCTCGATTCTCTGCGCCCAGCCCGCCGCCCGCGTCGAGCTGGCCGAGCGCACCGCCCAGGCGATCTCGCTCGAGCGCGCCGTGATCGCCGGACTCGCCCCGGGGAACACGGATCCCACCCATCCCGTCGATTCGCTGGTCGACGAGCTCGCCGAGCACCTGCGGGCCCTGCTGCGGGACATCCTCTGCGGGCACCTCGACGCCGATCTGCGCGCGGTCGCCGACGAGATGCTCACCGAGGCGGCCGCCGCCGCTTAGCCGCCGGATCGCGCCGGATCGCGCCCGATCGCGCTCTGCTCGCGGCGCCGCGCGACGATGGGCCCCCGGGCGGTCGGCCTGGTTATCCTGACCCGGTGGCTCCGGGCGCCTCAGAGAAGGTCAGGACTCCGAACGTCCATCCCGACTGCGTCAACGTTCCCCGCCGCGGCGAGGAGGGGTTCGATGAGCTCTGCCATCTCGTCACCGACGAGGATCCCGACACGGCGCTGTGCGGCAAGGATGTCACCGGCTATCCCTGGAACCCGCCCTGGCCCCGCTGCGAGGCCTGCGTGGCGATCGCGCGCGGGCGGATGAATTAGGTCCAGGTGCCTGAGCCTTCGGCTGAGATCGCCTACCACGTCGAGGTCCGGCAATTCCCGAACGTCGCGCGGGCGTTCAATCTGACGCGAGCGCAGCTCGACGCGCGGATCCTGGCTCCGTGGCTGGCGGGCCAGGCGGTCGAGATGGACGACCGGAAGTTCGCGCCCGATCGGGCCAAGCTGAAGATCATCGAGGGGCCGGCCCTGCGGACCGACGAGATCGCGATCGGGCGGGGGTGGGCGAATGCGGAGCGCGCCGGCGAGGACGCGACGCGGCGGATCCTGGCCGGTACCTCGACGGGTAATGCATCGGGGGGCACCAATGCGGCGCTGGAGGAGTTCAAGGAGCGGGTGGTGGAGGCCTGCACCAGCCGGCGGCTGGAGCTGGGGGAGGTGGTGATGCTCGCGGCGCAGCGAAACCCGCGCTCCCGGGCCAGCGAGTGCCTCGCGCTGGCCGAGCTGGCGGTGTGGGAGCTGCTGCACCAGCGCCGAGCCACCCTGTTCGGACCGGAGGGCGACGCCGTGCCGCGCGAGCAGTGGGAGGCGGTCGTGCTGGCCTGGGCGAGCTGGGCGAGTTCGCCGAGCGGCGCGGGCGAGGCGAGCGGTTCGGGTGGGGCGAGCGGGAGGCCGGGGCTCGAGGCGATTCCGCCCCTCGGCGCCGTCGGATCCAAGCCCTGACGGCGAACTTTGGCGCAAAGCGTGCGCTGCTGCGGCCAGATCACGCCAAGGTTCGCACAGCCCGGGCCGGCGGGCCGACCGTCGCCCCGACTCAAGCAATCCCGGGCAATTCCCGATATGGGTTACAGATGTGCGGCGCTGACATGAGGCAGCGCTGATTCATGGATGAATCGATCTGGAGGGCAGACCCGTATGACGCCGCAAAATCCTGATGGTCCCGTGCAGCTCGAGGTGGATTACCCGCCGAAGCTCAATCGCGGGCTGATCTTCGTGAAGGGGTTCCTGGCGATCCCTCACTTCCTCGCCCTGATCGTGCTGGGGATCGGCGCGTGGCTGGCCTTCATCGGCTCGTTCTTCGCCGTGCTGTTCACCGGACGGTTCCCCGAGGGGGCATTCAATTACATCGTCGGAGTGATGCGCTGGGGCGTACGCGTCGGCGCCTACCTGTTCCTGTTGACCGACGCCTACCCGCCGTTCTCGCTCGACGACGACCCGGCCTATCCGGTCCGGCTGCACATCGACTACCCGACGCAGATGGGTCGCTGGCGCCCGCTGGTCAACTGGATCTTGGCCTATCCCGCCGCGCTCGCCGCCGGCGTGATCATGCTGGTGGCCTACCTGTCGGTGTTCATCGCCTGGTTCGCCATCCTGTTCACCGGCCGCTACCCGCAGGGCCTGTTCAACGCCGTGACGATCGCCCTGCGCTGGTCACTGCGGGTCAACGTGTTCTCCTACTGGATGACCGAGCGCTACCCGCCCTTCGTCTGGGCGTAAAGCGCTAGGAGACCACGTCGTCCATCATCCGCGCCCGTTCGCCCTCCGGGGCGAACAGGTAGCGGTGGACCCTGAGCAGCCCCTCGACGTCGTGTACGTCGTCGTCGAGGTGCGGCACCAGCAGCAGCGGCGGGTCATCCAGCTCTGAGCGCAGGCGGTCGATGTTGCGTTCGTCGCGCTGGGCGAGCACGTGGTAATCGCGGAAGTTCTCCATCACCCGCGCGGCCAGGGCCGGCTCGAGCGCTTCCGCCAGGAGCGTCGCGACATCCTCGGGCCGGGCGCCCGCGAGCAGGTCGTGGTGGACGCGGTTGACCACCACTCCGGCGAACGGAAGCCCGCTCTGGGCCAGCGTGCGCCGGAACCAGATCGCCTCGTCGATCGGCTCGCTCTGCGCCGAGGTGACCAGCAGGAATGCCGTACTCGGCGCCTGCAGCATCTGCTCGACCTGGGCCGCCCGCAGCTTGAAGTCGTCGGTCATGTCTCCCAGCAGCTGGAAGAAGGTCGAGAGGTCGCCGATCAGGTCGACTCCGGTGACCCGCCGCAGCGCGGAGAAGACCGGCGAGGCGCCGCGGCCGAGGACCCTCATCCCGATGCCGGTCGGCCGCAGGAACGTCTTCAGCGCCCGACCCTCCAGGAACGAGGTCAGGCGTCCGGGAGCGTCGAAGAAGTCGAGCGCGTTGCGCGACGGCGGGGTGTCGAGCACGAGCAGATCGAACTCGCCGGCCAGGTCGAGGTCGTAGAGCTTGGCGATGGCGGTGAACTCCTGCGAGCCGGATACCGCGGTCGACAGCTCGCCGTAAACGCGGTTGGCCTTGATCTCGGCGGCCCGCTCTGGATCCGGGGCGATCCGATCGATCAGCTCGTCGAACGTCCGCTTCGGGTCGAGCATCATCGCCCACAACTCGCCCTTGACCTCGAGTCCCTCCGACATCAGCCGGTCCGGCGGCACGCGCACCGGCTCGTTCTGGAGCTCCTCGAGCCCGAGCGCGTTGGCCAGTCGCCGGGCCGGGTCGATGGTCACCACGGCGACCTTCGCCCCGCGCGCCGCCATGCCGAGGGCGATCGCCGCCGATGTCGTGGTCTTGCCCACGCCGCCGGACCCCCCGCAGACACATACGCGCTTGCCCTCGAGCAGCGCGGCGATGCTCATCGCCGAGCCACCAGCTGGTCACCGCTGGGCAGGGCCGCCTCGAGGCAATCTGCCAGCTGCTCGAGCTCCCCTCGCCCGAGCTCCTCGGCGAACACATAGGGCAGATCGATCAGCGGTGCGTCGATCCCCTCCAGCAGCCGGGCTCGCTGAGTGCCCTGCGTGCCGGCCCGGGCCTGCTCGGAGATCGCCGCCCGGATCGCTCCGCGGGCCAATTGAGAATCGGCTCGCTTGGCGGCCGCGGTCAGCCGGCGGAGGTCCCGCTGGTCGAATCGCTCGGGGTAGAGGCCGTTGACGATCACCGCGCCGAGCTCGAGTCCCTCGCGAACCAGCGCGTCGCGGAGCATCAGGGTCTCGTTGACCGGCATCTCCTCCGCGGTGCAGACCGCCAGGACCCCGGTGAAGTCGTGGTCGGCGATCGTCGCGGCGATCGCGTTTCCCTGCTGGGCGATCGGGCCGACCCGGGCGATCTCGGCGAAGGTCCTGGGGGTGCGCAGGATGCCCATGCCGTGGCCGGTGGCGGGGGCGTCGACGACGACCAGGTCGTAGGGCTCGGCGCCGCTGGTCCGTCGCCGCAGCTGGGCCAGCTCCCAGATCTTGCCGACGCTGAGCAGCTCGCGCATCCCGGGCGTGGCCATCGCAAAGGCCTGGAAGATCTTGCTCGAGCCCAACATCTGGCCCAGGGACCCGATCTTGACCCGCAGGTACTCCTCCATCGCGTTCTGGGGATCGATCGAGATCGTGAACAGGCCCGGGGCCAGCTCGACCTCCTCGAACTGGGCATCCCGGCCCGGCTCCGCCAAGGGACCCCCCGTGAACGTGCGCTGAATCCGGTCCTGGCCCGAGAGCTCGGCCACGATCGTGCGCAGTCCGCGCCGCGCCCCGAGCAATCCGATCGCCGTGGCCACGGTCGATTTGCCCACGCCGCCCTTGCCGGTTACGAAGATCAGGTGGTGGTCGAGGGGTCCTGGCACCGGCGGTGAACATACTGGCAGCCCGGGCGCGGCCCCTCGCCGACCGCCGGGGCGATCAGCGAGGGTTGCGCGCTCCGATTCAGCCGCTCGGCGGCGGATCGAGCGGCAGGCCGGCCGCGGTCCGCGTCCCCGGCGCCGTGACCAGGAAGGTGCTCAGCAGGTCCGCGTAGGCGCGGTGTCCGGCACTGTTGGGATGGAACGATCCGCTGCCGACGAGCCCGTGCCCGTTCGGTCCGGTGATCCCATTGAGGTACGGCGTTCCCGCGGCGCATTGGGCGTGACCGCGGAAGGTCGAGATCGAGGACAGGTAGTAGAAGCCGGCCTTGGCCGCGGCCTTGGCGATCACCCCGTCGACCACGTCCGCCTCATGGTTCAGGTAGTTCTGCTCGCCGTCGTCGAACAGCGAGATCACGAAGCCGTGCAGGCGGAAGCAATGCTGCTCGGCCGATTTCTCGGGGAACAGCTGGGGGTAGCCGAGCACCACCACCGTCGTCTGGGAGCTGATGCGCGAGCGGATCGCGTGGTAGGCCGAGGCGAGCTCGCCGGGCAGCGCGGCGATCGCGCTGGAGACCGAACGCGTGAAGCTGCTGCTCTTGTTGCAGGAGCCGTGCTTGGCGCAGTACTGCAGCTTGCCGGAGAAGTCGATGTCGTTGCCCCCGATGGTCAACGACACCAGGTTGGCGCTCCTCAGCGGCCGGCTGCTGGGCCTGCGGCCGGCCTTCCGGCCCGTACTGGGTCCGGGTGGTGATGTTCGAGGTCTTGGCGCCGCTGCAGGCATAGAAGTGGAAGCTGCCGACGAACAGCGCGGGTCTGACCAGCTCGGGCCACGCCTTGGTCGAACGGTCGCACTTGTCGCTGCCGGTGGCGCTGCCGGCCAGGTACGGCTGCAGTCCCTCTCCGGCCGAGTAGGAGTCACCGAGGGCGACGTAGCGGATCGGCGTCGGCTTGACGGTGACCGCCGCGCCGGGTGCCGCCCCGTGCTTGCCGTGGCAGTTGGGGACCCCACCGCCGAAGGGGCCGTTGTTGGTGCCGCCGTGCGCGTAGACGGCGTTGACCCAGCCGTACTTCAGATCGTTGGCCTTGGTGAAGGCCCAGTACTTGTTGTAGTTGGATCCGACCCGGACCCGGCCGCCGGCCTGCTGGCAGTAGATGTAGTTGGTGCCCTGGTTGAGATAACCGACCCGGTGTCCGGCGGAGTTCTCCACGACGGTGCCGCCGTGGATCCCATCTCCGGCGGGGTAGAACGAGCAGTCGTAGCGGGTGTGGTGGGCCGTCTCGCGGTGACACGGAACCGGCGATGCCTGCGCCGCGCTCAGCGGACCGGCCCCGAGCGCGCCGACCGCGCAGCTCGACGCGATCACCAGGCGGGTTACGAACTTCGGTCTCATCAGCTACCTCCTTTGCGGTCTCCGCCCTCCGAACTCGCCTCGATCCGAGAAGTTGCGGCGATTTTGTTGCACCCGAGTCAGGCGCCCTGCAAAGGATTTCCCCTGCTACGTCCGAATACAGGCGCGTATGTGTTCCTCGACGCTCCGGAGCTTCCCGTGACGGCCACCGCCAAGGTGATTGCGTTCGCCAACCAGAAGGGCGGCGTCGCCAAGACAACGACCACGCTCAACCTCGCCGTCGCGTTTGCCGAGGAGGGCCACCGCGTGCTGTGCTGCGACATGGACCCTCAGGGCAACCTGACGATGTCGCAGGGCATCGACCCCGACACGCTGACGAACTCCATGTACGACGTGCTCGTGCACAAGACGCCGTTGCGCGAGGTGATCCGTCACCGCGAGATCGACGTGGCCTGCGCGTCGATCGACCTGGCCGGCGCCGAGATCGCGATGTCGACGATGATCGGCCGCGAGCGCTCGCTGGAGAGGGCTCTGAAAGGGGTGGAGGACGACTACGACTTCGTCTTCATCGACACCCCGCCGAGCCTCGGCTTGCTCACCATCAACGCGCTGACGGCCGCCCACAAGGTGATCGTCCCCGTCCAGTGCGAGTATCTGTCGATGCGCGGGCTGATCCAGTTGCAGAACACGCTGGCCATGATTCGCGAGAACCTGAACCCGGACGTGGAGATCGAAGGCATCCTGCCGACACTGGTCGACTCCCGCACGCTGCACGCCAGGGAGGCGATCGAGCTGCTCGAGGAGAATTTCGGCGACCAGGTGTTCGCCTCGCGGATTCGCAAGACCGTGCGATTCGCCGAGGCTCCTGTGAAGGGAATGTCCGTCCTGAAGTACGATCCGGATGGTCTAGCCGCTCACGCCTACCGGCAGCTCGCGAAGGAGGTCCTTTCAAATGCCAAACGCTAAGCGTGCGAGCATGCGCGAAGGACCGCTGGCCGCCCTGTTCCGCAAGACGGCCGAGGACACCGGCGCCGGACCCGGCGAGGAGGCGCAGCCGGCCCTCCCGGTCTCAGAGCCCGCCCCCGAGCGGCCGTCGTCCCCGCACCCTTCGCTGGAGGCGCCCGACGACGCGGCCGCGCCCGCCCAGCCGCAGCAAGAGCCGGCCGAGGAAGAATCGGTGCTCTCGCCCCAGGAGCGGTTACGGCAGGTCTTCTCGGCTGACATCCCAGAGAACTTCCTCGAGCGGCCGAAGTCCGGGGCTCCCGCTGCTGCGGCTCGCCCGGCGGCTCCGGCCCGGGCCCACGAAGGCGACGTGTACGCCCGACCCGAGCGGGTCAGCGAGTCGTTCGCCGCGCCCAGGACGGTCGGCACCCCGGTCCTGCGCGTGGTCGGTGTCGGCGGCGCGGGCGTGAACGCGGTCAACCGGATGATCGAGGCGGAGATCGCCGGCGTCGAGTTCATCGCGATCAACACCGACCTGCAATCGCTGCAGCAGTCCGCGGCCCCCGAGACGCTCCATATCGGCGACGCGATCACCCGCGGGCTCGGCTCGGGCTCCAATCCCGAGCTCGGTCGTGCCGCCGCCAAGGAGGAGCACGACCGGATCAAGGCGATGCTCCGTGGCTCGGACATGGTCTTCATCGCCGCCGGAGCCGGTGGCGGAACCGGGACCGGCGCGGCGCCTGTCGTGGCGCAGATCGCCCGCGAGCTCGGCGCGCTGACCGTCGGGATCGTCACCCGGCCGTTCCAGTTCGAGGGGACCCGCCGCCGCGACCAGGCCGAGGTCGGGATCGAGGCGCTGGCCGAGGAAGTCGACACGCTGATCGTGGTGCCGAACAACCGTCTGCTGACGGTGCTCGACCGCCACACGTCGATGGTCGACGCCTTCCGCGTGGCCGATGATGTCCTGCGCCAGGGCGTGCAGGGGATCTCCGACCTGGTCACGCTGCCGGGGCTGATCAACCTCGACTTCGCCGACGTGCGCACGATCATGTCCAACGCCGGCAACGCGCTGCTGGGCATCGGGATGGGGACGGGTGACCGGCGCGCGATCGAGGCGGCCGAGCAGGCCGTGGCGTCGCCGCTGCTGGAGACGAGCATGGAGGGCGCCCGCTCGATCCTGCTCTCGATCACCGGCGGGCGCGACATCTCGCTGTGGGAGGTCAACGAGTCGGCCAAGGCCGTGGCCGAGGCCGCGCACCCTGACGCCAACATCATCTTCGGCGCGATGGTCGACGAGAAGCTCGACGATCAGGTCTGGGTGACGGTCGTGGCCACCGGCTACGGGAGCGGCCATCCCAGCCGTCGTCAGACCGAGCGCGCCCCGGAGATCCGCCAGACCGAGACCCGGGGCACATCCCGCGGCGACTCGCTGCGCGAGCCGTCGGGCGGCGAACCACGCGTGAGCCGGGCAAGGCGGAGTCCGTCGGGGTCGCCGGTCGACCTCGACGTGCCCGAGTTCATTCCCAGGAGATAGCCGGCTTCGTGGCCGAGCCGGAGCTCGGCAGCCCGCAGCTGGGCGTCGTCGCTGCGGGGCATCCCGTCTCGGCTGAGTGCGGGGCGGAGGCGCTGCGCGCCGGCGGCAATGCCGTCGACGCGGCGATCGGCGCGATGCTGGCCTCGTTCGCCTGCGAGCCGATGCTGACCGGTCTCGGGGCCGGTGGCTACATGCTGATCGTCTCCCCGGAGGGCGCTCCGGTGCTGCTGGACTTCTTCGTCGAGGCGCCGGGGCGGGGCGCCGATCCGGGCGCTCGCGCCGAGCTGATCCCGGTCGGGATCTCGTTCGGCGACGCGATCCAGGAGTTCAACATCGGCGCCGCCTCGGTGGGGGGCTACGGCGTTCCCGCCGGCGTCTGCGAGGCCTCGCGCCGGTTCGGCCGCCTCCCGCTGAGTCAGCTGGTGAAGCCGGCCGCCAAGCTGGCCCGCGATGGGGTGGCTCTGAATCCCCAGCAGGCCTACGTGATCGAGATCCTGGCCGACATCGCGACCTCGACTCCGGAGTGCGCCGCGCTGTTCGCGCCGGAGGGCAAGCTGCTCGGGGCCGGTGACACGATCCGCCAGCCGGAGCTGGGCGACGCGCTCGAGCGACTCGGGGCGGAGGGGGCCGAGCCCTTCTACGGCGGGGACATCGGATCGGCCATCGCCGACTGGCTGGCGGCTCGCGGCGGGATGCTGACGCGCGAGGACCTGGCGGCTTACGCGGTGCTCGATCGCCCGCCGGTCCGAGTCGGCTACCGGGACCGCGAGGTGCTGACCAACCCGCCGCCGTCCGCCGGCGGCCTCCTGCTGGCCCATGCGTTCACGGCTTTGGGAGCGGGACCGGGGCCGCCGGGGGTCGACTCGGTGGTCACCGCGATGGAGCGGGCGCAGCGCGAGCGCACCCCCGAGTTCCTGGCCGGGCTCGACGATCCTGAGTTCGTGGAGCGATTCCTGGGGCGAGCGGAGACCGGTGGGACTCTCACCGAGCCCTCGGTGCCGAACCCACGCGGTCCACTGGGCTCGACCACGCACATCTCCGTAATGGACCGGTCCGGCGGTGCCTGCTCGGTAACGTGCTCCAACGGCTCGTGCTCCGGAGTGGTCGTCCCCGGCACGGGCGTGCACCTGAACAACATGCTCGGCGAGCAGGACCTGAACCCCCTGGGCTTCCATCGTCACCGCCCCGGCCGGCGGCTCCCGAGCATGATGGCGCCGACGATCGTGCTGCGCGACGGGCAGCCGGAACTGGTCGTGGGCAGCGCCGGCTCCAACCGGATCCGCTCGGCGATTCTGCAGACGATCATCCACGTGATCGACGAGGGGATGCTCGCTCCCGACGCCGTGGAGGCGCCGCGCCTGCATTTCGAGGATGACGTGGTCTACGTCGAGCCCGGAATCGATGTCGCGGCGCTCGAGCTGGCCGGACGCACGATCGGCCGCTTTCGCGAGCGCAACCTGTTCTTCGGCGGGGTTCAGGCGGTCCAGCGGGCATCCGGTGGTGGCTTTTGGGGTGGCGGCGACCCGCGCCGCGGGGGCGCGGCGGTGGTGGTGCGGGCCGGGTGATGAGACGCGCGATCGCGGCTGCGGCGCTGGCCGTGGGGCTGGGCGCCTGCGGCACCGACATCCAGTCTCCTGACCTGTTCGTGCTGACCCGCGTCGGCCAGGGCTCCACGCTGACCCTGCTGGTCAATGACAGCGGCACGATTCGCTGCAACGGAGCGGAGGCCAAGAACATCTCGGACTCGCTCCTGATCCAGGCCCGCGATCTCGCCGACGACCTCGACAAGGATGCCAAGTCGAAGCTGGGGCTCCCGGTCCGGCCGGCCAGCGTCTACTCCTACACGGTCAGGCTTCCGGACGGCATTCTCAAGTTCGCCGACACCAGCGTTACGGGCCATCAGGAGCTCTCTCGGGCCGAGCTGTTCGCCGCTCAGGCTGCCACGAGCGAATGCGGTTTGAGCGGTTGAGGGGCTCACTTTCGTAAGAATTGCCTCATCGCTCGCTTTAGCACCGGGTAAGCGGGCCGGTTACTGTTCCCGGCTTCGTGCTGACCCTCGCCTCCAGTCTGATCTCCACCTTCCAGGCCGTGGTGCTCGGCGTGCTGCAGGGTGCCACCGAGCTGATTCCGGTCTCCAGCCTCGGACATACGGTGCTGTTCCCGACCTTGTTCCGCTGGCACAACGTGGTGGCTTGGCAGTCGCAATCGGAGTCGCCGTGGCTGGCCTTCGTGGTCATGCTCCACGTCGGCAGCGCGGTTGGGCTGCTGATCTACTTCTGGCGGGATTGGGTGGCGATCATCCGGGCCTTCTTCGCCACGCTGGGCAAACGCGCGATCGAAACCCCGACCGAGCGCCTGGCCTGGCTGATCATCTGCGCGACGATCCCGGTGGGGATCCTGGGCGTCGCCCTCGAGCACCCGATCCGCACCGCGCTGGCCAAGCCGCTGGCGGCGGCGATCTTCCTGATGTTCAACGGGTGCATCCTGATCGCCGCCGAGCGCTTCCGGCGGCGCTCGGAGGTGCTCGCCCTGGCCGCCCGTGAGGGCACCAAGGCCGACGGTGCTCGGCGCCTGGACACGCTGGAGTTCAAGGAGGCCGGGGTGATCGGCGTCGCCCAGTCCTCGGCCCTGATCGCCGGGATCAGCCGAGACGGCGTGGTGATGACCGCCGGTCTCGCCCGCGGGCTCGACAACAGCGACGCCGCCCGGTTCGCCTTCCTGCTGGCCACGCCGCCGATCCTGGCCGCCGGGCTCTACAAGCTCAGCGACCTGACCGGGCCGCTCGGCAAGGGCGTCCGCGGCCCGGCGGTGATCGCGGCGGTGTGCGCGGCGGCCACCGCGGTCGTCACCGTCCACTTCCTCACCAAGTACTTCAAGTCGCGCAACCTGATCCCGTTCGGGATCTACTGCATCCTGTTCGGCGCTTTCATGGCCGTCTTCACCATCGTCGCCGGAACTCCTTAGCCGAATCGGACCTTGCCGTTGGAGCGGGCGCGGGTCTGGGCGCGGTCGACGAAGTCCAGCCGCTTGATCGCCGCCCGGAACAACCGGGTGATCAACCGCAGGCGGGCGTTCTCCGAGCGCAGGTCGAGCAGCCCCTGCTTGGCGTCGAGTCCGAAATCGACGGTGGCGGCCATCTGGTAGGCGCCCATCTCGGCCAGCTCGCCGGCGTCCGGGTCGCGTCCGGCGGCGCGCTTGACCAGGTCGGCGTAGGCCTCGTGGGCCGTCTCGAGCAGGTCAGGGTCGGGCGTGTCGGGGCGGTCCTGCAGGAACTCGACGACGCCGGCCGGGTAGGGCAGATGGCCCTGGCGCTCGACCACCCGCAGCGGACGCGTGCCCTTGGCCAGGATGTTCATGCCCCCATCGTCCATCCGCTCGAGCACGCGGTCGATCGCGCAGGCGCAGCCGACCTCGCGCAGGCCCTCGTCCGACAGCCAGACGATCCCGAACTCCCGCTCGTGGTTCAGGCACTCGTTGATCATCGTCTTGTAGCGCTCCTCGAAGATGTGCAGCGGGACCGGCTCGCTCGGCAGCGCGACGATGCCGAGGGGGAACAGCGGAAACTCGCTCGTGAGCCGGTCGGGCATCACGACCAGTCTAGGAAGCGTCGTGGCCCGGCTCAGGCCGGTGGACCGCGGCGGGCGCTGAGCAGGAGGTTGTAGAACAGCGCGGGGGGGAGGTTCGGCTCCAGCACGTGGTGGTCGAGCCGCTGCAGCGCCAGGTAGCCGTGGAAGGCGTACTTGCGCCAGAGCATCGGCACGTCCTCGGGGGTGGCGCTGGCCTCGAGCGCTCGGTTGAACCAGCCGAACCAGTTGGCCACCAGCTCCTCGCCCCGAACCTTGACCTCGTCGAACCCGGCCCGCTTGGCGTGCGAGGCGAGGTCGGCCGGGACGAAGGCGTGGATATCCACCACGTGTTCGAGCGCATGTTCGTGCTCGTCCTCCGCGCCGGCGGCGCCCGGTGCCGGCGCGGGTCGGGCTCGCATCAGCTTCCGCCACGCCGGTGAGAGCCAATGCGCGCTGCGCTTGGGGAACCGGGCCAGGCGATCGCCGAAGCGCGAGGGCTCGCCGGCGAACACCAGGCGCCCACCGGGTCGCAGGACGCGGTGAAACTCGGCGAACGCGCGCTCCAGGTCGGGAATGTGATGGAGCACGGCGTGTCCGAGCACGAGGTCGAAGCTCTGGTCGGGGAAGGGGAGCGCCTCGGCGTCGGCCCGTGCGGCCTTGACCTTCAGACCCAGGCGCGCCGCGTTGGCGCTGAGCGTGGTCACCATCCCCGGCGATATGTCGGTGCAGGTGGCCTCCTTCACCACTCCGGCCTGCACGAGATTGAGGCTGAAGTAACCGGTGCCCGCCCCGATCTCCAGCGACCGCTGATAGCCCCGCTCGAGCTCGTCGCCGACCACCTTGCTCAGCTTCCCCAGCACCTGGGCGCGCCCGACCTCGCCGAAGTCGATGCCCCACTTGGAGTCGTAGCTCGAGGCGGCCACGTCGTGGTAGCGGGTGTTGACGTCGCGGATCTCGTCGGGTGAGCGAAGTGCCTCCATGGCGCGAGCAGATTACCCTGTCCGCTCGTGCCAGCAAACGCTTACGTTCAACAAGACCAGCCACTCGGCGTGCCGCCGCTCGAGCTCACCGGCGAGCGGACGCTCCCCGACGTCCCGGCTGAGAACTACTGGTACCGGCGTCATCTCGTGGTCTACGAATGGATCGCCGCCCGGGCCGCCGGCGGTCAGGTGATCGACATGGCCTGCGGCGAGGGCTACGGCTCCGACGTGCTCTCGCGGAACGCCGCGAGCGTGCTCGGGCTCGACGCCAACCCCGAGGCTCACGAGCACGCGCGGCTGCGCTACACGGCGCCGAACCTCCGCTTCGATCGCGGTCTGGTCGAGACCTACGGCGAGCCGGGGGCCTACGACGCCGTCGTGTTCCTGCAGACGATCGAGCACGTGCAGGACCCGGTGGCCGTGCTCGAGCACTTCCGCTCGCTCCTGCGTCCGGGCGGGAGCGCCTACATCTCGACCCCGAACCTGCTCACGCTCGCGCCTCCGGGCGCGGTCAAGTCCGACAATCCCTGGCACATCAAGGAATACCGCGCCTCGGAGTTCCGCGAGCTGGTGTCCTCGGTGTTCGGGTCCGTCGAGCTGCACGGCGTCTTCCACGCCCGCAAGCTGGCCGTTCACGCCGCCGCGCTGAGGCTCGGGTGGGATCGCGTCCACCCGCTGCTGCGCCTCACCAAGCCGTTCTACGACTGGTTCACCCCGGCGATCGCCACCAGCGACTTCGCGATCCGCACCGGCGGGCTGGAGAGCGCGCTCGACTTCCTCGCGGTCTGCCGTTGAGCGGTGAGCGGGGCGAGCTCGCCCTCGTCCTTCACACCCACATGCCCTACGTCGAGGGCTACGGGACGTGGCCGTTCGGCGAGGAGTGGCTGTGGGAGGCGATCGCCACCAGCTACCTGCCGCTGCTCGACGTGCTCGGGCGCGCCCCGCTCACGCTCTCGCTGACCCCGGTGCTGTGCGACCAGCTCGAGGCGGATGGAGTCGTTTCACGCTGCGTGACCTTTCTGCGGGAGGTCCGCCCGGAGTCTCACCGGCTCGATATCGAGGCGTTCTCCGCGCGCGGGGCGCGGGCGGAGGTGTCGGAGCTCGAGCGCTCGGCGGCCGAGTACGAGGCCGCGGCCGAGCGGTTGGCGGGACTGGCCGGGCTGGGCGGGCTGGCCGGGCTGGCCGGGCTGGGCGGGCTGGCCGAGGGCGGGCTGCTCGGTGCGCTGGGAGAGCACGCGAGCTGGACCTCGAGCGCGAGTCACGCCGTGCTGCCGCTGCTCTGCACCGACGCGGGGATCGAGCTGCAGCTGCGGACCGGGATCGCGTCGCACCGCCGCCGCTTCGGCGACTGGGCCGGGGGCTTCTGGCTGCCGGAATGCGCTCACGCGCCGTGGTTGCATGGTCCGCTGGAGGAGGCCGGGGTCCGGTCGTGTTGCGTCGAGCTGACCGATCGCTTCGGCCTGGGCGATCCTCGCCAGCTGCGGCCGCTGCAGTCGGACGACGGGCCCGTGCTGTGGCCGATCGACCGCGCCACGATCGGGCTGGTCTGGGGCGAGCAGGGTTATCCGGCCAATCCCGGCTACCGCGCGTACAACCGCCGCACCGAGCGCGACCACCGGATCTGGGCGATCGACGGTTCGGTCTACTCGCGCGATCGCGCCGACGCTCTGGTGCTCGAACACGCGCGTGATTTCGTCGCCCGGGTGCGGGCGCGCGTCGCTGACGGCGGGGTCTGCGTCTGCGCGCTGGACACCGAGCTGCTCGGTCACTGGTGGTACGAGGGCGTCCGCTGGCTGGACGCCGTCATCGATCAGGCCGAGGCCCAGGGTCTCCCGCTGACCACGCTCGACGGCGCGCTCGAGCGCCACCCGCCGGTCCCTGCGCCCCCGGACCTCGGGGTCAGCAGCTGGGGAGAGGGCGGTGACCTGCGCACCTGGAGCGCCCCGCGCGTGGCCGACTTCGCCTGGCAGGCCCGAACCGCCGAGCTGGGCGTCTTCGCCGCCGCCGCCGGCGGCGGCGCGCCGAGCGAGCGGGCGCTGCGTGAGCTGCTGGCCCTCCAGGCGAGCGACTGGGCCTTCATCGCCTACCGGGACTGGGCGGGCGATTACCCGCGCCAGCGGGCCCGCGCGCACGCGGCCGCGCTGCAGCGGGCCCTGAGCGGCGAGGGCGACCTCGATCCATCGGTCCGCAACCTGGCGCCGGTCCTGGCCGGGGCATAGTCCGGCCGCTGGTCGCGACCCGAACGTCAACGGCATCGATGAAGGGGTGCGACGTTCCGAGGTTTTGCCGCGATTTCGTCGCACAATTGGCACGCGGCGTGCGCCACGTGCGACGTTTTTCGCGCCAACATCGGCGTATGAAAGAGGGTGGCTATCCAAACGAACGTGAGGTTCGTTCAGAACCCCAGGCCCGCGCCGGGGTGGGTCTCGAGGTAGCGATCTCGGCGATCGCGATCGCGCAGGATGGGGTGTTCGAGCTGAGCCAGGTCGCTCAGCCCGGGTTGGGGCGGCGGGCGATCCAGCGGCGGGCGGCTTCGGGAAGGCTGTTTCGGATGTACCAGCGGGTGTATTCGATCGTTCCGCCTTCCCTTCTGACCCGCGAGGGGCGGTTCATGGCCGCGGTGCTGGCCTGCGGACCGGGCGCCGTGCTCTCACATCGCAGCGCGGCGGCGCTGCTTGGCCTGCGGCGTACGGAGCGATCGGGGATTGATGTAACGGTGCCCGGCCGCAACAGCCGAACGCACGCGGGGATCGATGTGCATCGCTCGATGACGCTCGCGGCACAGGACGTGACCGTCGTTCAGGGCATTCCCTGTACGACGATCGCCCGGACGATGCTCGATGTCGCGGAGGTGATCCGCGCGCGGCAGCTCGAGCGGGTGTTCGAGCAGGCTGAGCAGGAGGAGGTGCTGGATTTCCGCGCTCTGGGAGAGCAGCTCGACCGTAACCAGACGCGCGTGGGCGCCAAGCGGGTCCGGGCGCTGATGGGCGACTACACGGCGGGGATGGGCGTGACCTGGAGCCAGCTGGAGGCGGCGTTCATGGCAATGATCGCCCCGGCCGGGATCCCGATGCCGATGGTCAACCATTTCATCGTGCTGCCCGATGGCGAGCCGGCGATCCGAGCCGACTTCTATTGGCCTCAGCACCGGGCGGTCGTCGAGACCGACGGCTGGCAGACCCACAAGACCTGGGCGGCCTTTCAGCGCGACCGGCGTAACGACCAGCGGCTGGTGTCCGCCGGGTACCCGGTCACGCGGCTGACGCACCGGCAGATCCACACCGAACCCGACCGCCTGGTCGCCCTGATCTGGAAGATGCTTGGCGGTCGCCCGTGAACCGGATCGCGCGCCTGGAACGGGCGGACGTTGCCGGCCCTAGTCCGCCCAGCGGAAGGTCTTGGGCGCCTCTCGCATCCTGATCAGCTTGGCCGGGACGCCGCCGACAACGGCGTTGTCTGGCACGTCCTTGGTCACCACGGCGTTGGTGCCGATCACGCAGTTGTCGCCGACCGTGACCCCGCGCAGGATGCAGGCGCCGTAGCCGACCCAGGCGTTGTGGCCGACCCGGACCTCGCGGGTGTAGATGCCCTGGTTGCGGATCGGGCGCTCGACTTCGACCATGCCGTGATCGAAGTCGATCAGCATCACGCGGTCGGCCACGATGCACTCGCGGCCGATCGAGACGCCGCGGTAGGAGGAGATCGTGCACTCCTGTCCGAGCACCGACTTGGCGCCGATCGAGACCCGGCCCTCGTGGGCCCGGATCTTGCAGCCGTGGCCGATCCAGGACCAGCGCCCGAGCACGACCGTGGCGTTGCGGCCGATCTCGAACTTGACGCCGGGGAGGACGAAGCACAGACCATCGGTCTGCAGGCGTCCGCGCCAGCGGAGCTTGAGCCACAGCCAGCGCGCGATCAGGGGGATGTAGCCCCGGTGCATCATGTGATGCGAGCGGGCGAAGCGGAGGAAGGCGAGGGGGCCTCCGCGCAGCGGCGACGGCGGCTCGCGCACGAGCTTCGGGGGCGCGGGCGGCTTCTGCACGGTCCGAGCGGTCACGGCGGGCATCGTAATGAGCTTGTCACTCCGTCGGCTGGCATGATTGCTCGCTCCCATGACGCAGACCGAGCTATCCCTGGCCCAGCGACTGCTCGCCGGGGACCGGCGGGCCCTGGCCCGCGCGATCACGCTGGTGGAGAACGACAAGCCGGAAGGCTGGGAGCTGGTCCGCGAGATCTTCCCCCACACCGGCAAGGCGGTCGTCGTGGGCTACACGGGCCCTCCCGGGGTGGGGAAGTCGACGCTGCTGAGTGCGCTGACCAAACTCGAGCGCGGGCGGGGCAAGACGATCGCGGTGCTGTCGATCGACCCGTCCTCGCCGTTCACCAAGGGCGCCCTGCTCGGAGATCGAATTCGCCTGAATGACCACTTTCTCGATCCTGGCGTGTTCATACGGTCGATGGCCAATCGCGGAGCCCTGGGCGGTCTCAGTGAGGCGACGCTGCAGGCGGCGTTGCTGATGGATGCCTCGGGCCGGGACCTGGTGATGCTCGAGACGGTCGGGGTCGGTCAGGCCGAGGTCGACATCATCGACCACGCCGACACCGTCGTGCTCGTGCTGCAGCCCGGCTCGGGCGACTCGATTCAGGCGCTGAAGGCCGGCGTGATGGAGATCCCGGACGTGATCGTGGTGAACAAGGCCGACCACGCGCTGGCCGACACGATGGTGCGGGAGATCAAGGGCGTCCTCGCGCTCGGCCCGCAAACCGGCTGGCAGGTGCCGATCGTCAGGACCGAGGCGATCCGCGACGAGGGCATCGAGGAGCTGGCCGAGAAGCTGGCCGAACACCGCGAGTACATCGAGTCGGAGGGGACGCTCTCCGAGCGCCGCCGCCGCAACCTCCTCAATGAGGTGATCGCGATCGCGACGTATCGGATGCGCCGCGAGCTCGAGGCCTGGGTCGACGAAGACGCGACGGTCAAGGAGCTGCTCGACCAGGTCGTCTCGCGCGAGCTCGATCCAGCCAGCGCGGCCGCCACGATCCTCGAACGACGGCTGAAGGGCTGAGTCATCGCCCCGGCGCTGACACCGCCGTTCCTCGTCGCCGCGCTCGTGCTGTGCGTGGCCGGGGCGGCGAAGCTACGCGAATCGGAGCCGGCCACGCGCGCACTCCTGGCGCTGGGGCTGCCCTCCTCACGGGCGATCGTCCGGGCGGTCGGAGTGGGCGAGCTGGCGATCGGCGGATGGGGCGCGATCGATCCGTCCCGCGCGGGCACAGTGGCGATCGCGGTGATCTATGCCGGGTTCGCGGTGATCGCGGCGGCCCTGGCTCGGCGCGAGGTCTCCTGCGGGTGCTTCGGCGGCGATGATCGCCCCGCCTCGATGGCTCAGGCGATTCTCAGCGCTGCGATCTCGCTGATCGCGCTCGGGGCGGCGCCTGGCCGGACCGCACGGGCTCACCTGGGCCCTCGGACGGCCGGTGGCCCAGTCCGCGGTGCTGCTGGTCGGCGCGGCGGCCGCGACGTGGGCGGCCGTGCTCGCCTACACGGAGTTCCCCGGCGCGTGGGGCGCGTGGAGCGCGCGGTGAGCGGAGCCGGGCGGCTGAGCGAGCGGCTGGCGACCTCGGTCGGGTCGCTGCTCGAGCGGCGACTGTCGCGCCGCAGTGCGCTGACCCGGGCGGCGGTGGCCGGCTCGGCGTTCGCCGTCGCTCCGGTGCGCTATCTCGTTCGTCCGGGAACGGCCGAGGCGTTCATCGGACCCGGACAGTGCTCGCCCAACGCGCCCTGCAACGACGGCTACACGGCGTTCTGTTGCGAGATCGAGCGGGGCAGCAACTGTGTGCCCGGCCAACACCTACGTGGCGGGCTGGTGGAAATGCACGTCCTACCAGGGCGGCGGTCTGTGTCATCAGGAAGGCGTCCGCTACTACGTGGACTGCAACCGCACGCCCGGCCGGAGCTTCCACGGGGGCTGCCGCTGCGCTAACGACGACTGCAACAACCGTCGAATCGACTGCAACCACTTCCGCTACGGGCAGTGCAATACCCAGATCCAGGGTACGACGGAGGTGGTCTGCCGGCTGATGATCTGCCAGAGCCCGGCGACGGTGCCCGGGCTGTCCTGCAACGGGACCTTGATGGTCGACGACAACACGTGCGCTCACGAAGCCGGCTGCCTCGAGGGTCTGGCCGTGCAGCTTCCAGGCGGCGGAGGGGCCTGATGGTCGCTGTCATTGCCGCGGAGACGGTGCTCCTGGCGCTGCTCCTGGTGCTGGTGGCCGGACTGCTGCGCAGCCACGCCGAGATCCTCAAACGCCTGGCGTCGCTCGAGGGCGACGCGGCAGCGGGCGACCGGGCCCCGGCGCTGTCTCAGCCGCCGGCCAGCCAGCGCAGCGCGGGGGAGCTGAACCCCGCTGCCCTCAGCGGCGTGACCCCGGCCGGGGACGCCGTCGCGCTCGCCCTCCAGGCGCCGGCGTCGCGGCCCACGCTGCTGGCGTTCCTGACCAGCGGCTGCGCGAGCTGCGCCGGCTTCTGGGAGACGCTCGGCGAGCCGCGGCTGCCGCCGGGAATCGAGATCCTGATCGTCACCCACGGCTCCGATCGCGAGAGCCCCTCCCGCCTGCGCAAGCTCGCGCCGGAGCGCGTGCCCGTCGTGATGTCGTCGCAGGCCTGGGCGGACTACCGGGTCCCCGGGTCGCCGTACTTCGTGCTGGTCGACGGGTTGATTCGTGGCGAGGGGGTGGCGACGAGCTGGTCGGCGCTGGCCTCGCTGGTCGGCGACGCGATCGAGGATCAGCAGGCCGCCGAGCCCGCCGGCGGCGATCCGGCCGGGGCCCGAGCCGGAGCCGGGGTCGAGGCTGGGGTCGGTGCCGGCGGGCGCCGAGCCCGTGACATCGATGCGACGCTGGCGGCCGCCGGCATCCATCCGGGGCACGAGAGTCTCTATCCGGGCCGGCGGCCGGCAGGCGAATGACCGAGCTACTGGCCCTGGGCTGTGCGGCGGCCGTGATCGGCGCGATCGCCGCGGCCTGGTCACCCTGAGGCGAATCGATGCTCGCGAGCATCACTCCGCTCGGCGAGCGGGGCCGCCGATCGGTGTGGGGGGTGACGATCCTGGCGTTCGCGCTCGGCGCGACGGCCGCCGGGTCGGCGCTCGGGGCGCTCGCGGGCGTCGCCGGGCAGCTCGCGCTCTCGGGCGTGGGTCCGCACCCGAGGCTGGCCGTGCTGGCTGCCGTCCTGGTGGTGGCGATCTGCCTCGATCTCCGCCCGGGGTCAGCCCCCGGACCCCTGCGCCAGGTCAACGAACGCTGGCTCGACGAGTTCCGGGGCTGGGTCTACGGGCTCGGGTTCGGCGCGCAGCTCGGGCTCGCGGTGACCACCGTGATCTCCAGCGCGGCGACGTACGTGGCCCTGGCCGCCGCCTTTCTGACCGGGGATCCGGCCCGCGGAGCCTTGGTGCTCGGCTGCTTCGGCGCGATCCGCGGGATCACCCCGCTGGCCGCCGCCCGGGTGCGCCGGCCCGATCAGCTGATGGCGCTGCATGCGCGGCTCGAGCGGTGGCGGGCGCCGAGCGCGCGCGCCGGGGTCGTGCTGCTCGGGGCGCTGCTCGCCCTGGCCGTGGTCGGGAGCGGCGCGTGATCGCCGGCGATGAAGGGAGCCCGGCGTGATCCTCGACGCCCACGGGCTGCGAGTCGAGCTGCCGGCGACCTGGAGTGGCCGCATCTGGACCCGGGCTCACGACGTCGCCACCCTGCATCTGGCCAACTATGCGCTGTCGCTGCGCGATGGGGAATTCGGGGATGCCAGCACGGCGGCGATGGCGGCCGGGGGCATCGTTCGTGGCGCTGACCGAATACCGCCCGGGAGCGGGCCTGGCGCCGGGTCATGGGCTGTTCGCCCACCGACGGATCCCCCGGCGGCTCGATCCCACGGCGTTCAAGTCGACCGGACTGGCCCATCCGCGCCCGGACCAGGCCGGGCTGCAGCATTTCTTCACCGCGGCCAAACGGCCGTTTTGCCTGTACGTCGTGCTGGCCGGGCCGCGAGGCATTCGACGTGGTCAGCTTGCCGATGTCGACCACGTGCTTTCTTCCTTGAGCATCCGCCCACGGGGGTAGTGTTTGCGTCCCATGTCGCCGTCTGCGCCGCCACCGGACGAGGCCCCGCCATCCGACCACCCACCGGCCCAGGAGGACCGGCTGGACCGGCTTGACCGGCTTGACCGGCTCGACCGGCGCGCGTTCCTGGCCGGAGTGGGCGGGCTCGGTCTCGCGCTGACCGCCGGTTGCGGCGCGGGCGCCAAGGCGACGGCCGCGGCCAGCGCGACCGCAAGCGCGAACCGGCGGGCGAGGATCGCCAAGGCCGGGGCGAGCAAGCTCCAGCAGGCGATCAAGGGTCACGTGTTCCTGCCCGGCCAGCCCGGGTTCACCGGTGCCGCGCACGTCTACAACCCCCGGTTCGACTCCGTGCTGCCGACCGCGGTGGCCCGGCCCATCAACGACATCGACGTGCGCAACGCCGTCCGCTTCACCACCGCGCACAACATGCCGGTGCGGGCTCGCTCGGGTGGGCACAGCTACGCCGGCTATTCCACCCTGTCCGGCGGGGTGGTGCTCGACCTGCGCAAGCTGAACTCGATCAAGGTCGACAAGCAGGCCGGCACGGCGACCATCGGCGCCGGTGTGCAGCTGATCGACATCTACGCCGGACTGGCCAAGGCCGGGGCCACCCTGCCGGCGGGATCATGCCCCTCGGTGGGCGTCTCCGGGGTCACCCTCGGGGGCGGGTTCGGGCTGGCGGGACGGCACTTCGGTCTGACCCTCGACAACTTGATGGCGGTGAAGATCGTCACCGCCGACGGTCGACTGCGCACCGTCAACAAACAGACCGACAGCGACCTGCTGTGGGCGTTGAAGGGAGGCGGAGGCGGCAATTTCGGGGTGGTCACGGAGTTCACCTTCAAGATCCATCCGCTCCCCACCAGCGCCGCCTACTTCAACGTGACCTGGCCGTGGTCATCGGCCAGCGCGGCGATCGATGCGTGGCAGACCTGGGCACCCCACGTCACCGACAAGATCACCTCGATCCTGCACCTCAATTCGGGCAGCAGCCCCTCGATCTCGGCCAACGGCCAGTACCTGGGCTCCTCCGGGGCGCTTCCGGGACTGCTCGCGCCGCTGCTCTCGGTCTCGGGGGCGCACCTCGGGTCCGCCGTCAACATCCCCTATCTGTCGCTGCAGCTTCTCCTGGCCGGATGCACGAACGACACCGTCGCCGCCTGCCACACCGTCGGCGCCGGCCCCGGCGGCACGTTGCCGCGCAACACCTTCAACGCCAAGTCGGACTACGTGGCCAAGCCGCTCTCGAGCGCAGGCCGCAGCGCGATGGTGGCGGCGGCTGAGTCGACCGTGGGCTCGGGCGCGCTGCTCTGCGACTCCTACGGCGGCGCGGTCAATCGGGTGGCCCCGGGCGCGACGGCGTTCGTCCATCGCCAGCAGCTGTTCTGCATCCAGTACTACGGCAACGGCGCCGGCACGGCCTGGATCGACCAGGCCTGGAACAAGCTACGCCCGTACGTGTCGGGCATGGCCTACCAGAACTACATCGATCCACACCTGAAGGGCTGGCAGCAGGCCTACTACGGCAGCAACTACAAGCGGCTGAAGGCGACCCGCAAGCGGATCGATCCCCACCACTACTTCAACTTCCCCCAGGCGATCGGCCGCTAACCGGCGAGCCGCCGGTGTTGTTGGGCGACACCAGGTGGCCGTGGTAACTGGCGGCGTCGCTGCTCGGAGCGGTCACGCACGGGGTGTGGTTGAAGCGCTGTCGGTTGGTGTAGGTCGCCGTCACGCGGGTGGCGACCGTCCCGGCTCGCATCTTGAGGGCCGCGCTGACCGTGACCGAGACCGTGAACGGCACGGACTCGCCGCGGTTCCAGGTCCGGCCGCCGCATCGCAGTGGCGCATAGAAGCTGCCCGATCCCCTGTAGCTACCCGGTGTGGTGCGGGTCAGCAGAATTCGATCGGTACCGGTCTGCCGGGGCCGGGTCAAGTGCACGGTTCGGCAAGCACCCTTCGCACAGCCCGGCGTGAACGTCCACGTCCGCAACACCGTCTGCCCTTTGCGCTCGCCGAGCACGTTCGTGGCCTGAGTAATCCGTCCTGCCAGCAGGAACTGCCCCTTGAGACGGGCGTGGGCGATCAAGGGGTTGACCGCGGCGTCCACGGCGGTCGGCACGCCCAACGCGGCCAGCGCCAGCAACACGGCGCCCACCCCGGCCCGCCCGCGCCGGCGATCTCCCAAATAATGGCCCACGGTCGGTCATTGTCACAAACGGCGCCCCTGCCCCGCACCACACCGTCGACCCTCGCCCGCGCCGTAGGATTCGTCCGTGGGAGATGACGATCGCCAGCGGCGCTCCGACCCGCCGTCGCTCTCGACGCGCACCGCCGAGCTCGACGTCGTCGAATCCGGGCGGCTGCGGACCTCCTCGCGCCGGGCCGGGCTCATCCGGCCGCCCCAGGTGCGGCTCGGGGTCCTGGCCGACGGTGGCATCGCCCCCGCGGTCGCCGCGATCGTCGAGCGCGGGGTGCGCCGCCGTCCGGCGCTGGCGGTCGGGCTTACCGCCGAGATCGAGCTGAAGATCGAGGGTCACCACCCGCCGGTCCGGATCGTGTTCGGGGAGCGACTGGTGCTGGTCGAGGACGGACCGGCAGTGCGCCCCGACCTCCGCGCCCAAGGCAGCCTGACCGATCTGGTCAGCCTCATGGTCACCCCGTTGCTGGCCGGCATCCCCAGCCCGGTCCACACCCGCGGCCGTGCCGCCCTGGGCAAGGTGATGCTCGGGCGGGTCCGGGTCGAGGGCCGACTGGGCCTGATGCGCCGGCTGCTGGCGATTATTCGGATCTAGGCCCGGCGGACCTGACCGAGCGCTGAGCCAGCTCGACCAGCAACCGCACCCCGAAGCCGCTGGCGCCCTTATCGGCGAGGAACGGACGCTTGACGCCGAATCCGGTCCCGGCGATGTCCAGATGGGCCCAGGCCACGTCCCCGGCGAAGTGGTGCAGGAACTCGGCGGCGACGATCGCCGACGCCTCGCGCCGTTCGGGCAGGTTGGTGATCTGTCCGTAACGCCCCTTGACCATGTCGGCGTAGTCCTCGTGCAGCGGCAGGCGCCAGATCGGCTCGCCGGCTGCCGTGGCGGCCTCGGTGACCTGGGCCGCCCACGCGTCGTCGTTGCTCATCAAGCCCGCGAAGACGCTGCCCAGCGCGACCACGACGCCGCCGGTCAGCGTGGCCAGGTCGACCAGCTGCTCGGCCCCGTCGCGAATCGCGTAGGTGATGCAGTCGCCCAGCACGAGGCGGCCCTCGGCGTCGGTGTTGTTGATCTCGGCGGTCGTGCCGTCAAGCGCGGTGACGATGTCGCCCGGCTTGACCGCGCGGCCGCTCGGCATGTTCTCGGTCGCCCCGACGACGCCGAGCACCGACACCGGCGCCCCCAATTCGGCCAGTGCGATGATCGCCTCGATCACCGCGGCGCCGCCCATCATGTCGAACTTCATCTCGTGCATCTTCGCCGCGGGCTTGAGCGACAGGCCGCCGGTATCGAAGGTGACCGCCTTGCCGATGAAGGCCAGGCGCGGCGGCCCGGCGCCGGCACCCGCGCCGTCGTACTGGAGCCTGATCAAGCGCGCATCCTGGCCGGAGCCCTGGGCGACGGCGGCGAACATTCCCATCCCCGCCTCGCGGATCGCCGCCTCGTCCAGGACGGTGACGGTCAGCCCGTCGAGCCGGTCGGCGGCGGCCGCGGCGTAGGCGGCCAGCGCCTCGGGCGTCATGTCGTTGGCCGCTGTGTTGCCGAGATCCCGCGCCCGATTCTGCGCGCGGGCGATCACCGTCCCGACGCGGACGGGCTCGGATACATCGTGGTGAGCGCTGACGATCAACCGTGCGATCGCGGGCGAGTCGCCCTCGCGCGGGGGCTTGTAGCGCTCGAAGCGGTAATCGCGCAGCAGCGTGCCCTCGACCAGACCGGCCACCACCGCGTCGTCGACGTGGTGGGGGACCTCCCAGCACAACGCCTCGGTCCCGAGCTCGCGAGCGCGCCGGGCAGCCGCCGCGGCGGCGGTGCGGGCCCGCGCGGCATCGAAGTGGTCACGGAGACCGAGCCCGACGAGCAGCAGGCGCTTGCCCTGAAGGTGGGTGAGGGCGACGTGGGCGAGCTTGCGACGGGCCTCGCCGGAGTCCAGTAGCGCCGCCAGCAGACCGTCGCCCACATCATGGGCGACGCCCTCGTCCTCGAAGACGCCGACAGCGATCGTGTCCGCGCCGGCGGCCAGGGGACTCTCGGTGGTGGCCTCTACGTCCACGGCGCGGGAAGCTAGCATCTTGTCGCCGAGCAAAAGCGCGTTATCGCGCGAACTCCCGGCCCGAACCCCCGCCACTGACCCCGGAGAACCGCATGCCCAAGACCGTGATCCTGTCAGCCGCCAGAACGCCCATCGGCAAGCTGGGCGGCGGCCTCGCCGGGCTCGACGCCACCGAGCTCGGCGGCACAGCGATCCGGGCGGCGCTGGAGCGCGCCGACGTCGCGCCGGAGCAGGTGCAGCACGTGATCATGGGCCAGGTCATCCAAGCCGGTCAGGGTCAGATTCCCTCGCGTCAGGCGCAGATCAAGGGCGGGATCCCCAAGGAGGTCTCCTCCGAGACGATCAACAAGGTCTGCGCCTCCGGGATCCGGGCGGCGGGTCTGATCGATGCGGCGATCCGGGCCGGCGACCTCGAGGTCGCCGTCGGCGGGGGAATGGAGTCGATGTCGAATGCGCCGTATCTGCTCAAGGGGGCGCGCTTCGGCTTCCGGATGGGCGATGCCAAGGCGATCGATTCGATGATCAACGACGGCCTGACCAACCCGTTCTCCGGCAAGCACATGGCCCAGGAGGCGAGCGAGGTGGCCGCCGAGCTCGAGCTGACCCGCCCCGACATGGATCGCTGGGCGCTGCGCTCACACGAGCTGGCGATCCGGGCCACCGACGAAGGCCGCCTGCCCGAGGAGATCGTCGCGGTGACCGTCAAGGGAAAGAAGGGCGACACCGTCGTCGAGGTGGATGAGGGCCCGCGCCGGGATTCGACCCTCGAGTCGCTGGCCAAGCTTCCCCCGATCTTCGTCAAGGACGGCTCGCACACCGCCGGCAATTCCCCGGGCGTCAACGACGGCGGCGGGGCGGTGGTGCTGGCCAGCGACGAGTGGGCCAAGCGCAACGGCAAGACCGTGATGGCCACGATCCTGGCCCAGGCCCAGATCGCCGACGACTTCGCGTACCTCGCGCGGACTCCGGCCAAGGCCGCGGAGAAGGCGCTCGAGAAGGCCGGGCTGAAGGCTTCCGACATCGACCTGTGGGAGATCAACGAGGCCTTCGCCTCGGTCACGCTCAACTCGATCCGGATGCTGGGAATCGACGAGGACAAGGTCAACGTCAACGGCGGCGCCGTCGCGCTCGGTCATCCAATTGGCGCATCCGGCGCGCGGATTCTCGGCACGCTGGTGTACGAGCTGCGCCGGCGGGGCGGGGGCCTGGGGTGCGCGGCGATCTGCTCCGGCGGCGGCCAGGGCGACGCGGTGATCGTTGAGGTCGCGGCGGCCTAAGGCCGCGATGAGCGCAGCCGCTTTCTTCGATCTGGACCGGACGTTGATGGAGGGCTCGTCGGCCTTCCAGTTCGGCCGGGCGGCCTATCGCGCGGGTCTGCTCGGTCGCCGCCAGCTGATCGCCGATGGGTGGGCGAACCTGCGCTTCCGGCTGCGCGGCTCGACCGATGCCGACACGCAGATGCTCCGCGATCGGATCTCCCGGTCGCTGGAGGGCGTCCGGGTCCGCGACCTCGAGCGGCTGGGCGCCGACGTTTTGGCCGGCGTGCTCCCGCGGCTGTATCCGCGGATGCTGGCGATCGCCCACGACCATCAGGACGCGGGCCGGCGGGTGTACATCGTCACCGCCGCCTCTCAGGAGCTGGCCGAGATGCTGGCCGGAGTGCTGGCCTTCGACGGCGCGATCGGCTCGCGGTTCTCCGAGGCCGTCGACGGGGTCTACACCGGCAAGCCGGCCGGGCTGTTCATCTACCGCAGCGGCAAGGCCACGGCGATCCGATCGCTCGCGGCGGCCGAGGGCATCGACCTGGCTGCCTCCTACGCCTATTCCGACTCGGAGTCGGACCTCCCGATGCTGCGCGTGGTCGGGCATCCGGTGGCGGTCAATCCGGACGGCGAGCTGGGCCGGGTCGCCCGGGAGCAGGGGTGGGAGGTGCTCCGGTTCGACCGGCTCGGGCGGCGACTGCGCACGGCCGTGGTCCTGGCCGTCGCGGCCGGCACCGGCGGGATCATCAGCGTCGTGCTGGCGGCGCGGGAACGCGAGGCGCAACGCCGGGCGCGCCCCATATCCAGCGCGGCGCGAACCGGCCAGGCGCGCAAGGCCCGGCGGCGCCGGAAGCGGCTGCGGCGACGGATGCTCGCCGCTAGCGCCCGCGGCTTACGACGAGGCTGACCTCGCCGCTAGCGTCCGCGGCTTACCACGAGGCTGACCTTGGCCCCGTGCGCGCGGTGGCGGCCGGCTTTCGGCGCGCTCGAGACGACGTGACCGGCGGCGATTTTCCCCGAGTGAACCCGGGTGATCTTGCCGACCTGGCAAGAGTTGCGCCGGATCGCGCTCTTGGCGGCGGCTAGCGGCTTGCCGTGCAGCCGCGGCACGATGCACGGTCGTAGCTGATAGCTGACGGTGAGCGTCGCCGTGCTCAGCACCCCGGCGACGTTGGTCGCCGTGATCGGGATCTGGTTCTTGCCCAGCTTCAGGCGCACCGAGGTCTGGAACCCGCCGGAGGGCCCGACCGGCACTCCGTGACCGGCGACGCTGACCGAGGTGACGCCGACGAGGTCCGTGGCCCGTCCCTGGACGGTGACCCGGTTGGCCCTCAACACCTGGTTCTGGCGGGGCGCCGTCACGGCGATCGTGGGGCCGGCGAAGCGATCGCGTTCGGTCTGCTCGAGCGGCATCAGTCCGGCCGCGTCGGCCGCCTGCGAGTAGGACCAGTCGTAGGTGACCGAGCCGCCGGCCGGCAGGCTGTCGGCGTAGTGCATGTAGAACGTGGCGGTCTGCGCCCCCGCCGGAGTGACGAAATCCGCGCGACCCGGCGGACGGCTGTAGGTGATGGCTCCGATCGGATTGGCGGTTCCCGGGACCGCGGCCGAATCGCTGACCACGATGATCGAGTTGGCGCCGCCGGGAAACAGCGAATAGGAGTCCGGCACGGCGTGGCTGGCGAAGGCGGATTGGCCCGGGAACTGGAAGCCGGGTAGCTCGCCGGCGCTCGGCGCCTGGACTGACTGGCCGAACAACAGATCGAGCGTGTGCGCCTTGCCGTCAACGTCCTGGAAGCGTTGCGAGAGCCGGGCCACCTGGCCTCCGGGGAGCAGCGTGGTGGTCTGGATCAGCACGATCCCGGAGTCGCGCAGCGACGGGCAGTTCGCGGGGGTCGGCGTATAGCCGCCGGGCGGGTTGCAGATCGTCGGGATGTCGGTCTCGTTGATCGTGACGGTGTCGTGCGCCGCGTTGAACGTGCTCGAGTAGGTCAGCGGCTCGAACCCGGCCACTCCGGTCAGCGCCGCGATCGCGGCCGGCGGATAGGCGTTGAGACCATCGATCTGCAGCGCCGAGCGCGACTTCAGCGCCGGAGCGATTCCGCTCGTGCGCGGCAGGCAGCCGTTCCCGGCGAACAGCGAGAAGCTGGACAGCGTGACCGGATCGGTGGCGAAGGAGTTCACGATCGGGCAGTCGCCGGCCGAGTCGAAGGCGAACGACCACGGCAGGATCCCCGAGAGGATGTAGTAGCCGTAGAGATTCCCGTTCGTCGAGTGCGAGAACTGGTCGCTGACGCTGATCCTGGGGCCCTGGAACGGTCCGGCGCCGCCGCCGGTCGGCTCGGTGCCCGCCGGGACGAGTCGCAGCCGGCAGGCCTGTCCGGCCACCGGGGAGAGCGACACGTCGATCCCGAACAGGCCCGAGCTGACGTCGATCCCACCGGCCACCTTGGTCGCGGCGGTGTCCGCCGCCGTGTAGCAGTAGAGGTCGGCCGTGGCGCCCGCACCGCCCCCGGTAACGGTTCCGACCACCTCAACGCTCCCGGAGCCGTTATCGCCCGAATAGAACAACTCGGCGCTGTCGCTCGGGAGGGCAATGCTCGAGGCGGTGATTGGGGCCGCTGCCGCTGTCGCGGGCGCCGCCGCCGCCACCGCGCCGCCGCCGAGCACGATCAGGGCGATCCTGAGCGCGAGTCGAGGGCGGAGGCTGGGCATCCCGATCAGGCTAGACGGGCTGCGGCGAAGGGGTCAAGCCGGGCGGACACACGTCCGGGCCGGCGGCCAGGACGAGGCAAGCCGCCACGATCGTGCTTCGCCGTTTAGAATCACGCCGCTCGCAGTCGCAGACGAACCCGCGATTGCACGGTTCAAGATGTCCTCCTCCACAGAGAAGAAGATCCGCGTCGTCGTCGCGAAACCCGGCCTTGATGGGCACGACCGCGGGGCCAAGATCATCGCCCGCGCCTTGCGCGACGCCGGAATGGAGGTGATCTACACGGGCTTGCACCAGACGCCCGAGCAGATTGTGGAGACGGTGATCCAGGAGGACGCCGACGCCGTCGGTCTCTCGATCCTCTCCGGCGCGCACATGACGCTGGTGCCGAAGATCATGGAGCTGCTCAAGGAGCAGGGGGTGGACGATGTCGTCGTCACCGTCGGGGGGACGATCCCCGCGGAGGACGTGGCGGAGCTCAAGGAGCTCGGGATCGCCGAGGTGTTCACCCCCGGCGCGTCCACCCAGCAGGCGATCGACTTCATCCGCGGCGCCGTCCGCGCGTAGGCTCTAATCGCACCGATTGACTCGTCATGTCAACGCGGTTGACTGAGGATTCGTAAGACAAAAGGAAGTCGATTGACTCGTCAGTCAACCGGGTATCATCTCGTTCGTTCAAGGATTCTTTAGGAGGCACCGTTGAAGATTTGCGTCCTGGTCAAAGAGGTCCCGGACGCCGCCGTCGAGAAGCGGATCAACCCGTCGACGGGGCGCATGGACCGATCAGGTGAGAAAAACCTGAATCCCTACGACACCCACGCGATCGAGGCTGCGATGCAGCTGCGCGAGGGTGGGGACGTCGAAGTGGACGAGATCGTCGCGGTGACGATGGGCCCGGATTCCGCCGTGCGCGCCCTGCACAAGGCGGTCTCGCTCGGGGCCGACCGCTCGCTGCACCTGAGCGACGACGCGCTGGCCGGTTCCGACGTGGCCGCCACCGGCTACGCGCTGTCCAAGGCGCTCGAGAAGGAGTCGCCCGACCTCGTGCTGCTCGGCCAGCAGTCGGACGATGGCGAGTGCTACACGATCGGCGCCGTGGTGGCCGACCACCTGAAGATGCCGTCGCTGACCCAGGTGATCAAGATGGACGTGGAGTCCGGCGCGCTGCGCTGCGAGCGCCAGGCCGAGTACGGCTACGACACGGTTCAGGTCGAGCTTCCCGCGGTGATCTCGGTCGGAGACGCGATCAACGAGCCGCGCTACCCGTCGCTGAAGGCGATCATGGGAGCGAAGAAGAAGCCGCTCGAGGCGGTCGGCGCAGGCGATGTCGGAATCGACACCTCCCTGGTCGGAACCGACGGCTCGCGCGTCCAATGCGGTGATTTCCACGACCCGCCCGCCAAGCAGGCCGGTCAGATCATCGAGGACGAGGACACGAACGAGACGGTCGAGAAGATCGTCGCGTGGCTTGATGAAAGGAAGCTGATTTAGATGGCCGACGTTCTGACCTACGTCCTCCATTACGAGGGCGCCTTCAACAAGAACTCGCTGGGCGCCGTCTCCGAGGGGGCGGCCCGGGCGGCCGACATCGGCGGCGAGTGTCATGCCGTGGTGGTCGGCGGGGATGACCTCACCGACGAGCTCTGCGCGACGCTCGGCCAGTACGGCGCGACCAAGGTGTTCCGGGCCAAGGGCCCCGAGGGCCTCGCCCAGCCGATCGTGGACGCGATGGCCAAGGTGATCGACGATCACGGGCATAGCTACGCGCTGTTCGGCGGCGGCCTGCTCGGGTTCGAGATCGGAGCCGGGCTGGCCGCGCGCAAGCAAGCCGGCGTGACGATGGAGGTCACGGCGGTCAAGGCCGAAGGCGACAAGCTGGTGGCGGAGCGGCCGATCCTCGGTGACTCCAAGATCTCCGTCTCCAAGTACCAAGGGGATCTCGGCATCATCATCGGCCGGATCAACGCCTTCGAGATCAAGCAGGGCGGCAGCGGCTCGGCCGAGGTGGTCGATGTCGACGTCGAGCTCTCGCCGTTCTCGACCCAGGCGACGATGGTCCAGCGCGGCGAGCAGCGCGGCGCGGACGTCGACATCGAGGGGGCCGACATCCTGGTGGCCGGTGGCCGCGGGCTGGGCAAGGCCGAGGGCTTCGAGCTCGCCGAGGCGCTGGCCGCGGCGTTCGGTGGCAACTCGGCGGTGGCCGCCACGCGCGCCGTGGTCGACGCCGGCTGGTACCCGTATGCCGCGCAGATCGGCCAGACCGGCAAGACCGTGTCGCCGAAGCTGTATCTCGCCGCGGGCATCTCCGGGGCGATCCAGCACAAGGTCGGGATGCAGTCCTCGGAGAACATCGTGGCGATCAACAAGGACGCCAATGCGCCGATCTTCGAGTTCTCCGACCTCGGGATCGTCGGCGATCTGAACAAGATCCTGCCGAAGCTGACCGACGCGATCAAGGCCAAGAAGGCCAGCTAGGGGCACTGAGCCATGTCCGGGAGCAACGGAAAGAGCCCACACGCGCCGAGTGAATTTCCGCCGCCGGTAGATGCGGTCAAGGAGTTCATCAAGCGCGATCTCGATGCCGAGGACGATCGAATCGACGTCGGCGTGGCGATCGTCGGCGGTGGCACCGCCGGCCTGGCCTGCGCCAACCGTCTGCTCCAGCTGCTCGGCGACGACGAGGCGCTGATGGAGCGCCTCGGGGAAGTGCCGGTGGCGGTGATCGAGAAGGCGAAGACCTGCGGTGGGCACAGCCTGTCCGGCGCCGTGATGCGCCCGGAGCCGCTGCAGGAGCTGTTCCCCGATCTGACCCGGGAGGACTGGCGCAAGGAGCACTTCGCGTTCGGCGAGGTGACCAAGGAAGCCGTCTACATGCTCCCCACCGGCAAGACCAAGCTGCGGATCCCGCCGCCGCCGCCGTTCAAGAACCACGGCAATGAGGTCATTTCGGTCTCGGCGCTGGCGCGCTACCAGGCGCGCATGGCCGAGGAGGGCGGGGCCTACATCCTCACCGAGACCTCGGCCTCGCAGCTGATCGTGCAGGACGAGCAGGTCGTCGGCGTGCGCTCCGGCGACAAGGGCCGCGGCAAGGACGGCGAGCCGCTGCGGAACTTCGAGCCGGGCACCGACATGAAGGCCAAGGTCACCGTCCTGGCCGAGGGCTGCTGGGGCCACCTGACGGGAGCGGCGATCAAGGAGTTCAACCTGGCCGACGGCCGCGAGCCACAGGTCTGGGAGCTCGGAGTCAAAGAGGTCTGGAAGGTTCCCAAGGCGCTCGACCGGGTGATCCACACAATCGGCCCCTGGCCGCTGAAGCTCTCGGCCAAGTACGGCCAGATCGGCGGCACCTGGCTCTACCCGATGAAGGACGAGAAGACCGGCGATGACCTGGTCTCGATCGGCTTCGTCGTCGACCTCGAATACGCGGACGCCACCACCTCGGCCCACGACCTGCTGCAGAAGTTCAAGCTCCATCCGCTGGTGCGGGGGATCCTGGACGGCGGCGAGCGCGTCGCCTGGGGCGCCAAGGCGCTGCCCGGCGGCGGCTACTGGTCGATGCCCAAGCTGTCGATGCCAGGCGCCCTGCTGGTCGGCGACTCCGGCGGCATGGTCGACACCGTGGCGCTCAAGGGCGTGCACCACTGCCTCAAGTCGGGCAAGCTGGCCGCCGAGGCGATCTACAAGTCGCTGAAGAACGCCGAGTCGCTCGAGAGCTACGAGGAGGCTGTCGAGGCGTCCTCGATCGGCCAGGAGCTCTACCAGGTGCGCAACACCCGGCAGCCGTTCCAGAAAGGCTTCATCAAGGGTGGACCGATGGTCAACCTGTCGATCGCGTCCAAGGGCAGGCTGCCGCGCGGCCGCCTGGCTTGGCACCGCAACGACCAGAAGCCGCTGTTCGTCGGCAAGACCGCCGAGAGCTACCCCAAGCCCGACGGCAAGTACACCTTCGACAAGCTCTCCTCCGTCTACATCTCGGGCAACGCCACGCGCGACGACGCGCCGAACCACATCCGCCTGCACAAGCACGTGCCCCGGGAGATCGCTGAGGGGTGGCGCTGGATGTGTCCGGCCGGCGTTTACGAGATCCCCGATGACGCGCCAGAGACCGGCGCCGTCGACGTGATCGTCAACTACACGAACTGCGTCCAGTGCGGCGCGATCACCGCCAAGGGCGGTCGTCTGACCGTGCCCGAGGGCGGCGACGGGCCGCTCTACCAGATCACGTAAGCGCGGGCCGCAGAAACTTCCTGGCCCCGGCGCTGTTAAGGGGTGTCATGAAGCGGCTGCAAATCACGGTTTTGGTCGGGTTGGCGCTGGTCGGCTACGCGGTGGCCGGCGCGTCGGCGGCGGTGCCCCCCCGCGCTGTGCTGCGCAACCTGATCTGTCAGAAGGCGCTCGATCCGCCCGCGCGGGCCGTCTCGATCACCGCCGTGATGCGCCCGCTGGCCGGAACCCAGAAGCTGGAGATGAAGTTCGAGCTGCTCTCCCGCCTGCCCGGGGCCGGCGTCGCCACGCAACTGGCGGGCACCGGCCTGGGTTCCTGGATCGCGCCCGACAAGCCGACGCTGGGGCGGCGTCCGGGCGATGTCTGGATCGTCCACCATCCGGTGGCGGACCTGAGCGCCCCCGCGGCCTACCACTTCCGCGTCGCCTTTCGCTGGCTGGGCGCGCACGGAAGGGTCCTGGGCAGCATGACCAGGACCAGCGGCTCCTGCCGGCAGCCCGAGCTCCGCCCTGACCTGCTGGTGCAGTCGTTCACCGCCCAGCCGGTGGCGGGGCATCCGAAGCTCAGCGAATACACCGCGAAGATCCGTAACGCCGGGGCCACGGCGGCCGGGTCGTTCGACGTCGAGGTCAGCAACAAGGCGAAGGCCATCCCCGTCAAGCGGCTCGGCGCGCACACGACCCGCCGGCTCCTGTTCGTCGGCCCGGTCTGCGACTCGACCGCTCCGCCCTCGCTGACGCTCGATCCTCAGGGCCAGGTCGACGACTACAACCGGGCCAACAACACGGCCCCGGCAGTCTGCTCCTAGAGCCCTCGCCAGTTTGCTCCTAGGGGCCCCGCTAGACTTAGTTTCACTATGAAAACGACTGTTCACCCCGAGTACGTCGAGGCACACGTGCGCTGCACGTGCGGCAACGAGTTTCAGACGCGCTCGACCAAATCAGAGATTCACGTCGAGATCTGCTCGGCCTGTCACCCCTTCTACACCGGCAAGCAGAAGCTGGTGGACACGGGTGGCCGCGTCGAGCGCTTCCAGCGGCGGGTAGCCAAGGGCCGGCGCGCAGCGCGCACCGGCACTGGCACCGGCGCGAGCGCCTAGCCCAATCGCGTTGTCATGAGCGAGGCCGTCAGGAACGGAACCCTGGCGACCTCGCCCGACGCTTTGCCGAGCGGGCCGCTGACCGCCACGCGCGATGCGCCGCTCGGTGGGCAGGCCGTCCTCGAGGGCGTGATGATGCGCGGCATCTCGAACTGGGCGGTCGCCGTCCGCAAGCCCTCCGGCGAGGACGGCACGCTCGGGGGTATCGGCGTCTACCCGTTTCAGATCAGCCCCCTGGCCAAGCGGCGCCGGCTCTATCGCCTGCCCGTGATCCGGGGCGTCGTCGCCCTCGGCGAGTCGCTGATGATCGGGATGCGAGCCCTGGGAATCTCGGCCAACGCCCAGCTCCCGGAGACCGGACCCGACGGCGAGGGTCAGGAGATCTCCGGCGGGGTGTGGGCCGGGACGGTGGTCCTGGCGATGGTGTTCGCGATCGGGCTGTTCTTCGTCGTGCCGGTCGGGCTGACCAGCCTGATCAAGCACCAGCTGGGATCCTCGCTGCTGTTCTGGGCGGTCGAGGGGGTGCTGCGCACCTCGATCTTCCTCGGCTATCTGCTGCTGCTGTCTCGGCTCCGGGACCTGCGGCGCGTATTCGAGTACCACGGCGCCGAGCACAAGGTGATCTCCTGCTACGAGGCGGAGGACGAGCTCACGCCCGAGCGCGCCCAGCTGTACTCGCGGCTGCACCCTCGCTGCGGCACCAGCTTCTTGCTGATCGTGATGATCATGGCGATCTTCGTGTTCGCCCCGATCGGACTGCCGGCCTGGTGGATCCTCGTCCTGACCCGGATCCTGGGCGTGCCGCTGATCGCCGGGCTGTCGTTCGAAGTGATCAAGTGGGCCGGGCGCAACCGCCGGCGCCGCTGGGTCCAGGTGATCATGTATCCGGGCCTGCAACTGCAGAAGCTGACCACGCGCGAGCCCGATCTGGACCAGCTCGCGGTCTCGATCGCGGCGCTCGACGCGGTGCTCGCGGTGGAGACGCCGGGGGCGGCCAGCGCCGCCGATCTGGTCGGCGTCGAAGTCGTGGCCTAGCCTGCCGCTCTGCCTACACTCGGCTTTACGATGATGGATGAGTTGGCATCGCAGATCGAGGCGCGTTTCGCCGAGCTCGAGGGTGAGCTGTCAGATCCCGCCGTGATCGGGGACCGGGAGCGGTACACCGCGGCTCGCCGGGCCTACAGCGAGCTCGAGCCGGCGGCCCGGCTGGTGGTCGAATACCGGCACGCGGTCGACGACCAGGAGGGCGCGCGCGAACTGCTCGCCGAGGACGGGGACGACCCGGAGCTGCGCGAGCTGCTCGACTCCTCGCGGGCGCGGATCGAATCGCTGGAGGAGGAGATCCGGCTGGCGATGGTCGAGCGCGACCCCAACGACGACAAGAACGTGATCGTCGAGATCCGCCCCGGGGCGGGCGGCGACGAGGCCGGCCTGTGGGCCGGCGACCTGTTCCGGATGCTCACCCGGTACGCCGAGCGCCTCGGGTTCACCGTCGAGCCGCTGTCGATCGGAGAGGGCAACTACACGTTCGCCATCAAGGGCGACGGCGCCTACTCGGTGTTCAAGTTCGAGGGAGGCACGCATCGGGTCCAGCGTGTGCCGGAGACCGAGTCCCAGGGCCGCACCCATACCTCGACGGCGACGGTCGCGGTGCTGCCGGAGGCCGAGGACGTCGAGGTGGATATCGACGAGAACGACCTCCAGATCGACGTCTATCGCAGCTCCGGGCCCGGCGGTCAGTCGGTCAACACCACCGATTCCGCGGTGCGGATCACCCACAAGCCGTCCGGGATCGTGGTCTCGATGCAGGACGAGAAGTCGCAGCTGCAGAACCGGGAGCGCGCGATGCGGGTTCTGCGCGCGCGGATGTACGAGCGGGCCCTGGCCGAGCAGCAGGCCGAGGTGGCCGCCTCGCGCCAGGCTCAGGTCGGCACCGGCGAGCGGGCCGAGAAGATCCGGACCTACAACTACGGGGAGAAGCGGGTCAAGGATCACCGCATCAACCTGCTGGTCCACAACCTGGAAGCGATCCTGATGGGCGAGCTCGACGAGCTGACGGCGGCGCTCCAGGACGACGAGAAGCGCCGGCGCCTGGAGGACCGCACGGGTGACTGACGCCCACGCGGCGGTGCCGGGCGTTGCGGTGCCCGGCGTGGTGGCGTCGACAGGGCTGCGGCTGCGCGAGGCGCTGGCGGTGGCCGCCGCCGAACTGGCCCGGGCGGGCGTCGACACGCCGCGCCTCGACGCCGAGCTGCTGCTGGGATCGGTGCTCGGCGTGGGCCGGGAGCGGCTGGTGCTCGACAGTGCGGAGCGCGCTGGCCCCCGAACCGTTGGCTCGGTTCCGCGCGCTGATCGCCCGCCGGGTCGCCCGCGAGCCGGTGGCCTACATCCTGGGGGAGAAGGGCTTTCGCCGGATCACGCTGCGCGTCGACCGGCGAGCGCTGATTCCCCGGCCCGAGACCGAGCTGCTGGTCGAGGTCGGGCTCTCGCTGCCGGCCGGCACCCGGGTGATCGACGTCGGCACCGGCAGCGGCGCGGTGGCGCTCGCGCTGGCGGACGAGCGGCCGGACCTCGAGGTGTGGGGCATCGAGGTCAGCCACGATGCGCTCGCGCTGGCTCGCGAGAACGCCTCCGACCTTGGGCTGGCGGTGGAGTTCGTGCAGGGCGATCTGCTTCGAGGGCTCGAGGAGGGTGCCTGGCAGTTTGGGTTGAATAATTCAACCCAAACCGCCAACCTCCCCGCGACGGCGGTCCTGGCGAACCTTCCGTACGTTTCGGCCGGGACGCCCCTGGCGCCGGAGATCACCCGCTACGAGCCGGCCTCGGCGCTGTTCGCCGGGCCGGACGGGCTCGACCTGATCCGCCGCCTGCTTCGGGAGCTGGCCGGGGAGACCGGGGTGCCGCGCGTGTCGCTGGTCGCGCTCGAGCACGGGCATGACCAGGGCGATGCGGTCGCGGGGCTACTGGCGGCGGCCGGCTTCGGGTCGGTGGAGCGGCTGCGTGATCTGGCCGGACACGAGCGCGTGGCGGTCGGGCGGCGGTGACTGGCGAGGACGCGGAGGCGTTCGAGCGGTGTCTGTGGGTCGGGGGGCTGGCGCTGTTCCCGGCCGACACGGTCTACGGCCTGGCCTGCGATCCGGGCAACCGGATCGCGGTCGAGCGGCTGTACCTGCTCAAGCGCCGTCCGCTGACCAAGCCCTCGGCGGTGATGTTCTTCGACCGCGAGCTGGCGTTGGCGACGATGCCCGAGCTGGGGTCGCGCACCCGCGCGGCGCTCGGACGGCTGCTCCCGGGGGGTCTGACCGTGCTCCTCCCGAACCCGGCGCTGCGGTTTCCCCTGGCCTGCGGGGAGGACCCGGGCACGCTGGGATTGCGTGTGCCGGCGGTGCCGCGGCTGGACGGCGTTCGCTGGCCGGTGCTGCAGTCGAGCGCGAATCGCGCCGGCGGCCCGGATGCCCGGCGCTTGGACGAGGTGCCCGAGCTGCTGCGCCGGGCGGTCGATCTCGTGGTCGACGGGGGGGAGCTGCCGGGCACGCCGTCGACCGTCGTGGATCTGCGCGCCTACGAGGCGGACGGCGAGTGGTCGGTGCTGAGAGCCGGCGCCGTCGGGCCCGAGGCGCTGGCCGAGGCGCTGGGCTGAGCCGCCCGGGGCGCAAGGCTGAACGGCCGCCACCCGCGCTGATATCGTCGGATGCCGTGAGCGTGGACCTGCCGCCCGACTTCTTCAACCGCCCGGTCTCGGAGGTCGATCCCGAGATCGCCGAGGTGCTGGCCCAGGAGCTCGACCGTCAGCAGCGCACGCTCGAGATGATCGCCTCGGAGAACTTCGTGCCGGTGTCGGTGCTCGAGTGTCAGGGCTCGGTGCTGACCAACAAATACGCCGAGGGTTACCCGGGCAAGCGCTACTACGGCGGCTGTGAGTACGTGGACATCGCCGAGCAGCTGGCGATCGACCGGGCCAAGTCGCTGTTCGGGGCCGAACACGCCAACGTGCAGCCGCATTCTGGCGCGCAGGCCAACGCCGCCGTCTACCACGCGCTGCTCCAGCCCGGCGACACGCTGATGGGCCTCGAGCTCGCCCATGGCGGCCACCTCACCCACGGGATGAAGATCAACGTCTCGGGCCGGCTCTACGACATCGCGCCCTACCAGGTCGACCGCGAGACCAGCCGGATCGACATGGACGAGGTCGCGCGGGTGGCCAGGGAGCGGCGGCCGAAGATGATCCTGGCCGGCTGGTCCGCCTATCCGCGTCAGCTCGACTTCCCGCGCTTCCGCGAGATCGCCGACGAGGTCGGGGCGTATCTGGTCGTCGACATGGCCCACTTCGCCGGCTTGGTGGCGGCGGGGCTGCATCCCAGCCCGGTGCCGTACGCCGATGTGGTCACGACCACGACCCACAAGACGATCGGCGGTCCTCGCGCCGGCCTGATCCTGTGCCGCGAGGAGTACGCGAAGAAGATCAACTCGGCCGTCTTCCCGGGCCAGCAGGGAGGCCCGCTCGAGCACGTGATCGCCGCCAAGGCCGTCGCCCTGCGGATCGCCGCTTCGGAGCCGTTCCGCGAGCGTCAGGAGCGCACGCTCGCCGGCGCGCAGGCGATCGCGCGAGGCCCTGCTCGGTGCCGGCGGCGGCGTCAGCGTGCTCACCGGCGGAACCGACGTGCACCTCGCGCTGGTTGACCTGCGCGAATCCGAGCTCGACGGCCAGCAGGCCGAGGACCGGCTCCACGACATCGGGATCACCGTCAACCGCAACGCGGTCCCGTTTGACCCGCGCCCGCCGGCGGTCTCCTCCGGCCTGCGGATCGGCACACCGGCGTTGGCCACCCGCGGCCTCCAGGTCGACGACTTCGTCGAGATCGGCAAGATCCTGGCCGCTGCGCTGCAACCCGGCTCCTTCGAGGAGCATCGCGCCGAGCTGGCCGAGCGAGCCGCCGCGATCGCCGACCGGTACCCGCTGTACCCCACGCTGGCCACTCACGCCGTCGTCTGAGCGCCGAGCTGGCTCGGCGAGCTAGCCGCTGACTTTTGACCGCGGCAGGCCGTTGCCGATATAGATGAGTGATGGCAGCGATCTCGCCCACGGCTGCCCGGCCGCCCATGACCGCGCGGCCCTTCGGGCTGGCTCGGTTCGGCGACGAGCGGCTGGCCCGTCTGATCGCGGCGCGGCGACGAGCGGGCGTTCGCGGCGCTGTACGAGCGCTATCACCAGCCGCTGTACCGGTATTGCCGGTCGATCGTGCGCGACGAGACGGATGCCCAGGACGCCCTTCAGTCCGCGTTCGCCGGGGCGTTGGTGGCGCTGCGGCGAGCTCAGCGCAGCGCGCCGATGCGTCCGTGGCTGTTCCGGATCGCTCACAACGAGGCGATCTCGCTCCTCCGGCTCCGCCGCGACGGGGAGGAGCTCTCGGAAGCTTCCGAGCCGGCGGTGGCCTCGGCGGAGGACCAAGCCGAGCGACCGAGAGCGATTTGGACAGCTGGTGGCCGATCTGCGGGAATTGCCGGAGCGTGCTGCGGGGCGCGCTGTTGATGCGCGAGCTGAGCGGCCTCTCGCACGAGGAGATCGCGATCGTGCTCGACACGTCGGTCGGCGCGGCGAAGCAAGCCATCTTCGACGCCCGCCGGGCTTTGTTCGAGTTCGAGGAGGGTCGCGCGATGGCCTGTGAAGCGATCCGCCGAAGCATTTCGGACGGTGACGGCCGGGTGCTGCGCGGGCGGCGGGTGCGCGCGCACCTGCGCGACTGTCCGGACGTGCGCGGCGTTCGCGACGGCGATTCCCGCCCGCCGCGCCGAGCTGCAGGCGTTTGCACCCGGATTGCCGGTGGCCGCATCCGCCGCGATCGCTCGCCCGCGTGATCGGATCGGGGACAGGACACGGTGCCGGTGGCGGCGCCGGGGCCGCTGGCCGCGGGAGCCAGCCGGCAAGACAGCCGGCGCGACAATCGCCGCCAAGACGCTCGCCGGAGCCGCAATCCTGGTCACCGCGGCCGCAGGCGTGACCGTCGTGCTGACGGAGCACCATCGCGGGAGACCGGCCAGGCCCGGAAGCACGATCCGCTCCGGTCCTAACGCGGCCCCGTCCGCCCAGGCTCGGCCGCCGCCCTCCCGGCCGCGGCCTCCGCCCGTCCCGGCGACCGGGACACGGGCGCTGGGGACCGTTCCGCGGACCGACCACGCAGGTCCACGGAAGCGGGCTCGGCCGCCCCTCCCGGCCGTGCGGCCGCGAGCACCTCGCGCGCGTGCGGTCGCCGGGGTTTCGACGCACCTCGGCCACCTGGCATCGCTGGCCTCGGCGCGGTACGGAGCGCTGCCATACGCAGACTCGACGGCAGGCCGGCGCCAGAGCCCGAGGCAGGCCAGGCTCGAAAGCCGGCGGCGGCAGCAAGCAGCCGCGGGGTCGGCAGACACGCAGGGGGCCGAGCCCGCGGACGCTACGCCGAACTGCGCGGTCGGACGAAGACAGCCGGCCGGTCGGCCGGCATCGGCTCCCGGTCGTGATCAGCAGGGCAGCTCTGGAGCTCCCGCGGTCGCGCGCAAGCGCGTCGCATGGCGCACGAAGCTCGGCGCCGATGCGCTCGTCGGAGCTGAAGATAGCCGCTGACCTTGGCTGCGCCGACGCGTAGTCCGGAGTAAGAGAGCAAACCCGTCGAGAGGTGGACGCTCAGAACCAGCGGGCGGCCGGCGATACTTCAGCGCGGGTCGCCCGGTCGCCCCCCAGAGGAGGCACTATGAAAGTACGCCGCAAGCTGCTGGTGTTGGTCGCCACGATGTCGCTCGGTGTCGCTCCGGCGGTCGCACTCGCCGCCGGCTCGGCAGCCACCCGAGCCCGCCGAGCAACCAGGGCACGGCCCAAGCACGTGCACGCCCGGCCCGAAGGCCAGCCTGCCCGCGAAGGCGAAGGCCTACGGCAAGGAGTGCCAGGACCAGAGCAAGACCCACGTCGCGGGCACGCCCGGCACGCCGTTCTCCAAGTGCGTCGACCGATATGGCCAAGCTGGCCAAGGGCACGACCACGAATCCGCGCAAGGCGTGCAAGGACGAGAGCAAGAAGCACGTCGCCGGTGAGCACGGGACTCCGTTCAGCCGCTGCGTCTCCAGCCGGCGCCAAGCTGCGCAAGGCCCTGCACAGCGGGAGCTAGCGCGGCGCGACCTGGAGCGAGAACCCGGGGACCCCGCCAGGCTGGGAACAGCCGCCGGCCGAGACGCGTACGAGAAGGCCCCGCTCCCGGCGGGGCCTTCTCCGCGCGTCGGGGTCGGCTGACATCCTATGGCGCACACGATGCGCTACTGGGACGCGGTATTCGCCTTCCTCGTCGCGACCGCGGTCGCCGCGCTCCTGACGCCATGGGCGGCACGGCTGGCGCGCCGCGTGGGCGCGATTGACTTCCCACGCGCGAGGGGCTTGAGCGAGCGTCCCACGCCGAAGTTGGGCGGGCTGGCGATCCTGGCCGGGGTGATCCTCGCCTCGGTGATCTGGCTGCCGGCCACCATCCACCTGCAGCACGTGCCGCACGCGCCGAAGGGCTCGGGCGGGACGGTCCACACCTGGGCGATCCTGGCTGGCGCCGGGCTGATCACGCTGGTGGGCGCGATCGACGACTGGAAGCCGCTGTCACCGCTACTGAAGTTGATCGGTCAGATCGCGGCGGCGTTGATTGCCGTCGAGGGTGGCGTGAACGTCAGCGACGTCACGCTGCCGTTCATCGGCTCGCTGCAGTTCCCCAACCAGGGGGGCCTTCTGAGCTGCCTCTGGCTGGTCGCGCTGATGAACGTGGTCAATTTCTCCGACGGCCTCGATGGTCTCGCCGCCGGTCTGTGCGCGATCGACGGGATCGCCTTCACGATCATCATCTTCGCCCTGCCGGGCGGACCCCCGGCGGCCGCCTGGCTGGCCGCCATCACCGCCGGGGCATCGCTCGGCTTCCTGTTCTACAACTTCCCGCCCGCCTCGGTGTTCATGGGTGACTCCGGGGCGAACCTGCTCGGCTATCTGCTCGGCGTCGTTGCCGTGGTGGGCTCGCTGAAGACCGGCGCGGTGATCGCCCTCGCCGCGCCGCTGTTGGTGCTGGCCGTCCCGTTCCTGGACACCGGGTTCGTGGTGGCCAAGCGTCTGAAGTACCGCCGGAAGCCCTGGGCGGCGGATGCCAACCACTTCCACCACCGGATGGCCCGGATCGGTTTCAGCCCCCGCAAGACCGTCGCTTACCTGTACGCGTGGACGCTGCTGCTGGCCGGAGTCGCGATGGCGCTTCGCTTCGTGCCCTACTCGCACCACAACGGCCACTTCAGGCTCGGCTGGAGCCTGGTCATGGGGCTGATCCTGCTGGGCGCCCTGGCCGCCAGCGTGTATCTGGTCTACGTGCTGGAGATCTTCAAGTTCCGGCGGCTGCGGGCCAGGCAGATGCGCAAGCTCGACCCGGACACCTCCGAGCACGAGATCGACGTCGCAGTCCAGCGCGACATCGAGACCGACGAGTTCGAGCGCGTGGGATCGTGATGGGGCGAGCCGTCTGTCGGCGCTGAACCGGATCGAGCGAGCCGTCCTGGTCGGCACCGTCCTGGCCACCGTGCTGGCGGCGGTGACCCGCTACGCGTCGGGGGTCTCGCCGGTGCTCGCGTTCGTGCTGTCCGCGCTGGCGCTGGGCGGGCAGGCCTGGATCGTCTCGCTGGCCACCGAGCAGATCGGCGAGAGGTTCGGTCCGGCGGTGACCGGCGTGCTGCAGTCGACGATCGGCAACCTGCCCGAGTTCTTCGTGGTGATCTTCGCCCTCCAGGGCCACCAGAGGATCGTGGCCCAGACGGCGATCCTGGGCTCGATCCTGGTCAACGCGCTGCTGGTGCTCGGGGTCGTGTTGATCGTCGGTTCGCTGCGCGAACGCGACGGGATCATGCGCTTCAGCCCGAGGCTGCCCAACGACACGGCGACTCTGCTGCTGACCTCGTCGTTCATCATCGTCCTGATCGGGCTGGCCGACGGCGCGCACGACCCCGCGAGCCACCACGCCAAGACGATCTCGATCGTCGGTGCGGTGGCGATCCTGGCCGTGTACGCGATCTGGCTGCGCGGATACCTGCGCTCCGACACCAAGCCGAAGGAGCCGGCCGCGCCGCCGCGGGTGTCGCTGGCCACGAGCGTGACGATGCTGGTCGTCGCCGGAGTCGGCTCGGCCTTCGTCTCGGACTGGTTCGTCCACGCGCTGCAGCCGACGATCCACACCCTGAAGCTCTCCCAGACGTTCGCGGGCCTGGTGATCGTGGCGATCGCCGGCAACGCGGTGGAGAACGTCGCCGGGATCGTGCTCGCCGCCCGTGGCCACGCGGACCTGGCGATCTCCGTGGTCAAGAACTCGGTGGCGCAGATCGCCGCGTTCCTGTTCCCGCTGCTCGTCCTGGTCTCGCTGCTGACGGCGACGTCGCTGACCTTCGCGCTCGCGCCGGTCTACATCGGCGCGCTGCTCGGGACCGCGATCATCGTCTGGCAGATCACCGGTGACGGTGAGGCAACCGCGTTCGAGGGAGCCGCGCTGGTGGCCGCGTTCGTGATCCTGGCCACCGTGGCGGCGTTTGAGACCTGACCGACGGGGCAAGGCTTACGCAACCTCAGGAGGTCCCGCATGCCAGTACGTGGTCGTCGTATCGCCTCGATCCTCGCCATCTCCGCGCTGACACTGCTGCTCGGCGCCGCTCTGGCTCTCGCCAAGCATCACAAGGTCTGCTCCCCGAGCAAGGGCAAGGCCTACCCCCGCGTGACCTCACCCTGCAACGGCGCGAGCGTCAGCCCGGGCAAGGCGGTCACGTTCAGGGTGGAGGACCTGAACGTCAACGCCACGAAGTACCCGCCCTTCCTCAACCTGACCAAGACCAGGCCGCGTCACGGGATCCTGCCGGACAACCAGAACGGCAAGGGCGTGTTCGATCCGCTGAAGCCGGTCAAGGGCCATCCCGGCCGCTTCAAGGTCACGCCAACGCTGTTCACCTTCCCCGGGTACTGGCTGGTCACGAAGGGCACCTATTACGTGCAGGTGCAGCAGGTCGACGGGACCAAGATCCAGAGCAACCTCACGGCCTACGGACCGGTGACCACGATCAAGGTCAGGTAGCCAGACTCGGCTCCGGAGTGCTATCTTACGTTTAACGTAAGAATCACTTTTGGCCCTGAGGACGGTGTCTGAACTGCGAACGCTAGAAGCATCACCAGCAAGTAGATCGAAGGAATCGCAGCCGACGCAAGGCCCGAGCGGTCGCCGTCGGCGGATCGGCGTCGACTCGGAGCACAAGTCCTACAAGTGGTGGGCGCTGTCGTGTACGAGCCTCGGCATGCTGCTGGCCACGATCAACTCGGGCACGCTGATCATCGCGTTGCCGGATCTCGAGCGAAGCCTGCACACGAGCATCCTCGAGTTGGTCTGGGTGATCCTGGTGTACATGATCGCCTCCACGGTGCTGGTGCTGACCGCCGGCCGCCTGTCCGACCAGTTCGGCCGCAAGCAGGCGTATATCGGCGGGTTCGTGCTGTTCGCGTTCGCGTCCCTGGGGGCCGGCTTCGCCTCGAGCGGGACCGTGCTGATCCTGTGGCGGATCCTCCAGGGCATCGGCGGCGCCTTCCTGTTCGCCAACGCCTCGGCGATCGTCACCGACGCGTTCCCTAGAGAGCAACTCGGATTGGCGATGGGCACCAACACGATGGTGGCCGCCGTCGGGCTGGTCATCGGACCGGTCCTGGGCGGCGCGCTGGTGGCGATCTCCTGGCCCTGGGTGTTCTGGTTCAACGTCCCGTTCGCCCTCGGCGGCAGTTTCTGGGCCTGGTCGGTGCTGCGCGAGATCACCGGGCGCTCGACCGAGACCCATTTCGATGTCCCTGGCACGCTGGTGTTCCTGGTCGGCCTGACCGGCCTGGTGTACGGCGTTTCCCGGGGAGGGATCTCCGGCTGGGGCTCGCCGCTGGTGATCGGCCCGCTGATCGCGGCCGCGATCCTGCTGCCGCTGTTCGTGCTGATCGAGCAGCGCGTCAAGGAGCCGATGCTCGACCTGACCATCTTCCAGAACCGGCTGTTCTCGGCATCCGCGGCAGCCGCCTTCCTGAACGGACTGGCCCGTTTCGCCCTGATGTTCGTGTTCGTCTTCTACTTCCAGGGCGTGCAGGGCGATTCGCCGATCCTGGCCGGGCTGAAGCTCGCCCCCCTCGCCCTGGGGATGCTGTTCGCGTCGCCGGTCGCCGGGATCTACGCCGACCGGCGCGGATCACGAGGCCTCGCGGTCGGCGGGATGCTGGTGGTCGCCCTCGGGCTGGCCCTGATGACCACGTTGGGTCGCGACACGTCCTACGTGTACCCGGCGATCTTCCAGTTCATCGTGGGCATCGGCTCGGGGATGTTCAACTCCCCCAACACGGCGGCCATGATGGGCGTGGTCCCGGCTCACCGCCGTGGGATCGCGGCCGGCGCCCGGGTCCTGGTGCAGAACACCGGCGCGGTGATGTCGATCGCGTTCGTGCTTGCCATCGTCACCTCCTCGGTGCCGAAGCACACCCTGTTCGCGGTCTTCTCCGGGCTGACCAAACACATCTCGAACGCTCAGCTGACGCCGTTCGTCTCGAACATGCACACGGCGCTGTGGTGCCTGACGGGGTTCTCGCTGATCGGAGCGGTGGTGGCCTCCGCCCGGCCCAAGCACGTGGCCGCGGGCAGGGAGCCGGTCCCGGCCGAGTCCGAAGCCCCGGTGGCGGCGCTCTGATGCCGGCGCTGGCGGGGGAGCGCGCCCTGCGGATCGGCGAGGTGGCCGAGCTGACCGGGACGACGCCGCGGACGATCCGCTACTACGAGGAGATCGGCTTACTGGGCGCCACGGCCGACCGGGCCCAGGGCAAGCACCGCTGCTACACCGAGGCCGATGTCGAGCGGATCAACGAGATCGTCCGGCTCCGGGATCTGCTCGGGCTCTCACTCGAGCAGCTGCGACAGCTGCTCGAGGCCGAGACCGCCCGCGCCGAGCTGCGCCGCGAGTACCACGAGACCGACGATCCCGCCCGGCGCCAGGGGATCCTCACCGAGGCGCTCGGACACATCGACACCCAGCTCGAGCTGGTCCACCGCCGGCGCACCGAGCTCGAGCAACTCGAGCGCGAGCTGGTCGAGAAGAAGCGCAGCGTCGAGACCCGCATCAAGTCGGGCTGAGCAGGACCGGCGAGCCGCGGGCCGAACGTAACCAAGCGGGGCCCGCGACGTAGATTGAGTCTGAAGGTCGGATCGCTACGGCGCCTCTGCCGGGCATCGGCAGCCACCGCGAGCCCACTTGGATCCGACCCGGCCCCTCGACACATTGCGCCCCACCCACGACATCTCAGCGCGCCTGCTCCCGCGCGTGGCCGCGCTCGCCGCCGCGCTCGTCGGCCTGATCAACATCGCCTCGGCGCTGACGCCGAACATCCGCTGGCGGGGACACCTGCTGCTCGGGCTCGAACCCGTCGAGACGATGCGGATGTTCCATGCGCTGGCACTGCCGGCGGGCGTCGCGCTGCTGCTGGTGGCTCCGTATCTGCTCAAACGCCGGCGCCGGGCCTGGCAGCTGGCGGTCCTATTGATGCTGGCGCTCGGGTGCTTCGACCTGCTCAAGGGCCTCGACGTCGAGGAGACGGTGGTGAGCTGGGCCGCCGCCGGGGTGCTGCTGGCCGGCGGACGCGGTTTCGCAGTCAGGCACGAACCGATCACGCTGCGCTCGGCGATCTGGCGGGTCCCGTTCCTGGGATTGGCCGGGCTCGGCGTTGCGGCGCTCGTGACCTGGGCGCAGCAGGGCCACCCGTCGCTGAGCACGGTGGTCCGGGAGACGGGCGATCTGCTGCGCTGGCAGAGCGGTCCGCTGCACTTCGAGCGCCACCTCGCGCTCCATCACCACTTCGCCTGGATCCCGCTCAGCGTGCACGTGATCGAGGTCTCCACGCTGTTGGCGATCGCCTACGTGATCTTCCGTCCGCTGGCCGCGCCGCGCGGACTCCCGAGCTCGGCCGCGCGCTCCGCCGCCGCCGAGCTGATCCGCGCGCACGGGACCGACACGCTGTCGTTCTTCAAGCTCCGCTCGGACAAGCACTACTTCTTCAGCGAGGACCGGAGTGCGTTCGTCGGCTATGGGATCCAGAACGGCGTGCTGCTGCTCTCCGGAGATCCGGTCGGACCGCCCGCCGCGTTCGCCGGACTGCTCGACGAGGTGCGCGCCTTCGCCGAGTCACGCGGGCTCAAACTCGGCGCGCTCGGCGCCAGCGAGCGGCTCTGCCCGCTCTACACGGAGCTCGGCCTGCGGACGATCTACCTCGGCGACGAGGCGATCATCGAGCTCGACAAGTTCTCGCTCGAGGGGCGCGCGATCCGGAAGGTCCGCCAGTCGGTGAGCCGCCTGACCAAAGCCGGTTACCGCGCCGAGCTGCATACGCTTTCCAGCCTGGACGGCGAAACCCTGAGCGAGGTCGAGCGCGTGCTCGAGATCGGCCGTGAGGGCGCGCCGGAGCGCGGCTTCTCGATGGCCATGGACTCGCTGCAGGGGGCACCGGATCACGAGACGCTGGTGGTCCTGGCCCGCGATCAGGACGACGCGATCGGCGGCGTCCTGCACTTCGTGCCCTGCTACGGCCGCCCGGCCGTGTCGCTGTCGTTCATGCGCCGCGACCCGAGCACGCCCAACGGCCTGACGGAATTCCTCGTGGTCAAGGCGGTCGAACTCCTGCGCGAGCGGCAGATCGCCGAGCTGTCACTCAACTTCGCCACCTTCGCCCGGTGGATGCATAGCCCGGAGAAGCGGCGGGAGCGGGTGCTCGGCAAGCTGGTCGCGGTGGCCAATCCGTTCTTCCAGATCGAGAGCCTGTACCGCTTCAACGCGAAGTTCTTCCCGCGCTGGGAGCCGCGCTATCTCGTCTACGAGGGGACGTTCGGAATTGCCCGGGCGGGACTGGCCGCGATGTGGGCGGAGGGCCAGCTGCCGAAGCCGGCCGGACGGCGCAGCACCAGTGCGCGCCCGGCCTCCACGATCTCCTGAATCCCGGTGCAGCGTCCGTCTGCGGACAACCGCGGGGCAGGCCGGCGCCGTCCGCCACCAGAGGACGTATTATCGCGCGTCCGCGTAGACTTGGACGTGCCACCGCGGCGGTTCCAATTGTCTGCCACGGCGCGCTGACCCGCGCGCCGCTAGCCTTAAGACCGCCTAAAGCCATGCTCCGATCCAGAAGCTCTAGCCGACCCCATGCCCAGCACCCAACCCCGCTTGACCGCCACCGACGCGGCGGCCGCGGGGAGCTTCCGGCTCGTCCGAAGAGCCCCCCGGGGGTGTCACGTTGTCGCTGAGTACCCCCGCGGTCTCTGAGCAGCCCGTGAGCCTGCTGCGCTACTTCGACGTGGTGCTGGTGCTGGTCGCCGCGCCGATCATGTTGCTGATCGGCGTGCCGGCGGTCGGGTACCTGGTCGGGGCGGGTGCGTGGATCCTGCTGCGGGCCGTCGGCGTCGGCGCCGATCGCGTCGCCGAGGCGAGCCGCGACGCGAGCAAGCAGATCGCCGTCCGCATGTCGTTCATGCTCGGCCGCTTGTTCCTGCTGGCGCTGGCGGTGATCGCGGCCCGGCAGGCGAGCCGCAACGACGGGCTCACCGCGCTGATCGTGATCGCGTTTGCCTTCACGATGTGGCTCGGCCTGCTGGCCGTCAACCGCCCGAGGTCACGATGACCCAGCGCAAGAAGCTCCTCTGGGGTCTCCTGGCCCTGTGGCTGATCCCGATCATCCTGCTCGGCATCATCGTCGGCTCCCACGGCAAGAACAACTCGTTCAAGATCCAGAACGAGTTCCAGCTGGTCAACTGGGTCCACCTCGGCGTGTTCAGCATCAATCGCGCCGTGTTGTATCTGTTCATCGCGGCGATCCTGACGGTCGGGACGATGGTGTGGATCGCCCGGCGCATGCAGGCGCGTCCGAACCGCGTCCAGACGGCCGTCGAGGCGATCTACTCGCTGATGCGCGACAACATCACCAAGGGGAACATGGACGCCTCGATGGCGGCCAAATGGTTCCCGTTCATCGGCGCGCTGTTCCTGTTCATCTGGTTCTGCAACCTGATCGGCTACATCCCGCTTCCGACCAACTCGGAAGAGAAGTTCAACCTCTTCGGCGCCCACATCCCCTCGTTTGCGCTCTACGCCGCCACGGCCAACATCTCGGTCCCCTTGGTGCTCGCGCTGATCACCTTCGCGGTGTTCAACTGGGAGGGGATCCGCGCCAAGGGACCGATCGGCTACGTCAAGAGCCTGATCCCGGCCGGCGTCAAGGGGCCGATCCTGCTGTTGATCTTCCCGCTCGAGGTGATCTCCACGATCATGCGGATCCTCTCACTGACGATCCGGTTGTTCGCCAATATCCTCGCCGGTCACATGATCATCCTGTTCATGGCCGGCGGGCTCGCGGTGATCCTCGGACTCGGCTTCCTCGGCTGGCTGACGCTCCCGGCCGGAATCATCCTGTACATGTTCGAGCTTGGCCTGGTGGCCACGCTCCAGGCCTTCATCTTCGCCACGCTCGCAGCGATTTATATCGGCGGCGCGGTCTCCGCCCACTAAACCCAAGGAGTCGTTCTCAGTGCTACACCTAATTTCGTTCGCCGCAGTCGGTAAGGGACTCGGCATTGGGATTGGCGGAGGCCTCGGCGCCGTCGGTGCCGGCGTCGGGATCGGCATCATCTTCGGCAAGGTGATCGAGGCGGTCACCCGTCAGCCGGAGATGCGCGACGAGATCACGCAGATCCAGTGGCTCGGTTTCGCGCTTACCGAAGCGTGCTTCTTCTACGGCCTCGTCGCCGGGCTGCTGTCCTACGTCCTGAACTAAGGGTGCACCCAATGCCCGTCCCAGTCGCCTCGAGCGGTTCCTTCCTGATCTCGCCCAATGTCGGGTTGATGGTCTGGACGTTGCTGCTGTTCCTGGTCTCGATGTACATCCTGTCCAAGCTGGCCTTCCCCCGGATTTCGGCGGCCCTGGACAAGCGCCAGCACGCGATCGAGGAGTCGATCGACCATGCCGAGAAGGTGCGGCACGAGGCCGACGAGCTGCTCGAGGAGTACCGCGAGCGCCTGAAGGAAGCCCGTCAGCAGGCGCAGGAGATCATCGACCGCGCCCGCAAGGCGGCGGAGGCTCACGAGCGCGAGGTGGGCGAGGACGCCAAGGCCAAGCGCGACCAGCTGATGGAGCAGACCCGGCGCGATATCGAAGCCGAGACCAAGCGGGCGATTCAGGAGATCCGCCGCGAGGTCGCCGACCTGACGATCCTGGCCACCGAGAAGGTCACGCGCAAGACGCTCACCGACGATGACCAGCGGCGGCTGGTGGAGGATGCGCTCAGTGAGCTGGACTTCAACGCGCTGAGCGCCGGGAGCAACAACTAGCGGTGCCCGTCGCTAGGGGGATCTAGTGGAAGAGATCGCGGAGGTCTACGCTCGCGCGCTGTTCGAGGTCGCGAAGGAGCAGGACGACCTCGACACGGTGCGTGAGCAACTCGGCCAGTTCGCCGACGTGCTGGCCGAGAATCGTCAGGTGGGGATCTTCTTCTTCTCGCCCTACTTCTCATCGGAGGAGAAGAAGGACGGCCTCGACCGCATGGTCAAGGACGCCGACCCGGCGGTCATGAACTTCCTCCAGGCGTTGATCGAGCGCCACCGGATGCCGGCCATCTTCCGGATCCGGACTCGCTTCGAACAACTCTGGGAACACGAAAAGCATCTGCTGCCGGTGCATGTCACGAGCGCGGTGGAATTGGACAAGTCGACTATTCGCAGCATCGGCGACCGGATCGCGGAGGAGACCGGCAACCAGATCGAGATGACCAGCGAGGTCGATCCGGACATCCTCGGTGGACTCGTGTTGCGGGTGGGTAACTTCATCCTCGACGCGTCGATCCGGAATCGCCTGAACCAACTTCGCAAGCAGGTCGCGCAGGCCTGAGCCTCGGCTCGCCGCGCCTTACCAGGAGTCACTGAATGCAGATCAAGCCAGACGAGATCACCTCCATCCTCAAGAGCCGGATCGAGGGTCTCGACACTTCCAGCGCCGACCTGACCGAAGTCGGAACGGTGCTGTCCGTCGCCGACGGCATTTGCCGTATCCACGGGCTGGAGAACTGCATGTCGTTCGAGATGCTCGAGCTGCCGCACGACGTCACCGGGCTCGCGCTGAACCTCGAATCCGACAATGTCGGCGCCGTGCTGTTCGGCAGCTGGGAGAAGATCGTCGAGGGCGACACGGTCAAGCGCACCAAGCGCCTGCTGGAGATCCCCGTCGGCGAGGAGATGCTCGGGCGGATCGTCGACCCCCTGGGCAACGCGCTCGACGGCAAGGGCGAGATCAACACCTCGGAGCGGCGCCCGGCCGAGCACAAGGCCCCCGGCGTGGTCCAGCGCCAGCCGGTGAAGGAGCCGATGCTGACCGGGCTGAAGGCGATCGACTCGATGATCCCGATCGGCCGGGGACAGCGCGAGCTGATCATCGGCGACCGGCAGACCGGGAAGACCGCGATCGCCATCGACACGATCATCAACAACAAGGACCGCGACCTGATCTGCGTCTACGTGGCGATCGGTCAGCGCAAGGCCACGGTCGTGCAGCTCGCCGCCGAGCTCGAGGAAGCCGGCGCGCTGGACAACACGATCATCGTGATGGCCGCCGCGGACGAGGCCGCCCCGATCAAGTTCCTGGCGCCCTACGCGGGCTGTGCGATGGCCGAGCATTTCCTCTACAACGGCAAGGCCGCGCTGACCGTCTACGACGACCTGACCAAGCACGCCTACGCCTACCGGCAGATGTCCCTGCTGCTGCGCCGTCCGCCCGGTCGCGAGGCCTACCCGGGTGACGTCTTCTATCTGCATTCGCGGCTGCTCGAGCGCGCGGTCAAGCTCAACGACGATCTGGGCGGCGGTTCACTGACCTCGCTGCCCATCATCGAAACCCAGGCCGGGGACGTCTCGGCCTATATCCCGACCAACGTGATCTCGATCACCGACGGGCAGATCTTCCTGGAGCCGAAGCTGTTCTACTCCGGGGTGCGACCGGCGATCAACGTCGGCATCTCGGTCTCCCGCGTCGGCGGCAACGCCCAGGTCGCGCCGATGCGCAAGGTCGCGGGGCGGTTGAAGCTCGAGCTCTCGCAGTACCGCGAACTCGAGGCGTTCTCGCAGTTCGGATCCGAGCTCGACCCGGAGACCCAGCGGACGCTGGCCCGCGGCGAGCGGCTGGTGAAGACGCTGAACCAGGACGAACGCGCGCCGATGTCGATCGAACACCAGGTCGTGCAGATCTTCGCCGCCACCAACGGCTACCTCGACCGGATCGTGGTGGACAAGGTCGACAGGTTCCTCGGCGATCTCGTCGATTCGGTGTCCGGGAGCGAAGCGGAGCTGATGAAGAAGATCGCCGAGGGCGACTGGTCCGACGAGACGCAATCCGGGCTCGACAAGGCGATCAAGACATTCGCCGAGGACTTCGGCTACGACCTCGACGAGGAAGGTCATCCGCTCGAGGAGGCTGAGGCGGCCTAGCCGGGCCCGCCTCAGACGCCCATGCCGGTATCCCAGCGCGACGTCCGCAACCGGATCTCGTCGGTCAAGAACATCGAGAAGATCACCCGCGCGATGGAGATGGTCGCTGCAGCGCGACTGCGGCGCGCGGAACAGCGGATCGAGGCGCTGCGGCCCTACGCGAGCGCGATCCGGCGGATGACCCGCGAGGCGGCCGAGGCGGCCGGCCGAGTGCCCGGACTGCCGATCCTGCAGGAGCACGAGCAGGTGAGCAAGGTCGGGCTGCTGCTGATCGCCGGGGACCGGGGTCTGGCCGGCGCCTTCAACTCGCAGATCGTGCGGGCCGGGGTCGCGGCCGGGCGCGAGCATGACGGCCAGGGACGCAAGCCCATCTACTACGCCGCGGGCCGCCGGCCGGCGTCGTCGCTGACGTTCCGGGGTCAGGAGCCGGCCCAGTCCTTCATCGGCTTCTCCGACCGCCCCGCCTACGCCGACGCGCGGAACATCGCCGAGCGCCTGATGGCGGCCTATATCGACAATGAGGTCGACCAGGTCGAGATCTTCTACAACGGGTACGTCTCGCCGATCAGCCAAGAGGTGCGGCGCGAGACGCTGCTCCCGCTGCAGCAGGCGACGGTGCTCGAGGAGGAGGACGAGGACGAGGGTGACGGCGATGAGCAGACCCAGGCCAGGGACAAGCGGGCCCTGGTCGAGTACGAGCCCGATCCTGAGGAGATCCTCCGCCGCCTGGTCCCCGACTACGTCGAGGTCTCGATCTACCGCGCCCTGCTGGAGTCCACCGCCTCCGAACACGGCGCGCGGATGACCGCGATGCGCAACGCCTCCGAGAACGCGGGCGAGCTGATCGACGATTTGACCCTGCAGATGAACCGCGCGCGCCAAGCGGAGATCACCCAGGAGATCATGGAAGTCGTCGCCGGCGCCGAGGGCCTCAGCTAGAACTTTTGACACTGAATTGGAGATCTAATGGCAGCCATAGATGAAAAGCAGAATTCCGCGGAGAGCGGGAGCGAGAAGCGGAACGTCGGCCGGATCGAGGAGATCCAGGGGGTCGTGATCGAGGCCGTGTTCCCGGACAAGCTGCCGGAGATCTACCACGCGATCACGATCGCCCGGCCGGAGGCGGCGGCCGCCGAGGAGGACATGGACATCGCCGGGCGCGAGGACAACGTGCTGGTCTGCGAGGTCCAGCAGCACCTCGGCGACGACCGGGTCCGCGCGGTGGCGATGGACACCACGGACGGCCTGTCCCGGGGCACCGAGGTGCTCGACACCGGCGCGCCGATCACCGTGCCCGTGGGCCGCGAGACGCTGGGGCGGATCTTCAACCTGCTCGGCGAGCCGATCGATCTCGGCGACCCGATGCCGGACGACATCGAGCGCTGGCCGATCCATCGTGACTCCCCGAAGGTCGAGGCGCTGACGCCGACCACGGAGATGTTCGAGACCGGGATCAAGGTGATCGATCTGCTCGCCCCGTACGCCAAGGGCGGCAAGGTCGGCCTGTTCGGCGGTGCCGGCGTCGGCAAGACCGTGATCATCCAGGAGCTGATCCACAACCTGGCCCAGGAGCACGGCGGCCTGTCGGCATTCTGCGGCGTCGGCGAGCGCTCGCGTGAGGGCAACGACCTCTGGCTGGAGATGAAGGAGTCCGGCGTCATCGACAAGACGATGCTGGTGTTCGGCCAGATGAACGAGCCGCCCGGCGCGCGTATGCGGGTCGCGCTGTCCGGCCTGACCATGGCCGAGTACTTCCGTGACGAGGAAGGTCAGGACGTGCTGCTGTTCATCGACAACATCTTCCGCTTCGTGCAGGCCGGCTCCGAGGTTTCGGCGCTGCTCGGCCGGATGCCCTCGCAGGTGGGATACCAGCCCACCCTGGAGTCGGAGATGGGTCAGTTGCAGGAGCGGATCACCTCGACCCGGAACGGCTCGGTCACCTCGATCCAGGCGATCTACGTACCAGCGGACGACTTGACCGACCCGGCCCCGGCTTCGGCCTTCGCCCACCTCAACTCCACCACGTCGCTGTCTCGTTCGATCGCGGAGAAGGGGATCTACCCGGCGGTGGACCCGCTCGACTCGACCTCGACGATTCTCAAGCGGGAGATCCTCGGCGACGAGCACTTCGAGGTGGCCAACGAGGTCAAGGAGGTCCTGCAGCGCTACAAGGAGCTTCAGGACATCATCGCCATCCTCGGGATCGACGAGCTCTCCGACGAGGACCGGGTGACGGTCACCCGGGCCCGCAAGCTCGAGCGCTTCCTGTCGCAACCGTTCCACGTGGCCGAGCAGTTCACCGGAACCCCCGGCGTGTTCGTGCCGGTCGCGGAGTCGATTCGCGGCTTCAAGGAGATTCTGGAGGGCAAGCACGACGACCTGCCCGAGCGGGCGTTCTTCCTGAAGGGCACGATCGACGACGTGATCAAGGACGCCGGCGGCGGCGAGGACAAGGACGAGAAGGAAGACGCCGAGAAGGACGAGACCAAGGCCGAGGGCAGTGACGACACCAAGGCCGAGGGCAGTGACGACACCAAGGCCGAGGGCAGTGACGACACCAAGGCCGAAGGCAGTGACGACACCAAGGCCGAGGGCGGCGATGACGGCAAGGGCGAGGGCAGCTCCGACGGCGACGACGGCGATCGTCACCCCGAGGGCGAGTAATGGCCCATACGAAGTTCCCGGTCGAGGTCCTGACCCCCGAGGGTGAGGTGTTCAACGACGAGGTCGAGATGATCTCGACCGTGACCGCCGTCGGCTCGATCGGCGTCCTGGCCAACCACACCCCGATCCTGGCCATGCTCGAGCCGACCGAGCTGCGGCTGTACAAGAGCGACTCGGACGTCGTGCGGTTCGCCCAGTCCGAGGGCTATATGCAGATCGCCGGCGGCCGCGCGCTGCTGCTGGTCGAAGAGGCTCATGAGCCGGATCAGCTCGACGCGGCCAAGTTGCGCGAGCGTCTGGAGCAGGCCGAGAAGGAGCTCGAATCGGCCGGCGATGACACCGAGAAGCGGCGGGTGGCCGAGCGCGACAAGTACCGCTGGGAGCAGTTCCTCCGCATAGCGGAAAATTAATCGGCCGACCTATATTTGCCGGATGACCGACGAGCGCGTCCTGGCCGAGCGTCTGATCTCCTACGACACCTCGCGCCCCGATGTTCTCGTCGCCGCAGCAGGATTCGTCAAGGGATGGCTCGAATCCCGCGACATCGAGGTGCGTGATTTTGACCACAACGGCCTCCCGGTACTGGTCGCGGAGGTAGGGCCGCCTTCGGCGGCCTTGGGAGTTGGCCTGGCGGCCAACTCCCGGGCCAACTCCCGGCCCTCCGGTGAGCCTTCGGTCCCGTGCGTGGTCCTCCACGGGCATCTGGACGTGGTTCCCGGGGACCCGGGGCAATTCGAGCCCCGGATCGAGGGAGACCGGCTGATCGGGCGCGGCGCCTACGACATGAAGGGCGGCCTGGCGGCGATGATGTGCGCGCTCAAGGATCTGGCCCACCAGGACGGGGTGCGCGTGCGCTTCGTGTGCGTGCCCGACGAGGAGTCCGAGGAGCTCGACGTGCGTTCCACTGACACGGTGGTCCGGCGCGGGCTCGGCGGCGACTTCGCGATCACCGGCGAGCCGACCGACCTGCATATCGGCGTCGAGGCCAAGGGCGTCCTGGCCATGCAGATAATCGTTCACGGCCGGGCCGCGCACAGCTCGACCCCGTGGCTGGGTGACAACGCGGTGCTGAAGGCGATCGACGTGTTCCGGGCGATCGAGTCGCTGCCCTTCACGCGCGAGTCCTCCGAGATGTTCGACCGGCCGTCGATCAATCTGGGCCGGATCGAGGGGGGCGATGCGCTCAACAAGGTTCCCGCACGCTGCGCGATGGCGGTCGATGTGCGCTACCTGCCGGGCCAGGATCCCGGCGCGATCCTGGACCAGGTGCGCAGGATCCCCGGGATCGAGGTCGCGCGCACGTTTCTGCATCCGCCGGTCACCGTCGCCCGCACCGACCCCTACGTGCGCACCCTGCGCGAGGCGGTGTCGCGCAGCATTCCCGACATGGAGGTGATGAGCGTCGGGCGCGACGGTGCCTCCGATGCGGCGTCGTTCATCGAGGCGGGCATCCCGGCGGTCGAGTTCGGTCCGGCCGGCGCCGGACATCACGGCCCCGAGGAGTGGGTGTCGCTCTCCTCGCTGGCCCGCTACCGGCGTGCGCTGGCCGACTTCGTCCGGATGCTGCCGATCTTTCTGGAGAACGATCACGGCGCTCAGGGTGGCGGGAGTCTCCGGTCGATCGAGGGTGGGTTGGCGGCCGGATGAGGTTGATTCCCGATTCGCGGGGCGGGTCGCTGCTGCGCTTCGCGGTCGGGGCCCTGATCGTGATCGCCTTCACGGCGACGACCACCGCAGTGGCCGGCCTGCTGCAGATCAAACAGCTCACCGCCTATATCGGGCTCACCAAGGCGCTCCCGCACGCCAACATCGTGATCCCGAATCCAGGGAATCCGCAGACGATCCTGATCATCGGCTCCGATCACCGCGCCGGCATGCCGTTCTCCTCGGCCAACACCGACACGATGATGCTGATGCGGCTCGATCCGAATTCGTCGACCATCAACGTGCTCTCGATCCCGCGGGATCTGAAGGTCCAGATTCCCGAGGGCGGGACCTTCGCCACCAACAAGATCAACGCCACCTATAGCGTCGGCGGGCCGAACCTGCTGATCAAGGTGCTCAAGACGCAGGTCTTCCCCGGTCTCCAGGTCAACCACATCATCGACGTCAACTTCAGCGGCTTCGCCGATCTGATCGACGCGATCGGCTGTGTCTACACCGACGTCGACCACCGTTACTACAACAACACCCTGCAGACGGACTACTCGAGCATCGACATCCAGCCCGGGTACCAGAAGCTGTGCGGAGACAACCAGGCGCCGCAGGGGGCGCTCGCGTTCGTGCGATTCCGCCACACCGACAACGACATCGTGCGCAACGCCCGGCAGCAGGACTTCATCCGCTGGGCCAAGGATCAGTACGGCGCGGACAAGCTGATCGCCAACCGCGAACAGCTGCTGAAGATCTTCGGTCTGCACACCCAGACCGACCACAATCTGCACACCACCGACGGCCTGATCAACCTGTTCAACCTGGTCGCGTTCTCGGCCGCCCACACGATCAAGCAGGTTCCGTTCCCGGCGATCCTGTTGCCGTGCGGTGGAGGTGGGGGAGGCACCACCAAGTTCATCGCCGTGGCCGCGTGTTACGTGACCGCCGACCCGTCCGCCGAGGCGCACGTGTACCGGCAGTTCATGACGCCGACGCGGGCGGCTCCCAAACCGAAGCCGAAGCCCCAGTCAACGCCGGCGGCCCACCACGCTCACAAGTCCAGTGGATCCCCGATCACCGCCGGGTTGACGGCGGACCCGGCCGACGGCAAGGCTCAGGCCGCCGCGCTCACCGGGGTGGGAATGCCGGTCTACTACCCGACGATGATCGAGTCGGGCACCGAGTACTGCTCGGAGCTGACGGCAAACTGCAACGAGTCTCCGAACCCGGCGACCGAATACACCAGCTCGTATCCGCGGCATTACGTGATCCGCGATCAGAGCGGTCATGCCTACAAGGCCTATCGGATGACCTTGGTCAAGAACTCGGTGATCGGTCAGTACTACGGAGTGCAGGGGATGACCTGGCAGCACCCGCCGATCCTCGACAAGCCGACGCAGACCGAAGTGGTGAACGGCAAGCAATTGATGGAGTTCTTCAACGGCTCCAAGCTTTCCCTGGTGGCCTGGCGCACCCCGATCGGCGTCTACTGGGTCTCCAATACCCTCACCGACGACATCGCCCCCAAGCAGCTGATCGCGATCGCCGCGTCGCTGACCCGGGCCTAGCTAACTGAGCGGCTTGACCATCGACATGTGCTCGACGCTGCCGTACAGCGTCTCGCCGCGGCCGTTGACGACGTACCCGAGCCGCTCGAAGTAGGCGACGCGCTCCACCCGGACGTTGCCGACGATCTCCTTGGCGCCGGTCTTGCGGGCTGCCTTCTCCATGTAGCGGAGCATCGCGATGCCGATGCCCCGATTGTCGAACTCGTGGTCGACGGCCAGTTGCCGGAAACGGGCGAATACCTGACGGGCGCCGGTTAGCTCGTCTTTGCGCATGCCCACCACCCAGCAGCCGGCGCCGACGACGCGCCCGTCGGCCTTGGCGATGACGTGGAGCGAGCTCCCCTCCGCCGGGTTGTCCCGCTCGCTGCCCGGGGGCAGCCCGTGGGGTTTGCGCAGCCGCTCGTAACGCAGCCGGTAGTAGTCCTCAAATTCCTCGGCGGTCCGCGGTTCGGTCAGTTCGATCTTCACGGCGGGAATCGTAGTGCCATGCCACTGGTGGCCTGCGCCCTGTTGTATGCTGCCGTCCGCGGAACGCTGTATCCGAGGGGGTGAGGCGCTCTTTTCGCCTCAGTCAGGAAACGACATGGCCGATACGGATAAGGCCCTGGATCCCAGGGCCACGATCTACGAGACGATCAACTCATTGCTCGAGCGCCGGGAAGCCGGCGGCGTGGAGATCACGCCGGAGTCGAAGCTGGACGATGATCTCGGGCTCGATTCGCTGGAGCTCGCCGAGCTCTCAGCTGCGCTCGAGGACGAGCTGGGCAGCGATCCCTTCTCCGAGGGGACCGTGCCCGAGACAGTCGCCGAGTTGCTCGCCTTCTACGACGCCTGAGCGACCGTGCTGATCGAGCTATTGCGGCAGGCTGCCGCCGAGGCGCCGGAGCGCCCCGCGGTCATCTCCGCCGCGCGCTCCGATACCTACGCCGAATGGCTGCAGCGCAGCGAGGCGATCGCGCGAGGGCTCCGGCAGCGGGGGATCGACCGCTTCGGCTGCGCCGTCACCTCGCCGAACGATGTCGTGGCCCTGCTGGCCGGTGCCTCGGCAGTGGGCACCGAGGCCTGCGTGTACCCCGGCAACCTCGACCGGGACGGACTCATCCGGCTGGCAACCGCCTTCGGGCATGAGGTCATCGTCACCGACGACGAACAAGACCTCGGCCACGTGCAGGCGTTGCCCTACTCGGCCATTCCGGCACCCTCGGGTCCGCTGGAGCCGGGCCCCGAGCGACGCCCGGTCCTGATTCTCACCACGGGCACGACCGGCGACCCGAAGGGGGCCCGGCACGACTGGACCCGTCTGGTGGGGACGGTGCGCCGGCCGGACGAGACTCCGGGCACGCGCTGGCTGCTGGCCTACAACCTCAATCAGTTCGGCGGCATCCAGGTTCTGCTCCACCTGATCGCCAGCCGGGCCACGCTGGTCGCCGCGGCCTCGCCTGAGGCCAAAGATGTGATCGAGGCGATCCGCGTACACGGCGTCACGCATGTGAGCGCGACGCCGACCTTCTGGCGCCTGATCGCCGGCCGGCTCGACGAGGAGCGCGCCCGCCAGCTCCCGCTCGAGCAGATCACCCTCGGTGGAGAGGCCGTCCACGACGCGTTGCTCCAGAAGCTGAAACGCCTCTTCCCGCAGGCGCGCATCTCGCAGATCTACGGCGCAACCGAGTTCGGCACCGCCGTCTCGGTGGGCGACGGTCGCAGCGGCCTGCCGCTCTCGATCCTCGAGCGAGACGAGAACGCACCGGTCCGGCTGCGGATCGTCGACGGTGAACTACAGATGCGATCGCGAATCGGAATGCTCGGGTACCACGAGGGCGACAATGCGGGCGGCGAGTGGCGGCCGACGGGGGACGTCGTGGAGGTGCACGGCGACCGGATCCACTTCGTCGGCCGGACCAGCGAGATCATCAACGTCGGGGGCGTGAAGGTGCACCCGCTGCCGGTGGAGGAGCTCGTGTGCTCGGTCGAGGGGGTCGAGATGGCCGCTGTCTACGCCCGCTCCAACCCGGTGACCGGACAGATCGTGGCCGTCGACGTGGTCGCGGCGGCCGGGACCGACACCAAGGCGCTGGGGGCGCGCATCAGAACCGTCTGCCAATCGCTGCCCGGCGCCGGACGCCCCCGCCGGGTCCGCTTCGTAGATGCGCTGGAGCTGCGCGGCCACAAGGTCGTGCGCCACGAGGCCAGGACCGGAGCATGACCGAGCCTCGGTCGGTCCTGATCACCGGTGGCAGCCGCGGCCTGGGCGCAGGCCTGGTGAGCTCCTTCCTTGAACAGGGCGACAACGTGGCGACCTGCAGCCGGTCCCCGAGCGTCAACACGGAAGGGTGGAGCTCTGACCCCAGCCTTCGTGAGCGCTTCTACTACGAGGCCCTCGACCTGTCCGATCAGGCCGCCTGCGCGACGTTGGCCAAGAACGTGATCGAGCGCTTCGGCCGGATCGACGTGCTGGTCAACAACGCCGGCCTGGCCCGCGACGGGGTGATCGGCCTGGTCCACGATGAGGATGTGGACTCGGTGATCGACCTCAACCTCAAGGGCACGATCTACATCACGCGGGTGGTCAGCCGCCGGATGCTGCTCCAGGGCTCGGGCCGCATCATCAACATCTCCTCGGTCGTCGGCCGGTCCGGCTATCGGGGTCTCTCGGTCTACTCGGCCACCAAGGCCGGGCTCGACGGCATGACCCGCTCGCTGGCCCGGGAGCTGGGGTCGCGCGGCATCACGGTCAACTCCGTCGCCCCCGGCTACATGCGGACCGAGATGTCCCACGGACTCGACGAGTCGCAGCTGGTTCAGATCAGCCGCCGCACCCCGGCCGGGCGTCTCGGCGAGCCGGCGGACGTCGCTGCTGCGGTGCGGTTCCTGGCCTCCCCCGAGGCCAACTTCATCACCGGGCACGTGCTGGTCGTCGACGGCGGCCTCACCGCCTGACGCAGAGGGTCAGGGCTTGGCGGCCGCGATCAGGCCGTAGCCGAGCGTGCCGTCGTCCCAGAAGCCCTGCAGCACGTCGCAGGACTCGACAAAGCGGGCCAGCTCCTGCGCGCCCAGCAGCGCGCTGGCCTCGTCGCGATGCTGCTGCGCGTTCTCGCGCCAGCGGGCGAACGTGGGACGGGTCTCCGCCGTCAGGTCGAGCTCCACATCGACGGTCAGGCCTCCCTCCTGCGCCAGCCGACGGTATTCGGACAGCGGCTCCATCCGGGCGTCGCCGTAGACGTCTCGCAGCAGCGCCAGCGGCTCCCGCAGCCGTCTGACCTCGGCGAAATCCATCGGCCGGCGGAGGATGATGTCGCACAGCACCAGCCGACCACCGGGCTTGAGGACCCGGGCGCATTCGGCCATCAGGCGGTCGCGGTCGCGCATCAGGTGCGAGGACTCGAGCACCCAAACGCGGTCAAATGCGGCGTCCGGGAAGCCGTTGTCCATGCCGTCCCGCTCCTCGAAGGAGGCGCTGTCCTGCAGGCCGGCCTCCGCCGCGCGGGCCCGGGCCGCCTCGATCCCGGTCGCGCTGGTGGTGATCCCGGTCACCCGCGCGCCCGACTCGGCCGCCAGGCTGCAGGCCGGAGCCCCGGTTCCGCAGCCCACGTCGAGGACATGGTTGCCCGGCTCGATCTGCCCGGAGTCCTTCATCAGGTGGGTGAGGCGGGCCGTCGCGGCCGGTAGCTCCTCGTCCGGCCGGTCGAACACGCCGTAGTGGAGCTCCTCGCCCAGGAGGAGCGTCCACGCCGCGGTGACCCGGTCGTAGTGGGTCGATGGCTCGTAGCTCACGGTCGCCAGTCTACGGCGGTCTGTACGCTCACGCCCTCGATGAGCTCCCAACGGGAACCGATCGCCGTGATCGGCACCGGCTACGTCGGTCTGGTGACCGCGGCAGGCTTCGCCGAGCTCGGCAACGAGGTCTGGTGCGTCGACGTCGACGCCGACAAGATCGCCCGCCTGCGGCGCGGCGAGGTGCCGATCTACGAGCCGGGTTTGGGCGAATCGCTGGCCCGCAGCGCCGATCGGCTGCACTTCTCCACCGAGCTGGCGCCGGCCCTCGAGCATGCGCGGCTGGTGTTCGTGGCCGTCGGGACGCCCCCGACCTACTCCGGCGACGCCGACCTGTCGGCCGTCCACGCCGTGGTCGGCGCGATGCCGGCCTCGGAGACCCACGCGTTCGTGATGAAGTCGACCGTGCCGGTCGGCACCGGCGCGGCGATCAAGCGGGTCTTCAGCGAGCAGGGGAAGGCCGGATTCACCTACGTGTCCTGCCCGGAGTTCCTCAAGGAGGGCACGGCGCTGGCCGACTTCCGGGCCCCCGATCGCGTGGTGGTCGGCGACGACGGCAACTGGGCCGGCGACGCGGTGTCCGGGCTCTACGAACCGCTCGACTCGGTCCTGGTCCGCACCGACATCGCCAGCGCGGAGATGATCAAGCTCGCCGCCAACGCGTTCCTGGCTACGAAGATCTCGTTCATCAACGAGATCGCCAACGTCTGCGAGGAGACCGGAGCCGACGTGCTCGAGGTGGCCCGCGGGATGGGGCTGGACCAGCGGATCGGCCCACACTTCCTGCGCCCCGGGATCGGCTTCGGCGGCTCCTGCTTCCCCAAGGACGTCTCGGCGCTCAAGCAGCTGGCCGGCAACTCGGGCTACCACTTCCAGCTGCTGACGGCGGTGATCGAGGTCAACGAGCTGCAGAAGCGGCGGGTGATCGGCAAGCTGCACAAGCACCTCGGCTCGCTGGTGGGCAAGACCGTCGCGCTGCTCGGCCTGGCCTTCAAGGCCAACACCGACGACATGCGCGAGGCCTCGTCGCTGGTGCTCTCGGCCCGGCTGCAGGCAGATGGCGCGCGGGTGCGCGCCTACGACCCGGTGGCCGAAGCGGAGGCCACCAAGCTGATGATCGGCGTCGATTTCGCGGGCTCCGCGCTCGACGCGGTGCAGGACGCCGACGCGGTGATCATCGTCACCGAGTGGCCCGAATTCGGCGAGCTCGACTGGGCCGCCGTGAAGCAGCGCGCCGCCGGGAGCCTGGTGATCGACGGGCGCAACTGCGTGGATCCGGAGGCGGTCCGGGCGGCCGGACTCATCTACGAGGGCATCGGGCGCTAGGCTCGCTGCGTGGGGGACATCGGTGGGGCGATGAGTTGCAGGCGCTGATCCTGGCCGGGGGGGAGGGCACGCGTCTGCGGCCGCTGACCTCGACGATTCCCAAGCCCGTGGTCCCCCTGGTCAACCGGCCGTTCATCTCATTCATGCTGGAATGGCTGCGGTCGCACGGCGTCGACGACGCGATCCTGTCGTGCGGGTTCATGGCCGACGGCGTGCGCTCGGTGTTAGGTGACGGCGAGGCGCTGGGGATGCGAATCCGGTACCTGGAGGAGCCGACGCCGCTGGGCACCGGAGGAGCGCTGAAGTTCGCCGAGGACCTGCTCGACGAGCGATTCCTGATGCTCAACGGTGACGTCCTCACCGACATCGACGTGTCCGCGCAGCTCGCCCAGCACGAGCGCACCGGCGCGCGCGCGACGCTCGGCCTGATCGGCGTCGAGGACCCCTCCGCCTACGGGCTGGTCCGCCTTCGCTCCGATGGCTCGGTCAACGAGTTCCTGGAAAAGCCGAGTCCCGACCAGATCGACACCAACCTCATCAATGCAGGTGTCTACGTGCTCGAGCGCGAGGTGCTCGACGGGATGGCGCCGGCGGGCACCAATATCTCGATCGAGCGCGAGGTGTTCCCCTCGCTGGTCGGAACCGGGCTGTTCGGCTACGAGGCGAGTGGCTACTGGCTGGACATCGGGACGCCGTCGCGCTACCTCGAGGCGACCTACGACATCCTGGCCGGGCGGGTCAGCACCGAGGTCGGAGACGCACTGGCGGCGGCCGACTTGACCCTGGTGGCGGACGCCACCGTTGAGGGCTCGCTGATCGGGCCGGTGGTGGCGGCGGCCGGGGCCCGGATCTCCGAGTCGGCCACGGTCGGGGCCCGGGTCGTGCTGGGTGCCGGCGTGAGCATCGGCCCCGGCGCCCGGGTGGAGGACGCGGTCCTGCTCGACGGGGCCAGCGTCGGCGCCGGGAGCCTGGTCCGCTCGGCGATCGTCGGCCGCGACGTAACGATCGGCGAGGACTGCGTGATCGAGGGCGAGGTGGTGCTGGGCGAACGGGTGCAGATCGGACCGGACAACGTCCTGAGGGCCGGCGTGCGTATCTTCCCGGGCGTGGAGCTTCCAGCCGGAGCGATCAAGTTTTGACCGCCACCCAGTCGCTCACCCGCGATGTGATCGCCGCGGTCGACCGCTCGAGCCAGCTCGAGGACATCCTGACCATGCCCGATCACCTGCGCGACGCCCTGTGGCGCGTGGAATCGGCCAGCCTCGAGCATCGCGACTCGGCCGGGGGCATGGTCGTGGCCGGGATGGGCGGCTCGGCGATCGGCGGAGCGCTCGCCCGGGCCGCGCTGGGCGATCGCGCCTCCCGGCCGATCGTGCTGGCCCGCGATTACGAGCTGCCGGCCTGGACGACGCCCGACACCACCGTGCTGTGCGCGAGCTATTCGGGCGACACGGAGGAGACGCTGGCGGTCTACGAGGCCGCCGGGGCCCTGGGCGCTCGCCGGATCGTGGCCACCACCGGCGGCAAGCTGGCCAAGGCGGCCCGGGCCGAGAGCGTGCCGGTGATCCCATTGCCCGGCGGCTTCCAGCCCCGATCGGCCGTCGCCTACTCGCTGGTGATCGCGCTCGAGGTGGCCGGGCTCTGCGGGGCCGGCGAGCGCCTGCACGCCGAGATCGACGTGGCCGCCGCCCACGCCGAGGCGCTGGTGGCCAGCTGGGGCCCCGACGGCGCCGAGGACTGCCTGGCCAAGGACCTCGCGCGGGGGCTCCACGGCACGATCCCGCAGATCGCCGGGGCCGGACTGACCAGCCCGGTCGCCTACCGGTGGAAGACCCAGATCAACGAGAACGCCAAGCGGCCCGCCTTCGCCCACGAGCTGCCCGAGCTCGACCACAACGAGATCGTCGGCTGGGAGGGAGCGGCCGAGCTCGGCCGGTTCTCCGCCGTGTTCCTCGACGACTCGGACCTGCACCCCCGCGTCCGGCAGCGGATCGAGCTCACGCGCGGCCTGATCGCCGGTCGCGGGGCGCCGACGTTCCGGATCGACAGCATCGGCGAGACGCGTCTGGAGCGCCTGGTCTCGCTCGTCCTCCTGGGCGACCTGGTCTCGTTCTACCTGGCCGTGCTGCGAGGAGTCGATCCCGCGCCGGTCGAGGTGATCGAGCAGCTCAAGGCGGCGCTGGCCGGGGGGTAGGGGTTTGTGGTCGGTCGGTCGCGGTTGACGAACGTCAACTGCATCGATGAAGAGGGGGTGGGTTGGGCCTCGGCGGCGGTCGGGTCCCGGGGTGGGGGGTCTTGGGATGCTGGTTCCCCCAGGTGAAACTTTCTTACCAACCACCCCCTCCAGACGAGGGGTCCGCGGGAGCGTTGGGACGCTCTGGCCCACATGCGTAAGTTTCTTACCGAGACCCCCCGCCCGAGGCCGCCTGAAGACCCCGCGGACCAGGACCCAACCTCTCCTCATCGATGTAGTTCGGCCAAAGACCAACCCACCATCCTCAACCCGTCCCGCACCCGGCAGCGCTGCCACGCCTGAGCCCACCGCCGACGCGAGCGCGAAGGGGACGCGGGCGCGGACGCCGCGCCCCAGAGCGGCTCAGCCCAGCGCGATCCCGCGCTGTTCGTAGAGGCGCAGGTCGGCCTTCCGCAGCAGATCGTCGACGGTGTCGCCGTCGTCGGGATACGCGGCCGTGCCGATCGTGAGGTCCCAGGGGGCGCGGAGGGCCATTTCGACGCGGCGCTTGGCGGTCTCCGCGGCGATCCGCCGCTTGACCACCTCGGCGCCGGAGGCGTCCTGCTCGACCAGCATCATCGCCATCTCGTCACCGCCGATCCGACCGACCACGTCGTCGGCTCGGGCGGCGCCCTGGAGCAGGCGCGCCGTCTGGCGGAGCAGTTCGTCGCCGGCGCGGTGACCCTGGCTGTCATTCACCGCCTTGAGGTTGCGGACGTCGATGTAGGCGAGGGTGAACGGCCGGTCGTGGCGGCGGGCGCGGGCCAGCTCGCGCTCGGCGGCTTCGATGAATCCGCGGCGGTTGAGGACGCCGGTGAGCGGGTCGGTCAGAGCGGCGGCGCTGATCAGCTCGAGTCGCAGGCCCTGGCGGCGCATCCTGAATCCCGACCACAGCGCCACCGCCCCGGTGACCGCCGCGAAGGCGATTGACAGCGCCAGCGCGATCCAGATGGCGGTGGGCACGACTCGCTCGATATCGGTGATCGGGGACGGCGTCGTGTCGCGAGGGCGAGACGCCACATTGGGCGACCCCGGTCCTGGGGCCTGCCTCGCGGCGCCCTGCGCCTGAACCGTTCGTCAGCGCGCCCGCTCCGGACCCGCGGCCCCCGGCCTGAGCCAGCAGCGGGCCGGTTGGGCTGAGGCTGCTTGCGAGCGTCCGCACGAAGGCTTGAGTGGGCGTGCCGGGCAGGCCAGACAGCTGGTTGAAGAGGCCGCCGGCGCCGCCGGTCGGGGTGCTGCCGCCGATCGTCGGCTGCGGTGATGACGTGGAAGGCTCGGGGAGGGGCTTCGTGACCGGACGGGGGGTGGGAGCAGACGGAATCGGCGTGGGAGTCGGAGGCGGGGTCTGGATGACCGGAGGCGGTGACGGTTGGTGATAGACCGGGGTGCCCGGCACGAGCGAAATTCCACCGCCGGACCCGCAGCTGCCGGCGCAGCGGCCATCGGAGGCGCGCGAGCTGCCGCCCTGGCCGGCGGAGCTGCCGCGGCTGTTGCTGCCGCGCCGTCCGTCGTGTCCCTGGTCGCTGCCGCCCGTCGAGCCCGATCCGCCCGCGGTCGAGCCCGAGCCCCGCCCGCCGCCAGATTGACCCGAGCCCTGCCCGCCGCCTGAGCCCTGCCCGCCGGCCTGAGCCCTGGCCTCGCCGCCTGAGCCCTGCCCGCCGCCTGAGCCCTGCCCGCCGCCTGAGCCCTGCCCGCGTGAGCGACCCGACCCCGAGCCCTGCTCGTTCGATGACCCCTGTCCGCCCGGCTGGCCCGATCCCGCGCTGTGTCCGCCCGAGTAGCCGGTGGGTCCACCTGCGCCGCCCGGCTGGCCTGCGGTGCCGGTGGCACCTCCGGCGCCGGGCTGTCCAGTCGACCGCCCGCCGCCCGCGCCCGGGTTCCCGCCGGACCCGCCGGCCGACCCACCACCGCCGCCACCCCGCCCGCCGGAGCCGCCGGAGCCGGAGGCGATCGCCGTCCCCAGACCAGTACCGCTCATGGCTAGCAGCAGGAGCGCAGCGCAAAGGCCGATTCCGCGCTTGGAACTGGCTATACGAGCTGAAATTGGAGGCATTCTGGGCGAAGAACGACGCTTAATTGGGTCACTTCATGCTACGGCCGAGCTTGGCCGTTCCTAATGCACTGGACAAGTGTTCGACCCTGGGCGCAGGGAGAATGCCAAACCTTGACACGGTCGTGGTAATGTTGGCCGGAGCCAATGCACGGCCTGACCATCAATGAGGCAGCCGAGACCACGGGGTGGTCGGCCCGCATGCTCCGTTACGTGGAGCGGGCCGGTCTGATCGCTCCATCCCGCTCGGCCTCGGGCTACCGGCTCTACGGTCCCGAGGAGCTGCAGCGGTTGCGCACGCTGAAAGAGCTGCTCGCCCGGTTCGACGTTGGGCTGTCCGACGTGGCCTTCGCGGCCCGAATGGCCGCCGACGCCGAGCTGCGCGAAGCGGTGAGGACGTGGCTCGAGGCCAAGCCCAGGCGCCCGGAGAACGTAGGGGCGGCCGACTGGCTTCGCTTCGAGCAGGACAAGCACGAACGACTGCTGGCCACGGCGTAGCACGCCGCGGACGATACGACCACTTACCAAGAAGCTGGAGAGACAATGAGCACAGTTACGGAGAAGCTGGATTTCAAGGTCGCCGACCTCTCGTTGGCCGAATTCGGGCGCAAGGAGATCCGCCTGGCCGAGCACGAGATGCCCGGCCTGATGTCGACCCGGCGGGAGTTCGCCGACAGCCAGCCCCTGGCCGGCGCCCGCGTCACCGGCTCGCTCCACATGACTGTGCAGACGGCGGTGCTGATCGAGACGCTGGTCGCGCTCGGTGCCGAGGTCCGCTGGGCCTCCTGCAACATCTTCTCGACCCAGGATCACGCCGCCGCCGCGATCGTGGTCGGTCCCGAGGGAACCTCCGAGGCGCCCGCCGGCGTGCCGGTGTTCGCCTGGAAGGGGGAGACGCTCGAGGAGTACTGGTGGTGCACCGAGCAGGCCCTGAGCTGGCCCGAGGGTGCCGGTCCCAACATGATCCTGGACGACGGCGGCGACGCCACCATGCTGGTGCACAAGGGCGTGGAGTTCGAGGCCGCGGGCGCGGTACCGGACCCGGCCAGCGCGGACTCGGAGGAGTTCGAGGTCGTCCTGCGCCTCCTGCAGCGATCGCTGGGCGAGGATGCCCAACGGTTCACCAAGATGGGCGCACAGATCAAGGGCGTGACCGAGGAGACCACTACCGGCGTGCACCGGCTGTATCAGTTCGCCGAGCAGGGTCAGCTGCTGTTCCCCGCGATCAACGTCAACGACTCGGTGACCAAGTCGAAGTTCGACAACAAGTACGGCTGCCGGCACTCGCTGATCGACGGGATCAACCGGGCCACCGACGTGCTGATCGGCGGCAAGGTCGCCGTGGTCTGTGGTTACGGCGACGTCGGCAAGGGTTGCGCCGAGTCACTGCGCGGCCAGGGCGCCCGGGTGATCGTGACCGAGATCGATCCGATCTGCGCGCTGCAGGCGGCGATGGACGGTTATCAGGTCGCCACGCTCGAGGACGTGCTGGACAGCGCCGACATCTTCATCACCTCGACGGGCAACAAGGACGTGATCACCGCCGGGCAGATGGAGCGGATGAAGCACCAGGCGATCGTGGGCAACATCGGCCATTTCGACAACGAGATCGACATGGCCGGCCTGACCAAGATCGGTGGCATCAAGCGCAACAACATCAAGCCGCAGGTCGATGAGTGGATCTTTGCCGACGGGCACTCGATCATCGTCCTGTCCGAGGGGCGTCTGCTCAATCTCGGGAACGCGACCGGGCATCCCAGCTTCGTGATGTCGAACTCGTTCACCAACCAGGTGATGGCGCAGATCGAGCTCTACGGCAACGTCGATACGTATCAGAAGCAGGTCTACACGCTCTCCAAGCAGCTGGACGAGAAGGTTGCCCGGCTGCATCTGGACGCGCTCGGGGTCAGGCTGACCGAGCTCACCCCGGAGCAGGCGGCGTACCTCGGCATCCCGGTCGAGGGCCCGTACAAGTCCGACCACTACCGCTACTAGCCGGACCGTCACCGCTCGGCGCAGGAGCGCTGCGAACTCCCATGTCCCGGGCCGCGATCCCGCCCCACGAGATCGCGGACCTGGGCCTGGCGCCGAGCGGTGCCGCCCGGATCGCCTGGGCGTCCGAGCAGATGCCGGTGTTGGCGCGAGTGCGCGAGCGCTGGGCGTCGGAGCGGCCTCTGGAGGGGATTCGCGTCGCCGCCTGCCTCCACGTGACCGCGGAGACGGCGAACCTGATCAGGACGCTGCAGGCCGGCGGGGCGACCGCCTCGTTGTGCTCGGCCAACCCGCTGTCCACCCAGGACGACGTCGCCGCGGCGCTCGTCTACGACCACGGGGTCGAGGTCCGCGCGCTGCACGGCGAGGATCTCGACACCTATGCCGCCCACCTGCGGGCGTTGATCGAGGGAGCCCCGCAGGTGACGATCGACGACGGTGCCGATCTGCTGGTGCTCGCGCACGAGCGCGGGGGCGAGGCGCTGACCGGGCTGATCGGCGGCACCGAGGAGACGACGACCGGACTCGTGCGGCTCCGGCGGCTCGAAGAGCAGGGCCGGCTCCTGCGCCCGGTGCTGGCGGTCAATGAGGCCCGGACCGAACGTGCGCTGAACGACCGGCACGGGACCGGGCAGTCGGCCCTGGACGGCATCGTGCGCGCCAGCAACGTGTTGCTGGCCGGGCACACCCTGGTCGTGGTGGGGTACGGCTGGGCGGGTCTGGGCATCGCCGAGCGCGCGCGCGGCGCGGGCGCGGCGGTGATCGTGTGCGAGGTCGACCCGCTGCGGGCGCTGGAGGCCAGGATGGCCGGATACGAGGTGATGCCCGCATTGCAGGCGGCGGAGCGCGGAGATGTGTTCGTGACCGTCACCGGTTCGCGGCGCGTGCTCCGCGGCGAGCATTTCCAGCGCATGAAGGATGGCGCGCTGCTGGCCAACGCCGGCCACTTTGACGTAGAGCTCGACCTCGAGGAGCTCGCCGCCCTGGCCACCGGGGGCATTCACGACGTCAGGCCGCTGGTGCAGCAATACGTGCTCGCCGATGGCCGGCGGCTGAATCTGCTGGCCCGCGGGCGCGTCGTCAACCTGGCCGCCGCGGAGGGACATCCGGCCGCCGTGATGGACGTCTCGTTCGCGCTCCAGGCGCTGAGCGTCGAGGCGCTCGTGCTGGACCGGGGTAGGACGATGACCCCGGGTGTGCACGCGGTCCCGGACGCCATCGACCGTGAGGTCGGGCGCCTGAAGCTCGCCGCACTCGGGGTGGAGATCGACGATCCCACGTTGGAGCAGGCCAGCTACCGAGAATCTTGGGGCTGACGCCGCGCGCCAGGACGTGGCAAACGTCCTCCGACTCTGAGAGCATCCGGCCATGCCAGCTTCGCGTGCTCCTCGTGCGATCCGCGGCGGGATCGACCTCGGCGGGACCAAGATCGAGGCGATCGTCGTCGACTCCAAGCAGAAGGTTCTGGGTTCCTCACGGCGCCCGACGCCGACCGAGGGGGGACCGGACGACGTCGCCGGCGAGATGATCGGGGCGATCACCGAGGCGGCCAAGGCGGCGGGGGTGGTCACGGCGGACCTGCTCGGCTGTGGGGTGGGCTCGCCCGGGTCGATCGATGCGTCTCGCGGAACGGTCACCAGCGCGCGCAACCTCCCTGGCTGGGAGGGCACCTTCGAGCTGGGCGCCCTGCTGTCCAAGAAGCTGCGGACCGAGGTGTTGGTCGGCAACGACGTCGGCGTCGCCACCAAGGCCGAGTTCGAGCTCGGCGCCGGGCGCCCATATCAAAGCGTGCTCGGGGTGTTCTGGGGCACCGGCGTCGGCGGCGGCCTGATCCTCGACGGCAAGCCGTGGCACGGTCGTGGCGGGGCCGGCGAGATCGGTCACATGGTGGTCAAGCTGAACGGCCGGCGCTGTCCGTGCGGGCGGCGCGGCTGCATGGAGGCCTACGCGGGGCGCGCCGCGATGGAGGCGCGGGCGCGCAAGCTGGCCAAGCAGGGCACCAAGACGAAGCTCTTCAAGGTGATGGAGGAACGCGGTCGTACCCGGCTGACCAGCTCGATCTGGTGGCACGCGCTCCAGGACAAGGACAAGCTGACCACGGAGTTGATCGACGAGGCGGTGGAGGCGCTCGGCGCGGGCGTCGCGTCGGCGGTCAACCTGCTCGACGTCGAGGCGGTGGTGATCGGCGGCGGGCTCGGCGTGCGGTTCGGCGAGGTCTACGTGCGGAGGATCGCGGCAGCGATGCGGCCGCATCTGTTCAACGATCAGCGCCCGCCCGACGTGCACGTAGCCGCGCTGGGCGATCTGGGCGGTGCGCTGGGGGCCGCGTTGCTCGTCGGCCCCACTCGCTGATGAGGTGACAGGAGGCCGCCGGGGCGATCGGGGCGAGCGCGTTCGTGCAACCGCGGCACGAGCCTGCCAACTGTGTAAGCATGAATAAGCCGCGCGGGAGGGGCGCGGAGACGGAGGAGAACTCAAATCGGTACCACTGCCCCGGAAGCCACGGGAACCCAACCCCATGAGCGGGCTCGCCTCGGGCGCCCGCGTGGGCCCAGCCTGCTCTCTCGATTTGTCGCCTTCGGCGCGCTGGCTGTCGCGATCGCGCTCGTCGCCGTTGTACTGCTCGGAAACGGCTCGGACTACACATTACGTTTGACCTTCTCCGACGCGAGCGGGCTGGTGACGGGCGACGACGTCCTGATCGGCCCGGCCCGCGTGGGCTCGATTCAGTCGATCGGCCTCACGCCCGACGGCGCCGCCTCCGTGGTGATCGCCCTGCACTCCGACGCGGCACCGATGCCGCAGGGCACCGTCGCCCACATCTACGAGAACTCGCTGTCCGGCATCGCCAGCCATTACGTGGTGCTCCAGCCCGGTCCGAGCGGGGCGCCCTCGATCCGCTCAGGCGGGACGATCGGCGAGGACCGCACCTACGCGGAGGTCAGCCTGGATCAGGTCTTCGACACGCTCGATCCGCTCACCCGAGTCGGGATCAAGGGGCTGATCCGGGGCGAGGCGGGCAGCATCCAGGGCAAGGCCCAGGCGGCGAACCAAACCCTCCATTACCTCGCTCCGGCGCTGTCGAGCACCAGCAACGTCACCGCCGAGCTCGCTCGCAGCGAGCCGGCCTTTGACGGACTGCTGGTCCAGGGCGCCCGGACGTTGCAGGCGCTCGCATCCCGGAGCTCGCAACTGACCGAGCTGGTGGCCAACACCAACGCCACCGCCACGGCAATCGCCGACCAGAGCCAGTCGCTGGAACAGGCGCTGACGCTGCTCCCCGGAGCGCTCAGCCATTCGACCCGGACCTTCGCCGGCCTCCGCAGCACGCTGGATGCGCTCGATCCATTCGTGCAGGCGTCGAAGCCGGCCAGCCGGCGGCTCGAACCCTTCAGCGTCGCCCTGCGCCAGCTCGCCGACGTCTCGATCCCCACCGTCGGCGAGCTCAGCGCCCTGATCCACGGCACGTCGGGCAGCGGGGACCTGACCCAGCTGCTGCGGCAGACGCCGGCGCTGGCGCAACTGGCCGGAAACGCGTTTCCCCGCCTGATCCGTTCGTTCAACGCTTCCCAGCCCCAGCTCGACTACCTGCGGGAGTACGCGCCCGACGTCGTCGCCGCGTTGACCAACCTCGGGCAGGCCGGGGCCTATTACGACGCCAACGGTCACTACACGCGCACGCAGCCGGTGTTCGGGGCGTTCGGGCTGAACGGCGTGAACCAGCTGGTTCCCCAGCTTCCGTCGGCGCGCTACAACGGCCTACAGGTGGCGCACGGTCGCTGTCCCGGCGGCGCCGTGCAGCCCTCGCCCGACGGATCAGCGCCGGTCCGGGTTCCGGGCTGCAATCCCGCCAGCACGCCACCGGGACCATGAGACGCATCGCGCTGATCCTCGCGGTGTGCCTGGCCACCGGCGTCGCGGCGGTGATCGGCGCCGGCGCCTCGCGCGGGGCCGGGGGACCGTACCTCGTGCGGGCGATCTTCGATGACGCCGCCTTCGCCGTCCCGGGCGAGGACGTCCGCATCGCCGGGGCGACGATCGGCTCGATCAAATCGCTCGCCGTGACCGACGACAAGAAAGCGGCCGTCACGATCGAGATCGACAACGCCGCCTTCACCCCGTTCCACGCCAATGCGACCTGCGCGATCCGCCCGCAGTCATTGATCGCCGAGCGCTACATCGACTGCGAGCCCGGAACGTTCAACGCCCCGGCGCTGGCCAGGATCAAGCGCGGCGGCGGCTCCGGCTCGTATCTCCTGCCGGTGACCCAGACCACCTCGCCGGTCGACTCCGACATCGTCCAGAACATCTCACAGGAGCCGATCCGCCAGCGGCTGTCGATCATCCTCGACGAGCTGGGGACGGGGCTGGCGGCGCGCGGTTCTGACCTCAACGAGGTAATCCACCGCGCCAATCCATCGCTCGGCTACACCGACAAGGTGTTCAAGATCCTGGCCGCCCAGAACAAGGTCCTGGCTCAGCTGGCCCGAGAGGGCGACACGGTGCTGGCGCCGCTGGAACGAGCCCGGGCGAAGATCGCCGGGTTCATCGTGCAGGCCAACACGGCCGGGGTGGCCAGCGCGCAGCGGGCGGCTGACATCTCGCGCTCGTTCCAGCTGCTTCCCTCGTTCCTGCGGCAGCTGCGCCCGCTGATGGTGCAACTGCAGGCGCTGGCCAACCAGGGCACGCCGCTGATGGCCTCGCTGGCCCAGAGCGCGCAGGCCGTCGACCGCCAGTTCGCCAACCTGATCCCGTTCGCCAAGGCGGCCCGGCCCGCGCTGATCGCGCTGGGCAATTCCGCTCAGGCCTCGCAGCCGGCCTTCATCGCCACCGAGCCGCTGGCCCGGCGTCTGGGCAGACTTGGGACCCAGGCGCTGCCCGCCTCGACGCTCCTGGACCGCTTGACCGCCAGCCTCGACAAGACCGGCGCGATCGAGGATCTGATGAGCGTGCTGTTCAACGGCACGGGCGCGGCGAACGGGTTCGACAGCTTCGGCCACTACGTACGCAGCGAGCCGCTGGTCGGGGGATGCACCGCCTACTCGAAGAAGCCGGTGGGCGGCTGTTCGGCGAACTTCGGCGCGTCGAGCGCGAGCGCCGCAACCGCGGCATCGGCTCCCCCGCATGTACCCGTCTCCACGCTGAAGTCGGTCCCGGCGAACCAGGGCACCCCCGCCGCCCAGAAGAGCGGAGCGACGCTGACTAGCCTGCTGCACTTCCTGATCGGCAGCGGACGATGAACATGCGCCGGCGCAACCAGGGGGTGCTCGGCAATCCGATCCTGGTCGGCGCGCTCACGTTGCTGGCCACGATCGTCGCGGTGACGCTGGCCTTCCAGGCCAACAACGGCCTGCCCTTCGTCCCCCGGTACACGCTCCACGTGCAGGTGCGTAACGCCGAGGAGCTGACCAAGGGCGCCGAGGTGCACATGGGCGGATCGCTGGTCGGCGCGGTGGTCAGCGTCGGCGCCGCCCGCGACCGCACCGGCCGGCCGCTGGCACTGCTCAACGTAAAGCTGAACAAGAACGTCCAGCCGCTGCCCGTCGATACGCGGTTCACGATCCGGCTGAAGGGCGCGATCGGCCTCAAGTATCTCGACGTCACCCTGGGGCACTCGCGCCAGGGCTGGCACGACAACGCGATCGTGCCGTTGACGCAGACCGGGACGGAGGTCGACTTCGACCAGGTGCTGTCGATGTTCAATCCCCCGACGCGCACCGGCGTGGCCGCCTCCACCTCCGGGTTCAGCGACGCGCTGGCCGGGCGTGGCAGCTCGATCAACGACGCGATCGGCGCGTTCGTGCCGCTGGTCACGGATCTGGGACCGGTGATGCGCAACCTGTCGAGCCGGGGAACCGATCTCGGTGGCTTCTTCCGCGGACTCGGCTCGTTCACCCACGCGCTGGTTCCGGTCGCGCAGGACCAAGCCGACCTGTACGCGAACCTGGACACCACCTTCGGCGCATTCGCGCGGGTCGCCTACCCGTATCTGCAGAACTGGATCTCCGACACGCCGCCCGCCTTCCAGTCCGTGATCACCGACAGCCCGCGCGAGCAGGCGTTCGCCGCTGACACGGCCGCCTTGTTCGCCGATCTGCGACCCGGGTTCGCCACGCTTCCGACCAGCGCGCCGGTCCTAGCCGACGCGTTTGCAGCCGGAGCCCGGAACCTGCCGGGAACTGTCGCGCTCGACCGCCGGACCACGAGCCTCGCCAAAACGATCGCCAACTTCGGGACCAATCCGACGGTGTCCGGCGGCCTCGACCGGGTCACCCTGACCGCACACAGCCTGATCCCCCCGCTGGCGTTCGTAACGCCGGCTCAGTCGACCTGCAACTACGCGACGCTGTTCCTGCGCAACATCGCCAGCTCGCTGGGAGAGCAGGTCGGAAACGGGACGGCGCTCCGCTTCAACCTGGTGACGATCGACGACATACCGGGCAGCGAGGCCGTCGCATCGAGCGTCCCGTACCTGACGCCCGACACCAGCAGCAACGATGAGCACGGCCCGCTCCACGTCAATCCCTACCCCAACACCGACGCGCCGGGCCAGACCGCCGAGTGTGCCGCGGGTAAGGAGCCGTACTCCGGCACCCGCGCGCTGATCGGTAATCCACCCGGAAACCTCGGGCTCCAGACCGAGACGACCAAGCGGGCCGGATCATGAGACTTCGCAAGAAGTCGGGTCCGACGGTGAGACGCCACAAGCCGCGGGTCTCCAACGTCGGTGCGGCGCTGATCGCGATCGTGGTGATCGCCGGCGCCTGTTATGCCGTGTTCGGCGGATCGCTGCCGTTCAAGGGCTCGCCGTTCGTGCTGAAGGCGCTGTTCACCAGCAACACCGATCTGCACATTCCGTCGCCGGTGCGGATCGCCGGCGTCGAGGTGGGCTCGGTGGTCAGCGTGGAGCGCGTCGCCGGCAGCCCTGACGCCGGCGTCGTGACCATGGACATCAATCCCAACGGGTTGCCGATCCACGCCGACGCGACGGTCAACATCCGCTCCCGGATCTTCCTCGAGGGCAACTTCTACGTCGATCTGCACCCCGGCACTCCGGACGCGCCGAGCCTCCACTCGGGATCAGTGCTGGCGGCGGCAAACACCGCCGGGCCGGTCCAGCTCGACCGGATCCTGTCAGCGCTGAACTCTGACTCGCGGGCCAACCTCCAGACCCTGCTGCGTGGGCTCGGGGCGTCCCTGAACGGCGCGCCGACCGTCGCGCAGGACGCCGGCCAGGACCCCGCCGTACGCGGACTCACCGGCGCCCAGGCTCTGAACCTGTCGTTGAAGTACTCGGCTCAGGCGTTCGAGGCGTCCTCGATCGTCAACCAGGCGCTCCTGGGCTCGCAGCCGCACGATCTCTCGGGCGTGGTCTCGGGAAACGAGCGGGTGTTCCGCGGCCTCGGGGCCAGTCCCAGCGTGCTCGGCAGCCTGATCACCACGTTCAACGCGACGATGGCGACGCTGGCTTCTCGCTCGCAGGCCCTCGGTCAGACGATCAGGGTCCTGGTTCCGCTGCTGCGGAACACCAACACCGCCGATACCGCGCTCGACGCGTCGTTCGCTCCCACCAAGGCGTTTGCGCACGAAATCCTGCCCGGGCTCGGCAAGCTCGACCCGACGATCGGGGCGGCGCTGCCCTGGCTGGCCCAGTCCACGGCCCTGGCCTCGCCGGACGAGCTCGGTGGCCTGCTGGCCGACCTCACGCCGGCGGTGCAGCAGACCTCGCGGACGATCGGCGAGACCCGGCAGCTGGTCAGCGGCTCGGACACGCTCACGCGCTGCTTCCTGCGCGACATCATCCCGACCGGCAACGCCACGATTCTGGATCCCCCGGTCGGGACGGGCGAGCGCGTCTACCAGGAGCTCTTCCAGGGCTTCGTCGGCGTCGCCGGCGCGTCACAGAACTTCGACGGCAACGGCCGCTACGTGCGCGCCTCGGCCGGCGGCGGGGGGATCCGCGCAGCATCGCCGAGCGTGCCTCAGAACGGCCCGTTGTACGGCAACTACGTGCTGAACCCGCTGGGGACCCGCCCGGCCTGGACCAACCAGGCTCCGCCGCTGCGCCGGAACGTTCCCTGTTTCCGCAACGCCGCGCCGAACCTCAACTCGGCGGCGACGGGGGTCGCACCGTGAAACGCGCGATCGAGGTCCATCGCGGCGACTTTCTGGCGATCGTCTCGCTGTTCGTGCTGGCGATCGCCACCGTCGGTTACATCCTCGAGCATCAGCCATCGTTCACCTTCGGTCAGAGCTATTACACGGTCAACGCCGAGTTCCAGACCGGCGCCGCGGTCACCCCCGGGCAGGGACAGGCGGTGACCGTCGCCGGGGTCGAGGTGGGCCTGATCGGCGGTATCCACCTGCAGGACGGGCGCGCGGTGGTGAAGATGAACATCTTCAAGAAGTACGCGCCGATCTACCGCGACGCGGCGGTTCTGCTGCGTCCCCGAACTCCGCTGAAGGACATGTACCTGGCGCTCGATCCGGGGACGCGCAGCGCCGGCGCGGTCCCGAACGGAGGCGAGCTGAGCGCCGCCAGCACCGCGCCGGACATCGACGTCGACCAGATCCTCTCCTCGCTCGACGTCGACACGCGCAACTACCTGCTGCTGCTGCTCTCCGGCGGGGCGCAGGCGTTCCGCGACCCCGGTTCGGCGCTGGCCAACTCCGGGCCGCCGACGTCGGCCACCTCGGGCCAGAGCGCGTCCTTCGACGCCCCGAGCCCGTCCGCGGTCGCCGCATTGCGGGGCACGTTCAAGCGCTTCGCCCCGCTCAACCGCGAGACCCGATCGTTCACCACCCTGCTCGCCCAGCGCAGCCAGAACATCCGCCGCTCGATCCACAACCTGAACCAGGTGGTAAGCACGGTCGGGGCGGTCGACGGTCAGCTGGCCTCGCTGATCCGGGCCTCGAACACGAACTTCACGGCGATCTCCTCCCAGGACGCCAACCTGCAGGCGGCGCTGACGCTGCTGCCGCCCACGCTGCAGCAGACGGCCAGCACCCTGGGCTCGGTCCGCGCGTTCGCCGCCGAAAGCGCTCCGGCGCTCCAGCATCTGCTGCCGTTCGCCCGCGAGCTATCGCCGGCGCTACAGGCCTCCCAGCCGCTGTTCCGTGATACCACCGCGGCGATCCGCGATCAGCTGCGACCGTTCTCGGTGGCCGTGCAGCCGCTGGCCAGGACGTTGCGGCCCGCGGCCAGCAAGCTGGCCCGGGCGACGCCGCCGCTGACCCGGACCATCGGCGTGCTCAACTCGTTGTTCAACACCCTCGCCTACAAAGCGCCCGGAGCCCAGAGCTATCTGTTCTGGGGCTCGTGGCTGAGTCACATCGCCGCCAGCCTGACCGCTACGCAGGACGCCCACGGGCCGATCGTCCGCGGCGTGTTCGTCGCCACCTGCTCGGCGCTGCAGCTATTCGAGGTCGACCTGACGCAGTCGGACCCGGCTCTGGGTCCGCTGGTCGACCTGCTGAACGCCCCGGACTGGAGCCAGATCAAGTCATCCTTCTGCCCGGCGGCCTTGCCGTGAACAAGCAGGCCCCAAGCCCAGCTCGCCTTCTGACGATGGTCGCCTTTGCCGCGTCCTGTGTCGGGCTGCTGATGTTCCTGTGGATCTCGTTCGGGGGCTCCGTGCCGTTCGTGCCGCAGGGCTACCGCTTCGAGGTCGACTTCCCTCAAGCGGTGCAACTCGGCGCCCAGGCCGACGTGCGGATCGCCGGGGTCAGCGTCGGCAACGTCGTCTCGGTCGGACTCGACCGGAAGACCGGCCTGAACCGGGCGGTGATCCAGATCGACGACCGGTTCGCGCCGCGGCCGGCCGACACCCGCGCGATCTTGCGCCAGAAGTCCCTGCTCGGCGAGACCTACGTCGAGCTGTCGATGGGCAGCCGCGGAGGACCGACGGTGCCGGATGACGGGAAGCTGCCGGAGGCGCAGGTGGCGCCGACGGTGCAGCTGGACCAGATCCTCTCCACCTTCGATCCCACCACCCGGAAGGCGTTCGAGACCTGGATGCAGCAGGACGGGATCGCCTTCACCAACCGCGGGGAGGACTTCAACCAGGCACTGGGGGAGCTCTACCCGTTCGCCACCAACGTGCAATCGGTGCTGGCCGTGCTCAACCGCGACAGCGCGGCCACCAAGGCGCTGTTGCACGATGGCGGCCAGGTGTTTTCGGCCCTCAGCAGCTCGCCGACGCAGCTCCAGGGCTTCATCCGCAACGGCAACCGCCTGTTTGCCGCGACTGCCGCCCGGGACGTCGCGCTGGCCAACGCGATCCGGGCGTTCCCAGGCTTCACGGTGGCCACGCGCCAGACAATCGACCGCGTGGACCGTTTCGCGGTGACCGCCAAGCCCCTGATCGACGAACTCCGGCCGGCCGCGGTGCAGCTGAGCCCGGCGCTGAAGGCCAGCGCCGTGCTGGCGCCGGAGCTGCGGAACGTCCTGACCTACATCGGCCCGCTGACCAGCGCCTCCCGCGCCGGCGTCCCCGCGTTCGAGAAATTCCTGCGCGTCACGGTGCCCCTGCTGGGGCGGCTGAAGCCCTACCTCGGTGGGATCGTCCCGGTGGTCAACTACGTCAACGATTACCGGCGCGAGATCGCGGCGTTCTTGGGCAACAGCGCGGCGGCCACCCAGGCCACCGCCCTCAACATCACCTCGAGCAAGCTGCTCCATTACCTGCGGATCTCCAACCCGGTCAACCCGGAGGTGCTGACCAGCTACAGCCACCGCCTCTCAAGCAACCGCGGCAACCCGTACCTGGCGCCCGGCGGCTACGCCGGACTCCTGCACGGCCTGTCGGTGTTCGGCGGCAACCTCTGCACGAACAACCCGCAGCCCACCATCGGCGCGACGATAAGTAGTAGCCTGGCAGCGATTTTACGATCGACCTTCTACACGGTGACGCCCGGCGGGCCCCCGTGTAAGGCACAGGGGCTGCTGGGTCCCGCGACGACCGGGCAACCGCAGGCCTTCCCACAACTTCAACAGCTGCCATGAGTGGCCGGCTCGGCGCAGACCACCCAACCCAAACCCCGAAGGAGGGGAGACGTTTGAGACGTTTCATCATCATAGGCATGGCTCTGGCCATGCTCGTCGGAGCGAGCGTGGCCTACGCCGCGTCGCTCAACACCTACACCGCGAAGCTGACGTTCTCGGGTAAGGGCAGCAAGGCGAAGCCCGCACCGCTCACCTTTACCGAGAACCTAGCCGCGGCGAACGCCACGGCGGGTAGTCGCGCGGCTCCGCTGATCGACATCAAGACGACGATCTACGGCGCCGTGGCCAACCCTAAGGGGTTCCCCACGTGTAGCGACAAGGTAATTCTCCAGAAGGCGCCGAAGTTGTTCAACCTGAACTGCAATCCGAAGTCCGAGGTGGCCACTGGGCAAGTGCACTCGCTCCTCGGGGGCCCGATCCTGACCCAGGCAGGTGGACCGTGCAACCCGGGCCTGGTCGTCTACAACGGCGGAGGCGGCAAGCTGTGGTACTTCTTCACCGCGGCCGGTACCGCGTGCGGCGGCCTCCACACCGGAGACACGGACCCGTACCCCGGAACGATGAAGAAGTCCGGTCCGAATCTGGTGCTCGATGTGCCGCTGCCGTCGTTCGTCTCGACCGCGGTCGCCGGGCACCAGGGCCTGTACGGTTCGCTGATCAACCAGGTCGTTAAGTTCAAGAAGCTGACCCACAAGGTCAAGGGCAAGACCGTGGCGTTCATGACCTCGGTCGGATGCAAGGGGAATAAGCGCCCCTACTCGGTCTCGTTCACCGCGACCACCGCAACCCAGAAGGAAACCAAGGTAGTGAAGGGCTCGGCCCCGTGCTGAGCCACTGAGCTGATCACGCTGACCGGCGCCGCGGGGAAATTCCATTCCCGCGGCGCCGCTAGGCGTTCGGCCGCTCGGCGCTCAGCGGTCGGAGTTAGCGGCTAGGCGATCTCGTAGCGTTCGGAGCGCTGCTCGTCCCGCTCGGTCTCGTCCAGCATCCGCACGAACAGGTAAACCAGCGCGGTGCCCATCACGATCGACTGTTCGAGCGCCATCAGCAGGCCGGCCATCGACTGATCCTCCTGGGCGCTCAGGCCCCAGTAGTGATGATGGTGCTCGTAGAAGGGGTAGATCGCGTTCGGGGCGAAGGCCAGCACGATCCCGAGGACTCCGACCAGCAGCTTGGTGCTGACCATGTAGGCGATCGGACCGAGGCCGCCCAGGCGCATCCGGTTGCGGATCGGCGAGAGCAGGTGCCACCAGTAGAGGCCGCCGGCGAACGCGAAGCAGAGGTGCTCGAGCGCATGCACGTTCGCGTAGCGCAGGGCGTCGTCGTACATCGTGGGGATGTGCCATAGCCACATCAGCCCGGCGTAGGCCAGCACCGCGAAGGCCGGATGGGCGAACCAGCCGGCGCGCCGCTCGACGGCGTTCAGCCGGCGGGTGATCGGACGCAGGATGCCCTTGGTCAGCCCGAGGATCATCAGGATCGGCGCGATATCGAGCAGCAGGATGTGCTGCACCATGTGCATCACCATCAGCTGCTCCCCGAGCACATCGACCGGGGACACCAGCGCGATCAGCACCGCGAGCAGGCCGCCGCAGAACAGCGTGAGCCGTCCGAGGCCGGGCGGATGCGGCTCGCCCAGGGCGCGCGCCCGCCTCCAGCCCTTGATGTAGAGCAGTCCGATGGCCAGGACACCGAGCAGCACGCTCGGCTCGAACGACCACGTGATCCGGGGAGCCACATCCGTAGTTTCTCGCATCGACAAACGCCGGGTTGCCGAATACCCTGGAGGGTTCCCAGCACAAGCAAGGAGGTCGGCCGATGCGCATCGAGGTCAAGGGCCGAAATCTGCCGGTGTCAGACGATCTGCGGGAGCACGTCACCAAGCGCTTTCGGAAGGTGTCCCGCCAGGTCTCCGAGCTCGCCGAGCTCGAGGTGGAGGTGCACGAGGAGCGCAATCCGGCGATCGCGGATTCGCAGATCGCGGAGGCGACCCTGCATCTGAAGGGGGTCACGCTCCGCGCCCGGAACGCCTCCGGAGACCTGCTGCACTCGGTCAACGTGGTCAGCGACGAGATCTCGGTCCAGGTCAAGCGCCATCGCGACAAGCGCCGCAAGCGCCGCGAGGCCCGCGCTGTCGAGCCGCCGGTGGCCCCGGTGCCGGGCGACCTGCCCGGCGACATCTCTCCTGCGGCCTGACGGGGCCTGGCTCGCGGCCGCTTGGCGAGCGAAAAGGGCTGCCGCCTGTGTGGGGCGCGCGAACCTTGGCGCCATCCGCGCGCCTGGCGCGCGCTCCACGCCAAAGTTCACCGCCAGCGAGCGGTTCGACCGCGGACGGACCACCACGGGACCGGCCCGCAGCCTCGCAAATTTCGGCCCGGTTAGGCCGCCCACGCACCGGGGGCTGCGGCCCTGATTCGAATAGGCCGCTGCTAGGCTAGACGTATGTCGTTCCTGGACCGCGCGCTACGCATGGGCGAAGCGAAGAAGTTCAAGTCCTACGAGCAACGGGTCGGGCGGATCAACGGCTACGAGGAAGAACTCGAGCATTCCACCGACGCGGAGCTGCGTGAGGCTGCCGACGAGCTGCGCGAACGCGCCCGCGGCGGCGAGAGCCTCGACGACCTGACCTACGAGTGCTTTGCCCTGGTCCGCGAGGCCGGCAAGCGCGCGATGGGCATGCGTCACTTCGACGTTCAGCTGATCGGCGGGATGGTGCTCCACGACGGCTGCATCGCCGAGATGAAGACCGGCGAGGGCAAGACGCTGACCGCGACGCTGGCGGTCGTGCTGAACTCGCTCGCCGGCCGCGGCGTGCACGTCGTCACCGTCAACGACTACCTGGCCCGGCGCGACGCGCTGTGGATGAAGCCGCTCTACGACATGTTGGGCGTGACCATCGGGATCCTGCAGAACATGCAGCCCTACGAGGAGAAGCGCGCGGCCTACGCGGCCGACGTCACCTACGGCACGAACTCCGAGTTCGGCTTCGACTACCTGCGCGACAACATGGCGACCACGCTGGAGGAGAAGGTCCAGCACGGCGGGCGGCCGAAGCCGGAGGAGGGCCAGTCGCCCTACCATACCTTTGCCATCGTCGACGAGGTCGACAACATCCTGATCGACGAGGCTCGCACCCCGTTGATCATCTCGGGCGCGCCCGAGCAGGCCGCCGACTTCTATGCCCGGTTCGCCAAGCTGGCGCCGAGCATGGTCCCGGGGAAGACTCCGGACGGCATGGATCCGAAGATGAAGAAGGAGTTCGTCGCCGATTTCGACTACGAGTTCGACGAGAAGCACAAGACGATCGCGGTGACCGAGCAGGGCGTCGGCAAGGCCGAGCGGTTCCTGCGGATCGACCACCTCTACCGCGCCGAGAACGGCCACCTGGTCAACCACCTGATCCAGGCGCTGAAGGCGGAGTCGCTGTACAGCCGCGACGTCGACTACGCGGTGATCGACGGCGAGGTCAAGATCATCGACGAGTTCACCGGGCGGATCCTCGAGGGCCGGCGCTGGTCGGAGGGCCTGCACCAGGCGATCGAGGCGAAGGAGAACGTGCGCGTCCAGGAGGAGAACCAGACGCTCGCCACGATCACCCTGCAGAACTACTTCCGGATGTACGACAAGCTGGCCGGCATGACCGGAACCGCCCTCACCGAGGCGACCGAGTTCATGAAGATCTACAAGCTGCCGGTGGTCCAGATTCCCACCAACCGGCCGATGGTCCGCGCCGACCGCAACGATCAGGTCTACAAGACCAAGGACGGCAAGTGGGCGGCGGTGGCCAGGGAGATCGAGACGCGGCACTCGGGCGGCCAGCCGGTGCTGGTCGGGACGATCTCGGTCGAGGTCTCCGAGCTCCTGTCAGGCGAGCTGACCAAGCGAGGGATCAAGCACGAGGTCCTCAACGCGAAGCCGGAGTACGCCGAGCGCGAGGGCGCGATCATCGCCGAGGCGGGAGCCCCCGGCGCGGTGACGATCGCCACCAACATGGCCGGCCGCGGCGTCGACATCAAGCTCGGCGGCAACGCCGAGCACCTGACCCAGCTCGAGCTGGCCAAGCTCGGCCTGCAGCCGGGGATGCCCGACTACGACGAGCACTACGCCAAGGTGCTGCCCGAGATCGATCGCCGGATCGAGGGGACCCGCGAGCAGGTGCTCGAATCCGGCGGCCTGTTCATCATCGGCACCGAACGGCACGAGTCGCGGCGGATCGACAACCAGCTCCGGGGCCGCTCCGGACGCCAGGGCGATCCCGGAGAATCTCGGTTCTTTCTCTCGGCCCAGGATGACCTGGTTCGGCTGTTCGCCGGCGAGCGGATCTACAAGATCCTGGACAAGCTCGGCACCGTCGACGACGAGGGCAACGAGGAGCCGATCGAGGCCGGGATGCTCTCCAAGCAGATCGAGAAGGCCCAGAAGAAGGTCGAGGAGCAGCACTTCCTGATGCGCAAGCACACGCTCGACTACGACGATGTGCTCAACCAGCAGCGCGAGGTCATCTACACCTACCGCGACGAGGTGCTCGAGGGCCGCGACATGTCGGATGCCGCTCGGGGTGAAGTGGTCAGCCTGATCCAGCGACTGGTGGATGAATACACCGCCGGGGACTTCGTCGAGGACTGGGACGTCGAGGGTCTGCTCAAGCGGGTGGAGGAGATCTTCACGCCGAGCGAGGCGATCACCGAAATCGATCCCGACCGGGTCGACCGCGAGGATCTCACGCTGCGGCTCGAGGAGGAGGCGCTGGCCCAGTACGACCGCCGCGAGCAGGAACTCGGCGATGAGCTGATGCGCGCGCTCGAGCGCTTCCTGCTGCTGCAGATCATCGACCAGCGCTGGCGCGAGCACCTCTATGACATGGACTATCTGCGGGAGGGCATCCACCTGCGTGGCTTCGCCCAGATCGAGCCGCTGGTGGCCTACAAGAACGAGGCGTTCGAGCTCTTCCGCGACCTGATGAACAGCGTCTGGGGCGATTTCGCCCGGATGATCTTCCACGTCGAGGTGACCGTCGAGGGCGACGACCAAGCCGCGGCCCCGCCGCCGATCCCGCAGCGCCGCCCCAGCGGGGCGGCGAGCTCGGCCACCGGTGGCGGTCGCGTGACCTATTCCGGTGGGGCCTCGTCCGGCGCCAGCGCGGTGGCCATGGCGGCGGCCACGGCCGGCAGCGCCGAGATGGGCGAAGAGCCGCCCCCGCCGCCGCCGGTGGAGCAGCGCCGAGTCGACGAGGTCGAGCAGATCGGGCGCAACGACCCCTGCTGGTGTGGCTCGGGGAAGAAGTTCAAAAAGTGCCACGGCGCCTGACCGGTGCCCGATTCCCCCGCCTACCGCGTTTCTGACCAGCAGCGCGAGCAGGCGGCGCAGGAGATCCGCGAGCACTTCGCGGCGGGCCGGCTGAGCGAGGAGGAGATGGCCGATCGGCTCGAGAGCGCCTACCGGGCCAAGACCGACCAGGAGCTGAGCGCGATCCGCTCCGACCTGCCGGCGCTCCCGGCCACCCCGGCTCAGCAGAAGGCCGAGATCGCGGAGCGCCGCGCCCACCTACAGCGACGGCTCCTGCAGCAGACCGGCGGCGGGCTCGGTGCCTTCGCGATCTGCACGGTGATCTACTTCGCCTCCGGAAGTCATCGCGGTCAGTTCTGGCCGATCTGGATCCTGATCGTGGTGCTGTTGCCGCTGCTGCGCGGCGGCTGGCAGCTGTACGGCCCGGCGCCGGAACTAGATGCCGTCGAGCGCCAACTCGAGCATCGTGCCCGGCGCCGGGACCGGGAGGATCGCCACCGTCGCCGGCAGGGGCGCCGCGGCCGGCTCCCCGGTCCGGGCGCCGACAGCGACGATTGACCCGCGCTACTGCTTGACGTGAGTGACGTGGTCCGGCTCGATCACGTACTTGATCCGCTGCTCCCCGGGCTGGCGGTACGGATACTTGTCCTGACCGATGTATTTCTTCGCCAGTGCATCGATGTGCTCGTCGGCGCCCTCGAGCGTTCCCTTCGCCCGTCCCCGGATCTCCACGAACTCGTATCCGTTGTGCGAATTGGTGACGAGGACGGTCGTGCGCGGATCACGCTCCAGGTTGGCCGGCCACTTGCGGCCGACAGCGGTGTTGACGGCCAGTGAGCCGTTCTCCGGGCTGACCCAGACCACCTTGCTGAGGATCGAGCCGTCCTCGTTCAGCGTCGAGATCACGGCGAAGTTGGGCTGCTCGAGCAGCTCCTGCACGGCTTTGTCGTTGAGATCTGTCATGCGCTTCATCTTAGGACTCCCGGCTCGTGGTGCCAGGGCCGACTCGCGCCGACACGCTGCTAGGGTGAGAGCCGATGTCCACCGCCCCCTCAGAGCCGCTCTCACAGCGTCTCGCCGCCATCCGCGAACAGCTAAATCTGCTCGCGGACTATCTTTGACCCAGCTGCACTGAGCGAGCGGGTAGCGACGCTCGAGGCCGAGATGGGAGCGCAGGGCTTCTGGGATGACCAGGAGCAGGCGGCCCGGGTCAGCGCCGAGCACGCGCGGGCGACCCGCAAGCTGGGCGTCTTCTCATCGCTCGAGACCGACGTCAACGACCTCGAGCCGCTGGCCGAGCTGGCCGAGGAGGATCCGGCGATCGCCGCCGAGCTCGAGGAGCAGGTCAGCTCCGTCCAGGAGCGGCTGCAGGCGCTCGAGGAGGAGCGTCTGTTCTCCGGGCGCTACGACGCCGGCGACGCGCTGGTCACCGTCAACGCCGGAGCCGGCGGAACCGACGCCCAGGACTGGGCGGAGATGGTGCTGCGGATGGAGATGCGCTGGGCCGAGAAGCGCGGTTTCGCCGTCGAGCTGCTCGAGGTCTCACCGGGGGAGGAGGCTGGCATCAAGTCGGCCACGTTCCGGGTCAAGGGCGAGAACGCCTACGGGCTGTACGGCAGCGAGAAGGGCGTGCACCGGTTGGTGCGGCTCTCGCCGTTCGACTCGGCCAATCGGCGCCAGACGAGCTTCGCCGGGGTCGAGGTCTCGCCGGTGGTCGAAGCGACCGCCGAGGTCGAGATCGACGACGATGACCTCCAGATCGATACCTACCGGGCCAGCGGCGCGGGCGGCCAGCACGTCAACAAGACGGACTCCGCGGTCCGGATCACGCACAAGCCGACGGGCATCGTGGTCCAGTGCCAGAACGAGCGCTCGCAGTCCTCCAACAAGGCCGAGGCGATGACCATGCTGCGTTCCAAGCTGCTCGAGCTCGAGGAGCGCCGGCGCCGCGAGGAGATTGCTCGGGAGCGGGGCGAGGCCCAGGACGTCAACTTCGGCTCGCAGATCCGCTCCTACGTGCTGCACCCCTACACGATGGTCAAGGATCACCGCACCGATCACGAGATGGGCGACGCCAACCGGGTCCTCGACGGGGACCTCGATGGCTTCGTGCGCGCCTACCTGCTCAAGGCTGCGAACTCCCAATGAGCGGACGGTCTCCGGCCCAGCAGCCGACTGCGCCCTACCTGGAGGCGGTCACCGCCTACGGCTTCCGGGGCTCGGTGCGCTTCCACGTCCCCGGTCACAAGGGGGGCGACGGTGCCGATCCCGGACTTCGCACCGCGCTCGGCGACTCGGCGCTGCTGCTCGACGTCCCGCAGGACATCGAGGGGATCGACGTCGGGCCCTCGCCGACCCCGTATGAACAGGCCGAGAGTCTCGCCGCCGAGGCCTATGGCGCGCGGCAGACCTGGTTTCTGACCAACGGGGCGACCCAGGGCAATCACGCCCTCTGCCTGGCGCTGGCGCCACCCGGCGTCCGCGTGGTGGTGCAGCGAAACTCCCACGCCAGCCTGATCGACGGTCTGGTGCTGAGCGGGGGCCTGGCCACGCTGGTCGCGCCCGAGTACGACCCCGAGCTGGGGATGGCCCATGGGGTGACGCCCGAGGCGCTCGAGCTGGCCCTCGGACGCGCGACGGATGCGGCGGCGGCATTCATCGTCTCGCCCACGTACTACGGGATGGCCGCCGACGTGGCCGCCTGCGCCGAGGTCGCGCACGCCGCCGGTGTCGCGCTGATCGTCGACTGCGCCTGGGGGGCGCATTTCGGCTTCCACGCGAAGCTGCCCGAGTCGCCGCTGCGCCTGGGCGCGGACGCGATGATCGCCTCCACGCACAAGATCGTCGGCAGCCTCACCCAGTCAGCGATGCTGCTGGTCGGCGCCGGGGAGCGAATCGACACCACCGCCGTCGCGCGGGCGGTCCGGCTGGTCCGCTCGACCAGCCCGAGCTCCCTGCTGATGGCCTCGCTCGACGCCGCTCGCCGCCAGCTGGCCGTCCACGGTGAGGCGCTGCTGGACCGCACGATCAATGCATCGGCCCAGGCCCGGGCGGCGCTCGACGCCATCCCGGGCTGCAGCGTGGTCGGCGAGGGGATGGTGGGCCGGCCGGGCATCGCCGGCTGGGACCCGCTGCGGATCGTCGTCGACGTCCGCGGGACCGGCTGTACCGGCTACGAGGTGGCGGCCGAGCTGCGCGCCTCCTATGACATCTACGTCGAGCTCGCCACCCACGTGACGATCGTGCTCGTGCTGGGTCTCGGGCAGTCCGTCGATGCGCTCGAACGGCTCGCCCACGACTTCGGCGAGACGGTCAAGCGGATTGCCCGCCCGGGCCGGGCGCTCGCGGTCGTGCGCCCGCCCACCGAGCCGCAGGACATGGTGGTCGCCCCGCGGGACGCGTTCCTCGGCCTCAGCGAGGCCGTGCCGGTGGACCAGGCGATCGGCCGGATCTCCACCGAGGCGATCGCCGGTTACCCGCCGGGCGTGCCCTCGCTGCTGCCCGGCGAGCGGGTGAGCGCCGAGGTGGTGGGCTATCTGCGCGAGCTGACCAGCGCCGGCGCCCGCCTGCACGGGGCCGCGGATCCGAGTTTCGCGACCCTGCGCGTGCTCGTGGGGTAAGCCTTGGCGACCCGAGACCAGAGCCGCGTAGGCCCCTATTCGGCGCCGTTGGAAGGCCTGGATCTGAGCGCGGTCGCCGCTCGTGCCCTGGCCGAGGACGTCGGCTCGGGCGACGTGACCACCGCCGCGACCGTTCCCGAGGACGCCCGCGCCCGCGCTCTGATCACGCAGAAGGCTCCCGGTGTGGTGTTCGGCCTCGACGCCGCCGAGGCGACGTTCCTGGCGCTCGACCCGGCGATCTCCGCGCAGAGGCTGGTCGCCGAAGGGACCTGGCGGGAAAGCGGCCCCGTGCTCGAGGTCGTGGGCTCCGCCCGCGCGATTCTCACCGGCGAACGCACGGCGCTCAATTTTCTGCAGCGGCTCTCCGGCGTGGCCACGCTCACCGCACGCTGCGTGCAGGCCGTCGAGGGCACCGGCGCCCGGATCCTCGACACCCGCAAGACGACCCCCGGGCTGCGGGCTCTGGAGAAGGCGGCGGTGGCGGCCGGCGGGGGCACCAACCACCGGGCGGGTCTGTACGACGCGATCCTGATCAAGGAGAACCACGCGGCGCTGGCCGGTGGGGTGGGGGAGGCGGTGCGACGTGCCCGCGCCCACGCCCCAGGTCTGCTGGTGGAGGTCGAGTGCCGGACCCTGGCCGAGGTCGACGAGGCGCTGGCGGCCGGGGCGCCGCGAATTCTGCTCGACAACATGACAATCGAGCAGCTGCGCTCCGCGGCCGAGCACGTCGCCGGGCGGGCCGAGCTCGAGGCGAGCGGCGGGGTGTCGCTCGAGACGCTCAGGGAGGTGGCGAGCACCGGCGTACAATTCGTGTCGGTCGGGGCGCTCACCCACAGCGCACCGGCACTCGATCTCTCCCTTCTTCTTCAGGCGCTGCCATGAACCTGCCGATGCTCGGCGCGACGGATGCGCCGCTGCTGCTCGAGAACATCCCGGCCTTGCAGGACGAGGTCCGGGCACTGGCTCGCGAGCGCGATGCGGTGATCCTCGCGCACAACTACCAGCTACCCGAGATCCAGGACGTGGCGGACTACGTCGGCGACTCGCTAGGGCTTTCCCAGCAGGCCGCCCGGGCGGACGCCTCGACGATCCTCTTCTGTGGCGTGCACTTCATGGCCGAGACGGCATCCGTGCTCTGTCCGGAGAAACGCGTGCTGATCCCGGACCTCGACGCCGGCTGCTCGCTGGCCGACTCGATCACCGCGGACCAGCTGCGCGAGTGGAAGGCGCTTCATCCCGGGGCGGTGGTGGTGATGTACGTCAACACCACGGCGGAGGTCAAGGCCGAGACCGACTATTGCTGCACCTCGGCCAACGCGGTCCAGGTGGTACAGCACATCTACGCCGAGCACGGCGCGGACGTGGAGATCCTGTTCGGCCCCGACATGTTCCTCGGCGCCTATGTCGAGAAGACCCTGGGCCGACCCATGCACGTGTGGGACGGTGAGTGCCACGTCCACGCCGGCATCCGCCCGTCGGACATCACGGCGGTCCGGGCCGCCCACCCGGGCGCGGACTTCCTGATCCATCCCGAGTGCGGCTGCTCTACCAGCGTGATGGAGTACGTTGCGGCCGGCGACATCGACTCCGAGGGCGTGCACATGCTCTCGACCGGTGGGATGCTGGGTTACGCCCACGAGGAGCACCTGGGCCCGCGCACGGCGATCGTCGCCACCGAGACCGGGATGCTCTATCCGCTACGCCAGTCGGATCCCGACACCGAGTTCATCGCGGCCAACGAGGCGGCCAGCTGCCGGTTCATGAAGATGATCACCCTGCCCAAGCTGCGCGATGCGCTGCGCGACGACGTGCACGAGGTCAAGGTCGATCCGGCGATCGCGGAGCGGGCCCGGGTCCCGATCGAGCGGATGGTCTCGATCTCCTGAACAGTGTTGGGCGATTGGCCGTCACTATGGCGGCTGATATCCCAAGCCGGGGCGTTCTACCCGGTCTCCGAGAGCAGATCCAGCCCGCGCTCGGCCGCCTCGCGCACGACCCGTAGCGCGACCCGCTTGCGCTCGTACTCCGCCGGCGTGTAGCAGTGCACGTCGGCCTGGTAGCCCATCTCGAAGGCGTCCCACAGCGAGCCGGCCTGATAGACCCGCTCCAGCCACGGCATCCCGTCGTAGGCCGAGGAGACCAGGACGATGACGTACTCCGGGCCGCGCTCGCGCTGCGGCGGGGCGCCCTGCTCGTCGGCGACCTGCGCCCCGCCGAGCCGCGCCACCTCGATCGGCCAGCGGTCGGCGATCCGAGACAGGTAGCTGCGCAACTCGCGCCGGTTGACCGTCGGGCTCAGCTCCACGGGGCGATTGTCCCCGCTGCGGCGCCCGGCGCGCAACGGTCTGAGCGTGATCTTCGCAATGTCTTATTGGAGGCGCGGCGGATCAGTAGGCGGCGATCGCGGCGACCATCTGGCCCACCATCGCGAGGGCCTGCCAGTTCGGCGGGCCGTCGAGGAACAGGGCGAAGGCCAGTCCCTGATGACCCCGGCTGTGACAGAAGCCGGCCAGGTTGGTGACGCCGGTGAGGGTGCCGGTCTTGGCCAGGCACCGGCCCTGGGCGGCGGTGCCGTCGGCGATCGTCCTGACCGTCCCGGAAACGCCGACCGTCGGCAGCGAGGCGACCAGCTGCTGTCCGGCGGGGGTGCGCCACACGTGCCTCAGCAGGTCCACGACCTCCAGGGGCGAGGAGCGATCGTCGCGGTCCAGCCCCGAGCCGTCGAGGATCCTGGGGTGCAGGTGGTAGAGGCGCCCGATCGTCCGCGCGATCACCCGGGCGCCGGCCGCGATGCTCCCGTCGCGCGCGAAGCGCCGGCCGAGCTGCTTGGTCAGCATCTCCGCGAACAGATCATCCGAAGGGACGTCCATCAGCCGCAGCAGCACAGAGATGGGCGGGGAGGTGACGGAGGCCAGCGTCCGCGCGCCGCGCGGCGGCGTGCCGGTATCGGGCGAGGGCTTGACCTTGACGTGTTCGGACTTGAGAGTCTGCGCCAGCTGCTTGGCGGCGAACGCGCCCGGCGAATGAGCTCCCCCGAGCGTGGAGCCGTGATCGTAGGTCAGCGCGCTCAGCTCGCCGCCGAAGTCGGGCAGGTCCGGGGCGAACTTGGTCGACGCGCCGCCCCGCCGCGTGTCGAACAGCGACTCGTCGCCGATCACCCGGCCGGTCACGCGGCGGATCCCCAAGGCCAGCAACTGCTGGCTCAGCTCGGTGGCCGTCGATCCGTACCCGAGCTCCCAGGTGCGGTTGAAGGCCCCGTCGCCGAACGTCGGATCGCCGCCCCCTTTCAGGTACAGGTTGCCGTGCCAGACGCCACCGGGGGCGAGGTGACCGCTGGCCACCACCGAGGTCGGCAGGGTGGCATTGGCCCCGAGCCGGTGCAGCACCGCCAGCGTCGTGTAGATCTTCTCGACCGACGCCGGCGCCCGCTTGACGCCTGCGCGCAGCGTGAACAGAAACTGGTGCTTGGTCAGGTTGTAGACGGCGATGCCCACGTTCGGTCCGGCCTTGCGCAGGGCGCGGGTCAGGGACCGGCGTAGCTTGACCAGCGCCTTTGGCACCTGCGCCCGACGGGGCCGCGGAGACGACGAGCGCCCCGGGGTCGTCGAGACCCGGGCCGCCGGCGTGCGTGCCCCCGGCTGGCTCGGCCTGGTGGCATGGGATCCCCCTCCGCAACCGGCCAGCGCCAGGGTCAGCACCACCAGCGCGGCTCCTGCCTTCCCTCTCGCTTGTGCTCCCCGCACCGAGCAAGCATGGCGAATCCGCCCGACGGACGCGCCACGGGCCGGGACCGGGTCCGCTTACTCGAATTCGTCGGCCGTGTGCGGACCGACGCAGGCGATCGAGAGCCGGTCCTCGATCTCGGCGGCCACCGTGCGGACGTCGTCGAAGCTGACCTCGTCGAGCCGCTCGATCGAACGGTCGGGATCGACCTCCTCGCCGTAGACGATCGCCTGCTGGGCGGCGTGCCGGGCCACCGCTCCGCTGTTCTCGAACGCGATCGTCCGTGCTCCGGCCGCGTACGCACGGGCGCGTTCGAGCTCCGACTCGGTCGGTCCGTCGACCCGCAGTTCGGTGACGATCTCCCGCATCCGGCGGTAGGCCTCGATGCACTTGGTCGAGTCGAGCCCGGCCGAAAGCTGCAGCACCGGGACGTCGGCGTAGGCGTGGGGGAAGGCGTTGACCGAGTAGGCGAGGCCACGTTGCTCCCGGATCTCATCGAACAGACGCGAGCCCATCGAGCCTCCGAGCAACGTCGAATAGATGGCCAGGGCCGCCCGCTGACTGGGATTCGAGGTGTCGATGTTGGGGCGGTAGGACATCCGCAGGTGCGACTGGTTGGAGTCGCGCTCCTGGACGAGAACCCGGGGGGTGAACTCCGGGGCCGCCTCGTACGGTTCGGGCGCCGGCGCTGACGCGAAGCGCTCGAACACCTCGGCGAGCTCGCCATCGTCGCCGAGGGCGTCGAGGTTCCCGACGGCGAATGCGGCCCCTCGCTCCGGGGCCCAGCGGCGCTGACGGAACGCCACGATCGCCTCGCGGGTGAAGGTGTCGCGGATGTGCTCGGTCGTGCCCAGCACGGGCCGGCCCAGCGGATGCTCGCCGAACACCGCCTGATCGATCAGGTGCTCGGCGATCGTGGAGGGCTGGTCGTTCGCCCGGGCGATCTCCTGCACGACGACACCGCGCTCGCGGTTCATCTCCTCGCCGTCGATCCGGGCCCGTCCCACGAAGTCGGTCAGGAGGTCGGCGGCCTCCAGCCCGCGCTCGGCTCTGGCGGTGATATGAAAGGCCACGAGATCATGGCTGGTGTAGGCGTTGAGGACGGCGCCGATCCGCTCGGCGGCCTCGTTGACGTCGCGGTAGGTTTCGTATTTCTGGCCGCCCTTGAAGACCAGGTGCTCGAGGAAGTGGGCCATCCCGTTCTCCTCGGGGCGCTCGGTTCTGGCCCCGGCGTCAAACGTGACCAGAAGCGTGACCGCGCGCGTGCCCTCGACCGCGATCCGATGCAGCGGCAGTCCGTTATGAAGGATTTTCGTGCTGATTGTCGTCAAGCACACAAAGGTAGCGTGGTGGGGCCGAAACCCCAGTGCACACGGGCTCCAAGCGCACCGGTTTAACTTGGGCTTTAGGAAACTGCCTGCAAATCCCGTTGCAAGATGCCCGTCTGGTGGTCCCTGACGGAGGTGTCCCGCTAGTCTGGCCGCACCTTATGGCTAGCTCAGAATCCAAGCACCGCACCCGCCGCCGGGTCGCCTCGGCGCCCGTCGGCCGAGCCCCCAACGCGCCGACAGCGCGCCCAATCAGGCCCTCCGGTCAGGCTCCCGCCGACTCCGCCGTGATCGAGTTCCGCGGGGTTTCCAAGCGATACAGCGGCAACGCCGGCCTCGACCAGGCCACCTTCACGATCGACCGTGAGCAGTTCGTGTTCCTGGTCGGATCGACCGGCTCCGGGAAGTCGACGGTCATGCGGCTGCTGATCAAGGAGCTCGAGCCCACCGAGGGCTCGATCCGGGTGGCCGGCCGCGATCTCAGCGAGATTCCGCGCAAGCGCGTTCCCTACTACCGCCGTAACGTCGGCGTGGTCTTCCAGGACTTCAAGCTGCTGCCCAACCGCACGGTCTACGAGAACGTCGCCTACGCCCTTCAGGTGACCGGCGGCGGCCGCAGGGAGATTCGGGCCAAGGTCCCCGACATCCTGCGGCTGACCGGCCTGTCGACCAAGCTCCACAACTACCCGGATCAGCTCTCGGGGGGCGAGCAGCAGCGCGTCTCGATTGCTCGCGCGTTCGTCAACCACCCGCCGCTGCTGCTGGCCGACGAGCCGACGGGCAACCTCGACCCCGAGACCAGCATCGACATCATGCGGCTGCTCTACCGGATCAACCGCACCGGCACCACCGTGCTGGTGGCCACGCACGATTCGAACATGGTGGACAAGATGCGCCGGCGCGTCCTGGAGCTATCCCGTGGCCGAATCGTCCGCGACGAGGCCACCGGCCTTTACGCCCGCGACGAGACGACGCGCGAGTTCGCGCAGCGGTTGCGCTCGCCGAACACCCGGCCGCCGGGGATCTAATCGATGCGTCTCGGCTTCTTCCTGCGCGAATCGATTCGGGCAATGCGCCGCAACGCGGCGCCGAGCTTCGCCGCCCTGGCCACCGTGCTGGTGACGATGCTCGTGCTCGGGGTGTTCATCCCGATCGTCCAGGCGACCAAGGGCGCGGCCAACAGCGTTCGCAGCCGCGTGCTCGTCGACGTGTACATGAAGACCAGCGCGACCCCCGCCGACGAGACTCGCGTCCGGCACGAGCTGCTGGACATCGCGCACGTGAAGTCGGTCCAGTTCGTCTCCAAGCAGGCGGCGTATTCGCAGCAGGCCAAGCAGGACCCGCAGGCCTACGCGCTGCTGGCGTCCAACCCGCTGCCGGACACCTTCCACGTGCTTCCGGACAACCCGGCCAACGTGCTGTCGATTCGCTCGGCGCTGACTCCGCCGGCGACCGGAGGGGGTAGCGGGACGATCGATGCGTCGATTCAGAACGTCTCCAACCACAAGGACGACACCCGCAAGATCCTCGAGGTCACGAATCTGGTGACGATCACCGCGGCCGCCCTGGCGGTGCTGCTGACGCTGGCCTCGATCCTCCTGATCGCCAACACGATCCGCCTGTCGCTGTACTCGCGCAAGCGGGAGGTCGAGGTGATGAAGCTCGTGGGCGCCACCGACTGGTTCATCCGCTGGCCGTTCGTGATCGAGGGAATGATCGTGGGGAGCCTCGGGGCGCTGCTGGCGATCGGCGTGCTCGGCATCACCAAGGTGACGCTGCTCGATCCGCTGGCCAACAACTGGACGTTGATCGCGGCTCCGCGGACGCTTCCGTTCACGGCCCTGGTGGCGATCCTGCTCGGGGCGAGCGTGGCCGTCTCCGCGCTCGGGTCCGGGCTCTCGCTGCGGCGCTTCCTGCGCGTCTGACCGCGCCGGTCGAGCCCGCCGCCGAGCACTGCGCCCGGGGCGGCGTCGGCGCCCGCAGTTGGGGTCGCCGGGAAACCAGCCTGGCTACCCTCTGAGAGAACATGTTCTCGCGCCGTGCTCGCTCGCCCCGGATCATCGCCATCGTGCTGGCGACCCTGCTCGTGCTCGTGATCGGGGTCTACCTCGGCGGGCATCCGAGCTGGCTGCCGTCCGGGTTGCGCGGCACGTTCACCGACCAGAACGATGGCCGCTTCGTGCAGGACACGCTGGGCCTGCTGAAGCGCGACTACTACCGCAAGGTCGACGTCAACCAGCTGGTCAACCGGGGCCTGACCGCCGCCGTGGCGAGCCTCGATGACCCGTATTCACACTACTTCTCGCCGACCGACTATCACGCGTTCATGAACCAGACGAACCCGCACGACAGCGGGATCGGGATCTCGGTGACCGGCGCCACACGCGGTCTGCAGGTGGCGGAGGTTTTCCCGAATTCGCCGGCGGCGCGTGCCGGCATCACCCGCGGAAACCTGATCGTCGCGGTCGGCGGCACATCGCTGGCCAAGCGATCCTCCACGTTTGCCTCCAATCTGATCAAGGGACGCCCCGGGACGAAAGTCACGTTGACCGTGCTGGCCGGAACCCACCGCCGCGTGTTCCAGATCACCCGGGCAAACCTGATCGTCCCGGTGGCCAGCTCGGAGCTGCTCACCTACCACGGGATCAAGCTCGGCGACCTGCAGTTCACCAGCTTCACCGACGGCTCCGGCGACGAGCTCCGCGTACAGGTCGACAAGATGCTGCACGAAGGCGCGAAGGGGCTGATCCTCGACCTGCGTGAGAATGGCGGCGGGCTGCTCAACGAGGCGGTCAACGTCGCGAGCATCTTCATCCCCGACGGGACGATCGTCTCCACCAAGGGGCGCAACCAGCCGCGCCAGGTCTACGTGGCCAAGGGCAACGCGATCTCGACCAAGATCCCGCTGGTCGTGCTGGTCGACGGCGGCACCGCTTCCTCGGCCGAGATCGTCACTGGCGCGCTCCAGGACCGCGGGCGGGCGAAGGTGATCGGGTCGCACACCTACGGCAAGGGCGTCTTCCAGGAGATCCAGACGCTGTCCAACGGCGGCGCGCTCGACATCACCGTCGGCAACTACTTCACGCCGAGCGGGCGCAACCTGGGCGGCGGCGGGGTCAGGCAGGGTGCGGGGATCACGCCAAACATCAAGGTGGCGGTCAAGCCGAGCGCCTCGACCGATCGCACGTTGGTTGTCGGCGAGCAGACGCTCGCCGCCGAGCTCAGGTGAGCGCCTCGCCCCGGGGGGTGACGGCGCCGCCCCGGGTGGCGGTGCTGGAGCGGCGGGGCAAGTTCCTGGTCGCCGAGCCGTTCTTCGAGCCCGCATCCCGCGTCGTGGTCAGCCGCGACAGTCGTTACGCGGTCGGGGACCTGGTCATCCTGCGTCCACCGTCGGGCCGCGGTGGCCGGGGGCAGGGCCGGGCCCAGATCGCGCGGCGGCTCGGCCGCGCGGACGTGGCCCGGGATGTGATCGAGGCGTTGATGGTCGACCGTGGCCTGCCCCGGTCCTTCGACCCGGCGGTGGCGCGCGAGGCGCGGACCGCCGCGCAGGCGCCGATCACGGTCGGCGACAGACGCGATCTGCGCGCGCTCCCGACGTTCACCATCGACCCGGCCAGCGCACGTGACTTCGACGACGCGATTTCCGCGACCGCCCAGGACGACGGGTCCTGGCTGGTGCAGGTACACATCGCCGACGTCTCGGCCTACGTCCCGTCGCGCTCGCTGGTCGACCGTGAGGCCTATCGCCGCGGCACCAGCGTGTACGTACCGGGCGCCGTCGAGCCGATGCTGCCGGGCGAGCTCTCCAATCAGGCCTGCTCGCTGGTGCCCGGCCAGGACCGGCTGACGGTGACCGTGGAGATGTCGGTGGTGGGGGAGACCGTGGGCAAGGCGTCGTTCTACCGATCCTTGATCCGCTCCGACGCCCGCCTCGAGTACGAGCAGGTCGACCGGATCTTCGCCGGCGCCGAGTCCGCCGCGGAGCCGTGGGGGGAACCGCTGGCCGCCGCGCGGGCGGCCGCCGCCGCGCTCGGAGCCAAGCGGGCCGCGCGGTCGGCACTGTCGCTGGATTCCGCCGAGCCCGAGTTCTCGTTTGACCGGCGCGGCAACCTGACCGCGGTGGAACTCGTCGCGCAGACCGAATCGCACCGTCTGATCGAGCACCTGATGATCGCCGCCAACGAGCAGGTGGCGCGGCTGCTCGAGCAGCGGCGCGTGCCGGCGCTGTATCGAGTGCACGAGCGCCCAGAGGCGAGCTCGGTGGAGCGCCTGATCGATCAGCTCGAGTCGCTCGGCGTGCCGACCCCGCCGGTGCCCGGCGGGCATATGACCGCTCAGCAGGCGGCCGACCTGGCCGGCGAGACCTCGCAATTTGTCGCCGACTGGGTGGCGCGCACCGGCCACGGCCGCCGGGCGTTGACCCGGCTGGTGCTGCGGTCGCTCAAGCAGGCCTATTACGACAACCGCAACCGCGGGCACGCCGGCCTGCAGTCGGCGAGCTATTGCCATTTCACCTCGCCGATCCGCCGCTATCCGGACCTGATCTGCCACCGCGCGCTGCTTTCCGCGATCGGCGGCGAGGAGCCGGCGCCCGAGGCCTCGTGGGTGGTGGCGGCGGGGCCCTGGAGCTCGGCCCGCGAGCGGGCGGCGATGGTGGTCGAACGCGACGCCGACGACATCGCCCGCTGCTTCCTGCTCGAGCAGCACCTCAGGCGCGCCGGCACGGAGGCGGTCTTCGAGGGCGAGGTGGTCGGGTTGATCGGAGCGGGCGCGTTCCTGGCCTTCGGCCCCGACGACTCGTTTGAGGGGATGCTCCCGGTCCGGCGGCTGGGCGGCGACTGGTGGGAGCTGAACGAGCAGGGGACGATCCTGGTCGGGACGCGAAGCGGCGGCGCGATCCGGCTGGGTGACAGACTCGCGGTGCAGGTGAACGGCATCGACGCGCGCCGGGGTCGGGTGGATCTCGTCCCGGCCGCGGATCAGGACTGACAGACCGTGGCGAAGGGACGCAAACGCAAAATCGGCGCCGGCGACGTGGCGAGCAATCGCCAGGCCGCCTACCGCTTCAACCTGACCGACCGCTTCGAGGCCGGGCTGGTGCTGACCGGTACCGAGGTCAAGTCGCTGCGCGAAGGCAAGGCTCAGCTGAAGGACGCCTACGCGACGATCCGGGACGGCGAGGTCTGGCTGATCGGGCTCTACATCCCGCCCTACGGCCCCGCCTCCCGGGCCAACCACGAGCCCGAGCGCGAGCGCAAGCTGCTGCTGCATCGCCGGGAGATCGAGCAGCTGATCGGGCAGACCAAGGAGAAGGGGCTGACGCTGGTGCCGACCCGGCTCTACTTCTCCGGTGGGCGCTCGCGGGCCAAGGTCGAGATCGCCGTCGCGCGCGGCAAGAACCTCTTCGACAAGCGCGACTCGATCCGCAACCGCGAGATGGCCCGGGACGTCCAGCGCGAACTGCGCGACGCCCAGCGCTGAGGCTCCGGGCGCGCTAGCCGAGGGTGCGCGGCAGGTTGGTGGCGTCCATGCCGACCACCAGCAGGGCGATCAGAGACAGGTAGACGATCGCGACCAGCGCCCGGTCCAGCGGCGCCACCTTGTAGTAGGTCTGCTGCTCGACGCCGCCGGTCTTGCGCTGCTGCCAGCGCCGGTACGTCTCGTACCCGCCGACCAGCACGATCAGGAAGATGATCGGGTTGGGAAAGACCAGTGCCAGCACGATCAGTCCACCGAATCCGGCGAACCACATCCACGGCGCCATCGCCGCCATCGCGCGGCCACCGTCGAGCGGCACAACCGGAAGCAGGTTGAACAGGTTCAGGAAGAAACCGGTGAAGGCCAGTGCCCGCCAGATGTCGTTGCCGGTGGCGTGCCAGATCAGGATGCACGCGGCCGATCCGATGCTGCCGAGGATCGGCCCGGCGAGCCCGACGCGGGCTTCGGCCAGCGCGTTGTCGCCCAGTGATCGGGCGCTGATCACGGCGCCCAGGAAGGGGATGAACATCGGCGCGCTGGCTCGAATCCCCTCGCGCCGCAGCGCGATCACGTGACCCATCTCGTGGATCAGCAGGAGCACGACGAAGCCGGCGGCGAACGGGATGCCCCAGATCGTCGAGTAGGCCAGGACCGAGACGACCATCGTCCCGGCCGTGGTCAGAAGCTTCAGCTTGGGCAGGAGCAGCAGCAGCGCCTTGAGCTTGGTCAGGAGCGCCAGGATCGCCGCGCCGGCCGCGCTGAGCTTGCCCTTCAGTCCCGAGCGCGAGGACCGCTCAGACCGGTGCTCCGGCTCCGAGGGGTCAGGCGCCCGGCCCGGCGGGGGGCCGAGCACGGGGGGCGCGGAGGCGGGCCTGGCCAGCGGTCGGGCCAGCCACGGAGAGTCTGGTTCCAGCATGTATCTGAGTGTAGAAGCCGCAGATCTCGGGACCGCCAGGTCTTAGGAGTTCCTTCGATTCCGTGGGCGGCGCGCGCGTGGGCGTCTACAATGGTGCTGTACACAACCCCCGGGGACGACAGGCTTCGACGTGGTCGGATCGTGGGGGTGGTTGCGAGTCGAGGTTCCGGGTGGCCTCGTAAAACCCCCGGAAAAAAATAAGTGCGGACACGCACAATTACGACCTCGGGCTGGCTGCTGCTTAACCAGTAGTCCCCCGTAGGGTCTCTCGGCCCCCGCCCGCCTGCGGTGGGGATCGCCGGGATCAACTGGCAGGCTCACTCGGGGAGGCTCGCTCCAGCCGATCCGAGGAAATCTTTGGGAGCTGGCTCTCGACAACCCCGCCGGCGAGGCGAGTCGAGAGCGAGAAATAGAGCGCCGGATACGCTCGTAGACGCCACCCTTTACGCGACTGCGGACGCGGGTTCAATTCCCGCCGTCTCCACCTTCGCAAGGAATTCGAACCGCCCTCCGCACCCGCGGGGGGCGATTCGGTTAAAGCGGCGCGCTTTCTCAGCGCGGAGTCATCAGTCGCGCACGTAGACCCGGCCGCTCCGTTCGACGACCTCGGCGCGTCGCAGCGGCCAGAGCTTCGTTAGCGAAATGAACGCGGTGTCGAGCCCTGGCACTTTTTCGAATCCCGCCTGAGGTCCGACGATCATCCGGCCGGTTGTGGGGTCATAGCGGGATCGGTGCCAGGGGCAGACGAGGCAACCGTCATCGTCGATCTCGCCGTTAGCGAGATCGGCGCGTAGGTGCCGGCAGCGCCGTGAGACGGCATAGCGCTCGCCGTTGACGTTGAGCACCGCCCAGTCTCCGATTCCCCGGACCGATCCGGGTCCAAGCTCCTCAACGGTTCCAACGAGTTGCTCTGGCATCTCTCGATCCTCCGTCCGCGATGATTGATCTCCAATCGTGACCGACGCGCACGTTGTCAGGTCGCGACGTGACAACTAGGCTTTGGCCGATGCGCGGGCTTGGCACTCGGCGAATCCTGCTGTTGGTGATGGCTGCGGTGGCCTTCGGGGCGTTGGAGTCGGTGGTCAAGGGCAACGGCTCAGGTGTCCGCGACGCGGTCGGGAACCTCAGCGCGCCATGGGTGATCCTGCCGCTGCTCGCGGGCGCGATCGTGGCGCGCGGGCGCATCCTGCTCGGGGCCGTGTGCGGCCTGCTCACCACGATTGCCGCGCTCGTCGGGTTCTACCTGGCCAACGCGTTCGTGCTCGATCTCGGGCCGCACTCGATCCTGCACGACCTCGGCCTCACGCTCAACGTCGGGAACGTGTGGTTGAAGGCCGGAGCCGTGAGTGGTCCGGCCATGGGTGCGGTTGGCGCGTGGGCTGGCCGGCGAGGCTCATCCGTTGTCGCCTGGAGCCTGGTCGGGATTGTGGTGTTCGAGCCCGCCGCCGTTTACCTCGCGTATCTCACCTCGAGCGGCCGCTTCGCCGCCGGCGATGGGGCCTGGGACGCCGTTTACGCTGCGGAAACCGGTGTCGGGGCCATCGCGGCTGCGGTGCTCTGGTCCAGGGCGCGGGCGATGCGGCGCCACTGAGCCCGGGCGACGGCGCCTGATTCGCCTAAGCGGACGGGAGCAGCGGCTTGCTACTCCTCGTCCGCCCGCCGGGCGATGCCCGGGTAGTCGACCACGAACTCGTTTTGGTCGAATTGGATCTCGGCGGTGAAGCTCCCAGCGCGGAAGCCGACGACCCCCTTGCCCAGGGGCTCGTATCGCTGCTTGGATGTGGTGACTTCCAGCGAGGGGACGTCCACCCAACGCATGACGTAATCGCGTGCCGGACCGGGCTCCAGCAGGCCGTCCCGCATGACTGGCAGCGAATTGAACAACGGTGACCAGCCGAGGTCGAAGAAGTCGGCATCATCGAGCCGCACTTCAAGCGAGCGGCGCCCAATCAGTTCTAAGCGCAGCAGGTCGGGCTCCAGCCGGTAGCGAAGCTCGTAAGCCGCTCCGAGCTGGGTCCCGACCGCGGTCAATTCCCTTCCCTGCCGTTCGGCGTGCGCCACTTCCATCCGAGGCGCACCATCTCCTACCCACGCGAGCGTGATCGGCACGGGGTCAATCTTCCTGGGCCTGTCCGAGCGCTCGATCGATCGCCTGCTGGACCGCTCCGTCACCCCTGAGGTAGACGACCTCCCAGTAGTTCTCCTCAGGATCGGCGAAGTAGGCATGGCGGCCTTCGAACTCGGTTGGTGCCGACGGCGCCTTAGTCACCGTGGCACCGGCCTTCTCGGCTGCGGCTATCGCTTCGTCGACCTGCTCGGGTCGATCGACGTTGATGCCGAGGGTGAAGCCGCGCATCCCCGGCGCGGGTGCGGCCGCCTGCGCTTGACCATCGGCGGCCAGCTTCTCCCAGGGGAACAGCGCCAGTAAGGCGCCACGGAGCTGGAAGGCGCAGAAGTCCTCGGCTTCGATCGCCACCTCCCAGCCCAGCGCGGAGTAGAAGCTGCGCAGCCGCGCCAGGTCGCGGGCGCCGAGCGTGACCACGGTGAGTCGCGCGGGCATCATCCAGGAAACCTACCTCCAATCGCCCGCATGCCGCCCGACAAGAGCCTCGAGCGGAGCGCCCTCTTGCTACGGGACTGTCGGTCGATTAGATTCGCGCTATGCCAATCCTCATCCGCTACGCGCCCTCGTCGCTGACCCGCGAGCAGTACGACAAGGTCAACGAGATTCTGCAGGAGAATGGCCCCGACGGGCCTCCTGGGCCACTCCAGCTGCACGTCCTGTTCGGGGACGGGTCGGACCTCCGAGTCAGTGAGATCTGGGAATCGGAGGCTGCCTGGCAGCAGGCCTGGGACGGCGGCCTCAAGGCCGCGCTGGCCACGGCCGGCGTCGAGCTATCCGAGCCCGAGAAGCTCCCGGTCCACGAGCTCTGGGGAAGCCGCGTGGCGGACGCATAGCCCAACTGGCCGCTTGGTCGGGCTCGGGGAGCTCGACGCCCAAGCTGACCTCGCGTGCTCTGACCCGTCAGGCGCCGGTGAATCGATACTCGGTCTGCCAGGCGTCGGGGGGATCGGTGTGGGCGGTCCAAAAGAGTTCCGCGATGTTGTCCGGATCGAACGCCGTCCCGGCATACGCCGCCTCCGGGTAGAGCTTCGCCGGCTGTCGGCTCGGGCCACGGGTCCCCCCTGGGGTCCAATCACCCAACGAAGATTAACGCCGGTGAGCTTTAGGGCAGCCCTGCGTGCGGGACGTCCACCGTCGTGGTCAGCAGCAACGCCTCGCGCGCTGCGGCGCGCGCCTGCTCGTGGAAGTCCGGCGCCGCGCAGACGATCAGCGTGCGTCCGTCCTCGCCCCCGAGCCCACACGCGAACCCGCAGAGCCCCTCCGGCAAGGGGACTTCGTCGACGATCCGACCGCCGGGCGCGACGCGGGAAACCGGGCCGCCCAGTGCGTTAGCCGCCCACACGTGGCCCTCGGCATCCAGCGCACAGCCATCTGGCGCGAAGCTGACGGCTGAGAGCATCGTTTCCGTATCGGCCGGCTCGGGCGTCGGTTCGACCTGGGCCCACACACGGCGCCGGTCCAGCGACCCGTCGGACTGGACGTCGAACGCCGTGAGCCGTGCGGCGAGGGTCTCGGCTACGACCAGCGTGCCGTCGTCGATGATCACCATGCCGTTGGGAAACCAGAGATCCTCTGCGGCCACGGTGGCGCTGCCATCCGGATCGATGCGCACCAGGCTCGCCGTCGCCGGGGTACCGCCGCCCATCAGGTCAAAGCCGAAGTTGCCCACGAACGCTCGGCCCTGCCTGTCGACGATCATGTCGTTCAGGTGACCGGTGGTCAGCTCGGACAGCTGCGCGTGTGTACCAAGGCTGCCGTCTGCGGCCCGGCGCAGCACCCGGCGGTCCTTCATCGACACGATCAGCAGCGTGCCGTCCGGGAGCCAGCCCAGACCCGAGGGCTGGGCTTCGACCTCGACCTCGAGCCGCTCGTCTCCATCGTGGTCATAGCTAAAGACGGCGTGACGGTAGAAGTCCGAGACCCACCACCGGCCCTCGCGCCAGCGCGGACATTCGAAGTAGTTACCACCCTCAACCAGCGTGGTAAGCGTTTTCTTGTCGGTCGTGCTCATGTCCTCTCCCTCACGCCGCGACGGCTGTCCGCGCGGTTTCCATAAACGCCACCAGCTCGCGGCGAATGTCCGGACCGCAGGGTTGGAACACCAATTCGGTCACGCCTCCCGCCTCGAGATCGGAGAGCCGGGCGGCGACCTGGTCGGCCGTCCCGCTGATCGTCGCCTGGCCGAGGAGACCGTGCCCGCCCGCGTCCCAGGCGGCCTGGTCCGCCTCGCTGAGACCTACGCAATGTTGCGCGTGGACGGCGAGGTGGCGCTCGTTGGGCGCCGTGCGCTCGACCACCGCCTGCCACTCCGGCCCGCCCGGAAGCTCGGACAGCGGCGTGTTGAACTCGTAAGCACCGTGGTAGGCCAGCGCGACTCCCGGCCCTGCGGCTGCCTGCACCCGCTCCGAGCGCGGATCCTCGCCCTCATCAAGCACCGTGCCCCAGAGGAGATAGGCGACCTCGGAAAACTCCTTGGCGAACTCGGGCAACGTGAGAGTGGCGAACAGGCCATCCCCGAGTTCGCGCGCCACGGCGGCTCCTTTGGGTCCGAGCGCGCCGATCAGCACCGGGACCTCGACCGGCCGCGGCGCGCCGTGACCGGGCGGATGCAGCATGCGCATGCGCGCGCCCTCCCACTCGACCGTCTCGCCACGCAGCAGCCCGCGGTAGGCGCGGATATAAGCATCCATGTAGGCCCACGGGATCGCGCGATAGCCCATCGCCCGGCGCCCCGTGAACCCGGTGCCGAAGGCGACCGCGACGCGGTCGGGCGCCAGCGCCGCCAAAGCCGCAGTGGCGGCAGCGTTCACCATCGGGTGCCGCAGGCTCGGCACCAGGACGCCAGGCCCCAGGCCGATCCGCTCCGTGCGCTCCGCGGCCAGCCCGAGCATCATCCACACATCCGGGCTCTGCTGCGGGGTGTCGTATAGCCACGCCCGCTCGTACCCGAGCTCCTCGGCCAGAGCAACGTGCTCAGGGGAATCCAGCGTGGTCGGAGACGCGAATGAAATCTTCATCGGCATCCTTTCGGTAGCGCGACTCTTCTCTCTCTCTCTACACCTTTCCCCCCGTCCGCCGAACAAAACTGCACTCGCCCTCCGAACCCGAGCCGTGGCGAGCCACCGGTCACATAGACAGGTTTCTCGCCACGGGGCCGTTCGGGTTAAAGCGAGCGGTTGTGGGCTCGAATCAGACGGCCGCGGCGGGTGCGCGCCGACGCCAGAGCTTTGCGGCGAGGAAGCCGAGCACCACGGCTCCAACGGAATAACCCACGGCGACAGCCGGCCGCGCGCCGCCCGCGGAGCCCAGCGCGTGAATTACCGCGTAGATGAGAAACGCGGCGACGGCGACGAACACCACGGCCACGATCCTGAGAAGGACCTTCATTTCGCTCCCCTTCGATTGACATCCGTGTCTTCGATCGTGTTATCGACAGTCGCGACCGGTTCTTGAGCATGGCAACGAGGGCGCATTTGCTCCGGCTCCGTCTGATGAGAAGGGCTCTCAGTTGTTGAGCGGCGACATCATCGCGCTATTGCCCACGGGCTAGCCGTTGTGCGATGTCGCGGCGGTCGAAATGCTCCGCCCAGCCCGCCGCGGTGGCGTTGAAGCTGTGGTCGCGGACCGCGGGGTCAACGCCGTGTCGCAGCGCGACTTCGACGAAGGCAGGGCGATCTTGCTCGACGGCCAGGTGCAGCAAGGTCACGCCGTGCGGGGGGTACCGCCTGGCCGCGAGGTCGGGGCACCGCTCGAGGAGGTGAACGGCGATCGCCGGCTGGTCGGTGAGGAGAGCCAACGTGAGCGGGGTTTCGCCGCCAGGCGTCTCCGTGGTCAGCTCTACGTCCGTGGGGCGTAGGTCGTCGAGCGCCGCGAGGTCGCCGAACCCGATGGCTTCGGTCAGGGCAATCTGACGCGGCGTCGGCTCCGGCCCTCGGCGGTACCACCAGGTCTGGCCCCAGCCGAGCGAGCGAAAGCCGGCCCGGCGATAGAGCGGTTCGCCCGCTTCGGTCGCGTTCAATACCGCGTGGCGACAACCGTGCTCGACCGCGAGGCGGCAGGCGGCGTGGGTCAGGGCCAGTCCGATCCCGCGGCGGCGGACGCGCGGGGCGACCCCCATCGAGTAGAGGCCGGCGACACCGTTCCACGGGTTGACCGCGACTTGGCCGATCATCTTCTCCCGGAGGCGGACACCGAGTCGAAAGCCGCCGCGGGGCTCGGGTCCGGCCGGAGCGTAGGGCAGTGTCCTGGCATATGGGGGCGCCGCCGGCTCCACCACGAACCCTGTCGGGGGCACCCGATCGGAGGCGTGCTCGAGGTCGATGGCCATCCAGTGCGGGCGCCAGCCCCACCCAAACCCGCGGGCGACCAACCGCGTGCCCAGCCCGGGGTCGGCCGACAGCGACCAGCACCCGACGCCAGGGCACTCCCGCGCCCGGATCTCGGCCATCAGCGCGTCGACGTCGACCTCCGCCTCCGGAAACACCATCGCCTCGCGCCCCGGGAACAGGTCGGTTCCTCCGACATCCACGACCTCGCGGCCCTCGGCGGCCACGATCCGTCGAAACCACACGCGATGGTTTTCCGCCACCGCCTGCAACAGCGACTCGTCAGCGGCAGTCGACACCCGATCGACGATACGAGATCCGTTGTGACTAATGATCGTCGAGGCTGGCGGCGATCGTCAGGGCAGCGCGTTCGTGCGCGGCGTAGGTGGCGCGCAGGGCCGGTACCACATCCGGCCCGTCGGCCCCGGCGGGGGGTGGGTGAGCCACCAGCAGCCGGCGGACCTCTTGGCCGAGCGGCTCACCGCCGACCACGTCGGCGAGCGCGGCCAGCGCATCCGCCCGCACTCGCGCGCCCTCGACGAACGAGCCGATCACCGTCTCGCGCGCCAGCGGCGCCCGGCCGAACACCCGGGCGTGCAGCACGGCCGGGTTGACCGCGTGCGGGCTGATCAGCGCGTGGCGCTCGAGGACCGAAAGGCCGGCCGCGGTGGCGAGGTGGTCGATGGCCTGAGTGACGCCCTGAGCATCGACCGGGAGGGACGCCTGCAGGTCGGGCGACAGGCGGGACATGAGGCTGGTGTGTTCGGTCGCCGCGTTTCTCAGCAGCGCCTCGACGCGATCGAGATGAGTTCCGTCCATGCCTGGCGGTGAGGGGGAGGGGCAGCGCTCTTCGGTGTACCGCATCAGAGCGCGCCCCGTCCAGAAATCCTCGCCGGCATCGCCACGGTGCCGGTCAGGCGGCCTGACGCTCGAGTTGTGACTCGGGGTCCGCCGCGATCAGTGGCGCCGGCTCCGTGGCAGGATGCATGGCCGCCGGCGCCTCGGGGGTCCGAAGGACCGCGCGGGCGGTCACGATTCCGACCGCGATGCTGGCCGCGCCGATGGCAAAGGCCAGGTGGTAGCCGCCGATCAGCGAGCTCGCCACCGAGTGCCCACCGGCCTCGAGCGCCTTCGAGTGGTTGGTCGCGATGGTGCCGAGGACGGCTAACCCGAGCGCCCCGGCGATCTGCTGGGAGACGTTGATGATTCCCGACCCCAGCCCGGCGTCGGAGGCGGGGACGTCGGCCATGGCGATCGTCAGCAGTGGCATGAACGCGCTGCCGATCCCCAGGCCGAGGGCGAGGTAGGCCAGGAAGATGGTGGGGAAGAAGCTGGTGTGCACCCCGGTCGTGCCGAGCACGATCAGGCCGACGATCGCGGTGGCCATGCCGAGGCTGAGTACGCGCATCGCGCCGAAGCGAGCGACCAGGCGAGCGGTGACCCCCAGCGACAGCACTCCGACGGTGACCGTCCAGGGGAGGAAGGCCAGGCCGGTTTGCAGCGCGCTGTAGTGGAGCACGTGCTCGAGGTAGAGGGTGCCGAGAAAGAACGTCGAGTACATCCCGGTGACCAGAAAGCCGCGCACCGCGCTCGAGCCGATCAGGCTTCGCACGCGGAGGATCCGCAGCGGCATGATGGGGTTCTCGATCCGCGACTCGAGGATCAGGAACGCGGTCATCAGCGCGGCCGCCAGCCCCCCAAACCCGAGCACCTGCGAAGAGCCCCAACCGTGGTTGGTGGCTTGGACGATCGCGTAGACGGCGGTCATCAGGGAGACGGTGACGAGCACGGAGCCCAGCCAGTCGACGCCGTGTTCGAGTCCGAGTCCGCTGTCGCGGGGGATCAGGGCCTTACCCAGCGCGATCGTGGCGAGGCCGATCGGGAGATTGACGAAGAAGATCCAATGCCAGCTGAGCAGCTGGGTCAGCGCACCGCCGGCGAGTAGGCCGAGCGATCCGCCCGCGACCGCGACGAACACATAGGCACTCATGGCCCGCGCCCGGTCGGCGGGTGCCGGGAACTCCGTCACGATGATGGCCAGGATCACGGAGGCCTGCATGGCGGCGCCGATGCCCTGGATGAAGCGGGCGGCGATCAGGAAGCCCTGACTCGACGCCAAGCCGCACAACGCCGAAGCGCCCGTGAACACGATCACTCCGGCCAGGAAGACCCGCTTGCGGCCGACCAGGTCACCGAGCCGGCCCGCGAGCAGCAGGAAGCTGCCGAAAGTGACCAGGAATGCGTTGACGACCCAGGTCAGGTTGCCCTGGGTGAAGTGGAGGTCGCGCTGGACCGAGGGAAGCGCCACGTTCACGATCGTCGTGTCCAGAACGATCATGAGCTGCGCGAGGCAGACGACGACGAGGGCCATCCAGCGGCGACGATCGGTGGCGGCGGTGGGAAGGGAGGCGATGTTCATCTTGGTCCGAACTGTTGAGGCGGGTAAGGGGTCCTGGTAAACTGGAGGCATCCTCCAGAACTAAGTGGAGGATCCCTCCGGAAACTATACGGAGGCACCCTCCGGTTTGTCAAGTCGACGTAGCGAGATTTCTCCGTGAGCACCACAGACACCAGCGACCCGACCGACGCCGCCGCGATCGGCGGCGAGTCGCTCCAGGCCCGGCCGCGAAGGGCCGATGCGCAGCGCAACTACGACAAGGTGGTCGCCGCCGCCCGTGACGCGTTCGCCGAGGGCGGAGAGTCGACATCGCTGGAGGAGATCGCCCGGCGTGCGCAGGTTGGAATCGGCACGCTCTACCGCCATTTCCCCAGCCGCCAGGCGCTGCTCGAGGCCGTGTACGTCGACGAGGTTCAGGCGCTGTGCCGCTCAGCCGGTGACCTGACCGACCTGGGGCCCTGGGAGGCGCTGGTCGCCTGGCTACACCGCTTCGTGGGGTACCTCGCCACCAAGCATGCCCTGGCCGGGGAGCTGATGTCCTACGTCGATCGCGATGCCGCGGTGTTCAAGAGCAGCCGTGCCGCGCTGTTCGGCGCCGGCGAGCCGCTACTGGAGCGGGCCCAGCAGGCCCAGGTCGTGCGTCCCGATACCGACCTGGATGAGATCATCCGGATGGTCGGCGCAGTCGCCAAGATCCCGACCAGCGAGCCGGGGCAGGTCGATCACATCCTCGACATCGCGCTCGACGGCCTGCGCTACCGCGACCCGAGCGCCTGACCGACCCACGAGAGAGGAGGCCTGATGTCCAGCTTGCTCGACTACACGGTCCAGGGCGACGTCGGCACGATGACCGACGAGTCGAAGCTTCCGCAGGTGAAGCTGATGACACCGCTGCAGCTTTACCGGTTGTGGGAACGCCAGAACTGGGTCTCGCACGAGATCGACCTCGCTCCGGACCAGCGCGATTGGCGGGCGCTCCCTGGGGATCTACGCGACGAGATGCTGTGGGGCCTGGCGGCGTTCTTCGTCGGCGAGGAGCGCGTCACCAGCGAGTTCTCCGGCCTGGTGCTCGCTGCCGAGGACAAGCACGAGGAAGCCTTCCTGCTCACTCAGCAGGTCGACGAGGCGCGCCACGCTCAGCATTTCAACCGCCTCTACGAAGAGGTGTTCGACTACGACGGCAGCTTCGAGGATCGGCTGCAGCGGGCACGGCGCGATCTCACTCCGGACTACTTCAGGCTGTTCGACGGGCATCTGGTCGACGATCACCGCGCGCTGCTCGCCGACCCCTCGGACATCGAGGCGAAGGTCGACTTCGTCACCACGTATCACATGGTCATCGAGGGCACGCTGGCGCTGACCGGTCAGTACTTCCAGACCGACAACATGGAGCGCCGGGGAATCCTCCCGGGGCATCTCAAGGCGTTCGGCCTGATCGCGCAGGACGAACATCGCCACGTCGCCTACGGGACCTGGTTCCTGCAGCAGAAAGCCCGAGATCCCGAGCTGGCCAAGCGCATCGCAGCCAAGCTAGCCGAGACCTTGCCCGCGGCGGCAGGCGTGCTGGTGCCGCCGAAGTTCCAGCTGGGAGACGACTACGAGTACCTCGGTTACTCGAGCCAGGCCATGAACGAGTTCGCCTTCACCGCGCTGTCGCGTCGCCTGCGGGTGATCGGCGTGGAGCTGCCGGCCGTAGTGGCTTAGACAGACGCTGGCGGGCCGGCCGACCCGGCGGAGTACGCTTGGTGAAAGGCACACACGATGACTGCACTCTCCCTCATGATCCGACCCACCTCCGACGGGTGGGGCGTCTATTTGTCAAACGGCAGGGAACTGGCCCGGTACCGCGGGTTCTGGTCCAAGCAGCTGGCGATCCGCTTTCTGCGGCGCTACGCCAGCGCACTCTGACCGAGCGAGCCGGCTGGGCGCGCGGGGCACCGGGCCGAGCATGAGCGTCTACGTCGACGACGCCTTCGTCGAGGGCGACTGGGGTTACTGGACCGGCGGCGGGCACATGCAGGCCGACACGCTGGATGAGCTACACGCGATGGCCGAGCGGATCGGGCTCAAGCGGGCCTGGTTCCAGTCCAAGCCGGGCAAGCCGTGGCACGACCACTACGACCTGACCCGGGCTCGCCGTGAACATGCGATCGAGCTCGGAGTGATCCCCGTGAGCTGGCGCGAGGCGGCCCGGCGCAATCGCGAGGTGCGGCGGTCAGGACAGTGATTCGTCGAGCTCGCCGAGCGCGTCGGTGAGCTGCAGGTTGGCCGAGTAGTCGACCGGACAGGCGATCACCGACACGGTGTCCTGGGCCAGGGCCTCGCGCAGCGTGGGCAGCAGCTGGTCGGCTGCGCTGATGCGGTAGCCGCGGGCACCGAAGCTCTCGGCGTAGGCGACGAAGTCGGGGTTGCCGAACGCGGTGTCGAAGTTGTGCCCCAGCTCGAGGTCCATCTTCCACTTGATCAGGCCGTACTCGTCATCGACCCAGATGAGGACGACGATCGGCACCCGCTCGCGCAGCGCGGTCTCGATCTCCTGCGAGTTCATCATGAACGCCCCATCACCGGTGGCGACGAGCACGTTGGCCTCCGGGCGCGCGATCTTCGCGGCGATCGCGCCGGGCAGCGTCCAGGCCATCGTCGAGAGGCCGTTGGAGATCAGGCAGGTGTTCCGCTCGTAGGTCGAGTAGAGCCGAGCCATCCACATCTTCAGCGCGCCGGTGTCGACCAGGACGATGTCCTCGCGCCGGAGCGCCTCGCGCGTGTCGGCCACGATCCGGGCCGGGGCCAGCGGGAACCTGTCGTCCTGGAGTCCGCGCTGCAGCTCGGCGTCGATCATCGCCCGGATCCGCTGCCTGCCGGCATCGAACTCGAAGTGGCGGTCGACCGCGGCAGCGAGCGCGTCCAGCGTGTGCCCGATGTCCGACTGCAAACCGACCTCGACCTCGTAGTGGACGTCGACCTCGGCCGGGAAGCGGTGAAGGTGGAGGATCTTCTTGTCGCCGTCCGGGTTGATTCGCACCGGGTCGAACTCCTGCAGCTCGTAGCCCACGGCGATGATCACGTCGGCTTGGTCAAAGCCGAAGTTCACGTAGTCGTGGCGCATGAAGCCGACCGCACCGAGCGCCTGCGGGTGGTCGTCCGGGAGAACCCCTTTGCCGTGGAATGTCGTGGCCACCGCCACGCCGAGCTTCTCGGCGAAGCGGCGCACCGCGTCGCCGGCGTCGGCCCGCGCGGCTCCGTGGCCGGCGAGCAGGATCGGATTCTCGGCCGCGCCGAGCACGTCGGCGGCCCGGCGGAGCTGGCTGGCCGACGGTTCGTCCGGACGGGGCTGGTTGACCACGAGAGGGCGCGCGCCGGCGGGAGCGGGGGCCTTCTCGACATCCTCGGGAACCGCCAGGTAGACGGCGCCCGGGCGCTCGGTCTGGGCCAGCTTGAACGCCTTGCGGACCATCTCCGGCACGGCGTCCGGGGTGGCGATCAGCTCGGACCACTTGGTCACGGGCTTGAACATCGAGACCAGGTCCACGCCCTGGTGGGATTCCTTGAAGCTCCGGTGCATGCCCACCTGCGCGGACAGCGCCACGACGGGAGTCGAGTTGGTGGTGGCGTCGGCCACGCCGAGCAGGAGATTGATCGCGCCGGGGCCGAGTGTGGCCGAGCAAACCCCGGCGTTCCCGGTGAGGCGGCCGTAGACCTCGGCCATGAACGACGCCGCCTGCTCGTGACGCACGAGCACGTAGCGGATCGACGACTCCGACAGCGCCTCCACCAGATGGATGTTCTCCTCGCCGGGGATCCCGAACACGTGCGAGACGCCCTCGTTCTCCAGGCAGCGCACGATCAGGCGCGCGACTCCGCCCCCGTCGCTCGTCTCCGGTTCGTCACTCATGCCGACCGGATCCTAGTCTCGCGACTCGAATCACGACCCCACAGCGACATCGCGGGTCGGGTCGCGGCTCCACTGCGACCATGACCCCGGGTACAGGCGTCCCCGGCCGAGGCCGACGTGCTCGATCGCGATCAGGTTGTGGCAGGCGGTCACGCCGGAGCCGCAATACGAGACCACGTCCTCTCCGCGCCGGATGCCGACCGCCGCCAGGCGGCGACGCAGCTGGTCGGCGGGCAGGAATCGTCCCGCGTCGTCCAGGTTCTCGCGGCAGGGCAGGCTGTGCGACCCGGGGATATGCCCGAACCGCGGATCGAGGGAGTCGGGCTCGCCCCGGTAGCGCTCGCGCTGGCGAGCGTCGATCACCACCGCATCGGGGTCGACGGCGTCGTCGGGTCCGGCCAGCTGGCCCTCGGGCCACGGTCTGGCGGTGAACTGGGCCGGCGGGCGGACGGTCGTGCCGCTCTGCAGCTCGCCCTCGAGCTCGCGCGGCCAGGCCTGCAGGCCCCCGTCGAGCAGCGCCGCCTGATGCCCGGTCGCCCGCAGCATCCAGACCAGACGCGCGGCGATCACGCCGCCGGCATCGTCGTAGGCGACCACCGTGTCCTCGTCGCCGATTCCGAGCTCGCCCATCCGCCGGGCGAAGTCGGCGGGCTGGGGCAACGGGTGTCGACCCTGGGTGGGATCCGCGGGGCTGGAGAGGCAGGTCTCGAGATCGACGAACACCGCCCCGGGCAGGTGAGACGACTCGTAGGCAGCTCGCCCCGAGCGGCCGTCCAGGTACCAGCGGACGTCGGCCAGCAGGCAATCGGAGCGATGGCGTTGCAGCCAGGCGGTGTCGATGACCGGGTCCATGCCGCTTAGGATATGCGGCTCAGTCCGACCGGAAGTAGGAGCCGGCGGGGGGCTAGCGTCGGGCGGCGACCAGCTCGTGGAGGGTCTGGCGGGCGTCGTAGGCCGGGTGCCAGCCGAGCTCCCGGCGGGCGCGGTCGGTGCTCATCAGCACCGATGTGCGCAGGGCCTCGAGCCAGCCGGCCTCGACGGCGAGCGGCGGGATCCGGGCGAGCACGCGGGCGGCGACGTCGATCGCCGCCCGGGGGATCGGGACGCTGTACCACCCGAGCTCATGGGCCAGGTCTGAGAGGGTGACCTCGCCTGGGGCGGCGAGGTTGTAGATGCCCGGCGCCCCGCGGGCGATCACCGCGGCGATCAGCGCGGCCGCGACGTCGTCGTGGTGCACGAGCTGGAAGGGGATGCCGTGGTCGGGGAGAACGGGCTGAAGGCCGGGCACGCGTCCGAGCGCGCCCAGCAATGGCGCCGGGGCCCGGCTCTCGAGTTGGAGGTAGGGCAACTGGTTCAGCAGCGCCGGTGCGTCGGGCCCGGCGACGATGCAGGGGCGAAAGACGTAGGCCTGCGTGGCACCGCCGGCCTCGAGCGCCTGATCGAGCACGCGCTCGACCGCCGCCTTCTGGTGCGAGTAGGCGTGCGCCTCGGTGCCGCGCGGCGGCATGTCCTCGGTGAGCGGCCCTTCGACGTCGCCGTGGTAGCCGTAGGCCGCCACCGAGGAGGTGTAGATCAGGCGCGGAACGCCTGCCGCCACCGTCGCCTCGAACACGTTGCGCGAGCCGTCGATGTTGATGTCATAGGTACCGGCGGAGGCCTTCACGACGATGAAGGCGAGGTGGACCACGACGTCGGCCTCGGCCACCAGCGCGTCGACGGCCGCCCGGTCGAGGATGTCTCCCTGGCGGTACTCCGCTTTGCCCCACCCGTGGGCCGCCGGATCGAACGGGCGCCGCGCCATCGCCAGGACCCGGCCAACCTCGGCGGTTCGCTCCAGCGCGCGCATGAACGGAACGCCGATTTCTCCGCTCGGGCCGGTCACCGCGACGGTCAGGGGCGAGCCGTTCACGGCAGGCACGGTATCGGCTCGCGGAGCGCGGGGTACCTGTTCCGGGTCGGACTAGAACGCTTCGAACTATTCTTTAGACCATGAACGACGAATCACGCCGCCTGGGGACGACGTCCTCCATGATCCTGGGCCTGGTCAGCCGGCATCCGGCGTCAGGCTACGACGTGGCAGCGCATGCGGATCGCTCGATCGCCCAGTTCTGGCCGGTGAGCCGGAGCCAGGTCTACGCGGAGCTTTCCCGCCTCGAGGCGGCTGGCTTGATCGAGGGCACCCACGTCGAGCAGGACCGCCGACCGGACAAGCGAAGGTACGAGTTGACCAGCGCGGGGCGCGAGGCCCTCGATGCGTGGGTGCGGGCGCCCGATTACCCGGCCGAACGCACGCGCAGCGGGATGCTGGCCAAGTTCTTCTTTGCCGAGCGCATGACCGATGAACAGCGCGTTTCGATGCTCACCGAGTATCGCGAGCAGGCGCAGGCCTACCGGCTGGCATTGCAAGCCGTCATCGACCGGCTCGCGGACAAGCCGTCGGCGTTCTACGGGCGCTCGACCGCTCTGTTCGGGTTGCTCACCACCGAGGCGCGCGTCGCCTGGGCCGACCACATGCTGGCCGTGCTGGCCGGCTCCGCCGAGTTCGGCGAGATCGAGTCGGGCGGCGCCCGCCCGCTGGGTCGCTAGATCGCGACCGGAGGCTCGCGGGCCTGGAGCGAGGCCCCGGTCGAGGCCGCCACCACCAGCGCGATCCCCGCCAGTGCACGGAGCGAGAGGCCCTGGCCGAGCACCAGCAGACCCGCCAGCGCGGCCATCGCCGGCTCGAGGCTCATCAGCACGCCGAACACATTCACCGCGATGCGTCTAAGCGCCTCGAGCTCCAACGAATAGGGAATCGCGGAGGAAAGGATGCCGACCGCCGTCCCCAGCGCCAGCGACCGGGGCTCGAGCAGGTGCCCGCCGCCTTCGATCACCCCGGCCGGCAGTGCGGCCACCGCGCCGACGCACATCGCCAGCGTGAGGCCGCCACCGCCCTCGAACTCGCGGCCGAGACGCGCGTTCAGCAGGATGTAGGCAGCCCACAGACTCCCCGCGATCAGAGCAAAGACCACCCCGAGACCGTCGAGCCCGTGGCCGCCGCCGCCGCGCGTCAGGGCGAGGATCCCGGCCGCCGCGAGCCCCACCCAGAGCAGGTCGATCCGCCGGCGTGAGCCGCCCACCGCGACGGCCAGCGGGCCGAGGAACTCGATCGTCACGGCAGCCCCCAGGGGGATCCGGTGCAGCGCGTGGTAGAAGCTCAGGTTCATCCCGGCCAGCACCAGCCCGAACACGCCGGCCAGCAGCAGACGGCGCCGCCCGAGCCCCCTCACGGCCGGTCGCGAGACGATCAGCAGGACGACGCTCGCCGTGAACAGCCGGAGGAACACGGCGCCGCCCGGGCCTGTCGCGGCGAACAACTTGGCGGCGATCGCGGAGCCGAACTGGACCGAGGCGATCGCGGTGATGACCAGGCCGCCCGATGGCGCGCGGGACAGCCATCCGGCCTTTCGCCCTCCCGGCGCGGTGGCGCTAGTCGTTACTGACCTTCTGGGGCGGTTCGTCGCCCTCGGGGACCTGGTTTGCGTACGACGCGTTGTCGGTCCGGATCTCCTGGTCGCCCCGGTCGATTCCGTAGAACGCGCGCAGCGTGGCGTCGTCCTCCTCCGAGACCTCGTCACCGGGCTCGATCTCCGGCGCGTCCTGGAGATGGTTCGAGCTGTACGGGACGAGTAGCTCGCCCTTCTCCTCCTTGATCCGCGCCAGCGGGATGAACACGACGCGGGAGGAGGACATCCCGATCGACGCGTCGACGGTCACGTACATCGGGTTGTCGTCGCCGCCGACCGCGTAGATGTCCTTGATCTCGCCGATCTTGCGCATCTCGTGGTCGGAGACCGTCTTCCCGGGCAGGCTGTCCACGTCCTCGATCGGAGCCGTCATGTGTTTCCTCCTTATACCGGTTGCGAGTGCCTGGGTCCTACCCGGCGAGCAGCGCGGCGAACCCGGCTTGACAAGCAGAGACTCTATGCATAGGCTCTCTAGGTATGGAACCACGTGGACATCTCGACGGCATGATCCTGGCCATCCTCGGAGCCGAACCAGCGCACGGTTATGCGGTGGCGCAGGAGCTCAGGGAGCGCAGCGGCGGCGTGTTCGACCTGCCCGAGGGTACGATCTACCCGGCGCTGCACCGGCTCGAGCGCGCCCAGCTGCTCTCGAGCGAATGGGCCACGATCGCCGGCCGGCGCCGTCGGGTCTACCAGCTCACGGCCAAGGGCCGGCGCTCGATCGGCGCCGCTCGGCGTGAGTGGAAGCGCTTCGCCGACGCCGTCGAGGCGGTGATCGCATGAGCGATCACGGGAGCTTCACCGAGCAGCTCGAGCGCGAGCTGACGGCGCGGCGAGTTCGCCCGGCGGTGCGCCGGCGGATCCTGCTCGAGTACGCCGATCACATCGCCAGCGACGGCTCGACGGACGTGGGGACGCTCGGGGATCCGGGTGCGCTGGCCGGCCAGTTCGCGGCGGAGCTGGCCACCGACGAAGCGCGGCGAACTACGCGCAACACCTTTCTCGCCCTGTCGGCCGCCGCCGTGGCGCTGGTCGTCGGACAGCTGGCGATCGGACACGCCGGCGGCTACCGGGGGCCGAGCAACGGCCGGTCGCTGGCGCTGTGGATTCCGGCGATCCTGGCCATGTTGTGCGCTCCCCAGGTGGCGCTGGTCACCGGTCTGCTCGCCGCAACGCGAGCGCTGCTCCGCCGGCGCGAGGTCGTCCTGCCGGATGCGGAGGTGGCCCTGATCCACCGTCGCAGCCTGACCGGTGCCGCGGCCGGAATGGTGACCTGCGCCGGCCTTCTGCTCTACACGATCAACTTCTCGGGCGAGCTGGCCAGCTGGTGGGTATGGACCCAGGCGGCGACGGCGGTCGGCGCCGGCGCCGCCCTGGTCTGGGCGATCCGCGGGTCGCTTCGCTCCCGGGTGACCGTCGGCGGAACCGCCGGCGAGCCGGCCGATCTCCTCGAGACCGCCGTGCCCGTGCTCGGGGAGCTCGCGCCGACGCGGGCTCTGCGGGCGCTGCGGACCTCGCGGTCGCGCCCTTGGGCGTCGGCGGCGCTGGCGGCTGGGCTGGTCGTGGTGGCCACCACGCTGTTCACCGCCCACGCTGAACGCTCGCTGGTCGAAGGGCTGGAGCGTGGCGGCTTTGAGGCGGTGTTCATCGCGGCCGGGCTGGCGATCGTCCGCGGCCTGGTCCGGCTCCGGGCTCGCAGCGGGCCGGGGCGCGCCGGGCCGGCAAGCTTCCAATAGGACCGCGAAGCGTGCCACCCGGCGTCTCAGCCGGTGTTGCGCAGCCCGCTGGCGATTCCGTTGATGGTCAGCAGGCTCACTCGGCCGAGCTCCTCGAGCTCCTCCGTGTCCTGCGCCGGGCGGGCGCGGAGGCTGCGGAGCAGCTCGGTCTGCACGAAGGAGAGGGGATCGACGAACGGGTTGCGGCGGTCGATCGAGGCCTGGAGCACGGGCTCGGAGTCGAGCAGTCGCTCGCTGCCGCGGATTGCCAGCAGCTCCTGCACCGATCGCTCGAACTCGTCGGTCAGGATCGTCCAGATCCGGTCCCGGGGCTCGGCGTCGTCCCACAGCTCCAGGTAGCGCCGGGCGATCCCGAGGTCGGCCTTCGCGCACGCCATCTCGGCGTTGGAGAGCAGGCTGGCGAAGAACGGCCACACCTCGACCATCTCCTGCAGCCGCTCGATCCCGTGCCGCTCGCGGGCCTGGGCCAGGGCAGTACCGAGCCCGAACCAGGCGGGCAGCACGATCCGCGCCTGGGTCCAGGCGAACACCCAGGGGATCGCGCGCAGGTCGTCGATTCCGCCGCCGTCGCGGCGCCGCGACGGGCGCGAGCCGAGGCGCAGCCGCGAGATCTCATCGACGGGGGTGACGCGTTCGAAGAAGCGCACGAAGTCGGGATCCTCGTGGACGAGCTCCCGATAGAGATCGGCCGAAGTACTCGCCATCTCGTCCATGACCGGCCCGAAATCGGGGCTGCGCGTCCGCGGGGCCGGGTGCGCGGCGGTCAGGGTCGCGCTGGCGGCCAGCTCGAGCTCGCGGTGGGCGATCTCGGCGACCGCGTACTTGGCGGTCAGGACCTCGCCCTGCTCGGTCATCTTCAGGCGACCCTCGACGGTCCCCGGCGGCAGTCCCAGGATCGCGCCGCTGGTGGGACCGCCGCCGCGCCCGACCGCGCCGCCCCGGCCGTGAAAGAACACCCAACTCGCCCCGTGCCCGCTCAGCACCTCGACGATCTCGATCTGGGCCCGGTAGGCCGCCCAGGCCGACGCGACGTACCCGGCGTCCTTGTTCGAGTCCGAGTACCCGATCATCACCTCCTGCTCGTCGCCGACCGCTCGCAGCGCGGTTCGGTAGACGGGCTGGGATAGCAGCGTGTCCATCGTCGCGCTGGCCGCCTCCAGGGTCGCCCGAGCCTCGAACAGCGGCACGATCCGCAGCATCGCGCCTTCGCCGCCGGCCCGGGTAAGGCTGCTCTCCTTCATCAGCAGGAGCACCTCGAGCAGATCGACCGGCCCCTCGGTGCCGGAGACGATGTAGGTCTTGATCGCGCCGCGATGGGCGCCGGCGAGCGCCTCGCGCAGCGTCCTGAAGGTCTCGATCGTCTCGCGCGTGCCCTCCGAAAAGCGGGCAATGTCGGTGGGGATCAACGGGCGGCGATCCGCGATGTGCCCGCAGACGAGTTTGCTCCGCTCCTCCTCGCTGAGCGCCTCGTAGTCGTCGCAGATCTCCAGGACGCGGTAGATCTCGGCCACCGTGCGCCGGTGCACGCGCGCGTGTTCGCGGATGTCGAGGCGCGCATAGTGAAAGCCGAACACCTCGACGTCCCGGATCACGTCGTGGAGGTCCCCGGCGGCGGTCAGCGCTCCGGCGCCCTCGACCAGGGAGCGCTCGACCACGCGCAGGTCCGCGATCAGCTCGGACGGCTCGGCGTAGCCCTCGGGCGCGTCGGCCCTGGTCGCCCGCACGCGCTGGCGCACGAAGGTCAGCGCACGGCGGTATGGCTCCTCGGGATTCAGGCCGGCGAGCTGCGCGGCCAGTTCGGGAAATTGCTCGACGCCGCGGGCCAGGATCGGTTCCAACCCGGAAACAAACCCGCTGACTCGCTCCGACAGCGACAGCCGGCCGGCCAGCATCGACATCCGGCCTTCCTGAAAGCGCAGGCACTGTTCCCGCATCAGCCCCAGGGCCTCGAGCGTCGTCGCGGGGGTGACGAACGGGTTCCCGTCGCGGTCTCCGCCAATCCACGAGCCGAAGTTGAGGATCGGAGGCACGCGGACCGTCTCGCCGGGGTAGAACTCCGCGACCGCCTGCTCGAGCTCGCGGTAAATCTGAGGGACCGTCTCCGCCAGCGTGGCGAAGTGGATCAGTCCGCCCCGGACCTCGTCGAGCACGGTCAGCGAAGTCGCGCGGAGTTCGTCCGAGCCCCACAGCTCCTGCACGGTGGCCAGCAGCCGGCGCCGCGCGTCCGCCTCGTCGGCGTGGGCGAGCTCCTCGAGATCGCGCAGGACCCGGAACACGCGGGCGAGCTTGTCGATCGTCGTTCGCCGGCGGGCCTCGGTCGGGTGGGCGGTCATGACCAGGCGCAGCTCGGCGCGGTCCAGCAGGGTCTGGAGCTCGCCGGCGCTGAGGCCGCGCTCGGCCAGCTCGGCGATCGCGCGGCGCATCGAGCCCGGCCGGGGCGCCGGAGCCTCGCGCGCGTCACGGGCGAGCAGCCTGCGCACACGCTCGTTGTCCTCGGCCAGGTTGACCAGCTGAAACCACCGGGTCAGCGCGCGCACCAGCACCTCGGTTTCCCCTAGATCGAGGTCGGCGACCAGCGCCGCGAGGCGATCGGCAGCCGCCTCGTCCCCGGCCCGCGCGGCGCGTCCGAGCTCGACCGCCTGATCGAGCAGCTCGACCGCCCGGCTGCCGTCGCTGGCGCACACGACCTCGCGCAGGACGCCGGTGAGCATCGCCTGGTCGGCGTCGAAACCGCGTGAGCCCGGCGTCGACGATCCCCTGGCGCTCACGACGGCGAATCATCGCAGTCGGCAGAAGATCGGGTCTCCGGCCACCCAGCGATCCGGCCGCGAGCCGCGGGCGGCGAGCTCGTAGGATTGTCACGATGGCTGGCTTGCTCGGCGGGACGCCGGCTCCTGCTGGAACCTTGCGCGCGCGTCTGGACGCGGGCGGCATGCTGCTCGCGCCGGGTTGCTATGACGCACTGGGCGCCCGGCTGGTGGAGGAGGCCGGGTTCGAGGCGGTGTACATGACCGGCTTCGGCACCGCTGCGGCCCGGCTCGGTCGGCCCGACGTCGGTCTGCTGACGATGTCCGAGATGGTCGACAACGCGCATCGGATCGCCGAGGCGGTGGAGATCCCGGTGATCGCCGACGCCGATACCGGCTACGGGAACCCGCTGGGGGTGATCCGGACCGTCCGGGAGTACGAGGCGGCCGGCGTCGCGGCGATCCATATCGAGGATCAGGTGATGCCGAAGAAGTGCGGGCACATGGAGGACAAGCAGGTGATTCCGGCGCCGGAGATGGCGGCCAAGGTCGCCGCCGCGGTGGCGGCGCGCCGGTCCTCGGAGTTCCTGATCATCGCCCGCACCGATGCCCGCGCCGGCCTGGGACTCGACGAGGCGATCCGGAGAGCACGCCTGTACCGCGAGGCCGGTGCCGACCTGCTGTTCGTCGAGGCGCCCGAGTCCGAGGCGGAAATCGAGCGCGTGGCGCGCGAGCTCGCGGATGTACCGCTGCTGTTCAACTACGCCGAGGGTGGCAAGACTCCGGCGGTGAGCCACCAGCGGCTGGCCGAGCTCGGCTTCGCGGTGGTGATCTTTCCGATCAGCACGTTGCTGGTGGCCACCACGGCGATCCGCTCGGTGCTGGCGCAGATCCGCCGCGACGGAACTCCGCGGGAGGCGCTCCCGTCGATGCTGGCGTTCGAAGACTTCCTCGACTTCATCGGACTTCCGGAGATCCGCTCGCTCGAGCAGCAGTTCGCCGCCCGGGAGCCCGCGGCCGAGCGCGGGCATTCGTCCGGGTAGAAGACTGACGCGAGGGGTAGCTGCCCGGATATAGGATTCGCGCTCGACCTGGCTCGGGAGGCCGGAATTGCGGATGCGGCGGCTGGCTCACAGCGGGGGAGTGCTGATCGCAGCGACGGCTGCGCTGTGCGCCGCGAGCGCCGCGACCGCCCCGAGCGCGGCGGCCAGGCGCTGGGTGCTTCAGGCGGCCCCGCGTTCCACGTTGATCGACAGTCTCGCGGCGGTCGACTGCGCCGGCGCCCGTGCGTGTACGGCGGTCGGCTCGGGTGCCGCGTTCGGCTCGATTGCGGCGGAGAGCTGGGACGGGAAGCGCTGGCGGGTGGTCCGCTTACCCACGCCGGCGCAGGCGATGACCACCGAGCTGGACGGCGTCTCGTGCGCCAACCCGCACGCCTGCGAGGCGGTCGGGTTCTCGAATACGGGCTCGTTCTTCGCCGGTTCTGGGGTGGCTCTGGCGGAGCATTGGGATGGCCGGCACTGGAAGCTTCAGCGAGTGGCGCAGCCCGGAGCGCTGGCCAATTTGTCATCCGTCTCGTGTGCCGCGGCGAACGCCTGCATGGCGGTGGGCAGTTGGGGGACGGACGACATCGACCAGGCCCTGCTCGCCGAGCGCTGGAACGGGAAGCGGTGGTCGTCGGTGCGGATGCGCTCCCCCGCGGGCCCGCAGGAGATCGAGATGAATTCGGTCTCCTGTTCGGCGGTGAACGCCTGCATCGCGGTCGGCGACTACCTGCCACCCGGCGGCTGGCAAGTGCCGCTGGCGGAGCGTTGGAACGGTCATAGCTGGTCGATCGAGAAGACGATCGACCCGAATCGGCGCGCGGATACGACCCTGAGCTCGGTCTCCTGCTCGAGTCGGCGGGGCTGCGTTGCCGTCGGGGGCTACTACGTACGGGGGGCGGCCACGCAGGTGCCGGTGGCCGAGCAGCGCAACGGGGGACGGTGGTCTCTGTACACGCTGCCGGGAACCACCGGCGTCCCGTTGCGCCCGGCCAGCCTGGCCGGAGTGTCGTGCCTGTCCGCGGGACCCTGCAGCGCCGTGGGGACGATAGGGGCGACCGGACCCGGCGGTCCCGGCGGCGAGACCCTGGCCGAACGCCGGATCGGCGCCGGCTGGTTCGTGGGTCCCACTCCAAGCCCGTCGCCCTCCGACGAACTACTGGCGGTTTCGTGTCCGAATGCCACCACTTGTGTGGCCGTTGGCGACCAGTCGGACATCGCGGGCGAGAACCCGAAGGCGCTGATCGAACGACTGTCCTGAGCCGTAGTCCGCGTCCGTAGTTACCCGCAACCACACTCCGTGGGTATTCCTCAACAGGATCGTCGTTAGCTGCCGATAAGGAGGAGATGAGGGGACTCCCCCCGGATGAGCTCACGCGCGGCCTGACGCGGGACCAGCAGGAACTGTTCGATCCGGCGGCGTGGCCCGCCTCGATCGAGCTCGAGCCCGTCCGGCTCGGCGAAGCGGCGGGGGACCTCCGCACGCTGCTCGACTGCATCCCCGCGATCATCTACATGGCGCAACCCGGCGAGCACGGTGCTTGGGACTACGTCAGTCCGCAGATCGAGCTGATCCTGGGTTTCTCGCCCCAGGAGTGGCAGCTTGACCCGTCCCTGTGGAGCACCCGGCTTCACCCATTCGACCGTGAGCGCGTGCTGGCCGGTGAGGCGGCGAGCGGGATCGCGGGACCGCACGCGAGCACCGCCGTCGAATATCGGATGCTGCATCGCGACGGCCGGGTGATCTGGATCCGCGACGATGCGCTGCTCGTCACCGACGAACTCGGCCGCCCGTGCTGGAACGGCGTGCTCTCGGACATCACCGAGCGCAAACAGGCCGAGGCAGAGCTGGAGCGGCGCGCCGCGCAGCAAGCTGCCGTCGCCCGCCTGGGCGAGCATGCGCTGAAACAGGGAGCGGTCACCGACCTGATCGAGGAGGCCGTGGCCGCCGCGGCGGAGATCCTCGAGGTCGAGATGGCGCTGGTGGGCGAGCTCCTGCCCGGCGGCGAATCGATCCGGTTGCGCGCCGGCCTGGGCTGGGCCGACTTCGCGATCGGCAGCGCGCGGCCCGCGGCGGCGCTCGGGGCCTGTACTGAGCTGGCGGCCGGGCCGGTGGCGGTCCCCGATTGGAGCACCGAGGATCGCTTCGAACCATCGCCGACGCTGCGCGATCACGGGGTGCGCAGCAGTCTGACGGTGGCGATCGAGGGCCGCGACGGCCTGTTCGGCGTATTCGGGCTCCACTCCACGCGCCCGCGGATCTACGGTCCGGGCGACATCGACTTCGCCAAGGCCCTGGCCAACGTTCTGGCCGACGCGCTCGAGCGCCAGCGCACCGAAGACGCGATTCACCACCGGGCGCTGCACGATCCGTTGACCGGCCTGCCCAACCGCCTGCTCTTCCTCGACCGGCTCGAGCACACCCTGAAGCGGCTGCGCCGGGCCCAGCGCTCGCTGGCCGCAGTGTTGTATCTCGACATCGACCACTTCAAGCTCGTCAACGACAGCATGGGTCATCACGCCGGGGACGAGCTGCTGGCCGCCGTGGCGGCGCGGCTCAAGCACGCTCTGCGCCCCAGCGACACCGTGGCCCGATTCGGCGGTGACGAGTTCGGCTTGGTCCTGGAGGAGATCTCCACCGAGCGCGACGCCGTCGCCGCGGCCGAACGGATCGCCGCCGTGTTCGCCCGGCCGTTCGTGATGGGGGCGGACGAGCACTTCGTCACGACCAGCATCGGGATCGCGCTGGCCGAGGGGGGCGAAGCGCCCGATGAGCTGATCCGCGACGCCGACGCGGCGATGTACCGGGCCAAGGAGCGCGGTCGCGCGCGCTATGAGCTGTTCGACGAGATGACCCGCGGACGAGCGATCGCCCGGCTGCGTGTCGAGAATGACCTCCGCCGGGCGGTCGAGCGTGACGAGCTGCGGCTCGTCTATCAGCCGATGGTGTCGCTGCGCGACGAGTCGATCGTCAGCGTCGAGGCGCTGATCCGTTGGGACCATCCGCAGCGCGGACTGATCTCTCCCGATGAATTCATCCCGGTCGCCGAGGAGACTGGGCTGATCGAACGGATCGGTCACTGGGTGCTCGATCGCGCCTGCCGCCAGGCCGCGCAGTGGGCGCGCGCTCATCAGGACGCGGCGCCGATCGGGATCTCGGTGAACCTGTCTCCGTTGCAGCTCGCGCAGCGCGGTTTCCCCGACGTCGTCGCCGACGTGCTCCACGGCAGCGGCCTCGATCCGGCCTCCCTCAGCCTCGAGATCACCGAGACGGTGCTGCTCGACGAAGCCGACGTGATCGCCGAGAATCTGCTCGCGCTGAAGTCGCTGGGCGTCGGTCTGGTCCTGGACGACTTCGGCACCGGCTATTCGTCGCTCAGCTATCTGACCCGCCTGCCGCTGGACGCGCTCAAGGTGGACCGCACGTTCGTCGACGGACTCGGCACGGAGCCATCGGACAGCACGATCACCGAGGCGATCGTCGGGATGGCCCGAGCGCTGTCCCTGACGGTCGTCGGCGAGGGGATCGAGACGGACGTCCAGGCGTCCGAGCTTCGTCGCCTGCGCTGCAGCTTGGGCCAGGGCAACCTGTTCTCGGCCCCGGTGCCGGCGACCGAGATCTCGCGCATGTTGAACGCCGGCTCGGCCTGGCGCGAGTCGACACCGAGCTAGCGAGTCGACGCCGAGCTAGCGATATGGCGCCCAGCCGCGCGATGAGAACGGCTCGGCGCGGAGGCGCACGGTGCGCTCGAGCCGCGGGATCAGGTCGCTGAAGTTCTCGAACACCTGACGGACGAGCATCTCCGGCCCGGCGTCCGGGCCGAGCGCGAGCGCCGCGGCGGCGGCCAGGATCTCCTCCTGTCCGAGGGCGGCGGCCGTGCGGCCGGTGGCCGGGATCGCCGCGAGCGCCACCGGGCGTCCCGAGGGCGCGAACGCGCCGAAGCGAGAAACGAACGCGATCACGGAGCCGAGGCTGTGCTCGAGGTCATCGGCTTCGAAACGTGCGGCCAACCGGCCCAGGCCGTAGCTGAGCTCGGACCAGGCGAGCTGGGTGAACTGGGGGGCGGTGACCCAGAGCACGGCGGCGCGGACGACCGTTCCCGGACTGGGGAACAGCGTCGCCGGCATCGAGCCGTAGATCGTCGGCTGGGCCGAGGCGCCGACATCGAATTCGTGAAGGCCGCCGGCCAGCACGAGCACGGTGCGATCCTGCTCGTCCGGGAAATGGGCGAATTTGCGTTGCAGCGCGGCCGGTGAGGCGTTGGAGCCGAAGGCCAGCAGGGGAGTCCGGGAGGCGCCGGCCGAGTTCGCCGTGAACCGCCGCAGCACCTCGGCGCGGCGGACGGTTCCGAGCTCGTCGAGCAGTTGCACCGCCCCGCCGGTGAACAGAAAGGACCGAGCCGGGCGCGACCACGGGTAGCCGATCGCGTGTGCGTAGGTCTCGGCGGTGAACGTCCGCCGGCCCAACCGGGCGGCCAGCGTCCGGAAGAACTCGGCGAACTGTTCGTCGGTCAGCTCGAGGCGCTCCCGCAGCTCCGGCTCGGTTATCGCCGGCGGCTCGGCCATCGCTGGTCGCGGATCGTAATGCGTGGCACTAGGCCCCGTTGAGTTCGAGCGACCCCGGTCCGGCGATCCTCACCGTCGTGCCGAGGTGGTCGTGCTCGAGCAGGGCCGCGATCGTGGCGGGATCTTCTACCCGGACGAGCGCACGATCGCCCTCCGGAGTGAGCGCGCTGAGGGCCGCGCCGGCGGGGGTACCCTCGCGATCGCGCGACACCGTAAATGCCTCGAGCCTCGCCGTCCCGGTGAAGTCGGTGCGGGCGCGCCGAGCCGGGCGCTGCTCCGGTTCGGGGTCCAGCGACGCGAACGGTCGCGCCGGCGGGCTGGCCGAGTAGAGGCCGAGCGCGTGCTTGGTGGCGTACCAGCCCAGCGCGGTGGTCAGTCCGAGCGCTCCGGGGTCGTCACGCAGGCGATGCACCAGTGCGGCGATCGCATGCATCGCGTAGTTGTTGCCCGGACCGCCGGCGAACGTGAGGCCGCCGGTGAGGGTCAGCGGGCGCGCCGGATCATCCAGCGCGAGTCCAAGCTCGCGGGCGCTGATCTGAACCGCGGAGGGAAAGCACGAGTACAGGTCGACGTAGGCCACCTCGTCGATGTCGAGCCCGGCATGAGCCAGCACCGCCGCGCCGATCGCCCGGATCGCCGGGGAGGCCGCGAGCTCGGCGCGCTCGGTCACGTGCCATTCGTCCTGCGCCTGAGCCCCGGCGTGAATGAACACCCAGCGGTCGCGGGGAACGCCTGCCCGCTCGGCCGCGGCGGCGCTGCAGATGATCAGGCCGGCCGCCTGGTCCACCTGGATGTTGGCGGCCAGCAGCTTGGTGTACGGGCTCGATATCGCGCGGTTCTCGGCGCTCGGCGTGGCGATCTGCGCCGCGGTGTAGCCCCGGCGGATCCAGGCGAACTCGTTTTCCGCCGCCACGCTCGAGAAGCGCGACCACAGGCCGGCGATCTTCTCCAGGTGGCGGTTCGGGTCGGCGCCGGACCGAGCTCTCACGGCGCTTTCGATCAGCGCGTACATGTCCAGCGGGGCCGGCAGGCCGACGTCGGCCTCGGCCTGGTTGACCGGGTAGCGGTCCCGGCCGGAGACCCGGGTCGGCGCGACTCCGTCGTCCTGTGTACGCCAGCCGAGCTCCTGGCCGGCGCGCTGCGCCGCGATCAGCGTCGCCACCGACTCGGCTCCGCAGACGAGCGCGACGTCGAGCTCGCCATCGGCGATCGCCTGCGCCGTCTCGTTGACCAGGCGCTGGGGTCCGTCGCCGCCGAAGGCGTTGGTCTGCACCGTCTCGCGGGGGTCGATCCCCAGGTCGGACGCGACCAGCGCGGCGGCGTCGCGGTATTGCCAGCTGGTGATGGCCACACAGCGGACCGACTCGGCCCGCCGCAGCAGCGCATCGCCGGCGCCGCTGTCCTGCCCCGCGGCTCGGAGGGCACGGACGGCCAGCGTGACCGGCTCGACGGCCTCGGCGTCGGACCGCCGGTGGGTCACCTGACCGGCGCCAACGATCACCGGCGTGCGGGGGTCAACTTGCATCGCGGTTCGAGGGTAAAAGAGAATCCGCGCGGATGAAGGACACCCGGCTGATTCGCACGCCGCAGGAGATCACCGCCGAGTGGCTCAGCGAGACGCTCGGTCGGCCGGGACTCGAGCTGATCGGGACCGAGCGGATCGGCACCGGGCAGATGAGCCAGTGCCATCGCGTCAGCTTCGACGACGGAGCCGGCTCGCGCGAGAGCGTCGTGGTCAAGCTCGCTTCCGATGACCTCAACAGCCGCGCCACCGGCGTGGGCATGGGGGCGTACTCCCGCGAGATCTCGTTCTACCGCAAGCTGGCGCCCCGGATCGGCGGCCCGCTGGTCACGGCTCATGCCGCCGAGTACGACGCCGCCGAGGGCTGGTTCACCCTCGTGCTGCAGGACATCGCCGGCGCCGTCCAGGGCGACCAGATCGCCGGATGCGGCGCGGCCGAAGCGAAGATGGCGCTGCGAACGCTGGCCCGGATCCACGCGCCGGTGATGGGCGACCTCACGCTCAGCACGGCCGATTACCTCAACCTGCCCAGCCCGCTGAACCAGGCGCTGGTCGCTCAGCTCCTGCCTGGTTTCCTGGAGCGCTACGCGGAGCGGATCGCACCCGAGCATGCCGAGCTGTGCCGGCAGTTCGTGCCCAGCATCGACGGCTGGAGCGCCGATCGCCGGCCGCCGCTGGGGCTGGTCCACGGCGACTACCGCTTGGACAACCTGCTGTTCGCCGATGATGGCTGCACGGTGGTCGACTGGCAGACGATGGGCTGGGGTCCAGCGATGGTCGATGTCTCCTACTTCATCGGCGGCGGACTCGGCGTCGAGGACCGGCGGGCGCACGAGCAGGAGCTGGTCCGGCTCTACCACGGCGAGCTGCTGGCCCAGGGGGTGGAGGGGTTCGGCTTCGAGACGTGCTGGGGCGAATACCGGCGCCAGGTGTTCTACGGACTGGTGATGACGATCGCGGCGTCGATGATCGTCGAGCGGACCCCGCGGGGCGATGACATGTTCATGGCCTGGCTGGCCCGCAACGCCCAGCAGGCGATCGACCTCGACTCGGTCGCGCTGCTGCCGGCGCCGAACGTCGGGAGGCCGCCGGCGCTTCGCCCGGAGCCCGAGGACGAGGGGCGCCACCCGCCCGGGCCCGAGGCGCTCTGGAACGAGAGCTGGTACTTCGATGCGGTCAGCGACGACCAGCAGATCGGGCTGTACGTCCGCCTCGGCCGGCTCCCCAACCAGGGGGTCGCGCTGTACACGGCCTGCATCTGCGGGCCCGGGCGGCCGTCGATCATGCTCGTCGACCCGGGCGCGCCGCTGCCCGCGGCCGACGACGACCGGCAGGCGATCCAGATCGACGGCCTGCACGCCGAGCAGGTCTGCGAGCAGCCGCTGCAACGCTTCCGGGTGACGCTGGCCGGGCGTGCCGAGGCCCACGCGGATCAGTCGGCGCCGCTGCGTGGGGAGCATGGTTCGCCGATCGAGATCGCGCTCGACCTGGTCTGGGAGACCGACGGGACCCCGTACGCCTGGCGGCAGTCGACCCGCTACGAGATCCCCTGCCGCGTCTCGGGCACGGTGAGCGTCGGTCCCGAGCGGATCTCGTTCTCAGGTCCGGGGCAGAGAGATCACTCGTGGAGCGCGCGGGACTGGTGGGCCGTCGACTGGATGTGGTCGGGGCTCCACCTCTCCGACGGCACCCACACGCACGCGGTCGGGATCCCGCAGATGCCCGGGTACGGCGTCGGCTATGTGCAACGCGGCGGCGAGCTGTTGGAGATCGAGTCGGTGACCGCCACCGAGGAGGTGGGTGAGGACGGCTTGGTCGTCGGTGCCCGGATCGTGTCCGGGCCCGAGGCGCTCGAGCTGGCCGTGGAGCCGCTGGCCTTCGGCGCCCTCCGGCTGGAGGCGCCGGACGGGCGGCTGTCGCTGTTCCCGCGGGCGATGTGCCGGGTCACCAGCTCCGACGGGCGGGCGGGGAGCGGCTGGGTGGAGTGGAACCGGGTTCAGCGCTGAGGGTGGATCTTGGCGCGGCTCGATGGTCTGCTCAGGCGTGGCAGCGGTGGCGGATGCGGGGCGGGTGGGGGATCGTTTCGGTGGTCGTTGACGAACGACATCGGTGAAGGAAAGGGTCCCTGCGCCGGGGAGCGCGGCTTGGCGCTGGGGGCGGGGGTGTTGGTAAGAAACTTACAAATAGCGGCCATAACGTCCCACGGTCTCGGCCGGGAGGCCGGTTCAACGGCCGGCAACCGACCCACGGAACGCTATGTGGTCAAGGCGACCGCGGCCTCGGGTGTGGCTACGCGGAAGCTGAAGCTCTCCTCGATGTACAGGCGGACGACCTCCCCGTCGTGGCCGGCGTAGCCGATCGACAGATCCTGGCCGGAATCGAACAGGAAGTCCTCGCCGCGGATGCTGAGGACGATCGCCCCCTTGACCCCGGGGGCCCAGACGATCGGGCCGCCGAGGATCTTCTTGAGGTGGTCCATCAGCGGGTAGCCGCCGTCCTCGGCGTTCTCGGCGACGAGGCGATACTGCTCGCGGCCGAGCGCGAGTGCGTAGGGGCCGCCGATGCCGCTGCTCAGCAGCCGCTCGACCGCGGTGGCGACCGGTCGCCGGTAGCCGTCGGCGATATCGCCGAGCGGTAGGGGATCGTGCGTTGAGGCCTGCGAGATCCCGGTGATCCCGGCGGCCTCCCAGCCGTGCAGCACGGCGATGTTCTCGGCCACCGCGATCTGGTGCGCGGCGGTGTCGAGGGCGTCGAGGTCGGGGTCGAACGCTCCGCGGTCGAGGTCGCGCAGCTCGGCCAGCGAGATCTCGAACGGAGCGCGGAGCTCGGCCAGCGGCAGGACGCGGCGCTGCGCGGCGTTGACGCCGGCGCATGGCGCGGAGGCGATCTCGCTGATGCGCCCGAGATTGGTCGCCGAGCGGGTCCAGCCGTGGGGCCCGGAGAAGTCGACGAGCTTGCGGGCGGCCAGTGCGGCGGTGAGGCGCTCGCGAGCCTCCTCGTCGAGCTCCTTCCAGCCGGCGTCGCTGATCGGTGCGAGTGATCTGAGCAGATGGTTCACAGCGATTCCCCTCTCAAGCTGCCGATTTGCAGGGAGCCGGAGCCGTCGGCGGGGGCACCGCCGCTCGACTCGCCGTCTCCGCCGTTCTCATCGCCCGCCTCCGCCTCGGCCGCCTCGCCGTGCTCGACGATGTCGCCCGGCTGGAACAGCACGCCTTCGGCGATCTCTCGCCAGATCGGCGAACGGCGCAGGAGAAACTCCAGGTCCATGCTGAAGTGCTTGAACTCCTCGCCCTGGGCGTCGCGCATGATCGCGACGGCTTCCTCGTCGGTCTCGACGGCGATGCGCTGCTCGTACCAGCCGATCGCTTCGGCCTCTTCGGTCAGCGATGCGCACAGGCGAGCGAAGGTCCGGGTCGCGGGGGGCAGCTCGTCAGGCGGTTCGTGGTACTGGTCGAAACCCATCCGTTCTCCTCGCTGCTAGTGGCTCTCGAGACTCCTGTAGGACACTCTATGCGAGGGGCTACCCGCGAGCGGGCAGCGGCGATCACGCTCGCACCCGACCGGTCAAGCGGCTACGATCCGCACAGACGACAGGCCCCTGGCCGGGTTCAAGCCCCCCGGATCAGGCGTCGGGCTGCTCGCGACAACGTATGCGCGAAACTGGGGTAATGCGCGCTTAGCGGACCTCGACTGGGTGGCTTGAATCCGACAGGAGGCTGACATGCAGACGGATCTAGCCGAGCCGGCGGCCGAGCCGGTAGCCGCAGCGCCACCGAAGGCCGAGGTTCGTCCGGTCTCGATGCCGCTGGTCGATCGCTTCGCCAGCGCGGTGATCACCGGGGTCCCGCCGGTGATCCTGCTGATCGGTATGTACTTCGGCTGGACGGCGAACATGCTCGTCTGGCAGGACCTGCTGGTGCTGGCGATCATGTACGTGAGCGTCGGCGCCGGCGTGACGGTCGGGTTCCACCGGCTGTTCACGCATCGGAGCTTCAAGACCAGCGCCCCGATCCGGATGATGTGGGCGATCCTCGGCTCCGCCGCCGCCGAGGGCCCGGTGATCGACTGGGTGGCCACCCATCGCAAGCACCATCAGTACTCGGACGTCGAGGGCGATCCCCACAGCCCGCACGTCGGGCACGGTCACGGGTGGCGCGGCGAGCTGCGCGGCCTGGCCCACGCCCATCTGGGGTGGGTGTTCAGCGACATGGAAGTCGCCGACGAGCAGCGCTACGCGAAGGACCTGCTGGCCGATCCCTGGGTCAAGTTCGTCGACCGCACGTTCGTCGTGTGGGTGATCGCCGGCCTGGGCGTCGCGTTCGGGCTCGGCGTCGCCCTGACCGGCACGGTCATCGGCGGTCTGACCGCTCTGCTGTGGGGCGGTGCCGCCAGGATCTTCTTCCTGCACCACGCGACCTTCAGCATCAACTCGCTGTGTCACTACTTCGGCAAGCAGGAGTACGAGACCGGCGACGAATCCCGCAACCTGGCCTGGCTGGCGATTCCGACCTGGGGCGAGGCGTGGCACAACAACCACCACGCGTTCCCGACCTCTTACCGGCACGGCCTGAAGCGGTGGCAGATCGACCCGTCGGCGGCGATGATCCGCCTGATGGAGATGACCGGGCTGGCCTGGGACGTCGTCCGTGTCGACCCGTCCCGTCGTCAGCGCAAGGCCGCGGCTCAGGCCGCCGCCGTCTAGCGGTCCGTGGCGTTCAGTCGTACTGCTCCCCTCCGGCGGGAACTAGAGGCGGCGTTCCCCGATCGCCCGTTCGCGATCCGCTTCTGGGACGGCACCGAGCTGGCGGCGACCCAGCCGTCGTCACCGACCTTCTCGATCAATTCTCCCCAGGCCCTCGCGCACGTATTACGCGCGCCCGGGGAGCTGGGAATCGGGCGGGCCTACGCCACCGGCCTGGTGGAAGTGGACGACCTCGACGCCGGGATCCGGATCGTCGACGAGTTCGAGCCCCCTGAGCTGAAGCCGCTGGCGATCGCCCGGCTCGGGCTGGCGCTGATTCGCGCCTGCGGGCTCGTGGTGCCGCCCCGCCGGCCCGAGGCCGAGCTGCGGCTGCGGGGCGAGCGGCACACGATCGCCCGTGACCGCGCGGCGGTCCGCCATCACTACAACGTCGGCAACGACTTCTTCAAGCTGTTCCTCGACGAGACCATGACCTACAGCTGCGCGTACTGGGGAGGCGGCGCGAAGACCCTGGAGGAAGCGCAGGACGCCAAGCGCGAGATGGTCTGTCGCAAGCTGGCCCTACAGCCCGGCGAACGCGTCCTCGACGTCGGCTGTGGCTGGGGCAGCTTTGTGATCCACGCGGCCACGCGCCACGGCGTCAACGCCCTCGGGGTGACGCTGTCCGAGCCGCAGGCCGAGCTGGCCCGACAGCGAGTGGCGGAGGCCGGCGTGGCCGACCGGGTGGAGATTCGCGTCGCCGACTACCGCGAGGTGGCCGGGACATTCGACGCGATCGCCAGCATCGGCATGGTCGAGCACGTGGGGGAGGAGCGGATCGACCTCTACGCGCAGCGGCTGGCGGAGATGCTCCGGCCCGGTGGCCGGCTGCTGAACCACGGGATCGCCAAGCTGATGGACTTCGACACCAAGGACGAGGGCGATTTCTCCGAGCGGTTTGTGTTCCCCGACGGGGTCCCGCTCCCGCTCTCGCGGATCGAGCTGGCGCTCGAGCGCACCGGCCTGGTCACCCGCCACGTGGAGGGGCTCGCCGAGGATTACGCCGAGACCCTCCGGCACTGGATCCGGAACTTCGACGAGCACCAGGACGAAGCGATCCGCCTGGCCGGAATCGAGCGCGTGCGGATCTGGCGGCTGTACCTGCGGGCCGCCCGCCAGGGTTTCGAGACCGGCTGGGCCTCGATCTATCAGGTGCTGGCGCACAAGCCGGGCTGATCGCCGCGGGCCACTCCCGCTGCTGTCAGAACGCCTCAACCGGCGAGTTGTCGCGAGGAGTATCGTGCGCCTGAGACTGCCCAACCCAGGAGAGGAGAGGCATGAGCGAGCCTGTTTCGGTGCGGCTCACTGTCAACGGCGTCGAGCACAAACTCGAGGTGGAGCCGCGGCTGCTGCTCGTCCACGCGCTGCGGGACGAGCTTGGCCTGACCGGTACTCACGTCGGTTGTGACACGTCCAACTGCGGCGCCTGCACGGTCCACCTCGACGGCCAGCCAGTCAAATCGTGCACCGTCCTGGCCGCTCAGGCCGACGGCGCCGAGGTGACCACGATCGAGGGCATGGGTAGCGAGGACAACCTGCACGCGCTCCAGGAGTCGTTCTGGAACGACCACGGATTGCAGTGCGGTTATTGCACGCCGGGGATGATCATGGCCGCCGCCGGCCTGCTCGCCGAGAACCCGAATCCGACCGAGGAAGAGGTCCGTCACGCGCTGGAGGGCAACCTCTGCCGTTGCACCGGCTACCACAACATCGTGCGGGCGGTCCTCGACGCCGCCAAGACCAAGTCGCCGAGCATCGACGAACCGAGGGTGTCCGCATGAGCGTCACCGACGTACCCGAGACCAACGGCAAGCACGTCGGTCAGGCCCTGCGGCGTAAGGAGGATCCGCGGCTGATCACCGGACGCGCGCGCTACATCGACGACATCGCCTTGCCGGGTCAGCTATGGGCGGCGATCGTCCGCTCGCCGGAGGCGCACGCCAAGATCGTCTCGATCGACGCCTCGGCGGCGCGAGAGCGCGCCGGCATCCACGCCGTCTACACCGGCGAGGACATGGGCGACCTCCAGGGAGCGCTGCCGCTGGCCTGGGTGCCACCCGGGGTCGAGGTCAACAATCCCGAGCACTGGCCGCTGGCCCGCGGCGCGGTCAAACACGTCGGTGACCCGGTCGCCGTGGTGCTCGGAGAGGACCGCTATGCCGTGGTCGATGCCGCCGAGGACGTGATCGTCGAGTACGACCCGCTGCCCGTGGTCACCGACCCCGAGGCGGCCCTGGCGGGCGGCCCGCTGGTCCACGAGCAGTTCGGGACGAACAAGGTGCACGAGTGGTCGTTGTCAGGGGGCGACCTCGACGCCGGCTTCGCGGAGGCCGACGTGGTGGTCGAGCGCCGGGTGATCAACCACCGGATCGCCGGGGCTCCGATCGAGCCGCGCGGCGTGCTGGCGGATTACCGCGCCGGCTCGTTGACGCTGTGGACCTCGACCCAGGTTCCGCATTTCGTGCGGCTGTTCGTGGCCATCCTGCTCGGCATGAGCGAGGAGCGCGTGCGGGTGGTCGCGCCCGAGGTGGGCGGAGGCTTCGGCTCCAAGCTGCAGGTCTACGGCGAGGAGATCCTGGCCTGTTGGGCCTCGCGCAAGCTCGGGCGGCCGGTCAAGTGGATCGAGACCCGCTCCGAGAACATGGCCGTCACCCACCAGGGCCGCGACCAGATCTCGCAGATGAAGATGGGCGCCAAGCGCGACGGAACGATCACCGCCTATCACGTCAAGATCCTGGCCGACTTCGGCGCCTACAACATGCTGCTGACCCCGCTGATCCCGTCGCTGGGCGCGTTCGTGATGGGCGGGTGCTACAAGATCCCGGCGGTCCAGACGGACATCACCGGTGTCTTCACCAACAAGTGTCCGACCGACGCGATCCGCGGCGCCGGCCGGCCCGAGGCCACCCACATGGTCGAGGTGATGCTCGACCAGCTCGCGGCCGAGCTGGACATGGACCGGCTCGAGCTGCGGCGCAAGAACTTCATCCCCAAGGAGGACTTCCCGGCCGCGGTGGCCACCGGGGTCATCTACGACTCGGGTGACTACGCGAAATCGCTCGACAAGCTCCTGGAGCACGTCGACGTCGACGCCTTCCGCAGCGAGCAGGCATCGCTGCGGGAGCAGGGCATCTACCGAGGGCTCGGATTCTCCACCTACACGGAGATCTGCGGGCTCGCGCCGTCGCGGATCACCGGACCGGCCGGAGTCGGCGTCCAGGCCGGACTGTGGGAGTCGGCGATGGTCCGGGTGCACAACACCGGAGCGGTGACCGTCTACTCCGGCACTTCACCCCACGGCCAGGGACTGGAGACGAGCTTCGCCCAGATCGTCGCCGACAAGCTCGGTGTCGATCCACAGGTGGTGGAGGTCGTGCACGGGGACACCGGCACCGGCCCCGAGGGCCGCGGCACCTACGGCTCGCGCAGCTTGGCCACCGGCGGGGAGGCGATCGCCAAGGCCACCGACAAGGTCGCCGCCAAGGCGACGGCGATCGTCGCCGACAAGCTCGAGGCCGCACCGGAGGACATCGAGGTGGCCGATGGCCGCTTCTCGGTCCGCGGCTCGCCCGACAAGGGCCTGACCCTGGCCGAGGTCGCCGGCCTGGCCTACATCGGGGACGTGCCGGAGGGCATGGAGCCGGGGCTGGAGGAGACGATGTTCTACGACCCGGAGAACTTCGTGTTCCCGTTCGGCGCCCACGCCTGCGTGGTGGACATCGACGTTCAGACGGGCAAGGTGCGTGTGGTGCGCTACGTCGCGGTCGACGACTGCGGCAACCCGGTTAACCCGCTGCTGATCGACGGACAGGTCCACGGCGGGATCGCCTACGGCATCGGCCAGGCGCTCTACGAGCGCGTTCACTACGACGAGGACGGGCAGCTGGTGACCGGCACGTTCGTCGACTACGCGTTGCCGACGGCGGCGGAGCTGCCGAGCTTCGAGACCGACCGGACGGTGACGCCGTCGCCGACCAACTCGATGGGCGTCAAGGGCGTCGGAGAGGCCGGGACGATCGCGGCCACTCCCGCCGTGACCAACGCGGTGATCGACGCGCTGCGCCCGCTCGGGGTCAGCTACATCAACATGCCGCTCAGCCCGATGCGGATCTGGGAAGCCATCGAGGACGCGAAGGGAGCATCGGCATGATCCCCGCCGAGTTCGACTACACCAAGCCGGCCACGCTGGAAGAGGCGATCGCCGCGCTGTCCGACGGCGGCGAGGACGCCAAGCTGCTGGCCGGCGGCCATTCGCTGATCCCGCTGATGAAGCTCAGGCTGGCGGCTCCCTCGCTGCTGATCGACATCGGGGGCCTGCCCGGACTGAGTGGGATCGAGCGCCAGAACGGCGACTGGCGGATCGGGGCGCTGACCCGGCACGCCGAGCTCGAGCGCACGCCCGACCTCGGCGTGATCGCGAAGGCGGCCGGCACGATCGCCGACCCGCAGGTGCGCAACCGGGGCACGATCGGCGGTTCGCTGGCTCACGGCGATCCGGCGTCGGACCTGCCCGCCGTGCTGCTGGCCTGCGATGGATCGGTGACCATCCAGGGACCCGGAGGACAGCGGACGATCGCGGCGGCCGATCTGTTCCAGGACTACATGCAGACGGCGATCGAGCCGGATGAGGTGCTGGTCGAGATCCGGATCCCGGCGCACGACGGCTGGGGTTTCGGCTACCAGAAGTTCAACCGCCGCAGCGAGGACTGGGCGATGGTCGCGGTCAGCGCCGTGGTCAAGGCCTCCGACGGCGTCTGCGAGGACGTCCGGGTCGGCCTGACCAACCTCGGCTCGGTGCCGCTGCGAGCCGGAGCGGTCGAGCAGGCGCTCCGGGGTCAGTCGCTGAGCGCCGAGAGCATCGCCGGCGCGGCCGCGCAGGCGGCCGAGGGCACCGACCCGCCGGCCGATCTCAACGCCAGCGCCGACTACAAACGCCACCTGGCCCGCGTGCTCTGCGAGCGCGTGCTGCGGGAGGCCGCCGGAGTCTCTTGAAACTGGCCGAGATCGAGTCCGCCGAGGCGGCGAGCGCGGCGCTCGCCGCCGCGGACTACGTAAGCGACCGTCCGCTCGCGCTCGCGGTCTCGCTGGCCGTCGTGCTCGAGCAGCCGCTGCTGCTGGAGGGCGAGGCCGGCGTGGGCAAGACCGACGTGGCCCGGGCGCTGGCGGCCGCCACCGGGGCCCGCCTGATCCGCCTGCAGTGCCACGAGGGCATCGATCTGCATCACGCCGTCTACGACTGGGACTACCCGCGCCAGCTCCTCGCGCTTCGTGCGGCCGAGGGCGGGGCGGCCGAGGGCGAGCTGTTCTCGCGGCGGTTCCTGCTGCGCCGCCCGCTGCTGGAAGCGCTCGAACACGACGGACCCGTGGTCCTGCTGATCGATGAGATCGACCGTGCCGACGACGAGTTCGAGGCGTTCCTGCTCGAGTTCCTGTCGGATTTCGCGGTCACCATTCCCGAGCTCGGCACGATCAGCAGCCCGCGCCGCCCGCTGGTGATCCTGACCTCCAACCGGACGCGCGAGCTGCATGACGCGCTCAAGCGCCGCTGCCTGTATCACTGGATCGACTACCCAACGGCGGAGCGGGAGCTCGAGATCGTCCGCGCCAGGATCCCCGGCGTGTCCGAGGAGATCGCGCAGCGCGTCGTGGCCGCCGTCTCCCGGCTCCGTGACCAGGGCGACCTGTACAAGCTGCCAGGAGTCGGTGAGACGATCGTGTGGGCGCGGGCGCTGCTGGCGATCGGGGCCGATGCCGATCTCGACGAGACCCTCGGGGTCGCCCTCAAGGTCCACGAGGACATCGTCCGGGCCCGCGAGCGCAAGGTGCTGGAGGGTGTCTGACGGCGTCAGCGCTCGCCTGAGCCAGCTGGCCGAGGCGATGCGGGCCCGGGGCGCGCGCGTCGGCGTCGGCGAGCTGCTGACCGCCCATCGCGCCCTGGCCGCGGTCGACTGCGCCTCGCGGGCCGACGCCCACGCGGCCCTCCGGGTCGTGTTGTGTTCTCGCCGCGAGGACCTCGCGCGCTTCGACAGCGCCTTCCTGGCCGTGTTCGGCGACGGACGCCCGCCCGGCCCGGACCATTCGCTCGATGAGCTCGGCGAGATCGAGCGCGCCGCGCTCCCGCGCGCCGGCGTGCCCGGGGGCGAGGCCGATGGCCCCGAGCGCGAGCGGACCCCCGTTCCGGCGGCCTGGAGCGAGGTCGAGCTGCTGCTGGAGAAGGATTTCGCCCAGTACACGGAAGCCGAGACCGTGCTGGCACGGGAACTGATCGCCCGCCTGGCGCTGCGCGCCCCGATGAGGCGCTCGCGCCGCACGCGTCCGGCCGCGCGACGCGGGCACGCGCCGGATCTCCGCCGCATGGTCCGAGCTTCCCTGCGGACCAGCGGCGAGCCGATGCGGCGCCAGTGGCGCTCCACGACGCTGCGGCCACGGCCCGTGGTGCTGGTCTGCGACGTGTCCGGCTCGATGACCCCGTACGCGCGCATGCTGTTGCAGTACATGCACGCGTCGGTGGCCGCCCGCCGGCGTGTGGAGGCGTTCGCGCTGGGGACGCGCCTGACCCGGATCACCAACGAGCTCGGTGGCCGTGACCACGATCGGGCGCTCCAGCGCGCGGCGGCCGCGGTCGTCGACCTGGCGGGTGGGACGCGGATCGGGGCGGCTCTATCGGAGCTCAACCGCGAGCACGGCCGGCGCCTCGGGCGGGGCGCGGTCGTGGTGATCCTGTCGGACGGGTGGGATCGCGGCGACCCGGACCTGCTGGCCGAGGAGATGGCGCGCCTGCGCCGCAGCGCGCACCGGCTGGTGTGGCTCAACCCGCTGGCCGCGCACCCGGACTACGCGCCGCTCACGCGGGGTATGCAGGCGGCGATGCCACACACCGACACGCTGCTGGCCGGCAACTCGCTGAGGTCCCTCCAGGAGCTGGCGGCTACGCTGGAGGCGATGTGATCGCCGGCCTGGTCCTGGCCGCGGGGGCGGGCACGCGCTACGGCGCGGGGTCCAAGCTGCTGGCCGATCTCGACGGGAGACCGCTGCTCGAATACGCGGTCGGCGCCGCCTGCGCCGTGCCCGAACTAGAGCGCGTCATCGTCGTGCTGGGCTGCGATGCCGAGGAGATCCTGGCGACCGTGCAGTTCGGTCGGGCCGAGACGCTGATCTGCCCGGATTGGCAGGACGGCCAGGCGGCGTCGCTGCGCGCCGGCGCGCGGATGCTCAGCGCCGCGGGCGCCGACCGGGTGATCGTCACCCTCGGAGACGAGCCGCTGCTGACGCCGGCGGTGATCGCGCGGTTCGTCGACCAGCCGCCCCGGACCCGCGCCGTCTACGACGGGCGTCCCGGCCACCCGGTCGTGCTGGGTCCGGAGGAATTCGCGGCGCTGGATAAGTTGAGCGGCGACCGGGGCGCCCGCCAGCTGCTCGCCGGCGGTCTTACGATCGAGTGCTCGCATTTGACCTCCGGCCGCGATGTCGACACCCCGGACGATCTGGAGAGGATCCGCCATGAAGCTAGAGCAGTCCTTTGAGGTGCAGGCCCCGCTGGAGCAGGTCTGGCAGGCGCTGATCGACGTCGAGCGCGTCGCCCCGTGTCTGCCCGGCGCCGCGGTCACCGGCCGCAACGACGACGGCTCGTACGCCGGCACGTTCTCGGTCAAGGTCGGTCCGACGTCGGCCTCCTACTCGGGCAAGCTCGAGATGCGCGACGTCGACGACACGGCTCACACCGCGACGATGTACGCCCAGGGCAGCGACAAGCGCGGCCAGGGCGGCGCGTCGGCCACGATCGTCTCGACGCTGGCCGAGCTCGACGCGAACCGGACCCGCGTGGACGTCCTGACCGACTACCGGATCACCGGGCGCCTGGCTCGCTTCGGCCGCGGCGGGATGATCGAGGACATCTCCCAGAAGCTGTTGCGGAAGTTCGCGGACTGCCTGCAGGCTTCGCTGGCCGGCGGCCCGAGCGGGGCTGACCCGGCTCCCTCCGGAGGCCTCAGCCCGGCCGCTGGCAACGGAACCGAGCCCGACGCGGAGGAGGCGACCCCGGTCGCATCGGGCGCGGCTGGATCTGGACCGGCGGCTTCCGGCGGAGCGGCGCTCGGCGCGGCGAGTCCCCGGCGCGCGGCGAGCGGCGCCCGGCGCGGCGGCGCCCGGTCCGGAGGCCGAACCGCTCAGCGGCCTGTCGCTGGTCGGAGGCGTGGTGGCGGACCGGCTCCGGGCGAACCCGGCGCCGGTTGCTCGCCGCGGCCGCCGTGCTCCTGCTGCTGGTCCGCCGGCGCCGGCGCCGCCGCCGACGCTGAGCCCGTTACAGCCAGCCACGACCGGGGCCCGCGGGGGACTTGGAGTCGCTTTCCCTTCATATCCGAGAAAAGTGACTCCAAGTCAGGCTTCGCTCCCCCTTGCCCGGAGCAAACTCGACCGAGCGGGGGTCCGGGAGCGAACTTCGGCCTGAAATGGACCCTCGTGGCGTCCATCCAGCGCCAAACCTCGACCTGCGGCGCGTTCTGCACCTGTGGCGTGCATCCGGCGCCAAACCTCGCCGTCGCCATCGCCTCAGCAACCCAAATCAGCGGTGGCACGGTCGCCGACCGCGTGTCGGGCACCGCAACACCTTCACCCCTTCACCGAGGAAGTTCGTCAAAGACTCACCCACCGAGCCACGGCTCGTGCTGCGCACGAGCCTCGCCGTCCTAGCCGGTGTAGAGGCGCCGGAGGAGGCTGAGCATGGCCGGCGAGGTCTGGCCGGCGCCGGGGCAGCAGGTCGGGCCGTTGACGTCGCTGATGCCGATCTCCAGGTGCGGTCCGGACGAGATCCCCACGATCCCGCAACCGACCTCGGCGATCGGTTGACCGGCGGCGACCTGGGTCCCGACCGGCACCACGGCCGGGAGCGCGTGCCCGTAGTAGATGAAGCGGCCGTTGAGGGGGCCACCGGTGACGCGGAGCACGGGCGCGGCGGGCCCGAATCCGGAGATCCCCTCCTGGACGATGACCCCATTCGTCACCGCCACCTCGACGGCGGCGGACCCGCAGGCGCCGCCCCGCGTGGACATGTCGACGCCCTGATCGGGCGACCAGGTGCTCGGTGGCGCGACGATCGACTGCGGTTGGATCGGGAAAACGAAACCCTGGCCGACGTTCAGCGAGTTGAGCTCCTCGGCGATCTTCAGCTCACGCTTGACCTCGGCCAGCGAGACGGCGTGCGCGTGCGGATCGCCGACCGGCGGCTGCGCCGAGCCGGGCTGCCCGGACTGCCCGGCTTGCCCGGCGGTCGGATTGATGGCCTGCGGATGGGCGCGGAGGGCGCGATTGCCGGGGACGGTCCCGTTCTGCTCGGTGCTCGAAGCACTGCGGGTGGAGCCGCAGGCCGAGAGACAGAGGAGCACGGGGAGGATCAGCGCTGGAGCCGCCCGGCGAAGGGATCGCATCGTGGTTCAGGCGGCGGCGATCATGCCGCGGCGGTCATAGCGCCCTAGTCCTTGGCCAACTTGTCCGCGAATGCCTTCAACTTGCCGGGGTTGCGCAGCGGCCGCCCGTGACCGAAGCAGACCAGATCAGGCTCGAGCGCCGCCAGTCGCCGCATCGATGCCCGGTTGCGCGAGGGGTCAGGGGTGAAGAAGCGCTTGGGCTCGTGGAGACCGGGGAGCCCGGTGATGGTGTCGATGTTCGTGAACACGTCGCCGCAGATCAGCGTGCGGTCGGCTTCGCGCCACAGGGAGATGTGCCCGACGGAGTGCCCAGGAGTGTCGAGGACCTGAAAGCCGGCGATCTCGTCGCCCTCACGCAGGCGCCGCGCCACCGGGTGGGGCGGCCCGGGAAACGCCATCGCGAGCAGGGAATTGATGGGGTGGGAGGGCATCCGGTCGAGGATCCGCCCGTCCTCGATCGCGTCGGCGTCGAGTTCGCCGCACCAGAGCGGAATCCGGAGCGCTTCGCAGACGGCGTGGCTCGAGCCCTGATGGTCGGCATGCGCGTGGGTGACGACGTGCGTGGCCAGCGTCCGGCCGTTGAGCTGGCGCAGGATCCGCTTGGCCGCGTGGCGGGAGCCGGCGTCGACCAGCACGTCTCCCATCAGATAGACGTTGATGGCGTACGGCGGGAAGCCGTCGAGGATGAACAGATCGTCGGTCAGCTGCTTCAAGACCCGGCGAGCCTATCTCAGGGCGATCAGGCGCGTGCGGTGCGCAAACGGGTCGCGCTGCGAAGCGCCCAGGCGGCGTCGCCGAACCGCTCGGTCATCGCCGCCGCGCTGCGCTCGTGGTCGTAGGCCACCCGACGGTGCTCGAGCGAGCCGTCCTCGCGGACCAGCGCGTAGGCGGCGCGCTGGTCGCCGTCGAACGGCATCCCGACGCTGCCGGGATTGACCAGCTCGACCCCGTCCGGGACGGGTGCGACGGAACTGCAGATGGGTGTGGCCGAACACGACTGTGCGCTCGCTCGTCCCGGCCAGCAGCTCGTCATCGTCGTCGGCGGGATCGGGCAGGAAGGAGCGGAGATCCGAGAGCGGGGAGGCGTGGCAGTAGAGCGTCCCGGCGATCAGGGCTTGCCCAGGGAGGGCGCCGAGCGCCTTCGCCACGTCCTCGCCGAGCTCGCCCCGGCACGCGGCGACGGCTTCGCGCACGCCCTCGTCCGGGGCCTGGTCGGGGTGAGCGGTCCAGCGATCGACGTTTCCGCGGATCCAGGTGGCCTCCGGCAGTTCCCGCAGAGCCGCCACGCTCTCGGCCGGCCAGGGGCCGAACAGGGCGTAGTCGCCGCCGAGCAGGAACCGCTGCGCCCCCGCCCCGCGGGCGTCCTCGAGGACCGCCTCGAGCGCGGGGAGGTTGCCGTGCACGTCATACAGGAGGGCGAGCGTGGTCATCGGCACAGGTAATAGCATCGATGGGGTGGAGATTGCCGGCGACTCGCTCACCCTCCGATATGCCACCCCCGCGGACGCGGAGGCGCTGCTCGAGCTCGGCTCCGACGCCGAGGTGACGCGGTTCTTCTCCTGGGGGCCTTACCGCTCGGTGCAGGAGCCCGCCGCCTACATCGAGGCGCTGGCCGGAGAGCGCGCGCGGGGCGAGCGGCTCGACTTCCTGATCGTGGACCCGGCCCGCGGACCGATCGGCGTGACCGGCCTCTCGGAGCTGGCCCGTCGCGATCGCCGCGCCGTCGTCGGCACCTGGCTGGGGCGCGCGCACTGGGGAACGGGCGCCAACCGGCGCAGCAAGGCGTTGATCGCCTGGCTGGCCTTCGCCGTGCTCGGCCTCGAGCGGCTCGGCGCCTACGCCGACCTGGACAACCCGCGCTCGCAGGCCGCGCTCGACGCGATCGGTTTCCAGCGCGAGGGGGTGCTGCGGCACTGGCACCGCCACGGCGAGCAGGTCCACGACGTGATCACCTACTCGTGGCTGAAGGAGGAATGGGAGCGCTCGCCGCTGGCGGCGCAGGACGTGAGCGTCCTCGGCGAGCCGCCGCCGGCCTTCCTGGCGGCCCGGGCCGTCAGCCCCGCCGCTGCTCCCAGCTGAACCCGCGCACCGCCAGCGCCACGCCGAGCACCGCCCAGGCGGCGATCACCCCGAGCGAGCTGATGTTGGTGGCGATCGAGGTGCCCTTGACCATCGCGCCGGAGAGCCCGTCGATCACGTGCTTGAGCGGGAGCGCCTGGGCGATTCCCTTGATGAACCCGGGCGCGTGCGCCGCGTCGTAGAACACGCCGGAGACGAAGATCACCGGGAGGAAGACGGCGTTGACGTAGGCGGGGGCCGAGTCGAAGTTCGGGATCGCGTGCGAGAAGGCGACGCCCAGCGATGCGAAGCAGACCACGCCGGCGGTGACGAACAGGATCAGCTCGGGCCAATCCTTCGGCCAGCCGGTCCCGAAGAACACCCGCCCGGCGATGGTGATGATGGTGATCTGCAGGGCCGTGTTGGTGATCGCGTTGCCGGCGATCCCCATCAGATAGGAGATGCCCGGCATCGGGGTACCGCGGATCCGCTTGAGCACGCCCTGCTCGCGCAGGAAGGTCATGTTGAAGGCCAGCGCCGTGAACGTCGTCGACATCACGCTCATCCCGGCGATCCCGGGCACGATGACGTTGAGGTCGTGCTGGTTGCCGTTGAGGATCGCCCCGAAGAAGGCCAGGAACAGCAGCGGCAGCAGGAAGTTGAAGAACGCGGCGCTCGGGTTGCGCCAGAACAGCCGGCGCTCGAGGCGGTACTGACGCCAGGCCATGGCGGTGATCTCAGCCATCCTGGGGCTCCCCGTCGTCGTTGCCGGCGGTCAGCTCGAGGTAGACGTCTTCCAGTGTGGGGCGGGTCACGGTCAGCCCCTGGAGGCGCTCACCCCGGGCCAGCGCGGCGCCGGTGAGCTGGTGCAGGAGCGTGGTCGGGTCATCGGTCTGCTGCTCGACGAGCCCGGCGCCATCCCGGTAGGCGACGCGGACCGGGGCGGCCCCGCTGCGGGCACCTAGGTCCTGCGGGGCCCCCTCGATCAGGATCCGGCCGTCCTTGATGATCGCCACCCGGTCGGCCAGGGCCTGCGCCTCATCGAGATAGTGCGTGGTCAGCAGGACGGTCTTGCCGAGCTCCTTGAGCGAGCGGATCGTCTCCCACGCGTTGCGGCGCGCCGCCGGATCGAATCCGGTGGTCGGCTCGTCGAGAAAGATCAGCTCGGGATCGCCGACCAGGGCGAGCGCGAGGTCGAGCCGGCGTAGCTGCCCACCCGAGAGCGTGCGCGAGAGCGAGTCTTCCTTTCCCTGCAGGCCGGTCAGCCCGATTACTTCGTCGACATCGCGGGGATGTGGATACATGGAAGCGAAATGCGCGATCGCCTCACGCACACGGATGTGCCGGTACAGGCCCGTACTCTGCAGCACGATTCCCACCCGGGCCCGGAGCGCCCGCGAGCGCTGTTCCGGGTCGAACCCCAGCACGCTGACCGCGCCGGCCGAGCGCGTCCGGTATCCCTCGAGGATCTCGACGGTCGTCGTCTTGCCGGCGCCGTTGGGCCCGAGCAGGCCGAACACCTCGCCTCGGCGCACCTCGAAGCTGACCCCGCGGACCGCTTCGAACTCGCCGTAGTTCTTGCGCAGGCCGTCGACGCTGATGGCTGGATCGGACACGCGGTGGATGATGGCAGCGCCGGGACCGGGGGAGCGGAGCGCAACCGATCCGACCATCAGTCGGCATCCCGCCCGTCCCGGGCTCATACTGGGGTCTAGCGTGAAAAAGGTCCTACAAGTCTCCGCGTTCCGGCGGTTGCTGACCGCCTACGCGCTCAACGAACTCGCCTGGTCGGTGGGATCGGTGGCCCTGACCGTGCTGGTCTACCGGCACACCGGCAGCGCCATCGGCGCGGCCGCCTACTTTCTCTGCGCCCAGTTCGTGCCCGCGCTGTTCGCCCCCTGGCTGGTGGCCCGGCTCGATCGCCACCCGGCTCGACTGATGCTGCCCGCGCTGTATCTGGTCGAGGTGGTGGTGTTCTGCACGCTGGCCTGGATGGCGTCGCGCTTCTCGGTGGCTCCCGTGCTCGTCGCTGACGCTGATCGACGGGACGGTGGCGCTGGCGGCCAGGGCGATCGCCCGCACGGCGACGGTCGACGTGCTGATACCGGTCGGGCTGCTGCCCGAGGGCAACGCCGCCGCCAACACCGCGTTCTCGATCTGCTTCATGGCCGGACCGGCGATCGCCGGCGTGGCGGTGGCCAGCGCCGGGGCGAGCGCGACCCTGGTCGCGGTCGCCGTGCTGTTCGCGCTGATCGTCCCGATGCTGCTGAGCACCCGTCTGCCCGGGCCCTCGCCGGCGCGGGCGGGCGTGTCCACCGGCCGCCTGCGCGCCGCGCTCGCCCACCTACGCGAGCAGCCGGGCGCGTTCCGGCTGTTGCTGCTCCAGGCCGCGGGCGTGCTGTTCTTCACCGTTTCGGTTCCGGTCGAGATCGTGCTGGCCAGACGCTCGCTGCATACCGGCGACAGCGGGTATGGGGTGATGCTGGCGGCCTGGGGAGCGGGCGCGGTCATCGGCAGCGCGATCTACGCGCGCTGGCGCCGGCTGTCCGCGCGGGCGCTGATCGCCGGGGGTGCCGCCGCGCTCGGGATCGGATTCGCCGTGATGGCCGCCGCGCCGGGAATCGTCGTGGGAATCATCGGGTCGGCGATCGCCGGCGTGGGTAACGGAGTGGAGGCGGTGGCCGCCCGCACCGCTCTCCAGGAGCAGGTGCGAGGACAAGTGGATGGGCGTGATGATGGGTCTGAACGAGTCGGTCCTCCAGGCCATGCCGGGCGGCGGGATCCTGATCGGCGGGGCGATCGCCGCGCTGGCCGGTCCACGCGTGGCGATGGCGGTCGCCGGCGGTGGCGCGCTGGCCGTCGCCATGGCGGCCTGGGTGGTGCTGGCGCCGGCCCGCGCTCGGCGCCCGCCGGCTGAGAAGGGCCGCGAACACCCGTCGGACTCGGCAACGGACGAATTTCCGACTGCCAGAGCCACGGGATAGCGTTACCGTTGGCGCGCCCGTGCGCCGCGCCTGCATCGACATCGGCTCGAACACAACCCGGCTGCTGGTGGCCGAGAGCGACGGCGAGCGGCTGCTCGAGGTCCATCAGGAGCGCTCGTTCACCCGCATCGGTCAGGATCAGCGCAGCGACGGGATGATCTCCGCGGCGAAGCTGGCCGAGGTCGTCCAGGTCGTGGCCGGACAGTTGCAGAGCGCCCGCGACCTCGGCGCCGTCGACGTGCGCGCGGTGGCCACCGCCTCGATTCGACGGGCGGCCAACGGCGATCAGCTGATCGGCGCGATCGCGCACGAGTGCGGACTCGCGGTCAAGGTCCTGTCCGAGCAGGAGGAGGCGCGGCTGGCCTTCGTCGGCGCGGCGCGCACGCTCGGCCATGTGCCCGCCGGCGACCTCGGCGTGGTCGACGTCGGCGGCGGGTCATCGGAGATCGCGGTGGGCAGAGCCCCGGATCAGGTCAACTGGAGCGTTTCCTTCCCGGTCGGCTCGGGGGAGATCGCCGACCGCTGCCTGCGGTCGGACCCGCCGTCGCCGGCGGAGCTCGAGCGGGCGCGCCTGCGCGTGTCCGAAGCGCTGGCCGGCGTGACCGTGCCCCGGCCCGCCGAGGCGGTCGCGGTCGGCGGGAGCGCCGCCTCGCTGCGGCGGCTGGCCGGCTCGAGACTCGACCAGGAAGGGTTCCGGCGCGCGTTCGGGCTGCTGAGCAGCGAGCGGACGACCGACCTGGCCCGGCGCTTCGCGCTGGATCGCGAGCGGGTCAGGCTGCTGCCGGCGGGACTGGTGATCCTCCAGGCCGTCTCCGGGCTGTTCGGCGCCGCGCTGGAGATCGGCTGCGGCGGGGTGCGCGAAGGGGTGCTGCTGGAGGCCGGCTACCAGTGAACGCCGCGCATCAGATGCGCGAGGGCGACCTGCTCGGTCGAGGCGTGCTCGTCGGGGTCCTTCTGGCCCTTCGAGGCGGCTGAGTCGGGAAACACCTTGTAGGCGGCGGAGAGGACCTGGTCGACGGCCTTGGGAAACAGGGTGTAGGCAACTTCCCCGAAGGTCCCCAGGCGCGTGTTGATCTGCTTGGGCTTGGCCCGGATCGCCTCGCAGACCAGGTCGGCCGCCTCGTCCGGGGAGATCGTGGGGAAGCTGTCGTAGATCTTCGTCGGCGCGATCATCGGGGTGCGCACCAGCGGCATGTGGATCGTGGTGAAGTGGACGTTGTCGGCGATGCATTCGCTGCCGACCACCCGCGTCCAGGCGTCGAGGGCCGCCTTCGAGGCGACGTAGGCCGAGAAGCGCGGCGGGTTGGTCTGCACGCCGATCGAGGAGACGTTCACGATCAGCCCCGAGTGGCGCTCGCGCATGTGCGGCAGCAGCCCCATGATCAGCTTGATCGTGCCTAGGTAGTTGAGCTGGATCGTGCGCTCGAAGTCGTGGAAGCGGTCGTAGGAGAGGGCGATCGAGCGGCGAATCGAGCGCCCGGCGTTGTTGACCAGGACGTCGACGGCGGGATGATCGGCGAGCACGCTGGCTACCAGCTGATCGACCGAGTCGGGATCGGAGACGTCGGCGGTATAGGAATACGCGGTCCCACCCATGTCCTCGATCTGCTGCCTGGTCTCCTCGAGCTTGTCGGCGCTGCGGGCGACCAGGATCGGAATCCCGCCGGCGCGGGCGATCTTGAATGCCGCGGCCTGGCCGATGCCGCTGGAGGCGCCGGTGATCAGGACGGTCTTGCCGTTGACCGCCCCCTCGAAGCTGCGGTCCTTGAACAGGTCGGGATCGAGGTTGCGCTCCCAGTAGTCCCACAGCTTGGCGGCGTAGGTCTCAAGTGGCGGGACCGAGATCCCGGTGCCCTCGAGCGCGCGCTCGGCGTCCCGGGTGTCGAACTCGGCGGTCAGCCCGATGTAGCCGAGCACCTCCTCGGGGATCCCGAAATCGGCCAGCAGGGCCTTGCGCACACCCCGGGCCGCCGGCAGTTGCAACAGCATCGACAACGTGCCCTTGGGCAGCGCCTTCAGCAGCTTGGTGTCGACCCGGATCGACAGCTGCGGCGCGTGGGCGGCCGCGGCGAACGCGTTGAGCACGTCGCCGGAGCGCTGCGGCTTGGGGTTGCAGAGATGAAAGGCCTGGCCGTCGAGACCCGGCCGGTGGGCGATCTCGTCCATCGCGGCGGCGACGTAGTCGACCGGCACGACGTTGGTGTAGCCGAACTCGGGGCCGACCAGCGGGAACCAGCCGGGCAGATAATGCCGGGCCATCTTGATCGCGGTGAAGAAGTAGTACGGGCCGTCGATCTTGTCCATCTCGCCGGTGCGGGAGTTGCCGACGACGACGGCCGGGCGATAGACGCGCCAGGGCACGGTGCTCTGCGTGCGGGCGATCTTCTCCGACTCGAACTTGGTCCGGTGGTAGGGATGGTCGAGCTTCTGCCCCTCATCGAACATGTCCTCGCGAAAGAAGCCCTTGTACATGCCGGCGGCGGCGATCGACGAGGTGTGATGCAGGCAGCCGACGCCGAGCGCGTTGGCCAGCTCGACGGCGTGGCGAGTGCCCTCGACGTTGGCGATCCGGTTCGCCTCCTCGTCGGCGGTCATGTCGTAGACCGCCGCGAGGTGGAAGAAGTGATCGATCGTGCCCTGGAGCTCGGCGACCGTCTCGTCGGTGACGCCGAGCCGCGGCTTGGCCAGGTCGCCGATCACCGGGCGGACGCGGCCCTCGGCCCGCGGGCCCCACGCTTCGATCAGCGCCTGGAGCTTGTCCGTCGAGCCCTGGCGCACCAGCAGATGGATGTCTCCGTCCCGCTCGAGCAGCCGCTCGACGAGGTGGCGCCCGATGAAGCCGGTCGCCCCGGTGACGAAGTAGGTCATCGCGCTGGCGAAACTACCAGCACTACCAACCGCCGCGCCAGTCCGCGCTGGCGGCGCGGCGCTTGGCGGCATCCATCCTCGCGTGCTTGCGCTTGTCCAGCCGCCACTGGATCAGCGTCAGAACCAAGATCACGGTGGGGAAGAAGGCGATCACCAGGAACATCGAGTTGGTGATCACCTTGTCGTTGGTCTCGCCGTAGAGCCCCTCGCCGCCGTTGGCCCGGGCGAACGCGGCGGGCGCGATCGTCAGCATCGTGATCGAGAAAACCAGCAGGGCGGTCAGGATCCGGGTGCGGCGCATCAGGCCGAAAGGCTACCGGATCGCCGGGGCGTCTCGACGTCCGCGCCCGCACTCACCGAGGCGATCGCCTGGAGCAGCGCGGGGTTGTACGTTCGCGCGGCGGTGGTGATCTCGAGGTGGCTGATCGGCGCCTCGAAGATCTCCGAGCCGAGGGCGGCGGCGAGCTCGTGCTGCTTGCGGGGGGAGACGGCCTCGTCACGGGTGGTCAGCACCATCGCCGAGCGCACCCGCACCTCCCCGAGCCAGGGGCGCGAGTCGAAACGGCCGAGCTCGCGGCCGGCCTCGGCGATGTCGCGGGCGCTGTGGCGCATGACCTCGGACTGGAGCCAGGCGGTGCGGCTGGACTCGATCAGTCCGCTGCGGCGCAGGAAGGCCTTGAGCAGCGGCCGCGGGGCGACGGACAGGCCCAGGCCGAAGGCGCCCATGGCGCGCCAGAAGCGGCGGACCTCGGGCTCCTGCCAGTGCTGGGCGGTGCCGCTGAGCACGAGTCCGGCGACCACGTCGGGGTGGTCGCGGGCGACCAGCTGGGCAATCGCGCCGCCCATCGAGTAGCCGACGACCACGGCCGGGGCGGCGCCGAGCTCGCGTAGGACGGCCGCGGCGTCCCCGGCGCAGTCGGCCAGCCGGAACGGGGCCAGCGGGCGCAATCCGCGGCCGTGGCCGCGGTGGTCGACGGCCAAGACGCGGTATCCGGCCGCGCTCAGGTCGTCGTACGCGCCGTGCCAGTTGAGGTCCGCGCTGGCGATCCAGCCGTGCAGCAGCATCACCGCCGGGCCCTGCCCGCCGGTGTCGCGCAGGAAGAACTCGCCGCGGCCGGCGATCTGGACCGTCCGGGCCGGCGGGAGCTGGACCGGCGGTTCGGGTACGAAGGGGTATTCAGCCATGCGGGGATCCTAAAGGTCCGCCTCGGGTGAGCCCGCCGGGCGTCTCTGGCCCGGGGCTTCTTACCATGAGAGGCATGGCAGTGGTAATCGGATCAGACCTGGGCAAGGACATCGTCGGCGAGCCGCTGCTGCGCGGGGTCTCGTTCAAGCTCGAGCGGCGCGACCGGATGACCCTTTCCGGCCGCAACGGCTCGGGCAAGACGACGCTGTTGCGGATGCTGGCCGGTGAGGCCTCGGTCGACTTCGGCGAGCTCGTGTTCGCCAAGGGCGCCAAGGTCTCCCTGCACGACCAGCGCCCGACGCGCGAACGGTCCCTCAGCCTGCGCGACTACATCCTGTCGGGCGCCAAGGAGCTGGTGGCGATCGAGTCCGAGCTGGCGTCGCTCGAGTCGGCGATGGCGGGTGGGGCCCACGACGACGCGACGCTGGCCCGCTATTCCGAGGCGCAGGCCCGGCTCGAGCACGCCGGCGGCTACACCTGGCGCGAGCGCGCGCTCTCGACCTTACATGGGCTCGGCTTCCGGGATGACGCCGATCTCGACCGCTCGCTGCAGACGTTCTCGGGCGGCGAGCTCACCCGCGCGTCGCTCGGCCGGGCCCTGGCCGGCGCGCCCGACCTCCTACTGCTCGACGAGCCGACCAACCATCTCGACATCGCCTCGCTCGAATGGCTCGAGTCGCACCTCGTGGCGCTCGATGCCGCCGTCGTGCTGGTCGCCCACGACCGCTGGTTCCTGGAGGCGGTAGGGACCTCCGTGCTCGAGCTCGAAGGCGGCCGGGGTAGGTTCTTCGCCGGGCCGTGGCACGCCTGGCGCAAGGAGAAGGCGGCGCGGGAGATCGCGCTCGGCCGGGCGATCGAGCGCCAGCAGGCGGAGATCGATCGGCTGGAGCGGTTCGTCACCCGGTTCCGGGCGGGGACCCGGGCCCGCCAGGCCCAGTCGCGAGCCAAGAAGCTGTCGAAGATCGACCGGATCGGGCGCTCGGCGGCCGATGGCGCCGCGCTCGCGTTCGCCTTCAAGCCGCCGGAGCGCAGCGGGCGGGTGGTGTTCGAGTTCGAGCACGGGCGCGTGACCGTCGGCGACCGGGTCCTGCTCGACGACGCCGAGCTGTGGCTCGAGCGCGGCGAGCACGTCTCGATGGTCGGCCCCAACGGGGCGGGCAAGACCACGCTGATCGAGACGCTCGGCGGTCTGCGCTCGCTGGGCGAGGCGCCCGGAGACGGCGGTCCACTGGTGGAGGGCAAGCTCCGCACCGGCCACAACGTCAGGATCGGCTTTCTCTCCCAGCACGCCGAGGAGCTGGGTACGGGGACGGCGCGCACCGTGCTCGAGGCGGCCACGCACGCGACCAGGTTGACGCCCGGGAAGGCCAGGGCGCTGCTCGGCCGCTTCCTGTTCTCCGGGGAGGAGGCCGAGAAGCCCCTCGACGGCCTCTCGGGCGGGGAGCGGCGGCGGCTGTCGCTGGCCATCCTGGTCCACTCCGGCGCCAACATGCTGATCCTCGACGAGCCGACCAACCACCTCGACCTCGAGAGCCGCGAGGCGCTGGAGGAGGCGCTCGGCGCGTTCGAGGGGTCGCTGCTGCTGGTCTCCCACGACCGAGCGCTGCTGGACGCGGTCGGGCAGCGCACGATCTCGTTCGAGGAGCCGGATGACGCGGGCGCCGCCCGTTCCGGCGAGGCCGGAAGCCGAGCGGGCGGCAGGCCCGCGGGTCTGCGCAGTTACGCGGGCGGCTGGCCGGAGTACGTGCGGATCCGGGAGGAACGGGCGGCCAACCCCGCTCCCAAGCCGGCCAAGCCCAAGCCGGCCGCCAAGCCGGCCCGAGCCAAGTCCGGGGCCGCCAAGAACGGCGCGGCCAAGAATGGCGGGAAGGCGGGGGCCGCGGTTACGAGCAGGCTCGAGGTCCAGATCGAGGCGGCAGAAGCCGCGCTCCGAGCGCTCGAGGACGAACTTTCAGAACCAACCGCGTGGTCCACCCCAGAAAAGAGCGCAAGTTCGACCGCGCGGCATGAGCAGGCCAAGCGCGCCGTCGAGGAGCTCTACCAGCGCTGGGAGCAGGTCGCCGGCTGAGCGGCGCCCGCGCGAGAACGGGGGCTGTTACCTCGGCGTAACCCGGCCGGCACGACGATGCCCGCCAAGCGCCACACTTGAGGACCGAATGCGCGTGTTGGTGGTCGAGGATCACGAAGAGCTGGCGGACGCCGTGGCGCTCGGATTGCGGCGCGAGGGCATGGCGGTCGACGTCGCCTTCGATGGCGCGTCAGCCCTGCGCAGCGCCTCGGTGTACGGCTATGACGTGATCGTGCTCGATCGCGATCTCCCCGCCGTGCACGGCGACCGGGTCTGCGAGGCGCTGGTGCAAGCCGGGGGCCGAGCCCGGGTGCTGATGCTGACCGCGTCGGCGGGGATCGAGGACCGGGTGACCGGTCTCGGGCTCGGGGCCGACGACTACCTGCCCAAGCCGTTCGCGTTCGCGGAGCTCGTCGCCCGGATCCGCGCGCTCGGGCGGCGGTCTCAGCCGGCGCGGCCGCCGGTGATCAACCGGGGAGACCTGCGGATCGATTCCGCGCGGCGGATCGCCCATCGTCGCGGCCTGCTGCTGCCCCTGAGCCTGAAGGAGCTCGCGGTCCTGGAGCTGCTGCTCGAGGCCGGAGGCGCGGTGATCTCCTCCGAGGAGCTCCTGGCCCGGGCGTGGGACGAGGCGGCCGATCCGTTCAGCAACGTGGTCAAGGTGACGATCAGTCGGTTGCGCCGCAAGCTCGGCGAGCCTCCGATCATCGAGACGGTGCCCGGTGCCGGCTATCGCGTCTGAATCCCGCTGGCGGGGCCTCCGCCGGCCGCAGCTGCTCCGGGTTCGCCGACCGAGGTGGACGTTGCGGCTGCGCCTGACCCTGCTCTACGGCGGACTGTTCCTGCTCGCCGGGACGGTGCTGCTGGCGATCACCTATGGGCTGGTCTCCAATTCGCAGACGAATGAGGTCACCGTGGTGGGCAAGCCGGCCACCGGCACAAACCAAGGCTTTGTGTACACCCCGGCCGGCGCGGGTTTGCCACCGCCGCTGCAGTTCCGCCTGGGGGCGCGGGTGGGCCAGACGCAGGCCTTCAGCGCTCCAGTGAAGGCCGTGACTGACCAGGCACGGGCCACGATCCGGCGCCTCGCGTCCGTGCAGAGCCGGCAGCTCAACGCGTTGGCCGGCCGGGCCCAGCATGCGCTCGCGACTCAGCGCTCGAGCCAGCGCGACGCCCTCCTGACGGAGTCGGGAATCGCTCTGGGGATCATGGCCTTCATCTCGATCGGTCTCGGCTGGCTGATGGCCGGACGCGCGCTCCGTCCGCTGCGGCTCATGAACCTCCGCGCGCGGGGGATCAGCGAACGCAGCCTGCACCAGCGGCTCGCCGTGGCGGGACCCGACGACGAGCTCTCGGAGCTGGCCGGCACGTTCGACGGCCTGCTGGCGCGGCTGGAGACCGCGTTTGAATCGCAACGGAGGTTCGTGGCCAACGCCTCGCACGAGCTGCGTACGCCGGTAGCGGTGAGCCGGACGCTGGTCGAGGTCGCCCTGGCCGATCCGGCCCCGAGCGTGCCGTCGATGCGGCGCACGTTCGAGCGGGTGCTGGCGGCGGACGAGCAGCAGGAGCGGACGATCGAGGCGCTGCTGACCCTGGCCCGCAGCCAGCGCGGGATCGAGGTCCGCGAGCGGGTCGACCTGGCCGAGATCGCGGGCGAGGCCCTGATGAACGCGTCGACGGGTCCCGTGGCGCTCGACACCGCGCTGGCCACGGCCCCGGCGCTGGGAGACCGGGCGCTGCTGGAACGGATGGCCGCCAACCTGATCGACAACGCGATCATCCACAACGCCGCCGGCGGCTGGGTCCGGGTGTGCACCGGGTCCAGCGGCGGCTTGGCGACGCTCACCGTGGTCAACACCGGGCCGGTGGTGCCGGCCGAGCGGATCGGGGAGCTGTACGAGCCATTCCGGCGGCTGGATGGACAGCGCACCGCGACCGGCGGAGGCCTTGGGCTGGGACTCTCGATCGTCGCGGCGATCGGCGACGCGCATGGGGCGAAGATCAAAACCGAGCCTCGGGCCGGCGGGGGACTCGAGATCGAGGTCGCCTTTCCGGTCGCCGCCGCCGAGCTTGTCTTGCCACGCCTCTAGACTGAGCGCGAGATGGCATCGACAGGCGATGGGTCGCCGATCCGGGTCGCGTTCATCGACGACGACAGTGGGCTCGAGCTGGTGCTGGACCGGCGCTTGGCCGCCCTGGGCTGGCAGCGCGAGATGCTCGGGTACGCCGCGCGGCAGGACCAGCTCGCGGCGCTGCGGCTGCACGCGCTGGTGGTCAACCCGGCGCTGACCGGGCTCGAGTACGTCGAGCGCACCGCGCTGGCCCTGCCCGGGTTGGCCCTGCTGGTCTGCGCCGGTCCCGCGCCGGTCGCCGACCGGGTCCGCGGGCTGCGGGGCGGGGCGGACGACTGGGTCACCAAGCCCTGTCACCCGGAGGAGCTGATCGCGCGGATCCAGGCCGTGCTGCGCCGCCGCCGGGTCGGCGATCTCCCGGTGGAGGAGGCCACGATCACCGCCGGGGAGCTGGCGATCCGCCCGGATCGCTTCGACGCCTACGTGGGGCCGGAGTCGGCCGGGCTGTCCCGCAAGGAATACGAACTGCTCCAGCAACTCGCGGTGGCCGACGGCCGGGTGCTCGAGCGCGAGCAGATCTATCAGCGCGTATGGGGCTACACGATGGTCCGCGGCGATCGCTCGGTCGACGTGTTCGTGCGCAAGCTGCGGCAGAAGCTCGAGCGGGTCTCGCCCGGCTGGCGCTACGTGCACACCCACTTCGGGGTCGGATACCGGTTCGCGGCCGAGCGCGTGGCCGTCGAGCCATCGGTCGGGCGGCCGATGGTCCCCGAGCACGGGTCGCAGGCCGGTCCGCCGATCGTCTCCCCGCCGGCGCGGGGCGAGGTCGCTGCCGACCCCGGGCCCCCGACGGCGTACGCTTATGCACAGCACACGCCGAGTAGCGAGGCACCATGAAGTTCAACATCAACCCGAACGTCCGCAACGTCGCGATCATCCTGATCATCGCGGCGCTGGTGGTGCTGATCCCCGGCGGTGGGACCGGCGCCAACGTGGCGCTGCAGGCGGCCTCGCTGGCCTTCCTGGCCACCTTCGCCTGGGTCGCCTTCCGGCTCTACCGCGAGCACCGGATCGCGCTGTACTCGCTCGGCGACTCGCGCCGCCTGATCCTCTACGTCGCCGTGGGTGCAGCGGCCGTGGTCTTCACCGCCAGCCACCGGATGTTCGCCACCGGCGCGGGCACGATCGCCTGGATCGCCCTGATCGCCGGGTGCGCCTACGCGGTGTTCGCCGTGGTCTATTCCGCGCGCAAGTATTAGCCGAACTTTTGGCTCGCTGTGCGCCTGTCAGGTGCAGATCGCGCCAAGGTTTGAAGCTTTTTTGAGCAGCGGACTAAGTAGGACTTCGTCAGGTCGACCGGGCGAGGGGCGCTGGCCTGTGGCTTGTCCTGCTGTCGCCTGGGCGCTTGGGTGGGTCTGCGGCGAACTTCTTCGGTGAAGGGTTCGGCCCTTGCGGCGCCCGGCACGCGGGTCGGCGGCCGTGGAACGGCTGATTTGGGTTGCCAAACCCCGCTGCTGAGCACCCGGGTTGGGGCCGTAGGCTGAATTACTCACCCTACGGCCCCAAGCTCCATCCGGCCCACCCCACAGCCACGAGGTTTGGCGTTGCCTGCACGCCACAGGTGCATCACGCGCCAAAGTTCACTCCCCGGGACCCGCGCGGCCGAGTTTGCTGTAGCGAAAGAGGTTCGTCCCGGCCGACCGGCCGTCCGGCCGCTCTCCCCGCCCCACCGGCCCGATCTGACGGAGCACTGCTAGGGACCGACCCCCTCATTGATGTAGTTCGTCCCGAACCTGGCGAGACGGTTCAGCGTTGCCGCGTCAGGCGGTCTCGAGCGCGACCGGGTCACGCGGCGTCTCGGGCACCGGCGCCGACAGGGTCACGGGGATCCCGTTCAAAACCGCGTTGCCCGAGAGCGCGTCGAGCTCGAGCTCGTCGGTGAGCAGGTTGCTGTTGACGCCGGCGTGGGCGGTGGCGACCCGGGTGTTCGTTCCGGGCGCGGTGTGCCCCCAGCCGTGGGGGAGGCTGACCACGCCGGGCATGATCGCGTCGGTCACCTCGACCTGAGCCGACAGCGTTCCCGCGCGGGAGGTGATGACCGCGGGCAGACCGTCGCTGAGACCGTGGCGCTCGGCGTCATCCGGGTGGACGTGCAGCGTGCAGCGATCCTTGCCGCGCACGAGCATCGGCAGGTTGTGCATCCAGGAGTTGTTGGAGCGCAGCTGGCGGCGCCCGATCAGGACCATCCCGGGCTCCCCGGCGCGTGCCTGCGCGCCCAGCGCCGCGCGCAGGCGGTCGACGTCGGCCACGATCGACTCCGGGGCGAGCTCGATCCGACCGCTGGGCGTGCGCAGCGCGTCGGGCAGCCGGGGTTGCAGCGGCCCCAGGTCGATCCCGTGTGGCGCCGCCTCGAGCGCGGCCAGGGTGAGGCCGGCCGGGCGGACGCCGAAACCGTCGCCGTAGGGACCGGTGCGCAGCATCAGGTCGAGCAGGCGCTCGGGGCCGACGCGGGGCTCCAGCGCGGCCAGCAGCTCGTCGGCGGAGCGGCCGAAGACGATCGACTCCGGAGTCTGGAGCTCGCGCTCGATCAGGTTCCGCGCGACCGCCGCGTCGAACGCCTCGAGGTCGGCGTCGGGACCGAGCCCGGCGGCGACAGCGGCGAGCCGCAGCATCGTGATCGACTCCTCCGGCAGGTCCGGATCGGGCGGCAGCGACGGCGGCGAGTAGTTGGCCACGTTGCGGATCGCGAACTGGTAGAGCGCGAGGTCGTAGTGCGAGCGCCCCAGCGGAGAGGGGCCGGGAAGGATCACGTCGGCGTGCCGTGTGGTCTCGTTGAGGTAGACGTCGACGCTGACCATGAACTCGAGCTCGGCCAGCGCGGCGTCGAGCCGGCCGCTGTTGGGCGTGGACAGGACCGGGTTGCCGCAGAAGGTCAGCAGCGCGCGAACCTGACCCTCGCCGGGGGTCTCGATCTCCTCGGCCAGACACGCCGCGGGCAGCTCGCCGAAGATCTCGCCGGCGCCGCGGACCCGGCTCTGCCAGCGGCCGAACCGAACGCCGCGGCCCCGGCCCGGGGTGCCGGCCGCGTTGGCGTGACCGGCGGCGGCGAGCGGGAACATCGCTCCGCCCTCGCGGTCGAGGTTGCCGCTCAGCACGTTGAGGACATCGACCAGCCAGCTGGCCAGCGTCCCGAACTCCTGGGTGCAGGTCCCGATCCGGCCGTAGACGGCGGCGCGTGGCGCCGCGGCCAGCTCGCGCGCGATCCGGCGGATCTGATCCGCCTCGATTCCGCACAGCGGGGCCGTCGCCTCCGGGCTGAACGGCTCGGCCAGCCGGCGCACGTCGTCGAGGCCGGCGCACAGCGGGCCGATGTGCTCGCCCGGATCGGCCAGACCCTCGTCGAACAGCACGTGGGCGATCGCGAACAGCAGGTGGGCGTCGGTACCGGGACGGATGAAGTGGTGCTCGTCGGCCACCTCGGCGGTGCGGCTGCGGCGCGGGTCGATGACCACCAGCTTGCCGCCGCGGGCCTGGAGGGCGCGCAGGCGTCCGCGCATGTCCGGCGCGGTCATCAGGCTGCCGTTGGAGGCGAGTGGGTTGGCGCCGAGCACAAGCAGATAGTCGGTGCGGTCGACGTCGGGCACGGCGACGGTGGCGCCCGTGCCGAACATCAGCGCCGAGGCCATCTGCTTGGGGTACTGATCGACGGTGCTGGCCGAGTAGAGATTGCGAGTCCCCAGCGACTTGGCCAGCACCCGCCCGTAGAGGATGTTGCCGATCAGGTGCGCGTTGGGATTGCCGAGGTAGAGGGCGACCGAGTTGCGGTCGGCTTTCAGGATCGGGGACAGCCGCGCGTCGATCAGCGCGAAGGCCTGATCCCAGGTGGCGGCGTTGAAGTTCCCGTGCTCGTCCCGGATCAGCGGCGTGCGGATCCGGTCGGGGTCGGCGTGGAGCTCCTTCAACGCGGCGCCCTTGGGGCAGATGAAGCCGTGGCTGAGCACGTCCTCCCGGTCCCCGCGGACCGAGACGATGCGGTCGCCGTCGAGCTCGAGCACGAGCCCGCAGGTCGCCTCGCACAGTGGGCAGGTTCGAACGACGGTGCGTGGCGCGTCGACGGGCATGGCCGTCAGGGAGGTTACTGTCCTGCCAGTGGAATCGGCGAAACCTGAGGCAGAGGCGAGGCCGCCTCGGCGCCGCCGCCGGCTGGACCGTCGAGGGCGGGGGGAGGTGCGGCGCCTCCCGGACCGACGCGGGCGCGCGCGCCGGGGCCTCGCGCTTGACCGAAACAGCCGCGGACTGCTCGCCGACTGGATGATCATGGGCGGGGCCCTGGTTCTGTTCGGGTCGCTGTTCCTGACCTGGAGCCACCAGCTCTCGCCGTCGCTGCTGGCCCGGTTCGCCGGCTCCGACGTGCTGCGCGGAATCCCCCGCGACCCGACGGCCTGGCAGGTCTACTCGATCGTCGACGTGCTGCTGGCGGTGCTGGCCGGGGCGATGGCGGTGATCGCCGCGGTGGGTGGTCGCACGGCGCGCCTGACGGTCTCCGGGGCGGCGGCGATCGGCCTGGCGTTCGTGCTGCACGCGACCTCGACGCCGCCGACGAACGGAGCCAACATCGTCAACCCGGCTCTGACCCCGCCCGCCTACTACGCAAATTCCCCCAGCGCGGGGATCGGCGCGACGATCGCGGCGTGTGCCCTGGTGGTGGCCCTGACCGGCCTGGCGCTCTCGTTCACCGCGGACTGAGGCCTAACTAACATCGATAGCGATGTCTGTAGTCGCCGCTGACAATCGCCGAGAGCTCCCGGATGAGCCGGGCGTCTACGTGTTCCGCAACGCCCGCGGCAAGGTGATCTACGTCGGCAAGGCGATCTCGATCCGCAAGCGGGTCGCCTCGCACTTCTCCAACCCGAGCACCCGGGTGGGCCGCGACCTGGTGCCGATGATCGACCACATCGAGGCGCTGGTGGTGCAGACCGAGGCCGAGGCGCTGCTGGTGGAGTCGAACTTCATCAAGCAGTACAAGCCGCGCTTCAACATCCGGCTGCGGGACGACAAGTCCTATCCGTACATCGCGATCTCGCTGGACGAGGATTTCCCCCGGGTGTACTTCACGCGCGAACGCCACCGGCGCGACCGCGCCTACTTCGGCCCGTTCAGCAACGCCAAGCGGGTGCGCTCGACGCTCGAGGTGCTCGGCAAGGTGTTCATGTTCCGCTCGTGCGAGGGCCCGGAGCCCGGTCGCCGGACCGGCTCGCCGTGCCTGGACTACTACATCAAGCGGTGCGAGGCCCCGTGCGTGGGCTACGTCAGCCGCGAGGACTACCGCGCTGGAATCGACGGGGTGATCGCCTTCCTGTCGGGCCGCTACCGGGAGATCGAGCGCTCGCTCGAGCGATCGATGCGCGAGGCCTCCGAGGACCAGCGCTACGAGGACGCCGCCCGCGAGCGCAACCGGCTGCGCGCGGTGAAGTCGCTGCTAGAGCGCCAGCGGGTGTCCAACGAGACGGTTGGCACGCTCGATGCGATCGCCGTCGCCGTCGGCGACGGGGAGGCCAACGCGCAGGTCTTCCAGGTCCGCGACGGCGTGCTCTCCGACCGCCAGAGCTTCTATCTCGACAATGAGGTCAACGCCGACATCGCCGAGGTCGCCGAGGCGTTCATCCTCCAGTACTACGCCAGCGCGATGATGGTGCCGCCGCTGCTGGTGGTTCAGCGCGAGCTCGGGGCGGCCCCCGCGCTGGCTCAGGCGCTCGGCGAGCGGCGCGGCATGCCGGTGGAGATCCGCCCGGCCGAACGCGGCGACAAGCGGCGGATCCTGGAACTGGCCGAGCGCAACGCCCGGCTGGCGCTCGACCAGGAGAAGCTGCGCTCCGAGCGCCGGCGCCAGCAGCGGGTCGAGGCGCTCGACGGCCTCCAGCAGGCGCTGGGGCTCGACACGATCCCGATGCGGATCGAGTGCTACGACATCTCCACGCTGATGGGGACCAACACCGTCGCCTCGATGGTCGTGTTCGAAGGCGGCGCGCCCAAGAAATCCGACTACCGGCGGTTCAAGGTCTTCACCGTGGGCGACGGTGCGGAGAACGGCGGCAACGGCGACTACGGGCCCGACGATTTTGCGGCGATGGAGGAGATCCTGGGGCGGCGGATGGCCCGGTGGGAGCAGCAGCGCGAGGTCTCGCCGCACGACAAGGACTACGACCCGAGCTTCGCGGCCCTGCCCAGCCTGATCGTGATCGACGGCGGCAAGGGCCAGCTGGCGGCCGGGCTGCGGGCGCTCCAGGGCTTCCGCGAGCGCGGCGTGGTGGTGATCTCGCTGGCCAAGCGGATCGAGGAGGTGTTCATCCCCGGTCGCGCCGCCCCGCTGCGGCTGGCCCACGACACCCCCGAGCTGCAGCTGCTCCAGCGGGTCCGGGACGAGGCCCACCGGTTCGCCATCACCCATCACCGTAACCGCCGGGACCGGGCGATGACCGCCTCGATCCTCGACGAGCTCCCCGGCGTCGGCCCGGCCCGCAAGCGCGCGCTGCTGGCCCACTTCGGCTCTCCGGACGCGATCATCGCCGCCTCGAGCGAGGAGCTCGAGGCCGTCCCCGGCCTACCGGGCAAGCTCGCGCGCGAACTCCACCGCGAGCTGCACCGCACGGGCGTGTAGCTAGCGCGTGAGCATCATCGCGCTGCCCGCGGGGAGCGTGACCGTGTAGGTGCCCAGCAGCGGGGTGAGCTGGGCCGTGGTGATCCGGCCGGCCAGCTTGCCCGTGCGGGTGCTGCTGCCGAAGGTCTGGCCGCCGAGCGCGACGCCGGTCGTGGCGCTCAGCGAAGGCGCGTTCAGCGACGCGACGGTGGCCGGGGTCGCGGTGCCCGGGAGCTGTAGGTGGACGGAGACGGCCACGCTGGGGTCCTTGTTGATCAGGACCACGTGGACCCGCCCGTCGGTGCCGACGGTGGCCCAGACCTTCACCGGGCCCGTCGGCGCGGACACCGTCAACAGCCTGGCGCCTGGCGGGAACGCGTCGGCGAACATCATCAGGCCGTAGTAGATGGGGCGGACGAAGGCCTTCCAGGTCTTGCCCTGGTGGGTGAACGAGAACGGCTCATAGGCGGCGTTGGGGAGCGTGTGCACGTTGACGCCGTCGACGCCGACGGCGGCGAGGTTGAACAGGGTGTCGAGCACCCAGAGGGAGGAGGTGAACGTGTCGCTGACGCCGGACCGGCCGGTGCAGGCCGCCGAGTTGAGCTCGTCAAGGCGGAACGTGAGCCCGTGGGTGTGCGTCGTGTCGACGTAGGGCACGACCTGCTGGGCCAGGCCGACGGACGAAGTGTCGGCGAGCAGGTTCGGGATAGAGGCGAAGGACGGGGAGGTCGGATCGGAGACGCAGCCGCGCAGCGGATAGCGGTGGAACGTCACGTAGCCGAGACCCTGCTCGGCGCCGAGGAAGGTGTTCAGGCCGGCCATCCAGGTGGTCCCGGCAAACGTCGGCCCGGCCAGCGCGATCTTGGGCATCGCCGCCCGCCAGCGGGCGAAGTCGTGGATGAACGCGGTCAGGTCGTAGTTGCGGGGGCGGGCGAACACCACGCGCCGGCGCCGGTCCTTGTACCAGGCGAACTGGCCGTAGAGGTCGGCCTCGTTGCCGATCTCCAGGGCGGCGAGGTCCTGGCGACCGATGCCCTGGATGATCGCCCGCGCCTCCTGGGCCGCCAGCGCCGGGCGGTTGGCGGCGAGATTGACCCCGACGATCAGCTTGGCGCCGGTGGCGGTGGCCAGCGCCCGCGTCGTGCGCATCCAGCCCTTGGTCAGCCCGTAGTTGATTCCGCCGGGGGGAATCACACCCGGGGTCGGCCACCAGGTCTGATCGGTGCTGTCGCCGCCGATGCGCAGGATCGGCGTCTGCCCAGGGTTCAGCGCCCGGATCAACTGGACGAGCACGGGATTGACGGCGGTCGGGTCGCGCCCGGTGTAGACATGAAGGGCGCGGGTTTCGAACGAGAACCCGAGGAATCCCGGGGGCATCGCCGGGCCTGTGGTGGTGCCGGCGACCTGCGCCGAGACGACCGGAAGCTGGGGGACGGGCTGATCGGCCGGCCCCGGCTGCGCCGAGAACACGCCGAACAAGAACGTCAGGGTCGCAACGATTCCGATGCGCCCTCTGCGACGGTGCACGCGTGGATCGTGCCATACGACGGCCCGAGCCCGCGCCACGCCGCTCGCGACGACGTATGCGCGGCAGGAACGCGCGTCCGCGAGACACGTCAAGCTTTAACCATGGAAGCCTTCTCAACCGGATCCTCTGAGAGGCTTGACGGGCCCGATCAGGACGAAGCGGAACGGGACGACGCGTCGGTCTCGGCCTTGACCGACCTCGTGGTGATCACCGGCTTCTCCGGGGCCGGGAAGTCCACGGCGATGGCGGCATTCGAGGACGAGGGCTATTTCTGCGTCGACAACCTGCCCTCGGAGATGCTGCGCTCGCTGGTCGACCTGTTCATGCACACGGGCTCCAAGGTCGCGCGCGCCGCCGTCGTCTCCGACGTCCGTGGCGGGAGTTACTTCGAAGGTCTGGCCAGCATGCTGGACGACCTCAAGGCCACCGGGGTCAGGCACCGGGTGCTGTTCCTGGAGGCGGATGAGCAAACGCTGCAGACCCGGTACAAGGAGACCAGGCGCCGGCATCCGCTGGCCCCGACCGGCAGCGTCGCCGAGGGGATCGCCAGGGAACGGGCGCTGCTCGCGCCACTGCGCAGCCGCGCCGATGTGGTGATCAAGACCGACGGGCTGACCGCGGCGATGCTGCGGCGCAAGCTCACCGACGAGCTGATGCCCCGCTCGCCCGGCCGTCTGGCCGTCACCTTCGAGAGCTTCGGCTTCAAATACGGCCCGATCCGCGATCCGGATCTGCTCTTCGACGTGCGCTTCCTGCCCAACCCGCACTACGAGCCGGAGCTGCGGCCGTTGACCGGGACGGACTCCCGGGTGCTCCAATACATAAACCGGGAGGGTGAGCTCGACGAGTTCTACCGGCGGCTGCACCCGCTGCTCGACTACCTGCTGCCCCAATACCTGCTCGAAGGCAAGGCCCACCTGGTGCTGGGCATCGGCTGCACCGGCGGCCGCCACCGGTCGGTGGCGATCGCCGAGCACCTGGCCGAGCGCTACCGGCCCGGGGAGGGATACCTCGTCGAGGTGATCCACCGCGACATCAAGCGGGCCGGATGATCGATCACGTCGGCTTCGAGGTCGCCGATCTGGCGCGATCGGCGGCGTTTTACGACGCGGTGTTCTTCGCGCTCGGCGCCCGACGGATGATCGAGTCCGAGCACGTCGTGGCCTACGGAATCAACGGTCCCGTGTTCTGGATCGTCACGCGCGGCCGCGAGCCGGGCCCCGGATACGGCCATATCGCCCTGCACGCCAGTGGCAAGGCGGCGGTCGACGGCGCTCACCGGGCCGGGCTGGCCAACGGCGGGTCCGACGATGGGGCTCCCGGTCCGCGGCCGCAGTACGGCAGCGGCTACTACGCCGGCTACCTGCTCGATCCCGACGGTTTGCGCGTCGAGGTCGTCTCCCGCCGGTAATCCCTGCTCCGGCCGGTAACGGGTGACGGCCGCCGGGGGGCTGAGGCCGATTCAGATAGCCTTCAGAGACCGACGGGAGTCGGTGCCGCTAGTTGGCGCGCTCACTCAGAAACAACCCGGAGGCTTCAGACCATGTCGGTACGTGTGGGGATCAACGGCTTCGGCCGGATCGGCCGGAACGTCTTTCGGGCTGCCCACGAACGAGGCGCCGACATCGAATGGCTGGCGGTCAACGACCTCGTGGATCCGAAGACGATCGCCCATCTGCTCCGTTACGACTCGACCTACGGGCCGTTCCCCGGGAAGGTCGAGGCCACCGACACCGGCCTGCGGGTGGACGGCCAGGAGATCCGCGTGCTGGCCGAGCGCGATCCGGCGGCGCTGCCCTGGGGCGAGATCGGCGCCGACGTGGTGATCGAGTCGACCGGGTTGTTCACCGACCGCGAGAACGCGGCCAAGCACCTGGAGGCCGGGGCCAAGAAGGTGGTGATCTCGGCGCCGGCCACCAACCCCGACGTCACGGTGGTGCTCGGAGTGAACTTCGATAAGGCCTACAACCCCGCCGAGCACACCGTCATCTCGAACGCATCTTGCACCACCAACTGCCTGGCGCCGGTCGCGCACGTCGTGCACAACCTGGTCGGCATCAAGCACGGCCTGATGACCACGATCCACGCCTACACCGCGGACCAGCGCCTCCAGGACATGCCCCACAAGGACCTCCGCCGCGCTCGCGCCGCAGCCGTCAACCTGATCCCGGCCTCGACCGGGGCGGCCAAGGCGATCGGCGCGGTGATCCCGGAGCTCAACGGCAAGCTGCACGGTTTCGCCGTCCGGGCCCCGGTACCGACCGGCAGCGTCGTCGACCTGACGGTCGAGACAAATCGGGCGACGACCGTGGAGGAGATCAACGAGGCGCTCAAGGCCGCGGCCGCCGACGGCCCGCTGAAGGGGTTCCTCGAGTACACCGAGGATCCGATCGTCTCGTCCGACATCGTCAAGAACCCCGCCTCCTCGATCGTCGACTCGCAGCTGACCGCCGTGATGGACGGCACGATGGTCAAGGTCGTCGCCTGGTACGACAACGAGTGGGGCTACTCGAACCGGGTTGCGGATCTCGTGCAAAGGCTGCTGTGAGGACGCTTCGGGACCTGGGCGATCTGGACGGCAAGCGGGTTCTGGTTCGGGTTGACTTCAACGTTCCGCTCGCCGGTGATCGGGTCACCGACGACACCCGGATCCGGGCCGCGTTGCCGACCATCGATTTCCTGCGTCGCCGCGGCGCCCGGCTGGTGCTGGTCTCGCACCTGGGACGGCCGAAGGACCGTGAGCCGGAGTTCTCTCTGCGGCCGGCGGTCGACCGCCTGGCCGAGCTGACCGACGCGAAGGTCACCCTGGCCCCGGCCGTCGTCGGCGACGAAGTCCGGGCGATGGTGGAGTCGCTCGGGCGCGGCGAGGTGCTGGTGCTCGAGAACGTGCGCTACGAGCCGGGTGAGACGAAGAACGACCCCCAGCTGGCCGCCGCGCTGGCCGAGCTGGGCGACGTGTACGTCGATGACGCATTCGGCGCCGCCCATCGGGCTCACGCCTCGACCGAGGGGGTCGCGCACCTGATCTCCGACCGCGCCGCCGGATTGCTGCTGGAGCGCGAGGTGGAGACGCTGACCGGACTGCTCGAGGACCCGGCCAGACCGCTGGTGGCGGTGCTGGGGGGAGCCAAGGTCAGCGACAAAATCGCCGTGATCGACCGCTTTCTCGAGGTGGCCGACACGATCCTGATCGGCGGCGCGATGTGCTTTCCGTTTCTGGCCGCCCAGGGCCACGGCGTCGGAGACTCGCTCTGCGCGGCCGAAGACGTCTCGCTGGCGCGGGGAACGCTGGAGCGCCGGTCCGAGGCCCGCGCCTCACTCGAACTTCCGCGCGACCTGGTGATCGCCGAGCGCTTTTCCGCCGATGCCGAGGCGACGGCGCTCGACGGAGTCGAGGTGCCCGACGGGATGATGGGACTGGACATCGGGCCTGGCACGGCGGAGGAATACGCGGCCACGATCGCCGCGGCCGGGATGACCTTCTGGAACGGCCCGATGGGGGCGTTCGAGCTCGAGCCGTTCGCCGCCGGAACGCTGGCCGTGGCCCAGGCGGTGGCCGCTGCGCCCGGCACCACCGTGATCGGCGGGGGCGACTCGGCCGCGGCGATCGCCCAGTTCGGACTGGCCGACCGGGTCACCCATTTATCCACCGGAGGTGGGGCCGCGCTCGAGTTGATCGAGGGCAAGGCCCTGCCCGGAGTCGAGGCGCTGGCATGAACGCCACCCGGCGCATTTCCGAGACCGCCCCGCGGGTAGGGACTGAGCTATGAACGCCGCCAAGCGCACTCCCCTCATCGCCGGCAACTGGAAGATGCACAAGACCATTGCCGAGGCGGAGGAGTTCATCCAGGCGCTGCTCCCGCGGGTCTCGGATGCCGATGGCGTCGACGTGGCGATCTGCCCCGCCTTTTTGTCTTTAGCGCCGATGGTCGACTCGACCCGCGGCTCGCGCGTGCAGGTGTACGCGCAGAACATGCACCAGGCCGACAGCGGCGCCTACACCGGCGAGGTGTCGGCGCCGATGCTGGTCGAGGTCGGCGTACAGGGCGTCATCCTCGGTCACTCCGAGCGACGCCAGCTGTTCGGAGAGTCGGACAAGGCGCTCGCGCAGAAGGTGCCGGCCGCGCTGGCGGCCGGTCTGCAGGTGATCCTGTGCGTCGGCGAGACCGAGGAGGAGCGCGAGCGCGGCGACACCGAGCGCAAGCTGCGTCACCAGGTGCAGGAGGACCTGGCCCGGGTCGAGACCGAGCGCCTGGGGGAAATCGTGATCGCCTACGAGCCGATCTGGGCGATCGGCACGGGCATCGTGGCCACCCCGGACCAGGCGCAGGACGCGATCGCCTTCGTCCGCGCGCTGGTCGCCGACCGCTCGCGCGAACAGGCCGAGCTGACCCGGGTGCTCTACGGGGGCAGCGTCAAGGCGGACAATGCCGCGGAGTTGCTGGCCCTGCCCGACGTCGACGGCGCGCTGGTCGGGGGCGCGAGCCTCGAGGCGGAGTCGTTCGCGGCGATCATCGCCGCCGCCTGATGGCGCTGCCCGGTGGAGCTCGGGCGGTCCCGGTGCCGGCCACCGTGCTGGTCATCCTCGACGGCTGGGGTCTGGCCCCGGACGGGGACGGCAACGCCGTATCGCTGGCGTCCACGCCGGTCTTCGACGAGCTCTGGTCCGGTTATCCGCACACCGAGCTGACCGCCTTCGGGACCGCCGTTGGCCTGCCCGAGGGGCAGATGGGCAACTCCGAGGTGGGGCATCTGAATCTCGGCGCCGGCGCAGTCGTGATGCAGGACCTGACCCGGATCGACGCCGCGGTCGGCGATGGGACGCTGGCTTCCAACGCAGTCCTTCGGGAGGCGTTCACGGGCGCTGATCGCGTGCACCTGATCGGCTTGGTCTCCGACGGCGGCGTGCACTCGGGCTGGGGCCACCTGGAGGCGCTGATCAAGCTCGGCGCCGAGCTTGATGTGGAGGATCTGGTGCTCCATGCCTTCACCGACGGGCGCGACACGCTGCCCCACGGCGGCGCCGAGTATCTCGAGACCACGGAGGAGTGGATGGCCGACGCCGGAGCCGGCCGGATCGGCACGGTGATCGGTCGCTACTACGCGATGGATCGCGACAAGCGCTGGGACCGGGTCCAGCTGGCCTATGACCTGCTGGTCCACGGCCGCGCCGAGCACACCGCCTCGAGTGGTCCTGAGGCCGCGCGGGCGGCGTACGAGCGGGACGAGACGGACGAGTTCATCAAGCCGGTGCTGGTGGGGGAGGAGGCGCGGATCCGGCCCGGGGACTCGGTGATCGCCTTCAACTTCCGCCCGGACCGGATGCGCGAGATCACCCGGGCGCTGGCCGAGCCGGGCTTCGATGAGATCGATCGCGGCGGTGCAGAGCCGATCTTGCGCTACGCCACTATGACCGAGTACGAGGAAGGCTGGCCGTATCCGGTGGCCTTCCCGCCGGAGCACCCCGCGACGACGCTCTCGGTGGTGATCGCCGAGCACGGTCTGCGCCAGCTCCACGTGGCCGAGACCGAGAAATACCCGCACGTGACCTACTTCTTCAACGGCGGCGACGAGCAGGAGTGCACCGGGGAGCGCCGCGAGCTCGTCCCCTCGCCCCGCGACGTCCCGACCTACGACCACAAGCCAGAGATGAGCGCGCGGGAGGCCGCCGCGGCGTTCGTGGCCGCCTGGAAGGAGGATTCTCCGAGCTTCGGGATCATCAACTTCGCCAACGCCGACATGGTCGGGCACACCGGGGTGATCCCGGCGGCGGTGAAGGCGATCGAGACGGTCGATGAGTGCCTGGCCGCGATCGTCGAGGCGGTCCATGCGTCCGGCGGCGCCTGCATCGTGACCGCCGACCACGGCAACGCCGACCACATGCTGGAGCCGGACGGAAGCCCCAACACCGCGCACTCGCTGAATCCGGTCCCGCTGATCGTCACGGTCCCGGGGCTGACGCTGCGCGATGGCGGCGTGCTCGCCGATGTGGCACCGACCGCGCTGGCGCTGCTGGGGATCGACCAGCCTGCGGCCATGACCGGGCGGTCGCTGATCTCGGAGGCGTAGGGCGCGGTTCGGCCGGGTGCGGGTTCGCTCGGCCGGAGGCTCGGCCGGGGTTCGGCCGGGGGTGCGGGTTCGCTCGGGCGCCGGTCCGGGTATAACTCCGTGCGTGAGAGCCGTGGGAGGCCGACCGCGCTTGGTTCGCTGTGCCTGCATTGCCCCGCTGTTGCTGACGGTGCTGGCGCTGCTGACTTGTGGGTCCGCTCAGGCGATCACCTACGCGCCGGTCAACACTCCCGGGCCGGCCCTGTCGGTGCCGGCGAGCTCGCTTCAGGCGGCGCTCGTCTGCACCTCGGGCGTGGCGGGCTCCGCGCGCGAGCCGGTTCTGCTCGTACCCGGAACGACGGTCAATCCCGCGGCCGATTTCTCGTGGAACTGGGAGCGGGCCCTCAGCGCGCAGCACTGGCCCTTCTGCACGGTCGCCCTGCCCGGAAACGGGATGGGCGATATCCAGATCGCCGGCGAGTACGTCGTGTACGCGATCCGCCAGATGCACGCGCTCTCGGGCCGGCGGATCGAGATCGTCGGCCATTCCCAGGGCGGGATGGTCCCGCGCTGGGCGCTGCGGTTCTGGCCCGACACCCGGACGATGGTCGACGACGTGATCGGGCTCTCCCCGAGCAACCACGGGACCCTCGACGCTATCCCGCTGTGCGCCATCGGCTGCGCCCCGGCGATCTGGCAGCAGCGTTCGAACGCCGCCTTCATAGCCGCGCTCAACTCCACCCAGGAGACGTTCCCGGGAATCTCCTACACCGACGTGTACACGAACACCGACGAGGTCGTCGTCCCGAACATCGGCCCGGCCGCGTCCTCGTCGCTTCAGGGCGGCGGAGGGCAGATCATCAACGTGCCGATCCAGCAGGTCTGCCCGCTCGACATCAGCGAGCACCTCGGCGTCGGGACCTACGACAACACCGCCTACCAGCTCGCCCTGGACGCGCTCACGCACGCCGGGCCGGCCGATCCATCGCGCCTGTCCCCAGGCGCCGTCTGCTCGCATCCGCTGATGCCGGGGGTCAATCCGCTGACCTTCGTCACCGACTTCGCCAACACCGGCGCGGTCGTGGCCACCACCCTGGCCACCTACCCCCACGTCGCGGCCGAGCCCCCGCTGGCCTGTTACGTGACGGCCGGTTGCCCGGCCGCCAGTACCCGGCGCCCGTAGCGCTCGGATCGACGAGGCTGGCTGTATTTCCTCCCGCCTAGGGAGAAAATTCGACCAGCCTCTCGCCGTCTCGCAACGGGGTAACAGACTTGACACGGATCGACTTAGATTTTATACTGCCAGGTGCAGGCTAACTTCTTCTTTGGAGGCCCAAATGGCACTGATCCGCTGGGAGCCGGTACGCGAACTGCACACGATGCAGAACGAGATGAACCGGTTGTTCAACACCTTCTTCGACTCGCCGACGCAGAACGGCGGAAACGCCCAGCGCGGGTGGATCCCCGCCACCGATCTGATCGAGACCGAGGCCGAGTACGTCCTGCGGGCGGACCTGCCGGGTCTGGGCGAGGGCGACGTGAACATCGAGCTCGACGAGAACGTCCTGACCATCTCCGGTGAGCGCAAGGCCGATCACGAGGTGCGCAAGGAGGGCTACTACCGAGTCGAGCGGGCCGCCGGAAGGTTCTCGCGCTCGCTGACGCTGCCGGAGGGCGTCCGGGCCGACTCGATCAGCGCCAGCTTCGACCGCGGCGTGCTCGAGGTCCGGATTCCGAAGCCCGAGCAGCGCAAGCCCCGCAAGGTGTCGATCGCCGTCGGCGGCGGCGCCGCCAAGACGATCGAGGCCAGCGAGCACGGCGCCGCGGAAGTCCCGTCCGCCGGCGAGTCGCCCGGCGCGGCCTCGTAGCGCAGCTCCAAAGTAGGGTCCGGGCCGTGTTGTTCACGGTCCGGACCCGCTCCCCCTCCTCGCTGGCCCGCACCGGGGTGCTCGAGCTCGCGCGCGGCGAGGTGCGGACCCCGGCGTTCATACCGCTGGCCACCAAGGGCGTGGTCAAGACGCTGGAGCCGCGCGACGTCGAGGCGCTCGGATACGAGATGGTCCTCGGCAACACCTTTCATCTGTTCCTGGCGCCCGGCCACGAACTGGTCGACCGCTTCGGCGGCCTGAACGAGTTCATGCGCTGGCAGCGGCCGATCATCACGGACTCGGGCGGCTTTCAGGTGTTCTCGATGGGCCACGGCAACGTCGCCGATGAGATCAAGGGGCGCAGCCGTGGAGCGCGCACCGACGGGGCGATCCTGTCGATCGAGGAGGAGGGCGTGCGGTTCCGCTCGTATGTGGACGGGGGTGTGCGCTTCATCGGCCCGGAGACCTCGATGGAGATCCAGGCGGCGTTGCACTCGGACATCGCCCTGGTGTTCGACGAATGCACGCCGTTCCACGTCACCCGGGAGTACACCGAGCGCTCGACGGAGCGGACCCATCGCTGGCTCGACCGCTGCCTGCGCTGGCACGAGCAGCACGGGCCGCGGGACCAGGCCGTCTACGGCATCGTGCAGGGCGGCGTCGATCAGGACCTCCGTGTCGAGTCCGCCGCGACGGTGGCCGCCAGCACCTGCGACGGGATCGCCATCGGTGGCTCGCTCGGTCAGGACAAGGCCCAGATGTACGAGGTCGTCGCCTGGTCGACGCTCGAGCTCGAGCGGCTCGTCCCCGAGCGCCCGCGTCATCTCCTGGGGATCGGCGAGATCGACGACCTGATCGCCGGGGTCGAGCACGGGATCGACACCTTCGATTGCGCGATGCCGACCCGGCTCGGCCGCCATGGCGTCGCGCTGATCGCCGACCCTGACCGCCGCTGGCGCGTCGACCTGGCCAAGGGCGGCTGGCGCGAATCGCCGGAGCCGATCCTCGAGGGGTGTCCCTGCCCGGCCTGCGCCGGTGGCTATACCCGCGCCTATCTCCACTATCTGCTGAGAGCCGGTGAGCTGACCGCGGCCCGGTTGATCACCCTGCACAACCTGAGCTTCATCGCCAGGTTGATGGAGGACCTGCGCACGGCGATCGATGCCGGGCGCCTCCCCGAGGTGGCCGCGGCGCTGCGCTCCGGCGCCGCACCGGGCTCCGTCTGAGCGGGACGGCGGCTACTTCGTGTTCTGGTTGATGATGCTACGCACGGTCGAGATCGCGCCGTTGACGTCGCGTGAGACGACGTTGCGGAACTGGACGGCCGTGTTCGACGTTCCCGTGGCGATCACCACCGCGACGACCACCGCCACGATGAACATGGCGATCAGGGCCAGGAACGCGACCAGGCGTCGGAACCCCCGGCGCTTGCGCTTCACCGGCTGGGCGGCGCGCCCCTCGTCGTACCGATCTGCCTGAGCCCCGAGATCACGGGTCGACTGGACTGACACCGGCGTCCGCACGGGCCGAGCCGGGGCCGGGCGCGAGGTGCGGGGACGCTGCGCACGGGGTTCGATCCGGGTGGCGGCGGTGGGTTCGTCGCGGGCCGCCAGCACCCGGGTGGCGCTGCCGGTGCCGAGATGGGCGGTGGGGGCTCCGCTGTCGAGCGGCGAGATGCCCTGAGCGCCCTTGCGGATCAGGTCCGCGAACACGATCGCGTTCGGGGGCCGGGCCTCCTTCTCGATCGCCAGCGCCATCGCGATCGCCTGGGCCAGCTCGCGGGGGACGCGCGGGTTCAGCTCGTCCAGCCGGGCGGGCGATTCGCGCTGCTGCTTGAGCGCCAGCTCGGAGAGCGAGGTCGCCTCATAGGGGAGCCGGCCGGAGAGCAGCTGATAGCTGACGACGCCCAGCGAGTAGAGATCCGCGCGCGGCCCGGCCTCCTCGCCCCGTGCCTGCTCGGGAGCCAGATAGGCGGCGGTCCCGAGCACCGACCCGACCTGGGTGATGCTCGATTGGTCGGTGGCGCGGGCGATTCCGAAGTCGGCGAGCTTGACCACATCGGTGTCGGAGACCAGCAGGTTGCCCGGCTTCACGTCGCGGTGCACGACCCCGTTGCGGTGGGCGTAGTCGAGGCCGCGGCAGGCCTGCGAGATGATCTCCACGCCCGGCTCGACGTCGAGGTGCCCGCGGTCGCGCAGCAGCTCCGCGCAGGAATGCCCGGGGACGTGCTCCATCACGATGAAGTGCTGGTGCTGGTGCTCGTCGAAGCCGAAGTCGAACACCTGGACGATGTTCGGATGCACGAGCCGAGCCGCGGACAGCGCCTCGCGCCGGAACCGCGACACGAACGCCGGATCGTCGGCGAGGTGCTCCGCCAGCAGCTTGATCGCCACGTAGCGCTCGAGGCGCTGATCGAAGGCCAGCTGCACCGTCGACATGCCGCCGACACCGAGGCGTCCCTCGATCCTGTAGCGCCCTGCGATCATCGCGGTGGAGTTCATTTTGCGTTTCCGTTACCCGTTCCGGCGCCCCCGTTGCCGCCGGTGCTCGTGTTCCCACCAGGGAGTCCGGCCCCACCGTTTGGCGTAGAGGTAGTACCCGACCCGGTGCCGGTGGTTGCAGTCGTGGTCTGCGGCGTCGTGGTCGGGCCGGTGCCCGAGGTCGAGGTATTGGTGGGGGTGGTCGGGGTCGTGTTCGTCGGCGTGGTCGTGGTGGCCGTCGAGGTCGTTTTCGCCGGTGTGGTGGGGATCTTCGTGGCCAGCTGGCCGCAATCCTTGACGGTCAGCCGCCCGATCGCCGCGGCGCCCTGCTTGAGGTTGTTGGACAGCGTGCTGTTGACCGACCCCGGCAGGCTGTTCACCGCCTGGCTGAAGTCCACCGCGGCCTTCGCCGCGCTGGTGCACTGGCCGGCGTTTATCGACGCGGCAAGCTGGTCGAGCTGGTGGTTGAGGCTCCCGGCCTGCGTCGATGAGAGCAGACCGCCGCTGCCGCCGCAGGCGACGAGTGCAGCAGCGGCGAAACCCAGTCCGCCGGCCAGGAGCGCGCGAGGCAGGTAGCGCATCCGGCGCCTGACTTTAGAGGCTGAGCCGGTTGGGGGCGGGTTAGGCCGACGACTTCGTGATTGATGGCTCTAGCGCTGTCTATTGGCCGAACTGGAGGCGCTCGGCCAGGGAATTAGGGAGCCGGGCGGCGCGGATGGCCGCTGCGGCACCGGCGATGTCGTATTCGGTGCGCCGGTAGACGGCGGTCCATCCGTCGAGGTCCAGCTCGAGCCAGGCCGCCCGCGGATCACCGTCCCTGGGCTGGCCGACGCTGCCGGGGTTCAGCAGCCATTCGCCCGCCCCGAGCTGGAGCATGTCGTCCTGCGCCTGGGTCTGACCGGTGGCCGAGGACCCGGGGAATCGGGAGAACGAGAGTGCGACGTGGGAATGCCCGATCAGGCACAGGCGATGGCTCTGGACATCCAGGCAGAGCTCGGCCTGCAGCGGCGAGAGCACGTACTCCCAGATCGGATCCCGCGGGCTCGCGTGATACAGGCCGACCTGTTCTTCCACGTTGCTGGGCTCAAGCGAGAGCAGGAACTCGCGGGTCTCGGTGGTGATCGTCTCCTGAGTCCAGCGCGCCGCGAGCGCCGCCCCGCGGGAGAACTGCTCCAGCGGCAGCGACCCGACGACGCCGAGGTCGTGATTCCCCGCCAGTGAGATCGCAGCGTGCCGGCGCGCGAGCTCGACGCAGGCATCCGGCTCGGCGCCATAGCCGACCAGGTCGCCCAGGCACCAGAGCTCCTCACAGGTGGACTCCGCGATCGCCGACAACGCCGCCTCGAACGCGTGCCGGTTCCCGTGAACGTCGGAGACGATCGCTACCCGCATCCGTACAGTTTGGCCGGTGAGGCCCTCAGCCTGCATCCGAGCGCTCGGTCCGGTGCTGCTGGCCGTGGCGGCCGCCGAAGCCGCGGGCCGCCTGCTCTCGCCGCGAGAATCGCCGATCGAGCCCGATGATGTCGCGGTCGACGACTACTTCACCGCCGCCGAGATCGAGCGGGGAGCCCGCTACGCCAGGCCCCAGCTCGCGATCGGACTGGCGGGCTCGGCGGTGGGAGCCGCCGGCCTCGGGCTGATCGTGCGCCGCGGGGCGCGCGCCCCGTCGATCCCGGGGCAGTCGAGGGCTCCGCTGGCGGCCGGCGCCGCCACCGCCACCGCGCTCGCGCTGGCCGGCACGCTCTCGTCGCTGCCGCTCTCGGCGGTGGCTCGCCGCCGCTCGCTGAAGGTCGGGCTGTCGACCCAGTCATGGCGTGACTGGGGGGTGGACATCGTCAAGGCGACGGCGATCCAGACCGCATTCGCCGCGGTCGGGGGCGCCGCCGTGGTCGGGGTCACGCGCCGGTACCCGCGGGGCTGGTGGGCCCCGGCCGCCGCCGGCTCGGTGGTGCTCGGCGCCGGGCTGGCCGCGCTGGCGCCGGTGGTGCTCGATCCCGTGTTCAACGACTTCACGCCGCTGCCGGAGGGTGAGACCCGATCTGACGTGCTGGAGCTGGCCTCGGCGGCCGGCGTCAAGGTCGGAGAGGTCTACTCGATCGACGCCAGCCGCCGGACCACCGCGGCCAACGCGTATGTGACCGGGCTCGGGCCGAGCAAGCGCGTCGTGCTGTTCGACACGCTGCTGGAACGCTATGACCGCGACGAGGTGCGGGTGGTGGTCGCCCACGAGCTGGCCCACGTGCGCCATCGCGACGTCCCGCGGGGCGTTGCCTTCGCCGCGCTGGTGGCCGGTCCGACGGCGCTGGCGGTCCAGCGGCTCAGCTGGGCCCTGGCCCCGCGGCAACGGGAGACGGCGGCGGCGCTGCCGGCCCTGGCGCTGGCCACCGCGGTCGTCTCGACCCCGCTCGGTCTGATCAGCAGCCGGCTCTCCCGGGCGATCGAGCGCCGGGCCGACACGTTCTCGCTGGAGCTCTCCGGCGCCGCCGACGCGTTCGTGTCGTTCGAGCGCAAGATCGCCGTCCAGAACGTCGCCGACCTCGATCCTCCGCGCTGGCTGACCGGGCTGATCGCGTCGCACCCACCCACGCTGGAGCGGATCGGCGCCGCGGTGGCGTTCACGCGACGCGCCGGGGCTACTCCTCCTCTGGAGAGCCGCCCCCGAACTCCGGCAGGTTCTTGATCCCCTCGCGGGTCTGCCATTTGGAGTAGTTGTCCTGCATCGCGTCGATCAGCTCGCGCATGAACTTCGGCGAGAGGTTGATCCGCGAGACGACGACGCCCGGGATCTCCTCGTCCTCGATCTCGTGGTCGACGCGGGCGAAGGTCAGCGTGAACTCGTAGTCGGAGTGGCTGACGTTGGCGAAATTCGCATAGTGGCCCGCCATGACTTCCGGCGAGAAGTGGATATTGATGTGGCGATCAGGCGTGTTGGGATCTTCCATATGCGCTTAGTATCCCACCGTGCGGATCGCCGTAGTCGCCGTGGGTCGCCTGCGCCCACCGTTCGCCGATGACGTCCAGCACTATCAGAAGCTGCTCGCGCGGCACGTCCGGCTGGAGCTGATCGAGGTGCGCGAGGACGAGCACGTGGCGCGGAGGCTGCCCGACCGCGCATTCGTCTCGTTGCTGCACCGCGACGGCGAGCGGATGGACTCCCTGCACTTCAGCCGGTTTCTCGAGCGTCGTCGCCAGAGCGGGAGGGACCTCAGCTTCGTGATCGGCGGGCCGTTCGGACTCGAGCTGGATCAGGTCGACCATCGCTTCTCGCTGGGGGAGATCACCCTGCCCCACCAGCTCGCGCGAGTGGTCCTGCTCGAGCAGCTCTACCGGGGCCACAAGATCCTGGCGGGCGAGCCGTACCACTATTGACCCGTTTGACCCGTGCCTGAGCTACACGAGATAACCGCGCGCCGAGGGCTCATGCGTGAGCGCATCCAGAGGCGGCGCGAGCTGTCGCTGTTCGTGCGCCGGTTGGGGACCCTGCTGGTTGCCGCCGGGGTGCTGATCGTGGCGGGCAGCATCGCCTACGCGGTGACCGAGGGCACCTCGATCGCTTACGGCTTCGTCTGGACGCTCGACACGGTGACCACTCTGGGCACGATTCCCGATCCCAAGGACGCCGGCGGGCGGATCGTGACGGTCGGGCTCGAGCTGCTCGGCATAGGTACGCTGTTTTACGGCCTCGCGACCGTTGCCGAGTTCTTCGTCTCGGGGCAGCTCAGCGGACTTCTCGACGAGCGCCGGACCCAGAGAATGGTCGATTCCTACTCAGAGCACTTCATCGTCTGCGGCTTCGGTCGCGTCGGCCGGCAGGTCGTGCGAGACCTCCGCACCGCCGGCGTCCGGCACGTGGTGATCGACGAGAACCACGAGCACCGAGAGCTGGCCGACACGCTCGGGGTCCGCTATATCGAGGGATCGGCGGCCGACGACGAGGTGCTCCAGCAGGCCGGGATCGAGCGGGCCGCCGCGGTGATCGCCTGCGTGGACTCCGACGCCGACAACATCTTCATCGCGCTGACCGCGCGCGAGCTGCGCTCCGACATCCTGATCATCGCCCGCGCATCGGCCGAGGATTCGGAGAAGAAGCTCCTGCGCGCCGGTGCCGACCGGGTGATCTCGCCGTATAAGACCTCGGGCGCGGCGATGGCGCGGGTCGCCCTACATCCCCAGGTCGGCGGCGGGTTCGAGGTCGCCGACTACCGGATGGAGGAGATCGAGGTCTCCCCGTCGTGTCAGGGCGTCGGCCAGACCGTGGCGCAGGTGCGCGGCGATTCGGTGATCGTCGCGTTGCGGCGCAGCGATGGCCGGTTGGAGCCGCAGCCCTCGCCCGATCTGCTGATCGAACCCGGTGACATGCTCGTCGCGCTCGGCACTCCCGACGCGATCGAGCGGCTCGAGGTCCTGTTCCAGCCGGCGAGCGTGACCAGCGCATGAGCCCTCCGCTGGAGGAGCTCAAGGCCGCGGTCCTGGCGGCCACCGCGTCGGTGCGCGGCGGCGCCGGCGAGCCGAGCGCCCAGCCGCGGCTCGAGCGGCCAAAGCGCGCCAGCCAGGGCGACTTCTCCACCAACGCGGCGATGCTGCTCGCGCCGGTGCTGGGCGCGCCGCCCAGAGTGATTGCGGAACGGCTGGGCGCGCAGCTCGAGCAGATCCTGAGCGATCAACTCGAACGCTGGGAGATAGCCGGTCCTGGCTTCCTCAACCTGGTGATGTCCGACAGCTGGCACCGCCACGCGCTTCGCGCGGTGCTCGACGCCGGCGATCGGTTCGGCGCGGGCGGGGCCGATCCGGCCCTGCGGATCCTGATCGAGTTCGTCTCCGCCAACCCGACGGGGCCGCTGGTGGCCGCCAGCGGGCGGCACGCGGCCTACGGCGATGCCCTGGCGCGGATCCTGGAGCACCACGGCAACGCCGTGTCCCGCGAGTACTACTTCAACGATGCCGGCAATCAGATCAGGCTGCTGGGCGAGTCGGTTCAGGCGCGAGCGCGTGGGGAGGAGGTTCCCGAGGGCGGGTACCAGGGCGAATACGTGCGCGACCTGGTCGCCCAGATCCCCGATGCCGCCACCGGCGAGGTGGAGGCGATCGCCTCTCGCGCGGTGGAGATCCTGCTCGAGCAGATCAAGGTGACGCTCGTGCGCTACGGGGTCTCGTTCGACCGATTTTTCAGCGAGCGGACCCTGCACGAGGGCTCCCCCTCCGCGGTGCAGCGCGTGCTGGCCCAGCTCGAGCAGGCCGGCCACATCTATCGCTCCGAGGGCGCCACCTGGCTGCGGACCACCAGCTTCGGCGACCAGCACGACCAGGTCGTGGTGCGCTCCAATGGCGAGCCTACGTATCTGGCCGCCGACATCGCCTACCTGCAGGACAAGCGCGAGCGCGGGTTCGAGCTGCAGCTGATTCCGGTCGGTGCCGACCACCACGCCTACGTGAGCGAGATGAAGGCCTCGATGGCGTCCATCGGCGGCGATCCCGACACCGTCGAGCTGCCGATCCTGCAGTTCGTGCATCTGGTCGCCGACGGCGAGGTGTTCAAGATGTCCAAGCGCCGCGGAGACTTCGTCACGCTCGACGAGCTGCTCGACGAGATCGGCGTCGACGCCGCGCGCTTCTTCATGCTGCAACGCTCGCACGACCGCACGCTCGAGCTCAACATCGAGCTGGCCCGCACCGAGTCCGCGGAGAACCCCGTCTACTACGTCCAGTACGCGCATGCGAGGATCGCCTCGATGCTGACGCGCCTGGACGCGGACCGCGTCGCCGGCGCGATCGACTCCAGCGCGTCATGGGGCGAGACCGAGCTGCACCCCTCCGAGCGCGACCTGATCAAGAAGCTGGTCGCGCTACCGGACGAGATCGCGGAGGCGGCACTGCGCCGCGCGCCCCACCGGATCGCGGCGTACGCGCTCGAGCTGGCCCAGGAGTTCACGGCGTTCTATCGCGACTGCCATGTGGTGGGGGCGACGCCGGAGACGGTCGAGGCGTTCCGGGTCGGCCTTTCGGTGGCCGCGCAGCGGACGATCGCGCTGTCGCTGGGGTTGCTCGGGGTGTCGGCGCCCGAGTCGATGTAAGCGCGTTCCCGCGTGCCGCGGGCCGCGGGCCGCCGGCCGCGGGTGCGCGGGCGCTCACTCGAAGCGGGCGAGGTCCTCGTTCAGGCGCTGGGCATCCGCCGCGCCGAGCGCCGGACCGCCGGCCAGCGGGGTGTTGGCGGCCGCGCGCGCGCGGCGCTTCCACCTGGGCAGCGTGAACGCGAGGAAGGCGATGCCCGCCAGGACCAGCGCGGGGGGGAGGATGTAGACGGTCAGGTTGAAGCCGCTGGCCGGCGGTTTGCCGAGCACGGCCTCGCCATACTGAGTGACGAGCGCGTCCTCGATCTGCGGCTTGGTGTAGCCCTTCGCGATCAGGCCGCGGATGTAGGCCCGCTCCGAGATCGCCTGCGGGGACTGCGCAAGCGCCAGCGGCTCATGGCACGAGGTGCACATCACGTCGTTGAGGACGTCGGTGTAGTTGGCGCGCACCTTTACGTGAGACGTGGCCCCGTGTGCGGCCGGGGACGCCGCCAGGGCCAAGCCCGCCACGAGCACGATCGTGAGAAGTGTGGGCCTCAGCCGGGATCCCGCAGGGTGGGTCACGAGCGCTCGGCCAGGATCTTGGGAAGCGTCTGCTTCAGCCACCGGCTGTCCAGCTGGAAGCGCCGAAGGGCGACGATCCGGCCCTGGCGGTTGATCACGAACGTCTCGGGCACCCCGGTGGTCCCAAACGACCTCACGAAGCTGCCGCTGACATCCCGGATCACCGGATAGGTGATGTGCTCCTGGCGCACGAACCGCTCGGAGTCATCCGAGTTATCGAGGTAGGTCACCCCGAGCACCGTCCCGCCGCCGGCGGCCAGCGTCCGCTGCGCCTGCTCGAGCACCGGCGCCTCCGCCTTGCACGGGCCACACCAAGACGCGAACACGTTCAGCACGACGACCTTCCCGCGCAGGTCAGCCAGGCTCTCCTTGGCCGAAGCGCCAAGCTCCGGCAGGGCCATCTTCAGCTGCGGCGCGACCGGGAAGCGGCCGTGGGCCACCTGCGCATCGATCGACGAGCTCGTTCCCTGGTCGGCCACCCCGAAGGTCAGGAGCGCCAGCAGGGCCACCGCAGCGGCGACCACCAGACCGGGCAACAGGAAGCGGCGCATCGCGATCAAGGGTAGTGGTCGGCCCGTCTCCGGGACCCCGGCAGGCTCGGCGCTTGACCGAGCGACTGACGAGCCCTACCGCGGCGACCCGCCCGGCAGCTGGTGTCGCACCGGGTGGTCGACCACGATGGCGCGGCAGGCGCCAAGAGTCCTCGCGGAGTGTCGGGTGTGGGGCGGGATCACCGCCGCGTCGCCCGGACCCAGAAGACGCTCCTGGCCGCCGACGACCAGAATCAGCTCCCCCTCGACGATGTTCCAGACCTCCTCCTCGGGATGATCGTGCTCGTGCAGATCGGCCGCACCCTCGGCGATCTCCCAATGGCCGAAGGTCATGCTCTCCGAGTGGAAGAACCGACCCGACCACCCGTGCAGCGGCGAGCCCTCAATCATCTTGGTTGAGTCAATGAAAGGCATCCGGCCAAAGGTACGCCACCCGGATCGGCCTGAACCAGGCCAGGACCGACTACGGGCAGGCGATTCAACCCGGATCGGGCTACGGCGTCGGTGATCCGCCCTTAGAATCGCCCGCATCGCGGACGTAGCTCAGCTGGTAGAGCGTCGGCTTCCCAAGCCGAAGGTCGCGGGTTCGAGCCCCGTCGTCCGCTTGCAGAAAGCCCTCGTATCGGCCAGGTTTCGGTTTAGCCAGGCGGTTATTCTGCCGCGACGTGTCCCGGATATGTCCCGAGTCGGGGGAGTCGGCCACTCGATCGAGGATCTGGTCCCGGAGGAACGTCCAATCGCCGGCACCGATCCCGAGCACCGACGCAAACACGCGCGCCTTGTGGCGTCCGGTCCGATGGTCGGCGTTCAGTGAGTAGTCGCGAAGCTTGTCTTCGGACGCGACGGCGACCTCGGCCCGCGGTAGGAACCGGTGACCGCCGTTCGGCCGAAGCCGCCGTACGGCGTCGAGTACGAGGTGCGGATCGAGATCGACGGGATGAACGGCGTGACGCATCCAGTCATCACAGGTTGGCTCGTCCCAGACGACGGTCCGCCGAGGCTGATCACCGCTTACGTCGAGCTGGCCCGCCGTGCCTAGTCGGTGTCCAGGCATTGACATGACATCCTGTGTGACGCGATGTTGAAGCCCTTGGATGTCATCGAGCTACGGGTCGCGGTCGACGCGTGGCAGGCCGGCACCGTCGCCACGGTGCTCGAGGTGCTGCCTGGAAGTGTCTTGGCGGAGGTAGCGGACGAGGATGGGCGGACCCTCGACGTGTTGACCGTGCCAGTCGACGCCGCCCGCCCGCTGAACCTCGACGGCGTTTCGAAACGTCCCGAAGCGTCCCAAGACGTCCCAAGACGTCCCGCCCCGAGCACGGATGTTCCCGAGCGTCCCGCGTCCGGGCGCCTGCCCGCGCGGAGCTGAGGGCTCACCAAACACCCGTCCGGACGCTCAGGACCGAGAGCCTTGGCTGCGCGCGACAGCGCCGGCCGGACATTTTGGACGTTTCGGGACAGCACAATCGAGTGCGTAAAGTCTGTGTCTGCCTTGGGGACGGAAGATCCAGCCGGCTTATTCGAGGCAGGACACGAGCGGCAGGACACGTTGGAGTCTGAGGCGATGAGCCCGATTGGAGCAGAAGCCGACGGCAGGTCTCGTTGAATCCAGCTACAGGCCGATCGGCGGGTGGCGGGTCGACGACGGCGATGAAGAGGGGATTGGCATCGGAGCCCTGTCGAGCACGCGCGGAGGAGACCGCTTCGCTCTCGCTCTGATCTCGCTGCGCTCGATGGGGTTGACGCGACGGATCCGCTGCGCCGGCGATGGCGATTCGGGAGCGTTGTCGCGTCGTCGCGTCGATGATGCTGCTCGGCGACGATTGCCAGGGGTCGGCGTCTCCGCGGAAACGCCGTCGCCAACCGCGGCCAAGCCGATCATCTGCCATGACCCGCTCCCAACCCGGCCCAGCGGTCGTCGCCAGCCCGATCGTGCAGCGCGAAGTCGGAACGATGAAGCAGTCGCCCTGGACTCACCCCTGAACGCGCTTCTCGCCGGAACGAGGGCGGACATTGTGCGCTCGCGAGCGGCTGCATTGCGTAGACATCCAGCCGGATCTGCACGGTTCAGTCGAGGGCCTGCCGGTACCGCTGAGTAGCGCCGGCGCCGCGCCAGCCGGCGTCGAGCTGGCCGCGGCCGGACGAACGAGATGTCGCCATTCCGATCGCCCGCCAGGACGCGAGCGCCAGGACGGAAGTGATCGTCCGCCCTAACGACCGCCGATGCAAGCGGAGTGGCCTGCGCCAACCGATCGTCGCATAGGGCAATTGCCCGATGTGGCTGGAGCCCCCCCAGCGGATACTCGCCTCAACCTCGGTGTCGCTCGGAGACACCGGACACGTAAGGAGGGCATGATGCTCCTGGCAACGACTACGGTCGAGGACTTCGACCGCTTCAACAGTGTCTTCGGCACCAAGGGTGCCGAGAAGCGCAAGCAGCACGGCTCGAAGGGCGCGCTCGTCTTCCGCGATCCCACCCAGGAGGATCGCGTCTGGGTGATCTTCGACTGGGATCTCGACGGCTGGCAGAGCTTTGCCTCCGACCCCGAGGTCCCGCCGATCATGCAGGAGGCCGGGCACAAGGGCCGGCCGCAGGTGCCGGAGCTCAGCGCTCGCTACGAGGCATAGGGAGCGACGTCATGCGAGACACAATCAAAGTCGGCGTGATCGCCGACCAGACGGGCGCCCTCGCACCCTTGGGCGGCGCCCAGGCCAACACCGCGACGCTGGTCGTGGACGAAATCAATGCGTCTGGCGGCGTACTCGGCCGTCGCGTCGAACTGCTGCTCGAGGACAGTGCATCGGACGACGCGCAAGCGGCTGCCGCTGCCACCAAGCTCGTGCAGGATGAGCAGGTCGACGTACTCCTGGGCGGCATCTTCAGCTCGACCAGACAGGCGATCAAAGAGCCAGCGGTGGTGGAGGGCGAGACTCTCTACATCTACCCCGAGCAGTACGAGGGGCAGGAGTATCACCCGCTCCTCTTCTGCACCGGCGCAGTTCCCGCACAGCAGGTCGAGCCGCTGATCCCGTGGATGATGCAGCAGACCGGAGCACGGACGTTCTACCTGCCCTCGGCGGACTACATCTGGCCCCACGTGATGAACAGGAAGGTCCATGAGGTCGCCTCGGCCAACGGCGGCAAGATCGTCGGAGAGGTGTACTTCCCGATCGATCACGCCGAGTGGGGCGAGACGGTCGAAAGGATTAACGCCAGCGGCGCTGACGTTGTCTTCAACACGACCGTGCCTCCCGGGTGTTTCCCGTTCCTCCAGGCGTTGTGCGAGTCTGGCTACACGAAGCGGGGAGGGCGTGTCGTCACGACGTACTTCGATGAGAATCTCGCCGCCGCGCTGCCGTTCGAGCACATCGAAGGGTTGTACGGGTGCATCGACTACTACCAGTCGGTGAGCGACCCCTTCAGCCGGGAGCTGCTCGGCCGTTACAACGCACGCTTCCCGGACGGCCCGCATTTCAGCGCCGGGAGCGGGGCCACGGGCATGTATCGCGGCCTCAAGCTGTGGGAGGCCGCCGTCACGGAGGCCGGCTCGCTGGACCAGGCGGCCGTCGTTGCGGCGCTCGACCACGCCAAGCTCGCCGAGAGCCCCGGTGGCCCTGTCGAGATGGTTCCCGGCCAGCACCACGTGCGGATGAACATGTACATCGCCCAGGTGCTTAACGGCACCCTCGATGTCGTCGAGAGCCTCGGGGCGGTCGACCCCCGGGAGCACCTGCAGACAGTGGCGTAGACACAGACGCCGCCGCTCGACAAGGGAAGCCGCCCGCGTGGCGGCTTCCCATTTTTCACGCGCACCGCGCTCGCGGGCATAGGATCTACCCGTGGCAACGGACAGTCGCGACCCTTCGGCGGCGCAACCCGACAGAGACGAGCCGCCGGTCCGCGCGGCGGAGATGATCGGCGCGATGTCGATTGCGACCGATCTGGGTACCGGCCAGCCGCTCGAGCACGCGCTGAGGACGGCGATCCTCTCGGTTCGTTTGGGCGAGCTCGCCGGGCTCACGCCAAGTGAGCTCGTCGACGCCTACTACATCTCGCTTCTGCACTCGATCGGTTGCACGTCGGACTCCACGGAGCAGACGGAGCTGTTCGGGGACGACATCGAGCCGCGCGCGAAGTTCGCACTCGTCGACGGAGGCAACTTCGACGAGCTCGGCGCGTTCCTGATGGACGTGGTCGGACAAGGACGACCGCCGGAGGTTCGCGAGGGAATGATCGCCCACGCGCTCGAGCACAGACTCGAGATCGCACGCGGGGTGTTCGCCCTGCATTGCGAGGTCGCGCAGCGTTTCGCCGGGTGGCTCGGCTTTGGTCCCGGCGTTGTCTCGAACCTAGCGCACGTGTTCGAGCGCTGGGACGGGAACGGGTTCCCCGGAGTCGCCGCAGGGGAGCAGATCGCGCCGCCGGCACGGGTGCTCCACGTCGCCCGCGATATCTCGGTCTTCCTGTCGGCCGCAGGCCCAGGGCGGGCGGGCGAGGTGATCGCGCAGCGCGCGGGCGGCGCCTACGAACCGCTGCTGGCCGCCCTCGCGATTGACCACCTCGACGAGCTGCTCGACGGGCTCGACGACGCGCTGATCTGGGACCAGGCGATCGCGGCCGAGCCGCCGCCGCAGCGGTGGATGACCGGCGACGAAATCGACGCCGCGTTCCGCGTCGTCGGGACGTTCACCGACCTCAAGTCCTACTGGCTGCGCGGACACGCCGAGGGCACGTCCCAGCTCGCCGAGGCTGCCGCCTGGCGCCTCGGTCTTTCCGAGGACGAAGTGACAGTGGTGCGGCGCGCCGCGCTCGCGCTCGACCTCGGACGGGTCGCAATCTCGAACGCAATCTGGGAGAAGCCCGGACCGTTTGGTCTCACCGACTGGGAGCGAGTGCAACTGCACCCATATTTCACCGAGCGCTCGTTCGCCCATGCCCAGGCGCTCGTGTCGATCGGCGAGCTGGCCGGTGCGCACCACGAGCGGCTTGACGGCGCCGGCTACCACCGTAAAGCGCATGCGCCAGCGCTCGGCCGGGCGGCACGCATCCTCGCCGCCGCCGACTCCTACCAGGCAATGCTTGAGCGGCGACCGCACCGACCCGCGCTGGACGCTGCCACCGCCGAGGCCGAACTGCTGGGCAGCGCAAGCGATGGTCGGCTCTGCCCGGAGGCGGTTGACGCCGTGCTGGCTGCGGCCGGGCACCGGGTGGCGAAACGACCACGCGAGCTGCCCGCGGGACTGACGGACCGCGAACTGGAGGTCCTGCTTGCGCTCGCCGCGGGAAAGACCAACAAGGAGATCGCTGAGAGCCTCGGCATCTCCGCCAAGACGGCGGGCCACCACGTCCAGCACATCCTCGAGAAAACAGGCGCGCGTACCCGTACCGCCGCGACGGTCTGGGCGTTCGAACGTCACCTCGTGCAGTCCGCTTAGGAATACGTCGCCGGGCGGTCTCACGAGCCAGACCGCACTCAGCCCGCAGGATCGGAGACGTCTTCCATGGCGTCGACCCGACTAATGCTGGGAGCGGCCGCGGATTGCGGGATGCGCGTCGAGCTAGCGGCGAGCCGACGATCGCTTCTGCCAGGTCGCGCGCGTCCGGACGTACTAGCGCTTCGGCGACATAGGGGCTACGACGAAACGGGTCTTCGGTCCGACCCCATTTGTCCGATAGCGGTCACGCGCGCGGCCGCTCCGGCCTCCGGCTCACTGCCCCTCCGCATGGATAGCAGCAACGAGCTCGACGCCATCGCGCGCTCGCTCCGCGCAAAGCGTAAGGGAGCGCCGGGGGTCCCGGAGGTGCTTGCAATCAGGCGCACGGTCGGCGGGTCAGCTAGCGGCGTGCTGGCTTACGCCAGGCTCGTCTTGATCGACTTCGGCCCGGCTGCTCCGGATCCAATCTTCCGAGCAGCGAGAGCAGAACCGTCGATGCCCGGGTGCGCACCTTCCGCGCGCTTAGCGGGTCTCGGCGCCGCGGTGAGCGGAGACCTGCTCTCGAAATTTGCGGTATTCGGGATCGCTCCCGCGGCAACGGGTTGCGCGGACCCGCATTCGCAAATAGCAGGACTCCGGGCTCATCGGCTGCGGCGACGGTCCAGCGGGCCGCGCTGCGGGTCTCGCTGCCCAAGGGAGGACCTGTCGCTGCTCGTCCGTGGTAGACGTGACGCCGACGTCGCGCGCGGCGTCCGCGAGTAGCACTGAAGCGGCCGGGCCTTCGGACCGCCACGGTGTGCCGCGTCCTCACAAGCCGAACATCAGCGCGGTGCGGGCGCGTCCTGACACAACGCCAGCGAAATCACGACGCGACTGCTGTGGATCGGAACCGGTCCGAGCCTGCCAGGGCTTCGCCGGCTCGCTGCCAGCGTGGACAGACCGTGGCGTTCAATTCGGAAGACACGGATCGCCAGAGACGGGTCTACTTGGCGGCCGACCCCGCGTCGACGCTGAGCTGGGTACCGCTGATGTACCGGCCGCGGTCGGACACAAGGAAGATGACCGCCTCGCTGATGTCCTCCGGCTCAGCCCACGTGATGGGCATGGCATTGATCCCCTTGAACGCCTCAGCAACCTCAGCTGGCACCTTCTCCGCGCCATGACGGGCGGCCGGTCCCGCGCCCGGGACGAGCAGATCGTAGGTCGCCTCGTTGACGATCATCGCTGTATTCACGCTCGTCGGATGAATCGTGTTGACCCGGATCATGTGCGGCGCCAGCTCGACGGCCAGCGCGCGCATCAACCCAACGACGCCCGCCTTCGCGGCGGAGTAATGGCTCAGGTGCAGCATTCCGACATGAGCTGCGACTGAGCTGATGAGGACCATGGCGCCACCGCGCCCGCCCTCGATCATGTGTGGCATCGCGCCGCGACAGACCGCCCACACACCCGTGAGGTTGGTGTCGATCATGTCACGCCAGCTCTGCTCAGACATCGTGTCGGCTGCGTCGTACATCGCGATCCCGGCGTTCGCGACCACGATGTCCAGCCCACCGAGCGCCGCCACGCCGCCGTCGATCGCCGCCGCGACTGCCGCCGCGTCGCGAACATCGGTCTCGGTAGCGGCGACGCGCCGGCCAAGCTGCTCGATGTGCGCGCCGGTCTCGGCGAGATCCTCGGGCCTTGCGAGCGGATAATGGACCGTGTCGATATCGGCGCAGATGTCCATCGCGATGATGTCGGCGCCCTCTCGCGCAAGGCGCACCGCGTGGGCGCGACCCTGACCTCGCGCCGCGCCGCTGACAACCGCGACTTTGCCGTCCAGGGGGCCCATCAGGGCTTCTCACCAACGGCGCGCCACCAGCGCGGGTAGCGGCTGTCGCGCTCGAAGATGAGCTCGGCGAGCTGGTGCATGAGCCCGCGCAGACGGCACGGCACGGCAGGATTGGCCACGCTGCCATACCGGTCGATGACGTACGCGGCCGCGTTGGCGCCGACCAGTGCGTCGAGCGACTCGATCTGTTTGGAGGACACGGATCCGGGTTGAGGTTCGTTGAAACGGCGTCAGCTAACGGTGATTGCCTCGCCGCCCCAAGGGGTGGCGATCTCGCCTTCGTGGAAGCGCTTCGGGAGCTCCTCGATCATGTTCCAGGTCGCTCCCAGCCTGCCGAACCCGACGCAGAACGCGCAGTAGCTGCCGAGCTCCACGATCTCCTCCTCGGTGAAGTGCTGGCGGAGCTCGTCGTAGACGGACTCGTCGATCGCGAGGTGATCGGTCGCCAGCAGCTCGCCGTAGTGGATGGCCGCCTGCTCGGCGGTGCTCAGGTCTGACGCCTCATAGGGCTTCTCGAGTGAGCATACGAGCGCCTCGGTGAGCCCATCGGCGACCGCGCCGGGGTAGCGGATCGCCATGCACGTCCGACATTGGTTGAAGAACGCAATCCGCAGGCGGACGAGCTCGAGCAGGCGGTCGGGGAGCAGCCGGTCGGTCCACAGCACCGCGTGCAGCCCGACGATCGCCTTGGCATGAGACGGCCGGTGGGCGTGTACGCGCAGCAGCCCGAGCTCGAGCGGTGTCCGATCGTCGGCCGCGACGAGCCCGCGCAGCTCGGGGTCGAACTCCTCCACCGGCACCATCCTCAAGCGGGTTCCCCCGCGTGGCGTGGGTGTCTGCTCTTTTGCCAGCATGGTGCTCCTCCAGGGTTCGACGATTTCGATCTAGTACCTGACAGAAGTGACTTCAGTCAGGCGATTAGCGTGAAGGGTCGCGCGGGACAATGCGAGCTGTCATCACATGATCAATGTGATTCGGCGCCGCCCGAGACGTCCGCTCGCCGATCCGGCGGCGCCGCACGCGTCGTTGGGTCAGCCGGGCCGTGAGGAAGGTGCGAGTAGGCCGAGGGCGCGGGCTCGTTCAACCGCGTCGGTACGAGTGTGCACTGCGAGCTTGGCGTACAGGTGCCGCATGTGGGTCCGGATAGTGTTCAGCGAGAGATACAGTTCACCCGCGATCTCGGGCGCTGACAGATTGGTCGGCAGGTACCGCAGCACGCGCGTCTCGCTCTCCGTGAGCGGCCCAATCAGCAGGTGCGATGCGTCCCGTCGCCGCGCAGGTGTCCGTCCGGCCAGCAGGTCGAGGATCTCTGAGATCAGCGCCACGTGGTGGCTACGATGGCGCCGATGGCGCTCCAGCAGTCCGGCGGCCGGGTACAGGAGGAACGGGATCAGCAGACCCTCGGGCTCGGCGAGGTCGAGCCCACGCTCCAGTGCAAGCTCGGCCAAATCGCTGTCACCGAGCGCATCGCGGGCAATCGCTTCCAGGAGAAGCGCCTGGACCGGCCAGACCCGAGGACGCATCGTCAGCGCCGGCTCCTGTACCAGGGGTGCGAGCACGCGTGTGGCCGCCTCGGGGTCGTCGCGGGCGAGTCGCAGCGCCGCGCTGGCGATCCGCATCTCCGGGAGCGCGCGCTCCGCGTCGCCTGTCTCGGCGAGGACCTGCTCGGCGCGCTCGAGCTCACCCAGCCGCACGAGCGTTCGAATCAGGTGGCCGGGAATTCGCGCCGCGAGCACGTGCGGTTGCACGAGGAGCTCGCCCAGGCGCTCGGCGGAGCGAAACGCCTTCAGGGCCCCCGCAGCATCGCCGTTCGCCGCCTCAAGCAGCCCGCGCATCACGTAGACCATCAGCCCGCCAGCGGGTGAGACCCACGCCAGCCGCGTACGCTCGGCGTGCTGCAGCCATGATTCCGCCTCGGCGAGTCTGGCCTGCACGACCAGAGCGATACCGTGGATCGCATACGCCACGCCGGCGACCGGATCATCCGCCCATCCATGGTGCTGAGCGAGGTCGATCGCCTCCTTGCTGCGCTCGGCGCCCAGCCGTACGGAATGGAAGACGTCGATCTGTGCCAGATGGGCAAGCGCGCTGAGCGCAACATACGGCCGCTCGACGCGTTCGGCGAGCGCAAGCGCGTGCTCGAGGTGTCTCGCCGCTGCCTCGAAGCTCCCCGTCCAGAGTTCGGCGACACCGAACTCCAGCAGCGCGAAGGCGCGCAGGTCATCGCTGAGACCCGGCCGGGCCGCGTCCGCGCCTTCCGCTGGAGCGAGCAGCCGGTGCGCTTGCTCCACCACCGTCCGGAGATCGCCACGATGACGCGCGATCGAGAGTCGGACGATCGCGAGTACCAGCTCGACCTGCCCGCCGCGGTCGGCATCAGCCCGCCCCATGGCCCGGTTTGCCAGCGCAAGATGACGCTCTGCCTCCTCCGGCGATCCCCGGTCCAGCTCGTACGCCGCCCTAAGCGCGCTCAACTCAGCATTGATATCCGCAGCGTCCAGCGGGAAACCGGTAAGGAGCTGATGGGCCGTGGCCCTTTGACCGCTCAGGATAAGCCCGAACCAGCTGTCAGACAGCAGACGACACGCGAGGGCCCACTCTTCCGCTGCCTGCGCGTGGCGGACCGCCTCAACCGCGTGACCGCGTTCCGAAAACCATTTGGCGGCCGCGCGATGCAATGCGGGCACCTCGTCCGTGGCGGTCCGCCGAAGCTCGAGTTGCAGCAGGTCAGCGAAGAGGGGGTGATACCGAAACCAGGATCGGTGCGGGTCCAGCGACGCCACAAACGCGCCCGCCTCCTCCAACTCCTGCAAGACCCGTTGCCCGCCAGTGCCTCCCGTCAACAAATCTGCCAGCGGTCCGCTCACCCGCTCGAGCACGGAGGTGCGGAGGAGTAGCCGTCTGACGTCTTCGGGCTGGCGATCCAGGACCTCGGCAACCAGGTATTCGGCCACGGTTCGCTCGCTCCCGGCGAACGCAGCGGCGAATCGCTCCGGATCGCGATGTCCGGCCAACGACAGCGCCGCCAACCGCAGCCCGGCCGCCCAACCGTCGGTCCGCTCCGCTAACAACGCGACCCCCGATTCTGAGAGCTGCACGCCGGCCGACTCCAACAGCGCCCGCGATTCATCGATCGAAAAGCGAAGATCCGCCGCCCGGATCTCGGTGAACTCTCCTTCAAGACGCAAGCGGTGCAGGCCCAAGTGCAACTCGCGCCGGCTCAAAAGTACCAAGCGCAGCACGACCGGCGCGCGCATCAACAGCAGCTCCAGCTGACGGAACACATCGTCTGAGCACAACTCATGCAGGTCGTCGATCACCAGCCAAATCGGTTCATCGAGCGGACTGAGATCCGCCAAGAGCCGCTCCGCGATCGCACCACTGTCGAGATCAGGCGCCGGCGTCAACTCACGAACCAGCGAAGACCCAGCCCTCGTCGCCCGGACTGCATCGAGGACAGACAGCCAGAACCGCTGCGGATCGCGCTCACCAGCCGCCACCGAGACCCACCCGACGCTGTCCGTCAACTGCGCCCCGGCAATCCACGATCGCAGCAACGACGTCTTACCACTTCCAGCAGGCCCCGAGACCTGGATCACTCGACGCGCGCGCTCCAGCACATCGAACAGCTCACGCCGGGGAACCAACGCGCCCACCCCAACGGAAGCGGCCTGAACAGCGGCCCTTGCGACAGCATTGTCGGCCGGTGACATCTCCGCACGGCAGTCTACGGCGACGCCGACCGGACGCCTTGCGTGAAAGCACCTACGCGCAGGAGCGACACCGGCGGGCAGATGGCAGGTGCCGAATGACGAGCAGCAAGGCTCTCGCGGCAAGCCACCACGGCTCGCTGATGCTCGGCCTGTGAGGACGCGACACACCCGGCGGCCCGCAGGCCCGGGCGGTCGATTGCCGTTCGCAGCGGTTGCCAACCCCAGCGCGATATCACCATCGCTGCTGCCGACGATCTGCGCCAGCTCGCCGCTTGCTGCGCGTCTACGAACGACTCCTTCGATCACCGAGCAGCCATCTCCCGAGTCGTCGCGACACTGCCCCTTAAGGCGTCATCGGGCAGCGCGCTCTCACGGACCCGCGCGACTGCTTTGATCATCCGACGGTCGCCGAAACCGACGAGTGCATCGGCCACGATGCGATGCCTGGCGCCGGGACGGCGGTCGCTCTCGGCGCACGCCACCGGCCAGCGTTCCTAGTAGGCGCCTGCGCGCCGTTGCGCGCCTCAGCGCCAGCCCTGCTCCCGGCGAGCAGCGGGTCGGGACGGGAGACATGTCTGATGATCGCCTTCGCCGCAGTTGGCGTCTGAGTTTCCGCGGAGACGTACGACGCTCCCGATCGACGATGCCGGCACAGCACCTTCGCCGCGTCAACCTCATCGAGCGCCAGCGAGATCAGAGCGAGAGCGAAGCGGTCTCCTCCGCGCGCACCCCACGACGGCCCGTGCCCACCCGCCCTTCATTGCCGCCGTTGGCCTGCGACTCGCTGGCGAGCGCGTTCGCGCACCCTTCGGTCGCGCAGAAGCATTCGCCGCGTCGCCTGGCTTTACCGCGCCTGCTGATCCACACGGAGTGATGCGTCGCCGCGCTCGCGCCGAGCCGCTGAAGGGTCGGACGTTTGGCCAGATCTGCTTGGGCGGGAGGCAACCGGTGCCGAAGTTCGGCTATGTCAACGTCCTCCGCGCGTCGCAGATCGGCCACGGCCGCGTTGCGAGACTCGGTCTTACGCGTCTGCGCAGCGGTCGGGCTGGTTGCCGGCTGCCTCTGGGGATTGGACCATCCGGTTCGTCCGCGATGTGCGTCGGGCGGCACACCGGCCGCGGCACTGAATCGCTGCACCAGCCACTCCATCACGGTCATCGTGGAGCACTGGGGACTCGCGCTAGGAGGCGGACTCCTCCTTGGCGGGGCAGTCGGCGTGTGCGTCGCTTTGTTGATCGGCTCTGACAAGAGATGAACGCGCCTTCTCTGACGCAGGGGTGGGCGACGGGCGACCCGCGATCGCGGCGCTAAGACCCGGTGCGCCGAGCGGTGAACCGGGGCCTGACGGCCGGCGAGCAGAACGACCCCAGCAAATTGCCCGTGACAACGCCGGTGGGGGAGAAACGCCCGTTCCACGCCGCCTCGGTGCCCTTGGTCGCGCCGATCGAGCCGTTAGCGGCGATCAGGTAGCCCGTAGTCGGGAGCGGCCCGATCTCGAATCGCCCACCACCCCCGTTTGGCGGGGGGCACGCGTAGGCAGCCGAGAAGTCGGTCTCGATCCGGCCGTGATCGATCACGCGGATCTTCACGGTGCCCGAGAGCCCCGTCGGCGAGCCCAAGGTACCCGTCCACAGGCCGTCGATGATGCGAGTCCTGTGGGCGGCCGCCAGTACAAAGCGCAGCGTCCGGGGCCAACCGGTGTGCGGGCAACCAAACCGCGTGGGTGACTCGATCGAGAGCACACCGCGGCGCGAGCTCGAGAACGTACCTTCGAACGGCGCGACGAACGGCTGCTGTTTGGTCGGCGGGAGAATGACCTCAAACTGTCGTGGGCCGATCGGCGGGAATGGCCCATGCAGCAGCGTCCCGGGAGCGATGTACTCGACCTGCGGTACCGAGCCGGCATCCCAGGTCTCAATACCATTTGATCGACATCCGGTCGGAAGACCCAGGGCTAAATTTGCGATCAGGATGTGGCCGCCTCGGCGGACGAACGCGAAGCTCAACCGCAGGCCCAGCGGTCCGCTTCCCTCCCAGTTACCGAGCGCCGGACGGATCGGACTCAGCGCTCCCGACGCATCCGACGTGCCCCTCACGACCAGCCCGATCACAGCGACCAGCAACATGACGACCATGCTCGGGACCCGGCGCGATGCGCTCACCCGTCAAAGCTTAGGACCTATCGAGACCGTGAAGCGCCCCGGAGTTTCTTGAGGTCCGATCCTTTGACACTGGTTGAGGATCCCGATCACTCAAGCGCCAGGCCTGGTGCTCGAGGCTGCCGCATACGAGCGGACTTGCGGCAGAGGAGCGCTTGGGCACTGGTGCCGGACTACGTCCTGGTGCTAAGTGCCGCGCGGGCGGCCAGCCAGCAGTGGAACGCCGCTCGCTGTTCCGCGCGCTGCTCGTACGCGCGAAGCGCGAGACGCATCCGGTCCACCGCGCGACCGGTCGTTTGTCGTCCGGCGTGGCTATCAAGGCGAAGCCGCCGCAGCGCTTGGGTGCGAATCAACGGCTGGTTGGTGTAACCAGAATCCGATGTTGCTACCACCGCTGCCATGCCCTCTCCGAAGGCTACACGGAGCCCCGGCCGGTCGTAGCCCGGTTGCGCACTAAGAGGCGTGCTGGTACGACCGGTCTCGTGGGGTTGACTGATCGTGGCGGGCTGAAGAGAATCGGCCCACATCCCGTTCGTCCCCGTAGGAGGCTGCATGTCCTGGAATCTGGAAGGGTCCTATTTCGAGACTTGCTCGTGCGACGTGGTGTGTCCGTGCACGGCGTCGCTGGCGCTTGCCGCCACGCATGAACGCTGCAGGGTGACGCTGGTCTTCAACGTAAAGGCTGGCGAGGTGGACGGGACCGACGTGAGCGGTCTGACGGTCGCGGCTGTCGCGGACACGCCGAAGGTGATGAGCGAGGGCAACTGGCGCCTTGGTGTGTTTATCGACGCTGCGGCGTCGGACGAGCAGGCGGAGAAGCTCGGCGGGGTGTTCTCAGGAGCGATGGGCGGTCCGATGGAGGCGCTGGGACCGCTGGTCGCAGAAAACCTGGGGGTTGAGCGCGCGCCGATTGAGGTGCAGGAGAGCGGCTTGCGGCATTCGATCCGGATTGGGGATGCCGTGGATTTCGAGATCGAGGACGTCGTGCCGTTCGGGGTCGAGACGGGCGAGCCCGCGAGGCTCACCGGGATCTTCCATCCGGCTGGTTCTGAGCTGACGGTGGCCCACGCAACGCGCTCGAAGATCGACGCGTTCGGGATCCAGTACGAGGGGAATGCGGCGTTCTCGACGTCGCGGTTCTCATGGGCGGCGTGAGCGTAGCGGCGGCGGTCGTCGGCGACGGCTCGGATCAGGGCGAGCTCGCCGCAGCGTTCGCTGCTGTTCGCGCGCGGCTGGGTCTCGTCGCCCTGTTGATGGCGTTGGCGGCCGTCGCGTGGTGGTCGACAGCCGACCGGATGGCCGGGATGGACGCCGGGCCGGGGACCGATCTCGGGGCTCTTGGCTGGTTCATCGGCATCTGGGTGGTGATGATGGCGGCGATGATGTTCCCCTCGCTCGCGCCAACGGTCGCGCTCTACGCGAGGATGACGCGCCGGAAGGGGCTGGAGCGCCCGGTGCTGTTCGCGGGTGGATATTTGCTCGTGTGGGGCGCAGCGGGCTTGGGCGCGTACGGCCTGTTTCGCCTTGGTAGCAGCCTGTTCGGGGGTGATCTGGCCTGGCACAGTGGCGGGCGGTGGTTCGCCGCAGGCGTACTGGCCGTCGCCGCGCTGTACGAGATAACGCCGCTGAAAGACGTCTGCCTCACGAAGTGCCGCAGCCCTCTCGGATTCCTGCTCGGCACGTGGCGCGACGGGCGGCTTGGCGCCCTGGAGATGGGCTCGAGACATGCCGGCTGGTGCTTGGGCTGCTGCTGGGCCCTGATGGCCGCACTGTTCGCCCTCGGGGTGATGAGTCTCACGTGGATGGCGTTCGTCGCGGCCCTGATCGCACTCGAGAAGACCATTCCGTGGGGCCGTGCGGTGACGTGGGGCACAGCAGCCGTCCTCCTCACGCTGGCGATCGCGGTTCTCGCGGCGCCACACGACATCCCTGGACTCGTCGTCCCGAGCGGCTCCCACAGCGCGATGCACGCCATGAAAGCAATGCCCTGATCGCGCCGCTAGCCGCGCGCTATCGGCGAAATCCAGAGATGGAGGATTGGTTCGGGCGAGCGGGTAGGTCTCTACCGATATGAGCGATAGAAAAGTGATTCTCAAAATGGTCTTGTCCCTTGACGGTTTTGCCACCAGCCCGGACGGGACCCACGAATGGATGTTCGAGTGGTTCGGCGAGGACTCGACGGAACGGAACCTTCGTGCGCTCGAGGAGGCCGGCGTTCACGCGATGGGCCGCCGTAGCTACGAGATCATGGGCCCGCACTGGGCCGCATCCGAGGGGCCGATCGCTTCCGCGATGAACGAGAAGCCGAAGGCTGTCTTCTCCCACACGCTGAAGAACGCCGAATGGGGACCGGTCGAGATCTTCGGCGGCGACCTGAGCGCGGAGATCGCGGATCTGAAGGCCCGAGACGACGGAGGGACGATCCTGGTCCACGGCGGTCCTGACTTCGCGACGTCGCTGACCCGCCTCGGGCTCGTCGACGAATACCACCTGTCGACGGTCCCGATTGCGATTGGCGCCGGCCGCAGCCCATTCGCCAAGCTAGATCAGCACCTGAAGCTCGACGTCGTCGAAGAGCAGCGCTTCCGAAGCGGAGCCCTCGCGCAGATCCTGGTGCCGAGGCGATAAGCGACCGCCCCGCGCACACGGACCAGTTCGAGCCGATCGCGGGCCATTGTGGAGCGTCGAGTTGGTGGCGGCGGCGCCGTCCGGCTCAGGCGATGTGCGGGGCAACGGCCTGCGCGGCTGCCGAAAGCGCGGCGATGTGCAGATCGACTGTGGTATTGCCGGCGCCCATTGTGTTGATGCTGAGGTGCGTTGCGCCCGCTGCTCGCCACGCGGCGGCCTGTCTGGCGCAAAGCTCCGCGTCGCCGGAGAACGTGATGCGGCCCTCCATGCCAATCTGCGCGGGATCGCGACCGGCCTCGGCGGCACCGGCGCGCACGGCCGCGACGGCGGCATCGAGCGCCGGCCCGGGTGCGACCATCGGGAACCAGCCGTCCGCGAGGCGTCCGGCGCGGCGCAGGGCCGGCTCGGCGCGCGCCCCTATCCACACCGGGATCGGCCGCTGGATCGGCATTGGCGCGAGCCCAGCGCCGGTGACGCGCTCATAGGTGCCGTCGAAGGTGACGGACCGCTGCTGCCACAGCGCCCGCAGCAGCTCGATCTGCTCGCTCAGCCGCGCCCCGCGGTCCGTGAACGGCTGCCCGAGCGCCTCGTACTCGACGGCATTCCAGCCGATCCCCACGCCGAGGCGGAAGTGGCCGTCGGTGAGGAGATCAATCTCAGCCGCCTGCTTAGCCACGAGCACCGTCTGGCGCTGCGGGAGGATGACGATCGAGGTGACGAGCTCCAGCGGGGTGAGCGCAGCCATAAAGCCGAACAGCACGAACGGCTCGTGGAAAGTGGTGCTGACGTCATAGGGCCCGTTCCAGCCCGGGTGGACGGCTGGGTCGGCGCCGACGACGTGGTCATAGACCGCGATGTGGTCATACCCGAGCTCCGTCACGGCTTCGGCGTACGCGCGGACCGCGCCGCGGTCGCCGCCGAGCTCGGTCTGCGGGAAGATCACTCCGATGCGCATCGCGATCCGCTCCCTGAATCCGCCCGGTCGGCCACGCACAGAATCCTAAGGCACTTCCGATGCACGTCGCGCGCGGGGTGAGCTGTGTTGCGTTGCGTCACGCCCATCTGTAGCGTCACGCTCGTGGGGCATCGATTGGGGATCGGGATCTTGGTGGCGGTCGCGATTGCGCTCGGTGCGGGCGCCTCGGCGCGGGCGGCTACGATCGCGGTCACCAACGGCAACGACAGCGGTTCTGGGTCCCTGCGCGCGGCGGTCGCGGCTGCCAGTCCGGGCGAGATGATCACGGTCCCGGCGTTGACGGTGTTTCTGACCAGCGGGCAGATTGTGGTCGGGCAGAGCGTTACGATCATCGGCGCGGGAGCGCGGGAGACGACTATCAGCGGCACCGACCAGAGCCGGGTGTTCGACGTCAGCGGCGGCACGGTGTCGATCTCGGGGGTGACGGTCACGGGTGGCAATGGCTTTGACACGGCTGGGGGAACTTCAGGCTCTGGCGGCGGCATCGTGGTGAACGGCGGGGCGCTGACGCTGGCTGATTCGACCGTCACCGGCAATCAGACCGTGGGCGCCGGCGAGGGGTCGGGTATCCAGGCGAACAGCTCGCTGACCGTGTTGCGCAGCACGATCTCCTTCAACAGCGGGCCGGGCAGCAACCGCGCTGGGGGCATCGGATTCGCGGGCAGTGGCACGTTGCAGGTGTCCGACAGCACTTTGGCCCACAATACGCTCCAGTCGGGCGGGCTGGGCGCGGCGGTTTATGTCAACTCGGCCGGGACAGTCGCGTTCACCAACGACACGTTGGATCTGGACGGTGCGGGCGCGACCGGCAGCGTCCTCGATCTCAACGGCGGGAGCTTCCCGACAATGATCGCGAACACGATTGTGGCCGGGGGTGCGTCGGAGAGCTGCTCGCGGATGCCGGCGACCAGCCCCTCACAGGGCGGCAACATCGACGATCAGAACCTGTGCAAGTTCACGGCCTCCACCGACCATCCGAGCACCGACCCGCAACTTGGTGCGCTGCAGGACAACGGTGGTCCGACCGACACCCAGCTGCCGCCGGTCGCTAGCCCGCCGATCGACGCCGGCGTAGACGCTGCCTGTCCGGCGACCGATCAGCGCGGCGTCCCGCGCCCCCAGGGGCCGCACTGTGATAGCGGCGCGGTCGAGCGCACGAACCCCTCCGCTGGCTCACCCACGGTGTCGAGCATCACCTCGGCGGGCGCGAGCGTGACTGCTACCGCGAACCCCGTGTTCGTGGGCGGAAGCTACATCTATAACTACGGCACCACCACCGCCTATGGTCACAGCACCGCCTCCGCGCAGCTGCGAGCGGGCGTCGGGGCGCAACCGGCGCCGGCGACTCTCGCCGGCCTGACACCGGGGACGGCGTATCACCTGCAGCTTGTGGTCACCACGCCCGATGGCACCGCGACCTCATCGGATATGAGCTTTACCACCCAGTCGGCACGGCCGCCCGCCAAGCCCGCGATCGCCAACCTGCGGGTGTCCCCAAAGAGCTTCTCGCTCGCGGGGCGCAGAGTCCACGGAGGCTGCCTCAAGCCGACCAGACAGAACAACGCCAACAAGCACTGCAGGCGCCCGACCACGCTGCGGATCAGCTACACGCTCAACGTCGCGGCCACCGTCACCCTCACGCTAAAGCGCCGAGTTCCTGGGCGCAAGGTCAACGGCCGTTGCGTCAAACCGAAGAAGCAGAACGGCCAGCACAGGACGTGCACGCGGCTCGTGAACGTGCCCGGAAAGTTGACGCTCGCAGGGCGGGCGGGTGCCAACCATTCCACCTTCAACGGCAAGATCGGCGGCCGCCAGCTCGGCCCAGGCACATACGAGCTGATCGCCACCCCCGCGGGCGGTAGCTCGAGCCCGGTCGCGTTCAAGATCGCGCCCTGACCGCGGACGGGAACACACCCGTCGCCGGATGGGCCAAGGCCGAGGAGGAGAACTAAGAATCTTCTGCGGAAAGAAAGTCCCATTTTTGGTCTAACGGTGGTTATGCTGCCGACCGGGCAGATTCAACGAGTGACCGGGGGCCGTGATGCATCGCAAGTTCTTGGGTGTCGGGGCAGCTTTTGTGGTTGGCGCCGCCTTGGCGTTGCCAGCCGGTGCGGCAGGGCGGACGACCGAGGTGTTCGCCGGAGGGCCGCCCGCCTTCGCCGGTGAGCTTCAGCAGAATTATGGAGCCGGAATCAACAACTACCTGCTCGACAAGGTGACGATCCACGAGGGCGACTCCGTTGAGTGGAGCGGGCTCGCCGCCGGGTTCCACACGGTCGACATCCCGGAGGCCGGCGGCTCGGACCTACCGCTGATCATCCCGAGCGGCACCAACGTCGGCGACGTGAAGGACGCCGCCGGCAACCCGTTCTGGTTTGATGGCCAGCCGAACCTGACGTTCAACCCGACCCTGTTTCAACCGATCGGCGGCAACGTCTACAACGGCTCGGCCCGGATCGACTCCGGCCTGCCGTTCGGGCCGCCGCAGCCGTTCAAGGTTGCGTTCACGAAGCCCGGCGTCTATCACTACTTCTGTGATGTCCATTACGGCATGACCGGAACCGTCGTCGTCGTGGCCAAGAACAAGCCCGTCCCGTCCCCACACCAGAACAGTGTCGCGTTGATCAAGGCGGAGAAGGCGTACGTCGCGAGCGCCAAGCGCGTCGACGCCACGAAGCCTCCCGCCAACAGCGTCAGCGTCGGGGCTTCGGGTCCTTCCGGGCTTGAGGTCTTTGCCTTCTTCCCAGGCGAACTACACGTGGCGAGCGGTACCACGGTGAACTTCTTCATGTCCGAGGCCACACGGGAGACGCACACGGCGACGTTCGGCGACACCTCAGAAGGCGGCTACGTCTTCAATCTGGGGCAGACGGCGTTCAGCAGTCCCACTGGGCTCATCGATCCCCGCGGTGCGTATCCGAGCAGCGTGCCGATGCCGATTTCGCTCAGTCCGGCCTCGCATGGCAACGGGTTCGCCAACACGGGCGCGCTCGACCGCGACACGGGCACTCCGACCCCAGCCTCGGCACAGATCACGTTCACAGAGCCCGGCACCTACCACTACATCTGCCTGATCCATCCGTTCATGCACGGGACGGTCATCGTCCGCTGACGTCCGTCGGGAATCCGGCTCGCCTGCCAGTCCCACCCAGTGACCGGCGATGTCGTGCTGGACTTCGACAGTGCGTGACGACAGCGACTCCGCGGGGTCAGTATTCGTTCTTGATATTGAAGTAGGAGCCGCGAATGGTCCCGGCCAGCTTCGACTTCTGCCTCGCGAATTTGAACCGCGATGCAAGCTCGGCGGGGACTTCCATCCCTTCGGAGAGCTTGAACCCGACCGCCCGCTTCGTGGGAGCGTCGACTGTGTACATCACGTTGATCGATAGGCCGTCCTCGTAGAAGACATAGGCCATCCGGATGTTCTCGACCTGGAACGCCGTGGCCTCGAGAGGGCGAGACGAGACGACGATGTCGCGTTCTTCCTTCAGAATTCGGTGCACCCAATCGATGGTCGTCTTGGCGTCGCTCGCAGGCTCGACGGTGAAGACGTGGTCGTACTTGTTCTTGAAGTACCGGGCCTCGTTCGCGCGTAAGCCAGCGAGCGCTGCCGCGACTGGCGACGACTCCAGGCCGACGGTCGAAACGGTGTTGAAATCCACGGTGTAGGACAGAACGAGCTCCTATCGCTCCAAGGGCCTATCAGTGTACGAGCAGCGATTCGACCGGTCGGGTGTCGTGTCGATCCGAGTAGCCTGCGGAGCGATGACCGACCGCATCGACCGGATCACCCCGGCCTACCGCGCCGTGATGGTCGCTTCGACTCCAGGCGTTGTCTGGTGGGGCCACTTGCAGGTGGCCGGCCTTGAACTGCTGCCACTCGAGGGGCCGCTGCTGGTAGTCGGCGACCACGACAGCTACTGGGACACGGTGGCGACTGGGATCGCGGCGTTGCCCCGCCGGCAGATCAGGGCGCTGGCGAAATCCTCGATGTGGGATAACAAGCTGCTCGGCGCGGTCCTGACCGGGATGGGGCAGATCCCGATCGAGCGTGGGTCCGGCGACGCCGGCGCGCTCGACCGCGCGATCCAGGAGCTACGCAGGGGCGCATGTATAGGGATCTACCCTGAGGGCACACGCTCGCTCGGGCGCGCGTTGCGGGCCCGCAGCGGCATCGGCTACCTGGCGCGGGCGGTACCCGAGGCGACGATCATCGGAGTTGCGTGCAACGGCACGGCCGCGATCCCGCGCTTCCCTAGCGCACGCCCGCGCGTGCGAGTCGAATTCTTCGAGTTCGACCGACCCGCGATCGGGCCAGAGGAGTCGCCGCAGCAGTACAGCACACGGCTGCTGGCCCAACTCCGTCAGCGCGCACCGATCGAGGTCGCCGGGCGCAGGCGCGCCGCAGCACTCGCCGGCCGCGTCCCCACGTGGGCTCCGGAGCTGGCCATCACCGGCAGGCCCGGCGGCAAAGGCGCGCTCGAGGAGGCGCTCGGCCAGACCGCCGCGAACCGCGACTAACCAGTCGCAGAGACCCTCGAGAACCAGGACCTTCGCACCCCCGTCTCCATCCCGATCGAGCGCAGGTTTCGTCGGGGCACGCGGAGGGTAAGCGCGACGTAGGGCGGAGGGCTTCGAGACCGACATCGCTCGACGGCCACGCGCCAACGTTGGCCGTCGGAGGCCCCGCCCCTCGTCACACCATCAGAGAGGGAGGGTGCCACCATGCATCTAACCGGATCACTCCGGAGTCGGTCGCTGGCCGTGGGGGCGGCCGCGCTAGCCGCAGCGGCGGTAGCTGCGCCCACAGTGGGCGCGACGGCGCACACCAGCGCCAAGGCAGCAGCCGCTCTGCCATATCAAAACGCCCTGCTACCGATCAACCAGCGGGTCCAGGACTTGCTCTCGCGGATGACGCTGGCCGAGAAGATCGGTCAGATGACGCAGGCCGAGCGCGGGAGTGTGGATACCGAGACGTCAAAGATCACCAGCGACAAGCTCGGCAGCCTATTGTCGGGCGGCGGCTCGGTACCGAAGCCGAACACTCCCGTGGCGTGGGCAGACATGGTCGACCGCTATCAGCGAGCTGCCCTGGCCACCCGGCTCCAGATCCCGTTGCTCTACGGCATCGATTCCGTGCACGGCGACGGCAACATGTACGGCGCGACGGTGTTCCCGCACGACATCGGGCTCGGCGCCACTCGCGATCCAGCGCTCGTGCGGCAGGTGGAGCACGTCACGGCCGAGGAGACGCGCACTACGGGGCCCCAGTGGGTGTTTGCCCCGTGCATCTGCGTCGCGCGCGATGATCGTTGGGGTCGCACGTACGAATCGTTCGGCGAGAGCCCGAAGCTCGTGCGCCAGATGGAGACTGCCATCGATGGATTCCAGGGGCCGCCCGGCCACCTCTCAGATCCCGATCGCGTGCTGGCGACCGCCAAGCACTTCGCCGGGGACGGCCTGACCACCTACGGCACCGGGTCGAACTCGCAGACGACCGGCAACTATCCGATCGACCAGGGCGTTGACCAAGTCAGTCACGCCACGTTCGCTCGGCTCGCCCTCTCACCGTACGTCACCGCGGTGCACGTACATCACGTGGGCGCGGTGATGCCGTCCTACTCGGACGTCGACTGGACCGAGGATGGGCTCGGCAACCCGATCAACATGCACGCCAACCGGGACCTGATCACCGGCTGGCTGAAGCAGAAGATGGGCTTTGACGGGTTCGTGATCTCCGATTACAACGGCATCGACCACATCAGCCCGAAGACGACCACCTTCGCCCAGAGGGTGCAGGCGGGCGTGAACGCCGGCATCGACCTGTTCATGCAGCCGCAGAATTTCGAGCAGTTCGAGGCGACCTTGACCGACCTGGTCAACTCGGGCAAGGTCCCGATGGGGCGGATCAACGATGCGGTGAGCCGCATCCTGACCGCGAAGTTCGAGCTGGGGCTGTTCGAGCACCCGTTCACGGACCGGCGCTACATCAACCAGGTCGGCTCGCCGGCGCATCACGCGCTGGCTCGCCGCGCGGCGGCCGAGTCCCAGGTGCTGCTCAAGAACAGCTCGCAAGTGCTGCCGATCGCGGGCAACCAGAACGTCTACGTCGCCGGCTCCAACGCCGACAACATCGGCAACCAGGCTGGCGGGTGGACCCTGACCTGGCAGGGCGGCTCCACCAACAAGATCCCCGGCACCACGATCCTCCAGGGCATCCGCCAGCTGGATCACGGCAACGTGACCTACAGCCAGGACGCCTCGGCGCCGATCCCGCACGATGCCACGGGCATCGTCGTGGTCGGCGAGACGCCGTACTCGGAGGGCTTCGGTGACGTCTTCGGCCCGCAGTGGTCGAGTGACCCGGATGACCACGGCGTGCCGCGGCCGGTCAAGGACATGCAGCTCTCGGCGGCGGACAAGGCGGCGCTCGACAAGGTCTGCGCTGCGGCGAAGCGGTGCGTCATGGTGATCGTGTCCGGCCGGCCGTTGATCCTCGATCCGCAGCAACGGAACGAGAGTGATGCGATCGTGGCGTCATGGCTTCCTGGCAGCGAGGGCGCCGGCGTGGCCGACGATCTGTTCGGCGCGCAGCCCTTCACCGGCAAGCTGCCGGTGTCGTGGCCGCGAACGCTGGCGCAGGAGCCGATCAACATCGGCGACCGGCATTACGACCCGCTGTTCCCGTATGGATACGGCTTGACCACACACGTCGGACACCAACAGAACACAAGCCACTGAACGGTCAGGTGGCGGGCCGCGTCATGCGGGCCGCCACCTCCCGCTCCGGCCGGGGGCTTCGTCGGTCCGGCTCACCCGCGTTCTGTTCGCCATAAGATCCCGATGTGTCCGTTCTTGAGGAGGAGGGCTGGTGAGGGTGAAACCGGCAGGCGACAGGCGGTTGACCCGCGGCGCGACAGCGGCGGCTCGGCGGCTGGCTCGCGCCGCGATCCTGGGGGTGGCGCTGGTGGCGACGGCGCTGCTGCCGGCATACACCGCGGCGGCCGCCACCGGGCCGACGCCTCCCGGACAGGACTCGTTCTACCGCTACGCCCGCCCGCTCGGGAAGATCGCGCCCGGCACCGTGCTGCGCACCCGAACGGTCACAGTGACGGGGGTGAGCGTCCCCGTCACTGCCACGCAGATCCTGTACCGGACGAGCGGCGAGCTCGGGCAGCCGACGGTCACGGTGACGACGCTTTTGCGCTCGACCACCTCGGCTCTGCACCCGACGAAGATCGTCTCGTATCAGTCGGCCTACGACGCACTCGGCGCGCAATGCGATCCGTCCTACACCTTGCAGGGGGGCGGTCCGGCGGGCGACGTCACCCGCTCGCAGCTGCCTTTCATCTCCAACTACGTGACGAGCGGCTACGCCGTCCTCGTCCCCGACTACGAGGGGGAGGGCCTGGACTGGACCGCCGGGCAGGAGTCGGGCTACGACACGCTCGACAGCATCCGCGCCGCCGAGCGCTACCTGCACCTGCAGGCGAAGACCACGCCGGTCGGCATCACCGGCTACTCCGGCGGATCGATCGCCACTGAGTTCGCCGCCGAGCTCGCTCACAGCTACGCGCCGTCGTTGCACATCGTGGCCGCGGCGGCCGGGGGCGTCCCGGTCGACCTGCTCCACAACCTCATCTACATCAACGGGAGCCCGAGTTGGGCTTCGACGATTCCGCCCAGCACCGTCGCGACCGCCCGCGCGGTAGGCCTGAACCTGCGACCGGCGCTGTCACCCTACGGCCTGCAGCTGACCGGCCAGGTGAAGCACGCGTGCATCGCGCAGTTCCTCGGCCGCTATCCGGGATTGACCTACCAGAAGCTGTTCAAGCCGCGGTACGCCAACGTGCTGAAGACGCTGCCGAGCTTTGTCTCGGTTGGCGACCACATGATCATGGGCCGGAGCGGGACGCCGAAGATGCCGATGCTCCTGGGCGTCGGCAATGCCGACGGAACCGGTGACGGCGTGATGATTAGCCGGGATGTCCGGCAGCTGGCCTACGAGTACTGCCACCGCGGCGTCTCGGTGCAGTTCCACGAGTACACCGGCGACACCCACACGGTCGCAGCGGTGGTGTTCGAACCCCAGGCAGCGGCCTTCCTCGGGCAGCGGCTGAGCGGGCAGCCGGCGGTCAACGGCTGCGCCTCGATCACGCCGGGCAATTCGCTCGCCCCGACGCCGGTGCCGCAGTCGAACCTGCTGCGCTTCGGTTGGCGCGGCCTCCGCGCCGCCGCGGGCGGGATCGTCGTGCAGGTGCGGGCGTTCGCCAGGACTCAGCATGACGTCGGCATCGTCCTGAGGCGCCAGGGCGCGGTGGTCGCCCGCGCCCACCTGACGCGGGTGGGAACGAAGACGCAGAGGCTGATCCTCCTCGCCAACGGTCGGGTGCCGCCTTCAGGTGACTACACCGTGACGGTGTCGGTGAATGGCGGGTCGCTGATCTGGCAGGACCATCACGTGGGCTAGGCGGAGCGCCTGAGGCAGGCGGCGAGACTCAGGTCTTGATGTCTGCGAGGCCGGCCTTGAGCGCGGCCCAAGGACGCAGCATCAGCGTGACGTCGTTGACCCGGCCGTCGTTGTCGGTGAGCGTGCGCAGCACTCCGTCGACGGGCTGGTCTTTGATCGCGCCGACGAAGAAGGCGATCGTCTCACCGCCGTGCTCATGGACCGATGTCGGCCGCGCGTCGGCGACCACACCGGCCACGGCGCGCCAGACTGCGCCGATCGTCTCGGCGCCGGCGTAGTCGCGGATCGGGCTGTGGAATGTGGCGTCGGGGGCGAGCAGGGCAGCGGCTGATGTTGCGTCGCCACTGAGGAAGGCATCCACTAGGTGGCGGGCGGTACTCGGCATGGCCACTCCTCTCGATAACATGCTTCGAATGTCGAAGCAGAACGATAGTGCTTCGAGAACCGAAGCGCAAGGTCCGCGGCCGGGCCAGCCCGCGCGGGGCACCCGGACGGGGAGGCCGCTGCTCGTCGCATTCGATCTGCTCGGGCGGCGGTGGGCGCTGCGGGTGCTGTGGGAGCTGCGCCAGGACAGCGTCGGCTTCCGTGCCCTACAGCAACGCTGCGAGGGTATGTCCTCGAGTGTTCTGCGCGACCGGCTGGCCGAGCTGACCGGCGCCGGTCTGCTCGAAACCGACAGTGCCGGACGCTACGGCCTCTCGTCCCACGGCCGCGCTCTGCTCCAGGCGCTGGAACCGCTGTCGCGCTGGGCCGAGAAATGGGGCTCGGCGACGTGACGTTCGCTCACGGCTCGGGTCGCGCCCGCGGGCCGCTACATCTGGCCGATGCGCACGTCGACGGCGTAGACATTGGTCGGCCGGATCGTGACGATAACGCGGCTGTCGCCAGGCCCGTCGTGCTCTGAGAGGTCGGCCCCGCCGTACTTGGCGCCGAGCTGGCGAGCGAACCCGTAGTCATCGTCGGACTCGACCTCGGCCGTACCTTGCACCTCGAGATATCGCTGTGGAACGGCCGGGTCGAGAATCAGGAGGCTGCACTGGGGGCGCTTGATCAAGTTCTTGGTCTTGAGCCGCGAAGTGTTGAGCGAGAGCTTGAGCGCGCCGTCCTCGTGCAGGAACCAGACGACTGTCTGCTGGGGCATGCCCTGGCGCCCGATCGTCGCCAGCGTGGCGACTTCGGCATCGAGTAGATCGTGATGAGACTCGGGGAAGGTGGTCATGCCGCAGATTCTTACGCAGAGCTCCGTCAGCACTCGCGGACGCCGACATGTCCTCGGGCAGGCCTCGTCACACTTCTACCCATGAGCTCCCTACCAGACGAACTACGCCGGTTGATCGAATCCGGGCCGATGGCGCATCTCAGCACGATCAACCCGGACGGCAGCCCGCAGGTCACGGTCATCTGGATCGGCCTGGACGGCGATGAGTTGGTCAGCGGCCACATGACCCATCACCGGAAGTTGCGCAACATCGAGCGCGACCCGCGCGTGGTGCTCTCGTTTGACGGCACCCGCGACCACGAGGCCTTCTTGAACCCCTACGCGGTGCTCCGCGCCAGAGCCACCGTCGAGCCCAGCGACCACGCCTGGGATCTGCTGAACCGGCTGGCCAAGGTCTACCTGTCGGCCGACGCCGAGTTCCCGGGAGTGCGGGGACCGGGATACATCACCCGCTACGCAGTAGAGCGCGTCAGCGGCGTTGGTCCCTGGATCGTCGGTGCGTGACCGTTCACGGCCTGGCGGTCGTGAAGCGTAGCCTTCGCCGCCGACGGCCCGCCTCAGCCTAAACTGGCCCCGATGCGCCGCCGAACGCTCGCCGCGGCCGCGATCGGCGTCGTCATCCTCGCGGCCGTGGCCATTGCCCTGACCCGGTCGTCTGGAACCGCGAGAATCACGACTCGTCCCGTCTCCGGCGAACTGGTCGGAGCGATGTTCGACGGACCCGTGCTCGGGGCCAATGTGAATCTGCCCGAGCAACTCGACACCGCCGCGGCAAGCGGTGTCGAGAGCCTTCGGGTCTCGGTCGACTGGTCGCAGCTACAGCCATACCAGAAGCTGTCCGACGTGCCGATCGCCGACCGCGGCCAATTTCAGGCCATCAGCGGTGTCCCTACTCGTCTGGCGGCTCTCGACCGGCTGGTCGCGGCGGCCGCCGTAAAGCGTCTGTCCCTCCTGCCCGTGATCGAGTACACGCCGAGCTGGGACGCCGAACGCCCCGGCAATCCGGCCTCGCCGCCGAAGGGCCTGGGTGCCTACGCCGCGTTCCTCACCGGGCTCGTCAAGCGCTACGGGCCGACGGGAACCTTCTGGACGAGCCACCCCGACACCCCAAAGGTGCCGATCCGCATGTGGCAGATCGGGAATGAGCCGCACTTCGTCAGCTACTGGTCAGAGCAACCGTTCGCACCCAGCTACGTCCGACTCCTGGCCACGGCGCGAACGGCGCTCAAAGCTGCGGACCCCGGCGCAAAGGTCGTGCTGGCCGGATTGGCCGACACCTCCTGGGTGTACCTCGAGAGCATCTACCGCGTGCCGGGCGCCGGACGACTGTTCGACATCGTCGCGATTCACCCTTACACCGCGCATCCCGCCGGCGTGATCACGATCCTGCAGCGGGCCAGAGCGGTGATGGACCGGTACGGAGACGCTCGGAAGCCGATTCTGGTGACCGAGATCACCTGGCCCTCCTCGCAGGGGAGGACACCACCGCAGTTCGGGGTCAGCACGACCGAGGACCAGCAGGCGCAGCGACTGGGGCAGGTGATGCCACTGCTGGAGCAGAACCGGACGAAGCTGGGTCTGATGGGGTTCTACTGGTATACGTGGCTCGGCGACGAGAGCCCCGGCGGGTCGACCGACGCGTTTCGCTTCGCCGGCCTGCTCAGGTACGTCAATGGCGTCGTGACACCAAAGCCGGCGCTGAGCACATTCACCCGCGGCGCGCTGGCGATCGAGGGCTGCCGTCGGAAGATGAGCGCAAACAGCTGCGCGCACTAGCCATGGACCGGATTGATTCGATGTTGATGAGCTTCGCCCAGGCGATCGTTCGGGGCCAGCGGGCACAGGTTTTGGAGCTGCTCGCCGGTACGCCCGAGCTCGCGGTCACGTCCGTCGCCGATGGAGCGACCCGGCGTCGCACCGAGGAGTATTTCCTCGACGAGATCCGCCACGTGGTGTACGCCGGCGACACCGCGCTGCACATCGCCGCGGCGGCCTACGAAGCGGGCCTCGCCCGGGAGTTGGTCAAGGCCGGCGCGAGCGTCGCGGCCGACAATCGCCGCGGCGCTCAGCCGCTTCACTACGCGGTCGACGGCGGCCCGCGCTCGGAGCGCTGGAACCCGGTGGCGCAGCGCGAGACGGTGCTGTGCCTGCTCGAGCTCGGCGCCGATCCGAACGCTGCCGACAAGAACGGGACGGCACCGCTGCACCGGGCGGTGCGCAACCGGTGCGCGGCCGCCGTCGAGGCGCTCCTCGATGCGGGCGCAGATCCTCGCGCCACGAACCGACGCGGGTCCACAGCCATACAGCTCGCGCGTTGGACGACCGGCCGGGGCGGCAGCGGCTCGCCGGAGGCGAAGGCGCAGCAACAGGAGATCCTCCGACTCCTCAATGTCGCTGCTCGCTGACGATGAGCGCCGTGAGAATCGCCACGAGCGCCTGCGCGATCCGAGAGGGTTGGTACACTCGGAAACCGTTATAACGAGGTCCGAGTCATTGAGCCGCCGTCTTCGGTCACTGTTAGAGGTGCTCGCCACGGTCGCCGTGGCGGTCGGTCTCGCCCTGCTGATTCAGGCGTTCGTGGTCAAGCCGTACCGGATCCCAACCGGGTCGATGCTGCCGACGCTGGCGATCGGCCAGCGGATCCTGGCCAACCGGATGGACACGCATCCCGGGATCGGGGACGTGGTCGTATTCCATCCACCACACGGTGCAGATCTCGAGGCGGGCCAGTGTGCCGAGTCGAAGCAGGGGTTCAGTGCCGGTGGGGGCGCGCTGGCTACACCGTGTGACCAGCCGCTGGCCAATGAGTCGGTCCAGACGTTTGTCAAGCGCGTCGTCGGCCTACCCGGTGACGTGCTGCGGATCGTGGACGGGCACGTGATCCGCAACGGCAAGCGGGAGCCGGACGCCTACATCGCCGCCTGCGGCGGGGCGGCCGAATGCCGGTTCTCCGATTCGATTCAGGTCCCAGCCGGCGACTACTACATGATGGGCGACAACCGCGGGGACTCCGATGACAGCCGATACTGGGGTCCAGTGCCGCAGGGCTACATCATCGGCGTCGGGTTCTTCACCTACTGGCCGCCGGACAGGATCGGCGTACTCTGACTCGCATGCGGTTGGCCGAACGCAGCGTCCTCGTGCTGACCAGCCTGGCCGGGGGTGACCGCCACGGTTATGCGCTGATGAAGGACATCGAAAGCTTCTCCGGTGTTGCCCTGTCACCGGGGACGTTGTACGGGGCGCTGGCCAAGCTCGAAGCCGACGGCTTCGTGCAGCGCCTGCCGGCCGATGACCGGCGCTACCCGTACAGACTGACTCCGGCGGGCCGGGCGGCGCTGGCCGAGCGTCTGGCCGAATCCGCCCGGATCGCGAGCCTCGGGCTTGAGCGGATCGCTCTGGGTGGCCCATGAGCCACCGCCTCATCGGCGCGATTCTGCTGCTCTACCCGCGCCGGGTCCGCGAGGGTCACGGCCCCGAGATCGAGGCGCTGATCGACGACCTGATCGCGCATGAGGGGCGCTCGCGCGCCGGACTGTTCATACGTCTGGCGGTCGACGGGCTGGTCCAGCGCATAGCGTCCACCGCCACCGCCTGGACCTTGGCGGTGGTCATGGTGGCAACCAGCCTCGGTGGCCTGGCGGTCTCGGACTTCGCTGCCGCCAATGCGCGCCGGGGTGTGCCGCGGACGATCCACCCGGTCGCGCCGCCTTCCCACGCGCATCGTGCCGTAAGTGACAACGGCCACCCCAAGACGCCAGCATCGGCGTACCGTTGGGCGCGTGAGTTGGACGATCGACGTGCCCGTCGTACCGGGTCCCTTGCTATCGCCGCTGCCCAACGCAATGGCGGCGGCGGTTGCCGAGGCCCTGGCGCGGCCGGCGGCGCAGCAGCCGGCGTGGCCCGACTCCGACTACCTCGCGCGTGTGCGGGGGGTGTTGGAGGCCGTGCCGCCGATCGCCGTCACCTCGGAGGTCGACTCGCTACAGGTTCGGCTCGGCATGGTCGCCCGCGGGGAGGCGTTCCTGTTGCAGGGCGGGGATTGCGCCGAGACCTTTGCGGACAACACCGAAGCGCATTTACGCGGCACGATCCGGACGCTGCTGCAGATGGCGGTCGTCTTGACCTACGGGACGTTCATGCCCGTCGTCAAGGTTGGGCGGATCGCGGGGCAATACGCCAAGCCACGGAGCTCGAACACCGACGCCGTCGGCCTTCCGTCCTATCGCGGCGACATGGTCCATGGGCTCGAGCCGACCGAGGAGGCGCGGCGGCCGGACCCGGGCCGGCTCGTCCGCGCCTACGCCAACGCGGCGGCCGCGATGAACCTGGCTCGCGCGATCACCGGCGCCGGACTGGCCGACCTGCACCGACTGCATGAATGGAACATGGATTTCGTGCGCCGCTCGAGCGCCGGGGAGCGATACGAGCGAGTCGCGACCGAGATCGACCGCAGCCTGCGCTTCATGTCCGCCTGTGGTGTCGACGACAGCTCGCTGCGCACGGTCGAGCTGTTCGCGAGTCACGAGATGCTCGTGCTCGACTACGAGCGCTCGCTGCTGCGGCCTGAGGGGGATCGGTTGTTTCTGCTCTCGGCGCACCAGCTCTGGATCGGCGACCGAACACGTCAGCTCGAAGGCGCTCATGTGGCCTTGGGAGCGCTGATCGCCAACCCGGTCGGCGTCAAGATCGGTCCCACGATCACCCCGGAGGAGGCGGTCGAGCTGGTGGAGCGGCTCGATCCTCAGCGTGTCGACGGCCGCGTGACGCTGGTGTCAAGGATGGGCAATGACGCGGTGCGCGAGCGGTTGCCGCCGATCGTCGAGGCGGTCAGCCGAACCGGGCATCGCGTGGTGTGGCAGTGCGACCCGATGCACGGCAACACCGAGGAGTCTCCGAGTGGTCATAAGACCCGGCAATTCGACCGCATCATGGACGAGGTCGAAGGGTTCTTCGAGGTCCATCAACGGCTCGGCACGCATCCGGGCGGCATTCACGTCGAGCACACCGGCGAGGAGGTCACCGAGTGCCTCGGTGGCGCGGAGATGATCTCCCACAGCCAGCTCGCCTCCCGCTATGACACGGCCTGCGACCCGCGGTTGAATACGCAGCAGGCGCTGGAGCTCGCGTTCCTGGTCGTGGAGATGCTGCGGCGCACCGCCGCGTGACGAGGCTGAAGGCCCAGGTCAGACGCGCCCAGGGAGGACGACGTCGGCGGCCTGCTCGCGGGTCACGTCGGGGTAAAGAGTTCTGATTGCGACGATCGCGAGCGCGCCGCCGATCAGCTGCGCGATCACGTAGGCGGGTACCGAGGACGGGGCGATTCCGGCGAACGTGTTGGAGAACATGCGGCCGATGCTGATCGCGGGGTTCGCGAAGCTGGTGGAGCTGGTGAAGAAGTAGGCGGCGCCGATATAGGCGCCTACGGCGGCGGGGGCCGACGCGCCGCGTCCCGTGCGCGCGAGCGCGAAGATCACCAGCAACAGGCCCAAGGTGGCCACAACCTCGGCGAGCAAGTGCGCGCCGGATGCGCGGTGGTGGGTGGAGATGCTCACGGCCGCGCGGGCGAACATCCCGTTGGCCACCACGGCACCGATGATGCAGCCCCCGGCCTGGGCGGGGATGTAGGCGAGCGCTTCGCGCCAGGCGAGACCGCCGAAGCCCGCGTCGACGAGTGAGACGACAGGGTTGAAATGAGCGCCGGAGACCGGGCCGAACATGAGGATGATCGCGAACAGGCCGGCGGCGGTGGCGGCGGCATTCTCGAACAGCTCGAGGCCGATGGCACCGGGTGAGAATTGTTGGGCGGCGATTCCGGAGCCGATCACGATCGCGGCGAGGAACGCCGAGCCGAGGAGCTCGGCCAGGAGGCGGCGCCGAAGGTCGCGGCGCACCGGTCAGCGCCTGTCGAGATCGCCGACGAGCTCGTGAACGCGGTGGTCGATCTCATCGCGGATCACCCGGACCTCGTCGAGGGGCTTGCCGGCCGGGTCCTGGAGCTCCCAGTCGATGTAGCGCGCTCCAGGGACGAATGGGCATTGATCGCCACAGCCCATCGTCACCACCACGTCGGCCCAGCCGGCCAGCTCATCGGTGAGCAGCTGCGGTGTGCGGTGGGAGAGGTCGATGCCCTGCTCCTGCATCGCGGCGAGGACTCCGGGATGCAGCTGCTGGGCGGGAGTGGTGCCGGCGGATCGGGACTCATGGCGCCCGGCGGCGGCACGATCGAACAACGCCTGACTCATCTGCGAGCGCCCGGCGTTCTGCAGACATACGAACAGCACGTTCACGGCAGCGCACTCTATAGATTGACAAACGTCACTTCAATCAGTATCTGTATATAGATGCCTGTCGATCTGGAGTTGACCCCGAAGACGAAGCGTCCGGCCGGCGAGCCATGCTGCGAGCCGGTCGTCTACCCGGACGTCGAGCGCGACCAGGCGCTCCGGATGGCCGCGGTCGCGAAGGCGCTCGGAGACCCGGTTCGCCTGCAGCTTGTCGACGTGCTGCGCAAGCACGCCGGCAAGGTATGCGTGTGCGAGCTCGTGCCGTTGTTCGACCTCGCCCAACCCACCGTCTCGCACCACCTGAAGGTGCTCCGCCAGGCCGGCATCGTCGGTTCGGAGCGCGAGGGACTGTGGGCGTACTACTACGTGATCCCCGACACCCTGAAGGAGCTTTCGGCATGGCTGAGCTGACCGATATCCGCGAAACCGTCCGCCGCCGCTACGCGGAGGCCGCCACGGCGGCCGCCCGCGGCGGCTCCCAGGAGGCTCGTGCGCTCGAGGCCAAGGCCGGCTGCTGCGGAGGCGGTCCCGCGTGCTGCAGCCCGGCCGGCGAGCCGGGCGTGTTCGGCGCCGCGCTGTATGGCCAGAGCGAGCGGGAGCAGGCGCCCGAAGCAGCGATCAACGCATCGCTGGGCTGTGGTGTTCCGACCGCGATCGCCGAGTTGCGCGACGGCGAAACCGTCCTCGACCTCGGCTCCGGCGCCGGCGCCGACGTGCTGATCAGCGCCCGCCGGGTCGCGCCGAGCGGACGGGCGATCGGCCTCGACATGACCGACGAGATGCTCGACCTCGCGCGCGCCAACGCCGCGCGGGCCGGCGTGAGCAACGTCGAGTTCGTCAAGGGCTACCTCGAGGACATGCCCCTCGCCGACGCCAGCGTCGACGTCGTGATCTCCAACTGCGTGATCAACCTCTCGGGCGACAAGCCCAAGACCATCGCCGAGGCGGCCCGGGTGCTGCGGCCCGGCGGCAGATTCGCGATCTCCGACGTTATCGCCGACCCCGACATGGACGAGCGAACCAAATCCGAGATGGCGGCCTGGACCGGCTGCATCGCCGGAGCGCTCACCGAAACCGAATTCCGAACGGCGCTGGGCGCCGCCGGGTTCGAGAGCATCGAGATCCAGCCGACGCACCGCGTTCACGAGCATGCTTCGTCCGCGATCATCCGCGCGCGCAAGCGGGACTACGTCTCGTCCGCCCGGATCGATGGGGTCGACGGTGGCTGAGCATACTTTCGCCCGATGCGCCTGCCCGTCTTTCGCTGGGACGACACCCGACCGACCACCACCCGTCTCCGTCGCCTCCTGACTCAGACCGGAGCCCTATTGGACCTTCCGGCTGAGGTCCGAGCGTTCTACATCAGGGCGCTGTGGACGGCCTGGCGCGAGCGGGATCAATATTCGTTCGACGTGGTCACCCGTCCACACGATCTCCGCGAGATCCTGCGACTGGCGGGTGACGCTGAGGTCACGGTTGAGCTCGGCACAGCGACCGCGTGGACCACTATCGCTCTTAGCCTCGCGCATCCCTCCCGGCGGGTTACGAGCTTCGATCCCGTCGAGCGGGAGCAGCGCCAGCTCTACCTGAGGCTTGTCCCGCCCGATGTGCGAGAACGAATAACGCTCGTTCGCGGTGCAGGCCGGGCCGGGCCCCGTAGTGACGATCCGGTCGACTTCCTCTTCGTCGACGGATCTCACGAGCGAGAGGACACGATCACCACGTTCGAAGTGTGGCAAGACGCAATCGCTCCCAGGGGTCGCATCGTCTTCCACGACTACCTGGATCCGAGCAACCCGGGCGTTACCGAGGCGATCGCGAAGCTGCAGCTCGACGGCCATCGTCGCGGGCGCATGTTCGTGTGGACGCAGGACGGCCAGCAACACGCTGACAGCAATGCGCGCCGCCGATCTCCGTGATCACTGTCTCGCCTTTCCCGGTTCCGCGGAGACGTTTCCGTTTGGTCCCGAGACGTCCGTGTTCAAGGTGGCGGGCAAGGTATTTGCACTTTCGCGGCTCGCTGGGCGGCCGCTTCAGGTCAGCCTCAAGTGCGAGCCGCTGCTCGCGGAGCAGCTACGCGAGGCACACCCGGCCGTAATCCCCGGCTACCACCTCAACAAGCGGCACTGGAACACGTTGATCCTCGACGGATCGCTGTCCGACCCGATGGTCAGGGACATGGTTGAGGATTCCTATGACCTGATCGTGAGCGCGCTCCCGCGCAACCGTCGCCGCGCCCTGGGCTGGCAGTTGGACGAGCAATCACCGACTTGATCGGGCTCGGTCGGTGGCTGAACGGGGCCGCAACGTCTCGTCGATCGCCTACCGTCACGCGTGTGCGCCGTCGTCGCCTTTCCATGGTCTTGACCGTTGCGATGCTCGCCTGGGCGGTGTCGGCGTGCGGGGCCGGCTCCGGAGTCACGTCCCCGCCCCCGGCGAGCGCGACCGCGGCCTCGGGCTCCTCGTCGTCCTCGTCGTCCACGCGGACCCCGGCGCGTCATCGGCGGGCCAAGCGCCGGCACCCTCGTCGTCGGCAACACTCGCCGACGTCAAGGCGAGCCAGGACACACACGCGCGCGGGGACCCTGGCGGTGTCGAGCGCGAGTGCGCTCGTGGTCCAACGCCAGCCCGCGCCCGGCTCCTGTCACGCCAAGGGCTCAGGGCTCTTCTCAGAGCCCGACCCGAGCTGCACGCCGGGGGCGCTGAACCCCGCCGTCACCCAGGCCACGATCGACCGGACGATCTGCGTGAGCGGCTGGACCGAGACGGTGCGCCCGTCCGAGAGCGTGACCGAGCCCGAAAAACAGGCGAGCATGGCGGCGTACAGGGACGGCGGCTCGCTGCATGACTACGAGTACGACCATCTCGTCTCGCTTGAGCTCGGCGGCGCGCTCAACGATCCGCGCAACCTGTGGCCGGAGCCGGGAGCGTCACCGAATCCGAAGGACTCGGTCGAGAACGCGCTCCACCGGATGGTGTGCAGCGGCCAGATTCCGCTCGCGCAGGCGCAGCACATCATCGCCACCGAATGGGTCTCCTGGGCGAGGAGCCACACGGCGCCGGCATCGGGCTCAACGACGGCATCGCCATCGGGCCCCAGTTCGGTGACCCCGCCGCCGACGAGTGGCCCGAACAAGCCGATTGCCGACGTCAACTGCTCGGACTTCTCCACCCACGCGGCCGCCCAGCGGTGGTTCCAACAGCACGGCGGCTCGGCGAGCAACGATGTGGCCGGCCTGGACGGCAACCACAACGGGATCGCCTGCGAATCGTTGCCGTAAGGCCCGGCGTCGCCGGCGATGCAACGCCACCTGCCGCCGACGCAAGCAGAGTTGCGGATGAGACGTACCTCGGTGTCATGATGGCCGCAGGCCTCGGACGGGGCCTGACCGAGTCGTCATGCAACTCACCTTTCAGTGGCGCTGCGCCACCTGCGGACACGAGGACGACGCCAATCCTGGCGTCTGCCCCGCCTGCGGCGCTCCGGCCGGCCCGCCGACCCTCGCCGAGGCGTGGAACCGGGACCATCCCGGCGACCCGATGCTTCCCGCTGGGCCGGCGAAGCGGCGGCCGGGCCAGACGGCGACGTGGTCACAACCCACTCACACCAGCGCCCCCGTCCTCCGGCGTCGCTGGTCGCCGCTGGCGATTGCCTCGCCGGTAGCAGGCGTCGTGCTCGGCGTCGCGCTGTGGTCAAGTGGCGTGTTCGACGCCAGCCCGAGCAAGCCCTCGACCCCGGCGTCCGCGTCCGCCAAGTCGCAGCCCGCCAGCCACCCATCCTCGACCACGGCCAGCGTCCGGGCCGGCGCCCCGGCCAGCACCCCGGCCAAGCCGAAACCGAAACCGCCCGCTGCCATCGCGGGGCTCGGTGCGCATCGCGTGTTCGCCGGACAGGCCTTCTCGGTCGCCTATCCCCAGGGTTGGACCGTCCAGAGCGCCGAGGCGGCGGCCCCGTGGGGGACCGACACGACGATCGTCGCCCCGGGCGATCCTCACACCATGTTGCGGGTCGACATCACCACGACCCCCGCCAGCAGCGACCCGGTCACCGCCGCCGAGCCGGTGATCGCCAGCGTCGCGCGCCAGCCCGGCTACCGCGAGCTCGGCCTGACCAGCGGAACCCTCGACGGGCGACCGGCCGAGCTATGGGAGTTCGTGGTCACCGAGTCCGGCGTTCCGCTCCACAAGGAGGATGTGTTCTTCAGCGCGCGCAGTGGCGCCGGGGTCGCGGTCCTCACCTCGGCTCCGGCCGATGGCTACGCGAATCTGGCCGGACGGTTCGCCGCGGTGCGCCGGTCGCTCGCCGCCCACTGAGCCGCTGGAGGGGGCCGCCGGCGCTTGAATCCGGCGCTAGCCTCGTCTGATGGCGACGACCACGACGCAGGTAATCCGCAACGAGCAGTTCCCCGACCTCCAGGACGAGGTCCTCTTCCCCCGGCTGTCCGACGCGAAGCTGGCCTGGCTGGGTAAGCGCGCGACGCGGCGGACGGTGGCGCCCGGCGAGGTCCTCTACGAGCACGCGGTGCGCGACGCACCGTTCTTCGTGATCGTGCAGGGACTCGTCGAGTTCATCGATCGAAAGCCCGGGAAGGACGTCTACATAGCCCAGGCCGACAGCGGCACGTTCATCGGTGACATCGCCGTGTTCACCGGCGAGCCCACGATCAGCGCGTGTGTGGCGGTCGAATCGACCGAGGTGATCGAGTTCACCCGCGCGAAGTTGCGGAAGATGGTGGCCAGCTGGCCGGAGTTCGGCGAGCTCGTCTTCGCCACGCTGCTGGAACGGCGGGCCTGGCACGAGTCCAGGGGCCACGGCGTGATGCGGCTGATCGCCCCGCGCGGATCGCGCCGGGCCTTCGAGGTCCGCGATCTGCTGGAGCGCAACCTCCTTCCGGTGCGCTTCTTCGACGTCGATACCGACGAGGAGAGCGCCGCACTGCTGAAGTGGCTCGACATTCCGCGGTCCGAGACGCCGGTCCTGGTCCACGCCACCGAAGTGATGCGCAACCCCTCCGCGGCGCAGGTCGCCCGGTCGCTCCGCCTCCGCGCCGAGGTCGAGGGCGAGCGCTTCGACCTGGTCGTGCTCGGCGGCGGACCGGCCGGACTGGCCGCCGCGGTATACGGTGGCTCGGAGGGGCTACGAACGTTCGTGGCCGAGGCTTGGGCGCCCGGCGGACAGGCCGGGACCAGCACGCGGATCGAGAACTACCTCGGTTTTCCGACCGGGATCTCCGGCACCCAGCTGACCCGCAACGCGACGCTCCAGGCTCGACGCTTCGACGCGGTTCTGTCGAGCTTTCATCGTGTCGTCGAGATGGCCGATGGACCCGAGGGGCTGCTGCGCGTCGACCTCGACGACGGACAGCACGTGCTGGCCCGCTCGGTGGTGATGGCGACGGGCGCCCGGTGGCGGGAGCTGGACGCTGAGGGCATCGAGCGCTTCCGCGGGGCCGGTGTCTACCACGCCGCGATGGCCACCGACGCGGAACGCTGCCGGGACGAGGACGTGATCGTCGTCGGCGGCGGCAACTCCGCCGGCCAGGCGGCGGTGCACCTGGCGTCACGGGCTCGCAGCGTGCGCATCGTCGTGCGGGGTAAAGCGCTCAGCTCGACCATGTCGCGCTACCTGATCGACCGCATCGAGCGCTCACCTCGGATCGAGGTGATCACCGAGACCGAGATCGCCGCGGTACACGGCACCGCGACCGTGGAGTCCGTCAGCCTTCGCGACGGCCGCACGGGGGAGACCCGGCCGGTGGCCGCGACCGCCGTGTTCGTGATGATCGGCGCGACGCCCTGCACCGAGGCGGCCCAGGGAATGCTCGCCCTCGACGCCGCGGGCTATCTCCTGTGCGGCAGCGGCGCAGTCAACTGCGACGGGCACCTGTCCTGGCCGCTGAAGGACCGCGAGCCGCATCTCCTCGAGACCATCCGCCCGGGCGTCTTCACCGCCGGCGACGTGCGGGCGGGAGCGACCAACCGGGTGGCGGGCGCGGTCGGCGACGGCGCCCTGGCCGTCCGGTTCGCGCACGAGGTCTTGGCGGCTTAGCCGTTCACGCCGCGCCAGGCCATGGTGCCGCCATCGACCAGGTATCTACAGCGAGGCCAGATCGTCAGCGATGGCGTGCGCGCCGGTCAGGTCGCGATCATCGTGGGTGGTTCGGAGCGCGATCACGGTGGCCCCCGCCGCGAGGCCGGCCTGGATCCCGGCCGGGGCGTCCTCGAGCACGACGCAGTCGGTGGGGTCGACGCCGAGCCGCCGTGCGGCGATGAGGAAGCACTCTGGATCCGGTTTCCCCCGCTCGAGGCCGTCGGATGAGATCAGCACCCGGGGGATCGGCAATCCGGCGGCACGCAGGCGAGCCTGCGCCAGCGCGGTCGAGCACGAGGTGACGATCGCCAGCCGACGATCGGTGGCCAGCAACCGAGCCGCGCCCGGCAGCGCGATCACCCCGTCGGTGTCGTGCACCTCGGCCTGCTCGACCGCCGCCGCCTCGGTGGCGTGGTCGCCGTCCGGGGCCAGCAGGCGGATCGTTTCGCGCGAGGGGCGGCCCTGGGCGAAACGGAGGACTTCCTCGCTGTCGAGACCGTGCCGCGCGGCGAAGTCGCTCCAGACCCGGCGGACCGGCGCCGTCGAGTCGACCAGCGTTCCGTCGAGGTCGACCAGCACGGCGTCCGCGCGGGCGAGCAGCTCGGCCGGAGTCATGTGGTCAGCGACGGTCGGGGTGCGGAGCCGGCGCGCGGCTGGCGCACCTCGGCGCTCGGGGCGAGCACCACGACGATCAGGCCCGCGAGGGCCAGCAGGCCGCAGGCCATCCGCAGCGAGCTCAGCTGGGCCACCCCGCCGAGCAGCGGCGGCCCGGCGAGGAAGCCGAGATAGCCAAGCGAGCTGACCACCGCTAAGGCCGGCCCGGTGGAGACCCCAGGCTGATCGGCGCCGGAGCGGAACAGGGTCGGAACGATGCCGGCGAGGCCCAGGCCGAGCGCGGCGAAGCCGGCGATCGCGGCGATCACGGTGCCCGGCAGCAGTCCGGCGGCGAATCCGAGTCCGGCCAGCGCGCCGCAGCGGCGGAGCAGCCCGGTCGAGCCCCAGCGGGCCCAGAGCCGGTCGGTGACCAGCCGGCCGGTGCCCATCGCGATGCTGAACACCGCGTAGGCGATCGCCCCGAGGGCTGCCGATCCCGCGAGGTCGTCGCGGACGAGCTTCGCGCTCCAGTCCGACGCGCCGCCCTCGGCCATCAGGCAGAAGAAGCACGCGGCCCCGAGTAGGGCAAGCCGTGAGGGCATGCGCCTCCAGTTCAGCGCGGGCGCGCGGGCGTCGGCGTCCTCGTCTCGGACCAGCAGCCGGCCGGTGGCGAGCATTCCGGGGATCCCGAACAAGAGCGCGGCGGCGGCGAAGTGGGGGAGGGGCGCGACTCGGAGCGCCGCGGCGAGCGCGCCCAGTCCGGCGCCGGCGAAGCCACCGAACGAGAACGCGGCGTGGAGCGAGGAGAGGATCGGTCGGCCCATGCGGCGCTCGATCGACACGCCCTGCGCGTTCATGCAGAGGTCGAGCGTCGAGTTGGTCAGGCCCACGACGAACAGCGCGCCGGCCAGAGCCGGAACACTGCGAGCCGTGGCCGGGAGCAGGAGCGCGACCATCAGACCCGCCAGGCCCACGCGGCAGAACGTCCGGCTCGAGCGGCCGGGGAGCAGTCGCCCGACCAGCGGCATCGCCACGACCGCTCCAAGTGCCGGCGCGAGCAAGGCCAGCGCGAGTACTCCGTTGGTGGCGCCGGCTCGGTCCGACAGCGCCGGAATGCGCGACGCCCAGGACGCGAACAGCGCGCCGTTGACGAAGAACACAGCGGTTATCGCCGCCCGGGGTCTCACGCGCGCAGCACCTCGATCCCGAGCGCCAGGTAGGGGGCGAGCGCGTCGTCGTCGACGTCGGCATCGGTGACCAACTGCGTGACCGCACTGATCGGGGCGACGACGATCGGCATCGCGGTGCCGAGCTTGTCGTGGTCGGCCAGCGCCACCACCTCGGCCGCCCCCTCGATCATCGCCGCCTTCACATGGCGCTCCTCGAGGTCCTCCGTCGTGACGCCGATCTGGGGGTGCAGTCCGCATACGCCGAGGAACACGATGTCCGCACGGATCACCCGCAGCGCCTCGATCGCGGTGGCGCCGACGGTGACGAGCGCATTGGGGCGCAGCGTGCCGCCCACCACCGTGACCTCCAGCCCCGGGTGATCGGCCAGCGCCAGCGCGATCGGCGGGCTCGTGGTGACCACGTTTGCCCTCAGGTCGTCGCGTAGCGCCCGAGCGAGCTCCAGGGTGGTGGTGCCACCGTCGAGCACGACGACCTGACCGTCGCGCACGCACTCGGCGGCCCGGCGGGCGATCGACGCCTTCGCCTCCGGCGCTCGTCGGGCGCGCGTGGCGAAGGGCGAGGCGTCGCCGTGGCGAGGCAGCGCGCCACCGTGAACCCGTCGCAGGAGCCCGACGTCATCGAGCTCGCGCAGGTCGCGGCGGATCGTGTCGGCGGAGACCGCCAGCTCGGCGGTCAGGTCGGCGGCGAGCACGCGCCCCTGCGTGCGGAGCCGGTCGAGGATCAGGGAGCGCCGCTCGTCGGTCAACACGGTCCGAATCTTACACGTTCATGCAGGTTCGTGCATGAACACGCATAAACCATCGCCTCGAGCCCGGTGTGTTTGCTCGCGTGGGCGCCGCGGTCACGCGCAAGATCACCACCGGTGACGAGCCCGTCCGGCTACTCGCGATCGGGGCGACGCCGGGCCAGCCCTACTCGCCGCCGGCGTTCACCGAGTTGGGGGCGTCGCTGCCCGGCTAGAGACAGACCGTCCAGATGGCTTCAAGCGCGCGCTGGCCGAGCTGGAGCGGCCAGCCCAGCGCCAGCAGTTTCCACAGCGCGGTACGGGCCGTGGTTAGGATCGGATCCCCCTGTCCCTAGGAACCGAGGTCGCGATGGCCCTTGGCTTTTACTTTTCGTCGAATTCGTTCAGCGCCACCCAGTACGACGAGGCGATCAAGCGGCTCGAGGCCGCCGGCGCGGGCTCGCCTCCGGGCCGCTCCTACCACTGCGCCTTCGCCGCCGGGCCGAACATTCACATCTTCGACGTGTGGGACTCACAGGAGGACTTCGAGAAGTTCGGCGAGACACTGATGCCGATCCTGTCGGAGCTGGGAGTCGATCCGGGTGAGCCGAGTGTCGCCGAGGTCCACAACGTGATCACCGGGTGACTCGCTGAGAGACTGACTCGGAGAGCCGGCGCCGGGTCGCCGCAGCCGTTCAGGCCAGGGCCGCGAGCTCGGCTTCGTTCAGCGTCCGCTTCCCGCGGGTGACGGGATCCCAGCCGACCAGGACGGCCGTTCCCGACGCCGCCAGAGTCCCGTCCGGGAGCCTGACCTCGTGCGCGAGCCGGAAGCTCGACGTCCCGACGTGCTCGAGGCGGACGACGATCTCCACCTCCTCGTGGTCCTTGCGGACCTCGCTGTGGTAGTCGAGGTCGACGTGGGCGACGACATAGCTGCCATGGGAGTGATCTCTCCCGACGCGACGGATCAACTCGGTGATCAGCGCCACGCGGCCCTCTTCCAGCAGCTCGTGGTAGACGGACTGGTTGAGATGACCGAGCATGTCCATGTCTCGCCAGCGCAACTGGACGCGCGCGCTGTGTTCGAGTGCGGGCGTCACGGTCGCGGAGTCTAGGGCCCGCGACTTAGGCTGCGGCGGCCGTGACCCGGACTCGCGGGCGCGCGTTGTTGACGTACCCCTTCGGGTTCCAGAGCGCCGCCTCATCCTCGGGCTGGGTCGCGGCGGAGGAGTCCCAGGCCCGGACGTGGATTTCGTGTTCCCCCGGGGGGAGGTCGACGGTGATCCGCCAGTGCCGCCACGCCCACGGACCGAGGTCTTCGAGCAACTCCGCCTGTGACCAGCTCGAGGCGTCGTCGACTGAGACGTCGACCCGCGCGACGTGTCGCTCGCCGCCCGCGAACGCGTAGCCGCGCACCTCGACCGGGCCGGTCAGGACGGTGTCACCGTCGGCCGGAGACAACACGTCGGAGTTGAGGGCGATCAGGCCGAGCGGCATCCCCGCCCCGGGGCCCGGAGTGCCGTCCTCGGGCAACAGCCGGTAGACGACGTGCTGGAAGTAGCCGGGCCAGGGGTCCGGGCGGAGCTCGATCCGCTCGAGCCATTTGACGCTGCGGGCGCCGATGTAGCCGGGCACGACCACGCGCAGCGGCGCGCCGTGGACTGGCGGGAGCGGCTCCCCGTTCATCCCCCAGGCGATCAGCACCTCGGGACGCGAGGCCTTGTCGAGCGGGATCGACCCGCCGAAGAGCTGGGCGGGCTTCGCCTCCGGGCACATGTCGGCGCCCTCGAAGCCGACATGGCGGGCCTCTCGCAGAGGGCCGGCTGCGGCCAGCACGTCGGCGAGCGCGACGCCGGTCCAGGTGGCGGTGCCGGTGGCGCCGGGACCCCACGGCGCCTCGCCCGGGATGTCGCGGATCGCGATCAGTCCCGCGCGACGGTTGCCTGCGCACTGCAGGGTGGCCGTGACTTCGCGCTCCCGGAACGCCTCGCGCAGGGTGGCCAGCGAAAGGCTCAGCTCTCGCTCGACGGCGCCATTCACCCGGAGACGCCACCGGACGCGGTCGACCTCCGGAACCGCACCGTGGCCGCGCACGTAGAAGGCGTCGGTGGCGGTCAGCTGCCCCTCGGCCAGCGCGGCCAACCCCGTCTCGGCGTTGAACGGGTCCTGCTCGTGGACGATCAGGTCGGCCCGCTTTCCGTAGCGAATCACGCCGCAAGCCTACGGACACATTGCGCCGCGTGGGGAGGCTTAGGCTACGGGCTCCAACTGAGAGTGAGGAGAGCCCAGATGGATCCGAAGATCCCGTTGCCGACCGATGAAGAGCTCGGGCCGGAACTGGTGAGAATGCTGGCCAAGCTGCCGCCGTTGAACGTGTTTCGAATGGTCGCGGCCGCGCCGGGGGCCGGACGTCCGTTCCTCCAGCTGGGTGGCGCCGTCCTGTCGGGCGCCCTCGATGCGCGGCGGCGGGAGATGGCGGTGTTGCGGGTGGCGCATGCCACTAACGCTCCATACGAATGGGCGCAGCACGAGCAGCTGGCCAGGACCGCGGGGGTCAGTGAAGCCGAGATCGACGCGATCAATCGGGAGGAACCCGTCACCGGCCTGGATCAGGAAAGCAATCTGATCTGCCGGGTGGCGGATGAGATCAGCCGGGACGTACGTCTCTCCGACGAAGCCCTCGCGGCGATCGTGGATCGCTACGGGTCTCGCGAGGCGGCCGAGCTGATCCTGCTGGTCAGCTACTACAACATGGTGAGCCGTTTCCTGGAGTCGACTCGCGTCGAGCTCGAGAACGAGCCGCTACTGAACGGGCGGACTTTCGGCTCGGGCTGAAAGCGCTCGGTCATCGACAGGAGTACCGCCCGGGCCGACGAAGCATCCCTGAGTTGCAGTGCGAACAAAGGAGATGGCGTGAACGGTTTCGGCAGACGAGACGACACCATTCACCGGCCGCAAGCCAGTCGCCCAACCGGCTCGCGGTTCGGCAATCTGAGCGAGCGCCTGGCGGGAGCGTTCTCGAGCGAAGCTCACGCTCCGTCGGCCCCGCCCTGGGACGATGATCCGCAACATTCGCTCGACTTCGATGGGACGTTCCAGGAGGCGCGCTTCCCGATGGTCAGGGAGGGTTACGACTGCGACGTCGTCGACGAGCACGTGCTCGGCCTCGAGGTGGCGCTGACCGAGACCCAACGCGAACTCGCCGAACTCCGGGGTCATAGCCCGAGGGCGGAGATCGCGGCCGAGATCGAGCGACTCGGGGAGCAGACCTCGGCGATCCTGATCACCGCCCACGACAAGGCCAACGAGACCGTGACTCTGGCTGAGGCGCAGGCTCAGACCTGCATCGCCGACGCCGCCTCCTACGCGGCCGCGTTGCGGGAAGAGGCGGACGTCGAGCGGCGCCGGGCCGAGACGGAGACCAAAGCCCTCCGGCGCGAGCGGGCACGGCTGATCAACGACATGCAGAAGACCGCGGACGCGCTCTCCACGCTGGCCACCGACGCCGTAAAGCGGTGAACGGCGCCCAGGCTCTGATCCGCACGCTGGTCGACTCCGATGTGACGACGTGCTTCACGAACCCGGGCACGTCCGAGATGCACTTCGTGGCGGCCTTGGACTCGGTGCCGGAGATGCGAGCGGTTCTGGGCCTGTTCGAGGGTGTGGCGACCGGTGCGGCCGACGGGTACAGCCGGATGTCCGACCGCCCGGCGGCTACCTTGCTGCACCTCGGGCCCGGGCTCGGGAACGGGCTGGCCAACCTTCACAATGCCCGCCGGGCCAAGGTTCCGATCGTCAACATAATCGGCGACCACGCGACCTACCACACCCGCTACGACGCGCCGCTGCAGTCGGACATCGAGACCGTCGCGCGGAATGTGTCGGGGTGGGTGCGCACCTCTCGGAGCACCGGTGAGCTGGCCGAAGACGCGGTGCAGGCGATCGTCGCGGCCACGGGCCCGCCCGGGCAGGTGGCGACGCTGATCCTGCCGGCCGACGTGTCGTGGAGCGAAGGGGCCGAGCCCGCCAGGGCGCCCCAGCCCGCAGCCCCGGCGGCGCCGCCCGCCGAGCTGATCGAGGCGGCCGGGAAGGCACTGCGCGGCGGTGGGAGGACGGCGCTGCTGCTCGGCGGCCGGGCGTTGCGGGAACGCGGACTGATGGCGGCCGGGCGCGTCGCGTCGGCCACCGGGGCGAAGCTGCTGGCCGAGGTGTTCCCGGCGCGCCTCGAGCGTGGTGCCGGCCTGCCGGCGGTGGAGCGGATCGCTTACTTCCCCGAGTTAGCGACGGTGCAGCTGGAAGGCCTCGAGCATCTGATCCTCGTCGACGCCAAGGCTCCGGTGTCGTTCTTCGCCTACCCCGGGAAGCGGAGCGATCTGGTCCCCGATGGCTGTCAGGTCCATGAGCTCGCGGCGCCCGACGCCGACGTGCTGGCCGGCTTGGAAGCTCTGGTGGAGGTGCTCGGCGCGGGCAATGCCGAGCCGGCCCAGCAACCGGCATCGAGGCCGGAGCCACCGGTGGGCGCGCTCACCGTGGAGAAGGCCTGCCAGGCGATCGGGCTGGTCCTGCCCGAGGGCGCGATCGTCTCCGACGAGGCGGTGACCTCCGGTCTGAACCTCCCGGCCCATACCGCCGGAGCCCCCCGCCATGACTGGCTGACGCTGACCGGGGGCGCGATCGGTCAGGGCCTTCCGGTCGCGGTCGGCGCGGCCGTGGCCTGCCCGGACCGCCCGGTGCTGGCGCTGCAGGCCGACGGCTCGAGCCTCTACACGATCCAGTCGCTGTGGACGATGGCGCGCGAGCAGCTGAACGTCACGGTGGTCATCTTCAACAACCGCTCCTACGCGATCTTGAAGGTCGAGCTCGCCCGCGTCGGCGCCGAGGGGGCCGGCCCCAAGGCCAACGCCCAGTTCGACCTCAGCGGCCCGGACCTCGATTTCGTCAAGCTCGGCACCGGCTTCGGCGTTCGGTCCCGCCGCGTCGAAACCGCGGAGCAGCTGGTCGACGCCCTCGGCGGCGCGATCGCCGAGCCCGGGCCACATCTGATCGAAGTGGTCATCCCCGGCGCCCAGGGCGACGGGTGACCAGCCGTCGCGCTTAGTGGAGAACGCTCAGATAGCCGACCGGCTCGACGCGCTGGCGGCGTTGCTCGAGCTGGCCGAGGCGAACCGGTACACGGTCCGGGCCTACCGTCGCGCCGGGGAAACCATCCGCGCCGAGGCCGGGCCCGTCGAAGAGCTGGTCCGATCCGGGCGTGTGCGCGAGCTGCCCGGGATCGGCGCCAGCATCGAGGCACGATTACGCGAACTGGTGGAGACCGGCGAGATCGCCCAGTTGGCGGAGCTCAGACGCGAGCTCGCCCCGAAGACGGAGGCGCTGCTATCCGAGGCTCTGACCGGCAACGCCGGGTCGCGCCCGCGGCCGGGACTGCTGCTCAACCGGGCCTGGGAGGTGGCCGGAGCGATCGCGGCGGCCCTCGGGGGCGAGGTGGCGGGCGACGCGCGCCGGTGGCGTGACCACTGCGAGTGGCTGGCCGTTGTCTGCGCCGCCGACGATCCCCGGCCGGTGTTGGACCGCTTCGCGTCGCTGCCACAGATCGTCGCGGTGGGCGAGCGGAGCGATCGGCGGGCGGTGGGGGTGACCGTCGGGGGCATCCCGGTCGAGGCGGTCGTCGCCGAGCCCGAGCGGTTGGGGACCGCGCTGGTCCGAGCCACGGGCTCGCGGGCGTATGTCGAGGCGCTCGAGCCGCTACCGGATGCGCCCGACGAGCCGGCGCTCTATCGGGCGCTGGGGATTCCCTGGTGTCCGCCCGAGCTCCGCGAGGCGCCATTCCGCGGTCAGCCGCCGGAGCTGGTGGAGCCGGCCCAGATCCGCGGCGATCTGCACTGTCATTCGACCTGGTCGGACGGCAGGGCGACGGTGGAGGAGATGGCGCGTGCGGCGCAGCAGCGCGGCTATGACTATCTCGCCATCTGCGACCACACTCCGGCTGTGGGCGCCGTCAAGGGGCTCACCCCGGACGATGTCCTACGTCAGGGCGAGGAGATCGCCGCCGCGAATCGGCTGCTGGCGCCGTTTCGGGTGCTGCGCGGGATCGAATGCGACATCCTGCCCGACGGGCGGCTCGATCTCCCCGACCACATCCTGGCCGAGCTCGACTGGGTCCAGGCGAGCGTCCACGGCGGGCAGCGAATGCCGCGGCGCGAGATGACCCAGCGCGTCGAGGAGGCGCTTCGCAATCCGTACGTACGCTGTCTCAGCCATCCCACCGGCCGGTACATCAGCCGGCGGCCGGAGAACGCCGTTGACCTGGAGCGCGTCTTCGAGGTAGCGCTGGAACAGCGGGTTGCGGTCGAAGTCAACGGTCTGCCGCTCCGCCTCGATCTGAGCGGTGAGCATGTGCGCGAGGCCCTCCGGGCCGGGGTGGAGATCGTGTGCAGCACCGACGCGCATTCGGTGCGCGGGCTGGACAACATCGGGTTTTCTGTCGCCACCGCGCGCCGGGGTTGGGCGACCGCGAAGCATGTGGTCAACACAAGACCGCTGCCCGCGCTCCTCGATCGAGGCTGACCCGACCGATTGACCTCACTCCCTCGGGCGGATTCTCTACTGTAGGCACGTGGCACAGGTGACCACGCGATTGCCGGTCAACGGCGCCGCCGGCGAGGCCGAGGCGTCCGCGGTGCTCCTGCTCGTGCGGGCGCGCAGCGCGACCGAGCAGCGCCTGATCGACGAATGGGCCAGCCGCGAGTATCCGGACGCGCCGATCGTCGACCGGGAGGACCCGCAGCTGGCCGAGCGTCTGTCCGAGGCGGGCGACCCCGAGGTCGTGCCGGTACGCGTGACCTGGGTCCCGCGCGAGCGCGGCGGCGATCGCAGCATGCGGTTGGCCGATCTGCTGGCGCTGACGAATCCGCATCGGCCACCCGCGCGGCTGCAGGCGCGAATCGCCGAGCGTGAGCCCGACCGCGTGCACGTGGTGGCCGGCGAGGGTGCGACGGTGTCCGCGCTGCGCCGGCGCTTCCACGAACAGGCCGGCACCAACGGTGGTCCGAGTGCGTTCGGCGCCTTCGTGGCCCGGCAGGCGGTGATCGCCTGCGATCGCGCCGACCGCGCGATCATCGGAGACCGCTACAAGGTGCCGCGGCTGGTGGCCGAGCAGATCACCGCGACGGCTGCGTTCCGGGCCGAGATCGAGAAGCTGGCCGAGCGGGCGGCGCGGCCGTTCGACGCGGTGATGGCGGACGCCATGTCGGCGCTCAAGGAGCTGGCCACGGTGCAGAGCCCCTTGGCCATCGACGCCTTTCGGCTGCTACTTAGCCCGATGCACGCGCGCGCTTACGACGTAGAGGTCGATCTCGAGGGGCTGGAGCGGCTGCGGGAGCTCAACCGCCGCCACGCGCTGGTGTTCCTGCCGACGCACCGCAGCTACGCCGATCCGCTGGTGCTGGCCGAGGTCCTCCACGACAACGACTTCCCGCGCAACCACCTGCTGGGCGGCAATAACCTGGCGTTCTGGCCGATCGGCCCGTTGGGCAAGCGGGCCGGCGTGATCTTCATCCGGCGGAGCTTCGGTGACGACCCGGTGTACAAGCTCGCGGTCAGGGAGTTCCTCGGCCATCTGGTGGCCAAGCGGTTCAACATCGAGTGGTACATCGAGGGCGGGCGAACCCGGACCGGCAAGCTGCGTCCGCCGAAGTTCGGACTGCTGCATTACCTGGTCACCGCGCTCGACCGGGGCCGGGCGGAGGACGTGATGCTGGTTCCGGTGTCGATCAACTACTCGCGACTGCACGAGGTCGCGACGATGGCCGAGGAGCAGGGGGGCAAGCAGAAGAGCGCGGAGGGCATCGCTTGGCTGGCGGGCTACATGCGCGCCCAGCTGCGGCGAATCGGCAACGTGCGGATCGACTTCGGCGAGGCGATCTCGCTGCGCGACGCTTTGGCCGAGGCGGGAGATGGGGCGGCCCGCCTGGAGAAGGTGGCCTTCCGGATCTGCGACGGGATCAACCGCGTGACCCCGGTCAGGCCGCCGTCGTTGGTCACCTTCGCCCTGCTCGGCACGCCGGGACGAGCGCTCACGCTCGAGCAGGTGGGCCGGATCCTCGCCCCGGCGATCGAGTACGTGCGCTCGCGCGAGATCCCGGGCGACGTACAGGCGCTGAGCAATCCCGCCCGCCTGCGCGCCGAGCTCGACCAGCTCGTCCACGCGGGCGTGGTCACCTGCTACGACGGGGGCATCGAACCGGTCTGGTCGATCGCGCCCGGCAACCACACGGTGGCGGCGTTCTATCGCAACGGCGTGCTGCACCACTTCATCAATCGGGCGATCATCGAATTGGGGTTGCTGTATGCGGCCCGCCACGCCGAAGGGGGAGCGGAGCTGGTGGAGGCGGCCTGGGAGCAGTCGCTGCGGATCCGGGATCTCCTGAAGTTCGAGTTCTTCTTCGCCGACAAGGAGCGCTTCCGGGAGGAGCTGCGCGAGGAGCTCGAGCGGATCGACCCGGACTGGCGGGTCCGAGCGGCTAACCCGGATGCGGCGGCCGAGCTGCTGCGCCAATCGGGGCTGCTGGTGGCCAACCGGGCGCTGCGCTCGTTCATCGACGCCCAGCTCGTGGTGGCCGAGCGGCTGGCCGGTCGCGATCCCCGCGAGCCGGTGGACAAGGCGGCGTTTCTGGCCGAGTGCCTGGGCGTGGGGCGCCAGATGCTGCTCCAGGGGCGGCTGCACAGCGCCGAATCGCTCTCCCAGGAGCTGTTCTCCTCCGCGCTGGCGCTGGCGGCGAATCGCGACCTGGTCGACTCCGGGCGAGACGAGCTACGCCAGGCGCGCCACGATTTCTACGAGGAGATCTGCGCCGTGGTCTCGCTGGTCGAGGAGATCCGTGTGCTCGACGAGACCGTGATCGAGGAGGCGCTCAATGCCGAGCTCCCCTGAGCAGCGGCCCGCCGACCTGCGCCGCGCGCTGGAGGCGATCCGGAGCTCCGAGCCCGGCCCGCGAGTCGGGGCGTTCTTCGACTACGACGGGACGGTGATCTCCGGCTTCTCCGCCGGCGCTTTCTACGAGCACCGGATCCGCAACCTGGAGATCGGTCCGATCGAGCTCGCGCGGACACTGGTGGCCCGTGGGCGCGGGATCCACTCGGCGGATGACTTCGCCGCGTTCCTCGAGATCTCGCTCGGCGCATGGCGCGGGCGCACCGAGGAGGAGCTCGACGAGCTCGGGCGCTCGCTGTTCAAGCACGCGATCGCCTCGCGCCTGCACCTCGAGGTATGGGAGCTGGTCGAGGCCCACCGGGCGATGGGTCACACGCTCGTGCTGGCCTCGTCGGCGACGCGCTTTCAGCTCGAGCCGATGGCCCGCGAGCTGGGGGTGGCCCATGCCCTCTGCACACCGGTCGAGGTGATCGACGGAAAGCTCACCGGCCGCACGGCGGGCGAGCCGCTATGGGCGGCCGGCAAGGCCCGGGCCGTGCGCGCGCTGGCCGGCGAGCACGACATCGACCTGGAAGCGTCGTTTGCCTACTCGAACGGCAACGAGGACCTCGAGTTCCTGGAGACGGTGGGGCATCCGACCGCGGTCGAGCCCGAGGCCGGCCTGCGATCCGAGGCCAAGCGGCGAGGCTGGCCGATCCTGCGTTGCGCTCCGCGCGGCGGTCGGCCCGGCGTTCGCGACATCGCGCGAACCGGAGCGTTCTACGGCGCCTTCGGCGGCGCGGCGCTGGCCGGCCTGGGGGTCGGCCTGCTCAACCGATCGCGCGAGACGATGGTCGAGATCGGCGGTGGTGTCGGAGCGGACCTCGGGCTGGCGCTGGCCGGGATCCGCGTCGAGGTGGTGAGTGGCCAGGAGCATCTGTGGGACTCCCGCCCCTGCGTGTTCGTGTTCAACCACCAGTCGAAGCTCGACCCGATCGTGATGATGAAGCTGTTGCGCGGGGGCTTCACCGGGGTCGCGAAGGCCGAGGCCAAGAAGGTTCCCGGTTTCGGGCAGTTCTTCCAGATCGCCGGCGTCGCCTTCGTCGAGCGCGGCGACACCCGCCAGGCCAGGCAGGCGCTCGAGCCGGCGGTGGCCAAGGTACGTGACGAGCGGATCTCGCTGGTCATCGCTCCCGAAGGCACGCGCTCGCCCACGCCCCGGCTCGGGCGGTTCAAGAAGGGCGCGTTCCACATCGCGATGCAGGCCGGCGTGCCGATGGTGCCGATCGTCATGCGCAACGTGGGCGAGGTGATGTGGCGCGGGGCCCAGACGCTCTCGCCGGGGACGATCGAGGTCGCGGTGCTGCCCGCGCTGGACACCGGCGACTGGCGGCGCGAGACGATCGACGAGCATGTCAAGGAGGTCCGCGAGCAGTTTCTGCGCACGCTCGCCGACTGGCCCGGCGGTCCACGCCTGCTCCCCGTGCCGGAGGAGGCGAGCGCGTGAGCCGGTCCGTCAAGGTGACCGTCCTGGGTGGCGGCTCGTGGGGGACGACCGTGGCGTCGCTGACGGCTCGCAACACGCCGACCTTGATGTGGGCCCGCCAGCCCGAGGTCGCGGCCGAGATCAGCGAGCAGCACACCAATTCGAAATACCTCGGGGACCGCGGACTGCATCAGGAGCTCAGGGCCACCGCCGACCTCGAGGAGGCGGTCAGGAGTGCCGACGTGCTGGTGGTCGGCGTGCCCTCCCACGGGATCCGCGACGTGCTGGGCGAGGCCGAGCCGTACGTCCGGCCGTGGGTGCCGGTGCTGTCGCTGGCCAAGGGTCTCGAGCCCGGGACGCGGCTGCGGCCCACCCAGGTGATCGGCGAGGTGCTCGAGGGGCACCCGGTCGGCCTGCTGGCGGGCCCGAACCTGGCGCGCGAGATCCTCGACGGGTTCGCGGCGGCGGCGGTGATCGCGATGCGCGACGAGGCGGTCGCCTGCTCGCTGCAGCCGCTGTTCCATTCCGCCAGGTTCCGCGTCTATCGGAACGAGGATCTCGTCGGCTCGGAGCTGGGCGGGGTGCTCAAGAACATCGTGGCGATCGCCATGGGCATGGCCGATGGACTCGGCGTGGGCGACAACACCCGCGCGATGGTGTTGGCCCGCGGACTGGCCGAGATGACGCGTCTCGGCGAGGCGATGGGCGGCGACCCGCGGACGTTCGCCGGCCTGACCGGCCTGGGCGATCTGATGGCGACGTGCTCGAGCCGGCTCTCGCGAAACCGCCGCATCGGAGAGGAGCTCGCGCGCGGCAAATCGCTCGAACAGGCGACCGAGGAGCTGGGGCAGGTCGCCGAGGGCGTGAAGTCGGCGCGGACGGTGATGGAGCTTGCCGCCGAGCACGATGTCGAGATGCCGATCGCCGCGGAGGTGGACGCCGTGGTCAATGAGGGGCGCCACCCGCGCGAGGCCTATCGCGGTCTGATGCGGATCACCGCCCAACACGAACTGCACGAGGTGGCATGAGCAGCGGGACCGATCAACGCCGGGCGCCGGGTTCGGACCCCGAGCGCGACAAGCCCGTCGACTGGGGCTCGCAGCGGGACATGAACGCGCTCGAGGCGCTGATGTGGCGGGCCGAGGCCGATCCGCGGCTGCGTTCCACGATCGTCGCCGTCGAGCTGCTGGACCGGCTGCCCGACTGGGATCGCTTCGTGGCCGCCAACGACTGGGCGACGCGGCTGATCCCCCGCTTCCGCATGAAGGTGACCGAGCCGATGATGGGGATCGGGCGGCCGACCTGGACCGTCGACGAGGAGTTCGACCTGCATTACCACGTGCGCCGGGTCAGGCTGCCGGCGCCCGGCACGTGGACCGACCTGCTCTCCGCCGCCGAGCAGATCGCGATGACGGCGTTCGACAAGCACCGCGCGCCCTGGGAGTCCGTGCTGGTCGACGGCCTCCCCGATGGGCAGGCGGCGTTCATCCTGAAGCTGCACCATTCGGCCACCGACGGCGTCGGCGCGACCCAGCTGCTCGGCATGCTGCACTCGCGCACGCGGGAGCCCAACCGGGACAAGCCGGAGCCGCTGCCGCCGCCGCCGGACACCACGTCACCCCTCGGCGCCGTCGCGCGGCAGCTCTCCGGCGACGCCCGGGCGATCGGTGGCGTGGCCGCGAGCGTGCTGCGGCGGTCGGCCGGGCTGCGGCGCCCGGACCGAGCGGCGGCCGGCGTGCTGAACTACGCGGGGTCGCTGCGGCGGGTGCTGGCGAACCCGGCGGGCGGGCCCTCGCCGCTGTTGCGCAACCGCAGCCTGTCGTGGCGCTTCGCCGCGATGGACGTCGGGTTCGCCGATCTGCGCGCGGCGGGCAAGGCCGCCGGCGGCTCGCTCAACGACGCATTCATCGCGGCGCTGCTGGGAGGCTTTCGCCGCTACCACGCCGAGCTGGACTGCCCGATCGAGACCATGCCCGTGGCGATGCCGATCTCCGTTCGGCGCGAGGGCGACTCCGAGGGCGGCAACCGCTTCGTGGCCGCGCGCTTCGCCGGGCCGGTGGGCATCGAGGATCCCGCCGAGCGGATCAGGGCGGTCTCGAAGATCGTGACCGCGGCGCGGGCCGAGCCGGCGATCGAGGGCATGGGTCTGGCCACGCCCGTGCTCTCGCGGCTGCCCGGGGTCGTGATCTCACAACTGGCCGGCGGTCTGACCATGGGCAACGACCTCCAGGCCTCGAACGTGCCGGGCATCCGCGAGGACACATATCTCGCGGGCGCGCGGATCGAGCGCGCCTATCCGTTCGCGCCGCTGCCGGGCTGCGCCGCGATGATCGCTTTGGTGAGCCATCGCGACCAGTGCTGCGTGGGGATCAACATCGACCCGGCGGCGATCACGGACATCGAGCGGTTCGGCCGCTGCATCGCCGAAGGCTTCGGCGAGGTCCTGGCGCTTCACCCCGGCGCCGCCGATCCCGTGCGGCGCGTCTAACCAACCGAAGGAGCGACGTGACCTCGAGCTCGAGCGACCCGGCCCCGACCGAGTCCACGTTCACCGGCGTCCGCGGCGAGATCCAGAGCTACGTCTGGAACGCCACGGCAGAGCCCCGCTATCTGGTGGTGCTGGCGCACGGCTACGGTGAGCATGCCCGGCGCTACGACCACGTCGCGCAGGCCTTGGTCGACGACGGCGCCGTTGTGTTCGCGCTCGATCACCACGGTCACGGTCGCTCAGAGGGAGAGCGCGCGTCGGTAAACGACCCGGAGGACTTCACGCTCGACCTCGACACGCTCGTCGAACGGGCCCGCGGGGAGCATCCGGGGCTGCCGCTGGTCCTGATCGGGCATTCGATGGGCGGGCTCATCGCCACGCGCTACGCGCAGCAGCATTCCGGCAAGCTGGCGGCGCTCGTGCTCTCCGGGCCGGTGATCGGCGGCAACCCGGGCTTCCAGCAACTGCTGGCGATGGATCCGATCCCCGACGTGCCGATCGATCCGTCGACCCTCTCCCGTGACCCCGGCGTGGGGGAGGCCTATCTCGCGGACCCGCTGGTCTACCACGGGCCATTCCGGCGCGAGACCTTGGAGGCGCTGTTCGCCGCGGTCGGGCAGATTGCCGCCGGCCCGCGGATCGAGATCCCGACGCTGTGGATCCACGGAGAGCTCGACATGCTCGCGCCGCTCGACGCCACCCGGCCCGCGGCAGCGGCGATCCGCACCGACACATGGCGGGAGAAGATCTACCCCGGCGCCATGCATGAGATCTTCAACGAGACCAACCAGGTGGAGGTAATCGGCGACGTGCTGGGCTTCATACACGCGGCTGTTTGACCCTGGCTGCCCCGACCCTAAATTTTTGTGGATCGGTAGGAATAATTCCGGTCCGAGGGGGGTATTGACGGGTCTGCGAGAGGCGCTGATGAGCCATAGAGCTTGGATGCTGGTCTGGTTCTGATCGCCCCTGAAGGAGAGAGATATGCGAGACGGCACGGCGCCGTTTGGACGTGTCGCTGGAATGTTGCTGCGCACTTCCGGCGGCCGCACGGGCCGCTGGTGGTTGGCTGGTGGGACCGTTGCGATATGGGCGTCGGTCTTCACGGCCGCGGCGCCCGCGGTGACGGCGCCGACGTTGGCCCAGTTCAACCGCGAGACCTATGCCTACTCGAGCCGGCTGGGGATTCAACAGGAGGCCGCGCGGTATCAGGTCATGGTGTTGCAGGCGACCGACTACGCCGAGGTCCCGCGGCTGAAGGCCGCCAATCCGTCGCTGAAGCTCCTGATGTATTCCGACGTGCTCCTGTCCAACCCGGGCGACCCCAATGCCCTGGCCACTTGCACGCCGTATGGCAGCGACCACTCCGCTCACCCGAGCTGGTTCGTGACCGATCAGCACGGTAAGCCGATCGTCGACTCGGCGTATCCGGGCAACTACCTGATGGATGTCGGCAACTCCGGCTATCAGCAGGCCTGCGTCGCCCATGCCGTCGCCATGGCCCGCCAATACGGCTTCGACGGCGTCTTCCTCGACGGCGTCACGTCCTGGGTGGGCTGGGCGCTGCCGGCCGGCGTGAGCGCGCCGGCCTACACCACGATGTCGCGCTGGCAGTCGGCGATGTATTCCCTGCTCTCCTACGCCGGGCCACAGTTCCACTCCCACGGTCTGCTGGTGGTCGGAAACATCGGCGGGGCGATCACCACCACTGGCCTGTGGGAGCGCTGGACCAGCGTGCTCGACGGGTCGGAGGAGGAAGACTGGACCAAGTATCAGAACCCGCAGAACTGGTTCGCGCAGATGTCCAACGCCGCCTGGTCGGAGGCCAACGGCAAGCTGGCGATCCTGCATAGCTTTGCCCAGACGGAAGCCGGCAACACCTTCGGCCTGGCCTCGATGCTGCTGGTGGCCGCGGGCCACACCAGCTATTCGACGTCCAACGCCAACTACTCGAACTCCGAGGCTTGGTACCCGGATTACCAGGTGGCGGGGGCCCTCGGCAGCCCGATCGACGCGGCCCCGGTGCTGGTGCACGGGATCTACGTCCGGCGGTTCGCGAACGGCCTGGTCCTGGTCAACCCATCCAATTCTCCGGCGGGGATCTACCTCGGCGGGCTCAGCTACAGCGGGGCCATGCTGTCCACGGTGAGGGGAGTGACGATGGGGCCGTGGAGCGGACAGATCCTGCTCGATGACAGCTTCCTGACCCGCAAGCCGCCCAAGGCAGCGACAGCGACGAAGCCGCTCAGGCGACCCTTCTCGAACTCCATCGAGGTGCGCCGGACGGGCTCCCGGCATCCGCCCAAGCGGATCAAAAGGCTCCGCGCCAGCCGTCACCTCTCGCCCAAGCTGCTGCTTGGGTCCAAGGAACGGGTTCCGCGGCTCCGGGTCTACCGCTTGCGCCCGTAGTCGCTGCCTGCGCGTCGCCGAGATCGAGCTGACCGTGGCTACCATCTGAGGATCGGCACCACCTGGATACTGCGCACCGAAACCAAGGGCACCGGCGCCACGATGGTGCCGCTGGAGAGCGTGACCAAACGCCCGTCAACGCCGGAGCCGGTGGTGGTCCCCCGCAAGCCCAAGCCGCGGCCGGTACAGGCGCCGGCCCCCAGGCCGCCGCGCAGGTTCAGGGTGGTCGACGTTGTGAGCCGGGAGGCACTCGTCGACGACGCCAGCACGAGCGCCACGGTGGACGCCCTCAGGGGGGTCCGCAGCATCGTCGACGTCAACGTCTACGTCTGGCAGGAGGAGCGCGATCGGTGGCGGATGCTGACGTTCGGAGAGCGTCAGGCGCTGTGGGAGCTGGCGGCTTCGTAGCGCGCCCGGCGCGGCGAGCTATCGCCCCTGGTAGCGCTTCTGCTCCTCGACGGTTCGCTCCGCGGTGGGGACGGCCTCGAGTCTGCCATCGGGAATCGGCTCGCCGCTTTCGATCGAGAGCCCGTAGGTGCCGGCCGCGAGCCGCGCCTCGGCTCGCTCCAGCGCGGCCAGGTCGTTGCGGATGTCCTGGAGACGGGTCGCGTTGAACTCGTCCTGATAGAGGTCCTGGGAATCGCGATCGCCGGGCTCCCGGCGATCGGAAGCCTCCAGCGGGCCATCCGGGTTGACCGCGGCCATCGCCTCGTCGATGCGCGTCCGTTCGCGCTCCAGCAATTCTCGTGCCCGCTCTGTGTCCATCGGCGGAGGCTACACGGCGAGTGGTAGCTTTGGCGCGGGCCACGGTGGGCCCGCCGCTCCCGTTCGGGACCGGCCTCAGAGGAAAAGGGGACGGAATGGGATTTCTCGACAAGGTGAAGGGCACGGCCAAGCAGGCGCTCAACCCGGTTGGTCAAGCCGGCGAGCGCAACAAGATCATGCGCATCAACCAGTCCGGCGTGCAGACGCCCGCGACGGTCGACTCGATGCGCGAGGTCGGTACTCAGCTCGGCGGCGGACACCAGATCGAATTCGCGCTGACGGTTCATCCCGACGGCGGCGACGATTATCAGGTGAACGTCTCGCAATCGATGCACGACGTGACGCTGAAGGGCGTCGCCGTGGGCGCGAACATCATCGTCAAGGTGGACCCCGACGAGCCGCAGTCGCTGCTGGTCTGGGGTGCGGCCAGCTAGAGACTCAGCCCACGACCAGCTCGGAGCCCGAGCCCGACGGCGAACCGGCCGACGCCGGTTAGCCCACATCTGACCTCGCTCGACGGCCAAGTAGTGCCAATGGGTTTGATCCCGGCCGATCCGGCCTAGGATATGAGGGATGGGTTCGGGCACGACCCCTAAATCGGATGGCGGGCCAGCGCGACCCGGCTCGCGGCCCGCCACGTTCGAGCGCCTGCGCCGATTGCCGCTGGTCGGACGCGCGATGGACTGGGGGTTGGGACCGAGCGCCGCGTCGCCGCTGACGCAACAGGCGGGGTCGCGGATCGCCGGGCTGAAGGTGACCGAATCGGTCTGCCCGTACTGCGCGGTGGGTTGCGGGCAGGTGGTGTACACGCGGGGGGGCGAGCTGATCGACATCGAGGGGAACCCGCGTTCCCCGATCAATCAGGGCACGTTGTGCCCGAAGGGCTCGGCGTCGCGCCAGCTGGTCCAGCAGCCCGGCCGGCTGACCAAGGTCCGCTACCGGCGGCCGGGCGGGACGGAGTGGGAGGAGCTCGAGCTGGAGCAGGCGATGGACATGATCGCCGAGCGGATGATCGCCTCGCGGGAGGCGGGTTGGCAGGACGTCGACCATCACGGCTGGCGCGTGAATCGGACCCTGGCTTTTGCCCACCTCGGCGGGGCGACGCTCGACAACGAGGAGAACTACCTGATCAAGAAGCTCTACACCGCGATGGGCGCGGTGCAGATCGAGAATCAGGCCCGCATATGACACAGCTCGACCGTCCCCGGTCTGGGGACTTCGTTCGGGCGCGGTGGCGCCACCGGTTTCCTGCAGGACCTCCAGGAGTCTGACTGCATCCTGATCGAGGGATCCTCGATGGCCGAAGCGCACCCCGTCGGGTTCCGCTGGGTGATGAAGGCCAAGGAGCGGGGGGCGAAGATCATCAACGTCGACCCGCGCTACTCGCGAACCAGCGAGCTGGCCGACCATCACGTCCCGATCCGCGCGGGGACCGACATCGCCTTCCTCGGCGGCCTGATCCGTTACGTGCTGGAGACCGAGTCCTACTTCCGCGATTACGTGGTCAACTACACGAACGCCTCGACGATCGTCAGCGAGCACTTCCAGGACACGGAAGATCTAGGCGGATTCTTTTCGGGCTTCGACCCCGACACCGGGATGTACGACCGCTCGAGCTGGATGTACGAGGGCGGCGAGATGCCGTCCGCCGCGGGTGTGCGCGAGCACTCCGCGCAGGCGTTCGAGGAGCGGACCGGCGCGGGGATGCACGGGGGTCACATCGAGCGGGACGAGACGCTCGAGCACCCGCGCTGCGTGTTCCAGTTGCTGCGCCGGCACTTCAGTCGCTACACGCCGGAGATGGTCCAGCGCATCTGCGGCATCTCCGCCGAGGATTTTCATGTTGTGGCGCGGGCGCTGACCGAGAACTCCGGGCGCGAGCGCACGACCGCCTTCTGCTACGCGGTCGGCTGGACCCAGCACACCGCCGGGGTGCAGATGATCCGCACGGCGTCGATCCTCCAGCTCCTGCTGGGGAACATCGGACGCCCGGGGGGCGGGATCATGGCGCTGCGCGGGCACGCCTCGATCCAGGGCTCGACCGACATCCCGACGTTGTATGACCTGCTCCCCGGCTACCTGCACATGCCGCGCGCGGGGGAAGGGGAGCTCGATCTGCAGAGCTACATCGATACCGGTGGCGCGCAGCGCGGGTGGTGGTCGAACTTCGACAAGTACATCGTCTCGCTGCTCAAGGCCTGGTTCGGCGACGCGGCCACCGAGGAGAACGGCTACGGCTTCTCCGGCCTGCCCCGGATCAGCGGCAACCACTCGCACTTCGCCACCACGATGCGGATGCTCGACGGCGGGGTCGAGGGGTTCTTCGTGATGGGGCAGAACCCGGCGGCGGGCTCGCAGCACGCCGGCCTGCAGCGCCGGGCGCTGGCCAAGCTCAAGTGGCTGGTGGTCCGCGACCTGGCCGAGATCGAGACCGCGACGTTCTGGCGTGACTCGCCCGAGGTGCAATCCGGCGAGCTCCGAACCGAGGAGATCCAGACCGAGGTGTTCCTGATGCCCGCCGCCGCGCATGTCGAGAAGGACGGCTGCTTCACCAACACCCAGCGACTGGTCCAGTTCCGGGACAAGGCGCTTGAGCCGCCCGGCGACGCTCGCTCCGAGCTGTGGTTCATGCACCACCTGGCCAAGCGGGTCAAGGACCACTACGCCGGCTCGACGCGACCCCGGGACTGGCCGATCGTCAACCTCCGCTGGGACTACCCCGAGCTCGGAGACGCCCGAGATCCCGACGTCGAGGCGGTGCTCAAGGAGATCAACGGCTACGAGGTGGCGACCGGACGGCTCGTTTCCGGGTTCGCCGAGCTCGCGAGCGACGGGTCCACGGCGAGTGGCTGCTGGATCTACTCGGGGATCTTCGCCGACGGGGTAAACCAGGCCAGACGCCGAGACCCGGGCGACATCCACCAGCCCGGCGGCCGCGTCTCGCCGGAATGGGCGTGGGCGTGGCCGGCGAATCGCCGGGTGCTCTACAACCGGGCCTCCGCCGATCCGCAGGGACGGCCCTGGAGCGAGCGCAAGAAGTACGTCTGGTGGGATCCGGCCGAGCGCCGCTGGACGGGCTACGACGTGCCCGACTTCCCGGCGGACAAACCGCCCGACTACCGCGCCGACGATGACGCCGAGGGCATGGACGCGATCGATGGCGACGCTCCGTTCATGATGATGGCCGACGGTCGCGGCTGGCTTTATTCGCCCAGCGGACTGCTCGACGGACCGCTGCCGACCCACTACGAGCCGATCGAGTCGCCGGTGGCCAACCTGCTCTATCCGGACCTCGGGGCCAACCCGTCGGCGATCCGCTGGCGGCGCCCCGAGAATCCGCTGCACGCGACCGGCGACCCACGCTACCCGGTCGTCGCCACCACCTTCCGGCTGACCGAGCACCACACCGCGGGGGGGATGAGCCGAACGCTGCCCTGGCTGAGCGAGCTACAGCCCGAGATGTTCGCGGAGATCGACCCGATCCTGGCCGGCCAGCGCGGGATCGAGGATGGCGGTTGGATGACGATCGTCACCGAGCGGGCCGAGATCGAGGCGCGCGCGCTGGTCACCGACCGGATCCGTGCGCTGCGGATCGACGGCAAGCTCGTGCACCAGATCGGCCTCCCCTGGCACTGGGGGTACACCGGCGCCTACCCCGGCGACTCCACCAACGATCTCGGCGTGCTCTCGGGTGACCCGAACGTCTCGATCCAGGAGTCCAAGGCGTTCACCTGCAACGTCAGGGCCGGCCGGCGCCGAGGGGCGTCGACCGAGCGCCTCAAGGGCGTCCGCTCGAGCCAGCCCGCCGTGGCGCCCAACCAGGATGATCGGGTCGCCGAGGCCCCCAAGGAGGTAGCACCGTGACGGCAACCGAAGCCGCTCCGACCGAGCTGGCGATCCACCGGTCCGGTGCCCGGCGGATGGGCTTCTTCACCGATGCCACCGTGTGCATCGGCTGCAAGGCCTGCGAGGTCGCCTGCAAGCAGTGGAACGATCTGCCCGGCGACGGCTCGCCGGCCCCGAAGCGCGGCGGGTCCTACGACCACACCGGGGAGCTGTCGGCGTCGACCTGGCGCCACGTGCGCTTCGTCGAGCTGTTCGAGCCGTCCCCGGCCCTCCAGCAGGAGGCGCTGGCGGCGTTGCCGGCGATCCCGCCCGCGGGGGAGCTGCCCGACCTGGTCACGATGGCCCAGGGCGTCGGCAGCCAGTGGGCGTTCATGTCCGACGTGTGCAAGCACTGCACCAACGCGGGCTGCCTCGATGCCTGCCCCACTGGCGCCCTGATCCGCACCGAGCACCAGACCGTGGTCCTCCAGGCCGACGTTTGCAACGGGTGCGGATACTGCGTCCCGGCCTGCCCGTTCGGCGTCGTCGACCGTGACCCGATCGACGGCCGCGCCGGGAAGTGCACGCTCTGCTACGACCGGCTCCAGGATGGGCTCGAGCCGGCCTGCGCCAAGGCCTGTCCGACCGACTCGATCCAGTTCGGTCCCTACGACGAGCTGGTGGGGCAAGCCGAACGGAGGGTGGCCGAGCTGCACAGCCGCGGGATCGACGGCGCCTACCTCTACGGCGCGGGAGACGAGCCCGAGCACGAGCTGGCCGGAGGCCTGGGCGCGTTCTTCCTGCTGACCGAGCCGCCGGAGCGCTACGGCCTGCCCGCCGAGGCCGAGTCGCCGATCCAGGAGAACCTGTTCGCCGCGACGGCCGCCGCGGTCGGCGCCGGACTGCTGGCGGCGGCCGCGGCGGCGATCATCTCCCGGACCGCACGGAGCCCGCGGCGATGAGTGACGGCGACGCCACCGCGCCACGGGACGAGACGCCGGCGTTGGGGGAGCGCGGCGGCCCGGCATCCTGGCACCGCGCGGCCGAAGGCGGCGACGTTTCGCTGGCCAAGCCCGCGTGGGGCGATGCCCGCTGGTCCTACCTCTACGGCCGGGACACCGGCTATGCGGACGCCGAGCCGGCGGCGGGCGAGGTGGCGGCGGCGAATCTCCGCATGCGCACAGGAGAGATGCCCGAGGTCAGAGGCCCAGTGATCCACCCGCCGGTCTGGACCTGGGAGGTGCCGGTGTACTTCTGGTTGGGCGGCCTCGCCTCGGGGGCGGCGTTCTCGGCCCTGGCCGCCGATCTGGCCGGCGCCGAGTGGACGGCGATCGTGGCTCGACGGGTTGCGCTCGGCGCGGTGATCCCGGCCCCGGCGCTGCTCATCGCCGACCTCGGCCGGCCGGCGCGCTTCCTCAACATGCTGCGCGTGTTCAAGCCACGCTCGCCGATGAACCTCGGCGCCTGGTGCCTGGTTGCGTTCAGCGCGGCCGGCGCCGGGGCGGTGGGAGCCGATCTGCTGGGCCGGCGGGGCACCGCGAAGGGGCTGGGGGGCGCGCAGGCCGTGCTGGGCTCCTACCTCGGGTCCTACACCGGGGTTTTGCTGGCCACGACCGCGGTGCCGGTGTGGGCTCGCAGCCGCCTGTTCCTGGGGCCGATCTTCGTGGCGACCGCGACTGCGACCGGGGCCGCCGCCACGCGGCTGACGCTGGCGGCCGCCGGCCAGGCCGAGGACGATCCGAGCCATGTCGCCCTGTCCCGCCTGGAGGCCTGCGCGATTCTGGCTGAGCTGACGCTCTCGATGGTCAACGAGCGACGGCTCGGCCCGGCCGGCGACGTCCTCTCTCGCGGTCGGACCGGCACGCTGTTCCGCACGGCCAAGGGCCTCGTCGTCACCGGCCTCGTGCTGGCGCCGATCGCCCGGCGCCATGGCCACGGGCGCGCGACCCAGAACGCGGCCAGCGTCCTGTATCTGGCCGGCGGTCTCGCCTTTCGGCTGGCCTGGGTGCAGGCGGGCAAGGACTCGGCCCGCGACGACGAGGCCGTCGCGCTGATGGCGAGGGGAAAGGCCACCTCAGACGAGGGCATGCGCGTCAATGCCGAGCAGCGTGTCGTCTCGGAGCCCCGCCCGCCGCTCGCCGACGGGGCGGTGGCGCGAGCTCTGCGCGGGTGGAGCCACACCGTGGGCCGTCTGAGCCTGCTGGTCGAGCGGCTGATCCGATAGCTGCTATCACCGGGGCATGGCACAACCTCACAAGATCGCGATGCTGACCCTGCATTCGGCCTCCCCGCGAGATCTCGAGGCTCGGCAGCAGCTGGCCGCTGCCCTGCCCGACGCGGAGATCACCGAGCCTGATGACCTCGGCGTCTTCGAGATCGCGCTCGATGCCGATGATCAGGAGGCGGCGTTGCAGCGCGTCTGGGACGCCGTCGCAGCCTCCGGCACCGATGACCACATCGTGTTTCTCGAGCACCCCGAGCTCCCGGAACACTGGCACCACCTGAGCCGACGGCCGAGCTCCGGAGGAGAAAACGACCGATGAAGTACATGCTGCTGCTGTACGACAACGCCGAGGTCCGCGACGCCTTCTTCGGGGCCGGGCCCGGGAGCGAGGCGCTGATGGCCGAGGTCGGCGCGGTGCTGAAGGAACTCGAGGAGTCCGGGGAGCTGGTGGCCACCGAGCCGCTGGCGGATCCGGTGCAGACGAAGACGGTGCGGGTCAGCAACGGCGCGCCCGTGGTGACCGACGGGCCGCTGGCCGAAGCCAAGGAGCACTTCGCCGGCTATCTGATCCTCGACTGCGAGAGCATCGAACGGGCGGTGGAGATCGCGGCGCGCTGGCCGAGTTCCCGCTTCGCGCCGCTGGAGGTGCGACCGATCATGGACCCAGCGGGTGGAGATTGAGCCGATCCGCGGAGCTGGAGATCTGAGCCGATCCGCGGAGCTGGAGCGGTGAGCGGGTCCGTGGAGCTCGAGCACCTCCTGCGCCCGCTGGCACCGGAGGTGCTCGGCGTGCTGGCCCGGCGCCACGCGTCGTTCGATGCGTGCGAAGACGCCGTCCAGGAGGCGTTGCTGGCCGCCGCCTTACAGTGGCCGGAGCAGGGCGTGCCCGAGAATCCGCGGGCCTGGCTATTGACCGTCGCCTCCCGGCGGCTGATCGACGAGCACCGCGGCGAAATGGCGCGGCGCCGGCGCGAGGAGCTGATCGCCCAGACCCAGGCGCCGCCGGCCTCGGCCGATCTCGAACCCGCGGCGCCGGCGCACGACGATACGCCGGCGCTGCTGTTCCTCTGCTGCCATGAGTCGCTCAGCGCCTCGTCGCAGATCGCGCTGACCCTCCGCGCCGTGGGCGGTATGACCACGGCCGAGATCGCCAGCGCGTTCCTGGTCCCCGAGGCGACGATGGCGCAGCGGATCACCCGCGCAAAGGCCACCATCGAGGCCTCGGGTGCCGTCTTCGAGCCGCCGGCCGACGCCGCCGGCGATGCTCGGCTCGGCTCGGTCCTGCGCGTTCTCTATCTGATCTTCAACGAGGGCTACGCGGCCAGCGCGGGCGGGGCGGGAGGGACTCAGCTCCAGCGCGTCGCGCTGGCCGAGGAGGCGATCCGGCTGACCCGGATGCTGCGCCGGCTGCTACCCGGCGACGACGAGCTGCGCGGGCTGCTGGCCCTGATGCTGCTGACCCACGCCCGGCGGGCCGCCCGCACCGCCGCCGACGGCGCGTTGATCCCGTTGGCCGAACAGGACCGCACGCGCTGGGACCGGGTCGCGATCGCCGAGGGGGTGGAGCTGATCGTCGGCGCGCTGGCGACGGGTCAGGTCGGGCCGTTCCAGCTCCAGGCCGCGATCGCCGCCGTTCACGCGGAGGCACCCAGCACCGCCGAGACGGACTGGAGAGAGATCACCGTGCTCTACGAGCTGCTCGAGCGGATCGCGCCGAACCCGGTGTTCACGCTCAACCGGGCGGTGGCCGTGGCGATGTTCCGGGGCCCGGGCGCGGCGCTCGATTTGCTCGAAGCCGTGGAGCGCGACCCGCGACTGGCTTCCGGGCACCGCGTCGCGGCCGTGCGCGGGCACCTGCTGGAACTGGACGGTGACGCCGCCGGCGCGGCGGCGGCGTATGAGGCGGCCGCCCGGCTCACCACCAGCCTGCCCGAACGCCAGTACCTGCGGCGGCGCGCGGCGGCGGCCAGCTAGTTCTGGCTGGAGGGGGCCCAGATGTTGATGTCGCCGTCTTGGGCATAGCGGTCGATCTCGGTCAGCTCGTCCGGGTCGAAATCGAGCCGGTCCAGCGCGGCGACGTTGTTCTCGAGCTGCGCGACGCTGCTGACTCCGATCAGCGCCGAGGTCAACCGGCGATCACGCAGGACCCAGGCCAGCGCGAGTTGCGCCAGCGACTGGCCGCGGCGGGCGGCGATCTGGTTCAGGGCGCGCACGCGCTCGAGGTTCTCGGTGGTCAGGAGGTCCTCGGAGAAGTAATTGCCGCGTCTGATTCGCGATGACTCGGGGACGCCACCCAGGTACTTGTCGGTCAGCAGACCCTGCGCCAGCGGGGAAAAGGCGATGCAGCCGACGCCTTCCGCGGCCAGGAGATCGAGCAGCTCCGGCTCGATCCAACGGTTCAGCATCGAGTACGACGGCTGGTGAATCAGCAGGGGCGTCCCCAAGCCGCGCAGGATCCCCAGCGCCTCGGCGGTTCGCTCGGGCGAGTAGGAGCTGATCCCCACGTGGAGCGCCTTGCCCTGGCGAACCGCCGTGTCGAGCGCGCCCATCGTCTCCTCCAGCGGCGTGTTCGGATCGAAGCGGTGGGAGTAGAAGATGTCGACGTAGTCGACGCCCATGCGTTTCAGGCTCTGGTCGAGGCTGGCCAGCAGATACTTACGCGAGCCGCCATCGCCGTACGGGCCCGGCCACATGTCGTAGCCGGCCTTCGTGGAGATCAGCAGCTCGTCGCGGTGGGCGCCGAAATCCTGGGCGAGCAGACGGCCGAAGTTCTCCTCCGCTGCCCCGTAGGGCGGCCCATAGTTGTTGGCCAGATCGAAGTGCGTGATTCCAAGGTCAAATGCCCGGCGGAGAATCGCTCGGCTGTCCTGGACCGGCCGGTCCTCGCCAAAGTTCTGCCAGAGGCCGAGGGAGAGGGCCGGCAGCCGCAGCCCGCTGCGGCCGCAGCGCCGATACGGCATGCGCTCGTAGCGATCCTCGCTCGGGGTGTAAGTGGTCCTCAGCATGGGTCCTCCCGTAGGTCGTCGGCGATGATCCGGGGGCTGTCGGCGATGATCCCGCGTCGTCGCAGGCCGGACAGGAACGACTCCTGATCGGAGAAGCTGACCAGCCGGGCGACGTCTTCCCGCCAGCCGATCGTCATCGGCTCCACCGGCCTGTCGCTGATCTGTCCGTCCACCTCGAGTCGCGCGCCGCCGTGGCCGGCGGTGATGTCGAGCTCCAACTCGGACGTGGAGGGGATCACGAACGGCGGGCAGCTGCCACCGTGCGTGGGCAGCGGAGTGAACAGGTACGCCGCGGTTCCGGGGGCGATCAGGGGGCCGCCGGCGGCGAGGGCGTAGGCGCTTGAGCCGACCGCGGTGCTGATGACGCAACCATCGCCGGCGATCCTGGCGAACAGGTTTCCGTCCACCTGGGCGGCGGTCCGGACCTGACCCTGCCCGGCCCGGACGACCGCGATGTCGTTGATCGCAAAGATCCGCTCGCCGCTGCGGGAGGTCGACTCCAGCGCCGGGAGCCACCGAGGCTGCCAGTCACCCCGGGCGAAGCGGTCAAGCGCCGTCGACACCCGCTCGACATCGACGCTGGTGAGCGCCCCGAGGCTTCCGCAGGCGACTCCGAGCACCGGTCGGTCCGCCGGCACCCCCGAGCGGATCGCCGCCAGCGTCGTCCCATCCCCCCCGATCGACACCAGCAGGTCGCAGTCCTCGGGCTGGCCGACGTCGGCGACCTCGCGGAACTGCTCGGCCACCGGGATCTGCACGAGCTCGACGTCATGGCGAGCGACCCAGTCGCGTAGCGCGCGGAGTGGCTCCTCGATATCCCGCGACGGGTGGACGACGACGCCGAGCCGCATTCCGATGGCGGTCAGGCGAAGGGTTTGTTGCCGTAGCGGTCGAGGTGCACGATCTCGCCGACGGCGCGCCGGGTGGTCGGGCCATAACGGCCGCGGGGCCAGCCGAGCGGCACGACCGCGCACGGCGTCACGGTCCAGGGCAGGCCGAGTGCCCGCCGAGCCTGGATCGTGCTCCACACCGGCAATGTGACCAGCGCCGCGCCCAGGCCGGCGGCACGCGCGGCCAGCAGCAGGTTCTGCACCGACGGATAGATCGAGCCGTAGTAGCTCGAGGCGGCAATCGGCGGGAAGGGAAGCCGGGGGCCGCGCAGGCATGCGACCACGATCACGGGGATCTCCTCGAAGTGATCGCGCTGCCACTCGACGGCGTCGATGATGCGCAGGGTGGCGGGGTCGTTGCGCTTGACCAGCCGGCCGAGCCGGGCATAGATGGCCAGCGCCTGCCGGTTGGCCCGGGCCAGGCGCGCCTTCACCTCCCGGTCGCGCACCACGATGAACTCCCAGTTCTGCTGGTTGGAGCCGGTCGGGGCCTTGGTGGCCAGTTCGATCAGCTGCAGGACGAGCGCGTCGTCGACCGGGTCGGTCTTGAGGCGACGGATCGCCCGCTGGGTGGACATCGCCTCCGCCAGCGGCATGTCGAGCTTGATCTCGGCCACAGCGCGGCACAGTACACCGCTCTAGTCTTTGTGGTCAGCCGTGAGGGCGGCAAAACCGAGAGGAGCCGGGATGATCGTGGTCGTGGGGCGGGTTCGCACCGATGGAGACCGTCGCGAAGAGCTGATCAGAATCGGTCAGACGGTGGCAACGGCCTCGCGGTCCGAGCCGGGCTGCATCAGCTACCGCGTGTACGAGGACACCGAGATCGAGAACGATTTCGTGTTCGTCGAAGAGTGGGAGGACAGCGAGGCCCTGCAGCGCCATTTCGCGATGCAGCACGTCGGCGAGTTCATGGCCGCGATCACGGCAACGCTGATCGCCCCGCCCGACGTCAAGTTTCACACCATCGCCAGCTCGATGGACCTCGCCGACGTGAGCGGCGTATCGCCTTAGCTACTGCAGGAGAAAGCCGGCGGCGTCGAGGATGCCGCGCTGGTCGAGGCGCTGAAAGCGCTCGCGCAGCTCCGGCCCATCGTCGTCGGCCTGCCAGGCTCCGACGGTGGCCGTGCCGGTGAGCTCATGCAGCCCGTGGGCCTGTGGCTCGTCGATCGCCGCGCGTAGCCAGCAGAGGTCATCGGAGATGCGCCGGGGCCGGTCGGTGGGGGCGGGAGCCCAGGGGTCCTGGTCGGCCCGCCGCTCGGGCACGCCCGGGGGACGGATCAACGCGACCTCGAGGGCCCGCATCCAGTTGGGCTGCTCGGCCACGAGTTCCAGTGTGAGCACCCCGGCAGTATCGCGGTTCAGGCCGCGGGCGTCTATGCCGGGGTGCGGCTCTTGGCGTTCTGATCCGCTTTGACGGCGGGCTTCGAGGCGGGCGCTTGGAAATCGTGGGGTGCAACGGTCAGGAGGGCGTCGTCCGGCAGCGTGGTCGGACCGTCGAACCACGGCATGCCGTGGCTGCTCTGACGCCGGTCCGGCTGGCGGCGTCGCTCACCGGGTGGGAGGTTGAGCGGCACCGCGGCACCGCCGAGCGTCATCGAGAGCTCGGCCGCCTCGATCATCCGCACGACGTCCATGCCGAGATTCGAGTCCGACCTCGGCGCGTTTCCGGTCCGGATGGCCCGGGCGAAGTCGGCGATCTCCATGCGCAGCGGCTCATCGGTGGCGAGGCGAGGCGAGATGATGTCTCCGGTTCGGTAAGCCATCTGGTGCTCGCCGAAGTTCTGCGGCTCGACCACCTCGACGCCAACGTCGTGGATTCGGATCGGCTCGTTGCTGGTGTCGTCGTAGACCAGCATGCCCTTGCGACCCGCCACGACCGTACGCCGGAGCTTGGTGGGGGCGAGCCAGGACAGCTCGATCCTGACCAGCGTCCCGGTGGGATAGCCCATGTCGATGAAGGCCACGTCCCACTCGCCTCGGACGACAGAGTCGCGGCCGATGGCCCGCACGAACAGCGGCATTCCCATCCAGTAATGCAGGATCGAGAAGTCATGGGGCGCGAGGTCCTGGAGCACGCTCGAGTTGCTCTGATGGATGCCCAGGTTCACGCGGGTGGAGGTGACGAAGTAGATCTCGCCGAGGTCCTGACGGTCGAGCACCTCCTTGACCGCCACCACGGCGGGCGCGTACAGGAAGGTGTGGCCGGGCATCAAGATCAGGTCCTGTTCCGCCGCGCAGCCGATCAGATCCAGGCACTGCTCGCTGGTCTGGGCCATCGGCTTCTCCACGAACACATGCTTGCCGGCGCTGAGGCAGCGCAGGGCCAGTTCGTGATGCGTGGTGATCGGGCTGGCCAGCAGCACGCCGTCGATCGACTCATCGGCGAGGATGTCCTCGAACCGCGTGGTGACCTTGACGTAGGGGTTGCGCCGCTGCTGAAGCGCCAAGCGCCCCGGGTCGAGATCGCAGATCATGGAGATCTCGACGTCCTCGAGATCGGCAGCCGCGCGGAGCAGGTTGGGGCCCCAATATCCGAGGCCGACCAGGGCCAGTTTCAGTGCTCGTGGTTTCGCCATGCGAGGCATATCGGCGCGCCCCTCGTCGGCTTGAGGGCGTACCTCGAAACTGATACGGACGTCCAGTTATAGGCATGTTTTGGGCATTTCAGCCCGACCCGGATCACCGGGTCGGGCTGAAACCGGCTCGGGTCGGCCCGGGTTACCGCGTCGGCACCCCGAGTTCGGCGGTCCGATCGAAGGCCACCTCGCTCGGGGGTGCTGGAACGGTGCGGGCGGGCGCCGAGCGCTGCATCCACCGGGGCAGATACCAGGCCCGCTCCCCGAGCAGGGCCAGCGTCGCGGGCAGCAGCACGCCCCGGATGATGGTCGCGTCGATCAGGATCGCCGCGGCCAGACCGACTCCCATCTGCTTGAACTCGATCAGGCGGAGGGTGCCGAACACCGCGAACACGCCGACCATCACCAGCGCGGCGCTGGTCACCGTGCCGGCCGTGCTGCGGACTCCGTGTCGGACCGCCTCGCGGGCGCTGAGGCCGCGATCCCGCGCTTCCCGCACGCGGCTGAGGATGAACACGTGGTAGTCCATCGAGAGCCCGAACAGGACGACGAACAGGAACAGCGGGAGCCACGAGGTGATCTCGCTGGTGCCCTTGAAGCCGAGCAGCTGGTGCCCGAAACCGTCCTGGAAGACGAGGACGAGCAGGCCGTAGGCCGCTCCCACCGACAGCAGGTTCAGCGCGATCGCCTGGATCGGGATGACGATCGAACGGAACGTGAACAGGAGCAGCAGGAACGCCATCCCGAGGACGAACGCGAACACGATCGGCAGATGCGAGTCCATCGTCGAGTTGAAGTCCGCCGTCCCTGCGGTGTCACCGGTGACGCCGGCCTGGACGCCCGGCACCGATCCGACCGTCGCGGGCACCAGCGACCTCAGCCGCGCCAACGCGGCGTCCGAGCGGGCGTTGGTTCCGTTCCCGGCCAGCGGGATCGAGACCGTCTCGGCCCGATGATCGTGGCTGATCAGGACCGTGATCGGGGCCAGCAACCCCGGGGTTCGCTGGGCACGCGAGATCAGCGCAGCGACCTGGCCCTGGACCGCCGGGGCACGCACGTCCGTGGCCTGTACGCCCACCACGGCGGGTTGCGGTCCGCCCGGGAAGGCGGCCTGAATGCGGTCGTAGGTCCGCACGATCGGGATGTCCTGCGGCAGCGACCCGTTCCCGGGCAGCGCCGTGTGCATCCCCAAGACCGGGGCGGCCAGCGCGGCCAGCGCCAGCGCGCTGAGCCCGGCGGCGAGTGCCGGTCGCCGCATCACCGGGGCCAGCACCGCGGCCCAGATGCGCGAGTCGGCGGCGTCGCCCCTCCGGAGGCGGTGAAGCAGCGGGATGCGCCCCTTCTCGACCCGCGAGCCGAGCGCGCTCAGCAGTGCAGGCAGCACGGTCAGGGACCCGACCACCGCCACCGCCACGACCATGATCGTGCCCACGGCGAACGATGAGAAGGTCTGCGAGCCGGCGAAGAACATTCCCGCCATCGCCACGATCACGGTCAACCCGCTGACCAGAATCGCTCCGCCCGAGGTGGCCGCCGCCGAGCGCAGCGCCGTCTCGGCGTCCGCTCCGGCAGCGCGCTCCTCGCGCTCGCGGCGCAGATAGAACAGCGAATAGTCGACGCCCACCGCGAGCCCGATCAGGAGCACGACGGAGGCGATCGAGCCGTCCATCGGCAGCACCTGCGAGACGATGCCGACCAGGCCGAGCGTGGCACCGACGGCGGTGAGCCCCAGCAGCATCGGGATTCCGGCGGCGACCAGCGACCCGAAGGCCAGCACCAGGATCAGCAACGTGATCGGCAGCGACAGCGTCTCGGCCCGGGAGAAGTCCTGGCCGAGTGACTTGCTCAGCGCCTGGTTGGCGCTGGCCTCGCCGAACTCCTCGATCCGCAGCGACGGATGCGCCCGCGCGGCGGCGGCCGTGGCGGCCAGCAACTTGGTCACGTCACCCCGCTTGCCGAGCTCCAGGCGGACCAGCGCCGAGCGACCGTCAGCGGAGATCCCGCCGCCCCGCCCGGCCGATCCGGGTACATGCAGGTCACGCACGTACGCGACCTTCGACACGCGCGCTCCGACGTCGCGCAGCGCCGCACGGAAATCGGGACTGGACGCCGTCTGGCCGGATCGGCCCTGGACCAGGATCGTCTCGGTCGAGGACTCCGGCAGGTGGGCGCGGAGGAAGGTGTCGACGCGTCCGGACTCGCCGCTGCCCTCGTGGGTGACGGTCTTCGTCCCGAGGGCGCCACCGAGCACCGCCGCGATCACCACAAACGCGAACCAGCCGAGGATCGCCCGCTTTCTGTGCCGCGCACTCCAGGTTGCCGCCCGGGCCGCGATCTTCGATGGGGACATGTCTACGTACCTCCAGTTGGGTATTTGCACCTCCTGGCAAAGTCGCATCGGGGGTCGGCTCGCACCAGGACGCCAGCTGGCGTTTTGGGGTGGGGAAACCCATAGGTCCGTGACGCCGGTCAGCCGGATTGCATGACGAGCCCCGGGCGGCGATCCTTTGGCTATGGACCCGCTCCTGCGCACGATCGCCCGGCGACCGCTGACCCGCGATTGCTGGCGGGAGACCCTCTACCTGCTCGTGGGCTTCGTCACCGGAACGATCGGCTTCACGTTCGTGACCGCCGCGGTCTCGACCGCGGCCGGGCTGGCCATCGTGATCGTCGGTCTCCCCCTCGCCGTGCTGGTCGCCCACGTGGACCGGTGGTGGTGCGGGATCGAGCGCTCGCGGACCGCGTCCGTCCTGAGGCGGCCCGTACCCGAGCGCTACGCCCCGGCCACCGGCGCGGGCCGGATCGCCGGCTGGTTGTCGATCCTCAGAGACCGGCAAACCTGGCGCGATGCCCTGTGGATGCTGGTGGCGTTTCCGCTGGGCGTCGTCGGCTTCTCGGTGGCATTGGCGGTCTGGTCGGCCGTGCTCGGCCTGTTGACCGCGCCGATCTGGTTTTGGTCGATCCCGGGGTGGGTCCACAGTCACGTCGTGCTCTGCTCGATCGCCGCCCCTTTCCTCTCGGTCCCGGCGGCGGTCGCCGCCGCCTGGTTGGTGCGCGGCCTCGCGCTCGGGCAGGCGCGACTGGCCGCGTCGCTGCTCGGGCCGATCCGGAGCGAGGTGCTGGAGCAGCGGGTCCAGACGCTCTCGGAGACGCGTGCCGGTGCGGTGGACGCCGCCGTGACCGAGCTTCAGCGCGTCGAGCGCGATCTCCACGACGGGGCGCAGGCGCGGCTGGTGGCGCTGGCGATGGACCTCGGAATGGCCGAGCAGCGCCTGGCCGGCGCCGATCCGCAGACCGCGCTCGAGCACGTTGCCAACGCGCGCGGGCAGGCCCGCGCCGCGATGGCCGAACTGCGCGACCTGGTCCGCGGGATCGGCCCCAGCATCCTCCAGGACCATGGGCTCGATGCCGCGCTGACGGCGCTGGTCTCGGGGCGCAACCCGCCGGTGGAGCTCCGCGTCGACCTGCGCGACGCGGCGGTCACTCCGCGGGAGACGGCCGCCTACTTCGTGGTGGCCGAAGCCCTGGCGAATGCCCGCAAGCACGCCGGCGCATCGCGCATCTCGGTGCGCGCCTGGGAGGACGGGGATCGGCTGATCGTCGAGGTCTTCGACGATGGCATCGGCGGCGCCAACGCCGACTTCGGGTCGGGCCTGGCCGGCCTGCGCAAGCGTGTGGCCGCAATCGACGGCACGCTCGTGCTCACCAGCCCGACCGGGGGTCCGACGACCGTGCGAGCGGAGCTGCCATGCGCGTCGTGATCTGCGAGGACCTGGCCCTGCTCCGCGACGGCCTGCAGCGACTGCTCCAGGACAACGGCATGGAGGTGGTGGCCGCGGTCGCCGACGGCGATCGCTTCGTATCCGCCGCGGTCGGCCACAAGCCCGACGTCTGCGTGGTCGACGTGCGCCTCCCGCCCAGCTTCCGGGACGAGGGGCTGCGCGCGGCGCTGACGGCGCGGGAGCGGATTCCCGGGCTGCCGGTGCTGATCCTCTCCCAGCATGTGGAGCAGACCTACGCGGCCGAGCTGCTGGCGGACGGCGTCGGCGGGATCGGCTATCTGCTGAAGGACCGGGTGGCCGATGTCGGGGACTTCGTCGCCGCCGTTCGCCGTGTGGCCGGGGGCGGGACCGTGCTCGACCCCGAGGTGGTGGCCCAGATCCTCGCCCGCCGCCGCTCGAGCGCGATCGACAGCCTCACCCCGCGCGAGCGCGAGGTGCTGACCCTGATGGCGGAAGGCAGATCGAACCACGCGATCGCCGACGCGCTGGTGGTCACCCCCGGAGCGGTGGAGAAGCACGTCTCGAGCATCTTCGGGCGGCTCCAGCTGCCCATCAACGAAGAAGACAACCGCCGCGTGCTGGCCGTGCTCGCGTATCTCAGGAGCGGCTGACCGGGTCGGCGCCTCGAGTGCGAGAATCGCCGCCATGGAAAAGGCAAACGTTTTCGCAGCGGAGTTCGAATACGACCCCGACGACCCGGACGGCTTTCGGTGCGGCGCCGCGCGGGTGGGGCGGCTGGCCGGCGGCACGGACAACATCGTGAAGGCCTACGAGCTGCCGGCCGGGGAGACCCTCTGTCCCTACCACTACGAGTACGTGGAGGAATGGCTGCTGGTGCTCGAAGGCGAGGTCGTGGTCCGGCATCCCGACGGCGAGCAGACCGTGGGTCGCGGCGACCTGGTCTGCTTCCCGGCCGGTCCCGCGGGCGCGCACAAGCTCGTCAACCGCAGCGATGCGCGGGCGCTGGCGATGATGTTCTCGAGCTCCCGGGAGCCGTCCGTCGCCGTGTACCCCGACAGCGACAAGATCGGGGTGTGGACGGGCGAGGACGCCGACAAGTTCATGTTCAAGCGCTCCGACGCTGCCGTCGACTACTACGACGGGGAGAGCTGAGTCTCAGCTCTGAGAGGCGCGGGCGTTCTTGGTCAGGTCCTGCAGGGACAGCGGGCGGGCCGGTGGCGTATCGATCAGCATCCGGGTGACCGTCTCCAGCGTCGGCCCGACGTGGACGAGCTCGCCGGGGCTGATCGCCCGCCACCCCGGGTCGGCGTCCATCACCTCGCTGGCCACCACGACCGTGGGACGGGTGGCGGCGTGCTGCGAGCTGACCCTGGTGCCGTGACTCGAGACCTGCTCCAGCGGGCCACCGTCGGCTCCGCCGGCCGGGCGTTCGAGCAGGTGCAGCTCGTGCGTGTCCGGGTAGCGCAGCGCCCACAGGTCGGTGGCCGTGATCAGCACGAAGTTGAGCGAGAGCACGGGCAGATTGGCGGCCACCCAGGTGACCGCGGCGCCGATGCCGGCCTCGACGTCGCCGCCGTGGCGCTCGATCTCGGTGGTGATCAGCGCGAACAGCCGCTCGGAGTCGGTGTCTCCCTGGACCAGCTTGATGGCGTCGCCGAGTCGGCGCTCCAGGCTGGGCAGGTCCTCGAGCACGCCGTTGTGTGCGAACAGCCGGTTGTGTTGCTCGAAGGGGTGGGTGTTCTTCAGCTCGAGCGCGCCGGTGGACGCGAAGCGGATGTGGGAGACGAACGTCGAGGACTCCACCTCGCGGGCCTCGCGGGCGAAGTCCCGGTCCCGGAACGCGGGCAGCGGTTGCTTGTCCACGTGCGGTCGTCCGTCCCGGTCGTAGTAGCCGAGCCCGGTGCCGTCCGGTTCGCGGTGACTCTGCCGTCGCAGCGAGTCGGGCGCCTGCAGCAGCCAAAACTTGGCGGTCACCGGCTCGGCCCCGGCGGTCAATCCGAATAGGCGGCACATTGGAGCGAAGGCTAGTGCCGGACGCTAGTCGTGCTCGGTCTCGAACAGGAGCCGGGCGCCGGACTGCCGTCCGTCGACGAGGAACGTGCCCGTCGCGGCGCTGAGCGCGAAGGTCACGGTCTCGCCCTCCTCGGTCAGCACCAGCAAACGCCTGGCCTCATCCTCGACTCGGGTGACCACGCCGGCGATCCGCGCCGCGAGGAAGATCACGGTGACGGGAGAACCGACATGGGGGATCGCTCGGACGCGGGCCACCCGGCAAGGATCGCAGCGCCCGGCCCGCGTCGCGCGGAGGCATGTTACGTTGGTGTAACTTAGCGACCATCAACCTGAGGCGTGGGCACGGCTGCCGGTGCGAGTTCCGGCACGCGCCCGCCGATTCACGATCGGAGAGACGATGTCGAAGACGCTCAAGGGCAAGGTCGTGCTGATCACCGGCGCCGCCCGCGGCATCGGGGCGGAGACCGCCCGCGCGCTGGCCAAGCAGGACGCCAGGCTGATCCTGACCGATCTCGATGCCGGGGCGCTGGCCGCGCTCGCCTCCGAGCTCGGCGAGGACCGCGCGGTCAGCGTGGCCTGCGACGTCTGCGACCTCGAGTCGATGGAGGCGGCCGTCCAGGCCGGGGTGGAGCGCTTCGGCGGGATCGACCTGGTGCTGGCCAACGCGGGCATCGCCAGCTACGGGTCGGTGCTGGCCGTCGACCCGGCGACGTTCAAGCGCGTGCTCGACGTCAACGTGCTCGGCGTGTTCCACACCGTCCGGGCGGCGCTCCCGGCGCTGATCGCCCGGGACGGGTACATCCTGATCGTGTCATCGCTGGCCGCCTTTGCGCCGGCCCCCGGGCTCGCCGCCTACAACGCCAGCAAGGCCGGAGTGGAGCACTTCGCCAGCGCGTTGAGGCTCGAGGTGGCCCACCGGGGAGTCGAGGTCGGCACCGCCCACATGTCCTGGATCGACACGCCGCTGGTCCGCGACGCCAAGGACGACCTGGCCTCGTTCCGGGAGATGCTGAAGGTGCTCCCGCCGCCACTGGGCAGGACCACCTCGGTCGACGCCTGCGTGCGGGCCTTCGTCAAGGGCCTCTCGCGCCGCCGTCGCAGGGTGTACGTGCCGGGTTGGGTGCGGGTGCTCGGCTGGATCAAGCCCCTGGTGACCTCGCGGATCGGCGACCGCCAGACGCTCCAGCACGCGCCCGAGCTGCTGGCGCAGATGGACGCCGAGGTCCAAGCGCTCGGCCGCTCCACCAGCGCGCGCAACGTGGCGCTGGAAGAGGTCGCGGTCGTTCCCGACTAGGGTCGCGGCGGGCCCTGACTAGCCGACTTGGATGCCTTTTCCGAGAACTATTAAGGGAAAAGGCATCCGAGTCGCCAGACGCCCGCCCGTTCGCGCCGCCGCTTGACAGGAGACGGGCAGCAACCATGACGACAGACCTGACAACCACATCCGTCAACGCGTCGATCGAGGTGAATGCGCCGAAGGACCGAGCGTTCCGCGTGTTCACGGAGGACATGGCCGGTTGGTGGCCGCCCGAGCACCACCTGCTCGAGTCCGAGCTCGCGGAGATGGTGGTCGAGCCGCGCCAGGGAGGCCGGATCTACGACTTGGGCGTCGACGGCTCCGAATGCTGTTGGGCCCGCGTGCTGGCCTACGAGCCTCCAGACCGGTTCGTGTTCAGCTGGGACATCAACGTGAACTGGAAGATCGAGACCGACCCGGCCCGGGCCAGCGAGGTCGAGGTCCGGTTCATCGCGCTGGACGACGGTCGCACCCGGGTCGAGCTCGAGCATCGCCACCTCGAGCGCCACGGGGAGGGCTGGGAGCAGATGCGCGACTCGGTCGGCTCGCCCGAGGGCTGGGCCGGCGGCCTGCGGGTGTTCGCCGCCTACCTCTTGCTGTGACAGGCCGTCAGCGGTTGGCCGAGCCCGGCGACTCGTCGACGACCCAGAGGTTCGCGATCGCCTCGTTCAGGGTGGCGCTGGGGCGCATCGCGGCGGCGGTCCGCTCCGGATCGGGCCGGTAATAGCCGCCGAGGTCGACGGGCGAGCCCTGGACGGTGGTCAGCTCCTCGACGATCTGATCCTCCGCATCCGCCAGCGTCTGCGCCAGTTCGCTGAAGCGGGCGGCCAGATCGGCATCGTCGGACTGGCCGGCCAGCTCCTGCGCCCAGTAGAGCGCGAGGTAGAAGTGGGTCCCGCGGTTGTCGAGCTCGCCGGTCTTGCGCGAGGGCGAGCGGTTCTCCTCGAGCACGCGGCCCGTGGCCCGGTCGAGCGCGTCGCCCAGCAGCTTCGCCCGCGGGTTCTCGGTCTTGTCGCCGAGCATCTCGAGCGAGACGGCCAGCGCGAGGAACTCGCCCAGCGAGTCCCAGCGCAGGTGGTTCTCCTGCTGGAACTGCTTGACGTGCTTGGGCGCCGAACCGCCGGCCCCGGTCTCGAACAGGCCCCCGCCAGCCATCAGCGGGACGATCGAGAGCATCTTCGCGCTGGTGCCGAGCTCAAGGATCGGGAACAGGTCGGTCAGGTAGTCGCGCAGGACGTTGCCGGTCACCGAGATCGTGTCCTCACCTCGCCGAGCCCGCTCGAGGGTGAAGCGGGTCGCTTCGGCGACGGCCATGATCTCGATCTGCAGGCCCTCGGTGTCGAGTTCCTCCAGGGCGGGTCTGACCTTGTTCAGCAGCTCGGCGTCATGCGCGCGCGTCTCGTCCAGCCAGAAGACGGCCGGCGCTCCGGTGGCCCGGGCGCGGTCGACGGCGAGGCGGACCCAGTCCTGAACCGGGGCGTCCTTGGTCTGGCACATCCGCCAGATGTCCCCAACGGACACCGCGTGCTCCATCAACGTCTGGTCGTCACCGCCGCGCACGACGCGGACCTGTCCGCCCGCCTCGATCTCGAAGGTCTTGTCATGCGATCCGTACTCCTCGGCCTTCTGGGCCATCAGCCCGACGTTCGGCGTGGTGCCCATCGTGGCGGGGTCGAACGCTCCGTGCTCGCGGCAGTGATCGATCGTCTCGGCGTACAGCGGCGCGTAGGAGTGGTCGGGAATCACGAACTTGGTGTCCTGCAGCTCGCCCTCGGCGTTCCACATCTGACCGGAGTTGCGGATCGCGGCCGGCATCGAGGCGTCGACGATCACGTCACTGGGGACGTGCAGGTTGGTGATTCCGTGCTCGGAGTCGACCATCGCCAGCCCGGGGCCGTCGGCGTAGGCCGCCTCGATCGCCGCCTCGACCGCCGACCGTTCCTGCGCCGGCAGCGACTCGATCGACTTGGTCAGCGCCGCCATCCCGTCGTTGGCATCGACGCCGGCCTGCTCGAGCGCGTCGGCGTGCTCGGCGAACAGGTCGGCGAAGAACGCGCGCACCGCGCGGCCGAAGATGATCGGATCAGAGACCTTCATCATCGTGGCCTTCAGGTGGATCGAGAACAGCACGCCCTGCTCCTTGGCCTCGGCGATCTGGGCCGCCAGGAACTCGTCCAGCGCGGCGCGCTGCATCACGGCGGCATCGATCACCTCGCCGGCCCGCACGGCGATCGCCTCCTTCAAGACCGTCACCGTCCCGTCCTCCGCGACGTGCTCCACGCGAACCTCGCCTGCCTCCGCGACCGTCACCGACTGCTCGGTGCCGCGAAAGTCGCCATCGGTCATCGTCGAGACGTGTGAGCGCGAATCGCTCGAGAAGGCGCCCATCGAGTGTGGGTGCTTCCGCACGTAGGCCTTGACCGAGGCCGGGGCGCGCCGGTCGGAGTTGCCCTCACGCAGGACCGGATTGACCGCACTGCCCTTGACCCTGTCATAGCGGGCGCGGGCGTCTCGCTGCTCCTCGTCGCTCGGCCGGTCGGGGTAATCGGGGATCGGATAGCCGAGATCCTGGAGCTCGGTTATCGCGGCCTTCAGCTGCGGGACCGAGGCGCTGATATTGGGGAGCTTGATGATGTTGGCCTCGGGCGTCTGGGCCAGATCGCCGAGCTCGCTGAGGGCGTCATCGAGACGCTGCTCGTCGCTTAGCCGCTCGGGGAATTGCGCCAGGATCCGGCCGGCGAGGGAAATGTCGCGCAGCTCGACCTCCACATCGGCGGCGGCGGCGAACTGCCGCACGATCGGCAGCAGCGAGTGGGTGGCCAGCGCGGGAGCCTCGTCGGTCTGGGTGTAGATGATCTTCATGCTGGCGGCCACCCTACCGGCATCGGGGCCTCGGCAGACCCGCCGGCGCGACCTCAGATCAACCGATCGGTGGATCCGGCCGCCATCCGGTTGATGGCGAAGATCAACCTTCGCACCCGGCGGATCCAGCCGGGCGGCCGATGTGCGAATCGGCCCGCGCTGGGAGGCTCCTAGGCGTCAGGAAATGCCAGCCAGGAGTCGAGAAATGTCAGTGATCGAGGTAGAGGACCTGCATGTGCGCTACGGCGAGACGGTTGCCGTCGACGGCGTCTCATTCGAGGTGAGGGAGGGCGAGATATTCGGGATCCTCGGTCCGAATGGAGCCGGCAAGACGACGACGGTCGAGGCGATCGGAGGCCTGCGAGCGTCCGACGCGGGGCGAATCTCCGTGTTCGGCCTCGATCCCCAGCGCGACCGCGCCGAGCTTCGCCAGCAGGTGGGGATCCAGCTTCAGGAGAGCCAGCTTCCCGACAAGCTGCGGGTGGGGGAGGCGCTCGATCTGTTCGCCGCCTTCTACCGCGAGCCCGCGGACACCGGACAGCTGCTCGACCTGCTGGGGCTCACCGACAAGCGGGACACACGCTTCGTCAACCTCTCGGGCGGCCAGCGCCAGCGGCTGTCGATCGCGCTCGCCCTGGTCGGCCAGCCACGTTTGGCCGTCCTCGACGAGCTGACCACCGGCCTCGACCCGCAGGCCCGTCGCGATACGTGGGCGCTGATCGACGACGTCCGCAGCCACGGCGTGACGGTGCTGCTGGTGACCCACTTCATGGAGGAAGCCGAGCGGCTGTGCGACCGCGTCGCGCTGTTCGACTCCGGGCGGCTGGTGGCGCTGGATACCCCGGCCGGTCTGGCCGCGGGCGTCGAAGCCGAACAGCAGCTTCGCTTCCGTCCCTCGCGCCCCGTCGACGAGCGGTTGATCAGGGCGCTGCCCGAGGTCTCGGCGCTCACCCGTCGGGGCGATCAGCTGGTCGTCACCGGCACCGGGAACCTGGTCGGCGCGGTCGTGGCGGCACTGGCCCAGGACGGGATCGTGGCCGAGCAGTTGCGGGTCGACCAGACCAGCCTGGAAGACGCGTTCGTCGCTCTCACCGGCACCCACGCCGAATAACCACCGCTCACCCCGAACAACAGCCAAACCTCAGGAGGAATTCGAAATGTCCGTGTCAACCACCATCCAAACGCTCCGGCCGGGGCGGGCCCAGTCCCGCTCCTCGGCGGTTCGCCGGCTGGCCACAACCGAGCTGAAGCTGTTCATTCGCGAGCCCCTCACGCTGTTCTGGGGGGTGGTGTTCCCGCTCGTGCTGCTGATCGTGCTGGGCAGCGCCGCCTCCGACAAGCACCAGCGCTCGCTCGGCGGCCTGCGCTTCATCGACACCTACGTCCCGGTATTGATGGTGTTCGTGCTGGCCATCCTGGCTCTGAACGCGCTGCCGGCGGCGCTCTCCAATTACCGGGACAAGGGATACCTGCGGCGCCTGTCGACCACGCCGGTCGGCGCGGTCCGGGTGATCGGCGTCCAGCTGGCCATCAACCTGGCCGTGTCGGCGGGCGCCATGGTCGTGCTGGTGGCCGTGGGCAAGATCGCCTTCAAGGTCGCGTTGCCGCTGGAGTTCGCCGGCTTCGTGGTCTCGTTGGCCCTCGGCGCCGCGGCGATGCTCGCGCTGGGAACGCTGGTCGCGGCCGTCGTGCCCAATCAGCGGCTCGCCGGGCTGGTCGGCTCGCTGCTGTTCTTCCCGATGATGTTCTTCGCCGGGCTGTGGGGGCCGCGGGCGCAGATGGGGCCGGGACTGCGTCACGTCAGTGACTTCACCCCGCTGGGCGCCACGGTCGCCGCGGTCCAGGACTCGATGCGTGGCCAGTGGCCGCAGCTTGACCACATCGCCGTCCTGGTTGCCTACACCCTGGTGCTGACGCTGGCAGCGGTTAAATGGTTCCGCTGGGATCGATGAGCACCGAACGTCAAACCGCGCGGATGGAGTGGCTCGAGTCATGGGCGCAGCGCGAGCTGCGGTTCATCGAAGCCGCGCCGTTCGTCCTGCTGGCCGTCGCCTCCGGGCTGGATGTTCCAGTCCGCGGCGGCCTCGGCCGCAAGGCGCTGATCGATCTTGGCGTGGCGGCCGCCACGGCGGTCGTGATGCTGGGATTGGTGGCACTGCGTCGGTCCTCGCCCGAGCGGCGGCGGCCGATGTGCGTGCTGTTCGCGGGTCTGATCGGTCTGGGGGCGACGCTGGTGGTGCGCTCGCCGATCTTCGGTTTCTACACGTTCACCGGGTACTTCTGGGCCTTCCGCGTGCTGTTCGGGCGCGCGATTCTGGTCGGGGTGGCCGCGGTCGCCGTCCTGTCGGCGATCTCGCAGAGCGGGGGAGCGCCCGCGCTGACATTCGCCGGAATCGGCCTGTTCCTCGTGGTGTTCGCGATCAACGCGAGCGTGGCCGGGCTGGTGACCTGGTTCGGATGGGTCGGTAACGAGCAGAAGACCCGCCGGCAGGAGGCGATCGCCGAGCTGACCGAGACCAATCGCCGGCTGGAGGAGAGCCTGCGAGAGAATGCGGCGCTGCAGGCCCAGCTACTGACCCAGGCGCGCGAGGCCGGGGTCTCCGAGGAGCGTCGCCGGATGGCGCGCGAGATCCATGACACCCTCGCGCAGGGACTGACCGGGATCATCACCCAGCTTCAGGCTTCAGACCAGACCGGCGCCGACTCGACGGCGCGGGAGCGGCACATACAGGCGGCGATCGAGCTCGCGCGCGAGAGCCTGTCGGAGGCCCGCCGCTCGGTTCAGGCGATGCGACCGGAGCCGCTGGAGACCGCCCGATTGCCCGAGGCCCTGCAGGACGTCGCCGCCCGATGGTCGGAGCTGCACGGAGTGCCGGTGAGCGTTACGACCACCGGTGCGGCCTCCGTGATGCGGCCTGAGATCGACGTCGCGCTACTGCGCACGGCGCAGGAGGCGCTCACCAACGTGGCCAAGCATGCGCGGGCCAGCCGGGTGGGCCTGACGCTGTCCTACATGGGCGACGTGGTGACCCTGGACGTGCGTGATGACGGTGTCGGATTTGGAGCGATCGCGGAGCTCCAGCCGGCCGGCCGAGCCAGCGGCACGGCCGGGTCCGACGGGGGCTTCGGCCTGGCGGCGATGCGCCAGCGGATCCAGGGGGTGGCGGGAACGCTGGAGATCGAGTCCGAGCCCGACGCCGGTACGGCGATTTGCGCCAGCGTCCCAGCGGTCCTGGCCGGAGCCACTCCATGAGCGAGATGATCCGCCTGTTGATCGTCGACGATCACCCGGTCGTCCGCGATGGCCTCAGCGGAATGTTCAGCGGAGCCCCGGACTTCGAGGTCGTCGGCGAGGCTGGCAACGGCGCCGAAGCGGTCGCCGCCGCGATGTCGCTGCGCCCCGATGTGATCTTGATGGACCTGAGGATGCCCGAGGTCGACGGCGTCCAAGCGATCTCGATGCTGAGCGACGCCGGCTGCGCGGCGCGGGTGCTGGTCCTGACCACCTATGACACCGACGGCGACGTGCTCGCCGCGATCGAGGCCGGAGCGACGGGCTACCTGCTCAAGGACGCTCCGCGAACCGAGCTGTTCCGAGCGGTCCGCGCGGCCGCGCGCGGCGAGGCGGTGCTCTCCCCGTCGGTGGCGACCCGCGTCGTCGGCCAGGTCCGCGCGCCCGTAGCGCCGGAGGCGATCAGCCAGCGCGAGCTCGAGGTGCTGGAGCTCGTGGCGCGCGGCGCCACCAATCGCGACGCCGCCGCCAAGCTGTTCATCAGCGAGGCCACGGTCAAGACCCACCTGATGCACATCTACGCCAAGCTCGGCGTCAACGATCGCGCGGCGGCGGTCGGGGCGGCCTTCGATCGAGGCTTGCTGACCCCCAGCGGCCAGCGCTAGGCACACCGCTTGCGCCGGAAGCTCCGGGGGTAGCCTCAGATGGCCCCGATGAGCACCTCCGCTCTCACCCCCTCGGCCGCACTCGTGAAAGCGCGGGCGAAGCTGCGCGAGCACGCGGTGCCCAATGCGGAGCGGCGCCTCGGTCTCTCGGCCGAGGTGCTGGAGGGTCTGTCCGCGCGGGCTCGGGGACAGGTCCTGCCGGTTTTGGGATCGATCGATCCGGCCCAGGCCGGCTGGGGGCTCCTGGCCGGCGGAACGCTGCTGGCCCGCAACTCGCAGGCGCTGGTGCCCGCGATCGGGGGCTCGTCCAACGACCCGTCGTTCACCGCCGGTCTGGCCTGGGGGTCGTTGCTCACGGGGGTGATCGGCGACGATCTGATCGCGGTGTCGGAACTGGCGACCGACACGGCCGAGTGGGAGCTCGGGGCCAGGGCGAAGGACACCCGGCGTCTGGCCAGGGAGCTGGGCAGCGGACTGCTGGAGAAGTTCGCCTCGTCGGCCTCACGAGCCCAGCTGTGTGCCGACGCGCTCGCCCAGATCACCCAGGCGCTCCCGGACCTGGATCTGCTCCAGGCGGGCTGGACGGCGCTGGCGTTTGGGGTCTGGGTCGGCAGCAACGCCGAAGCGGTGACCGCTGCGCTGGCCGCGCGGCGCCGGTTCGGGCGCCGGCGCGTCGAGGACCCGATCCGGGCCGGGGCGGGGTGCAGCTTCGGCGGAGCGCTGCTGGCGGAAATCGGCAACGCGCTGATCACTCGGGCCGAGCGCGCTCCGGCCGGCCACTAGGCCGGGGCCGAGCGATGGCAGTAGCTGTAGGCCTCGGTGAAGCCCAACCGGCGGTACATCCCGATCGCCGCGGCGTTGCGGGCGTCGACCTGCAGGTAGGCCTGACCCGCGCGGGCCGCGGCGAGCAGCGCGCGAGTCAGCAGGCTGCCCAGCCCGCTGCGCCGCTGCTCAGGATCGACCGCCACGCAGAACAGCCCGAGTAGGCCGTCGTCCTCGACGGCGATCGCGACGGCGCGGTGATCGATCCGGGCGAACGAGGCCCGGCCGCGGAGCAGCGCAAACACGGTGCGGGCATGCGCCTCGACGTCGCGCCCCGGCTCGCACTCCGACCAGGCCTCGAGCCAGGCGGGCGACGCGTGATCCTCGACCGAGAGTCCCGGAGGCGCGGACGGCCGATCGTGCCCGTTCGCCGGTCCCACCAGCACCAGCGTGGGCCACTCGCGGCGCCAGCCACGGCCGTCGAGCAGCTGTTGTAGAGGCTCGTGGAGGAGACCGGGGCTGACCTGAATCCCGGGCCTGACCGACTGCTCGCGGGCGAACGCGCTTACCCGCTCGAGCGCCGGCTCGATCTCCTCGGGGCTCAGAGCGCGGCACGGAGTGAGCGCGTTATTGGAACGCGCACGATCGAGGCCCGGGGTGGCGCGCAGCAGCCAGCCGTCGCTGGTCGGGCGGGCGATGGTGGCGGGCCAGGCCCGCGCCGCGGCCCGCTCCAGCCGGCGGAGGCGCGCGAGGTCGGGGGTCTCGGTCAGGAGACCGGCGGCAGCGGGTCGACGATACCCCAGCCGACGGCGCCCAGCAGCGCGCCGGTGCCGAGCGCCCTGGAGCCGGCGGCCCAGCGTTCGGGGAGGATTGCCGACAGGGTCAGCGCGATCGTCCCGCCCACGGGAATGTTGGCGTAGCGCAGCCGGGTGTCGGCGATCCGCTCGCCCCAGATTCCAGCTTCCGGGTCACCGTGCAGCCGCTTGGTCACCACGATGCCCGCGGCCAGTCCGGCGGAGAAGCAGAGCAGATTGCTCATTGGATCTCGAAGGCCGCGTCGTCGACGTAGCAGTAGGACCAGTACTCACCCGGCTGCACCGAGGTGACGATTGGATGGCCAACCGCGCGGGCGTGCTTGGAAGCATGGCGGTTGGGCGAGGAATCGCAGCAGCCGACGCGCCCGCAGGTACGGCAGACGCGGAGATGAACCCACGATGCGCCGATCGCCAGGCACTCCTCGCAGCCTTCTACCTCGTCCGGTCGGTCGACCAATACCTGGTCGAGATGGGTGCAAATCGGCATCGCCGCTCCTTGTCTCGCTAGTGGTCGGGATCCCCCCGCTCGCGCAGGCGGTCGGCGCTCTCGTGGGCTTCCGTGAGATCGACGTCATGGACGCGCTCGATCGCCTGCGTCAGTCGCTCGATCGGTTCGAACAGGTCGTCGCGGTCGGCCTTGTGCTCGAGCATGATCCGGATCTCGGCGATCTCGCGGGCCAGGAATTCGGCCTCGGCCAGCGACCTGGCGTTGACCTCACGGTCGCGCTCGGTCTCGAGGCGATCGCGGTCATCCTGCCGGTTCTGGGCCAGCAGGATCAGCGGGGCGGCATATGCCGCCTGCGTGGAGAAGGCCAGGTTGAGCAGGATGAACGGGTACGGATCCCACCGCAGCGACACCGCGGTGACGTTGAGGAGGATCCACACCACGACGAGTGCGGTCTGGAAGGCCAGGTAGCGGCCGGTGCCGAGGAACCGGGCCAGCCGCTCGGCCCAGCGGGCGAACGAGTCGGGGTCGTAGACCGGGCCGCCGGGGGTGCCGCGCGGGGTGCCGAGATCGTCGCGGCGGGCCATCAGTGCGAGGTGTGGGTGATCCGCCAGCCGGCGGGGAGGACACGGTCGAGCACGTCGTCGACGGTCACGGCGCCGACGAGTCGCCCCGTCGCGTCGGTGACCGCCAGCGCGACGACGTCGTAGGAGGCCAGCCGGCCGGCCACCTCCTTGTCGCTGACCTCCGCGTCGACGGGATCCCAGTCCTCGTCGATACAGCGACCGACGGGCTTGCTGGGCGCCTCGCGCAGCAGCCGTTGCACACCGACGACGCCGATGTAGCGTCCGGTCGGGGTCTCGAGCGGAGGCTGGCAGACGAACACCTGGGCGGCCAGCGGGACCGACAGGTCGGGGTCGCGGATCCGGGCCAGCGCCTCGGCCACGGTGGTCTGCGGGGCGAGGATGATCGGCTCGGGGGTCATCAGCCCGCCGGCCGTGTCGGGCTCATAGGACAGCAGCCGGCGTACCGGCTCGGCCTCGTCGGGGTCCATCGCGCTGAGCAGCTCGTTCTGCAGCGTGGGGGAGAACTCCCCCAGCAGATCGGCCGCGTCGTCGGCCTCCATCTCGTCGAGGACGCGGGCCAGCCGGTCGCGGTCAAGCCCCTCGACCAGGCGCACCTGTTCGTCCTCGGAAAGCTCCTCGAGCAGATCGGCCAGGCGCTCGTCCTCGAGCGCCTCGGCCAGTCGCCGCCGGTGGCTGAGCGGCATGCTGCGGATCGTCGAGGCCATCTCGGCGGGGTGGAGCCCGCCCAGTGTGGCGGCCTGGCGGTCGAGCGGATCCTCGTCGCTGAACAGCTCCCCGGCCTCGCTCCAATCGATCACCTCGGGCGCGCGGCGCAGACCCGGGACCCGGCGGCCGCCGAGCGCGACCGTGGCCACCTCCCACGAGAACGGCTCGGGGGCCGGCCTGATCCCGACGTCGACCACCCGCCGATCGCGGAGCTTGCGGCCGATCAGCTCGCCGGCCACCAGCCGCTCGCCCTGGCGCAGCTCGAACTGCCGCAGGTTGACCGAGCCTCGGCGCAGCCGGAGTCCGTTGCTCTGAATCTCGCCGACCCGGGGAGCGCCGATGAACACGCGCCGGCGCTGGACCGCGACGACGAAGCCGTTGACCCGGGGCGGCCGCCCGCCTAGCCCGAGCACGACGTCGACGACGTGGCCAACGTCGGCGCCGTCGGCCCCGACCAGGGACAGGCGGGTGAGACGCGAGACATAGATGATCTGATCGCTCACGTCCTGCATCGTAGGATGCTGGCGCTCAGAAGGCAGCAGGAATTCGGTCGGCGCGCGTGGCGTGCGAGATCAGCCCGCGCAGCTGGTGCGTGATCCGGAGCGCTGGCCGCGCTCAACGGCGCTCAGCGCGCGCAGGTGCGCGGACAGGGCGGCGTTCCGTACGGGACCGGCCGGTAGCTCGACCACGAATGCCGTGGTGCCGGGAAACGTGTGATTGGACCAGGCCGGAGCGGTGCCGGGCAGGAACGCAAGGCAGGTCGCGCGCAGGTGGGCCACGTGCGCGTAGCGCCGAGCCACGCCGCGGTCGCCGCCGGCCATGTCGACCAGATCCTCGTGCTGGTGGTACCAGATCGTGACGGCCGGCTTGATCCGGCGGATCAGCGCGACCGCGGCGCGCGACTCGGGCTCGGACAGCGGTCTAGGGCCCGAGTAGTACGTCGGGTCGGCGACCCGTTTGAACCGGTAGGGGAAGTTGCGGTTGAGGTCGACTCCATGGGCGTTCTGGCGGGTGCCGGCAGCGGTGCCGTCCGGATTTAGCTCACCCACCAGCCACAGCTGGACGCCTGCGGGCGGATTGACGCGTCGCAGCGCGCTGAGGATCCGCAGCCCAGCGCACTCGTTGCCGTGGATGCAGCCCACCACCAGCACCTTTCGCGGCGCGCTGGCCGGCCCGTTCACGATGGCGGTTATCGGACGGTGCTCGACCGAGCGGCCGATGACGACCGTCCTGGCATCCGCGCTGGCCGACCCGACGAGACCGACGAGCGCGGTCAGCGCCACAAGAACGACGACCGCGCGCCGGCCGGCGAGCCGTCCCATGCGGCTAGCCAAAGGAGTGTGACTTGGGCGGAGCGCCGAGCGGACGGCCGCCGTAGATCACGTGTCCGGCGGCATTCTGGTAGGTGAGCCAGGGAATCGTCGGCTGCTGGTCGACGCCGGGCTTGGTGTAATCGCAGACACCGGCGGGGAACGTGCTCTGCAGCTCGGCCCACTGGCCGGCCGTGAATTTGACCGAGTAATCCGCGCGGTTCAGCGGCTTCAGCCGGCACTTGTTGGCGTCGGTAGTGATCGAATCGCCGGCCACGGTGCGCGGCGTGCCGTACACCGGGACGACGGCGGCGGGGCAGAGCCCGTTCGACAACCGCTGGCCGGTTCCGTCGAAGCACTCGTCCTGGACGCCGGCCGGGCGGTCGGCGATGACCTTGGCCGGCAGCGACCGTGCGCTGTGGTCCTGCGCCACCGCTCCGAGCCAGCGGTCCATCGCGATCAGGCTCTGCACCGTGCAGTCCGTGTCGCCGATGATCGGCACCGGGCCCTCCCAGATCAGCTGGTTGGCATGAGTGCCGTGCTCGCGATCGAGCCTCGCCCGGACGGCGAACGCGCGGTAGGAGTCGTGGGCGAGGCCCGGGTCCGGTCCCCGGCAGTCGATGATCGCCGTCTGGCCGAGATTGTTCGTCTCGTTGATCATGCCGCTGCGGTAGGCGTTGGCCAGTGCCGTGGGGTCGGCGCTGATCCGCTGCGCCGTGGGATTGATGTCGATGTCCAGGCCGCCGATGTGCGCGTTCAGGTCGACGAACTCGGCCGGACTGATCGCGCCGGAGCGCAGCGAACTGAGTCCGTACTGGACGCCTACGTTGTCGACCGGCACGCCGGCGAAGCCGTGCCCGAGCTTGCGCTCATTGGCCGACCAGACGCTCTGCGGGCGGGGGGCGAAGACGTTGATCGCGAAGTCGGAGATCGAGCAGCGAACCCCGGCCGGGTGGGTCTGCGGCTGGTAGCGCTGCTGGGCGGTGATCCCGCCGCAGGCGTGGGTCGGAACGATCGCGCCGAAGAAGCCGGCGTCGCTCACGATCGCATCGAGCGGGAGCACGTTGCCCTCGACCGGCGCGAACTGGGTGGGCAACCAGATAACGCCTGGCCCCCAGTGCGACGAGTGGTTGAAATAGGCCAGCAGGAGGTGGTAGTCCATCACCTGAGTGGCCGACGACCAGGCATCCGGGAACGAACAGGTGGGCAGGATCCCCTGGTAGATCCCAGGGTAGGCGTTGGCGATCCACTGCTGGGCCAGCGAGCCGCCCGAGCAACCCGCCCCGATCGTGTACCGCAGCGTCCCATAGGACTCGATCAGGTGCTCCTTGGCCATCAGCAGCGACTCGGCCTGCGTGACGACGTCGCAGTTGTGGCCGCTGTTGTCGAGCGCGGTCGACATCACCGCGAAGCCGTGGGCCAGCGCGTACTGCGCGCTGTCGCCGAGCAGGCCTCCGGACGGCAGCTTGACCGGCAGGCCGAGCAGGTCGGCCGGGTCATAGCTGGTGACACTCGGCGCCGTGCCGCTTCCGTAGTCGACGTCGCAACTGGCGCCATGGGTGATCAGCAGCTTGTGATTCCACTGCCGCTGAGGACGGGACCAGGTCCACGGCAGGCCCGGCGTGAACACCGTGGCGATCTGGTACTGATCGCGGTCCTCGTAGCCGGTCTCGATCCGCACCACGAACGGGACCTTGGTGCCCTGATCGGTGGTGGTCAGCGCGACGTCTGCCGGGGGGTGCGCGGGATCGTAGGGCTGGAAACCGAGCTTGACGGGGTCGCTGGACTGGTACACGTAGGTGTACCTGGGTGGCGCGTCGCATTGCGCATCGACGGCGCCGGCCGGGCAGGTCCATGGTTTGACCTGCGGGCCCGAGAACACCGGGCCGCCGAGCGGATGGTTGGTGATGGTGATCCTCGCGCCGCTCCCGTCGGTCAGGCGGACCCTGAGCAGATTACGGCCGATCCTTAGGCCGGTGACGAGACCCTCGAGGCGTCGTCCGGAGCGCATCGAGAACTGACGCCCGACGTTGCGGGCGCCAAGCGAGATCCGCACCCGGTGATGGGCCGCGCGCGGCGGGAGCATGATCTCCACCAGCGCGTTGCCGCCGGAGATCAGGTCAGCCCGGTTCGAGAGGACCGTAATCGTCACGGGGGTCCGTCGCCTGGGCTTGGCGTGGCGCTTGGCCACCGCGGCCGAAGCGTCGGCGCCTCCGATCACCAGCAACAGCGCTACGGCGCTTACGAGCTTCAAGCGTGCGAGCCGATCAGCGAGCCCAGGTCGGAAACCTGGTCGGCGGGTGGCAGCGCGGGCGGGGTCTGCGGTCCGTATTCGGGGATCGTGATGTCGTACAGGGAGCTGACCGGTTGACCGGTGGGCAGCTTCTCGCTGACCGTCAGCCGGAGCCGGCGCACCAGGTTGTGTCCGTCCACCCAAACATCGACCGGCAGGCTCTTCAGCTGCGTGAGCTTCTCGAGTGCGTTGATCGCTCCACGCGCCGATGCTCGCTCCGCCTGCGGAACCACGTTGGCAACGCGGTCGAGATCGATCGTGCCGTGGTATTGGGTGGTCTGAAACGGCCCGACGCGTGCACTACCGACCTTGGTCACATTTCCGGACAGCGCCCGGAGGTACTGGAGCATCTGGCCCGGATTGCTCGACGTCGGGTTGCCCATCAGCGATGAGAGACCGGGCACACCGGCCTGGGAGGCGAGTTCGGCGAGGTCGACCTTGATCCACGGCTTGACGATGCCCGGGATCTTGCTCGTGAGCGCGCCAGGAAGCTTCATGTACACGGTCGTGCCGTCGACCAGTTCGACCAGGTTGAGGCTGCTGCCGCCCAGCGCCTTGGCGATCTGGGGATTGCTGCCGAAGTTCATCTTCATCGCGAGGCCGGCCAGGTGGGCGGGCGCGTCGAACGAGCCGGTCCCGGTTGCGGTCAGGCTGGTCGGGAGCGCCGAGGAGCTGATCACGAGCGAGAACCGCATCCGGTAGCCGGGGGCGGCGTTGGAGATCGAGGCTGCCTTGGCGACCGGGTCGACGACGCTGCTGACGCTGCCGCAACCGCTCGCGGCGAGCGCCGAGCCGGCACAGGTAACCGCCATCGCCACGGCGAATCCGGCCCGCCGCCCGCGCCGTAACCAGTCAATGCCCCTGAAACGCACCGTCATCCCGTTGCACACGCTACCGGGTGCGCACGCGGACGCCACCGATCGTGGACAAATCGCCTACAACGAACCGGCCTCGGCGGCCCGCACCGGCCTGACAGGCCACTGTCTCGGCGGCGCGGTCCATAAACTCGGAGCCAAGAGTCAGCGTTTCGAACAGCAAGCGAATGGAGCCCCGATGGACTTGAACAGGTTGGCGAAGCAGGCGAAGCGGATCGTCGACAAGCGCGGGGGCGTGGAGAGCCTCAAGGAGGATGCCAACGAGCTCAGGAACATCGCGGGGCAGCCGGGAAGCCTGCGGGACAAGGCGAAGGCGGCCGCGGCGGCACTGAAGGATCCGGGCGCGACGGGCGACGCTCCCGAGGCAGGCGGCCCGCCCCAGCCCGCCGCCCCGGCCGCGCCCGTTGCTCCGGTTGAGCCGGCCGCCCCAGCCGCCCCGGCCGCGCCCGCCGATCCGGCTGGATCGGCCGCGGGAGCGGACGCCGGCGATCAGCCGAGCTGAGAGACGCTCGGGACCGAATCGGAGATCGACTGGCCGCGCGCGGCGGCTTGGCTGCCGATATGCGCCAGCGATGAGTTCAGATTGCTCACGCTCTGCGGATTGGCGCTGCCGCTGGTGAGCGAGGACTTGAGCGCGTGAATCCCCCCGGCGGCCAGCGTCAGGGGTGACACCAGCACGCGCAAGATCTTGCTGCTCTGCGCGTCGTGAGCCGCGAGCTTGAGTTCGTGATAGACGAACAGCGAGGCGAGTCCGGCCTTGATCAGCGTCAGCTTATGGCTGAACGGATGCTTGAGGTCCCCAGCCCTGACCGGCCCGAGGATGAAGTGATGGAACGCGCCGAAGGCCAGTCCCGTATGCAACAGGAACTTGGTCTTGGCGAAATGAGTCGTGCTGGCCTGAGCACCGCTGCTGCTCGAGGAGGATGAACTGCCGCAGCCGGCGACTCCCACCGTCGCGATACATCCGACAACGGCAAGTAACAAGACGGAACGTCGGAGCATGGATCGGACCCCTTTCGCTCGGAGCTGGATCTCCGAGGCCGGCACGTGAACGCGGCCACGATAGCGCCGAGTTCACCGATGTGCACTGGCATCGCCCCATGCTCCGCCTGTAGGGTGCACCTGCAGGTCGCGTTAACACCAAAGTTTCAACTAGGAGACAGATATGCCGCAAGCCAAGCGCGCTGGTACCGCTTCGAAGGCCCCGGCCAAGCCCCGGGCGACGAGGGCCTCGGCCAAGCCGGCAACGGCGAAGACGGCGGCGACGAAGACGGCAGCCACGAAGACGACGGCCAGGAGCTCCGGCGCGAGGAGCACCGCGGCGAAGGCGAGCGCGACCAGCGCCAGGAGCAGCGCGAAGCCCGCCTCCGGCCGGTCCGGTGCGAGCAGGGCCAAGGCCGGCAGCGGCGGCGCGGCCAGCGGCGCGGCGAAGGTGGCCAGGGAAGCCACGGCGGCGGCGGACCAGCGCGTCGAGGCTGCCGCACAGCGGCTGCGCAAGCTCAACGAGCGGATCATCGAGGCGGGCCGGGATGCCGGCGAGTCGACGCTGACCAGCTACGAGAAGGCACTGAAGGCGATCGCCGGAAGTCTCGAGCGCGGCCCGGGCAGCAGCGACATCGAGTGGATCTCCAACCTGGCCACGGCGCAGGCGAAGTTCATTCGCGACGTCACGACCTCGTGGACGAAGACGGCCCGCGATTTGCTCAAGTAACACGGGGCGCGTAGAAACTGTGCGTTACGCATAGATTCCGCGCCACCTGCACTCGTAAGAGTGCAAGAAATACACGCATCGAAATGAGAGGCTTCTACGGTGTCTCGTTCCGAACGAATGGCCAACCTCTTGGGCGTCGTGGTCCCGTTCGCCGGCGTGCTCGCGGCGGTCGTCCTGCTGTGGAACCGGGCAGTTGACGCCACCGATCTGGCCATCTTCGGCGGGATGTACCTGATCACCGCGCTGGGGGTGACGATCGGCTTTCATCGCCTGCTCACGCACCGGGCCTTCCAGACCTATCCCTGGCTGGAACGGACATTTGCCGTGATGGGATCGCTGTCGGTCCAGGGCTCGGTGATGGATTGGGTGTCCGACCACCGCAAGCATCACGCCCACACCGATCGCGAGGGTGATCCGCACAGCCCTCACGTCGGACACGGCAGCGGGCTCCGGGGTCTGCTGTTCGCCCACATGGGCTGGCTGCTCGAGACCCAGGGCCAGTCCGACTGGAAGCGCTACGCGCCGGATCTCTACGAGGATCCCAAGATGCGCAGGATCGGCCGCAGCTTCCCGCTGCTGGTGCTGGTGTCGCTCGCCATTCCGACGATCGCCGGGTTCGTGCTGCACGGCTTCACGCTCGGCGGGGCGCTGCGCGGCTATGTCTGGGGCGGCCTGGTCAGGATCTTCCTGGTCCACCACGTGACCTGGTCGGTGAACTCGGTCTGCCACTTCTTCGGCAGCCGGCGGTTCGACATCGAGGACCGGTCGACCAACGTCGGCTGGCTGTCGCTGCTCTCGCTCGGCGAGTCCTGGCACCACAACCACCATGCGTTCCCGCGCTCCGCGTTTCACGGTCTGCGCTGGTACGAGGTCGATCCCTCCGGCGTGATCATCCTGGGGATGCAGCGCCTCGGGCTGGCCTGGAACGTCGTCCGCATCACCCCTGAGCGCCAGCGCGCGAAGTTCGCCGTCGACGCCCGGGCGTGAGCGCCGGCGCGGCCCGGCGTGGGTCGGAAGTTCGGATTCAGCTTTCCCGCGGTCACTCGGATGCCTTTTCCCCGAATAGTTCTAGGAAAAGGCATCCAAGTCGCGGTGTGAACCAGACTCCCGCGCGCGGCCGCGGTCCCGCCACCTGGACGTCGCTCCGGCGGTCCCGCCACCCGGACGTGGCTCCCGCGCGCGACCACGGTCCCGCCACCCGGCCGCTAATCAAGCGCGCCGGCGGGCCCCGCGGCTATAGACTCGCCCACAGGGTGGAGACTTGAGGCAGCTGACCGGGCTTGACGCGCAGTTCCTGGCGCTGGAGACACCGCGCCAGAGCGGCCACGTGGGCGGACTGGCGGTGCTCGACCCCAGCACGCGCGCCAACGGCCGGCTGGAGTTGGGCGACGTCCAGCAGATGATCGAGGAGCGGCTCTCGCTGCTGCCGCCGTTTCGCTGGCGGCTCAAGGCGGTGCCGCTCGGACTCGACTACCCGTACTGGATCGATGATCCGGACTTCGATCTGGAATACCACGTGCGCGAGCTGGCCCTCGCGCCGCCGCCGACCGACGCGAAGCTGGCTGAGCAGGTGGCCAGGATCTTTGCGCGGCCGCTGGATCGCGCGCGGCCGCTGTGGGAGCTGTACCTGATCCACGGACTGCAGGACGGCAACGTCGGACTGCTCACGAAGATCCATCATGCGGCGGTCGACGGGATCTCCGGAGCCGAGATCATGAGCGTGCTGCTCGACCTGACGGCGGAGGGCAGGGAGCCGCCACCGCCGGATGACTCACGCCCTGACGTTGAGCCGAGCGATCTGGAGATGCTGGGCCGCGGCCTGCTCGGCTGGCCCCGGTATCTCGGGCGCGTGGCGCGCAGCCTGCCTTCGACGCTGCCGAACCTCGAGGACACCCCGATCATCGGGGACATTCCCGGTGCGGCCACGCTCGGGCGCAGCACCGCGCGGATCGCCCGCGCGCTGCGCGGGGGCCAGACGCGGATGCTGGAGCGCACGTCCCTGAGCCCGCCGCGCACTTCGTTCAACGGGCGCGTATCGGCGCACCGCCGGTTCGCCTTCGGCCGGCTCTCGCTGGCCGAGGTCAAGGCGGTCAAGAACGCCCACGGGGTCACCGTCAACGATGTCGTGGTGGCCATCTGCGCCGGCGCGGTGAGACGGTGGCTGGTCGAGCACGAGGAGCTGCCGGACGTGCCGCTGGTGACCCAGGTACCGGTATCGGTGCGGACCGAGGAGCAGGTCGGGACTTACGGGAACCGGATCGGGATGATGAGCGTGCCGCTGTTCACCAACGAGGCCGATCCGGTGGAGCGGCTGAGGCAGACTCACGAGGCGCTGCGGGTGGCCAAGGAGCGACACAAGGCGCTGCCGGCCGGGCTGCTTCAGGACGCGACCCAGTTCATCCCACCGGCCGTGTTCGCCCGGGCCGCGCGGGTCTCGTTCTCGCTCGCCGCCACGCGCACCCCAATCTGGAACCTGGTCATTTCCAACGTCCCCGGACCGCAGCTTCCCCTGTACTGCGCGGGGGCCAGGGTGGAGGCGAACTACCCCGTCTCGGTGATCACCGATGGTCTCGGGCTGAACATCACCGTGATGAGCTACTGCGGCCACCTCGACTTCGGGATCGTGGCCGACCGCGAGCAGATGCGCGATGTCTGGAAGCTGATTCCGTGGCTCGGCGAGGCGCTGGCCGAGCTCCAGCCGGCGCAGGCAGATGACGCGGCGGCCCAGACCGAAGTGCCGGACGCGGCGGCCAAGGCCGAGGTGCCCGAGCCGCAGCCGCCGGTCAGCTGACGCCGGGGGTCAGCCGACGCCGGTCAGTCGACGCCGGTCAGCTGATGATCCGGAACACCCCGCGCATGAACGGGTGGATCCGGCAGTAGAACGTGTAGGTGCCCGGCGCCAGGTTGGTCGGCGTGCTCCAGGTCAACCTGCCGATCGCCGGCGTGCCGATGCCCAACTGCCCGGAGTCGAAGTTGCCCGCGCCGTTGGCCAGCGGGTAGGAGATCCCGGTGTTGAGGTTGCACGGGTTCCGGCAGGCGGTGACCGAATGGAAGACCGAGCCCAGGTACTCCGCGGTGGGGGAGAACAGACTGAAGGTCGAAAGCGGGCTGGCTTCCTGGTTGACGAAGGTGATCGAGTGACCCTTGACGACGGTTGGCGTGCAGCGGTTGCCGCCGGTCGCGGTGAAGTCGCCGGGCAGGAACTTGAACCGGGTGATGTCGACCTTGCTGGTCTTGCAGATCGGGAACTTGTTGGGATTGACGCCGACGCCGAGCGGCATCGCGCCGCCGTGGTTTCTGTTCTCGGGCAGATGGCCGTGAGTGAGGTGCCCGCTCTCGTCCAGCTTGTGATTGAACGGGTCGACGCCGGTCCCGTCGCTATAGGCCTCCCACACGACCATGATCCCCATCGACTCGTACCACGACGAGCGCTTGGTCTCGTAGGTCGCGCTGATCCGGAGAGTGTCGCCGGCCTGGACCGCGGGACGCCAATCGTTGGCGGTCCCGGCCATCGCCATGTCCCACGAGATCGGCCCGCGCTTGTCGAAGTAATGCGCCGAGGAGCGGAACAGGCGGACCGAGTTCGGCACGGTGCCCGCGATGGCACCGCCGGTCGGATGCGCGCCCGCCCTGATCAGGTCGAGGTCGTCGTAGAGGCCGCCGGGATGGACGTGTCCGGCCGTGGCCACCAGCGTGCCGGGATGATCGATCGTGAACTCGTTCAGCGGAGCCCCGCCGCCGTAGGGATTCTTGGCCATGTCCGGGAACGTGAAGATGCCGTTGTGCCCGCTGTGGCGGTGGACGTCGAAGACGGGGTAGATCTGGTGATCCTCGACATCCATCCAGATCGGGTGGACCGTGGTGATGTGGGCCGCCATCGGCGAGCTGAGGGGGATGAAGTCGATGTCGTAGGTGATGTACACCCGCGCGGGGCGGTCGGTGAGGTTGTGGATCATGTAGTTGAGGATCCACCTGTCCTTGGCGGCGACCGGGTAGCCATAGCCGGGCGGGAACTGGTAGGCCGTCTTCTCCTCGCCGGTGGCCATGAACGGGTAGACGCCGAACCCGTTGCCTTCGCCCTCTCCGGCCGGACCGCTGCTCAGCCACACGCCATGGTGCAGATGGATTACGTCGACCCGGGGCACCGCGCCGCAGCATTTCCCGCCCTTGGCGTAGCGCAGGTTCGGCGCCATCCGGATCATGTAGCCGTCCTGATTCGGCTTGGGCACCTTGTTGGTGTCCAACAGGATCAGGTTGGCGCCGGGCGTGACCAGGTATGGGCCGGCGTGGAAGTGCAGGTGCTCGACCCCGCCGGCGGCGAACGCGGACGCGCTCCCGAACGTGAGTGCGGTGACCACGACGACGATGGTGCTGATAACAGCTCGCTTCAACTCTCCTCCAGAGCTAGCGCGCCTCCGTGGGGCATTCAAGCAGGTCTGGCCCCGGACCAGCGCCGGCCGGGAGCGAGACGGCCTCAGCGAGGGTTGAGCGAGGGGGCTGAGCCAGGGGGGCGGAGCGAGGACGCCTGAGCGCGGAGGCCGGCGCTACCAGGCCTGGCCGGTACCGCAGTGCGGACAGTCGACCGTGGTGGAGACGGCCGCTTCGAACACGAACCCGCACGGGCAGGTGTAAAGGGCGTTGTCCTGGAGCGGAAGGTGATCGCGGTGGCTGCGGCCGGGAGCGGCGGCGGGACGCCGCGGCTCGGCGGCAGCGGACGCGCGCGGACGCCGCCTGTTGACCTTCTCGGTTCGTTTCGACCTGACAAGCACGTTCATGAGGAGTAAACGGTCGACACGCGAATTGGTTTCGTGACATCGGCCGTATTTCCTCGCCGTTAACGCGAAACTAATCGGCAACCGGCGTCTGGGACGGGGTTGACTACTCCAATCTCGCCATGTGGCCTGAGGGCGACCCGCCGGATTGGCCCAGCGGAGTGTCCGGACTGGGCGCAGCGGAGTGTCCGGGCTGGGCGCAGCGGAGCGTCCGGGCTGGGCGCACCGGAGTGTCCGGGCTGGGCCGAGCGGAGTGTCCGAGCCGCCTCCTGTGGGAGAATCCACGTTCGTATGGACCCCAGCCGCAAGCGTGCAATCCGCCTCACGGTCGCCCTCACCGCGGCCCTTCTGCTGGCGACGGCCCTGATCTACACCAGCTTCACCGCCGGGCGCGACGAGCTCACGGCCGGCCAGTTGCTCCAGCGGGCCAAGCCCGGGGTGTCCTACATCCTGGCCGGCACGGTTCTGAACGGCTCGGTCCACCAGGACGGGACGGCACTCCTGTTCCGGGTCCGCGACCCGAAGCTGAGGGTGTCGGTGCCGGTGCGCTACACCGGGATCGTGCCCGACCCGTTCCGGGCGGGCCGCGGCGTGCTGGTGACGGTCAGGGAGCAAGGGGCGAGCTCGGCGTTCATCGGCGAACAGGATTCGCTGACCACGAAATGCCCGTCCAAGTATCAGGCCGCGTCGGCCTCTTACTGAGATGGCCTTTCTCGGACGGGCACTGCTGATCCTGGCGCTGATCGTCGCCGCCTTCGGGATCGGCGCATCGATCTATGGCGCGCGATACAGACGCCCCGACTGGGTTGACTCGGGGCGGCGGTCGGTCTACGCGCTGGCCGCGCTGGCGACGCTCGCCTTCGTGATCCTCGAGCGCGCGTTCCTGAGCTCGGACTTCTCGTTCAACGTCGTGGCCGCTCACTCCTCGACGACGACGCCGACCTTCTACAAGGCGACCGCGGCGTGGTCCTCGCAGGAGGGCTCGCTGCTGCTGTGGGTGTTCCTGCTGTCGATCTGGTCGAGCCTGGTGCTATTCCTGACCCGCCGGCGGCTGCGGGAGATCGCTCCGTACGCGACGGCAGTGCTGCTCGGGCTGGGCGCGTTCTTCACCTCGCTGATGGTGTTCGACGCCAACCCGTTCGCCACCACCGCGAACCCGCCGGTGCAGGGCGCCGGGCTCGATCCGCTGCTGCTGCACCCGAGCATGATGTTCCACCCGCCGATGCTCTACTCCGGCTACACGCTGATGTCGATCCCGTTCGCGTTCGCGATCGGCGCGTTGATCACCGGAAAGCTCGGCTCGGAGTGGATCCGGGTGACCCGGCGGTTCGCGCTGGCGGCGTGGCTGTTCCTGGGGATCGGGATCCTGCTGGGCGCGCGCTGGTCCTACACCGAACTCGGGTGGGGCGGCTACTGGGCCTGGGACGCGGTTGAGAACGCCGCGCTGATGCCGTTCCTGGCCATCACCGCCTTCATCCACTCGGTGATGATCCAAGAGAAACGGGGGATGCTGAAGGTCTGGAACGTCTCGCTGATCCTGCTCAGCGGGACGCTGGCGATCCTGGGCACGTTCCTTGTGCGCTCGGGGATCCTCGACTCGATCCACGCCTTCGGCGCCTCGACCCTCGGGATTCCGTTCGTGCTGCTGCTTGCGCTGATGGTCAGCGGCTCGATCGGGCTGGTGGTCTGGCGCAAGGACCAGCTGCGCTCCGAGCATCGGCTGGACTCGTTGGTGTCGCGCGAAGCCGTCTTCCTGTTCCAGAACCTGGTCCTGATGGCGATGGTGTTCGTGATCTTCTGGGTGACGTTCTTCCCGCTGATCTCCGAGGCGCTGACCGGGACCAAGGTCTCCGTCGGTCCGCCCGCGTTCCGGCCGTTCATCGTCCCGCTCGCGTTGATCCTCGTCCTGCTGTCCGGGATCGGCCCGCTGATCGCCTGGCGGCGCGTGAGCACCGCCAACCTCCGGCGGAGCTTCACCTTCCCGGTGCTGTTCGCCTTCGCGGTGCTGATCTGGTTGCTGCTGGGGACCAATGCCGACTCGCGTCCGTTCGCGCTGATCATGTTCATGCTCGGGGCCTTCGTCCTGGCCGGCGTGGCCCAGGAGCTGTTCCGCGGGACCAGCGCCCGCCGCGCGGTCACCCGCGAGGCATGGCCGCTGGCGCTGGTCGCGCTGGTGCGGCGAAACCGACGCCGCTACGGGGGATACACCGCCCACGCCGGACTAGCACTGCTGCTGATCGGCGTAGCCGCATCTTCGTCGTTCCAGCACTCCAAGGACGTGACGATGCGCCCGGGGCAGAGCGCCCAGGTTGACGGCTACACGATGCGCTACGTCCGGCCGACGGCCACCGCCACCGACGCCAAGCTCTCCTTCGGCGCCGTGCTCGGCATCTACAAGCATGGAAAGTACGTCGAGACGCTGAAGACCACGCGCAGCTTCTATCCGACCGGCTTCGACGGCACTTCCGGACCGATCTCCGAGGCGTTCAACGGCGCGGCCGACAGCAACGTGGGTCTCGACGCGGGACTGACCCACGACATCTGGACGATCGTCAACCCCGATCTGACCCCGCTGCAGCCGGCCATCAATCAGGGCGACAAGGTCTTCACCCAGCTGATGACCGGCCTGACGCCGGCCCAGGCCAAACTTCCGGCCACGCAGCAGTTCATCGCCCAGGAGCAGGCCAAGGCGATCATCGGCCTCACCTCCCAGTACGTGAAGCGCCCGTGGTCGATCGAGTTCCTGCTGATCGTCTCGCCGCTGGTCACCTGGATCTGGCTCGGGGCGATCGTGATCGCGATCGGCGGGCTGATCGCGCTATGGCCCGCGCCCGTGCTGGCCCGCCGGCGCAGCGCCGCGATGTACTCGGCACGGCTGGCACGCGAGCTGGCCTAATGCCGTCGCCATGCAGTTCGTGATCGTGCTGGCGGTCCTCGCGCTCGTCGTGTTCTTCGTCACGACGCCGATCCGGCGCGGCTGGTCGAACACCGGCGGCTCAGACGCGGGAGACGGTAACGAGGGGGACGGTGACGAGGCGGAGCGCCGGGCCGAGCTCGACGCCGAGCAGGAGCTCGAGGAGCTGGACGCCGCGCGCGAGGCGAAGTACCGGGAGATCCGCGACGCCGATCTCGATCATCGGACGGGCAAGCTGTCCGACGCCGACTTCAGGGCGATCGACAGCACGCTGCGAGCCGAGGCGATCGAGATCCTGAAGGCGCTGGACGCCGTCCGCGAGCGGCGGCAGGCGGCCGACCGCGATGGCACGCCCGACGAACCCGCCCGCGGCCCTGTCCGCGCGGAATAGCTACCATCTCAGGGGCATGACCACCCTCCTCGACATCGTCCAGGTGATCGTCAGCTTCGTGCTGATCTTCCTGATCCTGATGCACTCGGGCAAGGACGCGGGACTCTCCGGCGCGTTCGGCGTCGGCTCCGGCGCGGGCCCGTTCGGCGGCGGCTCGCTGGTCGAGCGCAACCTCAACCGCTGGACGATCGGCTTCGCCTGCGTGTTCGTGCTGAACACGCTGATCCTGATCAAGATCAGTTAGTGCGGCCGAGCGCCTACTAAAAAGCGGCCTGGTACAGCGCGCGCAGCTCGTCGCGGTCGGCGGCCGGTGGCGTGAGCCGAAGCTCCGCGCGCCCGGACGCCTCCTCCGCGCAGTGATCGAGCTCTGCCTCGGTGACACCGGCATCGCGCAGGGACGAAAAGGGGGTCAGCGCGCACAGGCGCTCCGCGAAGCCCGGAGGGTCCTCGCCCAGCGCGGCCTCGAGCTGCCCGATGAAGGCGGGCGAACGCGATCTCAGCGCGCGGAGGGAGTGGGGGAGCATCAGCGCGTTGGCGCCGCCATGCCCGACGTCGGTGAACCGGGCCAGCGTCTGCGCGAGCACGTGGTGCAGCCCGTATCCGGTCGAGCCGATCACGTATCCGGCCAGCAGCGCGGCCAGGGCCAGCGAATCCCGCGCTTCGGGGTCGTCGGGCCTCGCGGCCACGGCGAAGGCGCCCGCCAGCAACCGGGCTGCCTCGAGGGCGGCCAGGGCCGCCACCGGGTTACCCCGCGGCGTGAGCGGTCCCTCGACGGCATGCCCGAGCGCGTTGGCCGCGCTCTGCGCCAGCTCGGGCAGCGGCTGGGACGCCGACAGCGCGGGGTCATTGATCACCAGCGCCGGGCGCACGCGCACCGCCTCCTGGCCGACACCCGCGGCGTGCCGGTGAATGGCGGTCATCTCGGCGCCCGAGAGCGTGGTAGGAATCGCCGCGACGCTCCGCGGTGGGTCGGCGGCCGCCAGCGCCTTGGCCACGTCGATCACCCGTCCGCCCCCGAGGGCGACGAGCCGCTCGCCCGCCACGTCGCCACGCAGGGCACCGGCCAGGTCATCGACCCGACCGGCCCCGACCTCGTGCACGGCGGCGGCGCCGGCCACGATCTCCGGGGCGATGGCCGAGGCGCGCGCGGTGCTCAGCAGCGTGTAGCCCGGCGCGAGCAGATCCCCGGCATCGGCGAGCGCCCCCCGTCCGAAGACGATCAGGCGCTCACCGTCCTGCCATCGAAACGAATCCACGGTCAGCCCTGATCGCTGAGTCGATCCACCAGTCGCAGGAGGTCGAGCGGGCTGAATGGCTTGGTCAGGAACAGGTCGGCGCCCGCCTCCTCGGCCCGCCGCTCGACGCTGTCCCCATGGGCGGCGGTCAGCATCACGATCGTCGTCTCGCTCATCTCGGGTGAGGCGCGCAGCTTCCGGCAGGCTTCGATCCCGTTGAGGCGCGGCATGTCGACGTCGAGGAACACCAGCGTCGGCCGCTCACGGTGCGCGACCTCGAGCGCGACCAGTCCGTCCTCCGCCTCGTGCAACTCGAAATTGGCCACGTCCTCGAGTGTGGTGGCGATCAGCTTGCGAATGAATGGATCGTCGTCGACGACCAGTACGCCGCGATTCAGCCGCGGCCGGGGACCCGGCATCGGCTCGGTCACTGGATCTCGTCGGCGATCCGCCGGAACGTCTCGTCGGCGATTGCGTTGAACGCCGCGATCACCCTGGGGTCGAAGTGGCTCCCTGACTCGGCCACGATCATCTCCCGGGCGACGTACAGCGGCGAAGCCGGACGGTACGGCCGGTCGCTGGTCAGCGCGTCGAGCACGTCGGCGACGGCGAACACGCGCGCCGCGATCGGGATCTGCTCGCCGGCCAGTCCGTCCGGGTAGCCGCGCCCGTCCCAGCGCTCGTGGTGCGAGCGGACGACTTTCGCCGCCTCTCCGAGAAACTCGATCCCCCGGATGATGTCGGCGCCGATCAGCGGATGCTGCGCCATCAGCGCGCGCTCCTTCTCGGTCAGCGACCCGGCCTTGTAGAGGATCGCGTCGGGGATCGCCACCTTGCCGACGTCATGCAGCAGGAACCCGAACTCCGTGCCGGGCGAATCGGCGAGCGGAATGTGCAGCTCGCGGACGATCTCCATTCCGTAGGCGGCGACTCGCTCGGCGTGCTTGCCCGTGTAGGCGTCGCGCGCCTCGACAGCGTTTGACAGCGCCCGGACGGTGGCCACGTAGGAGCGCTGCAATTCCTGGGAGCGCGCCCGCTCCTGCTTGAAGGTCTCGCGCAGGTCGGCGGCGTAGCGCTCGAGCTGGCGCTCCTTGTCGGCGGCCTCGCGCTCGCGCCGCGCCAACTCGTCGCGCAGACGCTCGATCTCCCGGCTCAGGCCGGTCTCTCCGCTGACCGCCATTCGGTGCTCAGCGTACCGAGATCCGGCGTCGCGGTTGACCGTCGGACGTGTTAATCACCTTATTCCGGGCGATCCCTCACCAAAGTCGCCGCCGGGCCCGCGCACTAGGCGCGCTCGCCGCGGAGGGTGGCCAGCAGGGCGTTGGCGGCCTCCTCGACCGGGACGACCTCCATGCCCACGCGGCCGATTCCCGGCGGCGGTGGAGTGACCCCGTCCGAGAAGAGGATCACCGACCGCCGCAGTCGGCGGCCGCGGAGGTCGAGTGCCTGCAGGACGGCCTGCGGATTGCGAATCCCGACGTCGACCAGCGCGACCTCGAAGCGCCGCTCTCCGCACGCGCGCGCCGCCGCGGCACCGGTGGTCTCCCACGCGTGTTCGATCCCGAGCTCGTCGAGGGACGCCTCGAGTCTCGCCTGCAGCTCTCGCCGCCCGACCACCAGCACGCGTGAGCGCCCCGCGCTGACCGCGGCGCCGAGCACGTCGCGGAGCTCATCTGCGTCGATCGGCTTGGACACGACCCACTCGCCGGCGAGCTCGCGGCGACCCGAGAACACCGACACGAACACGATCGGCGTGTTGCGCAGCTCGGGGTCCGCGCGCAGCTTGCGCAGGACCTCGAACCCGTCCAAGCCGGGCATCAGGATGTCCAGCGTGATCGCGTCGAAATGGTGCGTGCGCATCAGCTCGAGCGCGTCGGTGCCGTTGGCGGCGATCGTGGTGTGCACCTCCAGCGGCGCGAGCTGGCCGGCGATCAGATCGGCGATCTCCCGCTCGTCGTCGACGACCAGCACCCGGCGGCCACGGATCGCCTCGAGCGACCGGGCAGATTCGGGCCCGGGCAACGCGGAGGGGAGCAGAACCCGGAACGTGGTGCCCTGACCCGGCTCGGTCTCGACCTCGATCCGGCCATCGTGCATGTCGACCAGGGATTTGACGATCGACAGGCCCAAGCCGGTGCCCGGAGCCTTGCCGCCTGAGCCGTTGCCGCCGCGGTAGAAGCGCTCGAACACGTGCTCGGCCTCGTCCGGCGTCATGCCCACCCCGGAATCGGCCACGACGATCTGGATCCAGGCGCGATCGGCCTCGGCCCCGACGTGGATGCGCCCGCCCTCTGGCGTGTAGAGATGGGCATTGGTGAGTAGGTTGGCCACGATCTGGCGCACGCGGCCGGCGTCGGCCAGGGCCAGCGGCAGCGTCGGCGCGACGTACAGGCCCAGTTGCTGATGCTTCTCCTCCATCCGCGGTCCCATCAGCTCGACCACCTCCCGCACCGCCTCTCCGACGTCGATCGGGCGGCGGCTGATCTCGACGTGGTCGGCCTCGATCCGGGCGACGTCGAGCAGGTCGTTGACCAGGTCGACGAGGCGGTCGGTCGATCGCAGGATGATGTCCACGAACTCGCGCTGGCGTTCGGACATCGCCTCGGGTGAACGGGCCAGCAGCTCGACGAACCCCTTGATCGAGGTGAGCGGGCTGCGCAGCTCGTGCGAAGCGGTCGCCACGAAGTCGCTCTTGGCTCGCTCGAGGCGGGTCCGCTCGCTCATATCGCGCACGGTCCACACCACCCCGTCGGCCTCGACCCCGAGCTTCGCCGCGGTCACGGCCAGCGTCCTGCCGCGATGCTCCACCAGGGTCTCTCCCTCCAGGGCATCGGCGAGCGTAGGCAGCGGGCTGTGCTCGCCGTCGATGCGCTCGCCCACCGGAAGCTCGGGGATCAGCTCGGTGGCCCGCGGATTGACGGTGGCGATCGTGTTCGAGCTCGGCTCGGTGACCAGCAGCGCGTCGCCGAGGCTCTCGATCGTCACGGCGAGTCGGTGTCGCTGCTCCTCGATGCGCTGCTGCGCCTCGGCCAGGTCCTGGCCCATCGCGTTGAACGCGGCGCCGAGGTCCTGGAGCTCACGGGGGCCGTCGGGATTGACCCGCCGCTCGAGCTGCCCTGAAGCGAGATCGCGCGTCGCCTGAACGAGCGCGTCGAGCGGCCTCCGCATGCCGCCCACCAGCGCGGTGATCAGGCCGAGTGCACCCAGCAGGGCCAGCAGTCCGGCGATGGCTACGAGCAGGATCGCCCGTCGGGAGTCCGAGCGGGCGTGCCGGCGTGCGGCGTCCTGCCGGACCTGCTGGCGGGTCTGTAGCTGCCCGGCGAGTGTTCGGGCCTCGACCAAGGGTCCCGAGGCGGAGTTGACCCGGCCTCGGGCGGCGAGCGTGCGCGCGCGGGCCTGGGCGGCGATCTGGGCGCGCAGCAGCCGCAGGCTCGTCGGGTCGCCGCGGGCCAGCGACAGCGCGAGCTGCGAGGTCGTGGAGTACGCGCCCTGCACCTGTCGCCGGGCACTCGCCGCCGCGGTTCCGCGAACGTCTCGCAGCACCTCCGCTTCGGCGATTCCCGCGCTGGTCAGGTTGGCCGCCGCGGTGGCCAGCTGAGAGCTCTGGACGAGCGCGTTCTCATAGCGCTGGCGCGCCTGGTAGAGGCTCGAGACGCCCAGCGCGGCGACGGCAGCGAGCACGAACGTGAGTCCGACCAGCGCCAGGCGTAGCGAACGGGCGATCGAGAGGCGCTGCATTCCATCGGCTTTCGTTGGGGAGCGGACGCTCGCTGCGATCGTACCCGTGGCCGCGGCTCGCTTCGCCGCCAACGCGGCGAGAATCGGCTGATCGGCCAGGATCGTTGGTTACCATTGGCCGGTGAGCCTCGCGCGAGCATGGACGCGGCAGTTGTTCGGCGCCTCCGGGGCTGCCCTGCTGGTTCCCGGAACGATCGCCTGCGCGCTGGCCGCGCTGGCCTTCGCCGGCGGGTTTACGCGGCTCGGCTCGATCGGACAGGCGCTGTCGGGTCCGGCCACTCCGGCCACCGCGCAGGCCGCGGGCGCCGCCGGCAATTCGCGAGCCGCGGCCAAGCTCCGGGTCGCCCTGGCCGCGATCGGCTCGCCTGCGCCGGCCCGTCTCGCCGGAGGGGTGGTCACCGGGCCATCGGGTGCCGTCACGGGCGGCGCCGGCTCGACCGGTAACAGCGGATCCGGCAGTCGCGGCGGTTCCGGCGGGAGTGGCGGTTCGGGTGGGAGTGGCGGTTCGGGTGGGAGTGGCGGCTCGGGCGGGAGCGGCGGTTCGGGTGGGAGCGGCGGTTCGGGCGGGAGCGGCGGCTCCGGCGGGAGTGGCGGCTCCGGCGGGAGCGGCGGCTCCGGCGGCGGCGTGACACAACCACCACCCCGCGCCACGGTCCTCGACGGGGTCGTCGGGGTCGGAACCTCGGTCACCACGAAGGTTCCCGGGCCGGTCGGCACGCTGGCCACGCAGACGCTCGAATCGGTCGGCTCCGCGGTCGACCGGATCCTGCCACTGACCCCGCCGACGAGCAGCCACGCCACGACGCCGCTGGCCGTGCTCGGGCTGCTGCACCGGTGAAGACCCGGACACGAGCGCTGGCCTCGCTGCTGGCCTGCGCGATCGCGCTCGTCGCCTGCGGCGGCCATGCCACCGGGAACTCGCCCTCGGGCGCAGCGGCCAAGTACTCGAGCGACGCGGGTGCTGGGGCCGCGCGCTCGATCCCCTCCGGCGACTGGGCTCAGTTCGGCTACAACGCGCAGCGCAGCAGCGCCGGGCCGGCCAACACGGGGATAACCCCGGGCGATGTGCGACTGCTCCGGCGCCGGACCGTCCAACTCGACGGGACGGTCGATTCCTCGGCGATCGAGCTCCACGCGATCAAGCTGCGGGGCCGCCGGCGAGACGTGCTGGTGGTGACCACCACCTACGGCCGGACGATCGCGCTCGACGCCGGGACCGGACGCAAGCTCTGGGAGTTCGTCCCGGCCGACATCCAGTCCTATGAAGGCAGCGCGCAGATCACCACCGCGACGCCGACCGCCGATCCGAATCGCCGTTACGTCTACGCCACCAGCCCCGACGGACGGGTCCACAAGCTCGCGCTGAGCAGCGGGCATGAGATTCGCTCCGGCCACTGGCCGGTGACCCTGACCTTCGATCCGCGCCGGGAGAAGCTGGCCTCCCCGCCCAGCATCCTCGGAACCTCGCTGATCGTGGTGACCGACGGTTACAACGGCGACACGCCGCCCTATCAGGGGCATGTGGTCAAGATCGATCGGTCCTCCGGCCGCATCGAGGCGGTCTGGAATTCCCTCTGCTCAAACCGCCACGGCCTGATCGATCCGCCCAGTTCCTGCCCGGCCAGCGACTCGGCGATCTGGGGCCGGGCCGGCGCCGTGATCGAACCGGGCAGCGGACGGATCCTGGTCACCACCGGCAACGCACCGTTCAACGGGTCGACGGACTGGGGCGACAGCGTGCTGGAGCTCTCGCCGGGTCTCAGGTTGCTGCACAACTGGACGCCCTCGAACCAGGCCAACCTGAACTCGTCCGATCAAGATCTGGGCAGTACCTCGCCGGTCCTGCTACCGGCCGTCGGTGGACAACGATTGGTCGTGCAGGGCGGCAAGAGCGGCGTGCTCTCGCTGCTGGACCTGAGCCGGCTCGACGGGACCACCGGTGGCGCGGGGCCGCGCACCGGCGGCGAGCTGCAGACGATCCCGGCCCCCGCCGGGGACCAGGTATTCACCGCGCCTGCGGTGTGGAAGCACGGCGGGCGGGTGTATCTGTTCGTCGCCGACAATTCCGGGACCGCGGCCTACGTCCTCGGCGCCAACCGCCGTCTGCGCGTCCTGTGGCATGACGGCACGCCTGGGACAAGTCCGGTGATCGCCGGCGGGTTGCTCTACATCTATGACCAGATCCATGGTGTGCTGGTGGTGCGGCGCCCGACCCGCGAGGCCCAACTGGCCTCGTTGCCGGCGGCCACGGGGCACTGGAACAGCCCGATCGCCGTCGGCGGCCGGGTGGTGCTGCCGGAAGGCAACGGCAACGACCATGCCACCCACGGCACGCTCGATATCTACCACCTCCCGGGCCGCTGAAGCGATCGAGCCGACCGACGGATTGATTGCACTCTGGGGGCGGAGGGCTTATCCTGAGAGCTCTCTTAGAGAACACCGGACGCTCGGGGGGCGAACAATTTTCGGAGCGTAGCTGCCGGACAGGGGCGATAATGGATTTGGGCGAGGCGGACCTTAGGGGAGCATGACGTTGAGGTCGGTACTGATGATGGCGCTGCGTTTTCGCCTGCTGCTGGTCGGTGTGGCGGCGGGCTTGATCGCGCTGGGCGCGCTTTCCCTGCAGCAGATGCACGACGACGTGGTTCCCGAGCTCGCCTCTGGCCCGGTGCTGGAGGTGCAGACCGAAGCGCTCGGTCTCTCCAGCTCGGAGGTCGAGCAGTACGTCACCGTGCCGATGGAGAACAACCTGCTCGACGGCATCATGGGCGTCTGGGACACCCGGTCGCAATCGATTCCGAGCCTCTCGACCGTCGATCTGTACTTCGAGCCGGGCACCACCGTGCTCCACGCCCGTCAGCTCGTCGCGGAGCGTCTCAGCAACGCGTTCTCGCTGCCGAACGTGTCCAAGCCGCCGCTGCTGATCCAGCCGATTTCCTCGACCGGGCGAGTGCTGATGATCGGGCTGAGCTCCGCCGCGGTGGATCCGCTCGAGCTCTCCTATCTCGCCCGCTGGGTGGTCAAGCCTCGGTTGTCGGGAGTGCAAGGCGTGGCCAACGTGGCGATCTTCGGCCAGCAGGATCGTCAGATCCAGGTCGAGGTCGACCCGAACCAGCTCTCGGCACACCATCTCACGCTCAGCCAGGTCATCTCGACGGCGGGTAACGCACAGCTCGTCTCCCCGCTCAGCTACCTGCAGGGATCCGCGCCGGGCACCGGAGGCTTCCTCGACGGTCCAAATCAGCGCCTCGAGATCCGGCCGGTGCTCCCGCTCGGCGCCCCCAAAGACCTGGCCGCGGCGCCGATCTCGGGGGCGCCCGGCAAGGAGCCTCTGGGCGCCGCGACGACCGTGGTGGTCGGGCATCAGCCGCTGATCGGGGACGCGGTCGTCGCAGGTGGGTCGGGGCTGGTGCTCGAGGTGCAGAAACTGCCCGGCGCCAGTGTTGTCGGCGTCACGAAGGGTCTGGAGCGGGCGCTCGCGGACCTCGGTCCGGCGCTCCGGGGAGTGCACATCGACACCTCCTTCTTCAAGCCGGCCAGCTACGTCTCCAACTCGATGCACAACCTCCTGGTGGGCCTGTTGATCGCCGCGGCGCTCGCCGTACTGGCGATCATCGCGCTGTTCCTCGACGCGCGCCCGGTGGCGATCGCCGCGCTGGCCGTCGGCCTCTCGCTGCTGGCGGCGACGCTGGTGCTGCAGGCACTGGGCTACACCTTCAACGCCCTGGTGATCCTCGGGCTGCTGATCGCCTGCACGATCGTCGTCGACGACGCGATCGGGGCCACAGAAGCGGTAGTGCGCCGGGTCCGCGAGCGAGACGAGGCGGCAGCCCCCACAACGATCGAGTCGATCGTGGTGGAATCCGGCGTCTCGCTGCGCGGCACACTCGGCTACGCCACGCTGGTCACGCTCCTGTGCGTCGCCCCGGTGTTCTTCGCCAAGGGGCTGACCGCGACGTTCGTGCACCCGATGTTGCTGGCCTTCGGGCTCGCGGTGGTGGCGTCGATGGTGGTGGCCGTCACGTTCACGCCGGCGCTGGCGATGCTGCTCTACGACCGCGGCCGGCCGCGGCGGCGGGGGGCGGCTCTGGCCGACCGGATCCGATCGGACTACGAGCGCTTCATGCATGCCGTCATGCGGCTTCCGCGCGCCGCACTGGCCAGCCTTTGCGTCCTCGGCCTGGTCGGCCTGGTCGCCGTGCCGTTCCTGCGCCAGCCGTCTCCGCCGCGGTTCAAGGACCGGGACCTGGTGGTCCGCTGGGACGGGCCCGCCGGCGCTTCGCTGACCGAGATGGACCGCATCACCCGGCGCATGGTGGGTCAGCTCCGGGCGCTGCCGGCGGTGTCGGACGCGGCCGCGACGCTGGGCCGGGCCGTGAGTGCGGACCAGATCGTCGACCCGAGCTCAGGGCAGATCTACGTTGCGCTGCGTTCCAGCGCCAATTACGACAACGCCGTGAACCAGGTCCGCCGGATCGTCGACACGACGCCGGGCATCAGCACCTCGGTCAGCACATATGAGGGAGAAGTCACCAGCGGCGTGCTCGCCCCCGCCGAGCACCGCGTGACCGTGCGCGTCTATGGCCAGGACTATGGGCAGCTCCGCGGCCTGGGGACACAGGTGCAGGGCCTGATGAACCACGTCTCCGGGTTGGGGCCATCGCAGCTGCAACTCCCGAGCACCGAGCCGAACATCGAGATCGCCGTCAACGACCAGGCGGCGCTGCGGGCCGGCGTGCTCCCGGGCGACGCCCGGCGTCAGGCCTCGACGCTGGTCTCCGGCCTGACCGTCGGGAACTTCTTCCAGGACCAGGCGGTTTTCGACGTCACCGTGATCGGCGTGCCATCGGCGCGCAGCAGCGTCGACGCCGTCAGGGGTCTGCTGATCGACACATCGGGCGGCGGTCACGTCCGGCTGGACCAGATCGCCGATGTGAGCGTCCGCCCGGACCCGATCGACATCCAGCACGAGGCGCTCTCCCGCTACGTCGACGTGAGCGCCCCGGTCTACTCGGGCTCGGTCGGAGCCGCGCAGGCGACGCTGCGCCAGCGGGTGACGCAGCTCAACTTCCCGTTGCAGTACCACGCCGAGATTCTCGGCGGGACGCCCGAGGACCCGACGGGCCACGTGGTGCTGCTGAGCTACATCCTGGCCGCTGCGATCGGCATCCTGCTGCTGTTCCAGGCCGCACTGCAGAGCTGGCGTCTGGCCGCCGTACTGCTGCTCGTGCTGCCGGTCTCGCTGGCCGGCGGGTTGATCGTCGCGCTCGCCACCGGCAACGCCCGCTCGCTCGGCGCGGATGCCGGCCTGCTGTCCCTGTTCGCCCTGGCCGCCCGGCAGGCGCTGCTGCAGCTCGCCCACATCCGCAGGCGCCACGCCGAGAACGGGGGGAAGCTGAGCGCGGACATCGTCGTCCGGGCGGCCAGCGAACGGCTGGGGGCGTCGCTCGGCGCGGTGGCGGTGATCGCCGTGGCCATGATCCCGTTCGTGGTGATCGGGGATGCGCCGGGCAACGAACTGACCCACGTGGCGGCGGCGGTGATCCTCGGCGGTCTGATCAGCGTGACGCTGCTGAGCCAGATCCTGCTTCCGGCGTTGTGCCTCGCGCTCGCCCCGGCCAACCCGATCGGGGCGACCGAGCCGATACCCACTGTCGCCGAGCCCGCCGGCGTCGCCACACCGACTCCGAGCACATCATGAAAAGGGGACAGCCGATGAGCCATCTCAAACGCCTGGTCGTGATCGCGGTCGCCGTGCCGGCTACCGCGCTGCTGGGCGGCTGCGGCAGCTCGTCGCAGCCGGCGATCGCACCCTCGAGCCGGATCGTCCCCGTGCCGGGCAGCTCGGTTGGCCAGATCGTCCTGAGTGCCGCCGGGGCACAGCGGATCGGGATCCAGACCACCGCGGCGCGGCACGTGCCGCCCCCGCCGGCCCCACCGGTCCCGCCGCCCACCACCAAGCTGGTCCGCCGGGCGACCGGCCTCGTCAAGGTCACCGTTCCCGCGCCGAAGCCGAAGCCGACGCCGAGCACGTCCACGGCGATCGTCCCGGTCGCCGCCGTCGTCTACGACCCCGGCGGCAGCACCTTCGTGTTCACGAGCCGGGGAGCGCTGAAGTACACGGAGGTGCCGATCACGGTCGATCACATCGCCGGGAACTCGGCCTACCTCAGGACCGGGCCGCGGCCCGGCACCCCGGTGGTGACGGTCGGCGCCGAGGAGCTGTTCGGCGTGCAGACCGGGGTCCTGGCGCAGACGTGAGCGAGTTCGAGGCGGCCGTCTGAGCCATGCGCTTCGTCGTCTCCACCGCGCTCCGCTTCCGCTACATGGTGGTGGCGGCTGCGGTCGCGCTGATGTTCTTCGGCGGTCAGACCCTGGGCCACCAGAAGGTCGACGTGTTCCCCGAGTTCGCGCCGATCACGGTCGAGATCCAGACCGAGTGCCTCGGGCTGTCGCCTTCCGAGGTGGAGCAACTCGTCACGGTGCCACTGGAGAACGCGCTTCAGGGCGTGCCCCGCGTCTACGAGACGGATTCGGAATCGGTCCCGCAGCTTTCGGCGATCTTCCTCTACTTCAAAAAGGGGACGGACGTGCTGCAGGCGCGGCAGCTCGTGCAGGAGCGTCTGGCCGCCGCGGCTCCGATCCTCCCCTCGTGGGCGGCGCCGCCGTCGCTCTACCCGATCGTGTCCGCGACGAGCCGGGTCATGCAGATTGGCCTGAGCTCCAAGACCGTCTCGCCGCTCGATCTCTCGACGATCGCGTTCTACAAGGTCCGGGCCCGGCTGCTGCACGTCCCGGGCGTGGCCAACGTGGCGATGTGGGGGGAGCGGAAGAAGGAGATCCTGGTCGAGGCGGACCCGAAGCGGATGGTCCCGCAGCACGTCTCGCTGAACGAGCTGATGGACGCGGCCGACAACGCGGTCGACGCCGGACTGCTGACCTTCGCCACCGGCCACGCGATCGGCACCGGGGGTTTCGTCGAGACCCCCAACCAGCGCCTCGACGTCCGCAACGTGCAGGTGATCACCACGCCGCAGCAGCTGGCCAACGTCCCGCTGGCCGTGCGCGGGTCGCGCACGCTGACCATCGGCGACGTCGCCGACCTGGTCTACGGGCATCCGCCGCTGATCGGCGACGCGGTGGTCAACGCCGGACCCGGGCTGATGCTGGTGGTCGAGAAGTTCCCCGGGGCCAACACGCTCGACGTCACCCGCGGCATCGACCAGGCGCTGGCCGCGCTGGCCCCCGGGATGCACGGGATCCACGTCGACTCCCACATCTTCCGGCAGGCCAACTTCATCCATACGGCGATCCACAATCTCGCGTTCGCCGTGGTGCTCGGCTGCATCCTGGTCGTGTTCGTCCTGCTCGCCTTCCTGTTCGAGTGGCGCGCGGCCTTCGTCAGCCTGCTGGCGATACCGCTCTCGCTGGGCGCCGCGGCGATCGTGCTCGATGCCGAGGGGGCGACGATCAACACGATGATCCTGGCCGGATTCGGGGTCGCGGTCGGGGTGGTGGTCGACGACGCGATCATCGACATGGAGAACATCGTCCGGCGATTGCGCCAATTGCGTGCGCGCGGAAAACGCGTGACGCCCTTGAGCCTGCTGCTGGCCGCCTCGCTCGAGGTGCGCACCGCGATCCTCTACGCGACGCTGATCAACATCGTCGCGGTGCTCCCGGTGGTGTTCGTCGGCGGCTTGACCGGCTCGTTCTTCCAGCCGCTGGCGGTCGCCTACGCGCTCGCGGTGCTCGCCTCGATGGTGGTCGCCCTGACCTTCACGCCGGCGCTGGCGATGATCCTGATGCCCAGCGCCCGTCTGGGGCCGTCCGATCCGCCGGTGATCAGCCGCGTCAAGCGTGTCTACACCGCCCTGCTGGCTCCGGTGGTGCGCCGCCCCCGCTGGGCGATGGGTGCCGTGGTGGTGGCGATCGTGGCCGGCGCGATCGTGTTGCCCAACCTGGGCCAGGACCTCTTCCCCTCGTTCAAGGAGCAGGACCTGCTGATGCACTTCGACACCAAGCCGGGGACCTCGCTGCCCGAGATGGTCAGGGCCGTCACCCGCCTGCAGAAACGGTTGCAGCAGATCCCCGGGATCACCCATATCGGGGCGCACATCGGACAGGCGCTGCTCGGCGAGGAGATCGCCGGGCCCGAGTTCTCCGAGCAGTGGATGACGCTGTCTCCGCACGCCAACCTGGGCAAGACCGAGAACGCGGTGCGGGCGGCCGCCACATCGTTCCCCGGGACGTTCGTCGATCTGACGACGTATCTGCACGAGCGCATCGACGAGACGATCTCCAACACGTCCGAGGACCTGGTCGTGCGGATCCTCGGCCCCGATTTCGGGACGCTGCAGCGACTGTCCGCGCAGGTCACCAACGCTCTCAACGGCACGCCACACCTGATCGATCTGCATCCCCAGTCGCAGGGGTACATTCCCCAGATCCAGGAGACGGTGAAGGCCGCGGTGGCCGCTCGCTACGGTCTCACGCCGGGCGAGGTGCGCCGGGATGCCGCCACGCTGATCGGGAGCGTCGAGGTGGGGGAGATCGCCACCAACGGGATAGCCGTCGGGGTGTCGGCCTACAGCACCCCGACCACGCGGCAGAACCTGAGCGACGTCAACCGCCTGCTGATCGACACCCCGTCCGGGGGCACCGTGCCACTCGGCAGGGTGGCCAGCCTGGTCGTCAACTCGACGCCCAGCGACATCACCCGGGTCGATGGCTCGAACAAGATCGACGTCGACGCCAACGTCGCGGGGGACAACCTCAGCGCGGCGACCTCGTCGGTGCAGAGCCGGCTGGCCAGGATTCATCTACCGCTTGGGTACCACGTCGAGTTGCTGGGGGAGGGGGCCGAGCGCCAGGAAGCCCAGAACCGGCTGCTGCTGATGGGGATCGGCGCGGCGATCGCGATCCTGTTCCTGCTGCAGGCGGCCTTCCAGAGCGTTCGCTTGGCCACCTTGATGTTCCTCACCCTTCCGGTTGCCCTGGTCGGCGGCGTGCTGGCGGCATGGATCGCGGTCGGCTCGATCTCGCTCGGCGCGCTGGTCGGGTTCTTCGCCGTGCTGGGGATCGCCGCTCGCAACGGGATCCTGATGATCAGCCACCTCCAGCATCTCGAACGAGAGGAGGGTGAGCCGTTCGGACTCGGCCTGGTCATGCGCGGGGCCAGCGAGCGACTCTCGCCGATCCTGATGACCGCGCTGGCCACGGGGCTGGCCCTGGCGCCGCTGGTGATCTTCGGCGACCGCCCCGGGCAGGAGATCGAGAATCCGATGGCGATCGTGATCCTGGGCGGGCTGGCCACCTCGACGTTGATGAACCTGTTCGTGCTGCCGGCGCTCTACCTTCGCTTCGGCGGAATCTCCCGCCCCCGGGCCGAGCCCGCGGCGGACCCCGTCGAACGGGATGCGCCCCGGGCCCGGGTCGGAGAGACCGTGCTGCGGTCTGAGCCGCTGCCCGAGTGAGGCAGCGGATCACTCAGCAGCCGTAGCCACCTTGGCTGGTCGGACTCGGGCAGGCGTAGATGAAGCCGTTGACCAATTCGATCGCGTAGCCCTTGGTATTCACCGTCCACCAGTAGCCGCCGAACGAGTGGAGCTTCCAGCCCTTGGAGTCTCCGGCCTTCTTGTCCTTGACGTAGGTGTAGAGCGGGTATTTCTTGTAGGTGACCTGGGTCCGGCCGTCGCTGCGCTTGATCGTGCCCAGCAGGTTCGTCTTGACTCCCGACTTGCCCGAGAGCTTGCCATGGGCGATCAGGGGCTGCCAGGTCTTGGCGCACGCGCCCGAGCAATGGCTCTTTTTCAAGCCGTCATGGTTGAACAGGTACAGCGTGTGGCCGCTGGAGGTCGCCAGCACGACTGCCTGCGACGTCTTATGCGTCTGGACCACGGTCGACGCCGCCGCCGTCTTGGCGCTGGCCGACGGCCGGGCCAGTGCGACTGCGGGAGCCACCGCCAGGGTCGCTCCAGCGCAGTACACGGCCGCCCGGCGTAAGCGGGTGCGTCTCGATCTCGTGTTGGTCATCGTCCGTATCCCTTTCATGTGCGGAGCTTGGCGCGGGGCCACGTGCTTGAACCCGGCGTCGCCGGTGAAAGTTGCGCACGCGGCGTCCGCCGCGGGGCGGGGTCAGCGCTTGTTCTTGCCGAACCCGGCTTCGCAGTTCTTGAGCGCCTGGTGCGCGTTCAGCGCGCCGAAGATCAGGTGATGGTGCGTCACGTCGTGGAAGGCACGGTAGACGCTGTACACGCAGAACGCCTTGTTGACGCGTCGCCTGGCCGCCGGGGTCTTGGCGTAGTGGTTGGCGATCTTGTGCGCGACGACATTGCCCACGTAGTGGCTGGCCGCGCCGCAGCCGGCCGCCGCGATCGGGGCGATGAGCAGCACGCAGACCACCGCGATACGAGCCAGGGATCGTCGCCAGGAGTTCGCCATCGGCCGGTCATTCTACGACTGGGTCGGCGACCGCCCGGCCGCGCCAAGCGTGAACCACACCGTCTTACCGGGTGCGGCCGCCCGCTCGACGCCCCAGGCCTCGGACAGCATGGAGACGATTCGCAGGCCGCGACCGCTGGGATCCTCCGGCCCGGGTGAGCACAGTTTCGGAGTGCCGCCGGCATGGTCGGTCACAGCGACCCGAATCGCCCCCTGGGCATGGCAGATCGAAAGGTGAAAGCCGGTTTCAGCGTGGCGAATGCTGTTCGTGGCCAACTCGGAGACCATCAGCTTGACCGCCTCCAGGATGTCGGAGGGCGCGTCGCCGAGGGCGGCGACGGCGAACCGCCGGGCGGCGCCGACCGATTGCGGCTCGGCGGAGAAGTTACGTGCCTGCTTCATGGCCCTAGCCTTAGCGTCTCGCCGAGACCCATCGTCTCGATCACTTTCTGCAGGAGCGGAGAGGGGTCGCGGAGCGTGAGCTCGCCGACCGCGGTGGCCCATCGGACCCACAGCGCGATCGCCGAGCTGTCGGCGAAGCTGACCCCGCCGAGATCGAGCACGAGCCGAGCCGGGTGGCTCTCGATGACCCCCGCGACGGCCGCCTCGAGGCCGTCGATGCTGGCGATGTCCAGTTCGCCGCGGATCGTGACCACCGTCGTGTCCGCGTCCTGGGGAAGGATCGTGAACGTCATCGGCGGTGTTTCGCCGGCTAGGTCGTCCATCTCAGCCCCACGATCGCGGTGTCGTCTTCTGACGGGTCGTGATGCAGGTCGGCCACGAGTTCGCGCAGCAGCTCCGGCAGCTCGGAGTCGTGCGAGCGCGCCGCTTGGCGCAGGCGCGCGAGGCCGGCGTCGAGGCTCTCGCCGCGCCGTTCCACCAGGCCGTCGGTGAAGGCCAGCAAGGTCGCCTGTTTGGTAGCGGTGACCGTGGTCGATGAATAGGAGACCTGAGTCTCGACTCCGATCGGCAGGCCGACCTCGCTCTCCACGTAGGCGGCCTGGCCATCGCTGATCAACAGCGGCGGCAGATGGCCCGCGCTGGTGACCGTGACGGTGTGGGCGTCGATGTCGACCAATGCGCACAGGATCGTGGCGATCTGCCCGCTGTCGCCCACGCTGACGAGCCTCGAGAGCTTGGTCAGGATCGTCGCCGGAGGATCGTTCTGCGCGGCGTAGGCGTGGATCGCGTAGCGCAGCGAGGCCATCGTGGTGGCCGCGCGCAGCCCTCGGCCAGACACGTCTCCGACCACCAGCAGCAGCCGGCGATCATCGACCGGGATCAGGTCGTACCAGTCGCCGCCGATCTCCATGCCCTGTTCGCCGGCCTCGTAACGCGCGCTGGCCTGAAGCCCGCGCACCTCCGGCAGCGCCTCGGGCAGCATCGCGTGCTGGAGCGTCCGCGCGATGCTCCGCTGCTCGGCGTACAGCCGCCGGTTCTCCTCGGCGGTCGTCTCGAGCCGGCCGGCCAGATGCTCGGCGTCACGGCGGCGCCGGATCAACCGCGAGGTCACCACCGATGCGATGATCGCCAGGATGATGCCGCCGACCGCGATGATCCACGGGAGTCGCTGGGGCAGGCCGCCCGACAGCGTCTGGCGTGGCGCCATCGCCAGCGTCAGGGCGTTGTCGCCGAATCCGACCGTGAGCGACGCCTGCCGTCCGGGCAGTGGGAGCCGGTTCACGCTAGTCAGCAGGAGGTTCTGCGGCTGCTCCGATCGGCCCAGATAGAGCGCATAGTTGAGGTCGGAGAACGCAGCGTCGCGGTGGATCTTCGAGCGGCGGTTGCTGGGGATCGTCTTCTCGGCGTAGACGACAAAGCGGCCGGTGGGGCCCGGGTTGCGGAAGGCGTAGCCCAGCCGCCGGCTCGGCGGGGCCAAGAGGCCGATCACCGTCAACTTGTTCGTGCTCATCACCCGGGCGAACAACCCCCGCACGTCGTAGGTCGCGGGCCCCAGCTTCGGCGCGATGCCGACCACCGCCAACGGCCCGCGGTCGGGCGCGTTCAGCCTCCACAGGGAGACCGACACGAAGGCCTGCGTGGAACCCGGGACTACCGACGGAGCCATCAAGCGCCGGAACCGCTGCACGTTCCCGTTTGTCGCGTCGGCCAGTTCCGCCGCTGAGGCCAGCGGGGTCTGGGTGTCGATCAGGCCGGCCGTCACCACCGATCCAGCCTCGAGCACGCGCAGCTTGAGCAGCCGGTGCTCGTTGTGCGTGAACACGGATTCCGAGACCCCGGCGAGCGCACCGGCCACCGCCAGCGTCACGATCAGCACGACCAGCGGCAGCCCGAACCGCACGCGCTCGAGCGCCGATCGAAGCGCCGCGGGCACGGCTCCTAGGCTGCGTGTGCGCTCCCTGGCCAGCGGCTGTTCGGAGCTGGCTAAGCTCAAGCCAGTGCCTCCTGTGGTACCTGCTGGCGCGCCATTAGGCAGGGAAAGGTACCCGTCCGGGCGCGTGATGTGCGGCGGATGTCGAGACGGCCTCAGCCGTCGGCGCCGGTCCGGCCACGATCGACCGACGGCGGGCTACTGCGCGGCGGCCTTCTTGGCCGCGGCGCTGGTCCCCGACTCGGCCGCCAGCACCGAAGTCCAGGACGCCATCGCGTCGGCCACGCCTTTCAGCGTCGCCGTCTTGTCCGCCGGTGACGGTTGTGTGGTCCCGGCGTCGAGCGCGGACTCGGCCAGATCCTTCACCTTTGGCGTGAGAGCCACCAGCAACGTTCCCGCGGCCGTCGAGCGGGTCGAACTGACGATGCTCGTGATCAGCCCGGGCAGGGCCCCGACCACCACTACCAGCGCGGTTGCGAGCGGCGTGCTCAGGTTCGTGGTCGCGACCAGGATCGCCACCACGGCAGCGGTCAGCCCGGTGGCCGTCTCTGCCGGTCGGTTCGTTACCACAGCGGTGGGACTTGGCATGTCTCCTGCCTTTCGGGTAGTTGCCCTAAGTCGCCGATGAGGCGTTTCCGGTCGAGCCTAATTCGGTGGGGTCGCCAAGGCCGTCACAAATGTCACGAATCAGGGTCGTTTTTGCCGAACTGCAGCGATAAAGGGTCGATCCGAAGCGCTGAATGGGCTCTCGCCGGAACCTTGGCTCTACGTGGACGCTACAGGTGACAGATCGAGCCAAAGTTCGTGTCAGGCGCGGCATGGCCGGGCGTTGTCCTCACGATCGGACAGGATCAGTCGACCAGCAGCACGAGCTTGCCGCGGACGTGGCCGGTCTCGCTCAGGTGGTGCGCCTCGGCGATCCGCTCGAGCGGGAATGTCTGGGCCACCGGCAGCGAGAAACGGCCGGCGACGATCAGCGCGCCGATCTTGTCCAGCGCGTGCCACGCGCGTGGGGAATCTGGGCCGCCGCTCATCCTCACACCGGTGCTCTGCGCGCCCTGGTAGTCGGCGATCGTGACCACATGCTCGGCGCCGCCGGCCAGCTCCACCAGGGCCGGCAGCGCACCGCCGCCGGCGTCGTCGATCGCGCGATCCACGCCGTCGGGCGCCAACTCCCGCACGCGCTCCACGAGGCCCTCGCCGTAGGTGGTCGGCTCTGCGCCGAACGAGCGCAGGTAGTCGTGGTTGCCGGCGCTGGCCGTCCCGATCACGCGCGCGCCGCGCTCGCGCGCGAGCTGGACGGTGGCGATCCCGACCACGCCGGCGGCGCCGTTCACGAGCACGGTGTGCCCCTGACCGACCCCCACCAGGTCGAGCGTGCGCGTCGCGGTCTCCACGGCCACGGTCAGCCCGGCCGCAGCGGCGAAGTCCAGCGTGGCCGGAACGCGCGCGTAATGCTCGAGCAACGCCATGTCTGCAGCGCCATTCCGGGTGGATCCGAAGACCGCGTCGCCGGCGGTCACATCGGTGATCTGATCGCCGACCTGGTCAACCACGCCGGCCACCTCGAGACCGGTGCCCTGAGGTAACTCACCGCCCATCATGCCTTGCCGGAACTTCCAGTCCACGGGATTAACACCGACCGCGTTGACGATCACGCGGATCTGGTTCGCCGCGGCGCGCGGCTCTGGCGCCTCGACCAGCTCGAGCACCTCGGGGCTGCCGAAGCGGGAGAATTGAATCGCCCTCACGGACCTACCCTACCCAGACGGCGACCCGGGCACCTTGGCTCATCCGAGCGCGGCGGTGAGCGCGGAGAGTCCCGCGGCCTGTGATCCGGCGTTGAGGCCGAGCGGCAGACCGTCGGCCGGCTCCCGGCGCGCCCAGTACATCGACAACTGGCAGACATGCGCCGTCGCGCACTGCCTCGCACGGTGTCCGTCGCTCGCGCTGTCGCGGATCACCGCGCTCGCTTGGGCGTCGAGGAACGGAACATAGGTCGCCGCCCTGGTCTGACGGGTCCAGTCGGAGACCGCGTCGACCAGCAGTCCCTTGTAGACGGTGATGTTGTACGACCGTCGGGCGCACGCCGCGGCGCCCGCTTCGCACGGTTCCTGCAGCACGCCTCCGGTGAGCATGCCGCCGGCCGGGCTGAGCGCGCGGTTGATGTATGCGGTGGCCTGACCGGAATAGGCGCCGTCACCGGTCGCGGCGCTCATCTGCGTGAGCGCATCTGCCATCTCTCCCTGCATGTAGGTCATCCCCCGCCCGGCGGGGCGGCAGCCGCGCGTATCGGTCGCGCGGACCGTGCCCGCGGTCATGTTCACCAGCCCGCTGTCCTCCAGCCAGCCCAGCGTGCCACGCGCGTTTGCCAGCCATCGCGCCGCGAGAGCGAGGTCCTGCCACGGGCCCGGAGCGGCCCGGGCCCGGGACAGTTGCGCGGCGAGCGACACGAACTCGGCGTCGGTAACCGTGTTCGGCGTGTGGTTCGCGGCGAACTCGATTCCCTGACCCCCGCACGTCCGCGGGCTCGACCAGATGTAACTGGCCTCGGCCTCGGCGAGCCTCAGATATCGAGTCGCAGCTTCCGTGTCGCCGGCCACCGACCGTTCGTAGCGGAACGCCTCGAGCCAAGCCAGTCCCCACCAGCCGGTGTCGTCCATGAACTTGTTCTCGAAATCGACGGGATGCAAGGTCCCGGGCCGGTAGACGTTGGCGTCGTAGACCTCCGCGATCAGCCGCCCGTAGACGGGGTTCGCGTCGTGGGCGGTCTGGAGGTAACGAGCCAGGGCGCGCAGCGCCAGCCCGGATTGCCACCACCTCGGCGGCTGCCAGGCCCGATCGGCGTCGAGCGGGCGCCGTTGCCGGTCCCACAGGCCGGTCTGCGCATCGAACCCCACCGGGCTGCCATCCCCGGAACCGGCGAGCTCCCGGGCAGCCGAGTCCGTGACCGCGGCCAGTGCCGCCCGGCCGCTCGACCCGCGGAGCAACGCCGGTGCCGCCCACGGTGACTGACTGCGGCCGTCGACCGAGGAGCGAGCGGCCGCGTGTCCCGCGGAGAGCGCCGTCATCGCCTTGGTCACTCCCATCGCGCCCACCGCGGCCACGATGGCCAGCAGCACGACGGGCATACGGAGGGGGAACCTCGGGGCGAGGACCGATCCCCCTGCGCCCGGAAGCCGGGAGATGAGCACCTCATAGCCGGAGTCGTAGAGCAGGTCGCGCACCGCGGCCAGCCATCGGCGCGGGTGTGCGCGGGTCACCAGCTGGCCACTACCGTCGGTCAGCGGTCGCTCGAAGTCGATCAGCCGCGCGTCGCCGGAGAGCACTCTGAGCTCCCGGTTACCGGTGAGAACGAACACCACGGCTTCGGCGAACCCCGCGTGCCCGTCGAGTACGCGAACCAGCAACGCCCCGCGGTCAGCACGAAACCGGCCCGCAGGGAGTGGACCTGATCTGGGTGCCGGGAGCTCGCTGGCGAAGATCACCCGCGGCGCCCCAGAGCCTCGCGCGCCGAACTCCAGAACCGGGACAGTCACGCACGGCGCTTTCGCCGCCGGTCCGGGGTGACCTGCCCGGGCCCGTGGCGATCCTGCGCTATAGAGTTGGCCCGTGCCTGCGGAGAGCGAGCCGGCGCTGGGAAGCCTCCGGCATCCCCTGACCCGCGCGCTGCTGCTGCTGACCTTCACCACCGGAATCGTCGACGTGCTGGTCTGGCCGCGGGTCTGCAGCCGTTCGGAGGATCGGGCGTGGGCACCCTGAGGCGGGGCGCGGCCGTGCTGGCGATGGGATTGGGCGCGCTGGCCGGGGCGTTGTTGCTGAAGACGGATCTCGTGCTGCCGCTGGTGATCGCGGCGGTGCTGGCGGCACTGGCCTGGATGGTCTACGTGCCCGCGGCGCGCCGGGCACGATAATCGCGGTTGGATGGCTGACACCGACACCGAGGCCGACACCGGCGCGGAGGCCGAGGCCGACACCGGCGCGGACGCCCCAGAGGGCGCCGACGGGACGGTGTTCGGGGGCCGGACGGCCTGGGCCCGCAACCTGGCCGCCCCGGTGCGCGACTTCCTGACCACCGAGACGGGCAGTGCGGTGTTCCTGCTGCTGGCGACGATCGCCGCGCTGGTGTGGGCCAACTCCCCGGCGTCGCACTCGTACACGTCGCTCTGGTCGACTCGACTATCGATCCAGATCGGTGGCGGGGGGATCTCGGCCAGCCTGCGCCAGTGGGTCAACGAGGGATTGATGACCTTCTTCTTCCTGGTGGTGGGACTCGAGGCGAAGCGCGAGCTCGATCTGGGAGAGCTGCGCCAGCGCCGGCGCCTGGCGATCCCGGTGCTCGCCGCGATCGGCGGGATGACCGTGCCGATCCTGATCTACCTGGCCATCAACGCGGGTGGCCCGGGATCCCGTGGCTGGGGCGCGGCGATGTCGACCGACACGGCGTTCGCGCTGGGCGCGCTGGCGTTGATGACCCCGCGCGTGGCGACGCGCCTGCGCGTGTTCCTGCTGACCCTGGCCGTGTTCGACGACCTCGGCGCGCTGCTGGTGATCGCCACCGCGTACACCAAGCACCTCCGGCCGGTCGCGCTGGCCGTCGCGTTCGGGCTGGTCCTGGTGCTGCTGGCGCTGCGCTACGCGCCACCCTGGCGCCGCCAGGTGTCGGTGGCGGTCGGGGTCGCGCTCTGGGTGGCGATGTTCAAGTCGGGAATCGACCCGGTGATCGTCGGTCTGGCCGTCGGGCTGGTGACCAGCGCCTACCCACCCTCCCGCGAGGACCTCGAGCGGGCCACGGCGCTGACCCGATCCTTCCGCGAGCAGCCCACTCCGGAGCTGGCGCGATCGGCGCAGCAGGGCGTGCTGTCGGCGATCTCACCCAACGAGCGCCTCCAGTACAGCCTGCACCCCTGGGCGAGCTTCGTGATCGTGCCGACGTTTGCGCTGGCCAACGCGGGCATCCACATCACCGGGGGACTGCTGCGGCACGCGGTGAGCTCGCCGATCACGATCGGGATCCTGGTGGCCTACGTGGTCGGTAAGCCGCTGGGCATCCTCGGCGCGTCGTGGGTGGCGTCGCGTCCGCGCCTGCACGGCCAGCGTCCGCCGATCAGCTGGCCGCTGCTGGGCAGCGCCGGGGCCGTGGCCGGGATCGGGTTCACGGTGTCGCTGCTGATCTCGAGCCTGGCCTTCTCGGCCGAGCGGCTGAACGAGGCGAAGCTCGGTGTCCTCGCCGCCGCGGTCGTCGCCCCGACGCTGGGGTACGTGGTCCTGCGGATAACCCGACGTCTGCCCGCCAGCGTCCGCGCCCGGCAGATCGCCGGCACCGCCGAGGATCTCCTCGACCTGTACGACGACGTCGATCCCGAGCGCGATCACATCCGCGGGCCCGTCGACGCCCCGGTGACCCTGCTCGAATATGGGGACTTCGAGTGCCCCTACTGCGGGCAGGCGGAGTCGGTGATCCGCGAGCTGCTGTCCTCCTTCGGCGACGAGCTCCGCTATGTCTGGCGGCACCTGCCGCTGAGCGATGTCCACACCACCGCCCAGCTCGCCGCCGAGGCCGCCGAGGCCGCCGCCTCCCAAGGGCGGTTCTGGGAGGCCTACGACCTGTTGCTGGCCCACCCCGATGTCTTCACGGTGACCGATCTCCGCCGGATCGCCAAACAGCTCGGGGTCGACGAGTCAAAGTTCTGGGATGAGATCCGGCGTCACGAGCACGCGGCTCGGATCGCCGAGGATGTGGCCAGCGCCGACGCGAGCGGGGTGTCCGGGACGCCGACGTTCTTCATCAACCGCCGCCGGCACCAGGGCGCCTACGACATCGACACGTTGACCGCAGCGGTCGAGGCCGCGCGGACTCGGGCTCGCGTCCGGGCCGCCAGCCGGTAGCGCGGCTTGGCCAGCAGGAGCTGGACGTCGCAGATCCGCCGCTCGGCGAAGCCGGCTTCGCAGTAGGCCAGGTAGAGGGCCCAGATCCGCTGGAAGCGATCGTCGTAGCCGAGCTCCTCCAGGTCGGCGACCGCGGCGTTGAAGTTCTCCCGCCAGACCTTCAGGGTCTCGACGTAGTGGGGGGTGATGTCCTCGAGGTGCACCGTCTGCATGTCGGTGCGCCGGGCCAGGCTGCGGGCGATCACCTCCATCGAGGGAAGGCAGCCGCCCGGGAAGATGTGCGTGTTGATGAAGCTCTTGGAGGCCTTCTCGATCTCGTAGGCGCGGTCATCGATGGTGATGGCCTGCAGCAGCATGCAGCCGTCGGACTCGAGCAGGCTCGAGCACTTGCTGAAGAAGGTGCCCCAGTGCTGCCAGCCGACGGCCTCGATCATCTCGATCGAGACGAGCTTGTCGTAGCGTCCGCGGAGGTCTCGGTAATCCTGCAGCAGCACGGTCACCCGGTCCTCGAGCCCGGCCTGGCGGACTCGCTGGACCGCGTATTCGTGCTGCTCGCGGGAGATCGTGGTGGTGGTGACGCGGCAGCCGCGGGTCGAGGCGGCATAGACCGCGAGGCCGCCCCAGCCGGTGCCGATCTCCAGCAGGTGGTCGTCCGGGCAGAGGTCGAGCTTCGAGCAGACGAGCTCGAGCTTGGTCACCGATGCCTCCTCGAGCGTCATCGCCGGAGACTCGAAGATCGCGCACGAGTAGCTCATGGTCGGGTCGAGCATCCGCGAGAACAGCTCGTTGCCCAGGTCGTAGTGGGCGGCGATCCCCCGGCGGCTACGAGCGCGGGTGTTCCGGGTCACGACGGCGCGCAGGCGCTGAAGCGGCCAGCGCACCGGGGCAAACCACGCTCGGGTGCGATCGATCCGCACGGCGTTGCGGGCGGCGACCCGGATCACCGCGACCAGATCGGGCGAGTCCCACAGGTTCTCAGCGTAGGCGTCGGCCAGGCCGATACTCCCACGCAGCAGCATCGGCCAGAACCTGGTCGAGCGCACGTGAACGGTGGCGGTGGGCGCGCCGCGGCCATAGGTTCGGCGCCGGCCACCCTCGACGATCGTGAGGCTGCCGACCCTGATTCCGCGGAACAGGAGTGAGACGAGCAGCCGCGAGCCGGCGATGATCATGCGCCACCCGGCTGGGGGCGGCGGAACGGGCGGACGCCGGCCAGTCTCAGGCCGAGCGCCTCCACGTAGATGAGGGCGAGCACGCGCAGCGTCGCCGCCGGGTAGCGGACGGTCATCCGCCGGAGCGACCGGGCGGTGAGCTCACGCCGCTGCAGCGACAACGTGGCATCGAACGCCATCGCCCCGTCATGGCGGCTCTCGATGTGAACCGACAGCGTCTGCGCCGGGGTGGCGGCGCGGCAGGTGTAGCGGTGGTCCATGCCCATGAACGGCGAGACGTGAAGCTCCTTGTCAAATTCCCCGGAGAGCACGCGAGTGGTTGGCTCGCCGGCCGCCACCACATAGGCGTGACGATCGCCCCACGGGGTATTGGTGACCTCGGCGACCACGGCATCGAGCCGCTGGTCGGCCGCGTCGAAGCAGTAGTAGAAGCTGACCGGGTTGAAGCAATGGCCGAAGGAGCGCAGCTGAGTGAGCACGCGGACCGGCCCCTGCGGCCGGGCGCCGGTCTGGGCCTGGACGAAATCGCGGACCGCGCGGTCAAGCGGCACCGACGGGTCGCCGAGGTAATCGCGACGGCGGAAGCGCAGCAGCCCGGGGTGGCGTGCCGTCAGCCGACCGCCCAGCAGACGCGGCAGCTCGGCGAGGTCGATGTAGGCCAGCGCCAGGTCGTGGCGGAACTCGCGAGCGGGCGCGGCGCGGCGGTGCCTGACCGAGCCCGTGTAGAGGCAGCTGGCGCTCATCGGGCAGGGATCCTATGCGCTCTGGCCGACCACGCCGGAGTCATCAATCGGACCGGGATCAGCCCCGGTGCCGGCGTCGCGCCGGCGGGAGCGACGGTCGAAGACAGTGGCGAGCAGCACGCTGAACTCGAACAGCAGGTAGAGCGGGACGGTTTCCAGCAGCATGGTGATGGCATCGCCCGGCAGCAGGGCGGCGACCGCGGCGCAGGCCCCGACCGCGTAGCGGCGATGCTTGCGCAGCTGGCGCGGAGTGATGAGCCCGCCGCGGGTCACGGCCAGGATCACGATCGGGATCTGGAACAGCAGCCCCATCGCCAGCAGGGTGGTGGCGGCGAACTTGTAGTACTGGCTCGCCTGGACCAGCACGTTGAACTGGGCGCTGTTGAAGTTCTGGAAGAAGCGCACCGCGGCCGGCAGCACCAGGAAGTAGCCGAAGGCGACCCCCATAGCGAACAGCACCGGGATGGCGAAGGTGAGCGGGCGCATACGCCGTCGCTGTTCCGGCCCGAAGGCCGGCATCAGGAACGCGTAGGCCTGCGCCAGCAACAGCGGCAGCGACAGGATCAGGGCGAAGATCAGGGTCACAGTCACCGTGGTGGTGAACGGCTCGCCGATTCCCAGCGTGATCGGCTTGTCGCCCTGCGGCGGCGCCGACAGGCGCTTGACATCCCGACCGAGGCTGGTCTGGGCGCTGGCCAGGGCGCTGCGTACGGCCGGCGGCTGGGTCGGGGTGTTGAGCGCCCCGGCCACCGTCCGCAGCTGCACGGCCACGTCGCGGGCGCTCAGCTGAACCTCATAGGTCCCGCCCAACGGCCCGTGCCCCGCGCGCACCTGCTTCTGCGTCTGGTGCGCGAGCGGCGTGTTGATCAGGTTCAGCAGGCGGTGGTTCTGCCAGAAGCAGAGCCCGAACGCGACCCCCACGACGAGCAGCGACACGATGATCCGTGTGCGCAGCTCGTCGAGGTGGCCGACGACGCTGAGCTGCTCGTCATGGCCGACCGGCGCGAGCGCGATCGGTCGAATGGCGTTGGGCAGGGGCATCTGAGGCGTACGGGATCGAAGCGGGCGGAACCGGACAAGCGACTCGGGGGCGCTAGGCGACCGAGTGGATCGTGGGCTTGTCGGTGGTGGGCTCGGCGACCTTCTCGGCCGGCTCGGGGGTCGAGGCCGCCGTCTGGGCGCTCAGGAGGTCGTGGGGCATCTCGCCGCTGACCGACTCCTTGAAGCCGCGCAGCCCGGAGCCGAGCGAGCGACCCATTTCGGGCAGGCGCTTGGCGCCGAACACGAGCAGCAGGATGAGCAGCAGAAAAGCGAGGTGAATTGGATTGTCGAGTCCCATCTCTGTGTACTCCGATCGTTTGGGGTAACTGCCTTGTCCTACGAGACGCCGAGCGGTTCGGATCACTTCCCGAGCGATATCAAGTCAGCGCGGCGACGATCACCGGGGCGCTGGTCGGCTCCGCGCTTCCGCCGGCCGGCTCCTGCGTGACCATCACCTGATTCACGTGGCCGAGGCGGCCGGGAACCTCGACGTCACCGTCGCCGCCGGAGGTCACGCTGAACAACGCGCTGGTCGGCGCCGGAGCCTGGCCCGAGCGCTTCAGCCACACCTGATAGACGTGACCGGCAGCGGGTGCGGGGAGGTGATGGACGATCAGCTCGCCGCGACCGCCGGCCAGGCGCAGCTGGGCGCGGCCGCTCGATCCGAACACCTCGGCGCCGAGCACGCGCGTGGACGGCCCGCCCGAGGTCCCCAGCGCCAGTCCGCCCGCGCCGGCGACCGCCAGCAACGCGGCGGCGCCGAGGGCCAGGGCGGGGCGCGGGAAGGCGCGCCACCGCTCGCGGGCAGCTGGTCCACCCCATCGCTCGCGGGCAGCCGGCGTGCGCCGCCGCTCGGTGGCGACGGCGGTGGCCCGGCGGAAATCGGCGAGCGTGCGACGCCGCAACCCGCGGGGAAGCGGCTGCGGCGGGGCGGCCATCGGCAGGGCCCTGGCCACCGCCTGGAACGCCGTCAGCTCGTCTCGGCAGATCACGCAGGTCTGGACGTGCGCGGCGAACAGGATCGCCTCGCGGGGCTCGAGCGCCCCCAGCGCGTAGGCGGCGGCGTCTCCTGCGCAGTGATGGGGATCAGGCACAGGCAATGGAGCGCTCATGCCAGCATCTCCGCGGGGTCCCCCAGGGCGAGCCTGAGCTTGGACAGGCCGAGTCGCATGCGGCCCTTCACGGTTCCGGCGGGCAGGGCGAGCATCGTGGCGATCTCGCTGTGGGTGAAACCGCCGAAGTAGGCGAGCTCGATCACCTGACGCTGATCGGCGGGAAGCTCGTCGAGCGCGCCGCGGACCTGTCGAGCCTCGTCGCGCTGCTCGACCTGCTTGTCGGTCTGCTCGGGCTCGGGCGCGGGCAGCCGTTCGCTGATCCCGTCGTCGTGGACATCGAGCGTGTGGCGCACCGATTCACGGCGAAAGGCATCGATCGCCCGGTTGTGAACCGCGCCGAGGATCCAGGAGCGGACGCTGCCTCGGGTCCGGTCATAACGCGCGCCGCTGCGCCACAGCGACAGGAACGCCTCCTGGACGATGTCCTCGGCCATCGCCCGCCGTCCGCTCATGCGGTAGGCGAGCGAGAACGCCACGCTTCCGTGGCGATCGACGATCACCTCGAAGGCGCGCGCCTCGCCGGCGTGCACGAGTTGCATCAGATCCTCGTCGGCGAGCGACCGCGGGTCGGCGCCGCGAGTGGTTCGTGATGGTCTGAACAAGGGGTTGTGGGCTCTGGCCGAAAACCCGTGGTGACGCGGTCCGCTCAAGGAGGAGAGAACGCGGACCGCGCCGCCACGGAGTTGGTTAAGCCTTGATCAGGGGCCCGGCCTTGGCCAGGACCTGGCTTTTGTTCAGGGGCTTGTCGAATCCACCGTCGGGGGTGACCGGCTTGTGGATCAGTAGGCCGACGGCGGCCGCATGACGGGCTTCGACCTGGACGATCGAGCCGGCCGCGGCCAGGTAGGCGACGTTCTTCAGCGACGGGCCAGCGCCGTTATAGGCTCCGACGCCGACGTTCTCCACCACGTAGGCCAGGCCGAGGAAGCTGGCCTGATCGGTGACGGGGAAGTTGAACTTCGGCATCGCGGCGGGGGTACCGCCGGCTGCCTTGATCGCCTTGGTGAGCGCGGCGACATGCTCGGCTTCCTGCTCGCCGAACAGGGTGGCCAGCTTCTTGGCATCGCCGGACAGGCCGACTGACTTGGCCTTGACGGTGTAGAAGTTGGTCTCCAGGTATTCGAGCGTGAGCGCGAAGTTGAGGATGTCGATGTCGCTGCTGGCCCCGGCGGCCAGGGCGTTGGTGACATAGGGGGCGACCGCTCCGGCGCCGTAGACGGCGGCGGTGGCCATCGCACCGCGCAGGATGAAGCTCTGGCGGGTGACGCCGGCGACTTCGATCTGCCCGAGCTTCTGCTGGCCTACGGCCTCAGGGGATGTTGACATTTCGGTGGGTTCCTTACGTGGTCGGAAAGCGGGAAGGGATCTAGGCGATGAACGGCTTGACGACGGCCAGCACCTGGGCCATGCTCATCGGCTTGGCGAACGCGCCGTCGGGGGTCGGGGACTGCTTCAGCACCAGATTCAGCGTGGAGGCATGGCGCGCCTCGACGGTGTGGATCGCCAGTGCGGCGGCGAGGATCTCCTTGTTCTGGATGTTCCCGGCCTGTCCGAGATACGCGGCGGCGCCGAGATTCTCGACCGTGGCGGCGAGCTTGAGCACCGCGCCGGCAGAACCGAGCGGGAACTTGCCCGTCGGCTTGGCCGCCGGGGTACCCAGCGACTGCGCGACCTTGAGCAGCGCGGCTACGTGCTCTGACTCCTCGGCCCCGAAGGTCTTGATCGTGCTCAGCGCGGATCCCGAGAACAGGCCGCTGCCGATCACCTTCTTGTAGAACTGGTCTTCGAGGTACTCCAGCGTCAACGCGTAGTTGACGATCGCCAGGTCACCGGAACCCGATGCCGACGTGGTCGAGGATCCGGTCGAGGTGCCGGTCGCGGCAGCGGGCGCCGCGGCCGCCGAACTCGAAGAAGACGACGAGGAACCACAGGCCGCGATGAACGCTGCCAGTCCGGTCGCGGCCGCACCGGCGCCCATCGTGCGCCCGGCCATCTTCAGGAACTTCTTGCGCTCTACATCGTCACGCGCCAGCTCTACGACGACGCCCTCAGGGCGCTCGCTGCCGGCATCACTCAGATCATTCATCAGCAATGACTCCCTTGCCATAGCCCGAAACCAGATGCCCGGGTACAACTCGAATACGGCGCGGGTCGGGGTTCGGATCAATCGGCGGCGCAGGCGGCAGCAATGATCCAGGCGGCGCGGGCGCGCGTATCCACCTTTACATGCCCGCGCGATCCTTCTTTACTCGAGGCACTCTGGCCGCGGTCGCGCTGTCCGCGATCCTGGCCGGGTGCGGTTCATCCAGCTCCAGCTCGAGCACCAGCTCGGCAGCGTCGAAGGCCACGTCCTCGTCCGCGGCCACACCCGCGAGCGGGACCAAGGTCAGCATCGCGATCGCCAACTACGCGTTCAAGCCGGCGGACATCACCGTCAAAGCCGGCACGAAGCTGACCTTCACCAACCATGACGCGACGGCCCACACGGCCACCACCAGGTCAGCTGGATTTGACACCGGAACGCTGAAGCCGGGGGCGAGCGCCACCGTGACCGTCGGCAAGCCGGGCATATACAGCTATTACTGCCAGTTCCACGCTTTCATGGTCGCCAAGGTGACCGTGGTCCATTAGTGCCCTGATTCGAAAATTCGCGAGACTGCTCCCGAATTTCCGACTCAAGGACACTAGCCGGTCAGACGCCGAGCTCCTCGGAGGCCATTTTCGCGCCGGCCAGCCGGGCGGCGATTTTCTGCATCGCGACGTCGCGAGCGAAGTCAGGCGATCCGTGATTCGGCTTGACGTCCCGGCTGAACGGCGAGAAGCCACAGTCGTCGGTAGCGCCGAGGCGCTCCGCCGGGAGGTACTTGGCCGCCAGGAGCAGCTCGTCCCTGATGTGCTCGGCCGTCTCGACCTCCGGGGTCAGCGGGTTGACCACGCCCATGAAGCAGACCTGCGGGACGCCGTTGGCATCGTCGCGGCTGTATTTGCCGACCATCTTGTAGACGGATTCGCGGTCCTCCTCGCTGGCGCATTGGATCAGGAAGTAGCCGGCGTTGAGGTCGAACATGTGCGAGAGCAGGAGCTCGTAGGGGACCTCCTTGCTGTGGACCGAGTCGCAGTCCCCGCCCGGGCAGGTATGAACGCCGATGTTCTTGCGCTCCTCCGCGGTGAAGCGGTCGAACAGGCGATTGTTGAGGTCGATGAACTCCTGCAGCATGTTCTTGCCCGTCCACGGGTTGCGGGAGTCGTTCTTGTTGGCCAGGCGTCCTTCGGTGAAGTCGACCGAGACCCGGACGGCGCCGGCGGCGAAGCACTGACGGATGTCCTTCTCCGCCTCATCGATCACGTCGTCGAGGAACTGCTCGCGCGAGTAACCGGGGATCTCCTCCTCGAGGGGGTAGAGGAGCATCATCATCGACGGGGCGATCACGGCCTGCTTGACCGGATGCGTGGCGATCGCCTTGTTCTTCTCGACGAACTCCGACGCGAACCGCTTGTAGCGGAACGGGCCGCCGGTCACGCGCGGGAGCTGACGGTTGTGGCCGTCGTCGAAGATCGCGAAGAACTGGCCGTCCCCGGCCAGGTTCTCAGCCAGCCCGGTGCCGGCCAGGGTGTCGGTGAGGTTGTAGGTGGCGAAGCTCGACTCGCGTTGCTCACCATCGGTGACGATCGGCTCGCCGGTCTCCTCCAACCGCTGGATCGAGTCCTGGGCCGCCGCGTCCTGGGCGGCCTCGAGCTGCTCGAAGGTGATCTTGCCCTCGTCGTGATCGGCATAGGCCTCCTGCAGCTTCATTGGCCGCGGAAGGGAACCGACGAGCTCGGTGGGGATGGGCATGGGACTCTCTCTCTCCTGGTGGAACGGTTGCAAGACGGTTGGGCTCACTCAAACTGGCCCGCGGGCTGAGGGTGATAGGCGCTCCTCATGGGCCAGCGTGAGGGCGCCGACATCGCGCGCGCGACGAGCGGCGCCCAGATCTCCCTCGCCGGCGGCGATGATCGACCCCTTCATCAGGATGTGCCATTTCCGGGCAAACCCCCCGGGATCCGCGATCCGGGCGCGACGGGCGAGATCTTCGAGAAAGTCGCGAATCCCCGTGAGGTACGACACGCCGGCGCGGTAGACGGGGTCCGAGTGATCGGCGGTCTCCAGCATCACGTTGATGAATGAGCAGCCCTCGAAATCGGGCTCCCGGAACCACTCATCGAACGCGTCGAAGATGGCCAATAGCCGCTCGTCCGGGGTCGACCCTCGGCGCTGCACCTCGGCCTGCAGCCAGGCCTTGGTCCAGAGTTCGTCGCGCCGTTCCAGGAACGCGAGCACGAGCTCCTGCTTAGAGGCGAAATGACGGTAGAGCGTCTGACGCGCGACCCCCGATTCGGCCACGATCGCGTCGATCCCGACCGCCTGAATGCCACCGCGTGCGAACAGGTGATACGCGGCGGCGAGGATCCGCTCGCGCGCCTTCCCGGCGGGGGTGGGGCGGCTGTCAATCGCGGTCATGCGCAACGGTCCTTTGGCCCGAATTTACCACTGCGACAGGAGTCTTCCGGGAGGTTGACTTACCAGACAACGGGAGTAACGTTCGCCACGAGGGAGAACGATCAGTCTATACGAACCATGAGCCCCCTGGACGACGTGCTCAGACGCTACGGCGCCACCATGGTGATGCGCCACGGACGCTGCACGGCGGCCGATTTCGGGTCGCCGACCAGCGAGGCGGCGGTGTGCCTGAGCACGGTGGGGATCGCCGATCGCTCCGACCGCACGACGTTCGAGCTGCGGGGCGCGCCGCAGGACATCGCGAGCGCGCTCGCCGCGGCCAGCCGGCTCGGCGATCCGGCCTGGTGGACGAGCACGAAGCCGCGCAGCGCGCTGGTCCGCTGCGAGGGCGTCGACTCCGAGCGCTGCGCGGCCGCGCTGGAATCCGCCGAGGGGGTGCTCGTGCTCGACGTGACCGAGCAGTACGCGCCGATCGCCCTGATCGGGCCGCGCGCCGAGGCCCTGCTCGACAAGCTGGAGGAGCAGATGCCCGAGCTGCGGCCGAGCATCTTGCGGGAGGGCCCCACCTTCGAGTTGCTGATCGGCGCCGAGAACGGGCCGGCCCTGTGGGCGGGATTGCTCGAGGTGGGCGGGCCGTTACAGGTCGCCTGCGTCGGGCTGGATGCGATCGAGCATCTCGCGGCATCGCAACGGATTCGACGTGTCGCAGGGCCTTCGGTCCACTGAGCTGCTGCGCGCGGGCGCAGCCTGGCAGCCGCCTCCGGGCGTTCGGTGCCGCCGCGTCCGGGCCGGCGAGGGCCCGCGTCTGCGCGCCGTGCGCCTGCGCGCCCTGCAGGACGCCCCGGCGGCCTTCGCCACCAGCTTCGAGACGGAGTCCCGGCGCCCCCAGCGGTTCTGGACGAGACTCGCGCGGGCCAGCGACCGCGCCGAGCAGCGCCTGATCCTGGTCATCGACGACGGGCGGCAGTGGACGGCGATGGCCGCCTCGCACTGGTTCGACCGGCCGGCCGGGGTCGCCCAGCTGTGGGGCCTGTGGGTCCAGGCGCCCGACCGCGGCAGCGGCGTGGCATCCCGGCTGGTGGCCGAGGTGGCCTCGTGGGTGCAGGTCCAGGGCGGCGCACAGCTTCGACTCGGGGTGATCGAGCGGGCGGCCGAGCTGGAGGACTTCTACCGCCGCCTCGGATTCACCCGCACGGGGGAGACCAAGGCCCTGCCGCCGCCCGGGCAGGACACGGCGTTCTTCATGTCCCGCCGTTTGCGCCAGGACGGCTGAGCTCCCGAAGCGTCCGAACGACGATTCCTCGTGCACGAGGCCGCCCGGCGTTGGCCCCTCGCGCGCTGCTCAGGCGTGGCAGCGCGGCGGGGGTGCGGAACGATCGGGATCGGGCGTGGCTCCGGGACGAACACCTGGCAATGAAGAGCGGCCAGAACCTTGCCCCGGCCCGTATTGTCAATAAGTGATAACGCTCGCTCGGGGTCGAGCGGACTCTCGCAGGAGGGTGTGGGATGAAAGTTTCAATAGGTGGTACTTACATCCCAACACCGGCTCGGGGTCGCCCCGCCGAGAGGGCGCCGAGCTGATTTCGCGCCTGATCGAGCCTTCAGCGCCCAAATGAGTTGTCACTTTCTGACAACTCATCGGTCGTCGGCGACAGCGGCTGCGGGCGTCAAACGACGGCGACTGCATTGTTCGGGCGATTCTCAATAATTGGCGCTGGTTTGTCAGGCTGACCGGCTCCTGGAGGCGCAACGTGCTGCTTTACAACTCGCAGGTCTCGGGCAATTGCTACAAGGTCAGGCTGCTGCTGACCCAGCTGGGGATCCCATTCGAGGTTCACGAGCTGAGCGTGATCGACCGCTCGAACCGGCCCGAGGTGATCGGCGGGCTCAACCCGGCGCTGCGGGTGCCGACGCTGGTGCTCGACGACGGGCGCTCGCTGGGGGAGTCCGGCGCGATCATCTTCCACTTCGCCGAGGGCACCGAGTACCTGCCCGAGGACGCCTTCGAGCGGGCGCAGGTACTCCAGTGGATGTTCTTCGAGCAGTACGACGTCGAGCCGAACATCGCCGTGGCCCGGTTCTGGGCAATCGCCGACCTCGATCCGGCGCCGGCCGAGCTCGAGGCCAAGCTGCAGGCCGGCAACCGCGCGCTGACGTCGCTCGACCGGCACCTCGGCGAACGGCAGTTCCTGGTCGCCGACCGCTACACGATCGCCGACATCGCGCTCTACGCCTACACGCACGTCGCCCCCGAGGGCGGCTTCGCGCTCGAGCCGTTCCCGGCCGTGCGCGCGTGGCATGATCGCGTCGCCGGCCAGCCGGGTCACATCCCGATCACGGCCTGAACCCAAGGAGATCCACTTGTTGAAAACGCGCTTCACCGAGGTCTTCGGCGTCGAATTCCCGATCGTTCAGGGCGGCATGCAGTGGGTCGGGCGTGCCGAGCTCGTCGCCGCGGTGGCCAACGCCGGCGCGCTCGGCCACATCACCGCGTTGACCCAGCCGACCCCGGAGGATCTGGTCAAAGAGATCGAGCGCTGCCGCGAGCTGACCGACAAGCCGTTCGGGGTGAACCTGACGATCCTGCCCACGATCAACCCGCCGCCGTATCGCGAGTACGCGCAGGCGATCATCGACGCCGGCGTGAAGCTCGTCGAGACGGCCGGCAACAACCCGACCGAGTATCTGGAGATGTTCAAGCCGGCCGGGATCAAGGTGATCCACAAGGCGACCACGGTGCGCCACGCGATCAAGGGCCAGGCGCTCGGCGTCGACGCGATCTCGATCGACGGTTTCGACTGCGCCGGTCACCCGGGTGAGGACGACGTGCCCGGGCTGGTGCTGATCCCGGCCGCCGCCGACAAGCTGGAGATCCCGATCGTCGCCTCGGGTGGCTTCGCCGATGCCCGCGGCCTGGTCGCCGCCCTATCCCTGGGCGCTGACGCGGTCAACATGGGCACCCGGTTCATGTGCACGGCCGAGTCGCCGATCCACGAGAACATCAAGCGCCGGATCGTCGAGGCTGACGAGCGCCAGACCGACCTGATCTTCCGGTCTTTCCGCAACACGGCGCGGGTCGCACGCAACTCCGTGAGCCAGCAGGTGATCGAGATCGAACGCGGCGGTGGGAGCTTCGAGGACGTGCGCGAGCTGGTGGCGGGCGCCCGCGGGCGCACCGTCTACGAGAACGGCGACCCCGACGCGGGGATCTGGAGCGCCGGGCTCTGCCAGGGCCTGATCCATGACATCCCCACCTGCGCCGAGCTGGTCGAGCGGATCGTGACCGAGGCCGAGGCGATCATCGCCGAGCGACTGGCTGGGATCGCAGGTCTGGCCGACGCCGCGCTGGCCGGCTGACCGTCCGGGGTCCCGGCCCGGTCATCAGCCACGCGGCCAGCGCTCCGCCGGCCAGATACAGCAGCGCCTGGGCATCGAGCACGACCGACAGCCCGAGCAGCCCCGTGATCAGTCCCGCGGTGAGGATCCCCACCACCTGGCCGGCGTTGCCCGCCAGTCCAAGCAGGGCGAAGGCCCGGCCGCGCTCGCTCTCGGCGGCGGATAGTTGCGTGTGGCTGACCATTCCGGTCAGCAGCAGGACCCCCGGTGCGCCCACCAGCGTGAACAGGATCCAGTAGATCGGCGCCGCCGTGCTCAGCCGGGGAGCGTTCCAGAGCACCAGCTCGATCACCCCGAATGCCGCCGAGGACCAGGCCGTCAGCCGAGCCGGCGAGGCCCGGCCCCCGCGCCAGCTCAGCACGATCCCTCCGGCGATCGCCCCGATGGCCTGGATCCCGCGCAGGAGCCCGATCTCCCCGGGGCCTCCGTGGAGGCGCTGCGCGACGAAGATGATGAAGCTCACGACGAACATCCCCTGGGCGATCTGGTCCACGAACGCGACGCCCGCGACGGCCCTGATCTGGGGGCGGCGGAGCAGCGCGAGCGTTCCCGAGCGCGGGGTCGGGTCGGGCGCGCCGGGATCGACTGGCCGCGCGCCGGCAGCGATTTCGCGACGGCCGCGGGCGACGCGGGCGATCAGCGCCGCCGCGGCCAGAAAGGTGATCGCGTCGACCAGCACGATCATGCGCAAACCGGAAATCGCCAGCAGCAGCCCGCCGAGCGGGCCGCCGACCAGGCGCCCGAGGTTCTGGCTCAGCCCGACCATGGAGTTCGCCGGGACGAGGTCCCGCGGTGGCACCAGGGTCGGGAGCAGCGCGTTCTTGGCCGGGTCGAAGACGGCGGCCAGTGCGGCCTGGACGAGTATCACCGCGTAGACCACGGGCAGGCCGCCACGACCGGACACGGTGAGCAGCGGCAACAGCGCCAGCGCCTGCGCACCGGTGATGACCAGCAGCAGACGGCGCCGGTCGAGGCGGTCGACCAGCCTTCCCGCGATCGGCGCCAGCACGATCCCCGGCGCCAGCTCGATCAGAAACGCCACCGAGGTTCCGAGGGCCGACCCTGTGATGTCGAAGACGACGATCGGCAGCGCGATCAGCAGCAGCCAGTCGCCGGCGTCGGAGATCAGACCGGCGAACCACAGCGACCGGAAGCTCCGGTGGCTCAGGACCGCGCCCACGGGCCCTCCAGGCGGGGGAAGGCGTAGAGCCCGAGGTTGACCAACTCGGCTCCGGGTATCTCGTCCCGGCGGGTGGCGGCGATCAGCGGCCGGATCAACTCGTCGAGGCGCTCGACGAGGGCGCCGAGCTCCTCCGGCGTGGCGCGCAGGGTGTAGCTCGCGTAGGCATCGACCTCGCGCCACTGGTGGGGAGCCCGATCGCGATGGGTCAGGTATTCGCGGACCAGCCGCTGGTCGAGCTGGAGTGCCGCCGCCATCAGCGCGGCCTCGCCGCGGGCCTCGCGCGTGTCCGCGTCCGAGCCGGCGCGCGCGACGGTGAAGCCGGTGACCAGCGCCCGCCACGGCCGCTTGCGCCCGTCGGTCTCATCGCTGTCGGGCTCGACGAGTCCGTGCCGGGCCAGGATCCGCAGGTGATAGCTGCAGTTCGACGGCGTGTCGCCGACCGCCCGGGCACAGACCGACGCCGTCGCCGGCCCGCTCGACATCAGGTAATTGAGGACGTCCAGGCGGACGGGGTGGGCCAGCGCCTCGAGCGCCTCGGGATCGGTCAGGACGGGACGATTCTGCTCCATGTGCGGCTCCTTCTGAAAGGCTCTTTCAGAGTTATACCGGGTCGCCACCAGATCTGCAAGGCTCTTTCAGATTCCCTGGATGGCCATCCGCGCACGCCGGTGGGGGACGGTAGGATCGCTCGCGGTGCCCGACCGAGTTCCCACCGAGTTCTGCTACTGGGAGCGGGTGGAGCACCGCAATGTGCAGCTGGCCCGGCGCGCCTGGAAGCTGATCTGGGGCTTCGACCCCAGGCCCCCTGACGAGCTCGTGCGGCAGTTCGCCGGCAGCTACTACGAAGCCGATCCGGTGGCCGAGGCGTTCGTTGACGAGGTGTACATGGCGCGCGGGGCCGGCACCGGTCGTCAGCTGCTCGACCGGGCGATCGCCCACGGGATCGACTCGGTGCCCGACGCGCCGGACTCGATGCGGCGGCTGTTCAAGGAATTTGAGCTGACGCCGGACTGGCTCGACCGGGAACGAGTCGAGCTCGGCGCCAAGGTGTTCCGCCGCTACGGGACCGCGGTCTTCAGCTTCGCCACCACCAGCACGCTCGAGATGTACTCGGAGAGCTCGATCGCCAAGCCGCTGTCGCTGTCCGGCGGCTACGCCGGGGACACCGCTCACAAGCGCCAGCTGGAAACCGCGCGGTTTTGGATCGACATCTCCGAGCCCGGCGAGGTGCTCGCAGCGGGATCGCGGGGGCGCGCGACCGCGCTTCGGGTGAGGGTCATGCACGTCTTCATCCGGCGACGTCTGGTGCGCCACCCCGACTGGGACTGGGAGGCGTGGGGGATGCCGATCAGCGTCGCCGACGCGACGCTCACGCTGATGGGCGGGAGCGTCGTGCCGGGGCTGGCGTTGTGGAGCGTCGGACACCAGACCACCATCAGGGAGATCGAGGCACTGCTGCATTTCTGGCGCTACGTCGGCCACCTGCTCGGGGTGCAGCCGAGCTGGTATCCGGCGGACTTCAAGCAAGCGGTCCAGCTGATGTTCGCCGCGTTCGTCAAGCGCGCCTACGCGGCCGGGGCCGACGGTGAGGAGCTGGTCGAGTCCTACCTACCCGCGTTCGCCCCCACGCCCGGCAGCCCCTGGCGCAAGCGGATCCGGGACGAGTTCAACTACCGCGCGCAGATCGGGTACACGCGTTTCTGGTCGCTGCCGTGGACCTACCGCCGCCACCGGATGCCGAACCCGTGGCCGTGGGCGCTGCATCCCCTGGCCCAGTTCCCTTTCGTGCTCACGCTAGAGACCTTTCGCCGGCTGCTCCCGCCGCTCGACGAGGCGGCCGACCGCGTCCAGCGCTGGCGGCGAGATCGCTGGTATCTGAACGAGACCGGCGGCCACGACGCCGAGTTTCAGCCGCCGGAGCACCTCACGCGCTAGGAGCTCTGAGGTGTCAGGCCGGCCGGCGCAGCACTTCGAACAGCGCAGACCACCGCTCGGTGTCGTACTCCTCGGGCAGCGAGAGCGTGATCTGCGTGACGATGTCGCCGTAGCGTCGCCGCAGCTCCGCGACCGCCTCCTCCGGCGTGCCGATCACGGCGAACGTGTTCAGCACCTCGTCGTCGATGACCTCCCCGAGCCTGTCCCACTCGCCCCGCTTGGTCATCGCGTTGCACTCCTCCTGGAGCTCGCCCCAGCCGTGAAGATCGAGCACCGGCCGGTAGGCCGGGGTGGAGCCGTAGAAGGCGATCTGGGCCCGGACGAACTGGACGCCGGCGGCGATCTCCTCCTCGGTGTCGCGGGCGACCACGAACGCCGGGCCGGAGATCTCGAACCCTTCGAGCGTCTGGCCCGACATCCCCCGCCCGCGCGCCAGCGCCGGAAGAGTGACCTCGCGCAGATAGCGCTCGGTGGTGAACGCGTGCGGGATGATCCCGTCGGCCACCTCGCCGGCGACCTCGGTCATCTTCGGCCCGACGGCGGCCAGCACGATCTTCGGCGCGCTGTGCGGGCTGGCGCCCGGATTGAAGAACGGCGTCATCAGCGTGTGGGTGTAGAAGTCTCCCCGGAAGTCGAGCGGCGCGCCGGTCTGCCAGGTCTCCCAGATCGCGCGGACCGCCTGGACGAACTCGCGCATCCGCGGCGCCGGGTGCGACCACGGCATCGAGAACCGCCGGGTGATGTGCGGCTTGATCTGCGACCCGAGCCCGAGCGTGAACCGTCCTCCGGAGAGGATCTGGAGATCGTTGGCCTGCTGAGCGACGGTCATCGGATTCCGGGCGAAGGCGACGGTGATGCCGGTACCGAGCTCGATCCGGCTGGTGCGCTCTGCCGCCACCGCGCAGGCGATCATCGCGTCCAGGCTGGTCTCCGGCGCCCACCAGCCGTCATAGCCGGCCGCCTCCGCCGCGACCGCGGCGGCGCCTGCCGCGAGCACGTCCGACGGATAACCGCCCGCGTAGACCTTCATCGCTTCACGCGCCGCGGACCAGCGCGGCGAGATTGATCGCGTTGGCCATCCGCTGGTAGCCGGCGCTGTTGGGATGCAGGTGGTCGCCGTAATCCCAGGCCGGGCCGAGCCGCTCCGGGTCGGCTGGGTCGGCGAGCACGCCGGCGAGGTCGATCACGCCGTCGAAGGCGCCACTGGTGCGGATCCAGCGATTCAGGGCGGCGCGCTTGTCCTCGCCGGCCGGGGTCCAGTACCCAGCGCCCTTGAACGGGAGCAACGTGGCGCCGTAGATCTTCAGCCCATCGGCATGAGCCTGGGCGATGATCAGCTCGTCCCCGGCGATGATCGCGGCGACCGAGACGTTCGTATGCGGATCCGTCCTGGCGTCGCGATGGGCACTGAAGCCGATGTCGTTGACGCCCTCCAGCAGGATCACCTCCCGGACCCCGGCGCGCCCCGCGACGTCGCGCTGGAACCGCGCGAGCGCGTTGACCCCGCAGCAGGGGGAATCGTTCAGCACGCGGTTCCCGCCCAGTCCTTCGTCGACGACGGCGAGGGTCGGGCCGGACGACGCAGCGAGCCGGCGGGCCAGATCATTGGGCCAGCGCGTGTTGCCGCCGATCTTCGAGCCGACGCCGTCGGTGATCGAGTCGCCCAGCGTGACCACCGAGCCGATGTCGCGGCGCGGCGCGAGCACGTCGATGGCGTCCAGGAAGAACCAGGAGCGGGCCTGCGTGACGAATCCGGCCGAGCCGATGGCGGCCACCCGGTTGCCGGTGGCCACGTAGTTGGTCTGCGCTGCGATCGAGTGCTCGGTCGCCGGACCCGTCGCCACCGGGAAGTAGAGGCTTATCGCCAGCCGCTGCAGCGGTCTGACGTTGAAGGCGACCGGGTCGCTGAGCGCCTCGGCGCCGGCTGGGATCAGCACCGTACGCCGGCCGCCGAACCTCAGAGGTCGATTGCTGCCGGGCGTGACCGCGGCGCCGCCGGTGCCGGCCGCCACGCCGATCGCGGCGCCACCGACCCGCAGGGGCAAGGCGCCGAACACGTTGCTGATCCGGACCCTGACCATCGTCCCGCCGATGCTGGTGAAAGCGATCTGGCGGATCGTGGCGTGATCGAAGCCGCGCGCCGAAAGATTCGTGGCGACCGCGCGCTGCGGGGCGGCAGCCCAGGTGGTGATCCAGTTCGGCGGGTGCCGACCGGCGGCGCTGGACGCGCTCGATGCGCTGGAGGCGGCGGCGACCACGGCGACGGCGAGCAATGCCAGCGCGCCCCCGACGGGCAGCCACCAGGACCAGCGGAAATCTGCGTACCGACGCCGCGCCACCTGCAACCCCTTGCTAGTCAATCAGGCAACTGCCTCACACCCCCGGGTGGCGAATGCTAGCGGTGTATCAGCGGGCGATCAGCTTGCGCACCTCGCCGAGGACGTCCGGCTGCACCAGCTCGCTGCAGTACAGGGTGAAATGGATCCCGTCGAAGCGGCACAGATGTCCCCGGACCGAGCTCTGGTACCGGTTCGCCGGCGAGACGAGCTTGTCGATGTCGAGCACCGCGACGTTCGGGTGATCGCGGGCCGCCGCGTTCAGCATCGCGTTGATCGCGGCGTGCCGGGCCGGGGCGGCCGCCGCGGAGGCCGAGCCGTCGCGGTTGGCCGGCGGCTTGGACCAGGGGACCGAGAGGAACAGGACCTTGCGCCCGCCGGCCCCGAGCACCTTGACGTAACGGTCGATCTGCTTCTGCACGTACGCGTCGAACCCGGCCTGTCCGAGATGCTCGACCCGGCCGCCGCGGCGCCAGTCGAACTGGTCGCGGTAGCCGAGCTCGACCACCACCGCCTTGGCGTGGATGGCCTGGGCCTCCGCGGCCCACTGATTCAGCGCGGTCGGGCAGCCGGCCGATTGCGTCTCCCAGGTGCCGCCGACCTGGAGATCGCCCTGCGTCGTGAAGGCACAGCCGAGGATCGCTCCGTCAGCCAGCTTGAGACCGTAGCGCTGCTCGTTCTGCATCAGCCCGACGCCGAGCGTGTAGGCCAGCGAGTCGCCGAGCACCAGCACCGGGCTGGGCGGGCAGGTGCGGAAGGTGACCGTCGTCGAGCCCGACCAGGTGAGCTTGTGGGACCCCAGCGCGGCGTACTCATGTTTGGTCGCTGTGGCGGCCGGCAGCGGGGCGAGCCCATAGGCCTTGGTGTCGGTGAGCCCGACCCGGCAGGGCGCGTCGCTGCCCTCCAGGCTGGTCGGCGGCTTGGGCAGCGAGGCGGCCGAGGCGTCGGAGAATGACACCGACGACAGGGCCGAGCCCAGCAGCAGCGAGGCCAGCGCGCCTCCGGCCGCGACGGGGACGAGCGCGCGCACCAGTCGGCGGGGCACCTTGCGGCGGCGGATCGGCTGCTCGATCGCCACGAAGGAGAGCGTGCTGACCGCCAGCGTCACGACCAGGCGCAGTGCGAGCAGGGTCATCCCGCTGAGCCCGGTCGAGCCCTCGTCGAGCCACAGGAACAGCGGGAAGTGCCAGAGATAGATGCCGTAGGAGATCTTTCCGGTCGCCCGCAGCGGCCGGGCGGAGAGCAGCCGCGCCACCGGGGCGCGCGGAGCCAGCACGACGGCGGCGATCACCAGTGCCACGGCCAGGTCGAGGGCCACCAGCCCGTAGGGATAGAGCCAGCTGGAGTTGCCGTCGGCGATGGCCATCGTGGCGAGCGCCGCCCCCAGGGCGAGCAGCGCGGCGACGCCGAACGCCCGCGAGCGGCCACCCGGGTTAGCGGGACGGCGCAGGCTCAGCCAGATGGCCAGGGACGCGCCGACAAGCAGTCCTCCAGCCCGGGTGTCGGTCCCGTAGTAGACGCGGTCGAGGCCGTGCCCACCGGTGAACAGCAGCGCGGTGTCGACCGCCGAGGCGATCACGCCGAGCAGGCTCAGCACCAGCAGCGTCCGCAGGGAGCGCAGGCGGGCGGCCTCGGAGCGCCGGCGCCGGCCGGCCAGCCAGAGGATGCCCAGCAGCATCAGCGGCCAGAACGCGTAGAACTGCTCCTCGATGGCCAGCGACCAGGTGTGCTGGAGGGGCGATACCGGCCCGGTCGCGGCGAAGTAGCTGCTGCCCGAGAGGATCTGATGCCAGTTGCCCGCGTAGAGGAGCGTCGAAAGGCCATCGGTCTTGAGGCTTGGGACGGACTGATTCGGGCCGGCCAGGGCGTAGTAGATCCCGACCACGGCGACCATGCCCAGCAGGGCCGGAAGCAGGCGGCGGGCCCGTCTACCCCAGAACGCTCCGAGGGCGATCGTCCCCGACGCCCGCCACTCGGCCAGCAGCAGCGAGGTGATCAGGAAGCCCGAGAGCACGAAGAACACCTCCACCCCGAGGAATCCGCCTGCCGCCCAGGCCACGCCGCCGTGGTAGAGCACCACGCCGATCACGGCCAGCCCGCGCAGGCCATCGAGGCCGCCGTGGTACTTCAAGTCGACCCGGCGGGTCCCCGCCGTCGAGAGGCTCATCCCCCCTTTTCTAGCCAGAGCGGTGTAGAACGGGCGTAAGCCCGGCCGGCTCAGCGTAAGAGTTTCATCAGCCGGCGAAGGCGTCGCCGTCGAGCACGCCGAGCGCGTGCAGCTGAGCGATCACCGCTTGGGCGCCGCGCACGGCGTCGACCTCCACCGTCTTGATGTGCACCTCCGGAGCCTCCGGTGGCTCGTAGGGCGAGTCGATGCCGGTGAAGTTCTTGAGCTCGCCGCGGCGGGCCTTGGCGTAGAGGCCCTTGGCGTCGCGTTGTTCGGCGACCTCCAGCGGGGTGTCGACGTAGACCTCGCAGAACTGGTCGGGCCCGACCATGGTTCTGGCCATCTGGCGTTCTTCGCGGTAGGGCGAGATGAAGGAGACCAGCACGATCAGCCCGGCATCGATCATCAGCCGGGCGACCTCGGCGATTCGGCGGATGTTCTCGATCCGGTCCGCCTGGGTGAAGCCGAGGTCCTTGTTGAGCCCGTGGCGGATGTTGTCGCCGTCGAGCAGGTAGGTGCGGGCGCCCCCGGCGTGCAGCCGCTTTTCCACCAGGTTGGCGATCGCCGATTTGCCCGCGCCTGAGAGGCCGGTGAACCACACGATCGCCGGGCCGTGGGGATTCATCGCGCTGCGAGCCTGCTGGTTGACCTCGACGGCCTGCCAGTGGACGTTCTGGGAGCGGCGCAGGGCGAAGTGCAGCAGGCCGGCGGCGACCGTGGCGTTGGTCAGGCGGTCGATCAGGATGAAGCCGCCCATCTCGCGGTTCTCCCGATACGGGTCGAAGGCGATCGGGCGGTCGACGGTGATCGTGCACGGCCCGATCTCGTTGAGGGCGAGCGTCTTGCTGGCCAGGTGCTGCATGGTGTTCACGTCGACTCGGTGCTTCGGGTGGGCCACGGTCGCCCCGACGGTGCGGGCGCCGAGCTTCAGCAGGTAGTGGCGGCCGGGGGTGAGCGGAGCCTCGGACATCCAGATCACGTCAGCTTCGAACTGGTCGGCCACGCCCGGCGGCTCGTGTCCGGCGGCGAGCACGTCGCCCCGGCTGACGTCGATCTCGTCGGCCAGCGTGAGCGTCACCGACTGACCTGCGACGGCCAGATCGAGATCGCCGTCGTGGGTGACGATCCGCGCGATCGTGGACTCGCGGCCGCTGGGCATCACGCGAACCGGGTCGCCGGGCTGGACGGTCCCGGTGAGGATCGCGCCGCTGAAGCCGCGGAAATCCAGGTTGGGCCGGTTGACCCACTGAACCGGCATCCGGAACGGGGAGGCGGCGAGCCGATCGTCGACCTCGACGGTCTCGAGGTGGCCGATCAGCGTGGGGCCGGTGTACCACGGCGTGTTCTGGCTGAGCGCGGTGATGTTGTCGCCCCGCAGCGCGGAGATCGGGATCGCCGTGATCGCGTCGAACTCGAGCCCGGCCGCGAACGCGCGGTAGTCCGACTCGATCTGGTGGAACACGTCCGGCTGGTAGGCGACGAGATCGAGCTTGTTGACCGCCAGCACCACCTGCTTGATGCCCAGGAGGGAGACGAGGTAGCTGTGCCGCCGGGTCTGGGTGAGCACGCCCTTGCGCGCGTCGATCAGGATCACCGCGAGATCGGCGGTGGATGCCCCGGTGACCATGTTGCGCGTGTACTGCTCGTGCCCGGGGGTGTCGGCGACGATGAACTTCCGCTGCTCGGTGGAGAAGAAGCGATAGGCCACGTCGATGGTGATGCCCTGCTCGCGCTCGGCCTGAAGGCCGTCGACCAGCAGGGCGAAGTCGAGATCCGCGCCCTGCGTGCCGACCTTCGCCGAGTCGGCCTGGAGGGTGGCCAGGTGGTCCTCGAACACCAGGTGCGACTCGTAGAGCATCCGGCCGATCATCGTGCTCTTGCCGTCGTCGACGCTGCCGCAGGTGATGAACCGCAGCAGGCTCTTGTGCTCGTGCTCGTCGAGGTAACCCAGGATGTCGTCGGCAACCCGGGTGCGCACGTCGGCCATCAGAAGTACCCCTCCTGCTTCTTGCGCTCCATCGACCCGGCGGAATCGTGGTCGATCACCCGGCCCTGGCGCTCGGAGGTGGTGGCCAGCAGCATTTCCTGGATCACGTCGGTCAGCGTGCTCGCGTCGCTCTCGATCGCGCCGGTCAGCGGATAGCAGCCGAGCGTGCGGAACCGGACGCTGCGCATCTGCGGCACCTCGCCGTCCCGCAACGGCATGCGGTCATCGTCGACCATGATCAGCGTGCCGTCGCGCTCCACCACAGGTCGCGGAGCGGCCAGATACAGCGGGACGATCGGGATCTGCTCGAGGTGGATGTACTGCCAGACGTCGAGTTCGGTCCAGTTGGACAGCGGGAAGACCCGGACGCTCTCGCCGGGCCGGGTGCGGCCGTTGTACAGGCGCCACAACTCCGGGCGTTGCAGCTTGGGGTCCCATCGGTGTGCGGCGGAGCGAACCGAGAACACCCGCTCCTTGGCCCGTGAGCGCTCCTCGTCGCGCCGTGCCCCCCCGAAGGCGGCATCGAATCGGTGCTGGTCCAGGGCCTGCTTGAGACCCTCGGTCTTCCACAGGTCGGTGTGGACCCCGGATCCGTGCGTGAACGGGTTGATCCCCCGCTCCAGGCAGTCCGGGTTCTGATGGACCAGCAGCTCCATCCCGACCTCGGCGACCATCCGCTCGCGGAACTCGTACATGGCCCGGAACTTCCAGGTCGTATCCACGTGCAGCAACGGGAACGGCGGCGGTGACGGATAGAACGCCTTGAGGGCCAGCCGCAGCATCACCGAGCTGTCCTTGCCGACCGAGTAGAGCATGACCGGGTTCTCGCACTCGCCGACCGTCTCCCGCATGATCTGGATGCTCTCGGCCTCCAGACGCTGAAGATGCGTGAGCCGCTGAGTGCCCCCCCGCCTGCCCGCCTCACCGGCGGAGCGCGCGACCGGTTTCACGAGTCGGTCTCCGTCGTCGCCGAGGCCAGGGCGCCGAGCATCCGGACGGTCAGCTCGGGTCGGCAGATCAGCAGGTCAGGGAGGAGCGTGTCGAAGCGGTTGTAGAGCAGCGGCGAGCCGTCGATCCTGGAGGCGTGGAGACCCGCGGCCGCCACCACACCCACCGGTGCGGCCGAGTCCCACTCGTACTGCCCGCCGGCATGCAGGTAGGCGTCCGCGGCGCCGCTCAGGACCGCCATCGCCTTGAAGCCGGCGGAGCCCATCGGCAAGAGCTCGGCCTCCAGCGCCGCGGCGACCAGCTCAGCCTCCTGGGGCGGACGGCTGCGGCTGACGGCGATCCGCAGAGGCCCGGCGTGGGCCGGCGGCAGGGGTACCGGCCGGGCGCTGGAGCAGACGCGATCAAGGGCGGGCAGCGCGACCGCCGACGGACCCGGAATGCCGTCGATGGCCAGGGCGACGTGCACCGCCCAATCCTCGCGCCCCTCGCCGTACTCGCGGGTTCCGTCCAGCGGATCGATGATCCACACCCGGCTGGCCTCGAGCCGGGCCGGATCGGCGGCCGCTTCCTCGGAGAGCACCGCATCGCGGGGGCGGTGAAGGGCCAGCGCCCGCGTCAGCAGTTGGTGGGAGATGGCGTCGCCGGCCGCGCCCAGCTCGCGCGGGCCGAGCATGTTCGTCGAACGCAGCGCGAGCAGAACGGTGCCCGCGGCCCGCGCCAGCTCGACCGCGAGACCCTCGTCGGTTGGACCCGTCGCCACCGACGGATCCCCAAAAATGTCGCCCACCGAAAAAACGGTACCCGAAAGGCCAGCCGGGTCAACCGCGCGCTCGGTCAGCGGAACGGCACCAGCGCGATGTCGCCGCTGGCGCTGGAGCTGCCGGTGATCGTGACGTGCGCGCCGAGTTGGCCGCCACTGGCGTGGTTGAGCATGGTCTGACCGGCGGTGGTCAGGGTGAAGAACAGGAAACCGGCCTGCTTGGGCCCTTGGTACTCCTGACCCGTGTGGGCGACCACCGTGTGGCCGACGGTGATCGTCGCCGACCCCAGACAGGCGGTCGCCGAGGTGCAGGCGGTGAGCAGTCCGCCGACGCGGTTGCCGGAGCTCACGAAGGCTGTCTGGCCGAGCAGACCGAGACCGCCGTTCTGGGTGTGGTCGCGGTGCGGGCCGGGGCCGCTGGTGCGGTAGGGGATGAGGTTCAGCGTCACCGTGCTGATGGAACCAACCGAAGCGCGTGCGGTCGCGCTGACCGAGAGGCGGCGACTGCGCGCATGGGCGAGCATCCTGCGTCCCGCGGGGGAGAGCCTGAAGAACAGGACGCCGCTGGTGTTGGCGCCGAGAGTCTGGGTCCCGCTGCGCGCCAGCAGGGTGCGGCCGCGGTTGACGGTGATGACGATCTTGCAGGACTTCAGGGCGAAGCAGCCGACCGGGATGCCGGCCAACCCGCCGGGTGAGACGAACGCGCTGTGGCTGTAGATCGCGGTCCTCTGCCCAGCGTTCGCGGTGCCCGAGCCGGCCAGCGTGTTGCCCGCCGCGCCGAGCGCCTGCACCGCGAAGGACGGATTGCCGCTGTGAACGGCGATCGACGTCTCGAAGCCGTGCGTGGGCACGTTCCCGAGCGCCCGCAGCGAGTTGCCGGCGCCCGAGAGCACGCGCCACGCGGCCACGTCGGTGGCGCCGTTCCAGCTGGCGGACACCTGCATGGTTCCGTCGGGATTGGGTCTGATGTTCAGCGCGGGGGTGGTCGGCGGCTGCGCGCTCCAGGGGAAGCGGTAGGCGCGGTAGCTGGTCGTCGGCTCGTCGAAGTGGGCGTCGAAGTCCTGCTTCCCGCTGGCGTTGTTCTCGGAGAAGTAGGGCTGCGCTCCCCAGCCCAGGAACAGATCGCCGCCGGGCAGTGCCTGCGCGCTCCCCTCGAAGGGGGCGGAGATCTTCGGCGCGTGGTCGTATTCCCTGACCAGCGAGGCGGTCATGTGCTGAAGATCGAGCGCGACCCGGATCCCGCGCGAGTCGGCATGGACCTTGGGCGGGCCGGCACCGTCATCGAAGATGGTGATCGTGCCGTCGGACTGGACGACAGCGTCGTGCTGGAACGCCGTCGGGGTCCCGGAGCCCATCTTGAAGCTCGACTGCTTGCCGCCCAGGCGCCAGATGATCTGGCCGGTGCTCCGGTCGATCTTGTAGACCGCCGATGTGTTCCGGGCCGAGACGATCAGGTTGCCGTCGCGATCGAGGCCGACCGAGTTGAAGTGGAATGGGTCGACGATGTGACCGGGGATGCCTTTTCCGACCTGGGAGGACTCCTGGAGGCTGATGTGGTCCATCGCGTGCCACTCGAACAGCACCAGCCCGGTCTTGATGTCGATCTCCTGCACCACCGAGTCCACCAGCGGGCGTCTGTCACCGGCCTTCTTCAGCGGCGAAGCGGCGATGAAGTAGGCCTGGCCCGAGTTCGTGATCAGGAACTCGTGGAGATCCATCCCCATCCCGTCGGCCGCGTGAACGACATACTGCTGTTGGTAGTTGCGGTCGTAGATGTACCCCGAGCCGGAGCCGCTGCCCGAGACCGTGTACCCCTGCCACCACGTCAGCACCGGCTGGCCGAACAGGTGCTGGACTCGAAAATCGGTGCTCAGCACCTTGCTGCCCAGCGCCGTGGGGTGAAACCAAACCAGGCGGCCCTGGGGGTTGAGAATCATCGGGCCGTCCTGGTTGGGGCCGAACTGCGGTGCCAGGAAGATGTCGCCGGCCGAGGCCGGGGCCGAGTTCTGCGTGACCGTTATGCCCGCGGGTTGGAGGTCTGGCCTCGAGCGGAACCGCTGAATTCCATTTGGCGCGGCCTGAACCTGCGGGAGCGGGGGGTACTGCCCCAGTTTGGAGGTGTTCGCGATCCCGAACGTGAACGCCCCGCCCGTCCCGCCGACGATGTTCAGGCCCGTGGTGACAGTGACCGTCTCCCCTTGCGTGAACGGGGTAGCCGGGATGAAGCTCCCGCCCTGGCCGTCGGAGTCGGCCTGGATCGTGCCGGGGTGCACGCCGCTCTTGGAGCCGACCACGGAAACGGCGCCGATCTGGCTCGCGGGGATGCCGCGAAACGCGATCTGGGTGGCGGGCAGTTCGTAGCGAGCACCCGCGATCGGGTACACGCTGACGGCGGTAGCCCCCTGGGCGGCGGCCGCGCCTGACAGCGCGAGCAGCGCTGTCAGGGCGGCGACCAGGTACCTACGGCGGTTCACCCTCCCGTCGCCGGCGCCTTAGTGGGTTTCACCAGGACTGAGGTGCCGAGCACCTTGCCCGTGCTGCTGAGGCCCTCCACCTCGAACTTGGACCGGTTCGACTTGAACCTGATCGTCGTCTCGAAGCCGCCGTGGGCCGCGGTCTTGAGCTTGGTCAGCTTCCGCTTGCCGGGGCCGCCGAGCACCTTCCATTTGGTGACGTCGGTGGCGCCGTTCCAGGACACGTAGAGGGTGACCCGTCCGGCGGCCCGGCGCACGACCACGCTCGGCTTGGTCCGCGGCTTGCCGACCCAGGCCTGCAGCAGCGTGCGGTAGGACTCGTTGGGGCTGGGCATCGCGACGTCGTAGAGGACCTTGCCCGTCGCGCTGTACTCGGAGTAGAACGGATCCTGACCCCAACCCACGAACACATTGCCGCCGGCGAGCGTCTGCGTATTGCCCTGAGTCGAGACGTTGAGTCCCGGGTTGTGCGTGTAGCTGGTCACATAGGTCGCGGTCTTGGCGCCGAGGTCGAGCTTCAACACCAGCCCGCGCGCGAACCGGGTCGGCTTGCCGCCCGGCACATTGCAACAGGAGTCATCGAACAGGCTGATCTCGTTGCCGGGCAGGAACTTCGCGTCGTGCTGCCAGGAGAAGTCGGCGTTGGGGCCGGGCTTGATCGTCTCGCCCGTACCGCCCAGTTGCCACACGACCGCGCCCGACGCGTTGTGGTTGATCTCATAAATGCCCCAAGTGCTGCGGGCCGAGACCAGCAGGTGGCCGCTCGAGTCCTCGTCGATCGAGTTGATGTGGTACGGGTCCCAGACGCCGAGGGGCGGAGCCGCGACCTGGGCCTGGCTGAACGGGACGTGCGCGGCCATGTCCCAGGAGAAGACGAGCTTTCCGGTCTTGAGGTCGACCTCTTGGATCCCGTTGTCCTCGTATTGGCCATGGAACGTGGTCTGGGAGGCCGTCATGTCCTTGACCACGGGGAAGATCGCCGTGCCCTGGGGGGTGATCAGGAACTCGTGCGGGTCGGCGGTCCAGCCGTTCTGACCCGTGACCGTCTTGATCTGCTTGTAATGCTGGTCGTAGATGTAAAAGGCGCCCTTCCCGGTCACCGGCACTCCCGCCGGGCTGGCCGGGGGAAGGTTCAACGGACCCTGCCACCAGGTCAACACCGGCTGGCCGTTCAGCGTCTGCGTCTGGAAGTCGAGCGCCTCTTGGGCGACTGGCACGGAGCGGAACCAGACCGGATTGCCCTTGTTGTTGAGGATCAGGGTTCCTGGCTGGCCAACCAGTGGCGCCGCGACCGCGAAGTCATGGAACGGGGCGGTGAAGATGTCCCCGGGCGCCGCGCCCTTTTGGTTGGTCAGGACCTTGACCTTCATCGGCTGCAGCTTCGGCGCCGTCTGGAACTTCCACGCGCCGAGATCGGCGGACGCCACACTCGGGGCGGCGGCGACCACGCCGATTGCGAGAGTGCATGCCGCCAGCCCGCGGCGTGCCGGCCCGGCCCGCCAGGGGCGCATGGGCGCGCTTCTGAAGTTCATCCAGCCCGTCCTTTCATCGGTTTGCTCCGACCCAGCCCGGGGACGTGCGACGCACCCCGACTCCACCGGAGCCATCTGCATCAACCGGCAAATCGCCGAGAAGTTGCGCACTTGTTGCGGTCAGGTTGTCAGAAGGTCAGGCGGATCGCATAACGTAGTTGACCTGGCCGCCGGCCTCGTCACCGTCGACTCAGAGAAAACCCGTTAATGGAGGCAACCGTGAAGCTGAGTGCGCGCAACCAGATCCCGGCGACCGTCACGTCCGTCACCGAGGGTGAGGCGATCGCCAATATCGAACTCGACGCGCAGGGCGTCCGCCTCGTCGCCTCGATCACCGTCGAGGCGGCCCGCGAGCTCGGCCTCGCGGATGGACGCGAGGTCGTGGCGATCGTGAAGGCCTCCGACGTGATCATCGCCACGACCGGCTAGCCCGGCGGCTGGGCCAGCCCGTGGCGGTAGGCGTAGTTGATCGCCTGCGGGCGGTCGCGGATGTCGGCCTTGGCGAACAGATGGTTGATGTGCGACTTGATCGTGGTCGGGCTGACCACCAGGCGCTCGGCGATCTCGCTGTTGCTCAGGCCGGCGGCGATCAGCCCGAGCACCTCCGCTTCACGCGGCGTCAGACCGTCGGGCAGCTCGGGCCCGGGTGGGCCGGTCCGGCCACCCGCGCGGGCCGAGCCGAGGTCGGCCAGGGCCGCGACCACGTGGTGCTGGACGGCCGGATCGAGCGCGGCGTCGCCCCCCGCGACCGTCACGATCGCCGCCCGGATGTCCTCGCCGCTGGCGTCCTTGGTCAGGTAGCCGCGCGCGCCGGCGCGAAGCGCTCCGAGCACGCTCTCGTCGTCGGCGTACGTGGTCAGGGCGATCACCTGAACCTGGGGATGGCGCTCGCGCACGCGACGGGTGGCCTCGATGCCATCGACGCGCGGCATCCGCAGATCCATCAGCACGACGTCGGGCCGGTGCCGGTCGACCAGCGCGACCGCTTCCTCGCCATCGGACGCGGTGGCCACAAGCTCGATCCCGCCGAGCAGGCCGAGCAGCGTCGCGAGACTCTCGCGCACCAACCGCTGATCGTCGGCCAGCAGCACGCGGATCGGCCGGCCGCTCACGCCGGCAGCCGCAGTTCGACCCGGAAGCCGTCGGCGGTGGGCTCGGTCAGCAGCTCCCCGCCGAGCAGCTCGGCGCGCTCGCGCATCCCCGTCAGGCCGTAGCCGTTACCCGTCAGCCCGGGAACGACCGGGGGTGGCGTCCCCGGCGCGGCGTGGTCCTCGACGACGAGCACGGTGGCCTGCGGGCCGTACTCGAGCTGCATCCTCACGCGCTCGGCGGCCGCATGGCGGCGGACGTTGGTGAGCGCCTCCTGGGCGGTGCGGTAGACCGCCAGACGGGCGTCGGGGGCGAGCTCGCGCGGCTCGCCCCGGACCTCGACGGCCACCGGCAGGCCGCTCTGCTCGCCGAACGCCTCGGCGAGCGCCCCGAGCCGCTCGGGGCCTGGCAGCGCGTCGCCCCGGGCGGCGGCGATGGCGCGGCGGGCTTCCTCGAGCCCGCTGGCGGCCAGGTGGTGGGCCTGATCGAGGCCTCGGACGACCTCGGCGTCAACGCCGCGGTCGCGCCCGAGCAGCCGCAGGCTCTCGAGCTGCAGGGCCAGCGCGGAGAGGGAGTGGGCCAGCACATCGTGCATCTCCCGGGCCAGCCGTCCACGCTCGGCCGCCGCGGCTGAGCGGGCCTCCGCCGCTTGGGCGGCCGCCAGCGCGGCATGCTGCTCGCGGGCGTCGCGCATCAAGCGCATCACCAGGAACCACGGGACCGAGCCCAGCACCACCGAGACGGCGGCGCTGCCCCGGCCGGCCACGATCGAGACGCCGACCAGCGTGATCAGCGAGAAGCCCAGCGTGAGCATGCCGGCGAGCCGCTCGAGCCGCATCGCCGCCACGATCCCGACGAAGTAGGGCCCGGCCTCCCAGATCCCGTTCGGCTGGGCGACGGCGAGCACCGCCGAGGCGATCGTCACCAGCACGAGCAGGGCGATCCGCCGGCGCGCCGCGACCTTGGCCCGCGGCTGGGTGCTGATCGCGGCGCCGAGGAACGCGATCATCGCCACCAGGATCACCGGCCCGCGGTGGTGCAGGCCGGGGTGGGGGCGGGTCGAGATGCTGGAGATCAGGAACACCACCAGGTAGACCAGGCCGAGGCAGCGCAGAAAGATCGCCTCCACGGGGGCGCGCCCCTGGCCGTCACCGAGGCGGTCGTTGCTGGAGAACCATCGGATGAGCGGACGCATGCTGGGCAAAAGATAGGCCGGTCGGCCGCCCGCTTCATCGGCCGGAGGGTGGAGTCCGCGGGTCGAGCCCTCCGCCCGGGGGTGGAGAGTCAAGTTCGACCCGGACGCCGATGACGGGGGAGTGGCTGCCGCGTAGCTTGACGGCATGCTCACGAACTCCCTCGAGGCGGCCATCGCCCAGCGGCGTGCCGCCCAGCCATCCCCATCCCGGACCGAGCCCGTCATCACCGTGCGGGCGCTGCACAAGCGCTACGGCGACCACGAGGCGGTCCGCGGAATCGACCTGACCGTCAACCGTGGCGAGATCTTCGCCTTCCTGGGGCCCAACGGCGCCGGCAAGACCACCACCGTGGAGATCCTCGAGGGGTTCCGACCGGCCAGCTCGGGCAGCGTCGAGGTGCTCGGCGCCGACCCGGCGCACCCGCCGTCCCGCTGGCGCGAGCGGGTCGGCATCGTCCTCCAGGAGTCCTCCGCGGAGCCGGGCCTGACCGTGGCCGAGTGCCTTGGCTTGTACGCCGGCTACTACCGCGCCCCGCGCCCGGTAGACGAGACGCTGGAGCTGGTCGGCCTGACCGAGCAGGCCGCCGAGCGGGCCGCCTTGCTGTCCGGCGGACAGCGCCGGCGTCTGGACGTCGCGCTGGCGCTGATCGGCGACCCGGAGCTGATCTTCCTGGATGAGCCGACGACGGGGTTTGACCCGTCCGCCCGGCGTGCGGCCTGGGAGGTGATCGCCGGCCTGCGCTCGCTCGGCAAGACGGTGTTCCTGACCACCCATTACATGGAGGAGGCCGAGCGCCTGGCCGACCGGATCGCCATCATCGCGGCGGGCCAGATCGTGGCCGAGGGGACGCCGCAGACGCTCGGTGACCGTAATCGGTCCGCTGCCGCGATCAGCTTCGCGCTCCCGGCGCCGACCGGGCCGGCCGACCTCCCACCGGCCCTGGCACAGCGCGCCGAGCGGCCGCTGGGCGGACGGATCGTGCTGCCCAGCGCCAGCGTCGCGGCCGACCTGCACACGCTCTCCGGCTGGGCCCTGGAGCACGACCTCGAGCTCGACGACCTCGAGGTGCGCCGGCCCACGCTGGAGGACGTCTACCTCGAAATCATCAACCCCGAGCACTAGGAGTTCCGAATGTTGCTGATCCTCAGAGCCCTATTGCGGCGCTGGCGGCGCCGCCAGGCCAAGCAGCCGGGAGCCCGGGCGGAAATTCGGGCCTCCGCGGCCACGCGCGCCAGGGCCTCCGCGGCCTCGCGCGGCTGGGCGGCGCTGCTGGCGCACCAGGTGCGCTACGACCTCCGGGCCAGCCTGCGCAACCCCCGCGCGCGGTTCTTCACGTTCTTCTTCCCGATCCTGTTGCTGGTGATCTTCGCCGGAGTGTTCGGTCACGGGACCACGGTGGTCGACGGCATCACCGTCAAGCTCTCGCGCTTCTATGTCCCCGGCATCCTGGCCATGTCGATCATCACCGCCGCCTATGCGGGGCTGGTGGTGTCGGTCGCCACCGCACGGGAGACCGGGGTGCTCAAGCGCCGCCGCGCGACCCCGGTGCCGCCCGCCGTGCTGGTGGCCGGACAGGCGGTCTCGACGCTGTTGATCGCGGCGATCATGTCGACCCTCCTACTGGTGATCGCCCGCTTCGGCTATCACGTCGGCATGGCCCCGGCATCGCTGGTCGCGGTCGCCTGCACCGTGGTGCTCGGCACGCTCGCATTCGCCTGCCTGGGTTACGCCGTCTCCGGCATGATCGGGTCGCTCGACGCCGCCCAGCCGATCGTCCAGGCGACGCTCATGCCGCTGTACTTCATCTCGGGCGTCTGGATTCCCACCCACCAGCTCGGCGGGACGCTGCGCGGGATCGCCTCCGTGTTCCCGGTCGAGCACCTCGCCGCCGCGTTGCACAAGGCCTCGGTTCACGGGTCGTTCGCCGGCGCGATCTCCCCGCAGGACCTGCTGGTGCTCGTGCTGTGGGCGATCGGCGCAGCCGTGGTGGCGGCGCGGCGGTTCAGCTGGCTGCCCAGCGCGGCTACGGCCTGAGTCGGCGAGCGGCCAAACCTGCTCCAATCGTCATCCCGGCGAGGGCGGCCACCGCCGGTCGGTGGGTGGCACCCCACAGCTGGAAGCTGCGGTCGTGCGCGTGCCGGGTGAACGGCCCCTGCCAGCCATGATCGCGGTCGGCGTCCAGTGGTGCTTCGAGGTAGTCCGTTCGGTCGGGCGCTGCTGGTATGTCGGTTTGCTGTGAGCTGAAGCCCGTGCGGGCGAGGTAGAGCTCGGCGAGCCATGGGGCGAGCCG